>CALSLT010000039.1 GCA_943787265.1 uncultured Planctomycetaceae bacterium | reverse complement strand
CGCTCTACGTCGTGAAGAAGATGAGAAGAAATCAGCACTGTCTGACCATGCTCGACGGTGGCCGCCAGCAGCATGTCCAGGCATTGTCGACGAAAGATCGCGTCGAGGCCGGAGAGCGGTTCATCGAGAATCAGCAGTTCGGCTCCCTGACAAACTGCCTGCAGCAGGACAGCGCGACGTTTCTGTCCCAGAGACAGTCGAGAGAAGGCGACTGACGGGTCGATCCCGAATTCGTCCGTCAGACGTGTCGCCAGCTCCGAGTTCCAGTTCGGGAAGAAACGCTGATTCAGTCTGAGAATGTCGGTCAGGCACCGTCGAGATGGCAACTCCATTCGATCGGAGACGTACGCGATTCGTTGTAGTGTTTCTGTATCGTGCTGCCGTGGCGGTTTTCCCAGAACGTCGACATCGCCACCGTCGGGGTAAAGGTGTCCCATCAGTACTCGAATCAACGTTGTTTTGCCGGCACCATTCGTTCCTAGAAGCCCGTGAATCGAGCCACGATTCACTTCAAGGTTAACGTTATTCACGGCTTCGGTGCGGCCGAATCCACGACATAGCTCTTTGGCTGAAATCAATGAATCATTCATCGGTTGTTTCCCGAAGGTTTTCAATATCGTTCTCAATCAATTGCCGGATGTCGTCATGACTCAGTCCTAATCGGACTCCTTCTGACAGCATTCTACGGACCAGCTCACGAACTGTTTTTTTGCTTGCGTTCGAGTGACCGTCGATGGGCGTGATGACACAAAAGCTCCCTGTCCCTGCCGCAGAACGATGACATCTTCGGCAGACAGCTCAGCGTAGATGCGACTTACCGTCGTGGGGTTCACCTTTAGTTGCTTTGCGAGTTCCCGCACGGACGGCAGCTTTTCACCGATAGCCAGTCGGCCGGTCGCAACCATCCATTTAATCTGGGCAATTACCTGCCGAGTGACAGGTTCGCCGCTATTAAAGTCCACATTGATCAGCACCAGACAGCTCCCTCACTCTTTGTCCATGCGATAGATGCACTGTATGAAGTAATATCACACAGTGCAACGGCGAATTCAGATTGAGAAAAGAAATTGCAAAGATCAAAAGGCCGGTGGATGAGTATCCCTTCGGGTCGAAGGTGTCAGATGCAACTGACATGAGTGGCTTCAACGCTACTGGCCTGTCGAAGAAAGGGCAGTCTGGCTCGGGGCAAGCGAAACACGGCTCAAGCAATTCTGCAGTCGGCGCGAGATCTTCGGCGCCGGAACGTCGTCGCTGCGTCTTCTGGTCTGGCCTGCTGGATTCCTAACAGACCTTCAACAACGCGGTTGATTTGGCATACACGGCCGCTTTCTCCGGCGATCCCGACCAGGCCGCCGTTTCAGGAGCGTGGACCGCGTATTACAACTCGATGGCCACTGCTGCGGAAAACGCCATGACCGCCAAAGCCGCCGCAAATCAAAGTTACATCGGGAGCATGGCGGGCGACATTCAAACGACCATGAATAACGTCGCGGGTGAGTCTACCCAATTGGCGACCGACTTAGGTAACGCAAACACGGCTTTTGTTAGTCAGGTCGCCGCTGCTGCGACGCTACAGACCAGCCAGACTGCGGCGGCAGGAGTTGTGTGGGGTGACGCGGTCGCTACGGACATAAAAAATGCGGTCCAGAATGCGTTAAGCGCGTGGAAACAGATGGCCGACGACGGAGTTGACGCAGCCAAAATTCAGGCTGACGATTACTCCAACTTCTGGAACGGATTTGTCCATAGCTATCTGGGAGCTGCTACGTCGCACGCCACCAACGTTATCAACGAGGACCGTCAGTCCGCCAAAGACATTGACTCCGAACTAACTACGTTGGCTCAGGGGGTTGCCGCCGAACAACACGACCTCAATCTCGATGAGATGTCCGAATGGCAAGCCGCCGCTCTACAACTTTCATCGCTCGACGACCCCGTTGTGATTGCCTGGTCCGTCCTCGGGGCCGCCTGGTCAATCCTATCTGCTTGGTGGATTCACCGCCGACACTGCGGCCGCTCCACTCTCGAAATTTCGCTAAGAGGCTGACAAAGAACTGACTTGAGAAGCATCCGACAAACGGCATGAGATTTGCGCCTGATGATCGTATTCAACCCCGATCATCAATGGAGTGAATCATGGATGCACAATTGCCGGATGCGTTTTTGAACTATGTGGTTTCATTTTTGCCACCGCAAGCACCACCGGGAGTTCAAGGCGGTCGCAAGCCGATTGATCACGCGACGGTGGTCAAGGTGATCTGGTTTGTGTTGACTGTGGGCTGCCGTTGGAAAGATGTACCGTGCGAGATGGGGTGCTCGGGCGAGACCGCTCGGACGCGACTGAAGTTGTGGCAGGAAGCGAACGTCTGGCAGAAAGTTCATCGTTTGATTCTCCGTGAACTGCAGCGGAAAGACGAACTTCAATTGGAAACGGTCATGATCGATTCGGTCCAGGTCCGAGCCTTCGGCGGCGGCGACCGCAGCGGTCCCAGCCCTGTTGATCGCCGTAAACCAGGCACAAAATACACGGTTCTTGTCGATGCGAAGGGGACTCCTCTGGTGATGCAGTCGGCCGCTGCCAACGTCAGCGATCACTGCCAGATACTGTCGACGGTTGTGTTGTTTCCGACGATTGGCGGAAAGCCCGGTCGCCCTCGTGTGCATCCAGCAACTCTCTATGCCGACGCCGGCTACGATAGTGAAGGAACACGCGACATCCTGAGAATTCTCGGCATCACACCACTCATCCGTCGCCGCAAAGAACCTCACGGCAGCCAGCTTGGACGAAAGCGATGGGTGGTCGAGCGAACCATCAGTTGGATCAAAGGTTTGAGACGAATGAGAATCCGCTACGACAGACACGCCACAATCATCGACGCCTGGAACAACCTGGCACTCGCTGCCATCTGCTTCAGAATCCTCAACAACACCGCATAATCAAACAACCCAGATCCAGTTCTTTGTCAGCCTCTTACACCACTCCAGGTGGAGCCGGCCCAATGGCCGGTAATATGAGCTCTGACATTGGTGCGGCTCCGGGGTAGGACAGATGAGTGACAAACGATTACTACTGGGCGTCCGAGTTCACCGTGTGGCACCTGCCTGGTACTCTGTGGAGCACGTTTTTCAGACGGAACGGCATACGATTCATACCGCGGAGCAATGGTTGGTGGCGCCGACATCCTCACCTTTGGTGCGTTTGATTTTAGTTCAAACTACACGGCCACGTATGGACATGACGAGTGGTTCAACTGGTCTCACGACAAGATCGGTCCATGGATCGGATATCCGTTGCAGATTGCGGCAACTACGGCGGCAATTAACGGTGTCATGTATTACGGATTTGCCCACGCAGGACACGGCGTAATTTGGACCGGTGGCCTATTAGACAAAGGCGCTCGTATTGCGGCAGTCGAAGGGGGGATGGTTCTTGAAATGACTGTAGGTGGTCAAATTCTTACAAAAGTTCAAACTGTTGCACCATTCACGAGACCGCTTCTCTACCCGTTTTGGAGAGCTGGGTCGAGAGTATTCGCAAGTAACATAACAAGCGCCTCAGCGGCCGTTCCAATCACTGGTGTTGGGGCAACCAGTGTGTTTGCGATGGAGCAAGCAACTTTGACGGGCAGGGGAATTGATATCCTCTATTACATATTTCCAGCGCTCTAGGGCTTAAAAGATACAGATCAGAGAAGCGATGTTAATACGAAAAATCCCCTGTCAGATTCGACTGGTAAATGGAGCCTTACTCCTTTACACGGAGGGCGAGAGAACTATGCGTATTAGTATGGAACCCGGAATTGGCGGAGATCTTGTCTACGCGTCAACCATGAAGCAGTGGGAGCCACCATATGACGACGAGATCATTTCAGTCGAAGACAACAAGCGAATTCGGAAGAACATCGCGACGAAGTTATCACCTTGGTGGGCGTTTTGGATGGCGGATTCACATCTGAAGTGCAAAGCCGGCTTTTGTGAGAACTTCGAGTGGAGTGAGATAGTTGAGTCTCTTTCGAGGTCGATTGTTGAGCCGGTTCGTGACGTGTGCAAGGGCGTTGTGTGAGATGTCTCGGAAGTCGGTCTTCTTCGGGAAGTACTGACGCAGCAGGCCGTTGGTGTTTTCGTTTGTTGCTCGCTCGTTCGAGGAGTAGGCGTGTGCAAAGTAGATGGCGATCTGCAGACGCTTGCTCAGTTGTTCATGGCCGGAGAATTCCTTGCCGTTGTCGACGGTCAGTGTCTGACGCAGCGTTGGCGGGATGATGCGGAACGCTCGTTCTTTGGCAGCGTTCAGCCGGGCGCTGGTGCCGTTTTTCATCTTTGCTGTGATCAAAAATCCGCTCTTGCGTTCCACACAGGTCATGATCATGCCGGAGTGATCTGCACCGTGAACCGTGTCGCCCTCCCAGTCACCGAAGCGGCGGCGTGAATCGACTTTTGCCGGACGCTGCTCGATGCTGACGCGGTTTCTGATGCGGCCTCGTCCGTCAATGCCCCGACGTTTGCGATAACGACCGTGACGCAGGAACGAGCGGAAATGGCTGCGGTATTCGCAGGTCTCCAGCCAGCGGTAGATCGTCTGATACGACACTCGTCTCGATTGTGTCCGGCGGTAATCTCGCTTCATCCGGCCAGCGATTTCTTCCGGTGACCACTCCTGAGACAATCCGCTACGGACTGACTCGTTGATGAAAGGATCGTCCATCTTCCGGATGAGCGGACGCTCGCGACGACGTCGGGCAGTTCGTTCCTGAGCGGCCACGGCTCGATAGCCTTCCGAATCCCTGTTGCGAGACAGTTCGCGACTGATGGTCGACGGAGAACGATTCAAGTGCTGAGCGATCTTTGTCGGACCAGTGCCCGAATAATGTAACTGAGAGATGACTTCGCGTTCTTCAAGAGTAAGCTGGTGGTACGGCATCGCAGGTTCTCCGTTGAATAGTGCATTGTTCGCACAACTATCCAACTCCCTGCGGTGTTCACTTTCCAGCAGTAAACCGCCTCGAAGCCCATCCCGTCCGAACCAGAGCTGAGTTCTGATCCGTTGCACTTCAGATGTGAATCCGCCGATGAAAACGACATTCGTCGAGAGCAGGGAGACGTGACACGAAAACGCATTGCAAATTTAGGGTCTGCTTCGAAATCATCGACGCCGGAAGGTCGTCGCTGCGTCTTCTGGTCTGGCCTGTTGACTTTGTAACAGGCAGTTACCGACCGCGGTTGAGGAGGCTGCGGTGGTTGAGGTAGTCGATCAGGACTTCCGCGATGTCGCGGCTGGTGTCGACTTCGACGTGTTCGATGCGGTTTCGCTGGCAGATGTCGCCGAGTTTCGAGCGGAACTCGGCGACGGCGTCGAGGTATCC
The DNA here is from genome assembly GCA_943787265.1 of uncultured Planctomycetaceae bacterium. Classification (GTDB taxonomy): domain Bacteria; phylum Planctomycetota; class Planctomycetia; order Planctomycetales; family Planctomycetaceae; genus JABMPE01. Next base: position 133,673 of record CALSLT010000039.1, on the reverse strand, counting down.
CTGACGGATGTCGTCGGTCTGGGTGAGGTATTGGTCGGGATCTTCCAGGCCGTCGAAGCGAACCATGCCGTCGAATTCGAAAGCGACCTCGTCATGGTGCATGACTTGAAACAGGACGACTTCGTGCTGGTTAAAACCGCAACAGTTGCAGGGCGGGTTCCAGTTCTTCGAGGTCGGTGAAGAAGTCGCTGAAGATCATGACGATCTCACGACGTTGCATACGGCCGGCGAGTTCGTTCAGGCAGATCGCCATGTTGGTCTTGTCGACCGGGTCGGCTTCGTCCAGAAGACTCGACATGCGAATCATCTGGGCCATCGAGTTGCTGGGAGGGATGAACCCCCGGACCCGGTCGTCGAACGTTGCCAGGGAAACCTTGTCGTTCTGTTGCGCGATCGAAAACGCGAGAGTCGCGGCCATGCTGGCGGCGTAACTAAGTTTCTGCTGATCGGCGTCGCCGTAGCGCATGGATGCGCTGACGTCGAGGACGAGGTGGGCGACGAAGTTCGTCTCCATCTCGTACTGCTTGATGAAGTAACGGTCTCGCGTGAAGTAGAGCCGCCAGTCAATGTGACGCGGCTCGTCGCCGGGGACGTATTCACGATGACCTGCAAATTCAACCGCAAAGCCAGCCATTGGTGACTTGTGCGCGCCGGCCAGATTTCCCATCACTAGACCGCGAGGCTCGACGTGCCGCTTTGCTACTCGGCTGAGCGTTGCGGGATCAAGGTATCGCGACAGGATGGTTCGGGACATGAGGGACTCGCAGTGAGAATTCTCTCAGGATTCCTTTTCGAAGCGTTCCAGCAGGACGACTGACGTGTCGTCGTGTCGACCGGTGCCCTTGGTGTAGGCATTTGAATCGTCGAACAGCTTTTGCAGTGCGTCGTCAAGATTCAAATCTTTTGATTGCCGAAGCGTCTCCATAATTCCGTCGTTTCCGAATTGATCGTGCTTACTTGTCATGCCGGCAGGAAATGCTTCTTCCAGCCCATCGGTAAACATCAGCATTCGAATATTGTTGGGAATGTGCGAGTGGTATGTTTCGTACTCGGCTTCTTCGATGACGGCCAGTGGCAATCCACCAGCGTCTTCGTCACCCAGAAATGCGACCTCTCCGGTTTCGTAGTTCTGAAGAATCGGCGGCGGGTGGCCAGCGGAAGTCCATTGCAGTTCCTGCTTCTCGACGTCGAGGATCGCATAAAGCAGAGTGATAAAACCGCCTTCTTCGTTGACGATAGCCTGCTCGTACAATTGCTGGTTAATGACCTGCACGAAGTGTGAGGTGTCATTGTATTTCTGAGTTCGAATCATGCGCATCAGCGTGTGCATCGTCATGATCGACATGGCGGCTTTCATGCCGTGTCCGGATGCGTCGCCGACGATCAGAGCGATCTTACCGTCCGGCAGCGTGAAGACGTCGTAGTAGTCTCCGCCTGCCATCGTTACGGGGCTCCCGCCGAGGACGCGAATCTGTGATGGCTCGTAGCGACCGACGATCTTGTAGCCGTGCGGAGCTTCCAGGTGTTTCGGGATAACCGATTCCTGGAGCTTGCGAACGGACTCGACTTCTTCTCGCAGCTTGGCTGAGATTTGTTCTTCTCGGGCGGCTCGGACGGCGTCGACAGTGCTGTCGAGAATCGCCTGCAGCATGAACATGTAGTCGCCGCCAGCGTCTCGGATAACGTAGGCACTCATGCCGTTTGCCATAAACCGGACGATGCGGAAGACGTCGGCCGGCTGGCAGGCTCCCACGATTGGGGTTCCCGGAAACCGTTCAATAATTCGGCCAAATACTTCGAATCCGGCTTCCGGTTCGGGCAGGTCGATCGGCATCAGAATAATGTCGAATTCGCCGCCTGCTTCCAGACGCGCTTCCACTTGTTCAATGCCAGGAGTTGCGGTGACTTCGTTGTCGTCGATGCCGAGGTACATCGATACGAGGTCGCATTCGGCTTCGTTATCCCAGATCGCAAGAATTCGCATGCTGTTTCCTGAAGATGCGTCAGTTGAGAATGTGGATTGCCCGAGAAGTGGCTGGTGTTAAAACCTGAGAATGCTCGCTTTTGTTCGTCCTGAACTGCGGGATTCGTTAGTTTTCACGGCTGAATAAGCTGATTTGGACAATCCTGCAGTTGTCGACATCTCACGGCCCATTCGAGATTGGCGACACGATAGCGAAGTCGTTTCCTCGTTGCGACAATCCCGGCTCCGGCAGAACCAGCGCCGGTGCTGAATTCGGGCAACGCTGGTTTACCGTCGACGGATTGGAAGCTGCATCGATGCGGCATTCGGACAAGAAGGGATGAGGGGTACGGGATGGAGCTGCTGGAAGCACTCAACAAGCACTGGGGGGTACGAGCAGTTTCGTCCGAATCAGCAGGAGGCCATGACTTGCGTACTGGACGATCAGGATTCAGTTGTCGTTCTTCCGACAGGTGGCGGGAAGTCACTTTGTTATCAGGCTCCCGCAGTCTGCCGCAACGGTCTAGCCATCGTGATTTCGCCGCTGATCTCGCTGATGAAGGATCAGGTCGACAGTTTGAAGACGTCAGGAATTTCGGCTGCGTTCATCAATAGTTCGCAAACTCATGACGAGCGGCGACGAGTTGCTGATGCGGTCGGTGCCGGACAGCTCGAACTCCTGTACATCGCTCCGGAGCGGCTGGTTCAGGATCGGACCATCGAGTTTCTCAAACGCGCGGACGTTTCGTTTTTCGCGATCGACGAAGCGCATTGCATCAGCGAATGGGGCCACGATTTTCGCCCGGAATACCGGTCGCTGAAGAAGCTGAGAAAACACTTTCCAGGAGTAGCCCTGCACGCTTACACCGCGACGGCGACCGAGCAGGTTCGAGCGGACATTATCAAACAGTTAGGGCTCAAGAAGTCTAAAATGATCGTCGGCTCGTTCGACCGGCCGAATCTGTTTTTTCGAGCCGAGCGAATGGACGACCGGATGGCTCAGGTTCGCGAGGTTCTGCGCCGGCACAAACGCGAGTCCGGCATCATCTACTGCACGAGTCGAAAGGCCGTAGACGAGCTTTCTGAACTACTCAATAAGCAGGGGTTTCGGACGCTGCCTTATCACGCGGGGATGGATGCTGAAGAGCGTAGTCAGAATCAGGAAGCCTTCATTCAGGAGTCATGCGACACGATCGTGGCTACGGTGGCGTTCGGAATGGGGATCGACAAATCCAACGTGCGTTACGTTATTCACTGTGGCATGCCCAAGTCGCTGGAAAACTATCAACAGGAAAGCGGCAGAGCAGGGCGGGACGGCCTGGATGCCGATTGTGTCATGTTTTACTCAATGGGTGACTATTACCGATGGAAAGCGAACATCGAAGAGGGAGCGAAGAAGAATCGCGATTCTTCTTTCCGGACGCTTCGGGCGATGGTCGATTACTGCACGGGGATTCGGTGCCGACATAGAAGCCTGGTCGAATATTTCGGGCAGGAGTTTGAGTCTGACTCCTGCAGTGCGTGCGATGTCTGTAGCGGCGAGCTGAATGTTGTCGACGGTGCTCAGGTTATTGGCCAGAAGATCCTCTCCAGCATCGTTCGGCAGGGGCAACGGTACGGTGGTGAGTACACCGCGATGGTTCTGAAAGGTTCGCGAGACAAACGAGTCCGCAGCAACGGTCACGACCGTCTGACGACGTACGGGATTCTGGAAGATCAACCCGTGCAGACAATCCGCGACTGGATCGAGCAACTGGTTTCGCAGGATTTTCTGATCCGAGAAGGCGAATACAGCGTGCTGGCTCTCGGTACCCGCGGCGGAGAACTGCTTCGCGGCGAAGTGGCTCCGACACTGCTTAAGAGCAGCGATTCACAGACGAAGCTTAGTCAGCGAGTTACTCGCCAGACGACGAGCTGGGAAGGTGTCGACCGGGAACTCTTCGACGAACTACGAACTTTACGACAAGACCTCGCAGCTCAGGTTGGCGTTCCTGCGTACATCGTTTTTACCGATGAAACGCTGCGACAGTTCGCGAGAATTAAGCCGGCTTCGTTGACCGACATTCGTGCCGTGCACGGTGTCGGAGATAAACGCCTTGCCGATTATGGAGAAGCATTCCTCGCGTGCATTACGAATTTTATCGGGCAGTCAGCGAGCGAGTCTGACACGGCCGACACGGCTCGTGATTCTGCTTCTGTTGATGAAGATCAACTTGCTGGCAAGCGTTAAACCAGACCTTCGCGAAGAGCTGCGGCCACGGCGCCGGCTCGATTGTTGACGTGCAGTTTCTGGTAAATGTTGCGCAGGTGCGAGTCGACTGTGTGGCGGCTCAGGTCCAGCTCGGCCGCAACCTCTTTCTTAGTCATCCCTCGAACGACGTGCCGCAGCACTTCGGTTTCCCTGTCCGTCAAAGCCGGGCCGCTTTGTTTCTCGCGTTTGCCGGAAAAGACATCCAGAACTTTCCGGGCAATCTCGGGGTTCATCGATGCTCCGCCGCTGGCGACTTCCTGAATCGCCTCGCCGATTCGTTCGACCGTAGACGTTTTCAATAAGTAACCATCAGCACCAGCGCACACCGCGCGAAAGACTTTGTCGTGATCGTCAAAAACGGTCAGGATGACAATTCTCGTGCCGGGCGCGGCAGCTCTCAATGATGGCAACGCAGAAATTCCATCCATGCCGGGCAAACCGATATCAAGCAGCAGGACGTCTGGCGCCCCAGCTTCACCAATGCGGCTTAGCGTGTCTTCGACAGACCCGAGTGACTGATCACAGTTCAGACCGTCAATCTGGTTAATCGCCGAGCACAATGTTCGCCGGAATCTTTCGTTGTCTTCACACAGCCAGACGGCAGTTGGCTTATTAGTCGTGTCCGCAGGGGCTTCAGACATTTGAGATTATTTTCGATTTCGGAATGTAGTGACGCGTGAAATTTTTCTGCGGAAGGCGATCAGTCGTCGCCACAACCGTGGAATATATCGCAATTGGTGAAACGGAGCATCGAGGACAACGCTGGTTCCTTCGCCGGGCGTTGAATCGAAGCTGACAGAACCGCCGATCTGGTCCATTCTTCTTGTGACGCTGCCGACTCCAAGTCCGTCACGGCGCTGGTCAAAGTCAAACCCGACCCCATTGTCGGTGATCGTGATTTTAAGGCGATCTTCATCAATGTCGATTGTAACCGTGATTGAAGTTGCCTTGCTGTGTCGAGCAGCGTTATGGAGTGCCTCTTTGAATGACAGAAAAACGTTTCTTCGCCAGCTCAGAATGATCGTCGTATCGGGCAATTCCTGAGGGCTGATGAAGTGGGTTTCGCAATTCAACATAAGTCGATTTGTTGTGATTCTCAGCCGACCAATAAACTCTTCGAGTTGCGATGTCGGAGTTCGGAGAAGCCACAATATGTCACGCATGGCGTCGCTGGTTTCGAGTGCGACTTCACGCATTTCTTCCAGATCAGGTTTCAGCTCCGCGGGAATTCCTTCGCGATGGTTCATCGTCTGGCAGAGCAGAGCGATCATGCCCAGATTGCTGCCAATGTCATCGTGCAGGTCACTGGCAATTTGCGTCCGAAGCAGCTCCGTTTGAATCTTCGGCTGTAAACCTTGCCGCCAGTTGATCCATGCCAGCATCGTGATACAGACGAAGACTGCTGCCGTCGATCCACCGCCGAACTTTACCCAGACACGGGTTACTTCCTCATCGAGTTCGGCTGTCAGTTCAATCAACCGAAGCTCCATTGAGCGTCTGGTTTCGAGTTTGTCGAGCCATGACGGGTATTCCAGTAGCCGCGTCCGGCTCGTGAATTCGTCAACCAGGAAATCGGGACTCCATCGCTTGCCTGCTTTCTTGTCGGCCGCGTTGGAAGCAGTGACCGTTGCCTCGAAGGCGACGTTAGTATCTCCGGCGTATACTTGGATCTCCGCGAGCGCCAGGAAGTGAGGCTCGATTCTCGAATCAAGTCGTGTTGCGGTCAGACGAACATAGCGGCCAGTGATTGGCTCAGAAGGGTAATTTTCAGGTTCCGGTTCCCACCGTCTTCCGATTCCCTGCTGTGAAAACATCTCCCGAGTTTCCGCAGGTATGACGAGTGGCCGATCCGTCCAATGCTGAACCTCGACTTCCGAGAAATCGCAGTAGGTGACAGCGTCGGCCAGGTCTGGTTGTGATGCGACTTCGACTCTAAAGTTCGATGGGAAGCCCCACCCAGGGATGTCGGCCTGATCGGGAGGCCGTGAAGGCACCAGTCGGATTTCGTCGATCCCTATCTGTTTTCCGAGATCGACCTGGACCCATTGGGACGTCTTCGGAGACGGAGACGGCTTCGAGAGGAAACCATAAGTTTCGCTGGGAAACACGAGTTTTCCGGACACGCCCATCGGCAACGGAAGAATTGAAACTTCGTCGACGAGGTATTCACGAGACCATCGGCCAGTACGTTCAACGGATTTGGTAGCCCGGACAGGTCGCCACGCGGCGACGTTTCGATTGCCGGACAAAACGATCAGTTCGCCGAGTGCAAAGAATGCCTGGCCACCGTTCGTAGAATAATGGCCTGTCACTGTGATCCGAACGTAACGCCCTACAAGGTCGAGCGCAGGGAATTGCACTGGGTACCGGCCGGGGTTGGAATAATCGCTGCTTGTGTGGTCGGCGACGAGATCGGAATCTTTGAATTCAGGATTGTTTGAAACCTGTACGCGAAACCGGACAGGAAACCCGTAGCCCTCAACGATCTCGTTCTCACGTTGCACGGCAGTTGGCACCATCACGATTCGCGAAATCGGAAACTGTCGTCCGAGATCAACCTGCACCCATTGAATCTCGTTGGGAGTTGCGACAAATCGACTGTGGAAACCGGCGTGAATCTTTGACTGGGTCGCGTACGGCGGCGCTGACTTCAGACGGAGTTCGAAGAAGCTCCTGTCATCATCGATCTGCCGTACCTTTTCGCTAAGTGCCTTGGGGACATCGCTAATGCCCCACGGAAAATCGAACAGACCTGCCGCGATGGGGACGCTGGTATCAAGGCCTGTTGCTGCAGTTCGGCCCGGCAACTGAGCGGCGTCACAAGTCTGCGCGGGCAGCAGGGAGGAAACGCAAAGCATCAAAAGAAAAACGAAGCACACGGAGCAGCGGCGAGGTCCCAGACAGCAAGTATCCGGTGTTACCACCGAAGCAGGTGTGTGATCAAAGTCAGGCTTGCTGCGTGACAAGAATGTTTCTCCGAACGTGTGTGGGAGCGATGATACGTGAATAAAGGATATCGTACTGTAGCGACTCCTTCGCTAGTAGCAGTGATTTGCGGTGTTATGGAGTTTGCTTTGGAAGCACACCGCAGACGGCTCGCCCTGCGGCATTTCGACCATAAACTCGGCCGTTGAGCAGAACCGGAGCCGTCCAGCAACGCCCCTCAAGAAATCTTGATCTTGCGATTTCTTTGAAACCGTCAGGAGAGGCATCGGCGAGAACCAGGTCTCCATGATCGCTAAGAATCAGCAGGTGGCCGTTTGCAATGATTAACGCGCCGCAGCCCAGTCCAGCCTGCTTCCAATTCACTTCGCCAGTTTCGAAATTCATGCAGGTCAAGCGGACGACGCGGCCAAGGTTTGAGTTCCCGTCGAAGCCGTACAGGTTCCCTTTGTAGAGAATACTGTTGTTGAAGTGGTTCCTCATATTTCGATGAGCGTACTGCTGGTCCAGTCCTTCGTTGGTTAGTCGGAACATTACGCTGCCGACGTTGTACCCGCTCGAAACGAAGATCCGATCCTTCACAATGATGGGCGTCGTTGAGTTAGTTCCAAATGGTGACGGCCACGGAGAGAATGCAACTTCAGAGCCATCGTTCGACTGGCTGATTCTCAATCCTTCGCAGTCGAGTGAAGCCAGCAGCACCTTGTCATTGTGTTCAAACGGCCGCACGGACCCATAACCTGCGCGATGTCGAGCTGACTGCCAGAGTTTTCGCCCCGTCTTCCAGTCGAATGAAACGACGCGACCGCATTCAAGCAGAAGCTGGTTTCCCAGAATGTAAGGCGACGAGTTGAACCCCCACTCATGCATTCCGACTTCTAGTTCTTTCTGAAGGTCGACTTTCCAGACAATGTCGCCGGTCTTACGTCCGAAGCCGATCAGTCGGCCGTCGATGCTCAACGTAAAGACCATGTCGCCATGCACGGTCGGCGTCGAACCAGGTCCGCCTTCGTAGAGGTTGGGGTTCAAAACGGCTGGGTAACTGTGAGACCAGATTTTCTGGCCGCTCTTCGCATCCAGGCACCACACTGTTTCCTGGCCGTTAGAATGCCCCATCGAATAAGCAAGACCATCGACGACGCTGAAAGAACTGAATCCGGTGCCCAACTCCGCAGTCCATTTCACTGGTAAGCCACTTTCCGGCCACGCCGCGGACCAGCCGCTCTCTGTCGAAATTCCATCGTGCTGGGGCCCCATCCAGTTTGGCCAGCTCAGACTTCGAACACCCCTTGATGATGGAGCGATGTTTGAAGTGGCGTCCTGTCCCCAAGCGTTCATGGAACTCAAGGCGGTCGCGACACTCAGTAAACACATAAAAAGATGGCGTGTAGCTTGCATCGAAAATCCATCTGCAGCGAAAAATTTAGTAAACGTGTGGAAGCCGGTTCGCGTGACCGGCCTTTGTCATTGTTCAGCGTCTATCGACGACGTCGCTATCAGTAATGATACTGGTGAATCGTGTTCTCGGAAGAGGGCAGAACAAGGACTAAGCCTTCGAATAGAGTCATTCAGTGCCACAATATCAAACACTCAGCCTGTTCTTTTCTGTCGATAAGACTGGTCCATACCTGGGGCAGGCAGTAGCGGCCGAAAAAGCGATTTACCTGGTGACAGGGATGGCTCCATTCTCGTTGGCTTCGCTGTTCACTGGTCGAGTCGGTAAGCCTCTGCCGGCTGACAACGGTGTCTTTGAGATGTCACTGTCAGATTTACCGGCGGAAGTTCTTGACGACGCGAGTTGGCCAATTCGGAGCCGACGTGGCTTTGTTTTAGTGATTGGCCGTGACGATGTTGTGAAGATGAGCTGCACGCTGATCGGAAAACTTCGCATAGTGACGTCGTCGCATACTGCGACGATTCCGTCCGGTATTCTTCGTCGATACAAACTGCTAAGAACTCTCCGCCAACTGGGGTGGCAGGTGTAGAAACTCGAACCGCCGCCAGACGCAAGTTCAACTCTCCTGCAAGTGCGTCAGGAAAACAGGACGTCCATCACCTTGCCCTGGTTTAGTCGAACCGGCCGGCCGAGGCGGTCGTGGATGTCGGAGTCTGGATCGATGCCCAGCGAGTTGTAGACCGTTGCGCCGATGTCGCTGGGCGTCCAGGGGATGGTAACCGGATAGCTACCCGTTGCGTCCGTTTTGCCGATGAGCTGCCCGCCTCGCACGCCGGCGCCGGAAAACACAGCAGTGTATCCATGAGCCCAATGGTGGCGACCGGGAACTGTTTGTCCGGCAAGCGGTGAGATTTTTGGTGTTCGGCCAAACTCACCCACGACTATGACCAGCGTCTGATCCAGAAGGCCGCGACCGACAAGGTCATCAAGCAGCGCGCTCACGCCCGCGTCAGTTTGTGGAAGCAAGTCGTTCTTCAGACGAGGGAAATGTTGAACGTGCGTGTCCCATGACTGGACGATGCCCATGTTGCACTGGATGACCGGCACCTCAGCTTCAACCATTCGTCGAGCTAGCAGAAGTGTCTGCCCGAGCCGATTTCGACCGTATCGTTCACGGGTTTCTTCAGATTCTTCGTTAATTTGAAACGCCTTTTTCAAACGTCCCGATGTCAGCATTGAGTAGGCCGTTTCAAACTGACTGGACAAGCGACGGCCCGACGCGGAATCGGCAAGAGTCTGCTCGGTTGGAAATGCCTGTTCGAGAAGTGCTCGCCGCTTCACGACTCGGTCGGTGTCGAGCCCTTCGATCAGACTCAATCCGTTGACTTTGAAATTGTCTTTGTTCGGATCGTCCTTAAGTACGAACGGATCAAATCGCGTTCCTAGAAATCCGGAATGCTGACCGGGCCAGACCAACGCTCCTTCGATCAGCGGATGGGGCAACGTCACGTGACTGGGCAGACCGTCAGCCGTGGGGCGAAGATAGTCAATCGCCGATCCGTAGCACGGCCAGTCGCCGCGGTTAAGCGATTTGTCCTGGTTCGAATCGCCACGAAACTTCTGAATCGAACCAGTCAGCGTGTTATGAGTTCCCGAGAGGTGCCGGTTGTCTTTGTGCGCCATTGATCGGACGACGGATAGCAGATTCGCGCGGTCGGCGAGTCCCGTCATCAGCTCGCCGAACTCCAGACCAGGAACGCGAGTCTGGATCGGGGCGAATTCGCCTTTGACTTCGGGCGAATCGGGCTTCGGATCGAACATGTCGATGTGGCTTCCGCCGCCGGTCAAAAAGACGAGTACGACGGACTTTGCCCGCTGATTGATATTTGCTCCGGATGCAGCGGCGGCCGCCTGTCGTTCAAGCAGTCCGGTCAGCCCGACGCCGAAGAACGACGAGCAACCAACCTGCAGCATTTCACGGCGATGAAACATCGGCGGCATCCTTTGATTCAGCGAGAGCTTTTCGACAATCAGATTCCGGTATCAGGCAAGTACTTCGCCAACGACGCGCCCGTGCACGTCGGTGAGTCGGAAGTCACGCCCGGCGTAGCGGTACGTCAGTTTTGTATGGTCAAGGCCCATCAAGTGCAGAATTGTGGCGTGCAGGTCGTGAACGTGGACTCGGCCATCGACTGCCGCGTATCCGAGGTCATCCGTTGCACCATACTTTGTTCCGCCTCTTGTTCCACCGCCTGCCAGCCACATCGTGTAGCCGTCCGGATTATGATCACGTCCGTCGAGGTCTTTCTTCGCCGTGTCCGGAGTTCGGCCGAATTCGCCACCCCATACGACCAGTGTATCTTCGAGCATGCCGCGCTGTTTCAGATCGCCGAGTAGAGCTCCGATCGCCTGGTCGGTCGAGGCCGCTCTGGCTTCGTGACCTTTCACCAGTGCGCTGTGCTGATCCCAGAATTCGTCGCACACCTCGACATGGCGCACTCCCGATTCAATCATCCGTCTAGCCAGCAAACACTGCCGTCCAAAGTTGTCAGCGGGCGTGCCAGTGTCGATGCCGTATGCGTTGAGCGTTTCTTTCGTCTCACCAGCCAGGTCAAGCACGTCCGGCAGTTCGGCCTGCATGCGGAAGGCTCGTTCGTAAGACTCGATGACGGCGTCAATCTGCGTGTCACGTGGATCCTTTCGGGCCAATTCGCGATTGAATCCCTGGACAAGATCTAACTGATCGCGTTGCAACGACGAATTCAACTGAGAGTTTCGAAGGTTGCCGATCATCGCGTCCTTGACCGGAGTCTTGATGTCTCCAAGGGCCGTCCCCTGATACATCGCCGGCAGAAACGCCTGAGTGTAGTTCTTCGAGCCGCCGTTGATGATTGGCGGCGAGATACTCACAAAACCTGGCAGGTTCTGGTTCTCAGTTCCGAGTCCGTACAGCAGCCACGATCCAACCGACGGTCGCGTGAATGCAAAACTGCCCGTGTGCAGAAACAGCATAGCCGGTGTGTGGTTGCCAATATCCGTGTGCATACCCGACAGCACGCAAAGATCGTCCGCATGTTTGGCCTGATGCTTGAACAGGTCGGAAACCCAGAGCCCGCTTTCACCGCGCTGCTTCCATTTCCACCGATTGCCAACCAGTTTCTTTGACTTGGTTTTGGCCTGCTCACCGTGTCGTTTATTGAGTTCGGGCTTGATTTCAAACGTTTCCATGTGCGACGGCCCACCGCGCATGTGTAGAAAGATCATGCGCTTCGCACGAGGTTCGTGATGCGGTTCTTTCGGAGCCAACGGGCTGACATACGAGGGTGCTGCCTGGGCGTCCTGCTGACAAAGGCTTGCCAGGGCGATTGCTCCCATGCCACACGTGGAACGCTTCAAGGCTTCGCGACGGTTCATAAACATTGCGCAACTCGTGATAACTTTAGTGCGGCTTTGTGATCTGGTGGTTAACAAACTCAGTCGACGTAGCGAAACTCGGCACTGGCGAACAGAGCCTGACTGAGCATTGCCCACGACTGAGTTTGGCGTTTGGTCACGTCACTTTGTTCATTCTTTAATTTGTCGTCCGTCTTTGCCAGAAACTCCAGCGAACGATTGATTTCAGTTCCCGTGGGCGATCGGCTCAACGTGCGTTGCCAAAGCATTCTCAGACGCTCATCCGAATCGGCTGTTGCGGTGATGACATTGTTCGCCAGAAATCTCGCCTGTTCAATAACGAACGGACTGTTCATTAAGTAGAGCGACTGGGCGGGTACGTTGGTCGCATCTCGCAGTCCCTGAGGGTTGGATGGTTCAGGATGGTCGAACGTCTTGAGGAATGCCGGCATCTTTGTGCGAAGGATCGGCATGTAGACTGTCCGGTGAGGAAACGGCTCGTCGAGATATTCCGTTTTGATGCCGCGGCCAACCTCGCCCTCACCCATCTTCATGACTGCAGAACCGTGCGGTCTTTCGAGATTAAGCTGACCGCTTGCCACCAGAATAGAGTCGCGCAATGGTTCGGCTTCGAGCCGCCGCCGGCTCATCCGCCAGATTGAGATATTGCTCGGGTCGCGTTCGTAGTTCGTCTCGTTGAAGTCGGTCGAGAGCCGGTAACTTCGGGAAAGCATAATTTCACGGATCAGAGATTTTATCGACCACTGATGATCATGCACGAAACGTTTTGCCAGCCAGTCGAGCAGCTCTGGGTGTGACGGCTTGGTTCCGTTGATTCCGAAGTTGTCGACTGATTCCACCAGCCCGCGACCGAACAGGTGCTGCCAGACTCGGTTGACGATAACACGCGACGTCAGTGGATGGTCGGGCTGCGTCAGCCAGTGAGCGAGTTGCAGGCGGCCGCTCTGTTTCGCGTCGACGGGAATCGAATTCTTCAGTGACACGGCAGAAAGGAATCCTCGCGGGACAACGTCGCTCGCCTTCCCCTTGTCACCTCGAAGATAGATTGGCGAGTCGGCAACTTTCGGCTTGTCTCGAACGCCGATTGCAAACTCAACGTCTTGTGGTGTGTTCTTCTTGAATTGGTCGAGTTGCGTTTTCAGATCAGCCTGCTGTTTCTGTGCCGTCTCGAATTGTGCGAACTGTCTGAGTTGATTCTTTTCTCTCCCGTTCAGGGGCTTCTGGTCGCCGGTCTTATCAGTTGAAGCAATTGCTGCTTCACGCTGTTTGAGGATTGCGTACTGAGCTTGCCAGTCTTTTGGTAGCCGTTTCTCGAGCAGAGCAACACGTTTGCCGATAGTCGCTTCTTTCTTCGTGACGACGGCGACCTCTTTCTCAATTTTCGCAATCTTAGTTGCCCGTTCGTCCGCGTCTTCCCCGAGCGGCAGGTAAACCTTGAGTTTGTCGGCAGCGTTCTTCGGTCGCCGTGTCGATCCTCCGTACAGCGTTTCTGTACTGCGAAAAATGCCAACGAGTCCGTAGTAGTCAGCGGTAGGGATCGGGTCGAACTTATGATCGTGACAGCGGGCGCAGCTGATCGTCAGGCCAAGAATCGCTTTCCCAATGACGTCGATCTGATCGTCGGGGATATCGAGTTCCAGGTTGCCGCCGTTAAGCGACTTCGATCCGATTGCCAGGAATCCCGTCGCAATTTGCAGCCGATCACGATCCTCTACGGAGTCCGTTTTCAGAAGATCACCGGCCACCTGTTCGATGAGAAATTGATCGTAATGGACGTCCGCGTTGAACGAGTCAATTACGTAATCGCGATATCGCCAGGCCCACGGCATTAAGACATCGCGACTGTTGCCCGCAGATTCTGCATAGCGAACAGCATCCAGCCAGTGCTTGCCCCAGCGTTCGCCGAATTGCGGCGTCGCAAGTAGCTCGTCAACGAGCTGCCGCATCGCGGAATTCAGATCTCGACTGGCGTCGGCGCGAAATTTCGTCTGCTGTTCGGGCGACGGCGGCAGCCCGATTAGATCGAGCGTCGTCCGACGGAGAATTGCATCGGTGCCAGCATCGGGCACTGGCTTGAGACCTTCATCACTCAACCGCTTCCAAATGAATTGGTCGATGTCGCGCGTTGGCCAGCCTTCGGCTGTTGGCGGCTCAGGATTCGTGACCGGCTTCAGCGACCAGAGATCGATCGACGGGGTTTGCTTCGGAGCCTCAGCCGGGGTGGTTGTCGCCTGGCCGTTCCGAGGATCAGCGGCTCCACTGGTAATCCAACGTTTGAAATCGCGAATCACATCGTCTGGAAGTTTGGCATCTGGAGGCATTTCAAAGTCACGATATTCAATCGCCGAAATCAGCAGACTTGCATCGACATCACCCGGCGTGACCGCAGCCCCTGATTCACCACCCTTATGAGTAGCCTCTCGCGAATCCAGCAGCAGCCCACCTCCGATTTCTTCGGAATCCGCGGCGTGACACTCGTAGCAATGTTTGACAAGCACGGGGCGAATCTTCGTTTCGAAAAACTGAAGACTCCGACGATTCGCCTTCTGCTCGGCAGGAGTGTCTTCTCCAGTTCCGATACCGGATGACAACAGGAAAATCGCAAGCGCAAGAGTGCTTGCAAATCTAGCGGAAAAACAATTCATTGAACGCTCGGCGATCAGGCGAGGACGCCAGGGGGATGAATATTGCCCCGTCGAACGGGCAAGGTGTGCGAAACGATGATGGTGTGGGAGTTCAAAGTACCATTGTCGCCATCGCCAACGCAAGATTCGCACGGGGCGTCGGGCAGCTGGTCGAGTCACGAGAAATCGAACGAGGGTCGAGGCGAGTCGAACATCGAGGGGGCCCAGCTGAGAGGGCAGAGGTCGGGTTCGATAAATTGTTTTTTCGCATCCAGCGTCATGAGACGCTCACGAGAGTAGTAAATCAGTAGCGTCTGCTTCGATAGAAGTTCGGGGTGAGAGTCGCAGAACTTTTCAGATGACTCATGCGGTCCGGTCTGTAAGTTCGCTGCAAGCACCAGCCTCATGAATGCCTGAGTGATCGTATCGTGATAGCCACGATCAATCGCCTCTGGTGTGTCGGTGGCCTTGTTGTATGCCTTGATCTTTTCACGCATTCGATCGACAGCGGAAGCGAAATCCTGAGTGGATGCGAACAGGTAAGCCACTCGAACGTGCGCTCGGTGAGTCCACTGCTCAATTGGCAGTGAACAATCTTCGAAGGCCGTAAGAAGGTCAGCGTCGTTCATAATTTGCGAGCCACGACTCGAATGCGGCGATAGTCGGCTTGCCAGACAGAATCTTGAAACAGATTCGGGCGAGCGATTTCTTCCACCAGTTCGAATAGGGCGGTGTGTTTGTCAGTCGGAATCTGTGTCAGCCAGTGCTGGCCGAACATTCGCACCCAGTTTCGTAATCCGTCAGCACCTTCAAGTGGCGTTGGTCGGTCGATCATTGCTGCCTGAATGACTTCCAGGCCGTGTTGTTCAAGGACGCTTCCAAACTCGGCAATGCTGGGAAAGTACCAGGGATGCGGCACGAGATGGCCAAGCAATGATCGGCTTGCAGTTTCGATAGCTTGTGCGAGATAGCGGACGTTGCCTTGTCCACCGAACTCAACAGCCAATCGGCCATTCACTTTCAACGACCGACTGATGGATTCCACCACCTTGGTCGGCTCTTTGATCCAATGCAGCGCCGCATTCGAGAACACACCATCAAATGGCTCATCGAATTCAAAGTCGTGGGCGTCAGACAGTTGGAATTCAAACTGAGGAAACAGTTGCCGTGCCTCATCAATCATTGCCTGTGAATTGTCCAAACCAACGACGGTCGCTTCTGTTTCGGCGATCTGGGCCGTCAGTTGGCCCGTCCCGCAGCCAAGATCGAGTATCCGTTCGCCGGGCTTTGGAGCCAGCAATTCGACGACCGACGCACCGAGCTTCCATACGAATGAGTGCTTCCCGTCATACAATGTGGGTTTCCATTGGTCGTCTTGCGGTTCATTTGCCATCGCATTTGCCTGCTGTCGAGTATTCCCATTCGTCAAAACAAATCTGCCACTCGGTCATCAGATACGAGCCTCCGGGTCGGAAGTGACTTCGCTTGTCGCAGCATCGCCCGTGTTGATCGTGCCTTTACGCACAAGAATCATCACATGGCACTCAGACTCGGCGAACGGTTTGTGCTCGACTCCTTTTGGGACAATCAGCATCTCGCCTGAGTTCAACGTGACCGAACCATCACGAAAATCGATCCGCAATCGTCCTTCGATGATGAAGAACGCCTCGTCCGTGTCAGGATGTGTGTGCCACACAAAGTTGCCTTCGAGTTTGGCGAGCTTGAAATGAAAACCATCCATCTCGGCAACGATCTTCGGCGACCACTGGTCAGAAAACTGACTTAGTTTGTCACGCAGGTTGACTGGCGTTGGCGTCATGACGTGTCTTCCTAGAGCAGTTCCAAATCCCCGGTGATTGGATCGATCACCTCGGCGTAGTCCGGGCCGATGGCAACGCAGGTGTTCGTGGGTTTGCCGTGAAATTCGGTCTTGCCGCTGTCAGTGATGAGATGAACTACCAATCCGGCTTCGACCGCTTTGTCACGAATTCTGAGCAGTTCTTCTTCGCTGTTCACCCGGCAACAGACCTTGGCAAACGAATCGGTCAACCACGCTCTTTCGACATCGGAGAAATCATCCATCGATATCGAACCAGCATCCTGCAATCGCCGAGTGAGAAATGACATCGAAGCGTGGGCTCCCTGTGCGATCTGTTTACCACGCCTCATCTTCAAGTCGTGCCTCATGCAGATGATTTGTTTGATTCTCCTTGGCTCGTCGCTCATTGAGTGTCTCCGGCGCTCAAGATGAGGTTGTGGCACTCGGGCCACGTTGGCGGTTCACACTGTGCAGCCAGCTTTGTGATGACTTTCTCAGGGACTGGCTCGATACGGTTTCTGTTCTGTTGCATAAGCCGAGCAAAAGGCGGCTCGACGTACACGAGTTCAATGTGAGAGTTGTAGTCGGCAAACAGATCAACCCACCTCTTCCGAGTCTGCTTCACCGTGTTTGTGGCGTTAAATGCAAAAGCGGTTCCGGCTCGAAGAAACTCCCGGCAACGCTCACGAGCAACCTGCACGATTTCGCCTTGATTGTCTGTCGGATCGACACCGAGTTCACCTCGGATTTCGTCGAGTGACACAACCGGCAGATCAACTCGATTTTGACACAGCCACGTGTCCTTGCCACTGCCCGGCAATCCGCACATCAACGTGACCTGACACTTAAAGTCCTCGTGCGGGACATAATGCAGGTTCGGCTCTTGTTGTCGGAAGAATGTGAAGCGGGCGTGATCGCTGGCGAATGGGAAGGGCTGCTCGAAGCAGTCCAGTTCTTCGGCCTGCAACTTCCAGAAGTGCAGAGTTTCTTCGGGCCGAGTCATCGAGTCTGTGTCTCGTCCACGAGTGTCGGCCAGAGCAAATAAATAAAGCAGCCGATTGTTGACGAGCCACGACAGCCGCACGACTTCGTGGGCCGGTTCGTCTCTCTCCAGCAAGAATGCTGGACGACCGTGAAAGCGGACCAACCGGGCGATCTCCTCACGAGTTGTGAGATCGCAGCCGATTTTCCGCAGCACTCCACGAGCAACGTGTTCGCCTTTGATGGCGTGTTTGGGTGATGAAACTCGACCTGTTTCTGGATCGACCTGAGTGGTGAGCGGTTTGGCGACATCATGAAATAGCGCCGTGAAGATCAATACGATCTGCTCATGGGGCGAGAGCGATGGCCATTCATCAAGTTCGACAAGCTGACCACACACCATCTTCGTGTGAGTCCACACATCGCCTTCGGAATGCCACTCGGCGTCCTGAGCGCATTCCGCCATCGCTCGACACCATGACTGGGATTTGGCCCAACCAATGATGTCGTCCAGCGATGCCTGTTTGAGCTTCTCCCAGTTCATCGGACTGTAATCCCGTAGCTTGACTCTCTGAGTCGAGCGTCTCTTTCACGAATGTGCTCGACTCAGAGAGTCAAGCTACAACCAGATATCTACACCATCCGCAAGCTCGTTTGGCACCATCGCCTGATGTTGCCAGTGAGTGCTCTGCTTGATCTTCTCGACAAACTCGGGCCGGACAAACTTCGCCCGACCTGTCGCAACACCATCGGCCTCAGTTCTCAGGTACAGACCTTCCACAAGATTGTCGGTCACGTTTGTGACCGGATTATCGAACTGACTATCGAATTTCGAAGGGCCAATCAGTGACTCAAGATCGCTTCGCTGCAACGCTCCCGTGTGAATAACGGGAACTGTCTTCACGCCGGTCCCTTCGAGGATCGACATGCGTTGTTCGAGATCAAGGAACGCTCCGATCTGTTTGTCATAGATGTCGAACTCGAAAAAGTAATGCGACAGTTTCCGATAGAAGACCGAGTGCCGGGCATAGACCCATTCCCCAAAAAGGATGAACCGTTCCTGAAGGCGGTCTTCCAGCATTTGCCGCTTCACAGCGGCCCACTGTTTGAACAGGTCATACTGCGGGTGCATTCCCTCGGTGATGAGATGCCCTCGACATTGCAGAACCAACTCGCCCTTCGAGAAGTGAATACCGACATTCGTGCCGTCGATCTTCTCTTCCACGATCAGTGAATCGTCCGAGATAAACTTCTTGGAATCGTTCTCTCCCATGTGTTTGTCATCGTCCGTCCCCTTTGACCCAAACAAATGCGGAGTCCGTGGGTACTTGATGAAATTGCCATGTGTCGTACCCATCATGTAACTCCTTGAGTTTGGCGTTCAGAGAGAAAGGACCGGACAAACTCGCCGTACTCACCTTTCATCGGCAATTCGAAGTCCTTTCGGATACGTCTTCGCCGAGCCATAATTTCTTCACCCGTCATCTGGTTTACCGAAGGCTTGTCATACTCTTCCCAGTACAGCCCGACTCCCCGTTTCTGCCAACTCGGAACATCGTTGAAGTTGATCTTAAACTGAAACAGCAGTTCGTTCTTTTCGCTGACAGGCAGCCTCAGTAATCGCTTCGTGGCCTGCTGTTTATTCAGGCCGTCATTGCGGAGTGTCCAGTAGCACCACGAGTTCAATGCGTTTCGGGCTGCGTCCTCGTTCCGCCAGCGAAAGTAGTCGACTACCACTTCGGGATTTGGCAGTTGCGAAATCCGACAGTCAAATGAAGCCGCCTGGCCGAGTCGGACTGAGAACTGAACGCTCGCCTCCCCGGCCAGTGTCGAGTTGTATTTTCGCAGTTTGCGACCAAACAGTTGCTCATCCGGTGCAAACAGCAGCGAGATCTCATCGCTCTCTGTGTAGCCGTACAGAACTCGGAAACCACAGGTCATCAGAGATTCGGTAGTGGCAACCATCAAGTTACGAAAGCGTTCGTCGAACGGTACCTCGAATTGGCCACCCTTCTTCGTTAGCTGAGTGAAGCTGCGGCCATCCAATCGAGCAATCATGAACATGCCGGGCAACACGCACAGATCAGTAGCGGTCTCGTAAACCCGCATCTTCTTGTCAAGATCGTCAAACTTCATCGTTCCAGTCCTCGACAACAAATCCTTTGTTGGTCATTCGCACGTAAAATAGATCATCGAAGCCCTCATCCAACGACGGAATCTCCAGCTTCTTAGCCGTGGACAGAATCGCCACATCGGGGACAGATCCGTCCCGTGATTCATTCCGCCGCAAGCAGTCCTCAACCTTTGACTGGAAGTAGTACCCTTCGACCCGAAAGGCAGATTGTCTGGCGATGTTGATGTACCTGGCCCGGTCTTCACGAGTCGGGTTTGTGTTGTCGATCACGAATCGTTGCTCGGTTTCCAGGCAGATGGTCAGGAATCGTTGCTCACGATGTCGAGTCCGTAAGAGATCGAGGCTGATTCGCACGTGGGTCGAGAAGAACCGTTCTCGAAAGAACGACGACTTCCCCGCCCCTTGCAGTCCCGTGAAGATCACCGCATCCATCTCGAACTCCTACGCTCAAAACGAAAAGCCGCCCGATCGACATTCACCGGACGGGCTTGAATGTCAGTTCCTGGAAGTAGTGCTGCCGGATTAGGCCATTAACAATGCCCTTTCTTCAGATAACACTTCCTGAAGCGTTCTCCGGATTGGCACGGACGAAAATCCACGTCGTCACTTGCTCACGATTTCAAAAATAAACTGTTTCTTAAATTGTTCGTGATTCATGTGTCGCACATGCACTGTCCTTTCAGGCCGGCAAATCAGTGGCACAACCGACACTGTTCGCCGGAAAAGGTTCATCGTTGAGCGAACGGGCCGAGAACCAGAACTGGTCCGATGTGTCATGGTTGTATTCCAATCACGAGGACAGGCATGAACGACGACATGGACACGGCTTCAAATCTCGCAGCAATGGTGTATCCGAAAGTCTTCCGCACGGATTTCAGTCAGCCCGGGTTTGCCCTGATTAACCTGGAGCCGGAATTCGGATCACAGCGGCAACGACACCTGATGATCGAATTAAAGCACGCGTTGGCTCGGCTGGACCATGAGCACCGTGGTCGGAATCTTGTCTACCAGTCACTTGGCCGATTCGATCAACAGGTCACGACCAAGCCGCACCGTGATGGTGGTCCCGACGAGTCCATCCTGATGCTTGGCTACGAGCCGACTGTGGTGCCGAGTCGAGTCAGCATGTCGGATTACTCGCAGTGCTCTTTCGACATGGGGCTCACGCCCTCTGAATTTATCGACCGCCACAATCCAATGTTCCGGGACGGGCGCGAACGACTGGTTGACTACACAACTGAGTTGATTGAGTTCGACCACACGTGCTTTCAGATTCTGGTCATCAACAACAGCCTCGCTCCAGTAGGTGACCAACGCTTGCAGGGTGTTTTGCATACGGCAGAAATCATCGCTCCCGATCTAGACCAGTTGCGAGTTGTGAACTCGACTATGATCGGGTGTGGCGAAGAGCCAATGTCAGGTGTTTCCGAAAATGACGTCGTCAGCTTTCTCTCGGACGATGTGATTCGAAAGGCCGCTTATGAAACGTAACCCTATGTTGTGTCACAGCTCGTAGAGTTCGACCGCCCGACCGTCAGGATCACGCACGACGGCACGCAGTCCCCACTGCGTCTGCTTCGGCTCGCTTACGACCTCGGCCAATTGCCTGACCGATTCGACGACCTCTTTGACATCGCTGACTCCAAACCCGAGCCGAGTCGTTGCATCCACACTTCCGTCTTCCGGCAGTGGATAGACTTCGAGGATTCCGTCGCCAACTGGAGCCGACCAGTGCCGCGGCCCGTTGCTATGTTGCTCTTCGATAAACTCAAAACCAAGACGAGCATAGAAGTCACGCAATCGCTCGACGGCGTCGGTCTTGAGAACCAGCAGCTTGAGTGAAGGTGAGTTTGGCATAAGAGCAGTTTACGCCTGTCTGTATTGCCGTAAACTCTCCTCATGTTTAATCAACTAAAGCTCTGGCTGATTCACCCAGGCGAGGAGATGTGCGCCGCATTTCGTGAAAGGTTCGATGGTCTGCCGAACGTCGAGGTCATTCAGGCTCGATTCGAGGAGCTGAAGCCGCACGATTGCTTTGTCACGGCGGCCAATTCATTTGGGATGATGACCGCTGGAATCGACGCCGCCGTGGTTGCTCGATTTGGCGAAGACCTGATGAAGCAGGTCCAGCACCGAGTCATGGACGAGTATCTCGGAGAACAGCCGGTCGGAACGGCGTTCATTATCGAGACCGCTGATCCTGAGATTCCATTCGTGTGTCATGCTCCGACCATGCGAGTGCCCGGTAATATCGAGGATTCCGACAAGGTCTACTCCGCCACATGGGCGGCATTCCTCGCCGTTCATCAGCACAACCTGCAATCCGATCACAAGATTGAAACCGTCGCGTTTCCTGCATTCGGAGCCGGTTTCGGTGGCGTGCTGTATTCAGAAGCCGCTCGACAGATGGCTGTCGCCTACGACCACTATCTGAATCCACCCCATCGACTGGGCTGGGACTGGGTAGCCAGTCGCAGCAAGGCGATCCGTTACGACGGCAGAAAGCAGGTGGTGACTCGATGACAGGCTTTCGATCAAGCGCTGTCGCGTGTCTGAGGCCGAGGTCCCTCAAACGGGACGTGTCGTCGGAGCGGGCTCAAGAATAAACAATCCACCGGCGAATGGTGATTATCGGTCAATCTCGCCCATGACGATGTCCAGCGATCCAACAACGGCAGGGATGTCTGCCAGCAGGAAGCCTTCGCAGAGTGGAGCCGTTGGGGCTAGATTGCAGAAGCAGGAACTTTTCGCTCGGGCTCGAAGTGGGTTAACCTCGCCGTTTCCGACAAAGTAGAAACCCATTGCTCCACGTGGGCATTCCGTTTCCAGGTAGCATTCGTCCTTTGGAAGCTTCGTAGCCATCTTATGAGGCACGCGATGCGTACCTTCGGCCGTTGGGTATTTCTCGATGGCCTGTCGAACAAGTCGAATTGCCTGAGCGACTTCCATCATCCGGACGTAGAAGCGGCACCAGTTGTCCCCTAGAACGGCCTCTCGCGGAGCGTCTGTGAACGGTGCAACCGGAACGTCGAAGTCGAAGTCATCGTACATTTTTGTGTAGATGGGATCGCCGTCTCGACGGAGGTCCCAATCAACGCCGCTACCGCGAAGAACGGGCCCCGTGCAGCCAAAATCAATGGCGTCTTCCCGGCTGAGGATGCCCAGACCGGCGGTTCTTTTGATGAAGATGTGGTTTCGCGTGAGGAGCGTGTGGTATTCCTTGATCCTTGGCTCAAGCCAGTCGAGGAACATCGAAACGGCTTCCAACCACGACAGCTTCAGATTAGGGCTGCGATGTGTCAGCGATGCCAGTCCTGGTGGGATTGGGATCGTCGTCGGCAGATCGTGAGTGGCTCCACCGACTGTCAAATAGCTGTACGTCAGGCGGGCTCCGCATGCTTCTTCGAAGAGGTCGAGAATGATTTCTCGTTCACGGAACGCGTAGAGGAACGGGCTAAATGTACCAAGGTCGAGACCGTAAGCTCCCATGCCGACCAGGTGGCTCGCGATTCGGTTCAGTTCTGCGATCAGAACTCGGAGCACAACCGCTTTTTCGGGGAGCTCCATCCCAACCAACTTCTCAACAGCCAGAGACATGCCCAGATTCATGTTCATGCCGGCGAGGTAGTCCATGCGGTCCGTGTAGGGGATCCACTGGACCGGGCTCAGATTCTCGCCAATTTTCTCAGCACAGCGATGGAGGTAGCCAAGATGCGGGGTGACTTCGTTGACGATTTCACCATCGGTCCGCAGAAGCAATCGAAGCACGCCGTGAGTACTCGGGTGCTGCGGGCCCATATTGACGAGCATTTCGTCAGTACGAACGTCGAACTCAACAATTCTTGGGTCTTCGAGTGTGACGCTCATGATTCATCCCGTAGCCGTGAGTCAGGCATGCCTGACGAAGTGAAACACCAATTGAGGTAGTGTAGATTCAGTTAAGTAGTTCGTTGTTTCGCCAATGTCCTGCACAAGAATATTCAGAAAGCAGGCTTTGGTTGCGAGCTACTTGCCGCGAATTCCGTGGTACTCCAAAGGAAACTCGTAGTCCTTACGAAGCGGGTGTCCGACCCAGTCTTCAGCACACAGGATTCGGTTTAGATTTGGATGCCCGACAAAGTTGATTCCAACCAGGTCGAAAGCTTCTCGCTCGTGCCAATCAGCAATCTTCCACACTGTTGACACTGTCGGTACGTCCGGAAGTTCACCTTCCTTGTCATCCTTCCATCTCGGCACGCAGACTTTGATCGTGATCTTGTGGCGTAGCGAATAACTCGTCAGATGGTAGACGACTTCGACGTGTGGTTCGTGGCCGAACTTGGCTTTCTTCTTCTCGTCGACTTCAAAGTAGTCTGCACCGCAGAGATTGTTCAAATGGTCAAATTGCAGTCGATCATCGGTCTTGAGGAGTCGACTAACTTCTTCAATAGAGCCAGCCGACACTTCGACCCAGGGATCGATTGCTTCGAGGTTACTTCCGGTGATTTTTTCATTACCAAACTCGTCGACGAGCAGGTTTAGAATCTCTTCTGCGTTCATACCTATACCTGAAATGCCGCTGCGACCATCGGCAGGCTGTAAGATTAGATTCTTAAAGACATCCGGCTGGGCTGGTTAAAAGACGGACAGAAGGCCCGGAGACTTTCGGCTCGGATGCTCGGTGAGTTGAGTTTACGGATCGGGAACGATTCTCTGGCTGGATGTATTGATTGCTGCGCGGACCCATTCGAGATCACCGCGCTTCCAGACGTATGCAAATCCGACGAGCAGTACGCCAAAGAAGACGAGGATGTCCGAAAATGCTAGAAGACCCAATTGAACTGCTTCGCCAGAGGCAATGACTTCGCCGGAAGCAGCACTGGTTCCCGGAACCTGATTCAAGAGTTTGTCGGTGAGGTCGAATCGTGATGCATCATCGAGCTGAGAATCAGCGAGTTGCATCGTTCCCCCATACAAGGTTGCCCAAGGGAAGAAGAACGCGACTTCGACATCAAACACGATGAAGAGCAAAGCGATTGTATAGAAGCGAAGGTCCCACTGAATGAAGCTTGATCCGATGGTCGGTTCACCACATTCGTAGACGGCGTCTTTCTCATCCGTAGGCAGATTCGGCCGCACAAGGCGACCAATCAGAAGCGGCGCCATCACGAGGACTGTTCCTGCGATGGTGAAAAGCACCATATGAAATACGAGATCAGACATTCAATCTTGCCCTGCAGGCGATCCTGGTGGACTGGTCTAACGAAACTGAAAAGATCGTCAGGACCGTGGGTCTTCTTCTTTTGGACCATCCGGTCCGCCGGAAACTGTTTCAGCAAGCAGCAATTGGCGGCCAGAAAATCCTGCGTCCAGCTCGTGCCAGAACTGAACTTCCGGTTCGCCAAGTTTCCAGCAGAGATGAACGACTCTGTCATCCATCTGTGCCGGAAAATCCACGAGTCCTAGGATTGGGTCCTTGAACTCAATACCGAGTTCATGCAATTCGCGAACGAACTCAGCAAGTTTTTCTTCGTCTCGTTGAATCTCTTCTTCGACCTGGTCAGTCTCTTCCGAATGGAAGCGACTGGAAGAAGTGCCTTGTCCTCGAAGTTGTTTGACGCTGGCGATTCGCTCCCGCCGCTGCTGTAGATCCTGAAAGAGGTCTACGATGTCCTGGACAATTGCCCGAACAAGAGGAAGACGCTGATTTGCTTCTTCCACAGTAAACAGGCGTCTGACGGCATCGTCGGCATTCATCGATCTACTCCGCCTAAACTTCAAATGGACTCGGCTCGCCCTTCACCCAGACTGGCTCGTAGAGAACTTTAGATTCTGCAACGGCCGTAGGGTTCAAGGTTGCACGTCCCCATGCAACCTGAAGTGGAAGTTTAGCATAATCAACAATGCAACCGTCTCGGCTGTAACAGCTTAAGTCGTAATTCGACCCCATGAAGATACAGTCGACCGGGCAGGGCTCGACGCACAAAGCACAGAACATGCACTTGGTATAGTCAACAGCGAAGCCTTCGATCTTGAAGCCTTTGCCAACCGGACTCTTTACTTTTTCGATGTAAATACAGTCGACTGGGCAGGCGACAGCACATTTTTCGCAACCGATACAGGTTGTCAGGTCGAAACGATGGAAGCCTCGGTACCGTGCCTTAACCGGCACGGGAGCTTCTGGATACTCGTAAGTTTCGGCAAACGTCTGGCGCCGATAAGTACGAGCCATCGTCCAGATGGTTACCCACATGCCGCTAAGCACGGTGTAAACGGCTCGAAAGACGTCAAGAAACCACCCGACCATTATGACCTCAAATGCAGTTGTGAATCTGCAGTGAATTTAGCGGAGTTTTGTGACGGATGAACGCACTGAAAACTTTCAGAATGCGCGAATTGCAGCGGGATTATATGGGGGAGGCCTTGCAAAGCAAGGCACTCCAACGGCTTCTACCAGACTGGATTGCTGCTGACAGGAACGGCGATTCCCATCTTTCGGCAGCGGTAGATTCGCATAGAGGGTTTACAGCCGATTGAGCTAGTTCCGGCCTGGGGCAGAGCGGTTTCCACGCGGCGCATCCGGGTCTTCGAGTTGCCGTTCCTGCACGACGTCCTCGCGGAATTCGTCGACTTTCTGCTGATCAAGGTGGATTCTCGCAACTTTCAGGACTGCATCTCCAAGTTTCTTGATCCGGCCTTTCGAGCTTCGGTCTCGCCGTTCGTCAGCTTTCTTGAGCGCAGGGTACTGGATTTCAGAGACCAGAGTTTCGAAGTTTTTGATTGTTGGAAGTTCGTCGAGTTCCTTGAGTGATTCGTCAACCTTCTTCCATTCGCCCTTCTTCAAGCGGTTTGTGATCATCGCTTTGACCATTGCTTGTTTGGCAATGGTGTCGATGAGGCGACCTTGCAGGAGAACAATCTGTCCTTCGACGTCCAGGCGGATGGTGTCGTCGGGGCACTCAACTGTCATTTGTCGTTCGGCGCCGGCGACCAGCGGGAACTTGGCAAGTAGCGCGCTGCCGCTACGAATGAAAACCCATTGAAGTGGTTTGTTCGGGTCGACGGGCACGGTCACGTTGCCAAATCGATCGCTTCTGTAAATGTCAGGTTTCTCACGCTCCGGAGCATCGTCCTCTGGCTCCTCGCCCGGTTTTGGCGGCGGTGGTGGAATCTCGTCATAAACGGCGACGAGGTAACCAACCAGTGGGCGTGTGCGATTTCGCTTTGGGACCAGCGTCAAGGTGGTTTGGTCGGTGTAAGGTTTCAATTCGAGCGCTCTGAGTTCCATGCGGCGGCGTTTGAAGCTGCCGAGTGGCGTTTTTACTCCAGTGCTAAGTTCACAGTTCGCTCGAATTCGTTCGACGTTTGTCGCTGTGATGTATGACCAGGGCAGAAACTGCAACTTCTGCATGATTTTGTTCCGGTCCAGATAGCGAAAGAACGGGACATACATTGCGTCCTTCTTTGCCAGTGCGAAGGCAGGATCGCCAGGTGGGAACTCGCCTGCTTTGTATCGAATTCTGGCTGTTTGCGGCGTTGCTTCGTCGATCAGTGTGATTGGTCGAAAAACCTCGCCCAGCAGCCGCAGGATTTGCGATGCGATTGTTCGTCGGTCGATCGTTGTTCGAGTTCTGACTGTTGTCAGTAGTTCCGATTCGCGATCCCATTCGCGGGCGCTGATGATGTAGTTGGCCCCTTCGACTTCTACAGTGACAGGAAAAATTTTGTCGACCGTGACGGGTGCCGGCGTCAAGTACAGGTAAACAACTTCGCTGACGGTGGCGACTTTTTCGGCGTCAACCTTGCCGCCAGCGATCTTTGTTACGAAATCGGTAACGGCAGGTTCCAGAACGTCGTTTTCGGTGATTGCCAGAAGCTGCCGAATCTCAGAACGCATTTCGGCTGACGGTGGCGATTCGGCTTCAATGGGGAACTTGCCTTCGGTGTACTCAGATAATTGCTCTCGGACGGCCTGAGCAAATCGAAGCTCGACGGAACGCGTCTTGAGCCATTCCGATGTCAGACGCTCGAGTCCGGTCCTGTTTCGGGGAGTGATCCAGTCGGGTTCCTCAATCTTAAGGTTCCACATGGGGCCAACGCTGCGATCAATGAGTGCTCGAAGTTCGGCAATCACTGCTTCTCGAACGGCAGGCCCGAGTTTGGGGGAGGGGCTGAAGGCGATCGGCAGTTCAACGTCGTACTTCTGCAGCTCGAACGGTACCTTCGGTCCAGTCTTAGGTGGTGGTGGAGGGAGTTTTACTTTGGGTGGTTCGTCGGGATTTTCCGTCGCGTCGGTTGCCTGAGTCTCGGGCGTCGTTTTGTCAGTTGCTGAGGATGCTTTCTCAGTTGGCTCGGCCGTCGACGTCGTTTCTTTGGCTACTTCTTCCGTTTTCTTGCTCGTTGATTCATCGGCTTGTTGTGCCGAGACGTTCGTAGCGAGAAACGCAGTCACAACGAGTGCGACTGTCAGTCGAATTAAGAAGTGCGAGGCGTTTTGGTGACGCAACATGAATGTACTCAAAGCTGGTCGTTGGGGTACCAGGGCTGAACAATCCACCGCTCGACGTTTTGATACGGATGGACCATGCCGGCAGGGAATCCCTGGATGTTATTTCGAATCACAATAACGTCGTCGATTTCCCAAAGCGGGACAATGTGGACGAGCTCGTTGAGTCGGAAGTGCAGTCGTTGGAGCATTTCGACCGATGAGTTGAAGTCGACCGCCTGCTCCAATTCGATCAGTTGTTGCCGGAGCCAGTCTGGAAGGTGTTCAAGGTCTTCGACGCGAGCGTCCTGTTTCATCGTCAGGAATGGCCAGAGTTCGGTTACTGGTTCCGTCATACGTACCGTCCGATAGACGATGTCCCATTCTTCTGGCAGCTTTTCGTCCTGGCTGACAATCCGCACCGTAATTCCGATTCGGTCCCATTGTGCAACCAGTGCTTCTGCTGCTGCTGCGACGACTTCTCCCGGCTCGCAGACCATAGTCAATTCGGGGACTTCACCGCCAAATTTCTTCTTGGAGACGGTCTTCAGTGAGTAGGCGAGATAGAGGTCGTAGGGCCTTTGTTTTGTCTGTGCGCGGTAGGCATAGCTGGTTGAGGGGAACGGTGCAGAAACGATCCGCCCACGTTTCATGGTTGGGTCACGCAAGACGGTTTCGGAAAGGATCTTTTCGCGGTTGATCACGTAGGCAAGTGCGCGTCGAAACTCATTGTTCTTAAGGGCTGAACTTTCTGGATTAAACTGCAGCACGTGCGTCGTTGGGACGCCATAAGGCTCGGTGAAAAATCGGTCTTCAGCTTCGAACTGATCCGCCATCCACACAGGGACGTCTGGGAGTACCGAAACATCTCCAGTAAGCAGCCCTTTAATTGCTTCTTTGTGGTCTTCGTATCGATGCTCGACGATTTCCGACACTCGATAACGAGACAGGTTTCTCCCCTGAGGCACGACACGACGGTATGAAACTTTGTCCTCGGATTGTTCGTGAACTTTGAATCGCTTTGACAGGATTCCCTCAACTCCATCTATTGGTGCCGGTGTAGACTCGGTCTTAGATGCGGAAGTTGTCGCCGAGTCGGTTAGCGATTTCGAATCGGACGGCGTTGGCTGTCTAACGGGGAAGCGGAAGATTGCCTGCGGTCGTACCGGTACTGTTGAGAAGCGAATTGAAAACTCATGCGGCGAGTTGACGTGAAGCGAATCGACGAATGTTGACATTCGCTCGTCGTAGTAAAGTGACTCCGGGTTGAGACGATCCTGGATCGCTCGGACGACGTCCGGAGCGATCAGCATTGGATTGGATTCCCAGATTGCTCGCCTTGGCCGCAGGGAGAATACGATTTCTCGTCCCAGATCGGTCGGTGTCCACTCTTCGAAGTGTCGAGATTCATAAAATGCTGCGCGGTCGATTTTTCGAACTTCAAACAATTCGGTCGAAAGCAGAGAATGCCGTCGACGGTCAGCAGCAGTGGGTAGAAAGAAGGGGGTCTTCTCTCCAGCAAATCGATAGACGCCCATGCTGAGAATCTGATATCGAGATGCGGTCGCTCTGAAGACGCTGCGGAGATCTGGATGTTTGGGCCAGACTTTCGTGGCGTGCAAAGTCTCAGCCAGCGCTACGTCGTGTTTTTCTTCTGAACGTGCTGCTTGAGCGTTTTCCAACAGTCCGCCTGCTCTTGCCAGAAACTCTTCGGAAAGCTTCTTGGCTGTCGGATGGTCGGGGTCCGTTTTGCGAAGCCGGCTGATGTAGTATCGAGCTTCTCGCAACCTTTCATTTGAAACTGAACGGGCAACCAACGCCTCGATAGTAGAGCCAATTCCGCTGCTTAGTCCTCCGTAGCCGGGGGCGAGTTCGTAGAGCTCTTCAAAGAAAGCCAGAGCAGCCTCAAGGTCGTCGTTGCGCAGGCGTTTTTTTGCTTCTTCAAAGACGAGACGATTTCGGCGTGCGGTATAACCTGGCCAATCAGGCTCGCGCCTCTGGAGCACCAGCAGCATTTCAAATGCTTTTTCCAGTTCGCCCTCATTCATCTGAATGTCGGCCCGCTGGAGCATCAGGTCCTCGTGGTGGATAATGCGTTCGATATTTCTCTTCGCGTTAAGCGTGTATTCGTCTGCGCCGTCAGACCTTTCGGCAGCGACGACATCGGGCAGGGCGACAACCAGGTTTTCGGACTCATCGAGAAGCTGCGCGATACGTTCACGATATTCTTCTGCCGACTCGCCAGCGTTTCGTTTAGGCCGAGTCGCAGCGCTTTTTAGTTCTTCCTGTTTGACCGCCATCTTTGCGAGCGTGTCGGGCCGTGGTGAAACTGGGCGTACGATTAGAACTCGATTGTCGGGCTTCAGTAGAAGCCAGTCGACCGGCTGCTCGGTCAGCAGTTGTGCGGTTGTGGGGACATCCATTTCCTCAAATAGCGGGAGCGGTTCATCGTCGTTGTCGTCATTCTGCGCGTAGGCAAACTGGCTGCACGACAGGACGAACAACAAGCTGCACAACAGTCGAACAGACAATGCGTCCGGGCCGGTTTTCTGACGCAGCAATGATTCAGTGGGCTGTTGAATCAGTTGGCGGTTCACTGATTCCCTCCAAGGATCGAATCGATCCGGTAGAAGCTGCCGTCGATCGAGGTGACTACTGTCTTACCTGCGACGTTAACTGGACCGTGTTCAAGGAATTGATCCAGCTGAAGCGATCTTGTGGTTTCGCCTGTCTCAGCATTGATCGACATCACCTTGCCATTCATCGTCGCAATCACCACTTGGTCATTGTCGAGCAGAGGTGTACCTGTCAGGTGATCACCTTCAAGGTTGATTGACCAGGCTTTTGATAGGTTGTCGTCAGTTTTGAGGCATTGGAGTTGGCCTTGTGAAGTTTCGACAAGCAGAAGATTGCCGGCGAGGCCCATCACCCCAACGGCTGGTGCACCGAGGTCTGTCGTAGCCTGCTGTTCGAATGCGACCACATCGAGGATCTGTACTTTGCCGCCGGCGTCTGCAACAAACAGACGGCCCTGATCGACAATCGGTGTCACGTCAAGTGGCTGCCCAATACTGATGCTGTCAACTTGTTGTAGGTGTGCGGAGGGGCTTGTTCGGAACTGAAGCCGCGAGATTTTGCCCTCAAGATCGATGGCGAAGATGTGGTTCTCGTCGTGTGGTAGAATCGCTGACCAATTGACTTTTGCTTCCTTTTCAACCGTGCCGAGGAAGTCCTCGACTCGAGCTGACTTTGTTCCGAACACGCTCAGCTTTGTTGGCAGAGCAACAACGGCACCACCTGCGATCGGTACTGGATCGGCGATCGGAGCTGCAGTGAGTGGATACTGCTGACGAACATTGCCAGCCTGGTCGACGATCCACAGTCGCGGTTGTGCTTCTTCGCCAGAGAGTGCAATACCTGCTACTGCAATTTGTTTGTTTGGCAGTAACGTGGAGCGAAGCGGGGCAGAAACTGTTACCGGTATCTGTAGCGAAGATTCCGAGCGAAACAGGAATCCGCCCGCGTCAATGGCGGAGTCGCTGATTTGGAATACATCGCCGGAGCGTGTCACGCACACGGCGGTGTCAGCCGAAACAGCCGAGATTGCAAGTACTCCGCCGCCGAGCACGGTTCGCCACTCAGCTTCAATTTCGTCACCGTCGTACTGTGCAAGCGAAACGGAATCACTGTGTAGCTGACGTCGGCCAACGAAAAGGTTTCGACCGATACTTTGGATAGGCTGTGCTGACGCACCGATGGCTTCTGCCTTGGTTGGGTCTTCCAGTAACGCGTCCTGGGTCAGTTGGAACTTCCGCAGAAAGTCACTTGCCGACCAGAACAATCCGTCCGCTCCAGCACGCAAATGAACAGGGCCGTTGTAGGTCGACAGTCCTGGTGGTTTTGCGATGGTTGAAAGCGGCTCCTTGTCGGGTTCGTCAGAGACGGTGAAGACATTGAACTGCTCACCCTCAGCAGGAACGTAAAGCCGGTTACCTCTCAAAATGGGGCTGTTTCGAACATGGCTTCCAAGTCTGACTGAAGCTATTTCCGGCAATCCATTTTCTGAATCGCTGGCGTCGAGCACGCGAAGCGTCCCCTGACCTGATTGATCGTTTTCTGCCATCAGGACCAGCTCGCCCATTGAGAGCATTGGTGCGTTCATCGATCCTGGCTTCTGCTTCGTGAATGAAACTCGTCGGCATTCCAATGGGCGAGTTGTCAGAGTGTAGGATACTGCTTCATTGCCAGAGACGATCAGATGCAGTCCATCTCGTGTCAAAACAGGCGGTGAGTAAACTGACTGAGAAAACGTCAACCGAGTTGTGACAAGGCCGGACTCGAGGTCAATCTTGTATAAGTGATTGCCAAGCGTCGGCACATAAAGCTGGCCCTCGTGCTCAAGTATTGAACCCGAAACTGCCTCGCCCAGTGGTTGCCGCCAGACGAATTCACCGGTGAGGCGATTCAGCAGGATCAGCTCCTGGTGAGTCGTATCGAAGACGATAAGTCCTGGTACTGTGGTGTCGACGCTGATCGGAAAGAACGGAGTGTCTAAACCGATTGGGCGTCGCCACACGGGGGCACCAGTCACAGTGTCAACACCCCAGCAACACCCTTGTGCAAGTGCGAAGACGGTTCGGTCCGCGCTGCTCTCTTCATTTACAGCACGCGTGCGTAGCGCGAGCGTCAGTGGCTGAGGGACTGGTAGTTCTCGGTCTTCCGTCGACGCCGGGCGATCGATCTCTTCTGACGACACCAGCCCGCGTTCTGTTTCGAGTGTTTCTTCGAGCAGCTTGGCCAGTTTGCCGTCTTTGATCAAATCAGGATATCGGTCGATGAGCACTCGTCGTGACTTCAGTGCATCGATCGGGCGTTTGGCTTCGAGGTAGCTTGCAATTTCCTCGTAGGTAGCCTGGGTGGTTTCGTATTTCCGAATCGCATTTATGGCGACTTCACGTGCAAGCTTGATCTTCTCGTGAATTTCGACCGGCAGATTGTCCTGATCGCTGAATTGATCGATCTTCGGTTCTGCTTCTTCGGAGATGTCGAGAAGCTTGCGGTTCTTAGTTTTGCCTGCCGTTTCCAAGGCGCCCAGCGAAATCTTTTCGGCGGTTTCGACGAGCATCGGGTACTGCTCGACATAGCTTGGAAAGTCGCGACAGTCGTCAATATACAGGTTGACCGCCGCAAGGCCTTTTTCCCAATCCGGGGCTGAGCCACCGATCTGTTCATCAATTCTGGTTTTGGCCAGTTTCAGTGTGGCCATTTCGGTGTAGCTGTCTCGCCCGTGGTTGAGGAGGAATTCCTCCAGCATCGAGATTGCCTGGTTGTATCGTTGTTCGGCGATCGCTTCGTCGACGAGGGTCATCTGTTTGGTGACAGTGTCTCGGCCGATGATGAACCAGAAGGCGCCTGCAGAGACGATCAGAATTGCAGCCCCCGCAGCCAGCGTCAGCACAAACGGAGATTTCATAATCTCCTGTTCGCCCGGTCGCTTCTGGCGAGCGGCGAGTCGTGCGGCCAGCGATTGTTTCTTTTCGCCGTCGTCCGAGTCATCGTCGTCGCTGTTCGCCGCTTTTTTGTCCTTCTTGTCTGGCTTCTGACGGTCGCCCTTGCGGGAATCTTTGCGCGAAGGTTTCGCCGGAGATTCGTCATCTTCTTCAAAGATGTCGCCTTCGTCGTCGTCGAAGAGGTCGTCTTCGTCGAGCCAGTCCGGGCCTTTCTTTGCCATCTTCCAGTATTCCTCAAATTAGCCGTTTGCGTGTCAGGCTGCCGCTCGATGCGAGGCTTATTAAGTCTTGGTCAGTTTAGTCTTCGTTTGTTATTCGGATGCGCCGTCGGTGAAGCAAAATGAGCAGTGGTGGCTCAGTCGTTTCCTTTGACGATTCCGACTCGAATCTTCTGCATGCCAATCTCGTTCGAAGCGTCAATCACCTTGGTCAGAGTGTCGTGCAGCGAATTTTCGTGAGCCGTAATCAAAACTTCGGTCATCCGTTTTGATCTCATAATATCTGCTAAGCGAGTCGGGTCGCTAAGTGGTTCGTCGTCAACGGAGATCACGTCTCGAGAATCGATATGGACGAGGATCGAGTTCTCTTCCATATCTTTGATCGTCTGAGACTGGGATGCTCCGCTTTCATCGGGATTCGGAGGTGGAACTTCCAGGGTTTTCTGGATGCTGAATGATGCGGTGATCATGAAGAAAACCAGAAGGAGAAACGTGACATCCACCATCGGCGTCAGGTCCATCTCTTCGTCGTCGCCGGCACGCCCACCGCCCCAACTGTCATCTTCATCTTCGTCGTCATCTTCTGCGAACAATTCATCCGGCAGGTGGGCTGTTGCAGATGGTGCTGGCTCGTCTTCTTCGAGAGATTGTTCGAACGCAAGGACGGCAGCAAGGTCATCCTCTTCTTCGTCTGCCGCGCTGGGATTGCCTTTCGAGCTTGCTTCTTCCTTACTTGCAGCCGGAGGTTCTTCAATGGCCTTTCTTTCGACGACCGGTGAGCCGTCTGGCATTTCGTCGGCTGAGAGGTCAACAAAGTCGTCTTCGCCAACTTCGTCGTCATCGTCGAGTAAGCCTCGCATTGCCGAAGCAACACCCGCCTGCTCGCTCTCGGGGGGGGCTGACGTCTCGTCTTCCTCTGGTGCTGTCGACGATTTTTTGTCCGCTTTTGGCTCGACTGCCGGGATGCGCATTTTGGCGTCGCACTTCTGGCAGCGCAGCGACGTTCCAGCTTTCTTGCTGGCAATGCTGTATGCCTGACGGCACTTTGGGCATCGAAACTTAATTGGCATCCGAATCGTTCCCTACTGTGGATTTTGGACGCCAATGGCGAATTTCAAACCGTCGATTTCCGCCAGGACTTTCAGGACTTCCTGGACTCGTCCTTCTTTCACGTCGCGTTCGGCCTTAATGATGACGAGCTCTTTCCCCTCGTTGAACCCAGCCTGCACAAAGCGGCGCACGAGTTCGAGGTTCACAATTTCTTCACCACTTGGATCGTCTCCCAGAATGACGCGACCAGTTCCACCGGCCTCGTCGGCGACGACTGAGACGATTGTGGCCTTGTTTGCGTCCACGCCGACACCGTGCTCGGCTGGCGGGACGTTTGCCGCCTTCTGGTCGTCCATCGTTGAGGTGACCATGAAAAAGATCAGCAGAAGAAACACGACGTCGATCATCGGAGTGATGTCGAGGTCGGCGTCTTCGTTCTTCTTTTTCTTGATACCGGCGTCACCGCCCAGCGAACCTTTCGCCATGCTCAGCGTCTCCCGGTTTTGGCAACAGCAGCTTCAAGGTCTTCCAGGAAAACACCGAGGTACTGCTGCACTTCGTCCTGAAGTTTGCCGATTCGCACGTTGATCCATGCGCCGCCCATGACCAACGGAATCGCGATGATCAGTCCCATTGCTGTGGTAAAGAGTGCGAAACTGATGTCGCCAGCCAGAGCGCTCGGGTCGGTTCCGCCTTTTGCGGCTCCGGCGATTTTTCCAAAGGCTTGGATCATGCCTGTCACTGTTCCGAGTAGCCCGAGCATCGGAGCCGTTTTTACGACGGTGTTGATCCACGACATGCGGTAGTCAAGGTCGGCCTGAATTTCGCGGTCGAAGTGTTCGCCCATCGTCTTGCGAATCTTGGTGACCGGTCGCTGGCGATTAGCCAATCCAACCATGATCAACTGAGGGATCGCCTTCGCCCAGTAATTCGGGGAGTCACAGAGGTCTGCAGCTTCCTCGAAATTCTGGCTATTCATGCTGTCGCGAATTCCGTCCAGGAATTCTTCAGCGGCGGCGGGGCCTTTGAATCGCTTCTGGCTGATTCGTCGAGCAAGCAGAATAACGGTAAATACACCATAAAGAGCAACGCCCGCCATAGAGGCGTAAATTCCGTTGCCGATCCAACCAAGAATTTGAGTTAGTTCCATTTCGGTCCATCAATACTGCTGTAACTGAATACGGCTGATGCAAATTTTCAGGCGAAGGAAGGCCTGGCTTCGATCAGCGGGAAAGGTACGACTGACTGGTGACGACAAATTTGTATCCGGGGCCGTCTTTTCTAACTGAGAAATACGTACTTCGAATTTCTGTCGACTTGCGGTTTCGATAAGCGACTTCGGTGCGAGCAAGTAATTGCTCGGTTTCTGGAGCGTAAAAGTGCATCAGCATCGCAGTTTCGGGGTTGGCAACGCCGGCCTTCTTAAAGAGCGAAGCATCAGCTTTCTTCCGTGAACCACCTCGCCAGGTCATGTAGAGGCGATCTTCGCCTTTACCGGTCTGGACGACTCGTTGGGCAGGTCGTGGTTTCGACATATCTTTGATAAACACCAGCCGACCATCCTTGAATAACGCGCCCAGCTCGATCTTGAAAAAGTCGAGTTGCTTGGCGTAGGTCTCAAGGTCGCCGTCGTCAAATTTGATCCGCCAGCGTTGCTCGCGGCCGATTCCACCTTTACCACCTCCGCCCATTCCCAGCGGTCGACCGCCAGTTCCGGATGCGCTGCCGACCTGACCTGAGTTCGCAGACTGGTCTGACTTAAGCGTCTCAACTTCCTGGCTGGCTGAGTCGGAGAGTTCGACGATCGTTTCCAGCATCTCTTGAATTTGAGTCTGCTCTTCTACGGTTTCGGCGATCGCCGGGTCAGGAACCTCCTCTTCAGGAGACTCAAGTTCCATTGTTTCGTCCGGGTTGCCGTCTTCGTAGCCGCCAGGCATCTCAACAATTTCAAATGGCACTGGCTCTGGAGGTGCCGGTATTCGATTTGTGAACCAGACTGCAACCAAAAGTGCGGTCAGTCCGAGCAAGCCTGCGACAGCAGCGATCATCCCAGCCGACGCTTTGTCGTACTGAGTAGTCCCCATCACCGGCTGTGCAGGGGCATCAACTGTCGGCGGCGCTTGAGACATGGACCGTGCAAACTCCAGTAGCAGGTGTCACGAACGTTGTGCGTTACTCATTCATTCTTGAAAAGCATACTGTGGGCAGAATTCTGATCAACAACACAGCTATCACTGGTGAGGGATACCAACCACCCCCGGCTTTGGCCAACCGGCGATGACTTTGCTGTGAGTTGGGAATTCGCAAGTTCCAAAGATTGGTCAGTTTTCGGAACCAGTCTCTCCTGAACGGAAAGAAAATTCAGATAAGGCGGGCCATCGTATTTCTCCCATTTGGCCCTGTCAACGACCGGTGAATGGCCGAAACGCCGGAACTCTGAAAGCAGTCCTCTCCTGAAATATTCAGCTCCACGTTGTCGATAGTGAGTGTTCATTAACAGGGCGTTATGAGTTCAGCCGAGCTTGTAATCGACTGTTCAAGTCCGTGAATTCGAGACCGGTAATGATAAACGACTTGTTAGTCGACGTTGCGCCGCTGACGAGATCAACTTGAGAGTTTCTAAGCCCCAGGTCCGAAGCGATCACTTTGGCCAGCGCTTTGTTTGCCTTTCCCTTCTCCGGTGCTTGCGTGACGGAAACTTTCAAAGCTCCGGCATGCTCGCCAGTGATTCCATTTTTTCTGGCACCAGCGTGCGCTTTGACGGGAAGCACAATACCCTCGTCGGTCTGCACGAGATTGATCACGAAAGACCATGCTCCAGTAAAACGAAAGTCACGTTTTATTGAGGGATCGAAGTGACTGACTTGATCAGTTGCCAGCAGATTGTCGCCGTGCCGGCTGCGACGCAGTAATACGAGAACCAGTACAGTCGGCCTTTGGCAATGAGAGCAACCAGCCATCGAAGCGTCAGTAGGCCCACAACAAAGGCTGTAATTCCGCCGACAACCAGCGGCACGGGATCACTGATGACCAGGTCGCCAGAAATGACATCCTTTGCTTCAAGCAGCGCCGCGCCACCGATGACCGGAACGGCCATCAGGAATGAAAATGCTGCCGCAGCTTCTCGTTTCAGGCCCAGAGCCAGTCCACCCGAGATCGTACTTCCTGAACGGGAAATTCCGGGTATCAGAGCTGCAGCCTGAAAACAGCCGATCGTCAACGCTTTGCCAAACGAAAGTTGATCGTAGTCAAGTTCGTTTCGTTCGAGCTTCTGCCCGCCAACCAACAGAGCTGCTGTCACGAAAAGGGCAACGCCCGCGACCAAAGGAGTTGCAAACACTTCCGCAAACAGGTCCTTCGCCAACACTCCAAGCAGGCCGGCCGGGACAGAAGCCAGCACAATTAACAGACAGACTTTGGGTTGCAGGCGAAGTTTCAGAAGCTCGTTTCGATAGACGATTAAAATCGAAAACAACGTGCCGGCATGCAGCACGACGTTCATCAGCAGTTTGATCGCGTCGTCGCTTTCCGTGCCTGCAGACTGGTCGAGTATTGCTCCGACAATCACAAGATGCCCCGACGAGCTGATCGGCAAAAATTCTCCGATCCCCTGCACGATGCCAAGAATGATTGCGTGTAGGATTTCCATATCCGAAGCGTCCGTCCGTGATTGATCAACTTTGTGACCGCGGCCGCCGAGATGCTAGTCGTTCGAAAGTCGCGCGACCAGTTGCTCGGCCGCGTGACGAGGATTCTGCGACCGACAAACGGCACCGCTGACTGCGACCCGCGATCCGCCGGCTTCGGTAACTGCGTCGAGGTTCGAGAGATCGATTCCGCCGATCGGAAACCAGGGGAGCTGAATTTCCGCAGCGACTTCTCGCACGAAGTCGAGTCCTGCGAATTCATCAAACTTCTTCGTTCCGGATTTGAAGACAGGACCGACGCCGATGTAACTCGCTCCGTCCAGCACAGCATCGCGTGCCTGTTCAATCGAATGCGTAGACACACCAATCAGACAATCAGGGCCAACGATTCTGCGGACGTCGTGAACTCGCAACTCTTCCTGCCCAACGTGAATTCCGTCGGCCTCGCACAACACAGCGAGGTCGGGCCGATCATTCATAATCAACATCACGCCGGCGTCCCGAGTGATGCTTCGAACGCGTCGAGCGTACTGAAGCAGTTTCTGGTCGGGCATCGATTTTTCCCGAATCTGCACGATCCGGATTCCGCCCGCGATGGCTTCGTTCAGAACATGCTCGACGTCGCCGTCACACTGATCAGAGCTGAGCAGCAGATAGACTTTCCGATTTTCATACGTCTTTCGCGACCCAATGGTCGTCAGCACGGCCTTCTCAATTGTGTACAGCTTGTAGCGAAGTTGTTCGAGCTGTTGCGAAGCGTTTGGCTGACTCGTCACTGGATTCGAAGTCGCCAGCACTTTCGAATACTCCTCAAGCGTGCGAGTTGCTTCCTGGACGCGTTTGAGGCTTGCCTTCGCCACTGACAGTGAATCGGAACGAACCAACTCGGCCGAGGTTGTAATTTGAGTGCCGACGTCCGCGCGAGTGTTTCGCGATCCGACCAGGGATTCGCCGTCGATATCCTGTAATGCCGAACGCAATTGATGACGCGCCGACTTTAAAAGTTCGGATAGATGACCGTCGTCCAGTGCGAAGCGAACATAGTCTTCAACAACTCGCAGACCTTCTCTTGCCCGGTTGGCTGAAGCGTCGAGAATTCGCAGTACGGTTGCTCGTTCGCTGGAAGTCTCAGCCTGCAGATTGATTTCGAACGAAACCGGCATTGGCTCGGCAAGTAATTCCGGTTGGTTGGGACCAGGTTTGAACGACTCAGCCGAGACGCCAAACTCAAACAGGAACGCCGAGATGTCCTCGTCAGTGGCGACGATCGCTGCCAGAAGATGCAGACTTGAAGTCTCAACGTCGCGACCTTCTTTGCGAGCGGCCTGCCGGGCATGTTGATGCACTTCGTCCAGCGATTCGTTTTCTGGTAGAGCCTCGCCCTCGCTTTGAGCGTCGCCAGCAGTTGCTTGTTCGAATACTGCAGCCACATCGCGAGTCAAAGCGGCGATCGGGTCATCGTCTGACTCGTCTTCTGTCTCGGTCGGTCCGGAGTCGGAAGCTGTTTTTCGGGGAGCATCGCCATTCCAGATGTCGCGTTGTTCGATAAGCAACTGAGTGACGCCGGCAAGTTCGAGCAACTCGAATGCGTTTGACTCTTCTTCAAGCAGTGCCCACAGCAGGTGAGCGGGCAGCACTTTTGCGTGTCCCCACGTTGTGGCTTGCTGTCGTGCAACTTCGACGGCTCGACGGCTACCTTCAGTCAGACTCCTGCCCTGCATTGTGTTTCCTGGCTGCTTCGATTTGAGTGTTGAACGTTTATGGACGAGGGGCATTTGCCGCTGCCAGAACCAGTCCTTGGAGCGGCAGATACGGGCAGTGTACCGCGTTTGCAAAGTAAGGAACCAGCAGTCGAGCTCCGCCTCCAGTCAGCAGGATTTTCGGAGCCAACTCTTTATTGCCGCTTGATTCTTGATGGTGAGTAAGACGGTTGATCAATTCTCGGACCGCCCCGATCTGTCCCCAGAAAACGCCGCTCATGATGGCTGCTTGAGTGTTGGTTCCGAGGGCGGGGTGACAGTCTTCGCTCGGCGGCAGATCGAACAACTCGTTCATCGAAATCAGAGGCAAGACTTCCGTGTACTGATTCAGTGCCCGGGCACAGAGTGTGAAACCGGGGAGAATCGCTCCACCGCAAAAACTCCCGGATGAAGACACCAGATCGATGGTCGTCGCGGTTCCGCAATCAACGATAATTGCCTCTTCGGCAGGACTGCGAACACTGTCGGCCGCGACTGCGTTCAGCAGTCGGTCCAGTCCGACTCGCCGAGGTTCGTCAACGTCGACGCCGATTGGAAATGATTCCGAATTCCGAATCACAGCAGGCTTCTGAAGCCAGTCCGGCCAGTCACTGACCACCTGATCAACGCCGCGCTGGTTGGACCCAACGATGATCCCGTTCGGTTGCGCTCCCTTGGCGTGTTCATCGCCCAAGTCGTTCCATGGAACAGGCGTCTTGAGCGGCACCGAACGAAACTCAACGCAGCGAGGCAGCCCGTCGATGTCCTCGCACCCGGAGTCCGATTCGTTCGGTTCAAGAGTTGCTCGAGAAAAATCGGACGTGTTAAACAGTCCAACCTTGATTCGGCTATTTCCGACGTCGACCGCCAACCAGGTATTGTCGGATTC
Source organism: uncultured Planctomycetaceae bacterium (assembly GCA_943787265.1). Taxonomy (GTDB): domain Bacteria; phylum Planctomycetota; class Planctomycetia; order Planctomycetales; family Planctomycetaceae; genus JABMPE01. Next base: position 92,631 of record CALSLT010000039.1, on the reverse strand, counting down.
TGTGGTCAATGGCGTGCTCGCTTCGCTTCTTCGGGGCTCAATTGAAGACTCAGGAACACTGATCCCCACTAATAATCGCTGATTGGCAATAAGGGTGAATTAGCGAAGATTAGTGTTCTCTCGTCGTGTCATCCTCGCCCGGCAATCTCTTATCGGCGTTCGTCTGTTGCTGTGATCTCGACGCCTGAAATTAGCGGCTTGCCCTCTTTGGCGACGAATCGAATTCTCAGTTTGTCTTCAATCATCACGTTTTCAAACGAGTGCGACTCGCCTGTGTTTGACGCGGCTCCGTCTGGGGCGAGGGTTACATCACGAAGTACCAGCTTTTCTTGAAGATAAACATCAAAAACGCTGCGTTTGAGTCCCGCTTGGGGAGGACTTCCAAAGAACAAACGGACGTGATGTGGAGTCTCGGGGCCGCGAGGTGGTTCGGTCACTGGGGCGTCGGTTTCAATCACCAGTCGCGGCGCGAGCTTTCCGTCTTTTCCATGAGCTTCCGCGACTCGCTTTCCGGAACCACTGATCAGAAAGGCCATTGAATTTCCAGATTTCCAGTCGGGAAGAGACACCACTTCTCGAATCATTCCGGCGAGGTCCGGAGTGCGTTGAGTATCGCCTGCCGCTCCGGCTGTTGGCCACGCCGCGGGTTGCCATGCGGCTTCGGCAGCCGTTCGGGATCGAGAGGACAGGTCATGGTTGTCGGAACGGAATCGTTCTGCGTTAGCCGATTTTTCTGCGGCGATGATCAGCGACGTTTTCTTTGTTGATGCTTCATCAACGGTGAACTGAACATAGGCCCGCCGAATCGTGGCGTTTCGAGGAACGTTCACCTTGTTAAAACGAATTCCGACAAGTTGAGTTTCCGATTCCTCAACGAGTTCCAGGTCGCTGCTATCCAGGTCGACTTTCCCTTTCTCATTTTCCTCGGCATCGTCGCCGTCATGGTTGATCGCAATTCCTGACGCAAGTTTAGAACCCGTGGACTGTTTTAATCCGATCGTGATTTCTTTCACGCCTTCGACGCCCGACGCCAGAATCCAGGGAAGATCATGACCGTCCATCGTTGATCCGTGGCGGCGGAAGTAACTTCCATCCGAGTCCACGTTGATCGGCAGTGGCGGGGAGTCACCAGCGACTGCGGGGTGCTCCAGCCAGAGCAGCCCCTTGGGATCTCGTCGATCTCCCGGCGCGCCGAAGTTGATTCCGAGTTTATTGACCGGCATGTCGGACGAAGTTACGTCGGCTGTCGCGGCGGCGATATTGACCGTCCACATTTCCATCTTCGGCATGTGGACCAGTGCGAGCGACGTTTGATTTTGATAAGCACAGCTGCAGGTTCGTGTGTAGTCCGGAGCGTTCAGGACACCGTTTGCAACGACAAGATTTGACGTGCAGCCGGATTTGAAGCCTCCGAGATTGCCCGTTCCGGAATCGGTCAGCATGTCATAAAAGCCTGCGGCACCCGACCGGAACGTCAGCAGATTCTCACTCGCGATAATGCTGTTGCAGCCGTAGGCCCGAGTGATTTTCCACGGTTGAAGTTCACCAGTGAGCGGGTTGGCGATCAGCTTTTGCTTGCCATTGTCGATGTTGAAAGCTCCGGCCGACACGTTGTACGAGTTCGCGTTTGTGATGATCAAATCGTTGTGCAGGATGCACGGCCCGGAGTAACTCAACGAGTTGTTTTGCCAGCGAACCTTCCCGTCCTTTCCAGAGTAGACGGCCATGCCCGTGCCGACTTCGTCTGACAGTCGGTCGCTGGCGGAAGCTCCCGCTTGAAGCAGAGCGTCTTTCGCTTCCGAGTAACCGAGCCACGTTCCAAAAATGTTCTCGGCCTTTTCCCAAAGCGTCGAGCCGCTTTGATGGTCAATCGCCAGAATCCGGTAAGTGTCTGGCGAAGCTTTGCCACGACGTTTAAGAGCCTCTTCGACTCGTTTTGGATTTCGATCGAGACAGTAGATTCGACCATTGCCCGCGACGATTCCGTTGTGCCAGAAACTGTGGATCGCGTCGACTTTCCAAAGCTGTTTCCCGGAGTGTCTGTCGAATCCGGTCAGAGCCATACTGGCTGCGCGGTCGAGACTCTTGCTACCGAATCCCTTTCTGTTCTTAGACAGATTGCCATCGGCGTCGAACTTGAGGTCGTTGCGGGATCGATAATTCGCAAAACCGGTTCCGCCGATCAGGACATCTTTATAGACACACCCAGATAGCCCCACTCTTTACGGTCGCCGGACTTGTCAGCGGAAAGGCGGATATCGAGCAGCGTTTTTCCAGTCGCCGGGTCGAGGGCATGGCACGTGTCGCCTTCGACAATGTAGACGCGGTCGTTGGCAACGACATAGTTGGTTCCTCGGCCGTTGGCACCTGGAATGTGAACCTGGTTGTATGCCGAATTGAGTGGCGTGTTCTTGTAAGTCGCGTCGTAGTAAACGTCGAACGTGCCCAGGTTTTTGAACTCACGCTTCCAGAGCACTCGCCCTGTGTAGACGTCTCGAGCACTCAGGCTGTTTGTGCCTTGAATAAAGAGCCGACCTCCGACGACCTGTTCGGTCGGGCCGTGGCCGTGTCGAGGCAGCACGTCCATGTTGCTGCTGCCCGCCAAACCAGAGCACTCCCAGAGGCAGTTTCACGCGGCTGTCGTTCGACTTGATCGTGTTTCCGATGTCGCCGTACTGGTGTGTCCAATCGGCTGAGCCCGGCAATGCTCCAACACGGCGAACAACGACTCCGTGCTCTTCAATGGAGACTTCAGCCTGCTCAAGATTCATCGCCCTGACGGATGCGGCGATTTGCGACCGATATTTCTCAGCAAGTAGGTACATCACTCCGCCATACGGTCGTACCGCTCCGTACGCAGCCCTGATGGGGGCGATGTCGGTCGTGGCTACCGGTCCCTGCCTGACGAAAACCATGTGAGCGATATGTTGTGGCGGCATGAATTCAGCAGCCAATGATTCATGAGCGGTCACTTGACCGTAAAGTCGGGCGTCATCCAGTCGTAGACGCAAACGATCAACGCGAGCTTTGTCGTCATCCACAACGGCAAGTTGAACGAACGGCGAATCCGCAGCCAGCGTGTTCAGCATTTCGTCGGAAGCCGAGCCGTACCAGAAGGCGTACCCTTCGGCATCCCCTACGGAGAGCATCTGCGAAACTGTCTCTGCAGCCTCTGGCTTGAACGCAATTGACCGTGATTCTTGTTGCGCGTGGATCGTCGGTTCTGCATTTGAGCCGGTGTCCGATCCGAAGCACAGAATGTTGCCTTCAAGCGTGACCGCGAAAAGTTTTCCATTGGCGACGAGTAACCTCTGCACGGTCCCTTCGACTGGGATTGTCCAGTGAATCTGCGGAGTCTTACTTTTTCCACCCTGCGGAAGACTGATGGCCGTGATTGCTTGCTTGCCGGCTGCGATTAGATGTTTGCCGCAGCGAATCAGGTCGCCAGTGCCGTCAGCACTGATCTCCCATAGAGCCTTCTTATCAGAGCCGTAAGCTCGGACCTGCGGTTTGCTGGCATCTCCGACGGATGCGTAAACGAGACCGTCCGAAAGCACAGGCTCGTTTACCATGAACGCCGTCTTCGCTCCGGCTTTCAGGTCGAACGCGCGCGTTCCTTTGAGGCGAGTGTGCACGTAGTAGTGCTTGTCGTCGGCTGCCAGAAATGACCCGCCTGTGCCCTTGCCGCCCTCATTGAATTTGAAGTAACGAAACTCGCCGCTGCTTCTGTCAAATGCTGCTGGAACGGAGCGGCCGCCAGGAACAAGCAGCATTTCATCGGTAGCGACGAGCACTCCCTGTGGCGCGACGCCAGCAAACGACGGCGCGCTATGAGGCTGCTTGATGTACTGCGAGCCCGTGCTGTCGTTGACCCATTGGACAGCTCCGGATTTCGCGTCGACGGCGTAAATGAAAGTGCCCATGAACGGCCAGATACTGGCCGCAAAGTAGACGGTTTCATCGCGAATAACCGGCCCGCCTCGCGCAACCCATGCGGAAACGAGTCGTTGGTTTCCGATCGCGTGTTGTGCGCTCGGGCCGCCACGGAACTTCCATTGGAGTTTGCCAGTTTTAGCGTCGACGCAGTACAGAAACCCGTCGTCACTGCAGAAGTAGACTCGTCCGTTGTGGCCTGCCGGCGGAACTCGGACCGGCCCTTCGGTGAAGAACGTCCAAATCTCTTCGCCAGTCGCAGCGTCCAGTGCGACCAGTTTGTCCCTGATCGTTGAAGCCGACGAAGAGTCGTCCGTCCATTGAGATCGGTTCAAATATCCGATCGTAAGTCATCAGGTCATGGTTGAGCGGATCGTCCCAAGCCTGCTGCCTCGGCCCGTATGCCCGAGTCCAGAGTAGCTTCATTCCAGACGGCAGAGTTTCGCTGGACGAGGCCGTCCGTTGAGCATCACAACGCCACATCGGCCAGTCATTGGCGCGAGCAGCCACGCTGGCCAACAGGACAACTCCCGCAAGAATCAGCTTTCGATGCGCAGTGTTCATGGCAGTTTGTCCGGCTACTTGTCCGACTGTAGGGCATTGTCAAGCGAAGCGCAGGCGTGCCAAAGGAATAAACGGGACGCCCGCGCTTCGCTTGACATCCCCTACCAATACAGAGACTGGTAATTGCTACTTATGAACGTCGGCTGTCAGACCGGGCCAATCATCCGATCGGAACGGAGTGACTGGCAAGCCTTCGCGGCTTTGCAGGTTGCAGACGGGATTGTCGGCCCATGCGTAACGCACGGCGACCGGGTTGGCGACGTCGGCACTCCAGACTTCGATTTTGTCCTTGCCGACAATCTTAGCTTCTGCCCATTTGAAGACTTTGTCTTCTCCAGCGATGGCCAGGCCGACTAGTTTTCGAACGTCGAATGTGTCCAGGCCTCCGCCGACGTGGTCCATCATGACGATGATTTTGTTGCCGTTTACCTCAGACGATTTGAATTCGGGACTGCGGTAAGGAATGCCGATTCCGTAATCCTTCGCCAGTGCCCAGCGAGCCAGACGTTTGGCGACGTTCTGTTTGTCTTTGGGGTGAATGTCGTGAGCTTCGCCGAGGTCTGTGATGACGGCCTGCCCGGTGTTTGGGAGTTTGGCCAGAGTCATCGTCTGAGCTTCACGAAGTTCTGCCCAGCCACTTTCCTGAGGGGCGGCAGACTCATCTCGGAAGTCGGCGAGCTGCACGAAGTAGAACGGAAAATCGCCCTGCTTCCACTCGTCACGCCAGCTCTGAATCATGAGCGGAAAGAGGTGCCGGTACTGGTAGGCCTCGACCAGCGTTTGTCTCACCCTGGTACCAGACCGTTCCGCGGATGCCGTATCCGATGATTGGTTTCAGGACTCCGTTGTAGAGGTTTGCCGGGCGATGCTGTCCGGCGAGGATGTTACGCGGAGCGCGTGGCCCGTTTGGAATTGGTTTCTTAGCAGCTCGTGCTTCCTTCACTTTAGCCTGCCAGGCTTCACGTTTTACCTGGTAAACGGCCATGGCTTTGTCGTGGTCGTAAGTCTTCTCGGTGTCGACCCATCTGGTGAGCAGTTCGTTGTAGCGATCGTCAGCTTTCAGGAGGTCTCGACGAACCCATGCTTCACAGGCCGAGCCGCCCCATGAGTTGTCGATCAGACCGATGGGAATATCGAGCGTCTGGTGAAGCTGTCGCCCGAAGAAGTATCCCACCGCCGAAAACTGGCCAACGTTTTCCGGTGCACATGCCTGCCATCCTTCGCCACCGAAATCGTTCTGTGGTTCCTGCGTGCCGACCTGAGGTACGGTGATCAGGCGAAGGTTCGGAAACTTCGCGGTTAGCTTTTCGATGTCGGCGTCGTCGGCTGAGTCGACTGACCATTGCATATTCGACTGTCCGGAGCAGACCCAGACTTCGCCAATCAGCACATTTTCGAGCGTGATAGAATTCTTGCCCGAGATCGTGACAGTGTGAGGACCGCCCGCTTTATGGACAGGTAGTTTGACGTCCCAGCGTTTGTCATCGCCGGCTTTGGTGGTCGCGGAGTGGTCGCCGATTTTGACGGTGACTTCTTCGCCCGGCTCGGCCCAGCCCCAGACCGGAATTTCCACGCCTCGCTGAAGAACCATGTTTGAGCCGAAAATCTTCGACAGTGAAACGTCCGCCACGGCTGCTTGGGTGGTCGCCAGACTTGCGACGGCAGCCAGTCCGGGAATCGCCCACTTCAGCACTCGGTTGGTCAGCATCTGGATGTCCTTCTTGGATCAGGTGGGATGTTGAGGGAGGAGCCAGTGTGGCTTGGCTGTTTGATAGGGGCAAAGCAGCGCGGCATCAACTGACGCCGATCCAACACCCGTATTGCTGAGATTTTCGCACCGCTCGTATACTCCGGCCCCTCAAAGCCAGCGGCGGAGCCCGTCCTTCCTGCTAAAACTGGCAAGCCGAACGGATTCGGCAGCGTGTAATCACTTCTGAAGACGACCGGAGCGCCCGTGCCGGGGCATTTTCCGCAGTCACAACTTCATCATTCGAGGCTGTTTCGGCTTCAAAGACTGCTCCAGTATGCGTTTGCATTGCTGGCTGCGTTGACGCTGCGCTCGATGATTTCGGCTCAGGAGAAAACAATACCGGACTCATCCGGCGTGATTCGAGTGTCGGCTGACATTTCTCATCAGTGGCAAGCGGCTGATGGTTCGATGGTCTCGGTCATGCGGGGCAATTGCCGTGTTGAGCAGGGTGAGACATCAATAGTCGGCCGTCAGATGGTCGTCTGGCGATCAAAGATCAACGGCCGCGATCGTGTTGAGCTGTACCTTGAAGACGACATCCGCGTCAGCCGTCCAGGCAGCACTCGCAGTTTTTCGAGGCAATATATAGATCTCTGGAGTCAGTCGGGGGTGACGTACAAAGCTCGCTGGCCGCGTGAATCTTCCGAACCACTCGTTGATCCGCTGATTGGTCGAGCGACTGCTCATCGAAAAGAGTCATCCAGGACTCTGATTCAGCAGGCTCAACTTCTGGAACTTCCCCCGCCCGGATTCAATTACAGCAGCTTTCGGCTGGAAGATGGCAATGCCCCAGTGAGGCGAATTAGACTTTATGCTCGTACGGGCCAGCCATTCTCGTTTAAGACGGAACGCTCGACGCAGGTCACGCCTGCCGAGCAGATCGCGTTGATTTCCGGCGGCATCAAGCTGAATGTCGACTCGCCGACGCAGGACGGGACACCCGATCCGAAGGCGATGGAGTTGGCTGCGGACAGCATGGTCATCTGGACGGAAGCCACCGACCTGACCGACTTGTCGTCCGGCGCGGAGAAGTTGCAAACTCGAGACATGCCGCTGCAGATTTATCTCGAAGGCAACATCGTCATTCGCCAGAACGGTAAGACGCTGCGAGCGGACCGTGCTTACTACGACGCTCGCAACGACCGAGCGTTGCTGCTTGATGCCGAGCTGGCCGTCTACGTCCCGCAGGCTCAAAGTCGATTGCGAGTCCGAGCGAATCGGATTCGACAGATCACCGAAGGATCGTTCCATGCTCAGGAAGCGTGGATGTCTGCCAGCTATTTTGGCCGGCCAGGCTATCGACTGGAATCAAGCGATGTCTTCTTCGAGCCGCGAGTGATCAACCCGTGGGTTCATTCTCAGGGCGGATGGATCGACCCCGTCACGGGCGAAGTCGACGACGGAGAAATCAACTGGCTGACGACGCTCAATAACCGTTTCGTCGTAGGTGACACTCCGGTCTTTGCTTCTCCGTACCTGTCAGGGCCGGCGGAAGATCCTCATCTCCCAATCAAGAAGGCCGCAGTCAGGTCTGACCGAATCTTCGGCACGCAAATCAGAACGGCGTGGGATCCATTCCACCTTCTGACACAAGACGCTCCGGAAGAATTGTCGTCGAGCCTGCTGCTGGACTACTACTCGCGACGCGGTCCAGGAGCCGGGCTGGAAGGTGCCTACGACGGCGAAGACCTGTTCGGGATCATCGGTAAGTACCAGGGCGAATTTCACGGGTACTACGTCAACGATCACGGTCGAGACAATCTCGGGCTTGGTCGAAACGGGCTGCGTCTGCGAGATGACAATCGCGGGCGAGTTCAGCTGCGGCACCGGCACGACTTACCGAACAACCTGTCGCTGTTCGGCGAGGCCGGATTCATCAGCGATCGTAATTTCCTGGAGCAGTGGTACGAGGACGAGTTCGACCGAAAGAAGGACAACGAAACTCGGCTCATGCTCGAACAGAAGTTCGACAACGTCGCTTGGAGCATTCTCGCGCAGCCGCAGGTCAACGATTTTGAGAACTCGACCGAGTGGTACCCGAAGGGCGACATCTTCGCGCTGGCCGAGCCGATCTTCGGCAGCCCGATCACCTGGACGTCTCATTCGTCAGCGGGTTATGCAAAGCTTTACCGAGCCGACACTCCGTCTGATCCTGCCGACATTTTCACTCCGCTGCCGTACTACGGAAACGTCAACGGCGAAGTCATCATGACTCGCAGCGAAGTCACGCTGCCGTTTACTGCCGGGCCGTTTGTCGTGGCTCCGTTTGCGATGGGCGAGATCGCGCACTGGGGAGAGGACCTGACGGGGAATTCGCTGGACCGGTTTGTCGGTTCGGGCGGAGTTCGCAGTAGCCTGACGATGTCGCGAATCTTCCCGTACGTGCAGAGCCGCATCTTTAATCTGAACGGTCTGGCACACCGCATGGTGTTTGATCTGGAGTATTCCTACACCGACTCGTCGGACAACATTACGAACGTCGCTCAGTACAACGCCTTCGACGACAACGCTCAGGAAAGATTTCAGCAACGTTTCCCCGGACACACTTTCGGCGGAGCGATTCCGACTCAATTCAACGCTCGGCGTTACGCCATTCGATCCGGAGCTGGCTCGCTGGTCACGTCACCCTGGCACGAGCTGGTCGACGATCTGCATGTCTTGCGAGCCGGTTGGCACCATCGCCTGCAAACGAAAGTTGGCCCGCCGGACCGACAGCGCATCCGAGACTGGATGACTCTTGATCTGGAAGGCTCGTGGTTTCCTGGAGCGGGTGGTCAGAATCCAGCGGGACGAGACTTTTCCGAAGACTTCGGGTTGCTGTCCGCTCGGTACAAATGGTTGATCAGCGAACGAACGGCTCTGCTGGCGGGCGGGTTGTACGACACGTTCGACGGTGGTCAGCAGCTTTGGAATGTCGGCCTGCTCAGTCAGCGAAGTGCTCGCGGCAGCGTTTACGCTGGCATCCGCGAAATCAAAGGGCAGGGCGTCGACAGTCAGATCGCCACAGGCAGCATGAGCTACCTCTTCAGCGAAAAATGGGCGGGCACAGCGAGCACTGCTTACGACCTTTCTGAAGGTCAGAACCGAGGCCAGTCGCTCTCCCTGACGAGAATCGGAGCCGACTTCCTCTTCCACTGCGGATTCAGCTACGACCAGAGCAAAGACAGCGTCGGAGTTGCCATCGCTCTGGAGCCAAGATTTGGACCACGCACACCGTACTCGTCTCAGATGGACAACCTGCTTCAGGTTCAGTGATCACGGCCGAGCATCATCGGCTGACTTACTTCCACAAAGTCGTTTCTCATGAATGATCGAATTCGCAAACTGGTACCAGCGATCATCGCCTGTGGCGTATTCGCCATCGTTCCGGGCTGCGTTCACCGCCGAGCGACCATTCGCACTGATCCTCCGGGAGCGTTGATCTCAGTCGGCGATCGAGAGATCGGCCACTCGCCGGCTTCGTTCGACTTCACCTGGTACGGTACGGAAGAAGTCACCATTCGCCGCGACGGCTACGAAATGGAGTCTCACTACATAAAACTCCGTCGCCCCTGGTACCAGATCCCACCGCTCGACCTGATCACCGACAACCTGCTCCCAGGAAGAATCCAGGACCGCCAGGAATTCAACTTCCAACTCCGCCCCCGAGTCGTCGTCCCCGGAACCGAATTGCTTGAACGAGGCAACGCTCTTCGCTCCGAAGCCGAGATTGGTCAATGACGTGATTCTTGAAAAGGTTTCAGGGAAGTGATTGATCGTGCCGCGTTCGCAGGTTTTCTTGATCGCCTAGCAGACGATCGTACATCGTCAGCGGATTGGCAGCAGTTTGTTGTTGCACACTATTCCGATCCCGTTCTCGAAGAGTTTCGAAGATGTACCGTCAGAATGGTGCACAACCTGCTGCCCTATCACAGACATACCGAACCGGGGCGTGAAGCCCTAAGGTGCTGGGCAATGGCCTTACGATCTTCGACAGTCGATCACTCAAACAGTGACTTGTTTCAGAATCCTGGACCAATCACGGAGCAAGATTGAAGCGGGGTTTGCGGCTGCGGATTAATTCGGATTCGTAGGCGCGGCGCATTGGTTTCAGGCGGGCGGGCGAGTCTTTTTCGAAGGCGTGCAGTTCCAGAGTGACGCCTTTCACGCCGTTGGTGGCGAGGTAGTTGGCCAGTGATTGTCGGTCAGAGCGGTCGAGGTGTTTTTTGATTCGGTCGTGCAGGTTTGATGACTCGCCGATGTAGAGGTAGCCGGAGGCGTCTCGGAAAATGTAGACGCCCGGTTGCTCCGGAACTTTGTCAGCATCCTTCTCCGCATCAGCGGCCGGCATCGCGATGATGTCCTTCTTCCAGTCAGCGACGCGAAGGACCAGCTCAGGTTGCAGGCGGCGTGACTTTCGTAAAGTGGGGCTGGCCTTTCGCAGCAGGTACGGATCGACTTTCGGAGCGACCTTCTTCGCTTCTTTGCCGTACTCGGCGCGAAGCTTCGGATCGCAAAGAACGCGGTCGGTGTTGACCGAGTAGCGGTCTTCCAGAAACCTCGCAGCAATCTCAGCGGCGTGAAGATAAGCGTCCGAGTTATCTCGCCGTCGCTTCGAGGCGGAGATGTCTCGCAGGCCACCGCTTTACGAAGATTGAGCAGCGTCCAGTTGAAATCGAAACTCGGAATGTCCGCCATCCGGCTGCGACATTCGGCAAGGAACTGATCGTTGAGTTTCGTCTGGAGAAGCACTTCGTCCGTGCTCCAGCCGTCGTAGACTTTGAGGTAAGCCAGTCTCGCGACGTCTTTCACTTCTCGCCGAGTTCTGAGCATCGAGTTCAGCAGGATGGCCGGGTTTCGGCGAGTCAGGTTGGTCTACCGGTTTTTCTTCCGCTGAAAATACCTGAGTGGCAGCAGCGAATAAGAGTAGAACGAGGCATGACGCGATCGTTGAAGTTCTGAGAATCTGCGTGGCCCGCATGAGATTCCTCTTTTGTCGTTGGTGACTTTGGTAGGCCGGACCAAGCTCCGCGCCGTTCCGGCAATCCAAACATCATTTGGTGCCGGAACGGCGCGGAGCTTGGTCCGGCCTACGATACCATCGGAACTCTCTACACGAACAACTCTTTAATTGGCTTGCCACCGTCGGTGATTGGAACCGGGCGGTCGCCGTCGTAGAGCTCTTCGGCCGGGTTGATGCCCATCGACCAGTGAATCGACGCAAACAGGTCAGGAACAGAAACCGGTTGTTTGACGATCGATTTTCCAAGCTCGTCGGTTTCGCCGATGACCTTACCGGTCTGCAGACCTCCGCCAGCGAGAACGACGGAAAAGGCTTTGGACTGATGCCCTCGTCCGCCGCCGCCGTCGAATTCGGGCGGACGACCAAACTCGGTGGAGACAACGATCAGCGTGCGGTCGAGCAGTTTCTTTTCTTCAAGGTCGAGCACCAGCGTCGAGATCGCGCTGTCGAGTTCCTGAATCAGAAGATGCTGGTTGAGTTGCCCCTCGTTGTGAGTGTCCCAGCCTGTTCCGTTGACGAAATTGAGATTGTGGGAGCACTCGATAAACCGCACACCTCGTTCGATCAGGCGTCGAGAAAGCAGACATCGTTGGCCAAACTCGCCGCCGTAGCGGGCTCGCAAGTCGGCCGGTTCTCGATCCAGCTCGAACGCTTTTATGAATTCAGGGCCCGACAATCGCAGAGCGTCTTCGATCGTCGAGTCGTAGTTAGCGATCTTTCTATCGCCGGCTGTACGTTTTTTGTAGATGTCCCGCACTCGGCTGAGCAGTCGTTCGCGCCGGTTCTGCCGTTCATCGTTGATGCCTGGAAATCGGCTCAACCCGTTGGGGCCTTCGTTTGTACTGGTCAGGTAAACGTAGCCAGCTTTCGCTCCCAGAAACCCAGGGCCGCGTGTGACGTTTGGATAACCAATCAGCACGTAAGCCGGTGCGTTGTCTGAAGCCGCTCCTCTTTGATCAGCAACGATTGACCCAATGGATGGATACTCGATCGTGCCGCTGGTCGCTCGCCCGGTGTGCATTCTGTATGTCGCGGCCGCATGCTCATTAATGACGTCGTGATGAACCGACCGGATCGGGTTGAATCGGTCCAGGATGCCGGCGCACTTCGGAAGGTGCTCGCAAACCTGCACGCCGTCGATTGCGGTGTCGATTGGGTCGTAATACGAGCCCGCCTTCTTCGCCTTCGCATCACCCTTCTTTTTGGGATCCCATGTGTCGACGTGGCAGGGCGCCACCGCCCAGCCAGATCATCACGCAGTGATCAACTTTTCCTTTCGGAAAGTTGATTGCGTGAGTGTCTTCAGACTCCGCAGCGAGAAGTTTGCTGGATGCAAGAGTCGCTCCGGCAGTCGCACCAGCAACCTGCAGAAAGTCACGACGCGTTGTGTCAGGCTGATAAAAATTGGACACGACTGTAGCTCCGTTTGGACGGGGATTTTTCTGAGTGCTTCAGAGTACTGAACACAAACCGTTGTCGGCAATCGCGTTCGACACCAGGCGACCAAATTCCAGAATTTATGACGCTCATTTCGCCGCCACATCGCACGATTGAAATTCCGGGCAACCGCTGTGAACGTTGACTACCTTGCCGTCAAAAGGTCCATTTGCCTCGATGCAGACGCCGAAATCGAACAGTGAACCTTGCCCATCCAGCCTGACATAGAAGACGCATTGAGAGCAGTTCCCGTTTTTCGGCTCTAGAACAGGTACTGACCACCGTGTTGCAGTCTTTTTAGCGAGTTCAAACTCAGCGAGTTCTTCAGGTGTGGTATTCGCAATTCCCTCTCCACTCCTGCCGACTTTGCCGTCAGTCACGTAGACCCACTTGTCCTCGCCGATCCTGATCGACCACTCCGGATCGCCGGTCGTCATCACGGTCGTTCGAATTCTGTGACCTGTTGAAAGGCCAATGAGCAATTCAGGAACCCTTCCAAATGTCTCCAGAGACTCGACAGCAGCACCTTCAATACTGCTGATTCGTTTGTTGATTTCCGCTCCTGTGTTTGAGCTACCGAATTCAACCGTCGAACCGAATTCCAGTCGCCAGTCCCACTCAATCCCTATGCAGAATTCGCCAGTGGGGTGATCGTTGTGGCCAGTCGGTCTTAACTTACCAAGTTCCAGAAAGATCGCGGAGCCGTAACCTTTCCACGCATGCCCAATTGGCAAGCCGATCAACGGTCTGACGGTTTCCGCAAAATCGATTTCCGGCATTCACATTCCTGATAAGTGGCCGGTCTGTTCAGCTCACTTGAGCCCAGACGACGACCTCGACAGCGGCGTCGAGTGGTAGCTCGTTGACGCCGACGGCGATTCGAGTGTGCCGTCCTGCTTCGCCGAAGATTTCGGCCAGAAGGTTGGACGCTCCATTCAGAACCTGTGGCTGAGAATGAAATCCGTCCGCCGAGTTGACGAAGCCTTCGACTCGAACGATTCGCGTTACTTTATCCAGCGAGCCGACACAACTTCGGATTTGAGCCACGCAGTTCAACGCTGCGACGCGAGCGGCGGCGGCTCCTTCTTCGACGGTATGGTCGGCGCCGATCTTTCCCGTGGCTGTCATGGCTCCGTCCTGCATTGGCAACTGACCGCTGGTAACGACCATGTCTCCAAACTGGATGACCGGGATGTAATCGCCGATCGCCGCGGGAGCTTCGGGAAATTCGATGCCCATTTCGGCAAGACGTGTTTCAGCGCTGGTCATGAAAGTGGCTCCGGCAGATTGTCTGTCGTTGTGCGGTAGCGCCCCGTTGGAAACAAACTGCTGAATCGCAACGGGGCGTACGTGGTCGTTTTAATCAGGTGTGGCGATCAGGCCTGGCGAACGCCGACTGTTAGCAACAGGTTCGCCCACAGAGCTTGCTCGGCCGTCTGTATCGTCAGGACCAGATCACGCGAAGCGACCGCGTCGTAGAAGTCCCACTTCTGGATTGGCTGAAGTTCGATGTCCAGGTCGCTGTCTTTGAGCATCGAGCGGTACTCGTTCCAGATCGGCGGATCTTCTCCAGAGTTGTACGGATCGTCGTCGGGGATACCCATCGTGTTGCACGCTTCGATCGGAATGGCCGAAAGCAATGCCTGCAATGTTTGAGTGCAACTGACCAGGCCGGGCATCAGGTTCAAGCTGACGAGCTCGGCATTGGGGCCGAGCGTTGACGAAGCCGGATAGTTTCCGTCGGCGATCAGAATCTTCGAGTGGTGACCACAACGGCCAAGGACTTCGTTGATTTTTGGGTGGATCAGTTGGTGCTTAAGCATTCGTCAGTTCTTTCACGGAGATTTCGTAGTGTTTGTGACAAGGCTGCCGCCGTCGCGCTTCACGGCTGCGGCAGTAGGATTCTGGGGACCGAGTCATCTCTTCTTTACCGGGACGCCAAAGAGTTCGAATGGTGCTGAGCGCCATCGTGATTGTCAAATTACGGCTTTTAGCGCAATCGGCCGCCGGTCATCCATCACATTCGACGCGCGGCTGTGATTCACTTTGCGGCAAGTGCGGCGACGCTTTTGCGGGCTTTGGCGGCCTGGGTCTCGTTGAGATAGTCCCAGCAGGCCATGCCGTTTCCGACGAGTTCGTACTCGTTGTATTCCAGACTACTTTGCGATTCTTGTCGAGTTCGAAGATCTGCGGACTGTCCGGGCCGGCGTGGCAGTTGCCAATTAGAAGGTGTCCGTTCGGGAGTTCCTTCAGACAGGCGGTCCACTTGAGCGTGATGTCGGTCTCGGGAACCTGGCTTTTTACTTGCCAGACGACCTTCTTTTCGGGCGAGACTTCCACGACAGAATTCCCCGATCCGGAGCAGATCACGGTGTTGCCATTCTTCAGGCGAATCGCTCCGTAAACGCGAGTCTTGATTTCGTACTCCCAGACGATGTCGCCCTTTTTGTTGTACTCGGTGACGGTTCCCGGTCCTTCAGCACAAACCAGATAGTTGCCATTGGCCAGAACTTCTGCCTGGCGAGTGCTGCCACGGCCGTCTTTACCGAGCTTCGTGGCGCTGACCACTTTTCCGGCTTTGTCGACCAGCAGAATGCGACCACTGCCGGATTCGGCGATCATCGTGTTTCCATCGGCCAGCCGAGTGAAGGCGTGGACGTTGGAACTTTTGTAACTCCAGACGACCGTGCCATCGAGTTTCATTTCCTTGACCGTGTCCCAGTCGTCATGAAACAGGATGTTACCGTTTTCGAGCATCTGAATTTCATGATGTCCCGCGTGTCCGCGCTTCGGCCCACCCGTCTTGAACTGCCACAATACGCTGCCATCCCGTTCGCAAAGAGCGATCACGTCCTTCCCGTAAGACGCACTGACCAGAAACAAATCCTGCGCCTCCGTGGCGGAAGCAACGAGCACAGAAATCAGCAACGCAACGGAGAAGTACAGTCGTCTCATGACGTGTTCCCTAGTCGGAAAGATTGAATGAAAAATGGAAGGGGCAAAGCAATGGGCGTTTTTACCGACTGGACCAGCGAATGTCATCGTGTCGGGACGATTAGCTGGGCTGTTCGCCGTGTTTCCAGCGGGCGCTGACTTCTTCCAGCCAGGCTCGCGCGATCAGTTCGTGACCTTGGGGCAGCGGGTGAACTCCGTCCCAGATCCAGTGCTCGGGCGAGACCGCACTGGCGGCTGCATCAAAGACATCCTGTGTTTTGACATGAACGGCGTCGTAGTCGGCTGCCAGTTGTTTGACGATCGGAATCAGTCGTTCGACCTGATCGCGCCACAGCTTGAACGCCTCGGGATTTCCCAACCGGCCGGAAGCCACAACAAACGGATCAAGCAGAACGAGACGCAACTTTGGATTAGCCTTGCGGCTGGCGTCAAGAATGAAACGGTAGTCGGCTTCCCATTTTACGACGTCGACGCCGTTCAAGTTTCGTCCAACGTCGTTGACTCCAATGAGAATGCTCAACAGGTCAGGCTTCATATCGACGGCATCTTTCTGCCATCGCCCTCGCAGGTCTGCAACTTTGTGGCCGCTCATCCCGCGATTGTAGATGTCCAACTGAGCTTCAGGCATGTCAACGCCGAGACGGGCAGACGGTAATTGTAGCCGCCGACTCCGGAGGGGCTGTTAACGGATTTTCGTGCTTCTGTGCTGTCGTCTGTGCACAGAATCACCGCGCCGGTTGTCGCGCCAGTTGTGGCTGCGGTGGCTTTCAGGAATGCTCTTCGATCAAACATGAAACTCTTTCGTCTGAGAAATCGAAAGGGGGCGGCGTTAGCGCTTACGGTCAGCATCGGTGGAGCCTGAGGTCGGCTTCGACTTCAGGCCGACGGTATTCACGGCGATGACGCGGTAGGTGTGCTTTTTGCCGGGCTCGGCTTGTGTGTCAGTGAACTGCATCGGGACGAGCGGTTGAGTCGGTGTGTCGCTGTACTGCAGATTCTGGAAGATGGGGCGGCCGAAACGGTTCTTTCCATCCTCTGGCACGTTGGCGAGGAACTTTCCATCTCGCTGGATGATGAAATGGGCGAGGCCGCTTTCGAGATCAGCTTCGGCAGTCCAGCTCAGCTTGTTGCCTTGTACGTTCAGACGTGATGGCGCGGGTGGCGGTGTGTCGTCTTTGATGGCCGTGTCCTTGACGTATTGCATCCAGCCTCGCGCGACGGATTCGTTCGGCAGCCAGACTGCCTTCAGCGGATCGCCGTCATACTTCGAGGCGACGACAGCTTTGAATCCGGTCGGACTTGCCAGCCACGCTCTGTCAGTCGGCATAGCGTTGAGCGAGTCGCTGCCGTCTTTCGGAAGCCGCATTGTCAGGCAGGCATCGAGCCAGGGAATCGCAAAGTACCGCTGATTGCCACATTCATGAGCCGATAGCGGATCCACGGACACGCCGATGAGACCGCCTTTGCCGCGGACTCCGTAAAAGAAGAGTTCATTCGCGGGCCACACTTTAGCAAACCGTCCGTCTTTAACGGTCACGCCTTCCTTCGTGCCGGGATTACACATGAGGGGTACTTTGAGTGCCTCGTCGGGCAAATTGTGAGCCTTGATTTCGGGACGATCCGGATTGGCCGCTAGCAGCGGCACGCCAGAACGCAGCCACGCGGCCGCAATTCGATCGGGATGCAGCAGCACCATTCCGCCGGCCCAGTGTCCACCGCCGCTGTGTCCCCACAGAGCCCACGGCACGCTGGGCCAGTTCGGAATGTCCCGACTTTTTTCCAAGGTCGATCAGACACTTCTGAAACGCGGCGTCGGAACCGTTTCGCGGATCGCACCACATCTGGCAGTCGGCTGATTGAGGCTGCTCGTAAGATGGAGCCAGCAGGGCGCAGGCGTGCTTCTTCGCCAGCCGCCTGCCAATGCAGATCGTAAACGCCCGTCAAGCCGGATTTGCACGATCCCTCGCCACAACCATGTTGATGCACAACGACGCCGCGCAGCGTCTCGACACCTTCTGGAATCCAGACGGTGTAGTTTACTGGAAAAGTCAATTCGCCAGGCTCAGTCGAAGCTTCGTAACGCACTCGGTAATAAGGCGGGTCTGCCGCCGGAAAAACGTCGTACGGTGCGTTCTGAGCAGACACCACTGTCGGAAGCAGGAAGAGAACAACCGCTGCGAGTTTGCCGTATGAAGACGAAAGCGTTCGTGGGAGCATGACACGTGTCCTGAAGGGGAATCCGGATGCAGTCGACCAAGCAGTCGTTCCGAAAGTGTAGCGCCCCCTCGCGAGAATTCGTAGTCGATGCACCGGTTGAGTGTCTAACGCGAAGAAGCACGTGGTGAGGCACGGTCACGTATCAAACTCAATTTGGTTCGCAACGCCAGTTACATCGCGTTGATCAGGTAGTTGAGTTCGTCCTGAACTTCGACGGGGGTCGTCGACGGTCGTTGAGATTCTGGCAACGACGATGTGGCGGAAGCGTTTTCGCAATCGATGGATCGCGACCTTGAACGCTCCGTCGGACATGTCGAGCGAACGAGCGGCGTCGATGGCCGTGTCGTGGCTGGACGGAGTGACCAGCCATTGCTGAAGCACTTCGAACTTTTCAGCATCGCCGTTTGATTCTGCTTCCGTGCGAAGCGTGTCGATTGCCTGGTTGACTACAGCGAGAGCCCATTGGCGATCGAAGAACGAGTCCGGCGGAAAGCCATCGGGATCGGCGATTTCTGTAACGGCCTCCGAGCGTTCGCCGTTGGTCGCCGTGCCTGGTTCGGTCAATGAATGAATGCCCAATCCGCCGCCGCGTTTCAAAGCCTGATCGCGGTCGCGGCGGTCTGCCAGAAAATGCTTGACCGCTCCCAGCAGGTAACTTCGAAATCGACCTCGATTGCGATCGGCGTGGTCGAGGCTGAGGCCTTCCAGCAATTTGGTGAAGAACTCGTGCGTGAGGTCGCGGGCTTCTTCTTTGGAAGTCGTGCCAGACGTCGAGATGTACCGCTGCACGAATAACTCAACCGGCTGATAGTATGTTTCGCACAACGAGCGTAGAGCTTCTTTCGCCTCGGGCGATTTGCCTCGCGCGGCGACGACCTGCGTCCAGTGAGTTGTCTGAAATCGGTGTGACACCAGGTCGCCTGCCCAACTTAGTACGCACTTTGAACTTCGACTTCCGTGTGATGCCCCAGCTTCAATGACACGTTGCGAAATTCGATCCACTCATAGCGACGTGATTGAACGTGGAATCTCTTGATTGATTCAAATTCTTCGAGCGGCAGCGTTGTCAACGAATTCGTCAGACCATGCCCGCCGTCGCTACCGCTTCCTTTGAGCTGGACGATCGTGCCATCATCTTTTTCGTAGACAAGCCGAGTTTCATGATCGTCCCGGTTTGAGTAGCTGAATGCGAGCGGAATCGAATCTCCAGTCGGTTCGGTTGTTCGTACGTTGCCTTCCCAGTCGCCGTCGAGTGCCCCTGAAGTCGAAGCGCCGAAGTGATGTTGTCTCGGGTGGCGATCGAATGTCAGCGATGATCTCCAATTTCCATCGGCGATTCCGATTTCAATGTTCGTTGCCAGCAACTCTGGTGAGCAGGCAAGCGTTTGAATCAGCATCGCGTGCTTGCGCTTGTTGTCCGGTCTGCGGAACGACCCACCCATTTGATTGACGCCTGATTGTGGGGGAAGGCGAAGTTTCGGCTGTGACGCGAGATTTGTTTCGCTTTGGACTTGGACAACGATTTCCTTGATGATCTTTCCCGCCGCCGAGCTTTTGCCGTTGCGATCCGGGAGCGAGTTATCTGTTGAAGGCTCACCGTTTGGCTTCCAAAGCGGTTCGTCTGCTGAGCCTTGCAGAGTCAACGCAACGATTTCGACTTTGCCCAGACTGTAGGCTCCTTCGAAAGGAGCGAGCTTCGGTTTGGCTGGTGGATCGATCGTGGTGAATCGAATGGTTTCATGTCGGGAATCGTCGAGTTGTGAATCGGGAGTCATACCGTCAGGCAACACGGACAGCTTCCCCCAGACCCGCACCAGTGACTCGGTTGTGTAGGCAAGCACGCTGTGGTCCTGGCCGAAGCGAATGTCCAACGTCGTCTGGTTTGGTGGTCCGATCGAAGCCATCATCTGGCCGCGGATTTCATCGTCGGTCGGCAGGTAGTCGAGCGGGACTCGTACGCGGCCTTGCCCACTCAGTTTTGTCTGGTACCGCTTCAGGACGCTCGGTTGTCGGACTTCTTTGTCGTCAGATTCCGATCTGAAAAGTTGCACATTCTCAAGCGTCAACCAGACGTTCCATCCGGCCGGACACTTCACCGCGTGATGAAACGAAAAATGTCCCTGCTCGATGGCTGGAGCGAATGTGATCACTGAGGCATGACCGGTCTGCCGGTTCGAGCTCGTCTCGGTCAGGAGGACGACCGCGACGCCGATGGGAAGCAGGAGTGTCAGAACGATGATGGCAGCCCGGAGCATTCGGCGATTGGGGAATCTCGCTTTGTGTTCGAACAGCGTTGCGATGCCGATGAAACCGAAGAAGCCAAACATTCCGGCAGCCCGTTCGAAGCCCTGCAAGTTGCAGAGAAACCCCAGGAACCCAAGATGGGCGATCGCGACAAAGCGTCGCGCCCATTCGCTGTGCAGACCAAATGGTAGTGTCGGAGCTGGATTCTCCGGGGCGACTTCCGCAGCGTCATCTGTGCCTTCGGCGGGCTTTGTTTGCGGCCGAGAACGTGGTCGGCCAAGCAGGCCAAAAATGAGTGGCAGCAACCCGGCAATGCCCAGCAATCCGAAACACCCGAGCAACGTCCAGCTCACTCCATTGGATGGGACGCTCAGATCCGTTTGCTGTGACTCAAAATTGCTGCCGACCAGAAACGCCACAACAAGCACCGGGGCGAGCAACAGCGGGGCAAACATTGCCACTGCTGCCCGAGAGCTCTTCGGAGTCTGCAAGTGATGTGACGGCGTTTGCGGAGGCGCGATTCCGATTGCCGATTTTGTTGCTGCGGTGAGGAAGTCGAACCATTCTTCGACTGTGTCGTTGAAGTGCGAAGGCAGGCCGATCAGACCGTGGTTGGGAGAAAAGATCAGGCGGTTCGTTTCCCCGTTCACTTCGTACGTTACGCTGATGAAAAAGAGTCCGGCCGGGTTGACCAGCATCGGGTAACGGCCAAGGCTGAGATCGCGAATTGAAGCCAACGGGATATCGTAAATGCGTGGGCCTTGAGTGATCGTCAGTTTGTGATCGTCGACTACTAACTTGCCGTGGCTCCGCCAGAGAAACATCTGCCCCGAAAACGTGGCAAGGCGTTCCGGGGTCGTAACGTGGCATTTGGTCGATCGCTGTGTGCTTCGTGCGAAGGCCTCGCTTTGTCGTGCCGGCTGTTGAACCGGTGTCCGCACCACGGTTTCGACTTCGTTTCGAAATTCGGTCGCGTTGCCGTATCTCAGGTTCGGATTCTGATCGAGAGCACGCAGCACGATTTCATCCAGGCGAACGTCAACTTCAACTTTCCGCGACGGCGGCAGCAGGGCAGCACTGGGGAGTTCGCCGGTCAACATCTCGTACAGTACGACTCCCAGGGAATAGATGTCCGCGCGATGGTCGACTTCGCCCGGTTCATCTCGCTGTTCGGGAGCCATGTACTTTGGTGTGCCGAGCACGGCGTCGCGCGTCAGTTCTTCTTCGCCAGTAGTGATCTCTTCTGACGGAGAGGTCGCCGAGGTGCCATCTGTCTGCGGCGTGAGTTCGGCGTCGTCGGTTCTCAACATTCGCGCGATACCGAAGTCGGCAATTTTGATGCGGCCTTCTTTGTCGAGCAGAAGGTTCTCGGGCTTGATGTCTCGATGCACGATGCCTCGATCGTGAGCGAACTGCAGGGCTTCACAGATCGGCGGCACGATGGCGAGAGCCTGCTTCGATGCCAGCCGTCCGGCTGTCATGGCCTGTCGAAGGTTTACTCCGTCGACGAATTCCATCAGCAGGAAGTAGAAGTCGCCGGCTCGGCCGAAGTCGTGGACGGTTACGATGTTTGGATGCGTCACCTCGGCGAGGATCTTGCCTTCTCGTGAGAACCGATCGGCGAAGTCCGGATTGTCCGCGTGCTGCGGAGCCAGAATCTTCAACGCAACCAGACGGCCGAGTGATTTTTGCTTGGCTTTATAGACGGCGCCCCATTCCGCCGTGGCCGATCAGTTCCATGATTTCGAGCTGCTCGAACTCGCTGCCGATTTCTTCGACCGTCGGCGGAGTCCAGGGCGTCGCCGGAATGCTGTCCGCCGCGGTGCCCAATGCCGCCTGCTTGAGCAGACATGTCGGACAGATTCCGCTCGCGACGGACGCATCGACTTCCGCTCCGCATCGAGGGCACGTTGATTCCGGAGCTGCTTCGTTGGCTGAGTCAGTCATGATGTTCCAGGCCTCAAGTCAGACATTGAGCAGCGACATCTACTCTATCTGATACCTGAGGGAATTCGGCCGGCTGGTTACACGCAATTCGGCTGCCAAAGGCAGATTTGCCGCGATCTTTGTGCCGAATCGCCACGGCAGATGACGATAACTGACGATGTTGCAAAGGGTTGTGTGGTTTCAAGGATGTTCGGGACGTATCCGTTTCGGCGATTTTTCTTCGCTGGTACAATAAATTCGCAGTCTCAAGCATCTATCCCCAGCGAGGCTGGTTTGCCATAACTAACCAGCATACTCAGACCTCACCGGATGATGTGTGCAAGGCCCGCGGATATCTCTCTGCAAGACTCAAATAGCCAGCTTTCGTTTATTCGCCACGGAGATTAACAGAGCAATGATCAATCGCAGAAACATCCTTCAGGGAATGGCGGCCGGTGTCGGTGCTGCATTTGGCGCGTCGATGCTTCCGAATCAGGCTTCTGCCGCTTCGTCTGCCAAGGGCGGTCCGAAGCGAATCATTTTCTTCATGCAGAATCAGGGCTTTGATCCGGCGACCTGTATTCCGGAAGGGATGACGAGCAACAGCTCGCTGGCGAAAGCCAAACTTCCTGAGCCGATCGAGGCTCTCGAGCCGTACAAAGAACGATTGCACATCATCAACGGCCTGCACGGCGTGCACACCAGCCCTTCGCACAGTGCTTTCTTCGGCGCGCTCGGTGGATACCGCGGCAGTGACGGTGTCGCCCCCAGCGGCCCGACGATCGATTACGAACTCAGCAAGGCTCTGCCGCAGACATTGATGCCTCATCTGTGCATCGGCATGGACTCCATCGAGAACATGACGACCAAGCCGACGATCGCCAACCTGTCGGCCAGCGGTGCCGGACAGCCGATCTTTATGCACTCGAATCCGAATCATCTTTATCAGATGCTCTACGGTGGGATCTCGTCTGGCGACATCCGCCGCCAGCACGAAGCTCGCTCGAACGTGATGAATCAGATCGAGAAGCTGGCTGCGGCGAAGGGCCACGCGCTTCCGACTGCCGACCAGCAGCGTTACGACCAGTTCGTTCAAGGATTCAAAAATACGAATGGTCTGCGCGAGCGGCTCGATACGGTTTCAGATCACCTGAAGAAGTTCGCTCCGGAAGTCGACGAGCGATACACAAAGCCCGAATTCGAAACCGACTGGCACGATGTTCTGCTCGACCTGGGCATCTCGTCGCTCACGTCAGGAATCACGAACACACTGACGATCGGCTCCGGTCGTGGCGAAATCTTCGGAGCCTGGAAGGGCCTGGGGATTACGGAGCAGGGCCACAACCTCGGCCACATGAAGCAGCCGGACAATCCGATCTGGATCAAGATTCGTCAATACAACAGTCGCATGCTGGTGCGAATTATGGAAACGCTGGACAACGTGCCGGAAGGCAGCGGCTCCATGATGGACAACACGCTGATCGTTTACACCAGCAACAACGCCAACGCGCAGCACACAAGCGGCACCAACTGGCCGGTCATGTTGCTGGGTAACTGCGGTGGAATCTTCAAGACCGGTTGCTTCACACAGCTTGATGGCAAGCGACCGATCAACGCGTTGTACACAACGCTTCTGCAGACTGCCGGTCAGAACATCGCTCGCTTCAACATGAACGATAAGCTGGCCAAGAAGTTTGACGCCGGTAACGGTCCGCTCAGTGAAGTGCTGGCGTAAGAGCCGCTCAGATTCGAAAACTCTCAGCCGAAGTCCCGTGACTTCGGCTTTTTCCTTAGTGGATATTCCGTAGCGAAAGTCGCCAGAGTTGTGGCTGTATACCAGCCCGAAATGCTCTGCAGGATTCGCTACAGGCCTGTCATGTCAGGTGAATGATGTTCCGATTCGCAATTGCAACAATGCTCGTATTCAGCCTGCTGACCGCGGCCGGCGCTGAGACCTACACGCCCGGGCAAAAGGTCAACAAAAAATTTGGCAGTTTTGCCAAAGCGTTTCTCGCCACCCACTGCGTGGACTGTCACGGTGAAGATGAGCCGGAAGGTGGCCTTTCGCTGAGTGCCCTGGGGCGAGTCGACGAAGTCAACGCTGCAACCTGGACTTCGGTCTGGGCTCAAGTCACGTTGAAGGAGATGCCGCCGGAAGATGCGGACCAGCCCGAAGTCATCGAGCGTCTTCAGTTTTCTGACTGGATCGTCGGCGAACTGACTCGCGTCATGCGAAACAAGGGCGGGTTTCAGGCTAACCTCGATCCAAACAAAGGCAACTTCGTCGACCACGACCTGCTGTTTGGGCCGCTGCCTGAAGGCATCAAGCTCGAACCAACATCTACTCCGGGACGTCTCTGGCGAGTGACTCCTCAGGAACACGTCACGCGTCTCAACGAGTTGATCAATCGCGAGCCGGACTTCGATCCTCAAAAGCCAGGTCTTCGCACGCGCGGCGATGTCGTGCCCACAAACCACGGTGGGGAACTCAAGATTTACTTCGGTACGGACCGCATCATCAAATGGCAGGGCGGGACAGTGGCCTATGCCACGTCGGTTAAGAGCATGCCCGCGATTCTGTCGTCAGCTCGTAAGCACGGTCTGGAGAACTACCCCGACTTCTACACAGTCAACAGCGCGGAAGCGACGCAGATCATGGGACTGGCCGGCGACATCCTTCGCTACATGGCGTATGGCCCGCTGAGTATCGCCAATCCGGAACAGATCACCGACGACCCGAACACGTACAAGACTGAAGGCGATCTCCGCGGCCTGCCGACCGCCCTTGTTTACAGCACGAAGATCAAACGTCCGCTGACGCCAGTCCATGACCTGATGAAAGAAGAAGGCGTTACTGACGAGCGATTACGCTCTGCCGTCAACCATCTTTTCGAAGCGCTGACGTTCCGACCGCCGAACGAAAAGGAGTCGGACACTTACCTGACGATCGTCAAACAATCCATCGAGAAGCTGGGCAAGGAAGATGGTGTCGTCCTTGGTCTCTCATCGATCTTTCTCGATCGCGATGTGCTATTCAGGCCGGAACTGACCGAGAACGGCAAACCGGATGAGCACGGTCGAGTCATGCTCCAGGACTGGGAACTGGGCCTGGCAGTTAATCACGCGCTGCGCTACATCCAGCCCGATGATGAACTGCGGACTTCAATCGTCGAAGGGCGAATGCAGACAAAGGCGGATGTGAAGCGGGAAGTCGAACGGATACTGGCCGACGCAAGCGTTCGAAAGCCGCGAGTCCTGCGTTTCTTCCGTGACTTCTTCGACCACGATCTCGGCGGCTATATCTGCAAAGACTCAAAAGCGTTAGGGGAAACCGGCGCGAGCAACCGAGGAGCATCGCACTACCGCGCCATGTTCGACGCAACCGCCAGCACCGACCGGCTGATCGAACTCATCCTGGAAGAAGACAAGGATGTCCTTAAGCAGTTGTTGACGACTGACAAAGTCGTGGCAACCCGAACGGACAATGTCTACTTCGGCAGAAAGAGAACGAAGGAAGAAGTCGCCGCCTCTGTGGCAGCGGCGAAGAAGGCAGAGGCTGAAGCCACGAAAGTTGAAGCGGCTGAACTTGAGTCGGCAGAGAAGGCACTGGCCGAACTTGAGGAATCCCTCAAAGAGAATCCGGAAGAAGCCAGAAGCAAAAAAAAGGAAGTCGCTGCAGCGAAGAAGGCGGTAGCGGCGGCAAAGAAGAAGGTTGATGCGGCGAAGAAGAAAAAACGTTCAAACGTTAATCACAACGTCGCCGTGGCCAGCCTGTCTGGACCAAAAATCTACGCTCGCGTGAGCCGCCGCAGCTTCGGTAATGGCTCCATGAAGCCAGATCGCATTCTGGCCACCGCGCCCACAGACCAGCGAATGGGCATTCTGACTCATCCCAGTTGGCTCGTTTCGCATTCCGACGCAATGGACAATCACGCCATTCTGCGTGGCCGCTGGATTCGCGAACGACTACTCGGCGGCGGCATTCCCGACGTGCCGATCACCGTCGATGCGATGCTGCCCGACGAGCCAAAGAACACACTTCGCGAACGCATGCGAGTCACCAGAGAAGCCTACTGCTGGACCTGTCACCAGAAAATGGACCCGCTCGGCCTTCCATTCGAGATGTTCAACCACGCTGGCCTGTATCGGGAAACAGAACTCGACAAGCCCGTCGACACTTCAGGTGAGATCATCAACTCCGGTGACGCCGCACTCGACGGCGAGGTAAGCAACGCCCTGGAGTTGATCGACCGACTGGCTCACAGCAAACGAGTCGAGCAGGTCTTCGTCCGCCACGCCTTCCGCTTCTGGATGGGTCGCAACGAAACAATCAACGACGCCCCCGTCCTGCAGGCAGCTCACAAAGCCTACCGCGAAAACGGCGGCAGCATGAATGCCCTGATCGTCTCGCTTCTCACGTCCGACGCATTTCTCTACCGAAGAGTTGAACATCAGTAGAGCGCTCTCGCTGGCTTCGACTTAAACACAGATTCCGCAAGGCGTCTGGCTGCAAGTCGTCTGCACTCGGGACGTTCGCGCTGTAAGCCGCTGCGCCGTCGTGATCGGGCAGTCACAGTTCTCAGGTTCCGCGCCGGTATGTGCTAGTGCCGAGTGTGCAGGCAATTTGCTGGTGGCTCGGAGTTGCTTCTGAAATTCGAACAACTACTCAGCAAACACCTCGTTGATTCACGATAGTTCATGCCGCAAAACACAAAGTCGCGCAAATGGCGTCGGTTGTTCGCAAGGTTATGGGCGACTCGTTGCCGAATAAGCTGACGACTGGCAAACCGTGCTGGTTGCGAGTTGCTTGAGTGTCGACCGTCGTGACATTCTCGTGAGTGAGACAGGCGTCAATTGTCGAGACGCCGGATTCAATGGCTGAATCGGTGGCTTAGCTATGCCTTACTCGGCAAGACTAGGTCGTACGGACATTCATCTTGCTGTTTGTCGTTAGTTTGAATGAGGATGTCTATCGTCTCAAGGATGAGCACGATGGTCCGACGTCATGAACTGAGCGATGAACAGTGGAATGTGATCAAGAGTTTGATCCCGGGAAAGAAAAGTGGTCCAGGGCGGACAGGTCGTAACAATCGATTGTTTATCAACGCCGTGTTGTTTGTGCTGAAAACTGGCATTCCCTGGGAAGATCTTCCTGGTCGATACGGAAAACCCAACTCGGTTTGGAAGCGGTACGATCGCTGGTGTTCCCGAGGTGTCTGGGAGCGGATTTTCCTGGCCATCGGTGAGTCAGGACTGACAGACGAATTGCAGGAAGTACAGATAGATTCTACCAGCATCAAAGCTCACCCGGTCGCTTCCACCGGACGCCGCCTGGCAGATGAAAAAAAGAAGACGCTGACGAACAACGCTGCCTTGGCCGTTCTCGTGGCGGACTGACGACCAAAGTTCACGCAGTAACTGGCAGGAGCGGCCGGCTTGTCACCTTCCAGCTGACGGTCGGTCAACCTGGCGATGCTCCTTTGGGAGAACAGTTGCTCAAAGACTTCAAACGCGGTGATGTGGGCACCATCATCGCTGACGCCGCGTACGATTCAGACGCGATCCGCAAGCGTGCCCGACAGCTCAGGGCAAAGGTGTGCATCAAGCCAAATGCCGGACGCAAAAAGAAAAAGAGATACAACAGGACGGTCTACAAACACCGCAATCTCATCGAACGATTCTTTGGAAGAATCAAACGCTGCCGCCGCATCGCCACACGCTACGAGAAAAAGCCGGCGAACTTCGCCGGCTTCATCTGGCTCGCAGCACTAATCACAGACATGGTCTGAATGTCCGTACGACCTAGTGCTTCGTCATACTTTGATTTGCGGGTAGAGGGATTTGAGCTTGGTGCGTGCGTTGTCGATTGTGAATTGCCAATCGACACCTCGCTGCCTGTCGTTGCTGGCAGCGGACCAGGCATTCGTTTCTGTTCGAAGTTCGTCGATATCTACGATGCGGCGATCCTTCAGGCACTGACGCGTCATGGAGCTGAGTTCGTTCTCTGAGCCCTGTTCATGATTAAGGGGCAGCCAACTGCCGTGCTTTGGAGTGAAGCGAAAATCCAGGCGACGGACGAGCTCGCGAGCTTTGTCGGCGGGAAAGGCTTCGTAGAAAGCTCCCATGGTGTGCGTATTCAGATTGTCGCAGACCAGAATCACTTTTTGTGCATTCGCGTATCGCGTGCGGAGAAGTTCTTCCATCTCAACAGCCCAATCGACCTTGGTGCGTTGCTTGCGAACATGCACCGTGCGCCAGCCGGAAAGTGGTTCGGTGAACATGAAAATGCTGGCGGTTGCGTTCGTATTCGTAGTCAACACGGCGTGGATGCTGTCTACTGGCAGCGATCGGGACGCGAGTTTCCTTAAGCAATTGCACCGGTTGCTCGTCCATACAGAGCACTGGAAAGTCTGCATCGTAAGGCAGGGCGTACGTGTCCAGCACGTTTTCCATACAAGCAACGAACTCGCTGTTCGCTTCCGGTGGAATGACCCAGTACTGAATTTTCCGTCGCGTCATGCCGTTTTTTTCAGCGTCTGGCGAACGGTCTCGTGACTCACCGATTCGACGATGCTCAGTTCCACGACTTTCTCGGCGAGCAAACGCAGAGTCCAGTTGGCAAAACCTTTGGGCGGGTTTACCCAGACGCAGAGCAATCACTTTCGCTTCCTGCTCACCATCAAAGAGCTTCTCGTGTGGCGGCGTTTCGCGTGGCTTTCCATTCAAAGCAATTTCGAAACCTTCCGTCACCAGCCGCTGCCGAATGTTCTCTACCGTATTAATTCGACAACCAAAGGCCTCCGCGATTCTGCGGTCCGTCCAGCACGGACCATCAGCATCGGCTTTCAAGAGCACTTGTGCCCGCCGCACTTTCTGCGATGACCCGCTCAACTTCTTCACCACGCTCAGAAGCGTTTCCCGTTCGTTATCTGCCAAACGAACCACATATTTCTTCTGCATAGCAACCCTCCATGGTTGCCAGACTTGTCTCAAAATCAACAGTACCGGGGAACCCCAATTCCAAAGACTGACGAAGCACTAGGGTTGCTGTTGAGTGATCCCAAGCTTCCTAATTTGCCGAAAATTACACGGAACGCCTTGAATTACCTGTAAATTCGATACAATCCGTACCAGCGAAGCTTCCAGAGCCTAAAGTGATGGGCTCACTGTGAACCCTGCCATGAGGAGAGAATTATGGTGCCCAGGACTTTTGCGTTCGTTTGTTGCATGGCGATATTTTGCGCTGGCTCGATGACACTGGCTGCGAACAAAGCGTCGCGAGCTCGAAATCCGCGTGTGTCAGATTCTTCATCCGCGTCCCGTGCAAAGTTTCTCGATGGACGAGGGACTAAGGTCGAATCTTCCGAAGATCAGCTTACGAAGGCAAAACGGTCACCCAGAGGCGGGCGACAGAAGGTTGCAGCAAAGGACGACAACAGTGATCTTCAGGTACTTGTTCAACGCATGGAAGCTGCGTTGGATCGAATGGAACAAGAGTCCGATTCCGGGACAGTCCGCGTGGTTGGAACTTCAAACAGTAGCAGCAATCGGTGTGGTTGTGAGGCGTCGGTGCTCTCCACCTTAAGCAGCAGAACATCGAATTCAGGTGTCTGGATGGTTGTAAGGCGTAACGCCACTGTCCTACCTCTGAGCTCACTGACAACATTGAGTAGCCCGGTCGCGTCAGGTCTCACTGTGCAGAATGTCGCGCCATTTGGGATGCCATCGATACTGAGTAGTGGCAATGCCGTGTCAACATTCGGAAACAGTACGACGTCCTTTTCCGGCACGCGAGCTGTAACGCGATCACCCTACACAACCCTTCATTACAGAGGGGCGGCGGCACCTTTCATCACGCCGTCTGCAAGCTACCCGTATGCAACATTCACGGGAGCGTCTCAGTTTACCGTGTCATCTGGCGAGGCAGTTGCACCCGCACCACTGGTTGTAGGCGGCTCAACGTTCTACAGCGTCCCCTCTGCAGTGGTGAATTGCATTCCGTAGCGTCGAATCCTCGTAAGTCGAATGAGCCCACTGTGGCATTCTTGGGCCTAGCTGACCTGCCTCCATTTTCTGAACCATCTTTGGTGAGAAAATCGGTGGTCGTTATTTGTCCGGAATTGCCTGGCGGGACTTAGCGAATTCTCTGTGAGCCAGGTTGCCCAGAGAGCTATATGGTCGGTGATTGTTGTAGTCCTGTCGCCAAGCTTCAACCTTGGTTCTGGCATCGTCCAGAGACAGGAACCAGTTTTCGTTCAGACACTCGGCGCGAACCCGTCCGTTGAAAGACTCGATGAACGCGTTATCTGTAGGTTTGCCGGGACGACTGGTCCAGAGCCTTCGACGTGAACTCCGTGCCGTTGTCGACTCGGATCGTTTTCGGAAGCCGACGATTCATTCGAAAGCCTCGGCAACCTCATGGCCTCCCAGACGCTGGTCGACGACGATCGCCAGACTCTCACGGCTAAAGTGATCGACTATCGTTAACAGACCGGATTCGACGTCCGTCGAACAGTTCATCGGCCATAAAATCCATCGCCCAGCAGTCGTTAATGCGAGTCGCTGCGGGGTGATCAACACGCTTCCGACAACTGACTCGACGGCGAGGTGTCTTCTTACAAAGACTCAGTTTTCCCTCGCAATACAAGCGGTAAACACGCTTCGAATTCACCTGCCACGCTTCTCGACGAATCAGAATGTGCAGCCGGCGATAGCCATATCGAACACGAACGGCCGCCAGTTCTTTCAGACGTATTCGTAAGGCTGCCTCTTCGTCGACTCGTACCGGTAAGCCGAACGAGAAAGTCGAACCAGACGGCAAGCGTAACGCTCACTGATTCGATAGCGTTTGTGCATGCGATCAACCACCTGACGAAGGCGGGCAGGCTTCAGAGCTTTTTGACAAGACGTCCTGAAGAATCTGCTTGTCCAGACTCAAGTCTGGCTACCAGAGACTTCAGACGACGAAGCTCCTCAACACCCATCCCCGCAAACTTCTTCTTCCACCGATAGATCGTCTGCTGGCTGATTCCCAGCTTCCGACACACCTCTTCAATCGGAGTACCAGATTCCACCTGCCGTAATCCAAAAGCTATCTGCTCGTTCGTAAATCGAGACTTCTTCATCTTCAAAATCTCCTCGTTCTGAAGGACTGATATCTATCTCGATTTTCTCACATTCAATGGACCAGTTTCAGGGAAGCACGTCATGGGGATTCCTGATGCCGAGTTTTGTATTTGATTTATTCGATAATTCCTTTGGGGGTTTGAATTTGGAGATAACACGCGATGAAGATTATTGATAAAGAATTCTAGTCAAGAGACGAACTTGCGGAGCTGATTGGATGCTCTGTTCGCCACGTTGATTCGATGCGAAAAAGAATGCTGCTGCCTGAAGTTGTAAGACTTGGGCATCTTGTGAAATGGACTGGCGTTGCGAAGCAGATATTCGGTCACGCTGTCGACAAACGCCATCTCAAGAACAACCCGTTTTCGAAGCTGGCAACAGCAGTGAAGGAGAACAGAAAGCGAGATCATTTTGTGACGAGAGCAATCATCAATGAAGTGATCGATGCTTGCCCAAGCTCAGAATGGAAGCTCGTTGCTGCCTTGGCTCGATTTGGCGGCTTGAGAACTCCAAGTGAACCGTTTGCTCTAAAATGGAGCGACATCAATTGGGCAGAAGACAAGATCGTGATCCATAGCCCAAAGACTGAACATCACGAGGGTGGTGACTGCCGCATCATTCCCCTATTCCCAGAATTGAAGCCGTACCTTGAGCAATGCTTTGAGGAGGCTCAGGAGGGCTCTGTGTACGTCGTGGAGGGGCTCAATAAGGGTTGCGGGAACCTTGGGCCTCAGTTTGGAAAGATCGTTAAGAAGGCAGGCCTGAAGCCTTGGCCGAAAGTGTTCCACAACCTGAGAGCGTCTAGGGAGACTGAGCTTGCCGATGATTATCCAATTCAGGTGGTCTGTGATTGGATTGGAAACTCACCGCAAGTAGCGAGCCGCCACTATTTACAGACGACAGAAACCCATTTCAAAAAAGCGATGCAGCAACCGGCGGAAATGGGTAGCAAGGAACTGAACAAAAGCATCAGTCCAAAAGAAAACCCCCCGGAAATTCCGAGGGTTTCATCCATTTGCAAACCATTGCAGCAAACAGATATGGACGATACTGGACTTGAAGCAATTTCCCGAAGACGTAGACACAATGGTGGGTTACGTCGACGCAGATGCTGTCAAGAATGAGTTCGGTGCGAAAACCGGTGCGGTTGCTGCAGTTGACCCGCGTCTTGCGGCGATCATTGCCGCGTGGCCATCTCTGACAGAACCGAAGCGACACGCCCTCGCAGAACAAGCAGTTGGAGATTCATGGTAGATGTCGTTTAGCGGTGCCAGTTTCTCACTGCTTGGCCGAATGTCAGTCTTAGCGGCTCTCAGGCCGGGCAGCAGAACTGAGATTCATGGTCGTGATATTTAACTGGCTGCGGAGCGGACGTCCGTTGAGGATGTACTCACGTCAAACAGCGGATCATTTCACAGGTATCAAACGATTAACTTCAGGACTGACAGGCGCAGACAGCGGTTGTCTGCAATTCGTGTCACGAGACCGACAGCAGCTGGGGAGCTTCTGCATTGTCTACACCGTCTACGTCTACGAAACCTCATGAACACCGAACAATTCACAAGTTTCGTAGACACGGTCGAGCGATTGGGGCTGAGATGGCTGTCCAGTTGGAGCAACTGATAAGGCTCGTTGGCAAGTTTCCTTCCTCGCCCCGGTCGCGCTAGACCGGATGTATGAAGCAAATTGAAAGTGAGTCATTATGACTGCACTTGACGAGTTGATTCCGATGGCCGGACGAATCAAATTGTTACCTGCTATAGGGTGGCGAGCGACTGCGCGTGCAGCGCATCGCCAGGGTGGTGAGACAACGTTCGGTCGAGGGTCCCGCGTTAGAGCATCCAGTACTTTGCGTCAAAAGCGGGCCCGGGGCGCTGACGGTGCCGCATTGATCGCAGGCAGTGAGTCCG
Organism: uncultured Planctomycetaceae bacterium; assembly: GCA_943787265.1. Classification (GTDB taxonomy): domain Bacteria; phylum Planctomycetota; class Planctomycetia; order Planctomycetales; family Planctomycetaceae; genus JABMPE01. The sequence goes on along the minus strand of CALSLT010000039.1, from coordinate 59,567 downwards.
ATCAGTCAACGATTCAGGATTGAGGTCGGTTGGTATCGTGGCTTTTTCATGAGTCGAGAAGACGGTTCTTGTCACTTACTCAATCGGATTCCAGAACCGTCATCAACGGACCGTGTTTCAGGGCCGAAGGAGAATCACGGCCAGGCCAAATCAGACCATCGAGGAGCGATCAAGTTGTTTGCCCCTGATCATAACTCGCAGTCCCGCTGGCAAAACAAGGGATTGATCGGGCGGAGATGGACCGCATTTATGAGGAACGTTTGGGAATCACTTTCTGATCTGTGAGCCACTTTAGTGCGGCGGCTTTCCATTGCTCCCAGAGCGGTCCTTTGCAGCCGTTAAGACCATGACCGCCGGACGGGAGCTCAAGCAGTTCAACCGAAACGCGATGGACTTTCATGGCCGCGACAAACTCGCGGCTGTTCTCCGGCGGCACGGGTTTGTCATCAACAGCATGAGCAAGAAAAGTGGGAGGAGTGTCGGCCGTAACCTGCGTTTCATTGGAATAAAACCGGACGAGTTCGGGCTTCGGATCAGGACCAAGGAGTTCGTTCCTGGAGCCGGTGTTCGTGTATTTGCCCATCGTGATGACCGGATAGACGAGCCATGCGAAATTGGGCCGGCAACTGAGTCGCTCGATGGGATCGGGCGACTCGGCGTTACCGTTATCGAAGTGCGTGGCGGCAGTCGAAGCAACGTGGCCGCCGGCGGAGAAACCGAGAATGCCGATACGTTTTGGGTCAATCTTCCACGTAGCGGCGTTGGCACGGGTGAGGCGGATGGCTCGCTGGGCGTCGAGTAATGGCACCTGATGACGCAGCTCTGGCAGTCGATACTCCAGGATAATAGTGGCAATGCCGTGTTCGCTGAGCCATTGCGCGATGGGATAGCCCTCGCGATCAGTGACGTGGCGTATGTAGCCGCCGCCAGGACAAAGCACGATAGCGACACCGTTGGCCTTGTCGGCAGGCGGAAGGAATACCTCGAGTTCTAAGTGGCAATCCTCGAACTTGCCGTCACCAACGGGCGCCATGCCGGACCAGAGGTCAACGCGCTCGGTCGGTATGGGTTTAACCGGTTTGGCGGGCGTCTGGGCTGACAATGGCAGCGCCAGTCCGATGATGACAGAAGTGATCGTGAAGAGAAAATGAACTCTCTTCATAACATGCATAATCCTACCCTTTCGGATCGAAAACGTTGCGCAGATCGGAGTCGAAGGCAGCGTCTCGGATTGTGCTTTCGGCGTTGACCGGCTTTGTGTTGAGCCGCCACTCGATCAGTCCGGCGTCACGCGGAGCCTGGGGACTGTCTTTGCCAGCCTTGATGCGGTATCCCGTTCCGAAAGCTGTCAGGATTGCGCCGTCGGCCAACAGGGTGGACGACGTCGCCTGACTGCTGGGCCACCAGTAGGTCTTGCCCTTCCGTTTGCCGGACCAGACATGTAGCAGATACCGGTGATCGAGATCCCAGGTGACGCCGTGATCGTGGCTGACCACCGCTTCGATGCCGAATTGCGGAAAGCCGTTCTGGTCGTCGACATATCCCAGTCGCACGACGTACGTCATGACAATGTCCTGGTTGGGCATCAACACCAACGACGGATGATGGCGGCCGTAGTCGTAAAGCTTCTTAACAACTGACCACGTGCGGCCATCGTCAGTCGAGATGGAGATTCCGAGGCCTTCGAGATGATCGATGGTCTCACTTTGCAACCGCACGGGAATGATGGTTCGGCAGGCCGCAACAAGGTGCCCGTTCGCCGCACGCAACAACGTCACCTCGTTCGCTCCCTTCCATTGAGCAATCCTGGCTGCAGGACTCCATGTTGCACCGCCGTCGGTGCTCGATCGAAGAAAGGCCTGCGAATTCTTATGCCCGCTTTGCTGGTAGCCGGTTTCGATGAGTCGAATGAGATTGCCGGTCTTCGCGTCGCGTTCGACCAGCGGTGGGTCCCAGATCGCCCACCGCTTTCCATCCGGAGTGGGATCGAGCACAACGGACTGGTTCCATGTCTGACCATAATCGCGACTGAACCAGCGAGAGCCGGCATAGAACATGACGTTGCCGTTTCCGAGATAACACAGACCCGTTCCCAGCGCCGGCAACGGCTTGCCGTCCGCGTCTGAGATTGCCGGCTGCGGATCGCTCCAGGTTTCACCGCGATCATTGCTAAACAGGACTTCGGGATGATGCGGATAGTCGCAACCAACCAGCATCAGCAACCGGTCCTTCTCCGGCATGTTGACAATGTAGGGAACTGCGACTACTCGATTCCAACTCTCCGTCACCATCTGGAATCTCGCGGGCAGCCGAACGGTACCGGCCTTGCCATTCAATTGCCGAACTTCGTGCGTCTGCCAGCCGTTCTCTCGCGACGAAGCCGTCTGGTCGCTGTCTTTTCTAACGGCCAGGTCCTGCAGCACTGCGAACGGCGGTTCATAAGCCGCTTTGCCGCCTTCACGCGATGTGAAGAAGTTGAACAGGTAAACGCCGTCGGCTCCTGCTTTGATGAGTTGAGTTGCCGCGTCGCGATATTCTTCGGCGGTCAGGTTCTTTGCCCCGCCACCTTTCGTGCATTCGATGCCGCCGTAGACAGGCACAGTCGTGATTGCCTGCTTCCATTTATCAATCGGCAAGTCGCCACGCTCGAACAGGAATTCAGAAACGGCCACGAAATCGACCCAGCCGTTTTTTACCCACGCTGGCACGTCGCAGCCGAGTTCTCTTGCGGTTTCGGGCGTCGGCGGAGTGCTGCCGAAGTTCGACGGCGGGCGCACCGAGAGCACCAACCGCCGACCGCGTTTGCGCCCGACATCGTCGAGCATTTTGCGAACTCGCTCGACCAGGGAGTTCATCTTTGCGACACGTTCGTCCGTCGATCCGTCCTTGAAGAATCGAGGGAAGCGGTTGAAGTCGAGTTCGATACCGTCGCAGTCGTATCGCCCGACAGCTTCCTCGATCAGTCGGCATGTGTAGTCGCGGACCTCGTCACGTGCGAAGTCCATCGCGCCGCTGCCTTGATACTGCTTTGTGCCCAGACGCCAGTCCGCATGGTCGACCAGAAACTTTGTGCGGAGAACATCAACGCCATGATCGTCATTCATGCGAAACGTGAGTAAGGCCTCGCAACCGCACTGCTTCGCTTCGGCCAGCATGACCGCGTATGGATCGACTCCGGCATCGAAAAAGGCTTTAAGATTCTTAAACCGCTGCTTTTCCGACTCTGACCATTTCGCACGCTCTTCCGGCGTCGACAGCGTGCCACGCATGGTGCCGACCTTCGTCGGGTAGTACATGACCTGGGCGTTGATGCAGACGAGCACGGTATCGACTCGGCTTCCTTCATAAGCAACTTCCTCGATCAGCCGCTTCACGTCGTCGATGTTGACTGGTACGGGTCCCTTGCTGCCAGCCTTCGTCGACAGGCACGAATCGCCGTCGAAGTTGTAGAGCACCCGCCGTGATCGCGTGAATTGTCTGACGGGCTCGGACTCGTCTTGAGCTGACGCACACGGCATGACCGGACTGACGGTGACTGCCCACAGAATCAGCACGAGCAATCGGCGAATGAAAAATGGCATGGAATGTTGTTTCCGGTCCTGGCTTTTCTGCGTTGGCGCAGACGCTTGTTCTCGTCGGATATCGTCAGTTGGCATACAGAAGGAGTGGCCTGCCGCCGGTTAGAAAGTGATTATGTATCGCACCGCTGAGGCCTGTCAGTTGTTGTGTAATCTCGGCTGGTCAATCAGCTGCCGGATCGAACACGCTCAACGTCTTGCGGTGACAGTTCGCGGTTGTAGATCCGCACGTCTTTCAGCTTTCCGTTGAAGTAGTCGTGCTGGCCGAAGCCGATTTTCAGCGGGCCGTTGTTGCTCAGGTCGTAATCGACCGGGTTGAACTCCGAGCTTTCAGCAACGCGTTTTCCGTCGACGTACAAACAGAGCCGGTCGCTCGATTTCACAGCGACCACGTGATGCCAGCCGGCGGACAAAGCCCGGTCGTACGTCGCACTTTTGCCAGCTTCCAGCGAGAGCACGTGTCCCGACGGCAGCACGCCGCAGTAGAGCTTTCCGTCGAAGACCGCCATCGACCACGCTCGCCGGTATCGCACGTCGGGTGTGTTATCGAGGCGGCCGGTCGAGACCCACTTGTCGCCGCCTTCGTAACGATAAACGTCGGCAAACGGCAGCGTCCCCGCGTAAAGCTTGCCGTTATAAACCGCCATGCCCATCACTTCTTTCTCCTCGCCCAGCCGTCCGACATGAGCCCACTTCTGCGGCCCGCCGTAGCGAAACACCGAACCGGTTGGCCATGTCCCCGCGTGCAAACGACCTTCATAGATCGCAGTGGCGTAAACCTGATCCGTCTGCGGAACCGGGCCCAGCCGCGTCCAGTCCGTGCCGCCGTCGTAACGAAAGAAGCCGCCCGCGTCGTAACTCAATCCGAACAGGTTACCGTTGTGAACGCTCAGATGTACCACCCGCAAATCGGGACAACCGCAGGACGTCCACTTACCGTCTCCGTCATAACGATACATGCCCCGTGTCCTCGGTGTATCCCGCCAGGCACCGGTTGTCCCCGTTCCTGCGTAAAGCTTTCCATTGAACACGGCCAGTCCGCTTACGCTTCGCACGTCCGCGATCTTTCCGCAGTTTGCCCAGCTCGTGCCGCCTTCATACCGAAACACGCTGCCGCCGTCGTTCTCGTTGGGCGACAAGGGCAGCGACGATCCGCCGCCACTGTACCGTTCCGAGCCGACGTAAAGCTTTCCGCCGTAGACGGCCATGCAGGCGATCGCGTTGGCTTTGTCGGGACTTCCGCAATCAACCCAGCGAGTGCCGCCTGCGTAACGATAAACGTGACTCGTTGCGCCCGCGGCCGGTTCCCAGACCGCCGCGTAAAGATTGCCATCGAAAACGGTGAGCGACTTGACCATCTGATTCGTTCCGGGCCGTCCGCAGTCCGTCCAACCAGGATCGACGCGCCCGGCATCGATTCCGAACAACAGATTCCGCCAGTTCGATTGAGCGTTCGTGACGCCGGCATAATTCATCAGGCTCAACGTAAAACCGGTTCGCTTGTCCGGGTCGTAACAGGTCATCACATCGCCCAGCACATCATCCAGCTGCTGATCCGTGTGAACCCAGGCAGCAATCGAGAACGATTCCCTGCCGAGCTTGAGCGAACCAGCAACGGGTACTTCCAGCCATGCATCCTTCCCGTTGAACACCGCGCCGCCGTCTGAGTTAAATCGGACGCCATGATTCACCGCATGATGATCTCCGCCCGAGCTGTCTCGGGCATCCGCCTGCAACTTCCAGTGAGCGACCAGTCCCTCATCGCCGAACGCCGCAGCCCCCAGCCAGACAACCAGAACCATCGCCCGCACGACCGCAGCGCGATGAAAATTCGACATGATATTTGAACGAGATGCTGGTTTCGTCACGGTACAAGGCCTCCATCGAATGACAGGTGCTTCGGTTGAAAAAACGTCGATAAACAGCGTCATTGGACGAGATCGTCTCGCCCAATGCCAGTGACCTGACTCGCTCAAGCTGGTCGTTGCACGAATCAAGGATTGGAGTTGGCGGTTGACCGTTTGGCGGGGCGACGCCTGGAGGCCCACCAACTCTATCGGTTCTCTGACTCTTGCACGTCGTATTCCACGATCCATTTGCAAAGCCTCGCTTCGAGGCTCTGTCTCACCGAGGCAAGATCATCGTTGCCGTACAGGTTATTCAGCTCTCCGGGATCTGCCGATAAGTTGAAGAGTTCGTGCCCGCGGTGCGGCAGCGGTTTGCCAGCTGCATCGAAGTGGAACACCAGCTTCCAATCATCAGTTCGGATCATCCGCATGTGATCCTTTTTGAGGTAAGTCATGTCGTACGTGTCGAACCAAGCATCCCGCCACGGGGTGCCGCGCTGGCTCTTGAGGATCGGCAACATACTTTTTCCATCGAGCTGCAGCCGTGTTTCGGCCCCCGTGATCTCAATCAATGTGGGGAGTACATCGATCGTCGATACCATCGCGTCGCTGATCGACCCCGCTTCGATCACTCCAGGCCACCGTACGATGAAGGGCACGCGTACGGATTCGTCGAACATGTTTGGCTTCCGATCGTTCGTACCGAGGGTCAGTGCGTTGCCCTTTCCAAGCAATCCATGCTGTCCGACATTGAAGCCGTTGTCGCCGATGAAAAAGACCAGCGTATCCTTCGCTAAATCCAGCGAGTCGAGCGCGGCAAGCACACGTCCGATGTTTCGATCCGCGCAAGTGATGTTCGCGTAATACGAACGCATCAGTTCGCGAAGTTCGTTCTCCCCCATGGTCGCTTTCGGAAACTCACCGAGATCGGGAACGTTGAGTTTCTTCCCCTTATAATACGCGCGGTCCTCGTCTGGCACCGCTTCCCAGGGCAGGTGTGGCAGGTAAATGCTCAGATAGAGAAAGAACGGTTGGTCGCCAGGCTGCTCAATAAAGTCGATCGCGCGGTCGGCCAGGATGTCTGTGTGCTGCTTGTCGTAACGGAATCGCGGCACATCCCTGCCATCCACCAGAAACGGAATCTTCCCGACGTTCTCGTTCACTGTGCCAGGAGCGATGTAGCGAAAGCCTTCGGCGACATCGAACCCAAATTTCTGCGGGTAATACTTCTCGCCGTACCCAAGGTGCCACTTGCCGATCAGTCCGGTGCGATACCCTGCCTTCTTAAGCACCGTGGCGATCGTGGGCGTTCCCGGCGGAAGCCCATTCCCAGAAACCACCGGATTGCCGTGAGGGATGAAATCCGGAATACCGACACGGTGGCTGTAGAGACCAGTCAAAACCATCGCGCGTGACGGCGAGCAGACTGCCTTTGTAAAACCTCGCGTAAACCGCATTCCGTCTATTGCGAGCCGATCCATGTGCGGTGTGTGGACGTCTTTGTTCCCGTAACTGCCGACGGCCCACTGAGCGTGGTCGTCGGTGTAGATCAGAATGACATTCGGTTTCGACGCGCCACCACACACGACCAATGTGCTGACAGCAACGAGCAAGCAGGCGATGGATAGCCGTAATCGCGGATGATGGTGTTTCATGGCATCGTGATTCAGTTTTGTAATGTGGGCACTGCACACCAGGTTATACGAATCGGGCAAGTGATCACCTCTGACAGCCTTGCGGTTGTCCGCCGAACGATATGATAGCGAGCTGACATGCAGCATGGTTTCAACGAGGAGAAGATTGGTCGTGCCGACGAAAACAGCTAAGTCTCGAATCGCCATCGGCGGGATTCTGACCGAGTGCAATCACCGTGGCGGATTGCCGATCGATATGTCGACCTATGAAGCGAGCGAGCTGCTGCGTGGCAAAGAAGTCTTGCAGCTCACTACAAGCGTTGTCGGCGGCATGTTAAGCGGTCTTCGCGCACACGGCGCCGAACCAGTGCCCTTGATCTATGCCTCGGCATGTTCAGCGGGAGCGATCGCGCGTGATTGCTATCGGCAACTGCGGGGTGAATGGTTCGATCGTCTAAAAGCAGCGTTACCGGTCGACGGCGTTTTGCTGCCGCTGCACGGGTCGGCACTAGTCGACGGTTTGGATGATCCCGAGGGTGACATGATCCACGCAGCGCGAGATCTGGTCGGCGCGGACATTCCAATCGTGACGACGCTTGACCTGCACGCCCATGTTACCGAGGAGATGGTTCGGCACTCAGATGCGATCCTGGCCTGGGAAACCTATCCGCACCGCGATCAGTATTCGACGGGACAGCGGGCCGCAGGTTTGTTATTCGACATGCTCGCGGGAAGATGCCAGCCAACGATGGCCATGGGGAAGGTGCCCGTGATCACCAGCGCAATCAACGGATCTACGAATGACGAGGATCCGTTTGCAGATCTGATGCAGTTCACGAAATCGCTTGAGCATCGCTCCGGTGTGCTGTCGACCAGTTTGTTTCTGATTCATCCGTATATGGATTGCCAGGATATGGGCAGCGGAGGGCTGGTCGTGACCGACAACGACATTGCTCTTGCCGAAGAGTTGGCGGCTGAAGTCGCGATGCGATACTGGGAGCGACGCAATGACTTGGAACCGGTTACCGTCACGCCCGCCGAGGCGATCGCGAAAGGCCTGCGGGTGGATGGCGGGCCGGTGATCCTTGTTGAAGCGGCCGACTGTTGTGGTGGTGGAGCCGCCGGTGACAGCATCGCAACGCTGTCGGCGCTCGTTGATCAGGGAATCGATTTGCCGTCGATTGTGCCGGTGGTTGATCCGGAAACCGCAGCGGCCTGTCATGCCGCGGGTGCGGGCGCGGAACTCTCCATCACGTTAGGGCACAAGCTTGACCCGCGTTGGGGTTCGACGCGTCGATTTACCGGCGTCGTAGACCGACTCAGTGACGGTGAATTCGTCTACACCGGTGGTCAATGGGAAGGTCGTCATGAGCAGATGGGACCAACCGCTGTTTTTCGGATAGGAGCGGCGCGCGTCATGATCACCAGTCGTGCGACCTACGACTGGGCTGACGAACAACTTCGTGCGGTCGGTCTCGATCCAGCGAAATCCAAGTTCATTGTTGCAAAGAACCCGATGAACTATCGACTCGCTTATGGATCGATCGCCAAATCAATGATCATTCTGGACACGCCGGGACCGACACCGCCGACGCTGAAGCACGTGAACTTCAAAAAGCTGCAACGACCGTATTTTCCTGCAGATATCGACATACCGGAATTGCAGCCAACCGTCTTGAAGTGATCGGCCGGCCCGAAACCCGGCCGATCTTGTTCCCGGGCTCCGCCTTATGCGGAGCAGGCGGTATGGTGTGACTGGCATCACGAGAACGTTCTTGAGTGTTCCACCGAAATAATCTGTATGTCACATAGTGAGTAAACTCAATGAAGCGCAGCCTTACCATCTTGTTGATCTTCGAAGTGACTTTGCTTTCGGCAACCGCCCAACCGCCAAAGGCAATTGACATCGGTTCTCGGCGTGAACTGTTCGTCGATGACGCTCTGATCGACCGGCTTGTCGGCAAAGCCGAGTTGCGATTGCATCATCCCGTTTCGCAAAAGGTCGTGCTGAAACATGACGAACCGTGGGAAGGGAGCGGCAGTGTCTATCACAGTATCTTCAAGGACGGTGACCGATTCCGAATGTACTACGCCGCCGGGCAACTGACCGTCACTTCCAACGGAGTTGATGCCGGCACTCATGGTCAGTTTTGTTGTTACGCGGAGAGCGACGACGGCATCCATTGGCGAAAGCCTGCGCTGGGGCTGCACGAATTTCAGGGAAGCAAAGCCAACAACATTGTGATGGTCCAGCAAAAGGTCGGAGACGCGATGTCCGAGCCTGGCGAACCGGCCGTGTTCATGGACGAGAATCCCAATGCCCCGCCGAACGCCAGATACAAGGCGTTGGTTCCGGCCAACTTCCGGCCGAAGGATTTCCGTCGCGGATTACTCGCGTTCAAGTCGCCAGACGGGTTGCACTGGTCACCGATGAGCGACAAACCGATTTTGACTGGCGGAGCGTTTGACTCGCAGAACCTCGCGTTCTGGGATGCTCAGCACGGCCACTACCGCGCGTATTGGCGATATTTCACCAAGGGCGGCCACGATAAGAAAGACATCTGGAACCCGCAGGGACATCGTGCCATTCGCACGGCAGTATCGACGGACTTCATTAACTGGACGGACCAGAAGGATTTGAGCTATGTCGATTCGCCTTCGGAGCAACTCTACACGAACCAGGTTAAGCCCTATCATCGCGCGCCACATTTGTTGATTGGCTTTCCGACACGCTATGTCGAGCGAGGCCACAACGACGGTCCAGACGATGAGGCCCGCGCGAGTGCCGGACCGGATCGCACGCGCTTGTGGTCGCCGTCGTTGCGAGCGCTCCCCGAGTTGGAACACCGTCTATGGCGTGCCAAAGCAAGCGAACGTTACGGTCGAGCTTTAACCGAAGGGCTGTTGATGACGAGTCGCGATGGCGTCCGTTTCAAACGCTGGAACGAAGGATTCCTGCGTCCTGGGATCGAGCGCAGAGGAACCTGGAACTACGGCCATCAATTCATCGGCTGGCACGCAATTGAGACAAAGGGAACGCTCGAAGGGGGCCCGAACGAACTCTCACTCTACGCGGTCGAAAGTTATTGGACCGACAACTTCGACCTGCTACGGCGCTACACGTTACGACTGGATGGCTTCGTCTCCGCGCAAGCGCCGATGAGCGGTGGCGAACTCGTCACCAAACCAATCACCTTCAGTGGAAAGACGCTCCGATTAAACTTCGCCACATCGGCCGCGGGAAGTCTTCGAGTCGAACTTCAAGATGAGCAAGGCAAGCCACTGCCCGGCTTCTCACTCGACGATTGCGAGGAGCTATTCGGCGACACACTCGACCGCAGGGTGCACTGGAAAACGAATGCCGATCTCTCGGCGTTGATTGGCCGGCCGGTGCGAGTTCGGTTCGTACTCAAGGATGCCGACTTGTACTCGTTCCAGTTCCATGACTGACCATCGCCACCATTAAAAGGACCACGCTTCCGATGATTGGAAAAATAATCCGCTGCAGTCTGTTTTCCGTTCTACTGACTCTGGGAGCCATGTCACATGCTTCCGGTGAGGAGCGTGCCGCCGAAGTCAAAATGTTGCAGCCGGGTGTTAAGCTGACTCTCGTCACAGAACATCCTGATGTGGTAACGCCCACCGGAATCGACGTGGACGATAGGGGACATATCTGGCTCGTTTCAAGCCATACCCACTTTCCACCAGATGAATATGATGGCCCTGAATTTGATGAGATTCTGGTCTTTGATCAAAAAGGAAATCGGTCTGTCTTTCATAACGCAACACACCACACGATGGACTTGGAGTTGGGTGATGACGGGTGGGTCTATTTGGCAGAACGCAGCCGCATTCTGCGAATCAAGGACAGCACCAACGATGGCAAGGCTGATCTGGTTGAAGATCTCGCGGTATTGAAGACTGATGCGAGCTATCCCCACAATGGCCTCGCCGGTTTGACATGGGATAAAAACGGTGACGTCATCTTTTGTCTCGGTGAGAATTATTCCAAGCCGTGGACACTCACCGGCACTGACAAGAAACAATTCAAAGGAAGTAGCGAAGGGGCGGTTTTCCGAATGAAGTCGGATGGCTCTGGTTTGACGAGAGTAGCGCGCGGGTTATGGAACCCGTTTGGGATTTGTGTTCGAAGTAATGGTGAAATCTTTGCTGTTGATAATGATCCGGGCGAACGCCCCCCTTGTCGTTTACTCCAAATCGTTCCCGGCGGCGATTATGGTTTTCAAAGGAAATACGGATCTGAAGCCCATCACCCGTTTGTCTGTTGGAATGGGGAACTCTCGGCCACGCTTCCGATGGTCCATCCTGTAGGTGAAGCGCTGCGATTGCCCAGTTGGGATGGACACCTGAATTAGTTTTTAGACGGCAAGCTTTGCTTGGTGTTGTTCTTCGAATTCGTCAGGTGTTTTGTATCCGAGGGTCTGATGAATTCTCTTGGAGTTGTAGAACGTTTCGATGTACTGGAAGACGCTGAGTCTTGCTTGAGTGATGTCCTCGAAGGTTTCGAACTTCGTCCATTCGTGCTTGAGTGACCAGAAGAAACGTTCCATGACGGCGTTGTCGTAGCAGCATCCGGTACGACTCATCGAGCAGATCATGTTGAGTGTTCTCAGAGTCTGCTGGTATTCATCGCTGGTGTATTGCGAGCCTCGATCGCTGTGGTGAAGCAGACCGTTCGTGTCAGGCTTCCGCGATTCAACAGCGTTACGAAGAGCTGAGCTGACCAACGGCGTGGCGAGACTTTCGGAAATCGCCCAACCGACAACCTTGCGACTGAACAAGTCCAGGACAACAGCCAGATAAACCCAGCCGGTTGCCGTCGGCAGATACGTGATATCGGTCACCCACTTTCTGTTCGGAGCACCTGCTTTGAAGGACTGATTCAGAACGTTTGGTGCCGCCATCTTTGAAGGATCAGAAACCGTTGTCGTTGGCGAAAATTTCTTTGAGACTTTGCTTTTCAGTCCCATTTCCCGCATCGCCGCTGCGACTGTGTTGCGACAGACTGTTTCCAGAGAGTCATCTTCCTTGAGTCGATCAGCGATTTTGTAACTGCCATAAATCCCGTGCGACTCGTCGTAGACCTGCTTAATTGAAGTGCGGATTCGAGCCGACCGTTGAGCCCTCAAGCCGGGCCCGGCCTTCAGCCACCTGTAGAATCCACTCGAGCTGACATTGAGAGTTCGACACATCGACGTCACTGAAAACGAGTCACGATGCTGCTTGATCCATGCGTATTTCATTGTGACTCCCTCGCGAAATACGCTGTGGCTTTTTTTAGAATTTCACGTTCCATTTCAGCTCGCTGCAGACGCTTTCTGAGATGCTTGATCTCATCCTGCAACGCAGCGGTCGAGGCGTCGTCACCACATGGTTCTGGCTCTGGAGCCAGCTTCGAGTGCCAATCCCTGAGACTCTTCGCTGCAACACCAACAGCGTCCGCTGCCGCCTTGAACGAGTACCCCTGCTTGACCACAAGATCGACGGCGTCCCGCTTAAATTCAGCACTGAATGAACGACGTGCTCGCTTCGTTTTCTCTGACATGAAAGTCTCCTGAAAGAAATCTTAGAAATCCTTCAGGTGTCCACCAGTCATGGGCTACCGCAGCGCCGTGTGGAGTTGTTCCTTTCGCCAGAGGCTTGTTGTCCCCGTCCTGGGGAGAACATCATATCCGCTTTTATCAACTGGAGCCGAAAGCGGCAGGGTACGTGACGAATCCGATTGAGCTCGTAAAAGGAAGCCGTTATTTTCGGCCTACCTGTATCGCTGCTAACCGAGCTGAAAAACGCGAGAACGTCCGGTCCTGGTATGTCACCGATTGGGTTGATGGTCGTTATAACGTGCATGGTTATGGCCGTGTCTGGAAACTTGAAATCGATCTTTCGCAAGCAATATGGAAAGGCCCGCTGGAACTACCTTCTTCAAACGAAGAAGCGTTAGTGGCTCAAAGACTTCGTTCTGGGGAGCACGATTATCCCCTGCAGGAACTGCTCAAGCTTTCGCAAACCGACGATCCATACCTCGCCCAGGCATCACTGGTTGCGCTTTCAAAAATCACGCCCGCCTGGAAAGTGTCCGACGCTCAGAAAAGTCCCACACATATACAATCGCAAATGTTGCTTGCATTGCGAATTGCGGTCTTGGAAAACGAAAAGTCTGTGGATATCCATCGGTGGATCAAGTATTTCCTGACAGTCCCTGACCAGAAGATTCAATTCGAGACATTCCGTTTGATTTCCGATCTTGAATTCAAACAATATCTGCCCAAAGTTGAAAAGATTCTCAGCCAATCGGATTTATCCTACGAACTGTTTGAAGCGGCTGTCGCCACGTTAAACACGTTGAACGGTAAACCCGAAATTGGAGTCCGAAACGAAGAGCTGCTACTCACGCGAGTTCAGGATACGGCGAGTTCCCCGAAGTTGCGTGCCTACGCTTTACGCCTGCTTCCCGCGCGTAACAAACAGGCTGCTGATGAAAAGAATGCGCCCCGGACCAGTTTCCCCAAGGGACTATCATTAAAGCTGTTGAATGAGTTAATCGACGTTGAGGACATCGAATTATCGTTGGCGGATTCACATCTGAAGTGCAACGGATCAGAACTCAGCTCTGGTTCGGACGGGATGGGCTTCGAGGCGGTTTACTGCTGGAAAGTGAACACCGCAGGGAGTTGGATAGTTGTGCGAACAATGCACTATTCAACGGAGAACCTGCGATGCCGTACCACCAGCTTACTCTTGAAGAACGCGAAGTCATCTCTCAGTTACATTATTCGGGCACTGGTCCGACAAAGATCGCTCAGCACTTGAATCGTTCTCCGTCGACCATCAGTCGCGAACTGTCTCGCAACAGGGATTCGGAAGGCTATCGAGCCGTGGCCGCTCAGGAACGAACTGCCCGACGTCGTCGCGAGCGTCCGCTCATCCGGAAGATGGACGATCCTTTCATCAACGAGTCAGTCCGTAGCGGATTGTCTCAGGAGTGGTCACCGGAAGAAATCGCTGGCCGGATGAAGCGAGATTACCGCCGGACACAATCGAGACGAGTGTCGTATCAGACGATCTACCGCTGGCTGGAGACCTGCGAATACCGCAGCCATTTCCGCTCGTTCCTGCGTCACGGTCGTTATCGCAAACGTCGGGGCATTGACGGACGAGGCCGCATCAGAAACCGCGTCAGCATCGAGCAGCGTCCGGCAAAAGTCGATTCACGCCGCCGCTTCGGTGACTGGGAGGGCGACACGGTTCACGGTGCAGATCACTCCGGCATGATCATGACCTGTGTGGAACGCAAGAGCGGATTTTTGATCACAGCAAAGATGAAAAACGGCACCAGCGCCCGGCTGAACGCTGCCAAAGAACGAGCGTTCCGCATCATCCCGCCAACGCTGCGTCAGACACTGACCGTCGACAACGGCAAGGAATTCTCCGGCCATGAACAACTGAGCAAGCGTCTGCAGATCGCCATCTACTTTGCACACGCCTACTCCTCGAACGAGCGAGCAACAAACGAAAACACCAACGGCCTGCTGCGTCAGTACTTCCCGAAGAAGACCGACTTCCGAGACATCTCACACAACGCCCTTGCACACGTCACGAACCGGCTCAACAATCGACCTCGAAAGAGACTCAACTATCTCACTCCACTCGAAGTTCTCACAAAAGCCGGCTTTGCACTTCAGATGTGAATCCGCCGTTGGAAACAATGCGTACATTGGCTGGAAATCCTCAGTTGGTTGAGAAGTTGCTCGTCTCGGTAGCGACGGATGAAAAAGAGAATGTTCCGCTCCGTGTCGAAGCAATCGTCGGATTAACCACGCTCGCGCAAAAACAGGCGGGCTTGCTGCTTGAACTGGCCAAGAGTGGGCCAAGACCAATTCGGGAAGAGGCACTGCGGTCACTCCGTGGAATTGAACTTAAGCCGAAACAACTTAAGAGCCTGCGAAAACTGGCCGAAGAGTTCCCAGAATCGGCTGACCTCGTTCAAGCGACCATTGATCCGGAAGGACTCAAGTCGAATCGACCGGCATTGACCGATATTTCGGCCTGGGAAGAACGATTGAAAAAAGTCCCCGGCGTTGCGGACATCGAAGCGGGTCGCCGATTATTCCATCATGCCAAAGCTGGACTCTGCTCCAACTGTCACCGGCATACAGGACGCGGCAATACCGTCGGTCCCGATTTGAGTACCGTCAGTAAAAGTGACGATCAGCAATGGCTCTTGGAATCGATCCTTCAACCCAGCCTGAAAATGGCACCTGAATACCGTCCAACAACGATCCAACTGAAAGATGGCCGATCCTTTACAGGGCTCCGGCTTCAATCTTATACCAAGGAAGCCATTCGCGAAGCAGATGGACGCAAACGAGTCTTCGACCGTTCCGAGATCGAACTCATCCGGGACCTCGACATATCCTTCATGCCTACCGGCCTGGTATATAGCATGACTGACCGAGAGTTGCGCGATCTGCTCGTGTTTTTGAGGACCCGTTCACCTGCGCGATGAAAAGACTGAATGCGAAGATGGCGGTAACAATTTGAAGCTGATTCTTGGTGATGCCTCGGGGTATCGGTTTAGTGTCCCTTCCTTCAATTCCGCCAGTAAGTCAGGCGAGGATGTAAAAGAGACCTGACTCCTTCCCACCATCTCCAGGAACAGAGGCAACGTTGACATTACTACTCGTCCGCAACTCGAACATGCAGTCGCGCGGTTGCGGTGACGCCGTCATTCCGGCTCCGCTGAACGCGGACGAGGTAATCGCCTGGCCGCTTATACGTGTGATGTGTGATGGCATAACCTTCTTTCGCTTGTTGTTCGGTGTTTCCATCAGACTTGACGCTGACAGAAGAACTTCCGTCGCCGAAGTCCCAGACTTCGTTTCCCTCCTGATTGCCGAATGAACGAACTTTGAATGTGATTGGGGCGTTGACTCGATTTCCCAGCGTGGGCCAATAAGCCGCGTGAATTCGCGGCACGTACAGATCCGGTTGTTTCGGATCCAGCACATGCACCTCGGCAAAGTCATAGTCGACGTTTCCGGCCTTGTCAGTCACCTTCAGGATTTCACTGAAGACGCCCGGCTGGTCGTAAGTCCGAGTGACGCGCGGTCCCGCTGCGGTTGTGCCATCTGAGAAGGTCCATTCGTGATCCTGAATGCTGTCCGTCGCACTGTACGATTTCGATCCGTCGAGAGTGGCGTCGTCCCCCGCCATCAGAAAACTCTTGCGGCGCGTGTTGGCAACCAGTTGAGGCTCAAACTGGTTGTGGTAGGCTTCCCAAAGAAACGCATAACCCGCCTGCGTGCCCCACTTGCCGGACGGCTGACGACTCTTGATTTCAAAGTGCAGATGCGACCAGCCGCCGCTGGACCCTTTCTTGCCCAGCAGACCAATTTCTGTCCCCCGAATCGATAATTCGGCCCGGACGGATGGCGTCGTTGATTTTGTGCAGATGACTGTAGCGATAGAACCAACCACGTCCGTCCTTCAGATACACGACATCGCCTCTCGGTGCGACAGGACTCTTGCCCTGACCATACTTCGGGATGGATCCATCCTTAAGAAGATACTCCGGCAACACGTCCTCGCCGCTCGAAACCACCACCGCGTCTGTTGCGGCGATAACTTTGACTTGGCGTTCCGAACCGCCGATGTCGAGACCGCTGTGATAATAGATCTTCGGGAGAATCTTCGTCCCGCCGTCGACGGGTTCATTGTCAAACCACGTGCGTGTTGCGAACCATCGTTGGTCGACGGGATAGATCAGCGAGCCGGGGCGGAGCAGTGGAGAGTCCTTCGGCCACAGACGCAGCCTCGCGTCCTTATCCAGTCCCCAGAAACTCGGAGTGCCGTTCGAGTTGTACCCTTTGGTTATCGAACAATCGATCTGCACGCCGGCAACTTGCCGAGGCAGATTGTACATGCCCGATTCGAGTGTGATTTCCTCGCCATCCACCTTGACCGTAACTTTGGAGCAGCGCACTGCCTGCCGAATCGGATCACGCGTTTCACGCAGGTTCAACAGTTGAACTTCAACGCGTTGGCCGTTGCACAGCTCCAACTGCGTGGTCTCGCCGAGACTAAGATCGACGACGCGCACAAGGGGCTGCTGCGGTGCAGCCGACAGCTCCTGCAGACCCGGTTCAGCGGCCCAGAGAGAATCAGCCCCAAGACAACACAGAATCGGGAGAACAAGGATCGCTTTCGACACCAGTGATTCCTTCTATTTCGTAAACTGAAACGAGTAGATGTCGGCATCCTTCATGACGAAACGCAGGCGGACGGGCCTGCCAGCGAGCACGCCCAGGTCGGCGCTACTTTTCCAGCGAATCGCACGGCGCACGCTATCACCGACGATCTCGTTGCACTCCGCGAGCCCGTAACCCGGAATCACGTTGCCAGCGACATCCTGCAATTCAACGCGCACGGAGCCCGCGGCGGAGGTGGAAAAGTTGATGCTCAGTTCGTCGCCCGTGAAAACAAACGGCCTGGTAAGAAGCTTGCCGCCCGCGTAAGGCGCCTGCACAGAAACAAAGCCATCCAGTCGGATGGTGTAGCGTCTAACACGAGTTTCACCCTCCCGCCAATAGCCTTCGCTGAAATGCATCGAAATCTCGTTTGCGGCGCCCTCAACGTTCGACGCCGTTTCAAACAGGCCGTATCCCTGGTAGTTGTCACCGTACATCCAGTTGCTGCTATTAGTGCCAGCTTCAGGCCCAGGCCGCAGGAAAGCTTCGTCCCAGCGATGGAATTCAACGCCGTCGCGGCTGGTCATGAACAGGCTGTCGGTCAGATCAGAACCCACTCGCGCGTACGCCGCAGTGAGTTCGGCCCGCAGGTTGATCGGCTCCAGCGATCGTAACTCATCCGTCATTTTCCGCGCCGTGTAACGAGTCGGAAATCCGAATCGAATGTGAGGGGCACGGTAGTAAGGCTGAATTCCATTCGTATACATCTGCTGGCGTGGAGAACGCGGATACTTTAAGGACGTCGGCTCTGACCAGTCGCGAAGATCGGGCGACGTCGTCATCGAGACGGACCGCATTCCATCCACCACAGTGCGGTAATACAGAACATACTTCTGATCACGCGGCTCCCAGAAGACGACGTTCATTGAATCGAGCGCGCCTTGCCTGAAGATTGCCTCTTCACTCTTCTTCCACGCAATCGCGTCGGGCGATGTGAAAAGGTGCAGCCCGGTTTTGTGATTGCCGCCGACGGCTTTGAACTTTTCGGACGCCGGACATCCCGGCCGAGTATCGAGAAAGGGCACGAACGTTCCGGAAAATGGACTGCCCGGCCAGACGATATTATTAGCCAGGAGATCGGCAACCTGCTTTGCCATGTGGCCACGTAAAGGAAATATTCTCAGGTCTGGTTTCGTCCACGAGATTCCATCACGGCTCTCGGCATAGCAAACCACTGGACTGTGCGACATGCGGAGCTTGTCATCGTCCCAGATCATGCGGTGCCCACGATAAATCATCCTGAACAAATCGCCGTCTCGCATCACGGTGGGATAGCCGCTGGTGTTTCCTTCCCAGGGCCGATCAAACCGGATCGCGACCTCGCGCGCCTGCGGATGGTGCAGCGTCAGCCGAGCGCCATCGAGACTCTCGATTAAATGCCGGTCGACAAACAGCTCACGCCGCGAACCGATGTCGATGGGATCCGTTCGGTCAGTGGCTGGAGCAGTATCTGCGAGGACTGCAGACAAAGTGGCAAACACGAGGAGAGTCTTCATCGAGTTAAGTCCTTATTTCGCCACAACTGGGGCAGCTGATTCTCAATGCCAGCCAGCCTGGACTGGAATGTCTTTGGGTTAACGCCCCGAAGCATCTGCACTTTCCAGGCTGAACAGTCGTGTGTTCGCCAGCCTGATGCTGACTCTGACAGGACGATTCTGAGGAATGTCTGAGACGTCATTCCAGCGAACCTGCCACTTTGTGCTGTCCTTATACATCACTTCGCTCTCATCAAAGCCTTGCCCTGGAATCGCTGTCCCATCAGCTTCCAGAATTGCGACCTGCAACTGGCCACGACTCGCATCAGCGTTGATGGACAGATTCGGCGACGTAAACCGCAACGGCTTCGTTTGCAGGTGGCCACCCTCCGGTCCCGCATCCAGTGACGCGTATCCGTGACGACGCCATTTTGCGAGTCCAATGGTTGTGGCTTTTGGCGGAATCGGAGCGCCATGCCCCGTATTGATTGCTGTGTAGTACATCCACGTTTCATTGCCGACGTGAACTGGTGAACTATCGGTGTTGTAAATAGCACCAGCGTCGTACGTCCCGGGAGGACCTCGCTTGATGACTGAAATTCGCGGCGAAGATCGTTTCCAGTGGCTGCCGTCGTTGCTGGTTATCAGCTGAATGTCCATCGGCCCGGTTGCTGTCACTGCACCGCCAGCACTCGAGAGAGCCCCTTCGTTCGGCGTTTTCGACCCGTCAAGCACCTGCGGCATATGAAAGAACATCGCGGGAAGACCGACGTATCCGGCGGCATGCCCAAAAACCGACATCAGGTAGATTTCAGTACGCTCATCCGCTTTCATCACCCACTCGTCGTCAACATCATCGGGAGCAAAGACAAGTTTCGGCTCGGTCCAGTTTCGAAAATCCATGCTGCGAGACAACCAGACGACGCGTCGGTGGAACCCCCGTACGGTGGCTGGACTTTTGTAATAGGCCAGGTACTCACCAGTCTGCTGGTTCTGCGTGAGCTTGCATGTATCGCCGTGCTTAAAGATGGGGTTCCCGGGGTATTCGTGCCAATGAATGCCATCGGCGGAATAGCCCAGGCAATACCCGTTTCTGTTGTGAATGAAAAGCTTGTATTTCTTTGCGGGGTCTTTCTCAAACGAATCCACGATAACACTCGCTTCCCCGCCACCATCGCCCACGAAGTTCACGACGTTGTTTTCCGTGGAACCCTGTACAGAGAACTGTCCAAGTAATGGCTTGTCCCAGCTCAGGCCGTCTGTTGATGTCGCGTAGAGCAGTTGCGTTGCGTTGTTTGGCGGAAGTCGCGCAAGGTACCACATGCAGAATTTCTGCGCATCGGAGTCGTACTCCACTGTCGCGAGATACACTCGCCGAACTTCCCATGGCTTGTCGGCGGTGAGAACAGGAGCTTCCGATCGCTGTGCCTGGTGAATCGTCCGGAAAAGAGTGTGCCGCACCTCCACGCCGGTATCGTCGACAAAAAGCAGCGGAACGTTCTCTTTTAGCGTTATAACCTGCGTGTGTTGATCAGCTGCGCTGACGGAGTTCGGCAACAGCATCGTGAGCAGTATCAATGATGTGCGAGTCTTCATGCGTGCGTGGCTCCAATACGTGGGCGTTGTTCTTCACTTATCTTTTCTCGAAGCCTTCCCTGGCAATGTCCCCTTTTCCTCTCCTGAGATGTCAGGCAAGTGAGAAGAGTCAAAACGCCCACAGTGACTCGCGAGGCGTTTGTCATTACGTCAGGCATCGGTGAGCGATGGAGTTCATCTGTGGCAGACATGTCTAAGCGTTACCTTACTACCTGGGGGCCGCTGGTTCTTTCCAGCCGAGTCGATTGAAATTTCCCCAGCCTCCCCAGGCCACTCTCGATACGTGAACCGCCTTGAAATCGGTGAGCAGTATCTCGCGTGAGAGTGCCCAGTTGCGATTAAGAGTCGCTTGCACGCGCCTTTTCAACTCGGGCGTCATCTTTCTACCACCTTCGTCGAATTCAGCGAGAAGGTGGTATGCCGAGGCGTGGACCTCGGTGTAATCGAGGCCCCGGCGAAGAAAGGCGACACGATCTCGGGTTTTCGGAGCAACCGCTTGCCTGGCGGCCCCATCAAGAATTAAACGTAGTTCTTTGATAACTTCAGGCGTGTATGGCGCGGTTGGGTGCAACGCCGGCTCAGCGGCAGCTATTTCGTCTGTGATCTCTTCCAGCCGCATGAAATACTGCTTTACTGAATCAGCGGCGGCGCCAAAGCCGGATTGGCAATAGTCGTCGATGACTGCATTGATATTGAGGTCTGGATTCCAGTGAAGCCGGGCGGCTACATAATAGTTCAGGCCCTGAGTCGCCCAGTGATGAGTGCAGGAATCCAGATCGGTTCCAATCATCGAATGATGGGCCAGATACTGAAAATCTTTGGCGAGCTTGTGCACATAGACAACGGGCGTGCCATAACGACGGGCTGCCAGAAGTAAATTGGATCGGAAATAGAGCCTGGATGCCTTTTCAGCCCAGGCGTCCCAGCGCGCTCTGCCGACTTTGTGCTCGGCGTCATCGAGATACCAGATGTCGACGAATCGAATCGCAATGTTGGGATGGAGTTTGTGCCGAAGCGGCGGATCGGTGTAAACGCTATACGCATCTGCTGTAAGCCAGGCGTCGGGATGAACCGCGACAACGCGTTTCGCGATTGCATTCCAGAAAGACACAAAACGATCTGTCAGCGAGACGTGTTTGAAATACGTTCGGCCCTGCTTGCCAGTGGCGTCCAGCAAGGTGACTGGCCTGCCTTCGGGCGGGTCGAGCTTCCTGCATTCCGGACACATGCAGAAAGTGGCGAGCCCTCCATCATTCGGACCAATAGCCACGCTCTTTGCGCCTGCGTTCAATTCTTTGATCTTCTCATTAGCGATGGTCTCGATCAGTTCCTTGTTGCTGACACAAAAGCGAGAGCGCTCCGGGCCAAGTTTGCTCTGATCACGCGACCCGTTTGGCTGCATCGCGAACCACTCGGGATGATCCTCGCTCCACTTGTCCAACGCATCGCCAAACGCGTGTCCGCTCGCCAGCCCAAGGCTTCCGCCGAGCCGCTGCCAGGTGAACCACCCGCCGTCTTCAGATTCGGTCTCTTCGGATTTCGCGCGAAGCCTGTGGTAGTCCTCTTCCGTGGCGCGCAGTCTGAGCAGACCTTTCGCATCGCGATCACCGTATGACATATTGCGGATCTTGCGTTGGCGCAATAGCGGCGTCTTCGTTCGATCGAGTGGCCCTATGGCAATCGTGGTCTTCGTCGGAACGACTTTCCCCAGTTCGCCCGGCCAGAGGAAGCGGCAACCGAGAGACTCTTCCAGAAAGGTGGTCACTGCATAGTGAGTTCCATTTCGATCAGACGGCGTGGCGTCGTCAGCACCAAGAATGACGATGGCGTCTGGGAACGAACGAATCAGGATTCCGCCCGCACCCAGACCTTTTGTAGTAACACCAAGCTTCCGAGTGAAAGTACTTTCTCCGACAGCAATGCAGGTTGTGTCCTGTGGGATGTTCGAATCTTTGACGACTTCAAAGCGAGCGCCGGAGATCTGGAAGAGATGGTCGCCGAGAACTGTCGCCGCCTTTCTGGCGGCAGATGAAGGGTCTTCCGATAGAACGATGACGGCCTCCGCTTTGCCGTCCCTGACGAGGATCAAATCAGCGGCTTCGACCGTTCGGAAGCAAAAGACGACGAGAGCAAAGCAGATTAACTGTCGGTGCATAAGACTTTGGATTCTAAGGTTTCGACTCCAGCATCTGCTGGATCGTTGACAGGAACAACTACTCGTACGGCCGGGCGAACGCACAAGTCTGCTTGCGAACCACTTTTTGTATCACGTTTGACCGTTTACGACTTCGCTCCGTGTTCGGGTATTGCCTGCATTAACAACGACAGCGACTTGCAGAGTGCTTCAAAACCGACATCTGATCCTTTGAAGTGTCCCATTCTCACGACGACCAGATCGCGCGATGGGATGATGATCGTGTACTGGCCGCCGGCACCGGCCATGTAGTATGCCTCTTTGGGAATTGGAAACCGCTCCGTTCCGTTGATCCAGAAGAAGCCGCCGTAGATCGGCCTGCCGTCGGCAACCCATGCAGGAGCCAGCGTGCTGACGAATTCCACGAAACCCTCGGGCAGCACGCGCTTCCCGTTCCAGAGACCGTCCTGCAGATAAAGATTACCGAGTCGCGACCAGTCACGAGCGGACCCGAACTCGTATCCCTGCAATAGAAAGTTGCCGTACGGATCGGTTTCCAGAACCATGTCACCCATCCCCAGCTTGTCGAAGAGCGCACGCTGCGGAAAACTGTGGTAGTTCCCGCCGCGTTTCTCGACGGCCAGGCGGATCAGGTAGTTCGCCGTAACCGGATCCGAATTGCGATATCGGCCCACGGTGTTCGGAGCCCATTGCAGAGGTCGCTTTACAGCCCACTCGAACGAATTAACGGTGCCGGTGTAAACGTAGCGATGGTCGGGATAGCCATCCGCCGGATCAAAGTCCGGATCATGCGGAGCTCGAAATCTCAGACCACTCGACATATGCAGGATATCGGCAATACGAATCTTCCTGCGCGGATCGTTCTTGTTTTGCCATTCGGGAATCGGCGCGGGCTGATCCAGCGAATACACGCCATCGTTGATCAGAGTTCCTAACAATGTGGCTGTCAGGCTTTTACCCATGGACCAGCTTTCCAGAGATGTGTGCATGGTGATTCCATCCCGATACCGCTCGCCGATAATTCTTCCTTTCCAGGTGACGACATAGGCCGCCGTCAGAGCGTCCGGGGACTCAAACGCAGCGTCGACTGCTTTCGCCACGGCCATCGCATCGAGTGCTGCAGGAAGCTCGTCGCTGGGCAACACGTCACCCATCGGCCACTTCGTTGTGACGGCGTCCGGCAAACGTGACTCGATTTTCGGCGGCTCAAAGAAGGGCGACTTCTCACCACGAGGCAATGTCAGGCAGCCAAGATCGCCGATGAACTTTGCCGTGCGAATGACACCGTTTGGCAAGGTGACGTGAACGGCCTTGTTTTCTCGATCGACACGCCACTTCAATTTGGCCCGCTCTTCGTAGGGGGCCGTGAAGTAGCCAATGTTCTCGGCGGCGAACTCCGGTTCCAGGCCGGTCACGAACACAGCCGAACAGAGAACCTTGGCGAAGCCGGACGCGTGATGCTCCAGTGGATTACTCGGCGGCGGAACAGATTTCGTACTCAGTTCCAGGGATGCCCCGCGGGCGATCAGCGCGCGTGTTTCATCATCCAACGACTCCTGAGCGTTCGACAATGCGGACATGAAAACAATGGCCAGAGCCAGGGCACAAATTCTTAACACGGTTTTGTCCTTCAGAGCTACGAGTCGGCGCAGGTCATTATTCACGCAAGGTTGAATAGAATTAGTGATACTCAAAGGTCTGGTATGCCTCACAGTGTCGCCGTGAAAGAGTTTTCTCAACATTCATTGTTTACCACTCTGCTGGAGCGACGTCGCAGTGTTCCTTGATCCAGCCCAATTCCGGCCTATTTCCCTGCGCCCTGAAAACACCACAGATTACCGGCGAAGTCGTGGACGACGACCAGGTTGCCGGTGGCGACGGGGGCAGTCTTGATTGGAGTGCCGAGGCGATGTTCCCAGAGGACCTGACCGTCTCGTGTGATGCCGCGGAGGGAGGTGTCGTCGTGGCCGAACCAGGCGAGGTCACCAGCGACGATGGGGGTTGAACCTCCGGCGAGGGCCTGGCGGCGGGAGCGATGAAAACGGTCGGGTTCGCGACCGCACGGGACCGTGTGCAGAGTCTCGCCGGTTTTCAGGTCGAGGATCACCAGGTCCGTGCCGTTGACGAGAATTCGGTCACCCCACACAACGGGGATGGCATTCTGGTAACCAACGTTGGCAATTCCCTTCTGCCAGATCAGGTCGCCCGTCGCGACGTCGCGCACTCGAATGCCGCTCGAGCCGTTGTAGATCAATTTGCCGTCAACCACGATTGGAGCTGATGTCGAGCGGGAGGTCTCGTCGAAGTTGTAGAGTTGCTCGCCGTCGGGCAGACGGATCGCGCTGCCGCCGCCTCGACGGACGCTGTACATCACGTCGTCGAATACGGTCGCGAAGGACGCGTAGTAACCCGTGTCGCCGGTCAATGTGGAACGACGTTTGCCGCTGGTGTAATCGAGCAGGTATTGTGGCTTCTGCCAGTCGGTGACCAGCAGGCCGAATCTCGTCGGGATGGGTGGTGTGTTGTTGATCGCCAGCGGCCGGCCTGCTGCATAGCTGGGCTGCATGGGCACGCTCCAGAGCAGGTCGCCGCTATCGGCGTTCCAGGCAGCGACGTGGCCATCGCCGGTGATCGCGAAGACGTTACCTTCGTAAACGCTGACCGCGCCGCGGATATCTCCGTGCGGCGAAGCGGCTTTCCAGATTTGCTCACCGGTTGCGATGCTGAGGCAAAGAACGCCGGCGTCTGGTGCCCCCGCATTCGGATTCCCAACCGAGACATACACTCGTCCCCTCGCCACAACCGGCGAGTTGTGCAGCACGTGCACGCTGCCGGTGTTCGCCACCCACTTCGGAAACAGAGGAGCCGCCGGGCCGGCGCTCTGCACTCGCGGAGGGCTGCCGGTTAAAACTGTCGGAAAATCGGATGACAGGACTTCAATGGCGCGGCCGTGCCGTTCGACCATCACTGTCTGACGGCGCTGCCAGGTGTTGCCGGAGACGTCTTTCGCAGTGAGGTCAACAATCCATTCCCCCGGTTCGCGAGGATTGAATTCACCTTGCCAGGACCAGTCACCCTTCTGATTGAATTTCACAGACGATTGTGCGCCGCCGGGTGACGTCAGCCGCCCCTTCACCTCCTTAACTTCGAGTGCCGTATCGTAAGCCAGCACGACGAGTGGCTGCTGGACCGGTCCGTGCGGTGGGGCCCGGAGCAACGACCCTCAGTCGTTTGTACTGACCCGCGACGCGGAGTTTCGAACGGACTCCGTCTGGCGTCACCATCACCCAGCGATACGTTCGCGAGTACGCTCCCCAGTCACGTCCGCGGGCCGGAGCACTGTTGAGCACCGGCACTCCGCCGCGACTTCCCGCCTGTACCACGTGCCAGTGGGCTCCGATCTGACAGATAACATTGACGCCTTCGTCGCGCCGCTGATCGAACCAGCCGGGGTCAAGCGGGTAGTGCGACACGGCAATGACCGGAGTCCTCGGCGGCAGCGATTTCAGGTCGGCCTGCAGCCAGTCACTCTGCCGTTCCCGAGCCGGCGTGCGCAGATAGCTCGTCTCGTACACGAGCTGAATGAAGTGCACACCGCCGTAGTCCCACGAGTAATACGGCGGGCCGATCCGCTGCTCAAAACTGACCGTGCAGCGCGGGTCCAGGCAGTTGCCATCGTGCCCGCCAAAGCCCTCGTAGACGGGAATATTCGACGACCCGCGAATGAAGTCGTACATGTCCCATTCGTACTGCGAACCGTTCATCGTCAGGTCGCCGGCCGTGGCAAGAAACGCCGGCTTACCGAGACCGGCCATCGCCGGAGCAGACGTCACTTGAGCGTAATCCTTCGCCGTCGGGATCATCTGTTCGATGTTCGTGAACTGGCTGTCGCTGGCCGTCATAAACCAGAACTCGCGCTTCGCTGAGGCTGGATCAGGCACGAATCCGAAGTCGACCGGGTACTCCAAGCGCGGTTCATCAAACGGAATGCGTTCGAAGAATGCGCGAGTGGGCCGAAACCCCGTCGGCCGCGTCACGACGACAAATCGGTGATGCGGATTCTCGTCAAATCGAATCTGAAACCGGAATCCGCCGTCGCCGTTCGTTCGCAGAACACGCTCGCCATCCGAAACGCTGATACCGGGAAGCCCCGGTTCGCCGGCATCGCGAGTTCCATTGCCATTGCGATCTTCAAACACAGTCCCCGAAACGACCGCCAGCCGAGGCCGGGCGATGCCAAGTTCCGGCTCGGGCCGCTGAGGGATCTTCTTTCGCAGAGCATTCAGCTCCGCGTCATCGAATCCACGCAGCAGATCGCCGGTTGTCTTCAGACTCGTGTCGGCAACCGGTTCTTCCGGATGAACGACCTGCGCGTCTACCGGAGTCTCACAGATCGGGACGAAGGACACGCACATCAGACTCAGGAACAAAAACGATCGCATCTCTACTCTCCAATTCTCGGATTGCCTGCAGCGCCGTCGCCACTGGAATCGTGAGAACCCGATGGCCAGTTTCCGGACGCCCCGGTCTTCGGACGCCAATCGTAGATTCTCACTGAATCGGTGGCAGCCCCGCCACCTTCCCACGCCAGCGAGATGTGATCTGGGAAAAAGCTCATCAGACACCTGGATGATTCGGCGAGTGGCGGTTGTGGATCGTCGGAGTGGGAACAACGAAGCTGCCCTCTTCCCTGATACGTGATAGTCCTTTGTAGCCTGCATGTCGTCCGTCCGGTCAGGTTCGAGGCTGCAATCCCGGAAGTGAACCGGGAGCCATCATAAGGTCACGGCAGGCTTCCAGCTCCACGACTGAAGGCGACACATCTGGCAGAGCCTGCGTCCCTCGAAGCCTTCCGGGTAACGGTCCTTCGTGAGCGTTTTCTCCATGAAGAAAGGTTCGTTGGCGATCACGGGCAGGTTGGAGCCGGATAGCGTCAACGTTTGAGGCGATTGCTTCTTCCTGGTCGCCACGTAGAGGCTTCGCAGTCCATTCAGGAACTGTCCCGGGCCGACCGTTTTGCCTGCAATCTCAATCGATGCCGGGACCGATTGCTCGTTATCCATGGCCCGATCGATGAGACGCAAAGACTTGAGCAACTCTGCTGAGCTTACGTCGCGTTGGTCGGTTTTATTGGGGATCGGCGAAGTCGGGCCAATCAAGTTTCGCATGAAGACCTTTGCCGGCAACGCACCGCCCTCGTGATAGACCCTTAGGATTCGGACAAGCATGCCGAACGCTTCCGCTGGTGATACCGACAGCGTGTCACTGACGTAGGCATCCAGGCGAGTGCTGAGTAATGCACAGACTTCGTCGAGGTCTCGCAGGCTCAGCCACTGCCCCTGGTTATCGCGGAAGCCTTTGCGATACTCGGAAAACGATGTGAATGCAGCTCGCTCGGCGTAGTACTTAATGATGCGTTTGAATAAGTCGAATCCCTTCTGGTATTTCGCCTCGGGAAGCAGGTCCAGATAGTGGGGGTGCTCCTCGTAATAGAGGTCGTCCTCGCGGTAGATGTTCGGCTTCGGATGTTCGAACGGGAACACAGCGTAGGTTTTGTAGGAATGCTGAAAAGCCCTGATCAGAGTGCTCTTCCGCCCATTGAGCTTCTCCGCGAATCGGTCAAACTTGATCCGGTAATACTTTTCCCGTTCCCGATACTGGCCTTCCGGTTCCGGCTTCAGCCCAGTGCTGAAGAAACGTTCTAACCCCCATCGCGCTTTCGCAGCTGGGGACGAAACTATTGCAGTACCACACCGCCCCGTGTCCGCGAGCCGGTATGGGCAGATATCCGATCGTCGGCAGGCCGGCCTGGCTACTGGCGAAGATTGACTGCGGAGCTTTGTTGAACTCCGTCGTGTAGTAAACGGGACGTCGCCCGAATAGCTCCTCGACAACTCTGAGCCCCGGCAGTTCGTTTCTGGTCCATTCAGAGGTGCCATCGCGCCAGTCCATCTTCTCCAGATAGCCGGCCATGAACGGCGCTGCTCCGTGATGATTGCAGTGAAAGCCAATCTCGTGGCTCATCAGTGCTTCGACCACGTCCAGCCGACCGTGGTGTTTCAGCGCTCGGGCGTAATCGCCGGTCAGGTGGAAGTTGCCGATCAATCCTTCTTTAGTGAGGAACTCGGCGAGCGCTTTGATGTGGTCGAAATCCTTCGGCTCATCTGCCACTTCAGTCGCGAACGAGAGGATGACCTGCGTGCTCGGCTGACGCTCCGTGGTTGGCTTCGTCACTTCATCCGCACCCAGAAACGTGGACTGGAATTTGTAGAGAACGGGTAATGCAGCCGACGTCGTCAGAAATTGTCTGCGTGTAGTCATCGTGTTTCCCAAATCACTTAGTTGGTCGGCTGTGCGACGACTATTTACCGAGGAGTTTCGACAAACTCGATTCGATCGACTCAGCCCGGATCGTATACCTCCGCTCGGT
The DNA here is from genome assembly GCA_943787265.1 of uncultured Planctomycetaceae bacterium. GTDB lineage: Bacteria > Planctomycetota > Planctomycetia > Planctomycetales > Planctomycetaceae > JABMPE01. The sequence goes on along the minus strand of CALSLT010000039.1, from coordinate 30,584 downwards.
AACGTGCAGCAGATCTGGCATCATCCCGCGAGTCAGCTCACCATCATTGTTCAAGGATTTTGGCCGGATGTCGAGACAGTGAATGTGGTCGCCATCGGTCACTTTAGAAAAGATCGCGTTGGCCTTTTCGTTCACCCGACGCCGCTCGTCGTCGTTCGCGCCGCGCGGAAAGATCGCCAACGAAAGCACCTTCGGCGATTTGTTCGGACGTGTTATGGCGGGCAATCGGAGTCCCCTTCATTGCTCGCTGGCCGGGCAGGGTCGCAGCTGGCAAGGTGAATGAGTCGTCCTTGATGTCCGCCGTTGATCTGCTGCCGACATTCTGTGAAGTCGCAGTCGCCGAGCAGCCAGAGAATCACAAGCCCTTCGACATCAGTCAGGTCAGCATGCTCATCGGCAAGGTCAGCCCTGTTCGCACAAAACCATTGTTCTGGAAGATGTCCGGCGACTGGCCGACTCGAGAGACTCATTCTTATCACTGAGTTTCGCATGCCGCGGTTCACGAGAACTGGAAGCTATTCACTATAAAAACTCGTCGCAATTGAACACGGCGAGCCGTATTGATTTCGAGTCGGAATGAAATGAGTTGAACCTGTTACTCAGAATCCACGCTCCGGCCGGGTCGCCAACTGCAGATTCGTATGAGGAACTCACACCACCGCTGACATCCAATTGATGACGCCAGAAATGCCCCGGTCGGTCCCGACTGTAGTCAAATTTCTCCGCATCGGTCGACCAGCCCGGAGCGAGTTGCGCCGAATGGGTGATGAGTGTCTGGTTGCTCGGTCGTTTCATTCTGCATTTGTGAATGGGCGTCGACAGCAGGGGCACTCGCCGTCGATTCCTCGGGCAAGACTCATGAATGCCGTTGGCTGAGGAACAGTCATGATCGCCTTGAAAGCCAGTGGGTCGCGATGCGCGTAGTGGCGATAGGTGACTCCGCCGACTGAGTGCCCCAAGATCTCGATCGAAGATTCGGGCATGTGTTCGTCGTAGTACGTCGCACAGGTCTTGCGAAGATCTTTGAGTTGCCACGGCTCCTCCTTGCCGGTTTCGATGTTCAACCGAGGTTTCACTCCGGCAAGGTCGCAAAGCAGACGAAATCTCGTATTCGGTCGGGAACTGCCCCCAGAAAATACCGGTGCGTTTGGGTCGAGATCATCCGGCATGATACTTTTGACATGTGCATGAACCGTACGATTCATGGGACGATAAAACGTCTTGCCGGTTTTGACGCGACGATAATAGATCCATCCCCATCGTGACTGCCCCTTCGTATGACCATCGGGGGATTGACGGTCCCATGATATATGGCGACAGAGGATTGGTTCATGGCATGGCGCGGACTTCCAGATGGTTCCAGTATCCAACCCGTAATTGAAGAAAAGAACAAGTGCCGCTCGCCAGTATCGACCCACTGACAGCGGAAGGTCCCAGCCCCGTGGTCGAGGAATGTTGTACGTGGCGAAGTACAAAGCATTGAGTTCCGGTTTGGTCAGGTAGTGCAGTCCGGCAACGTCACGCTGCGGCCGTGGCTGCGGGAAACGCGGAAGCGACTCAATCAAATCCTGCTCCCATGCCCATGAGATCACAGCTCGCAGATTTTCACGCGCCTTGTTGGCTGTGCGTTCGGGATTGGCGCCTTCGTCCAGAACGGCATGTTCGTGTACCCAGTCCAGGAATTCCCGGATGACTCGACGCGTCAAATCTTCGACGGGCACTCCACCACCCCAGCGGTTCCATTTCCTTAACGTCGCAAAATGTTCATCACGGCTTCCCTGCGACAGACTTCTGGCACGGACGTAGTTTTCGACAGCGGACTCAAGGTTTGTTGACATCGGCAGGCTCCCGAGCCGCCAACCTGTGCGTCATGCTGAATCCAGTCCGTCGACCGCTCTGTTGTGCATCCTGCCGGACATCCCGTCACCGTGTGGTTGAAGATTCAATACAGAGAACCATCCTGACAACTCCGGTCCGGCAAACGTCGAGCCGCATATGTGGTGTGTCGATCCAAAGAGCTCAGCCACGGTGACGCAAACTGTAGGTCAATCAGTCAGTGGTCTCGGGCAACAGGACCTGCGAATCTGCTCCGGGCTGGTCGACCGGAGCGTTGAAATGTGACTACAGGTGCGTTCAACGGGTATGTTGAGATTATGTTCAATCGGACGACAGTATCAGGGTAGTGCTTCCTGATTCGTCTGGGTGCTCGTGATCATTGGGTGATGGCGTCGACGTCGGTGTCGCCTCCGCCGATGAGGATGTCGGTTCCGCCGTGGCCTCGGATGGTGTCGTTGCCGAGGCCGCCGTTGAGTGAGTCCGGGTCTGATCCGCCGAGGAGTTTGTCGTCGCCATCTTCTCCGGTGATCGTATCGCTGCCGGAGTTGCCGTTGAGGACGTCGTTGCCGGTTCCACCAATGTTAACAATGCCGATGCTTCTCCAACCGTTGCCAGATAAATGTTTGGGCAGTGTTACCGCATCAGGAACATAGAAGCGCCACGAATGCATTCCATTATCGTTGACAATCTTGCCGGAGCGCGCCGGGTGAATCCCCGAAAAGAGCGCGGTCCGCGACGGCAGGCACGTCGGCGACGCACAGATGGCGTTGTTGAACACGACCCCCGCGCTCAGCGAGCCGTTTAATGTTCGGCGTGATGGCCTGAGGGTGCCCTTTAAGTACGCTGTTCCAGTCGTTCCAATAATCGACATTAATAAAAAGCACACTGGGACGCTCTGCACTGGCCACTTGAAACGATGATGTACAAGCGGCAAGACAAAGTGCGAAGAGCCTGAGAGTTTTCGCTGTAGTGGAGTAAGTGGGAAGTTTCATAGATGCTCCTCAATATTCTCTCGGCATCATTTCGCGTTATCTCTGGCTGGCTATCTTCTCACATAGTTCGTTCATGCTTTTGACGGTAACGCAGGGTTCGATTTCCCATGGATCAAAGACCGCTCTGTTGGACCGCTTAACCCAGGCCGCCTTCATGCCCGCCGAGACGGCGCCGATCACGTCAAACGGATTGCCGGAAATCAACCACGCGTCATTTGAGCCGCCTGCTTCCCTCATGAAATAGTGGTAGACATCCGGGTTCGGCTTGAAGGTCTTCAGCGCGTCACAACTCACGACGCCCTCAAACCATTCACGCAGGCCATTGATCTGCAAAACTTCCTCGACTGCCTCGGAGCTGCCGTTGGAAAACGCAAAAAGGCGATGGCCTTCAGCCTTCAACCCGACCAGACTCTCTTCGACGTCTCCAAACGCAGGCAACGCGCGATAGCTTTGCAGCAACGCGTCTTTCTGCCCTGCAGAAAAAGACACTTCATATTCGGCGCAGCAATAATCCAGGGCATGACGCGTACAAACCGCGAAGTTCTCGTAACGCCGCATGAGCCCTCGCCGAAACGAATACTCAAGCTGCTTGCTACGCCAGGTTTGCGAAAACGTCTCAGCCTGTGAACCGATCCACTCGCGCAATCGCTCTACCACGCCGTCGGTATCGATCAGCGTTCCGTAGACGTCAAAAGCGATCGTGGCCATTACTGGTCCTCCGGGGTGGTCAATCCAAGTTCCTTGCGAGCCTGATTCAGCCAATCGCGGCGCGTCTTTTTATATTCCTGAATGGCTTGGTACTCATCGGTGTCGATCTTGCCGTCGTTGTTCTTGTCGATAAACGGGAAGATCCACTTCACGGTCGGCCTATCGCGGTCCCATTCTTCCTGAGAATTCCACGATGTCTTTCGAGATGGGGCGGTTTTTGGCGCAGCTTTTTTGGGGGCCTCAGCCGCCAGTCGCTTGAAGACCTCCATTCCAGTCTCTCCCTGCTCATTCGTCTTGGGATAGGAACCGTCCGTGTAGGACTTGATCTGCACGTCGAAGACCTCGTATTCGGCAGCCGTGATCACCCCGTCGTGATCCCAGTCGATGAACGCGAAAAGCTGCTGGAAGTCGGCCCGATCCTTGTTCCAGGCTCCTGAGTGGGCCATTCCTTCTGCGACGTGGAGCCGTATTTTTTCGGATAGGTGCGCGATTGATTCCTGAAGATTTGGTCGGCTAATTCTTCCTTCCAGCTCAATCCGTCATCGCCATCGCGATTGGCACGCTTCCAATCTGGATGCGGAAACTCATCGTATTGCCAGACGTTATCGTGATTCTTATCGAGAGCGGCCCACATCTCCCGTGACTTGGCCAGCTTCTCTTCGCTGAAGGTGGCCTCCATTTGCACAAGGTGCGGGTTCGCGTTGGGCTTGGTCTTCATGACGCCTTTTGATTTCTTCCCCGTGCCTTTCTTCGACCGAAGGTCTTCGCGGGTTTGTCCTTTTTGGTTTGTCGTCGGGAAGGATGGATCGTTGTAAGCGTCCAACTGATCCTCAAAGGCCGTGTATTCCGCCGAAGTGATCTTTCCATCGCGATCCCAATCGACGAAGTGGAAGGTCTGTTCAAAACCGGGGTGAGCAACGCCCCAGGCATAAATCGACGGCCATTGCTTTTGCGAGTCGTTGCCATGCTTGGCGAGAAAGTCTCCCTCCTCAGCCAACTTCTTGAGAACGCGATCTGACACTTCCTCCGCCCAGTCGACGACGTCGTCACCGTTGCGATTGGCACGCTCCCATTCAGGATGCGGGAATTCCTCGTATTGCAGTTTGCCGTCGCGGTCCCGGTCTTGTTGCCACCACTCGATTCGAGCTGTGTCCATACTCGCGGTGTCCAGGGCAGCTTCGAGTTTTTCAATTCCGATCCACCTGCGCACGGCCTCTGCCTGACGCCCTTCTTCGGTCAGCAGATGCTTGAAGTCGGAAAGGAATTCGCGCCTCACCATGAACATCAATCCGTAGTTTCCGCCTGCATTGACAAGTGTGCCACGTGCAGTACGGCCATCACCAGCCATGACGGCGGTAAAAGTAGCCCAAGTCGGGCCATTCACTCTCCGCCTCTCGATCACGACCATGTGGTGTTTTCGAGCCTTCTTGAATTGGCCGATGAAATCGCTCACCGTCGCCGATCGGGTGCCGATGGGGCGAATTGTGGAAGGGGGATCAAAAGGGTGCTTGAGCTGCGCGCCCTCTCCAACGAGTTCATCTCCCTCTTGTTCGAGTCGTATTTCCATGATCCCACGCCCCAGCTGACCATTCAGTCTCATCGTCGTGAAGCAGATCCACGTTCCGGAAAAATGGCCTGCCAACTCGTTATCAGTCATCTTTACCGGAACCGTCTGAAGCGCCTGAATGCGGTTCTCCAGGTTCATGACCTTCATGATGGCCATTTCGGTTTCCGGGGAGAGGGGCTGCTCCGAATCGATTGAGTCAGGCGCCTTTTCCGGGGATTCCTGCGCGACGGCGGCGAACGAAAGCGCTCCGGCCAGCAGGCAGGTAATCATGGTGAGTTTTTGATCGTTTGATTTCATGTGTTGAACTCCCGGCCTTTTATTTCCAATAGATGAACTGCGTGTTTGAGCTGACTTTTCAAACTCTTCTCGTTGGTCTGGTTTAGTTTTTACTTAGCAAATTGCTGAACTTCATCCGGACCAGGATTGGCATAGGCTGGGTCCTTGGCGCGGATGTAAATTTCACCGTCTTCAAGCACTTTCACATCGAGCGGAACAATCGTAACGCCACGCTGATTGATGGTTTGGGCCGTTGCACTCAAGTCACGTGCCTCAATTCCCTCGCGCCCAACCGGCGGAATATTTCCGTTGTAGAAGGCGGTGCACCACCAGCGGCCCTGCTTGTCCTGAAACGGCGTGCCATGCCCCAGGAAGCGCCCGATAAACTTACGTTCGCCGAAGGGGCCTGTGATTTTATCCGCCGTGCAATAATAGAGATTATATGAGCCCTTGCGGCCCGTATCCGTCGACCAGGCGGTACCTATGTGGACATATTTATCGCCGATCTTCCGCATGGTGGCACCTTCATGGCCGATCACTGAAAGGGTATCGCCTGCGGGCGTCGTGCGGCTGCCGGAGGGATCAATCTGAACCGGATCGGCCGTGGTCAAACTGAAATCCGCATTCAGCGGAACGACCTGCGTGTTCCCATAAAGGAGGTACCAGGTTCCATCATCCTTAAATAGCGAAGGATCATGCCGGTGCCCGATTTCAGCCCCCATTGGATGAGTCCATGGGCCCTTCAGATCAGCACCTTCAGTTAATGCGAGATTAGCACCGCGAACCGGCGACGGACTGGTATGCGTCAATGCCCAGCGGTCGCCCAGCCAATGCACTTCCGGCGCCCAGAGGAACCACAGTTTTTCCGGCACGTCGTCAAAACGTTTAGGACGTTTCTCAAACCAGATACCCTCCTTCAAGGTAAACGGCGTGCCGAGCGACTCCCAATCAATAAGATCCGTACTCCGCCAGACCTGTGCTTTCCACCCAACGATCGATTCATCACCCAGTCCGGTGTTGTAGGGATCAGACTGTTCACGCGGATCGCCAGGATTCGGGGTGGTTCCTGTCAGGTAATAATAATGATCCGGTCCAAGAATAATGTAAGGGTCGCGAATCCAGCCTTCTTTAATGAAGAGCGCTTTATCATGCGAAGCCAGACCCGCTTCAATTTCACTGCGCGGCATCACTTTCGCCACAGCCGGAGGCGTTCCGCCCGCATCGATGCGCGTCGAAAGAATCGTTCCGTTGTAAGGATTGGGAACTTCGTAGGACCCGGCATTACTGCGGGCATCGTAGCCGACCGACAAACCAATTTTCGGCTGGGCGCGCAACAGTCCCGGAGATGTTGCGGACACCTTAGGCTCTCCATTCACAGAAAGACTCATTTCATTGTCGCCAAGATCGGCAACAATTCGCATTTTCCCTTTCACCGGCTCCGGCCAGGCGACCCGGAAGATTTTTTTTTGCTGGGTTACTTCAAAGACCGGAATCCCCTGTTCCACATGCAGCGAGTAGCCGGTTACATTCCCGCCGTGTGCCAGCAGCACACCATCCGCAACCGCATTTCTTTGTGTCGCTTCCACCACGATGCGCAAGGGGCAATCCTTAACGTCGGGCGCGGTATGCGTCTCCTCGAAGATCGATGGCGGTGCCTTTGTAGTATGTTCTTCGGCGAACACACCTGTTCCGCAGAAAACGCCTAATAGGAGGCATCCAGCGATCGCGTTTATCGAATCGTATCTTTGCATGTCAGTTCCATTTTCATGTTACCTTCACTCGGACAACAAAACGGCGTCAGTTGCGCTGCTTCACACTGCCTTGGTTGAGACTATCCCGCAGGGACTTGTGCCAATCCGGATGTTCCTTCTTGTAGGTTTGCCAGGCCTTGTACTCAGCCCGGTCGAGTTGTCCGTTCTTGTCTTTGTCGATGTGGTCAAAGAGCCACTTCCATGTGGGTCTCGCCGAATCCCACTCGGACTTCGATGCCATCCCATCCCCGTCCTTGTTCCATCAGCGGTTGATTTCCTGCGTCTCACTGGGAGGGTCGTGAGCCGCCGACCTCTATCACAGTAGATCAGATTCGAGTCTTAATTGCCGAACGCGGGGTCGTCATGCATTGACATCGATAACGATTCGCCCCTTGATCTTTCCCTTAAGAATTTCTTCCGCCAACTCTGGTACGGCGGACAAGTTTGCAGGACGGATCATGGCATCGAGTTTTTCTAGTGGCAGAACAGTCGCGATGCGTTGCCATGCTCTCACGCGGTTTTTGTATGGCTGCATCACGCTGTCTATTCCCAGCAAGTTGACACCGCGAAGGAGGAAGGGGATGACGGTTGTTGGCAGCTTCGCTCCGCCTGCCAGTCCGACGGCGGCGACGGATGCACCGTATTCTAACTGGCCGAGAACTCGCGAGAGCATCTCGCCGCCTACCGCATCGACGCAACCGGCCCACGTTTCGGATTCGAGTGGTTTCTTTGACGCGGTGTCGATGTCGTTGCGAGCGACGATGTGACTCGCACCGAGCGACTTCAAATAGTCTGCGGTTTCCGGTCGGCCTGTCACTGCTGCAACCTTGTATCCGAGGTTGCCAAGAATCGCAGTCGCGATCGAACCGACTCCGCCGGCGGCGCCGGTGACCAGCACTTCGCCCTGATCGGGCTTGAGACCGTGATCTTCCAAGGCAACGATTGCGAGGATTGCTGCGAAACCAGCCGTTCCAATGGCCATCGCTTGCCTTGTTGTCAGGCCATCGGGCAACGGCACGAGCCAATCTGCATTGACGCGAGCCTTCTGCGAGAAGCCTCCCCAGTGCGTTTCGCCAACTCGCCAACCCGTCAGGATGACTTTGTCGCCGGGCTTGTAGCGCGAGTCGTCCGATGTTTCGACGGTTCCCGCAAAGTCGATTCCCGGCACATGTGGGTACTCTCGCACGAGTCCGTTCTTTGCCTGCATACAGAGTCCGTCTTTGTAGTTGACGGTGGTGTATTCGACAGCGACCGTGACGTTGCCCGCAGGCAGCCTGTCTTCAGTCAACTGTTGTATGGAAGCGGAAACTTCTGCTTCGCCCGTTTCTTCGACGACAAGGGCTTCAAATGTCATTCGTCTATCTCACGATGTTTTGATTGCTTTGGTTTGCCCAACCACCAACGGTTCGGCAGTGTCGTTTTCGCTGGACTTAGCCGGGGCGGATTGCCGCAGGTCCACCCAGTCCAACAGCTTGCTGGCGAGGCTTTCGCCAACTTGCTGTTCGTCTCCGGTCACGACATGGGCACCGGCATCGACGTAGTCGCATCGATTGAGAACGAACAATGAGGAATATCAAAGGGGGCCTGTCGCCAGCACCGGAGAAGCCGCTGTTGCAACCGCTGCTTTATTCAAAGAATCACGTCTTCTCATTGTTCCAGCTCGAGTTGATAAATTTCACTAGCGGCTAGCAGGAAGATACCGGTACCAAATTTCGAGGTGTCTGCTTCCGAAACTTTGCCGGGACCACCTCCGGCGGGTTGACTCCATCCGACCTGGCCGTCTTCGTTGACAACCGAAGCAAGCGCGGTCCATGCCCTCCTTGCAACCGGAAGAAAACGCTCTTTGTTTAAGATCCCATTATTGATTCCCCAAGTGATGCCGTAGCAGAAGAACCCAGTCCCGCTGCTTTCCTTCATTGGATACTGTTCAGGATCATCAAGGTTGCTTCGCCAGAACCCATCGGCTTGTTGTCGCTTTGCCAATGACTCGGCCATTTGAATATACAACGCCTTATAGCGGGCATAGCTTGCATGACGTTGGGGGAGGTGTTTCAGGATTCGGGTCAGCCCGCCAAAAGCCCACCCGTTGCCTCGGGACCATAACACTTTTTTCCCGTTCTTCGTCTTCCGAGGTTTGGAACGCGCGTCCCGATAGAACAGGCCCGCATCGTGGTCAAAGATTTCTTTGTGCACGTCCCAAAAGCAGGCATCCATCCAGTCCACGTATTTTTCATCTCCGGTCATTTGATACAACATCGCGAGCAGCGGAGGTGCGGTAAACAGCCCATCCACAAAGCGGTGGCCGGTGTTTTCCAAATACCATTTCCCAGGCGCGGACACAGGGTTCTCAATCTTTGGGTCTTCGAGAAACGCGAGGGTGGGCTGCATCATCAGCTCATCCTTTTTTGCCTGATAACAGCCATACCAAATCTGGCCGCAAACCAGCGGATAGGCTCCGCTTTCATAAGGCCCGCCCCCCTGCTCCTTAATCCGCCAGGAAACCTGCTTGCCCCATTTTATGCAATCATCCAGATAGGCACGATCCGCCGTGCTTTCATACATGGCCATCAGCCCTGCATAATACGCGCCTCGAACCCAGTGCTGATTAGGGAATCTGAGCGGCTGACCATTCACAAGTGCGCGGACGCGATCCGCCAATTCTTTGACCGAATCAGTCTTATGCTGAGCATTGTCATCCCCGGCTTTGGGAAGCAGCGTCATTGGATAGTCAAGGTCGAACCTGCTGGAAGGGCCGTTCCTGAATTTGTCGAGCGCGGGGTTGTAGGTGTGGATGCTGATCTTGTTTTTCTCTGGCTTGAAGACCATGTAACGCAGCCATGATTCACCGCCGTTGTTCATCTCCTGGTAGTCGCTCAAAATCTGGTGGACCTGGTTTCCATGATCTCCGGTCGAGGTAAGAACGGCCTCTCCACTGAAGTGACCGCAGAGAACCATGAACATGTTCTTGTGTTTCCTGACGAACTTTTGCCACATCTGCTCGCCGTTGTTGCCTTTGAGTTTCAGCTTATTGGTGGTTCTTGTCTTATTCCCTTTCAGGTAGGCGTGCGTCAGGACAATGGTACGGTGGTCAGGATGTTCGGCAACTATTCCGTTCGCCCAATCCAGGACTGCGTCGCGGGGGTGATACTCAAGAGAGACAATAATGAACTTCAGCCCTGCGGCCTCGAATTGATACCAGGAATTGTCATGGCGATCCGGGTCGAAGGTGCCGCCAAACTCCGGCCGCGCCGCAAATTTTTCGCGAGGAAAGTAGGTGTTGAAATGCGTGGTCCTGTTAACGGCGATATTGCCGCCATATTTATTGTCCGCTTTCTCAAAACCCATGTCGTGGTTTCCCAGGCACATGCAGTAGGGCACTTTCCCGTCTAATACAGACATCGCTTCTTTGGCGATGGCCCATTCCTCTGGGGCATCGGCCTGCACGATATCACCTTCGTGGACGAGAAACTTGATATTGAGCCGTTGCTGATTGTCGCGCACCCATTCCGTTTGTTTGAAGAAGTAACGCCGCAAGTCTCCATTGCCCCACTTGGCAGATAACTTGAGCCGACAGTCGCAGTAGTACTGGGTGTCAGCCAAAACCGCGATCGTGAAAGGCTCCGCTGTCTGGTGCTCCATCGCCTTCTGCTTCTGCGCAGCAGGCTCATCGTCCGCCACCGAGAGTGGTGCCGCGCAGCATAGTAAGAATGTAATCAGAAGTGGTTGGAGCCAGCGTTGATGATTCATATTGGGCTCTATTCTTTAGCTATTAGAATTCAATGTTTCTTGTTTCGTGCCGCGCTACTTTCGAGGAGCGATAGGCGACTAACTCACTTCCCTCTAATCACCGCAGCTTTAGTCAGTTCGCGGGCTTCTATTACTTCCTCACTCTGAGGAGCGAGTTTCTTAAGCTTCTGGTAGACCTTACCCGCGGCGGGAAGATCGCCTTCGTTGAGCTTGATCTTCACCTGGGTCATGATCAACAGGCGGCGCTGGCCGTCGTCGCCGAGTCCGATGTTGTACGGATTGTTCGCTTCGCGCGGGTTGCCTTCGCGAGGCTGTGTTCCTGTGAGGTAGTAATAATCGTCGGGGCCGAGCGTGATGTAGGGATCGCGAATCCAGCCAACTTTGATGTAGAGCGCTCGATCGTGTGACTTCAGTCCCGCTCGAATCGTGTCGGCGTCCATCACGGACCGGGCTTTCGATCCGTTGGCACCTCAATGAAGGCGTCTTTCGTGAACTGATCGGCTTTTGCGGCCTGCTGAGGGATTTCAGTGAACAGCACTTTGTGGAGCTCAGCGAGATCCTTCGCCGGGATCTTGATGACCTTGCGGTCGTAGGTCATGAGCCCATTGATTTCACCTTCCACATCGGTTGTCTGCGTGTAGACGCCCGCAGCGATCCCCTGGCCGCGCAATTCGTTCAACATCTTGAGCGACACGGCATATCGCTCCTTGTATTCCGCCTCGTTCTGAGGCAACCCTCCGTAGCCCCAGTTGCGGCGGTCGGCATCCCAGAGATGTTCCTTCACCGGATAGCCGTGACCGCCGAACTCGCCCATCACTTTGATGTAGTCGTTGAAACGTCCGCCTTTCCCGTCTGCGAACGGAAACTCCGGATGCGGGTACTTGTGAGCGTCAACGATGTCTCCGACCGGCCAGAAGTTGCCGCCACTGGCGACGTTGATCAATCGAGACGGATCACGCTCAACAGTCCACTTGCCGATTTCCATCGTCAGGTGTTGTCCCCACCGTTCGTTGAACGGGACCCAACTGACGATTGACGGATGACTCTCCAGTGTCGTGATCATCCGGTCGAGTTCGAGCATGAACTGTTTGTGCTGAGCGGCGGGCCAATTCGCATCAACCTGATTTGGCTTCAGCCGTGTCCACGCGGGCCACGCTTTTCCGACTCCGCCGCTGACGTGATCCTGCCAGACCATCATGCCCAGCCGATCACAGTGGTAGTAGTAACGTCGCGGCTCGACCTTGATGTGCTTTCGAATCATGTTGAAGCCGGCCGCCCTCAGCCACTCGATGTCGAACAGCATGGCCTCGTCCGACGGCGGAGTCAGCAGCCCGTCCGGCCACCAGCCCTGATCGAGCGGTCCCCAGTGAAAGATCGGCTCGCCATTAAGAGTGAAACGCCAGTGGCCGTTCGCGTCCTTCGCTTTCCCGACTTCACGAATTCCGAAGTAGCTGTGAACGATGTCGTCGTTAACACGCAGTTCCAGTTCGTAGAGTGTCGGCGATTCAGGAGTCCACAGCTTCGGATTCCTGATCTTCAGCGAAAGCTCTGAACCGGAACCTTTCGTCCGTGCAACCTCTTTGCCGTCAAGTCGGGCAATCGCTTCAACACTCAGTTCGTCAGCCAGTCGGCCGTTTGGCGATACGTTGATCGCAACGTCACCGCTGGTATTCGTGCTGACCTTCACTCGCTCGGCAAACAGCGCCGGGACTTCTTCCAGCCAGACCGTCTGCCAGATGCCGGACACCTGCGTGTACCAGATGCCGCGAGCATTCAGCACCTGCTTGCCGCGGAGCTGGTAGGCCTCGGTGGCGTCCTCAACGCGGACGATCAGCTCGTTCTCGCCGTCTTTGATCGCTCCGCTGATGTCGAAGGAAAACGGTGTGTTGCCGCCAACGTGCGTGCCAACAGACTTTCCGTTGACGAAAACTTCGCAGCGATAGTCGACGGCCTCGAAGTTCAACATGAGCCGCTTGCCATCCGACTTCTTCGCGTCAAATGCGCGGCGATACCAGAGTGCCTCGGTCGCATCGAGCAGACGCTGAACGCCGCCCAGTCTTGATTCCAGGCAGTATGGAACCAGAATCTTTCCGTTCCACTCTGATGGAGTCTGGTCCTGTTCGATGGCTGTGATGGCGTAGTCCCACTGACCGTTCAGATTGGACCAGTGATCTCGTCTCAGTTGAGGCCGCGGATACTCGGTCCACGCGTTCTCCGGAGTGACTTCTTCTCCCCATTTGGTGATCAGTTCCGACATGAACGGCTTCGTGCTGCGTTTTGGCCCAGGGAGTTCCGGGACGTTGTCCGCATCAACCAGATGCACGTCGATGAACTGGCCACCAACGGTCTGGCGGCAATGGACGGCCATGACGTTACTGCCAGTCTGCAGTGCCGCGTGTTTGTCTTTCGCGAGCGGGACGACGATGTACTTCGTCGTGAACTTCTTAAGAACAGCGACCGGCTTGCCATTGATGTAGACTTCACAGTCTTCGTCGTGGTGAACCAGTAATGCCGGTTTCGCTGGGACAGACTTCAGCTCAAACGACTTCCGCATCCAGATACTGTTGGTCGCCCACGTCGTACCGACACGGGAACCGGGTGTACTGCGTGTTCCGAAACCACCGAAGCCGTCTTTCCAGCCGGCGTCATCGAACTCCGCCTTACGCCAGCCTTCGGCCGGCCTGCGAAGTGTGTAACGCCACTGGTCGACGACGTCCTGTCCGACACTGACCGAAGTCAGGAGTGCAATAAGTATGAATGTCGTTATTGAAGGTGCGGCTTTCATATCAGTGTCGCTCAGTTTCTATACCTGGCGTTTCCGAAGCTGCGGGCGTTTCATTCAGCAACCAGCGGATCGCTCTGCGCTTTGAATTCGGAAAGGTTGCTCTTTCCATCGTCATCCGGATCGTCATCTGGTCCGAACGAGTGAGTCAGGAGTTGCCTGAATTCCCACGCATCTGAGAGTCCGTCGTTATCAGCATCGCCCTCTTTCGCGTCGGCATGTGAATCATGTTGAGGGTCGAGGGTTGGCATTTTCGCATCAACACTGGAAAGGTAGTTGCGAAGTCGAATCCACAACCCCCGTTTGACTTTCGAGTACTTGTTGCTGACCTCAATCGATTCGGTGATGTCGGCGTTCAGATTGAAGAGCTGAACCTCGCCGGTCTCGTACCACGCAACCAGTTTCCATTCGCCGTCGAAAATCGCCGACGACGGCCGCTGGTTCTTAGCGCCGTCCTTCGTCAGCACATAGTGCGGCGAGTGAACAACAAGTTCACCGTGTCGCCGAATCGGTGGGACAATCGAATCGCCAGCAGTGATGGACTTCGCCGCCGGAACGATCGATCCACCGTCGATATTTGTGGGTAGTGCTGTCGAGTCACCGCCGGCCAGTTCCCAGATCGTCGGCAGAATGTCGATTCCCATCACGGGGACGTCGCACTGCGAATCGGCAGCGATGCCGGGGCCGGTCAGAAATGTCGGAACGCGAATTCCGCCATCCCAGATTTCGGGCTTGTATCGTCGTAGCGGCCGGCTTTCCGACAGGAATTTCGGGCTGCCGTTGTCGGCCTGATAAATGATGTAGGTGTTGTCGCTGATGCCGAGTGCTTCGATCTGATCCAGCAGTTGCCCAACCGCCGCATCCAGATCAGCGACCATCGCCGCGTAGGCTGGATCGCTGTGAGCACTTCCGGGCTTCCAGCCGTTCGTTTTTTCCAACGTGTCGGCTCTATGCTGAATTCTGGCGTGAACGGCGTAGTGTGACACCTGACAATAGAACGGCTTTCCTGCGGCAACAGTCTCCTTGATGAACTCGTTGGCACGATTGGTGATCGAGTACGCGAGTTTGGGATCGTCCTTGACCGTTCCACCCTTGCTGCCTTCCTTGTTGCCGGTCGCACCATCGGACACATCGAATCCGTGCCGTTCAGGCCCGCCTCCCTTGAGGTGCCACTTGCCGAAGTGAGCTGTGCGGTAGCCTTCGGGAAGCGTTTTGAGCAGTTCCGCGACGGTCGTGTCTTCGTCGCGTATTTCGTGAGTGCCTTTGCCGCCGGGCCGAAGTTTCTGCTTACCTTTCAGGTCCGTCACGTGTCCGCGACCGACGATGTCGGTGAAAGACAACCTTGCGCAAGTCTTGCCAGTCAGGTTGGCATAACGCGACGGCGAACAATTTGGAGCAGGCGAATAGCCTCGCGGAAATCGCATGCCGGACTTCGCGAGCCGATCAATGTTGGGCGTTCGATAAAAGTCGCTTTTGGAATCCACTCGCGACTTGTCCATCGGTGTACTCAGGCCCGTCCAGCCCTGATCGTCCGTGAGGATGAAAACGAAATTGGGGCGACGTCCTTTTGATCCAGATACTTTGGATGTTGAGGTCGCTTGATTGTTTCCCTTCCTGATGCGTTGCCCTCTTCCGCCGGATCGTGGCTTCGGCTCCGGGTACTTCGAGAGGATTGATTTAAGCTGGTCAAGAACATCCGGCTGCTCAGCGGCAAGGTTCTGTGTTTCCAACGGATCCAGTTTGTAATCGTACAGTTCATATTCTGTGGGCTCCTTCCTGCCTCCGAATGCTCGCCACTCGACCATTCGATAACGCTCAGTGCGAATTGCCCGGCCGAGCTTCTGTTTGGGATAAGCGTGATAGGCATGATCACGAACTCGAGCCGATGAGTCTTTCAGTACCGGAACAAGACTCACGCCGTCGATTGGTTGTGGGCCCGTTGGTCGTTGAAGGCCCGCAAGCTCCGTGAGAGTCGGGAAGACATCAACGCTTTCCGCGAGTTGTTTCGTCGACGAACCAGCCTTTGTGACACCGGGCGCAGAAATGATGATCGGTATGCGATTGGCCTGTTCGTAATTTGTATGCTTCGTCCAGATGCCAAGATCGCCGAGATGAAATCCATGATCGCCCCACAACACCACGATCGTACTCCCGGCGAGTCCCGACGACTTCAATTCGTTGAGCACCTTGCCGATCTGAGCATCTGCATAACTCGCGCTGGCGTAGTAGCCGTGAATGAGTTTGAGAGAGACAGCATCACTGATGGCGGTGGGATCGTTTTTGTCCGGCACAGGAAAGTAATTGCGAATTTCACCGCCGCGCTTGTGAGCCACGCCGGGTGAGCCAGCCGGAAGATCAAGATTGGTTGCCAGTTCAAAGACATCGGGATCGTAGAGGTCCCAATACTTCTTCGGAGCCGAAAATGGCAGGTGCGGCCGCGCAAATCCCGCAGCGATGAAGAACGGCTGGTCACGGTCTTTGGCGGCTCGCAATCGACGAATCGTTTCCGCTGCGACTCGGCCATCTGCGTACGCATCGTCGGCGACGTCAGGGTGTTCGAAAGCGGCTCCGCGTGGCAGCGAGTTCATCCCTCCGGGTGGTGCTTTCACATTCTGGAACATCGCTTCTTCGCGAGTCAGCTTGCCGCCCGGCTTCGACGCAGGGTCTGCGTATTCGATCACCTTCTCTTTGAAGTGAGGCACCGAAAATGAATCAGCGTCGCCGTGATTGCCATGACCGATATGAAACACCTTGCCAAGTGATTCCGTGCGATAACCGTGCTGCGCAAAGTACTGCGGCATGGTCACGGAGCCCGGAACAAGCTGTCGCAGCGGACTGCCGAGTCCGTACAGGCCTGTAGACGTCGAATGAGAACCAAGCATCAGAGAGAACCGCGACGGCGCACAGACCGCCTGATTGCAATAGGCCAGATCAAACCGCATTCCGCTAGCAGCGAGGGCGTCAATGTTCGGCGTCTTTGCAACCGTGTCCCCGTAGCAACCGAGCGCCGGTTTCAGGTCATCGACGAGT
Source organism: uncultured Planctomycetaceae bacterium (assembly GCA_943787265.1). Lineage (GTDB taxonomy): Bacteria > Planctomycetota > Planctomycetia > Planctomycetales > Planctomycetaceae > JABMPE01. Next base: position 13,895 of record CALSLT010000039.1, on the reverse strand, counting down.
ATCAGCAGCACGTTGGGACGTTCGGCTGCGTGCGCCATGCCGACATTCAGCCACCAGACCAATGACAGGAACCAGGCGGCGATGAATCGGACAGTACTTATAGTGGTCACGGTCGGCGTCCTGTTAAAGAGGCGTTATCGTCCACAAGGACGCGGATGTGATCAGTCAGCGCACCGACGTGCAGATGGAAATAGAGCTGCCTTCCGTCGTCGCTGATCCGCAGGGAATCTGCTGGCAAGCGGCCATCTTCGGTGTCTTCGTGTTCCAGTCGACGACCTGCGAAGGAATCGTAATCAATACCCGGGATGCCAAACGTGCGGTCGGTGCGCCGCAGTTGTCGAGGTGATACGGCGACGCCCAGAATCGGGTGCTGAAAAGAGATACTGCCGCTAAGCGTCTGTTGGATTCCGAAGGCACTGTTTTCGGGCTCGTAGACCAGCAGATAGCTGCTCACGGCACGAGTCGGATCGATCTTATGCTGCCCGTGGCGAGTCGAAGGCCATGACTTGCCCGCTCCGACCAGATCAAGCACCAGCGGCTCGTCGACATGAAGATTCAGACGCTCCGGAATCAGGAACAGCTTGTGGTCATGAGCAAGCGACTCCAGAGGCGGACGCGGTCCCGGCGGCACGAAATCAATAATGGCAGACGCTTCATTGATGCCGATCGTCAGCGGCCAGATGTCCTGGTACTTACCCGGTTCGTACGGAATCTCTTCGTGCTTGTGAGCAGCGCCGGCAGATGCAAACGCCTGCCCTTCGGCAAACGTTTCTTCGCCCACGCCGGCCGAGGCATCCACCGAACGCACCGAGACACTGCCGTCGAAGACCGCCACATCCAGTTTGCCGTCCGAGCCCGCGGTCAGTCCGAAGGCCGTTCCGAGATCGCGAATCTCCAACTCGCCCGCTCGAACAAGCAGATCGCTACTCGGATCGGGAAGTCTCGCGGTCAGTTTGCCTGTCTTCAGTTCCAGCGTCGACGCGTCCACAACTCTGAACGATGCTGGAGCCGCGATCGACACGATCGCACCCGCCTCCATTTGCAGCCGTACCGATCCCGCCTGCAGTCGATAGAGAACCTGATTGTGAAGAAGGGTGCCTGCAACTGGAGCCTCATCAGGGGGACCACCCCAGTGACCCTGATTCACGTAGGTAATCGCTGCCCCTTCACCTGAAACAGCGGCTGGCCGTGGCTGAAGCCAGACCATCAGCGCAATGCACGTAGTGACCGCCACGATTGGCCCGACGAACAAACGGACGCGGCCCCGAAGCACGCCGACCGTCTGACTGTCCGCGTCCTGAGTCTTTGAGAACGCGTCCTCGCGAAGCAACTCGGTCAACGCCGTTGATCGTTCCTGCACTTCGATGAAGAGCTGTCTCTTCTCTGCGTCCTCCTGCAACGCCTGATCAAGGTGTGCAAGTTCGTCCTCGGACAGACAATCGTCCTGGAACGCGGCAATAAGACGCAGAAACTCTTCGCGTTCCGTGTCGGTCATGTGCCTTCAGCCTCCAGTCGCTGCCTGACGCAATCTCCCAGCGACTTGTGAATGCGGGCGATGGCCTGATAAGCCGAAGCGACTTTGTTCCCCATGAACTTTGCGATGTCGCTGCCGGAACGATTCTCGAAGTACCGCAGCCGGACGATCTCCTGACTACGTGGAGTCAGCGTTTTCAAACACCGGGACAGCGCTTCCAGCATGTCCTCATTGCGACCGGACACAACCTGATCCCAGTCGTTCTCGATTGCCGCGAGCGTTTCTTCCGAGAGGCCGACGTATCGCCCCTCACGCGTGCGAATGATGTCAATCGCCCGATTTCGCGCACTGACACGAAACCAGTTAATCAGATGTGCCTTGCCGGAAAACGAGTCAGCATGACTGACCGCCTTCACGCAGATCTCCTGATAGACATCCTCAGCCAGATGGTGATTCTTCGTAACACTGCCAATGCAGGCCGTCAGCGCAAGCCGCTCCCGCAGCAGGTGCTCGGTGATTTCCTGGGGTGTCAAAACAGTGTCCATTGCCCGGCATACGATCGGCACCGCTGGATCTCGACACCGACTCCTGACTTTTTTTCGAAATTGACCTGCCAGTACTGGCTCGGCCCCGAAGTCTAAGCCATCGCCACCAATTGAACCCTTGCTCGGCCGCTCTGGTTGCGCAAGCGATTTCGCTGCTCCGGTGATCGCGACGTGATCGCGACGTGATCGCGACCGCCGCGTCAAACGTCAGATTCTAGATCCGTTAGAAGGCATCCCGTTGTCGCGACCACAGAACGATTCGCAGATAGTTCGTGCTTCGCCAACGGTGTACTCAACTTGATTCAGACGTAATTCTGGTTCCTGCACTCGGTGGGGGCGCGACCGAGGCGGCGAAAATTTGACGGGCCCAACTCGCTCCGGGCTGGTCGACCGACGCCGCGAAATGTGACGACAGTCGGAAGCGAAGAGGCCATTGATTGCGTGTCAATCTGATTGCATCAAATGCATGTATCTCCCATCGCTACGTACAATCGGTCGATCCGACCGGGGAAGTTTCGGGATTTTCGTTACGCTCGGGAGTCGCGATCCCCGGAGCGTCTTTGGGAGCTCACAAACCGACGCGCCGGACGCAGGAACAGCCGCTCCTGCGTCCTGCGAAGTGAATAGCCCAAGGACTTAGGGTCGGATTTGCCATTGCAGGTCAAGAAACTGTTATCCAGCTACGGTTACGACACGGAGAACACAGTCGCACTTGGCCTCACGTCTCGCAGGGCGAGCCACATTGGATTCAGGTGCGGTAGCCCATGACTGGTGGACACCTGAAGGATTTCTAAGATTTCTTTCAGGAGACTTTCATGTCAGAGAAAACGAAGCGAGCACGTCGTTCATTCAGTGCTGAATTTAAGCGGGACGCCGTCGATCTTGTGGTCAAGCAGGGGTACTCGTTCAAGGCGGCAGCGGACGCTGTTGGTGTTGCAGCGAAGAGTCTCAGGGATTGGCACTCGAAGCTGGCTCCAGAGCCAGAACCATGTGGTGACGACGCCTCGACCGCTGCGTTGCAGGATGAGATCAAGCATCTCAGAAAGCGTCTGCAGCGAGCTGAAATGGAACGTGAAATTCTAAAAAAAGCCACAGCGTATTTCGCGAGGGAGTCACAATGAAATACGCATGGATCAAGCAGCATCGTGACTCGTTTTCAGTGACGTCGATGTGTCGAACTCTCAATGTCAGCTCGAGTGGATTCTACAGGTGGCTGAAGGCCGGGCCCGGCTTGAGGGCTCAACGGTCGGCTCGAATCCGCACTTCAATTAAGCAGGTCTACGACGAGTCGCACGGGATTTATGGCAGTTACAAAATCGCTGATCGACTCAAGGAAGATGACTCTCTGGAAACAGTCTGTCGCAACACAGTCGCAGCGGCGATGCGGGAAATGGGACTGAAAAGCAAAGTCTCAAAGAAATTTTCGCCAACGACAACGGTTTCTGATCCTTCAAAGATGGCGGCACCAAACGTTCTGAATCAGTCCTTCAAAGCAGGTGCTCCGAACAGAAAGTGGGTGACCGATATCACGTATCTGCCGACGGCAACCGGCTGGGTTTATCTGGCTGTTGTCCTGGACTTGTTCAGTCGCAAGGTTGTCGGTTGGGCGATTTCCGAAAGTCTCGCCACGCCGTTGGTCAGCTCAGCTCTTCGTAACGCTGTTGAATCGCGGAAGCCTGACACGAACGGTCTGCTTCACCACAGCGATCGAGGCTCGCAATACACCAGCGATGAATACCAGCAGACTCTGAGAACACTCAACATGACCTGCTCGATGAGTCGTACCGGGTGCTGCTACGACAACGCCGTCATGGAACGTTTCTTCTGGTCACTCAAGCACGAATGGACGAAGTTCGAAACCTTCGAGGACATCACTCAAGCAAGACTCAGCGTCTTCGAGTACATCGACACTTTCTACAACTCAAAGAGAATTCACCAGACCCTCGGGTACCGAACACCTGACGAATTCGAAGAACAACACCAAGCAAAGCTTGCCGTCTAAAAACTAATTCAGGTGTCCATCCCAACTGGGCAATCGCAAGGGACCACGAAACAATGAAGTATCTGAGTCGATTACTCACCGTACCGGTCGACTTGGCCGCAGAATCTGACTTCGCCGGTTACAACTGTCTCAAGGTCCGGCCCTTTCGTGGCAGACGACGCGTAACAACTATCCCGACGAGCATGCTGAAAATGACACTCAAGAGCCTATTCATTTGCCTTGCCGTTCTGACGTCATGCGGCATCGCATTTGGTCAGGACAGCTATCGCTGTGTTGGCGATGGGCTCGACCTGGATTTGATCCACTCGGATCCCGAAGCCTTCTACATCAGCATGGACATGGACCCGCGCGGCAACCTTTATGTTGGTGGCCGTGATGCGGTGTACCTGTTTGAGGCTGATGGTGAAGGCGGTTTCAAAACGCGGAAGACGATCGCGACGCTGCCCGAGCACAAGTGGGCGTATTCACTGCAGGTGGCGGGTGATGACCTTTACCTGTTGACAGTCACGGCGCTTTATCGATTGCCGAATGTGATTCGCGATCCAGACAACGTGACATTCGAACGTCTGGTCTGGGGCATTCCGCTTGGTCACATCCATCAGGGTTTTCATGGAATGAAGATGGGGCCGGACGGGGGACTGTATCTCGCGTTCGGCGATCCGCAGCCTGGCCCCTTTCGGAGCAGGACGAATCCGGGGCACGTGTGGCACTGGACATTTCTCAGTGGCCCGGACGCGAGGAAGTTGCCGTGGACGGGTGTCGGCGGAGTCGTTCGCTACGACCCGAAGTCGCACGAACTGACGACGATATCACAGGGCTTTCGCAATATCTGCGATCTGGACTTCGACGAGTACTGGAATCTGTTTGGCAACGACAACGATCAGGAAGGCAGCGCACTTCACACCTTCGGCCGATTGACTCATGTGACCGAAGGGTCGCATTACCAGTGGTCGCGCGGGTGGCTGCAGGCCAAAGAGCCTTATCGCAATGACCTGATCCAAACCATTGATCCCGCCCTAGGGCGATTTGTTCCGTTCGGTACGTGTTACTACAACGAAGATCACCTTGGCGGCTCTTATAAACGGTCGCTTGTCGTCGCCCGATGGGGCAGTCGAGAGCTGGGGCAGTTTCCTTTGAAACCTCGCGGCGCGTCGTTCGCGAGCAGCCAGAAGACGTTGCTTGTCGGGAAAGGGACAGCGCGACCGGTGGCCGTCTTCACGGGCAACGATGGCCGGCTGTTCGCGAGCGTCTGCTTCATGGAACGCAATGAGGCGTCGCCGGTGAAGCAGACTGATCTCGTTGTGATTTCGAATCCGAAGCGTCCTTTGAAGCCTCACGCATATGATCCGTCCACAGCAAACACCAGCGCGCTCCTGGACGAAGTTGAATCGCCCTCGTGGAAGCGACGATTCAACGCTCATCGGGAAATCATTTCACGGGGAATGAGTCGCGACGACCTTGTACGGGAGCGGTTTTTGAAAGCCAAAGCTGGCAGTCCGGCGTGGCACTCCCTGGCATGGCTTGCAAGCCGGAATAATGACGAACGCGTTGTCGCAGCTCTGACCGGCGCGTTGTCGTCGGCCGACGGGCGAACGGTCAGTACGGCTGCCCACATACTGCGTCGGTTTCATCAGTTGAGCGAATCGCAGATCAAGTTGCTGCTTACACATGAGTCGCCTGTCGCGCAACTTGCTGGCCTTCGCGCGGCCGACGGCGCAGAGCTGCGCGAATCCATCAATGATCTGGCTTTGAGCAGCGACAGTCTTGTTCGCCAGGCAGCCCAGCGTTGGATCGGAAGAAACACCGGGTGGCTCGACCTCAAGAAGCAGTTCAATGCGGGCGATCTGCCGTCGCGGCGAGTGACGCTGGCTGCAGCGATGTGGAAGTGGAACGACACGGTCGAGAACGGCGCGATTCCCGACGGAGTCAACATCAGCGCCCCCGCTGCGAAGATGCTTAACGGTTTTGGCTATGTGGACGATCCAGAGTCGAATGTCGAAACAGAAGCCAGGAAGCACGGGTTCAAAGTCGGCGGTCTGCCCATGATGGACTGGTGGAAGCAGACAGCTGCGGCTGATCCAGAAGCGCCGCAATTCGGAGTGATCAAGCGCATGATCACGCAGGCCATTTACGATACCGATGACGCTCATCGCAAGACGGCGGCCGTCTTCGCAAACACGCTCGGGATGGACGACCTCGCGGGAAGAATCCCGGGGCTGGCTCAAACACGATCCATCAAAGCTGACATCGCGAAAGGCGCCAAACTATCGGCCAACAAGGAGATGCCGCCGGAATACCAGGCGATCGACTGGACGAAGGCATGGAGGACGGGAGACGCAAAAACCGGTGCGGCGCTGTTTAAGAAGCGTTGCATCGCGTGTCACGATTCTGGATTTGGCGGCGGCGTCATCGGGCCTTCACTGGCGGGCGTTGCGAAACGTTTTACTCCGCAGTACCTGGCTCAGTCCGTTGCAGCGCCGAGCAAAGATGTCTCGCCGAACTTCCAGGCGTGGTCGATCATTCAGGACGACGGAAAGGTGCTGCTCGGATTCCTGTCAGGCGAAGACGAAAACCGCATCATCCTGCAGATGATGGACGGCAGTTTGAAGGCGGTCGAAAAATCGCACATCGAAGCGAAAGCGCCCAGCAAGACGTCACTGATGCCGGTCGGTTTGATCAAAGGTCCCGACGATCTGAAGCACATTGTTCGTTATCTGATGACTCTGAAGACCAAAGGCGCGGCAGCGGCGGAAAACTTCATCGACCTGCTTGCTGACGGCGATTTAAAAGGACACTTCGAGACAACCGGCAACTGGTCGCTGAAGGAAGACGGTGTCGTCCATCTGCAACCGCGTGAAGGCGAAACCGATTGGAAACGATATGGTGACTACCTATGGCTGAAGAACGAATACAAAGATTTTCAATGCGAATTTGAATACAAGCATGAGGAAGGCGGCAACGGGGGGTTGTACTTCAACGTCACCGATCGCCAGCAGGCCGTCGGAACCGTGATCGAAGTGCAGATTATTGATTCCGCTGCAGAGAAGAAGCTCGACGCTCACGGCGTAACCGGCGGCATCCTTCCGAAAGTCGCTCCGAGGGCCAATGCGACGAAGCCCGCTGGCGAGTGGAATCACATGAGCGTGACCAGCGTAAGTGGGGAAGTCACCGTCAGGCTCAACGGTGTGCTCGTCAACAATGTCAGTCTGTCGGCCCCACAATTAACGACGAAGCCGAAGCAGGGATTCATCGGCTTCCAGGATCACGGTCTGCCATTCTGGTTGCGAAACATCAGAATCCGGAGTCTTGAATCATCGCCATCATTGGCTCCAACTCCCGCAGTTTCAGGAGCTCCTGAAACCGTCGACACCGCAGTCACCGTTCGCCGAAACGTTGTCTCAGGGAAGGCAAACTCGTTTTCCTTCGTGCCGATCGAAGCGAAGTATGTGCGAGTGGACATCTTCGAGAGTTCCAAAGGACAACCCTGTATCGACGAACTCGAGATCTTTTCCGGCAACTCGCCGAAGAACCTTGCGTTGCATTCCAACGGAGCAACGGCAACGGCGTCTTCACTTCTGAAAGGTCATGAAGAGAAGCACCAAATTGAATTCCTCAACGACGGGAGGTACGGCAACGCCCGCAGTTGGATCCCGGCGATGAAGACAGGTTGGGCACAGATCGGGTTACCTGCACCAACAACGATTGACCGTGTCGTTTTGTCCCGGGACCGAATTGGTGGTGGCAAATTCCGAGTCCCCATCTCCTTTGACATTCTCGTTTCTAGGGATGGCAAAGAATGGAACACTGTGAAAAAGGTGAGACCCCTCCCTGTGAAGAAGGGGGCTGAGGACAAAGCCGCTGCGATGCAGAGGCGGGCTCAGCGCGAAGCAGCGGCGGCGAAGCCGCAAACCGGTAAAGCGGAACGTCCGCCAAACATCCTCTGGATCACTGTCGAGGACATGAGCCCCACACTCGGATGCTATGGAGACAGCTTCGCCCGCACGCCCAACCTCGACGCGTTTTCGAAGGAGAGCATCCTTTATACCAACGCCTTTGCCGCGTCGCCGGTGTGCTCGCCATCGCGATCTACGCTCATCACCGGGATGTACAACGCCAGCATGGGGACCAACCAGATGCGGTCCTCGAACCACATCCCGACCGGGGTGAAAGGCTTTCCGTCCTTTCTACGCGAGGCCGGTTACTACACGTCGAACAACGTCAAGACCGACTACAACTGCGAGGAAAACAAGCGACTCATTGAGGAGTCGTGGAACCTTTCGTCAGCCGAAGCACATTGGAGAGATCGGAAGCCCGACCAGCCGTTCTTTTCGGTGTTCAACGACATGACGACACATCAGTCACGCACCATGGTCTGGCCCTATCCTGTTTTTCAGAAACACGTTCAATCCCGTCTTTTCGAGCAGCAGATCAGCAATCCGATCGACGTTCCGCTGCCGCCTTACTACCCGGACACCCCCGTCATCCGTAAGACGATGGCGAGGTTCTACGACTGCGTCTCCGTCATGGATCAGAATGTTGGACGCATTCTTAATGAGTTGGAAGAGGACGGTCTCTTCGACGAAACGATCGTGTTCTTCTACTCCGACCACGGGTCCGGTATGCCGCGGCACAAGCGCCTGCTTCTCGATTCGGGAATGCGCGTCGCTCTCATGGTTCGCTTCCCAGACAAGTATCAGCACCTTGCTCCCGCTACTCCCGGCACACGGGTGGATCGCCTCGTCAGTTTCGTCGATTTCCCAGCGACAGTTCTCAACCTGACCGGACAACCAATCCCTGACTACATGCAGGGCATCCCGTTCCTGGGCCCTGATTCGGAAACCCAGCGAGAGACGGTCTACGGCACGCGGGATCGAGTCGACGAGGTCATGGAGACGGCGCGATCCGTGCGAGACAAGCAGTTTCTCTATGTCCGAAACTACATGCCGCATTTGTCCTACAACCAGCCCAGCGTCTTCTCCGATCTGGGCGAGATCAGGAACGATATCACCCGTGCGGCGAAAACCGATCTCGCCGCGCTCACCGCTGCACAGCGGGCCTATGCCGGACCTGGTAAGCCGGTCGAAGAATTCTACGACTGCATCGCCGATCCCGATAACATCGTCAACCTCCTCGACGATGAACTCAACACCGGTCAACAGGCCGCGCTTAAACGTCTTCGCGAAGCCTACGCCAAAACCCGCCGAGAGATTCGGGACGTTGGCGCTCTTCCGGAGTCCGTGATGCGCGACCACGTTCGCGAGCAGAACGCTCCGATCCGCGACATCCTGGAAGGCAAGACCAAGCACGCTCCCGATCTCGATGCCGCTTGGACAGCCGCCGATGCGGTGGGGGAAAAAGATCGGGACGCTCTTGTTACATCCATAAAGAGCCCGAATGCCGCGGATCGCTACTGGGCGCTGGTTGGCATGAGAGTCGAGTTTGCCGACGATTCCGCACTCCACGATGTGGCCGCTGGCCACCTCACTGACACCGCAGCCGATGTTCGAATTGAAGCCGCCTCGTGGCTTGCCGAAACCTCAAAGCAATATCGCGACCGCGCCCTCCAAAGCCTCATTGAGGACACCGCACTCCGCGACTGGTGGAGCGCCCTGCGTGCTTGCCGCGCGATTGAGTTATTGGGACCGAAAGCAGAACCACTGCTTCCCCGAATGAAGGAACTCTACGCGAAGCACCGCAACCAGCCGGGCGATCAAAGTTTCTTCCTCGCGTTCTCCTCCGGAGCCTTCCTGGATCAATTCGGTGCGGAGACGATTCCCTGGGACTTTGCTCCGGGTGCGGGCGGTTTCTCCGCCGATCCTGATAAGAAGGAAGAGGCAGCAGACGACGAGGCGGGATTCACCCCGATTTTCAACGGGAAGAATCTCGACCAGTGGGACCACCGGAAGGGCGCGTGGAAAGTTGTCGACGGTGCGATTTCCTGCACCGGAGTAGAAAAGACACGAAACTGGATCATCTGGCGCGGGGGTACTCCTTCTGACTTTATTCTTCGTCTCGATTTCAAATACGAAGCTGGCAATTCCGGAGTTCAGGTTCGCAGCGATGACTTGGGAGACCACCAGGTCTTCGGGTACCAGGTCGAGGTCGCTCCACGGGACAAGATGGGCCTCTGGCACCACTCGCTGCTTGCGAAGGACGACCCCTCCCACGAGGCGCGTTTCTTCATGGCGACTGCGGGTCAGGAAGTCGTGATCACGGCCGATGGAAAAAAGTCTGTCAGGCAGGTCGAAGAGAAAGAGGAGATCGTCGCACACTTTCGGCAGGAAGCCTGGAACAGCATGGAAATCATCACCGAGGGCAACACACTCACCCAGAAGATCAACGGCGTGGTCTTCTCCAAAGTCAGTGACGATGACAAGCGGATGTCGCGTAGAAAGGGTGTGATCGCCCTCCAGGATCACGGCAAAGGCTGCAAGGTCGCCTTCCGAAACATCCGCCTCAGGGAACTGTCACGCGACGCAAAAGTCCGTCCGCCTGAAGCCACATCGCCCGAGCCTGCCACTGGTGCAGCGTCTGCGAACCCGACCCGTCCCAACATCGTTCTCGTTCTGGCTGACGATATGGGCTATGCCGACGCCGAGCGGTTCGGCAAATTGAATATCCCCACGCCCGCGTTAAACCGATTGTGCGACGAAGGAGTGCAATTCACCGACGCCTACGTGACAGCCCCGATCTGCGTAGCCTCACGAATGGGGTTGATGAGCGGATGTTATCAGCAGCGCTTCGGCGTTTACGGAAATTTCAATTCGCCAAGCCAGCAGAGACTGGCCTTACGCGCAACCGTCATGCCGAGGCCGTTTCAACAGAACGGATACAGGACCGGCCTGATCGGAAAATGGCACCTGTCAGGTAACGGCGTAGACGACTGGCAACTGCCAGGCCCGCTGACACGCGGGTTCGATGAGTGCGTCGCGATTACTGGCGGCGGCTCGTCGTTCTGGGCTGGCGCAAAGATCGTACGACAGGAAGAGATCGAGGAATCGCCCCTATACCTGACCGATCTCTGGGGGAAGGAGGCGTCTGCTTTCATCGAGCGAAATGCCAGGCGGCCATTCTTTCTGTACCTGGCTTTCAACGCAGTCCACGCGCCGTTGCATGCTCTGGACGAAGATATCGCACCGTTTGCCGAGACGATCGAGGATCCAAACCGTCGTATCTATGCGGGAATGCAGCGTGCCATGGACCGCGCGGTGGGCCGAGTGCTCGACGAGTTGGATAAGCAGAAGATCGCCGACAATACGATCGTCATTTTTCTCAACGACAATGGCGGTGGCGGCAGTACGGAGCAATACCCCGATCATTCACGCAACTATGCAAATAACAGTCCCTTCCGCGGCCACAAGTTCGACGTCTTTGAAGGTGGAATCCGCGTGCCGATGATCATGCGATGGCCGGGACGTCTTAAGGCTGGCTCGGTCTATAGAAAAATGGTGTCGAGCACAGACGTCTATCGAACGGTGGTCTCTGCGGCAGGCCTCAAAATGCCGGCGCAGGGGTTCGACAGCGTTGAACTTGCTGCCTTACCTGACAGGCGAGGAGACGGGAGAGCCACATGACTGGCTGTGTTGGCAAAACCGCAGTCGACTCGCCACGCGTGACGGCGGTCTTTACAAGCCGCGACCAGGGCAACACAACTGCGCTATACGGAAAGACAATTGGAAACTCGTCAGGTTGAATGAGGATATCGCACTCGAAGAGTCGTCCTCCCGCCTGGCAGTTGTACGACCTTGCATCTGACGTTGGCGAACAACACGACATGTCGCGGCGAAGCATCCCGAGGTCGTTCGCGAACTGGGCCGATCTGTTCAATGCGATTGGCGCGCCGAGATGCATCCGAGTATTGCAGCGGAAGGCTCGGCGTAAAGCCGCTCGACCCGGGAAGGAATAGAACGATTTCAGTACGAAGAACTGCAACGGAACGGAATATGAGAGTTAGCGCACTGCTGCTTGCGTTGGCGTTCACCGCTACTTCATCGTGGTGTTGTGAGCATGCCGTCGCAAAGGAAAGCAACTGCCAAGAGCCGAACATCGTGATCATTCTTGCCGATGACTTCGGATGGGGCGACGCCAGTTGCAATAATCCGGATTCGCCCATCAAGACACCCAACATCGACCGAATCGCCGCCGAAGGAATTCGGTTTACGAACGCGCACACTCCATCGTCGGTTTGTACTCCCACGCGCTACGGCTTGCTCACCGGACGCTACCCATGGCGTTCATACCTGAAGGAGAAAGTCCTCCCTTATTACGCCCCGGCATTGATTACTAAGGGGCGGACGACGCTGGCTTCTTATCTGAAGTCTCAGGGATATCGAACCGGCGGTTTTGGAAAGTGGCACCTCGGTTTGGATTGGACTCCGGTCCAGGGCGACCCTGCGAAGTGGCGGTCGCACTGGGAAACCAGAGACCCCAAAGAAGCCGCTGAAGTTACGAAAGGAATCGACCATACAAAGCCGTTCAGGAACGGCCCGAGCGATATCGGATTCGACACCTACTTCGGTACCGCATCGAACTGCAACCGCCTGCCGTTCTTCATTCAGGATGACCGAGTCGTTGGCAACCCCATGCCAGACAGGAAAGGCATCATGCGTGACCCTGCCTGCGCTCGCGACAAGGTCGACGACATTTATGTTGCGAAGGCAATTGGCTTCATGGAAACACATGAGAAGCAGCACGCCGATCGCCCGTTCTTCGTCTACCTGCCACTCAATGCGATACACGGAGCAGTGGAAGTGCCGCAGCGTTTCACGGGAAAGACGGCAATGACCAAACGCGAGGACAAGATACTTTGGGCCAACCAAAGTGTTGGCCGAATCCTCGCGGCGCTCGATCGAATGAAACTCAGCGACAACACGCTGGTGATCTTCACAACCGACAACGGACCGATCAACAGCCCAGTCGCCAGGCGGAAAGGTCACCAGCCAACGGGACCGTATCGCGGCCTGAAGACAAATGTCTGGGACGGCGGCACGCGCGTACCGTTCATCGCGCGCTGGCCTGGACACATTCCGGCTGGAGTCACCAGCGACCATCTGATCGGCCTGACAGACATGCTCGCTACCTTTGCTGCATTGTGCGACAAACCACTTCCGGAGGGAGCGGGGCCCGACAGTTTCAACCAATTGCCGGTCTTGCTTCAGCAGAAAGAGCAGATCAACCAACGCCCGGCCCTGGTAACCGCTTCCTATCTCGGATTCCTAACGCTTCGGCACGACAGCTGGAAAGCCGTGTTCGGCACGAAATGGACTGGCGGGCACCCGAGTACCGCCTACGGTGGCCAGCTTCCAAAAGGAACGCCTCCGGACGATCCGTCCATCGGCCAACTCTACAACATTGCCCAGGACCCCTACGAGAAGAATGATCTCTGGGAACTCCATCCGGAAGTCGTCAACCAGCTTCGGGGTGAAATCGATCGCATCAAAGCAATCGACAAGAGCGATGTGCTGCCTCTTCCACCGCAAATTGCCGAATAGCAACGCCGTGCTCCTCATCCAGAGCGCGAATGACTTCGCGATCGAATTCCGCGACGACCAAAACGCCCACCGCGTCAAGGACGTCTTGTGAAAGCGGTTCGGAATTCTCGAGCCGGCAGTCCATCCCACCAGGACGAAACTCGAGACGTTCCGCGGACAGGCCGACGTAAACGAGAATTCTCACGAAAGACGTGACGGAGTGACTCGCGTGTACTCGAAGTTCCCCGGTCGACAACCCCGGGCAGCTTCAAGGATTCGCGTTCAACGCGGAGGTCCGGCACACCGGAGCAGGTAACAATTTGATTCACCAGAACCGTGGAATCTACTCGCTGAGCGTCATCAGAGTGATTCACTCTTGATTTGCTTCATGCATCCGGTTTGCG
>CALSLT010000038.1 GCA_943787265.1 uncultured Planctomycetaceae bacterium | reverse complement strand
AGTCGGCTTTGCTTTTGCTGATGGCGACGGTCGGCGTCGTGCTGCTCATCGCGTGTGCCAACGTCGCGAATCTTCTGCTGGCTCGTGCCGCGTCGAGGCGGAAAGAAATTGCCGTGCGGATTTCACTCGGAGCCGGGCGGGTCCGAGTTATCCGCCAGTTGCTGACTGAGGGACTTCTGCTCGCCATCTTCGGAGCGGTGCTCGGCATCGGCGTCGCCCATGTCGGAATCAACCTGCTTCCGGCCATGACGACCAGCTCGGGCGGAGGCATCAAAGAATTCCGCGTTGACCGTTTCGACGGTGTCGAACTGGATCCATTCGTGCTGGGATTCACGCTGCTGGTTTCCGTGTCGACGAGCGTTCTGTTCGGGTTGGCTCCGGCGCTGCAGGCTTCGCGTCTCAACCTGAACGAAGCGCTGAAGGAAGAAGGCCGAGGATCGACGGACTCAGCCGGGCGACACCGGGTTCGCAATTTCCTGCTCGTGTCGGAAGTTTCGATGGCCATGCTGCTGGTCGTTTGGGCCGGACTGACCGTTCAGAGTTTTCGCCGAGTCATGGACATTGACCTTGGCTTCACTGCCTCCCACGTCATGACCGCAACCATCGACCCGGATGTGGCGTTGCGAATGTACGACGGAAACCGCCACCAACTGATTCGGCAGATCGTCGACAAGGTCATCGCCGTACCCGGAGTGGAATCTGCCGCCGTCATCGGTGAACTGGGCACACGACGAAGCGGTGCCAACTGGGTGCTTCATATTGATGGGCAGCCGGAAGTACCGGTCAGCGAGCTGCCAACGATCGATGGCCGGGCGATCTCGCCGGAGTATTTTGAGACACTCGGCATACCGTTGCTAAGTGGTCGACTGCTGACTGAAGACGACAACCTGGAAGCTCCGCCGGTTGTCATGATCAACGAAACGGTTGCGAAGCGATACTTCCCCAACCGTGATCCCGTCGGGCAGAAAATCATCACTGGGCACCCCGCATTTCCAATCATGAATCAGCCGAAACGAGAAATCGTCGGCATCGTCGGGGACGTCAGAACATTCAGCACGGAAGCCGAAGTTCAGCCTGAAGTCTTCACCTGCTACCGGCAGAAGAATCCACGGTTCTTTGGCGGAGGCGAAACGGTCATTCCGTTCTTGATTCGAACTCGCGAAAAACCGGTCGAATCGATCAACGCCATCCGCTTCGCGATCGAGGGCAACGGCAGTTCGGGACGCATCCTCGGCAACGTCGACTCGATGGGGCGACTGCTGGACGTCACGGCTGGGCAGCATCGCTTCCGCACGTTGCTGATGAGCCTCTTCGCCGGACTGGCCCTGCTACTGGCCACTGTCGGAATCTACGGAGTGATGTCCTACGGAGTCAGCCAGCGAACTCACGAAATCGGTGTCCGCATGGCACTCGGTGCGCAATCCGGCGACGTGTTGAAAATGATCATCGTCAGCGGCATGAAGCTTTGTTTTGTTGGCATCGTGATCGGACTGGGCCTCGCGGCTGCCGGTGGGCAATTGCTGGCCAGCATGCTTTACGGAATCGAACCGCTCGACCTGCCTACGCTTGTCGGCGTGTCCGTCGTACTGGCGTTGACTGGTTTTCTGGCGTGTTACATCCCCGCTCGGCGAGCTTTGCGAATCCACCCGATGGAGGCTTTACGGTATGAATAGCTGGCGACGCCTACCTTCAACAATGCGTCTCTCAAACAAGTCACCTCTCCCCCCTGGGGGAGAGGTCGCGGTCTCAGCCGCGGGTGAGGGGGTCGGAACACAAGTCAAACGACAGGCATCTTGTTCAGGACGATCTGCAAACCCTCTCCCGGCCCTGAGAGGCCGACCTCTCCCAAAGGGAGAGGTGAAAAATCTCACGAAGCGGCGCTGGTTAACGACGACGTTGCTGCTCTTCATCGTGAGCACCTTTACCTTGAATTCCGTGACGTCTGCCCGGCCCGAGCAGCCATGCAAACCCTTCGTCGCCTATTCATGGCGACCGAATCCCGACGGGCACTCAAACATCATCCCGTTCTACTGGATGATGAATGGTCGTGACCTTGCCGATCCATCCAAAGCCGTCGCCGCCGTAAACGCAATGCCGGCGGGGCACCGAGTCATTTTCAGTTGGGACGCTCATCGTGATTTGCCGTGGCATCCGAAAGACGCTTGTCGAACGGCCGACGGAGGACTGACAAAGACTCCAGGCGTCTGGTGGGACAACGGTGTGAATCGAGTTGCCGAACGATTCGACAAATACTTCCGCGAATTCAAAGCTCAGGGCGGACACGTTGACGCCCTAATTCTTGACCACGAAGTCGGCCTCAAAAACTGGTCGCTGGGCAAGAAGGGCCGAGCCGAAGCCATCATGGCAGACCCTCGCTTTGACCAAGTGGCCAAGCAGGCTGGCATCAGTGACTTAAAGTCCGTTCTAAGCTGGCGAGCAAGCACAGACTTTCGCAAATGGAACGCGCGCATGGCCGAACGAACCTCGGACTACAACAGCCGGGCAGTCTTCGTCCCAGTCCGCAAGCACTTTCCCAATTTGAAAATGTCGAACTGGGAATGTTTTTATAACTCGTCCGAGTGGCGATGCCCCGACGTCAACGGCCAGCAGCACAGCGAGTTCGGGCCGGGCAAACACGTCGGAACGCATCAGTCGCTGAATCTTTACGGCGGAATTTCATCGTTGAAGTTCAACACGTTCGTTGACGGAGAATTCAGAACACGACGCATCGGCCCGCGTTACGAGCAGACTGCGTTCAACGGATTCCGCTTAGCCGTCAACCGGATGAGAACGTCGGTACTGTCTTCTGACGTGCCGGTCTGGCCGTGGATTTCGTACAAGCGATTCGGCGGCAGCCTCGTCCGAGATTCCGACCTCTACCAGGAGGTCATCCTGCACGCCGGCCTGTGCGGAGCCGACGCCTTTTTGCTCTGGAATCCTGACGCCTGGAAAAAAGATCAGAAGCCCGAAGACTACAACTCGCCAGAACAGATCGAACTGGTCAGTCGTTGCCTGCTGGAACTCGACAGCCTTGTCGGTGCCAGATCAAACGGAGACAAAACAAGGCAAACACTCGTCAAACAGCTCGCCGAGTGGTACGGAGACTACGTTCTGACGGGAATGAGAGTCGGCGACCAGAACGTCTGGCGCCTCACCCCTCGTATTAAGCCCGAAGCTCCCGTCGAAAGCGTGATCGTCGAGGCCAACCCGCCGCGGTTTCGAATCGGCATATCAGAAATTGCCTTCCCATCTGGCACGATCCATGCGTCGGCAGAACCAGTCTCGGACCGCGGCATCTGGATCGTCACCGCCGCCGGCGTCAAGCTGCAAATCCGTAAGCTGTAGCAACAGAACCTCGTCGTGGATTCAAGACCTCGCTCCAGCAGGTGGCTGGTTAACGCGATGCGTTGTAGAGTTACTCCGTCACTGAAGCAGCTCAGTTCCGGAGAAAACAATGCGGCGATCAAGAGAAGTCACGAGACGTGCATTTAAGAATGAAACACCGGTCAGCACTCTGTTGACGGACTCTCCGTCCAAGGCGTTCCGGCCTCGTTCGCCAAATCGAACGGTTGCGTTTGCGATTTCAGCTTTAGCAATATCATTTCTGCAAGCATGCTCTGAAGAGGCCTTTTCCGCAAAGCCGACATCCCGACCGAATGTCGTTTACATCATGGCAGACGAGTTGGGATATTTTGAATTGTCGTGCATGGGCAATCCCAACATTCAGACGCCTCGCATTGACCAGATGACTCGCGAAGGGATTCGGTTTACGCAGGCGTTGGCAGGTTCTTCAGTTTGCGCACCGACTCGTTGCTGTCTGATGTCTGGAAAACACAGCGGGCATACGTCAGTCCGTAAGAACGACGGCGGAACTCCGATGCGGGCCGGTGAGGAAACGATTGCCTCAATTCTGAAAGATGCCGGCTACGCAACCGGTGGATTTGGCAAGTGGGGATGTGGAGGCCGCGGCTCAACCGGCGTGCCTGAGAAACATGGCTTCGACATCTTCCTGGGTTACTACGACCAGGTTCACGCTCACAGCTATTACCCGCCGTACATCGTGCGAAACAGCGAGGAAGTCCCACTGAAGAACAACCGCGGCGGCAGCGACGGCGAGACATACTCGCACTACGTCATCGTCGACGAAGCAAAGGAATTCATCCGAGACAACAAAGATCAGCCTTTCTTCTGTTACATGCCCATCACGCCGCCGCACGGCATCTTCGACATTCCTGACTCAGATCCGGCCTGGGCGATCTACAAAGACAAAGACTGGCCCGAACAGGCAAAACGTTACGCCGCGATGGTGACGATGGTCGACCAGCAGGTGGGCGAAGTCATCGATCTACTGAAGGAGCTGTCGCTTGACGAAAACACGATCGTCTTCTTCTGCGGCGACAACGGCGGAAACGACTACTTCAAAGACAAAGACCACCCTCGCGGATTCCACGGTGCGAACGTCAACCCGACGACCGGCGTTGAGTTTCGCGGCACAAAGGGAACTCTGTACGAAGGTGGCCTGCGAATTCCCATGACGGTGCGCTGGCCGGGGAAGATTCAGCCGGGACAGGTCAGCGACCTGCTCTGGTACTTTCCTGACGTCCTGCCCACGGTCGCAGAACTGGCCGGTGCCAAGACTCCCGACGATGTTGACGGGATGTCGATTCTGCCCGAATTGATTGGCGAAGAAGCAGCCGGACGAAAACAGACTTCCCACGAGTACCTCTATTGGGAAATCGGCAGTCAGGTCGCCATCAGAATGGAAAACTGGAAGGCGGTTCAGCCAGGAACAAAGCGAGCATGGGAACTCTACAACCTGAACAACGACCTGAGCGAGGAAAAGAACGTTGCGAAAGATCACCCGGAGATTCTCACTCAGTTGCGACTGCTCGCCGCCGATGCTCATGAAGAGGCCGAAACAGGAACGTTCTTCGACCGCGACATCCACGAACGAGATCGACGGGCCAAGTACGGCAACAAACCGCTCCCCAAAAGAGGAAAGGTAAACTCGATTCCGACCGAAGGATTGCTTGACCGGAAGAAATTGAAAATCGCTCGCGTGACCAGCGAGTCTGACGGCAATCAGAAACGAGCCATCAACGCAATCGACGGCGATCCTCGAACACACTGGCACACCAGCTTTTCGCCGGAAGTCGATAAACATCCTCACGAGCTGGTCATTGATCTGGGCAATGCTCTATCGGTAAGCGGCGTTCGCTATCTCGCGAGGCAGGACGGCGGCTGGAATGGAGCTCTCGCCAAGTGCGAATTCTTCGTCGGTAACTCGGACAAAGAATTTGGCGATAGCGTTGCGACAACCACATTCCGAAAACTGAAGACGGCACAGCAAGCGACCTGGAAGCCAGTAACCGGTCGATACGTTCTGGTCCGAATTCTCTCAGAAGTGAACGGTGGCCCGTGGGCATCGATTTCAGAACTGGGCATCATCGAAAAATGATCTTCGGAAAAGTTCTGATCGGTCGCGATGAATTTCAGACAGCACCCCAGCAAATGTTGAGGCGTATAAAAACAGCCGCCTGAGGATCAGATGATCCCCAGGCGGCTGTTGAAGTTTTGTCGAATCACATTCTTACTGCAGCTTGGTGGCCGCAACGTTGGCGATGGCTCGACCGACGAATCGGAGGATGCCCTCCGCATAGGTTGTCAAACCGGTGACCTTTTTCTGATCGCTCTTCAGTTGCATGTGGATCGTATCCTGCCCCTCCGCAAACGCCTTGATCGCCATATCGCGGATTTCGGCAAGTTCTTTTCGGGCACTCTGTTCTTCTTTCGTCAGCTTGCTCAAATCCTGACCTTCTTCACGACGCTCACGTCGTTCCTTCAGATACTCAAGCCACGGTCCGAGTTTCGCCCAGATTTCGATGAAAGTTCCATCATTCTTCGACTCATCCTCGCCAGTTTCTGCAACGGCTTCGCGAAGACGATCTTCTGCTCCGGGGCCAGCCGCGTAGTAAACACCGTTGGAAGTTCCAGCCACCAGCAGTGTCACGTCCTCGCCAAACAGGTTCTGAAAGTCTGACTGGCCGACGGTTGGTACTTTGACTTTGTGAATTGCAAGTTCGACCGACGCCGGTGCCGCTTCGGCAGCCTTTTCAGACTTCTCATCGTCTGCAGTTTCGCTGGCTGCTTCATCACTGTCAGATTCCTCTGCCGCACCAGCTTGCTCTTCAGACTTTTCTGTTTCATCCTTGTCGGAAGCCTCAACGTCATCCTTTTCAGTTTCCGCTTCCACGGCTGGTGCATCTTCTGCGTCGTCCGTCGCCGCAACGTCTGCCAATTCAATATCCCATCCGGCAGCCTTCAATGAAGCCAGTACTCCGTTGATTTTCGTTCCATCCGCAGCACGGATGGTTCCGACGATGGAGCGGCCTTCATCGCTGTAATCGACGTCAGCAAACCCGTCGAAGACCCCCATCACACTGCCGGCTTTGAGCATCTCAAAGAATGCAGTTGCTGCATCCTTCGATGCAGTCTTATGGTCGTCCGCGATTTCCTCTGAGCCGTCGATCTCAGCGACAGACTGCCCAGTCAACAGAGTGAGCATCTCCTCAAGATGGGCTTTCCGCATCTTGTCGAGATCGTGATTGACACGTCCGAAGAACATCGACTTTGCTGACTTCGCCGCTGACGAAAACAGACTTGGCTTCGCACCAAGAGCGCTAATGCTTTGTTCAAGATCGGTTTCGGGCAGAGCGGTCAACTCAAGATCCATCCGAGCTTCTTTTTTCGGCGCGTCTGTGGTCCAGCCGATAACCAGGCTCTCGCTGTCAGCAAAAAGTCGTTCCAGCTCTTCCAATTGGTGAACCAGGCCAACCGTTCGGATTTCGAACTCAAGATCAGTCTCGTCGTCGGTCTTCTTGAGTCCGCCAAGCAGCTCTTCGCGCAAGTCGGCGATGGCCTTCTTACGATCATCGACGCCTTCAGCCGTATTTTTTACAGACGCAGCCAGATCGTAGCCGGCAGCCAACAGCGGCTTCAGATCAGGAAGCGGGTCGAAGTTGGCCGGGATGTTCTTCTTGTCCGCAGCAATGATCACATACTTGATCTTCGTGTTGTCTCGCAGAATCCCTTTAAACGCAGGGCCGTCCAAAGCATAGATCCCGGAACCGATCCGTCGTGGCTTCTTACCGCCGATGAATCCGTGAATATTCCCCAGCACTGCCTTCTGGTTGACGTACGGGATGCTGATTCGGTAATCGCGTTCTTTGCCGAAGATAATATCGATTCTGATCGGGCGCGTCGGATCAATACCCGCGTTGAAGGCCGGCAATATGGCCTCGATAATCGGCCATTGCTCAGCAGATTCTTCGCCACCCATCTTCATGATGGCTTCGAGATCGGACTCCAGCTCGCCCGTACTGGCCAGCATGATTGTCACTGTCGGAATGGTCTTCTGAGCTGCGGCCGGCCGAATAGATCCAAACAGGCAAACAGCCGAAAGCAACGCGACAAATGTGTGACGCATGGGATACTCCTTACTTTTCATAAGCTCCTCAGCGGATCAGATAACTGATCCATATTGTCGATCGGGAAGACCGAAACCGACGATTGCCCACTCCGGAAGAAAGGAAAGACAGGCAGAGTCGGTGGATTGTAGTAGCGAGTGCAAAGTGTGGAAACCTCTTCCGACGTCTCATCTTCTGTCCAAATACGGACAAAAGTTGCCCTGTGACGGGGACAATGCCCAAGGCGAAAGACGAACGCGGCACAGATCCGCAATCGGATGGATCTGCAAACCGAACAAGCGCTGCCACTCAGAATTGAGTTGCTCGTTCAAATCATGTGCACTGAGATGTGAAAGGGGATGTGCTCACAGGTTCTTCGGCCACTTGCCCAAACTCCTTGACAGGCACCCGTCACATCCGCATTTCCCGCTTAAGGAATTGCCAGCGTCGCCGACACAGTTTCCTCAGTCGTCACATGCGGCAAAGGATCGAATCCGGGCCCCCCAGCGTAGGCCTACGTCCATACACACCCGTCAGTACGCGGGAATCTCTGCCATATCCCGGAACTGGTCACCGGTTACAGCGTCCAACCCCTTACGGGATTGGGCTTTCGGGAGCTGACGATACGTTGTACAAAACTGTCAGCAGACAGGGCTTTGACAGGAGATTCCGATGAGTGTCCTCGCCAGTTGGCGCTGTCGTTGCCACTGAATTGCCCAATTCTCTGCAAAATCGCACATCTCTGAGCCACACCATATCGGCCATACGGCCATCCAGACTCTGTCGAGCCAGCTATGTCCAACTCAAGCGTCCAGGAAGTCCGCGACAAGATCATCCAGCTTGCGCGGGAGATCGAAGAACACTCTCGATCCAACATGCCTCCAAAGGAATTCTTCAGCGAATTTCTTAAGCGAGTGGTCGGCGCTGTCGGAGCTCGGGCAGGCGTTGTCTGGTTGAGAAACGACACAAATCGGCTGGAGCTGCTGCAGGAGATTGGGCTCGGGAACACGGGATTTCATGAAAATCCTGACGCGATGTCCACGAACCAGAAGTTTCTGACCGAGGTTCTATCCAACGGCCAGGCCTGCACCTACCACCCGGCCGAGACCAGTGAGCAACTTCCAACCGAAGACATGCTCGTTCTGGCCGCCCTGCAGGCAAACAAAGAAGTTGTCGGCGTCGTCCAGATTTTCCAGCGACACGACACGCCAGCTCAGGCAAGACCTGGGTTTCTGCAGTTTGTCGAGCAAATGACTGGCTACGCCTGTCGGTACCTTGAAAATCAGGGCAAGGAAGACGCCGGCAGCTCGATGGCGGTTTCCCAGATCGCTGAAGACTTTGAGCAGTTTGTCCTTCAGCTTCATAAGTCACTCGACGTCAAGGAAGTCGCATTTACTGCAGCCAACGACGGAAGACTGCTAATCGGATGTGACCGAGTCAGCGTGGCCGTGCTGGACGGCCGCAAGACAGTCATCAGAGCAGTCAGCGGACAGGACAGCGTCAATCATCGAGCCAACCTCGTACGAAAGATGACGAAACTGGCGTCGCACGTAATCCGAACCAACGAAAAGATGGAGTACACGGGCAAGGTCGACCATCTGGCCCCAAAAGTCGAACGCGCGCTGGCTGACTTTGTGCAGGAAAGCGGCTCACGCATGGTGACCGTGATTCCCGTCTTCAAGCCGGACCCCGTTATCGAAAAAGAAGACAGCAACAGTCGCCCGTTGGAAAAGGTTCGCAAAGCCGTTGGCGGAATCATCATCGAGCAGGTTGCTGAAAGTCAGCCGAAGGCCGGCGTCCTTGAAAAGGGCGATCTGATCTCCGACCACGTTGGTGCGTCAATCTACAACGCCAAACAGTACAACCGTCTGTTCCTCATGCCGCTGTGGCGAGGCCTCGGTAAAGTCTTCGGATTCCTCGAAGGTCGCAACGGCTTGAAAGCGGCGTTGATTGTTCTCGCTTTAGCTGGCGCCATCGCCGCGCTGGTGATGGTGCCGTGGGAATATCGCGTTGAAGGCCAGGGCAAAATGATGCCGGTCGTTCAGAAGGACGTGTTTGTGCCGTGGGACGGAGAAGTTGTCGAAATCCTCGCCGAAAGCGGCAAGCATGTTGAAGCGGGACAACCGCTGCTGCGGATCAAGAATCCGGACTTGAAAACCCAATTGACAGCAGCCTACGGCGAACTGAATTCTAAAGCAGCTCTGCTCAAAACGATTCACGGCGAGCTGAATCGAAACCTTCGACCAACAGAGCCAAGCAAACGGAACGAGCTCGAAGGGCAGATGAAACAGACGCAGGAAGAGATGGCCGCTCTCGACGAACAGATCGCAATTATCGAAGAGCGTATTGCGTCGCTGAATGTCAAAGCGCCGATTTCCGGTGTCATCGCTACCTTCCAGCTCGAACAACTTCTGCTCAACCGGCCAGTCCGACGTGGCGAGGTCTTACTGGAAATCAAGCATGACGATGGTGAATGGCACCTCGAACTTGATGTCGAGGAAAAGCGAATGGGCCACTTCCTGGACGCAGTCAAAGCAAACGACAACGACTTTGCCCGCGAAGTTGAGTTTAAACTGGCAACAGATTCTGAGTCAGAATTCATGGGCAAGGTGTCTAAAGTCGCAACTCGTGCCAATTCTTCTCAGGAAGCCGGCAGCGTTGTGATGGTGTTCTGCGAGTTCGACAAGACTCAACTTCCACGGCAGCCGCGTATCGGTGCCGAAGTCCGGGCAAAAATCAATTGCGGCCAAAAATCACTCGGCTATGTCTTGTTCGGAGATGTCGTCGAATTCGTTCAGAAGTATTTCTGGCTATAGGCTAAAAACACTTCTCAGACTGCCGGCCGTCAGATCATGGCAGTTTTCCAGTTGAGAAATTATGCTTCAAAACAGGTGCTTCCCATTCGGGAACGCACCTGTTTCTTTTTTTACAGGAACGTTACGCACGATGTACCCATCGGACTTTGAAGACGAACTTCGATTCCGCAAAATCTGGAACTCCGTCGAGATTGCGCGACCGGTTCAATATTCATTGTTCACGTTCGGCCATTCCGACCTCGCGTACTACCTCGTTTGTGAGGGCGAAAACAAAGGTGACCTGGTTTCGGTTCGCAAAGGCAGTGTGAAAGTCGACCGGCCAATGATCCTGACGCCGGACAACATCCACCCGGAGTTTCACAACTTCTTTGAAGATTCCGAGTACGGCAGCGTTGTCGATTTCATCCTCGCCCGAACGATGGCATTCGGAAATCTGCGACTTACCAACAGCACGCAACAGTCAAAACTCGTCAGCGATAGCGTCGAAGAAGTCGTCGCTAACCTGAACCGCCAGCTCGACGACGAAGAAGAAGAACACGTTGCGATCCTGACGGCACCTGCCGCTCTCGCAGGCGTTGCAATTATGAAATATGCAACAGAACGCATCGTCTCCAGCGCCCCCGACAACGTCCAGGAGCTCCGCGAACGAGGATTCCTGGATTAGCAACGGGCAAACTTCTAATTCGAGCCGCTCCCTCGCAAGCCACCGAACTGGCAGTCCGTGATCAATTGCCGTCTTCCGCGATGGTGAAGACTTCAAGCGGCTTGGGCTGCCCTTTAACCTGCTGTGGCTCCAAAGCTCGGACTGCGAATTCATCGCCAAGACGATCTGAAACCTGCCTTGTGACTAACAGTGGCGTCTCCAGCACCTTAGTTAGCCCTTCGATACGCGATGCCACGTTGACCGTATCGCCGATCGCTGTGTACTCAAGGCGATCCTGCGAACCAAGGCTTCCGACGATCGCCGTTCCGTGGTGCAGACCGATGCCGATTCCAAGATCCGGAATCCCATCACCAGCCAACTCGGCGTTCAGTTCCTGGAGCCTTTGCATCATGTCGAGACTGGCTCGAACGGCAGCCCTTGCGCTCGTCTGCTGGTCATCGTTGCTCGGAGATTCAGTACCAATTCCAAACAAGGCCATAAATCCGTCACCAAGAAACTTGTTAACGTTTCCGCCATGACGATCCTCAACAACCTCGACCATCATCGTCAGAAAACGATTCAATAGAGGAACGATGCCGCTTGCCGGAGTATGAGCACACCTCGCCGTAAAGTTACGAATGTCGCAGAACATGACAGTGATACACTGCTCGCTGCCGCCGAGGCCTGGGTCTTGAGCAAGAATCAGCTCGGCGGTCTGACGCCCGACATGCAAACCAAATCGTTGACGCAATTCGCGTTTGGCCCGCATTTCATCAATCATCCGATTGAACTCGTCGATCAACGGCCCGAATTCGTCAGCGCGTCGCAATTCGACTTTTGCATCCAGGTGTCCGGCTGCGACCTGCCCGGCAGCACCTTTCAAAGCATTGACTGGCACAACGACGTGGTTGCTGGTCATCCAGGAACAAAACATTCCCAGCAGAATACCGATCACGCCGACGTAGATCATGAACCAGTTAAATTCATCGAATGACTCAGCGTGGACAAGCCCTAAAAGCACAAGCGACAAGATCGGGCAGACACATACCGCGATGGCACTCAGCAGGTTCCTCCGGTTCAGGGGAAGGCTAATCGCTCCCGGAACATTTGCAGGACTTCGATCGGCAAACATAAACGGAAACAGCAGCCGTTCCGCCAGAAGTTCCACAATGAAAAATCCATGAGTGATCGTGATCATCGCAGCGATACCAATCGATGCTGGCAGATGAAACAGTACGCGTGAATCCACCTGATCCGAGCTTTCTCGCAACGCGCCAATCAGTGCCGGAGCACTGAGCAACCAGCCCAGCCCAAGAATCGCTCCGAGAAACCACGGCAGATTGATCGAACGAATTCGAGCACGAGACACCAAGTCGTCAGAAACTGGTTCACCGGCCCTCAGCAACACGAAGGCTCGCTGAATTGGCCACACAGCTCCCAGCCAGACGACCATGAGAATTGGATAAGCGATCGCGTTGTAAGACATGATCGCACGGGAAAACAATTCTCGTTGTTCGTCAGTCAGTAGCGGATCAATCTGGCTAACGTTGTACCAGATGTTAAAGAGGCTACCGAGAACCGTCGCCCCCAGCGGAGCAATTGCGACTATCGCGGGAGCATGGCGGACGCCGAAGCGATCGCTCATCATGTGGCATCCTGACCTGATGAAGGAATCCTCAATGAAGACAGTCTCAACCCGCATGCCATATTCTGGCGGCAGTTTTTAGAGGCTTGAATCATAGCATCATTTGCACGTCTGCCGTCACAATGTAATGACTAAATAGACGGACATGACCACCTTCGCTGTGCGGAACAAACATGCCTAAACGAGTACTACTGGCCGGGCTCTTTCACGAGACGCATACTTTTCTCGAATCCACGATGTCGCTGAATGATTTTCATCAGCGATTGGGCGAGGAAATTTTCGAGACTCGTGGCGACGGCTCGCCTCTTGCAGGAATGCTGAAAGTCGCCGACGAGTCTGACTGGACCGTCACACCGATCATCGATCTCCGCGCAACGCCTGGCGGAATCGTTGAGGACGAGGTCTTCGACCACTTCTGGCACAACTTTGAGTCCGTCAGTACGTCTCTACTTTCTGAAGACAAAGTCGATGGCATCTTTCTCGTCCTGCATGGCGCAATGGTCACTCAATCGCTACCGGATGTTGAAGGTGAGCTGATTTCGAGGATCCGGCAACTCCCCGGCGCTGAGTCAGTTCCAATTTGCGGAATTCTCGATCTGCACGGAAACATCTCGCAACGGACGATTGAGCAGACACAGGGCCTGATCGCCTACCGAAATAATCCGCACACAGATGCCTGTGAAACTTCGGAACGTGCCGCACGACTCCTCGACCAAATCCTGACGACAAATCAGCAACCGAAATCTGTCTGGGCTCAGCCGCCGATTATGTGGCCACCGACTGGGACGGGAACGGCGGATGATCCGATGCGGACTCTGGAAGCGATGGCGCGGGCAGTCGAAGCGTCGAATGACGAAATCGCAGCGGCCAACGTCATGGGCGGATTCTCGTTTGCCGACACGCCGGACACGGGCGTCAGTTTTGCGGCAGTAACATTCGGTGACGTCGAACAGGCTCGACAGGAATTGCAACAACTCGTGGACTGGTCGATCGAGCATCGTGCAGAAGGGAACAAAGTCGACGCTCCACTTGAAAGCTTTCGTAATCAGATCCGAGAGGACGTCGCAGCCGACAGAACTCCGGTCATCGTCGTGGAACCTGCAGACAACATTGGCGGCGGAGCCCCTGGAGACACGACTGAACTCTTGCAGTTTCTACTGGATGAACAATTCCACAACTCGGTATGTGTGATTAACGATCCGGCATCCGTTGCGAGCCTCGCAGCACACCATCCCGGCCAACACGTCGAGCTTTCAATCGGCGCCGTTGAAAGCTCAGCCTTCTGCGAACCAGTCAAACTGACGGCGGAGTTCATATCGACATCCGACGGACGCTTCGAACTCGAAGACCCGAACAGCCACCTGGCATCGATGTACGGAATCCACATCGACATGGGCACTTGCGCTGTCGTTCGCAGCGGCCAGGTTGTCATCCTGCTGACATCGAAAAAAACTCCTCCCTTCGACCTGGGGCAGCTCCGAAGTCAGGGCATCGTCCCCGAAGAATGCAGCGTCATCGCCGTGAAAGCCGCCGTCGCTCATCGTCGAGGCTACGATCCGATCACGAGCACAACCTACACCGTGGGAACTGCCGGTCCGTGCTCGAGCGATGTCACATCGTTCCCGTGGGTGAGGATTCGAGAAAACGTTTACCCGTTGTCATAACTTCAGCGTTACCGGCAACAAATATAAACGCCAAATAGAACTACACAAATGATTCGAATCGGCATAATCGGCTGCGGCCGGATTCTAGCAGCTCACCTGAAGGGCTATCGCTTGCTGCGAGAAGCTGGCGTTGATGATTTTCGAATCACGGCGTTATGCGCACGAAACATCGACGACGCACGGTCGTACGTGCAGCGCGGCGAAGGTCCAAAGCAGCGGCCGGCCGTCAGCGACATTCCCGGCGACGCTCTCGCTGTCGGTGACGAATTTCTGTCCGACTTTCAGAACGACGTTGATGTTGAGGTCTACGATGACTATCGCGAGCTGATTTCTTCCGGTTCCGTCGACGCCATAAACGATTACACGCTGCACGGCCTGCATCATGTCATCGCGCTGCTTTCCGCCGACGAGGGAAAACACCTGCTAACTCAAAAGCCGATGTCAGTCACCGTGGCCGGCGCAAGGCTGATGTGTGATGCGTTCGAAAAACACGAGTTGACGCTCGGAGTCTTCGAGAACTGGCGGTTCCGACCAGACTCTATTCGCCTGAAATCTCTGCTTGAAGCCGGAGTCCTCGGACAACCTCAGATTATCCATACGGGAGCGATCGGAGCGTGGTGGGCCCCCAATCAGATCGTCGCCGAGACTCCCTGGAGACACCGCACCGAACAGGCCGGCGGAATCACGCTCGATATGGGAGTTCATCAATTTGACTTCGTCCGCGTCGCTGGCGGAGAAGTTGTTTCGATCGACGGACGAGCGCACACGGTCGAGCCGGTTCGCTACACGTTCGACGAAGCAGGCAACGTCACGAACGAAGTCCAGTGCGACGCCGACGACACCTACTTCGCCACGTTTGAAACCGTCAACAAGACGATCGGCAGTGTTCATGCAAGTTGGGCTGGCCATGCCAAGCCGACGATCTGCGGCCCTGGCCCGGTTGTCTTCACAACAAAGGGCCAGCTTCGAGCAAACACTTTCACCGACGACACAGGATCAGAATCATCTCTTGCCGAACTTTACGAACAGCACATTCCTGGCGAACAACGAGAGTTTGAAATTCCGTTTAGCCTTGAAGACAGCTTTGCGCTGACACAGCTCGACTGGCTGAACGCAATCCGAGAGAAGCGTGCTCCAATCGTCGATGGCCAGGAGGGCATGCGAGATCTGGCGTGTGCCTGGGCCGTGCTTGAATCATCACGAGCCGGCCGGCGCATGACTCTCGAAGAAATCCTTTCCGGCGAAGTCGCTACCGTGCAGCGAGAGATTGCTCCACACTTCGGACTCCAATCGTAGCGTCGCTGAATCTGCCAACCTGTGAAAGAACCTGTGAATCATGAGTGAAACCGCGTCCGCACCACTTCCGCTCAAGATGGCCCGGCTTCGCGGAATGATGTTCATGGAGTACGCCGTTCGCGGCGTCTGGCTGCCATTGGCCGCTCGTTTTCTGTCTGCCGATCCGTCCGAAGGCGGCCTGGGATTCTCTGATTCCGAAATCGGCTACACGGTTGGCGTGGCCCTCGCTCTGGGTGCGATCTTCAGCCCGTTTGTTGCAGGCCCGCTCGCTGACCGTCGGTTTGCGACTCAGCGATTCATGGCGGTCCTGCTGATTTGCGGCGGAGCAATCAAACTGTTCACGGCGTTTCAAACATCGTTTGCATGGTGGTTCGGTCTGTCGATTGTCTACGCCATTCTCTTCGTCCCGACGATGTCGCTGAGCAACTCGCTGGCAATGGCACACATGGACGATCCGAAGCGGCAGTTCCCAGGAGTCCGAGTGTGGGGCACGATCGCCTGGATTGTCGTGTCGTGGGTTTTCCCGATGCTCTGGCTGCAGAACAACCTGGAATTTCAGTGGCTTCCACCGTTCTTCTCCGGTGACGACGTCCCAATGAAAGCCGGAAGAATGCTGGACTCCGTCAAGGTCGCCGGCGTCCTGGCGATCATCTACGGAATCTATTGCTGGTTCTGCCTGCCACACACACCACCGAAACGAGAATCAAAATCGCTGGCACTGACGTCGGCATTCAAAGTCTACAAACAGTCGTCGATGATGATCCTGCTCATCGCCACGTTTATCGTCGGCACAGTTCACTTTCTCTACTTCTACCAGACAAGCAAGTTTCTAAAGGCAATCGGCCTGAACGATGCCTACATCATGCCAGCCATGTCGATCGGTCAGTTCGCGGAAATCGGAGCAATGGCCGTCCTCGGACTGATGCTTCGTCGAGTGGGATTCCGCAAAGTCATCATCCTCGGCGCCGGCTGCTACGTATTGAGGTATCTGGTGTTTGCGAATTTCGAGTCACTGCCTCTTTCGGCGATCATCGCGTCCCAGGCTTTGCATGGCCCCTGCTTCGCTTGCTTCTACGCAGCGGGATTCATCTACGTTGACCGCATGGCGCCGGCCGATGTCAAACACTCGGCACAAACTCTGTTTGGCCTGATGTGTTTCGGAATCGGCCCATTAACGGCCGGGCAACTGAATGGAAGTCTTGCCGGATGGTGCACGCCAGAAAACGGCGTGCTCGACTATTCGCAATTCTGGTATGTCGCCGCTGCGATCGGAACGGTAGGGCTCACCGTACTGATTTCTCTGTTCAAAGACGAAAGCGACAACGCCGCTCCGACTAATTGATGGCAGCCAGTCCGCGTGAGCCGTTTCGTAATTGAGAGAAGACGATGTTCAATCTGTACTGGGGAGACCTGCATAACCACTGCTCGATCAGCTACGGGCACGGGACGGTCGAGCAGGCTCTGATGCGGGCACAGCAGCAACTCGATTTCTGCTCGGTCACCGGGCACGCCTTCTGGCCGGACATGCCGACCGACCGAAACGTCTACGCCGAGATCAT
Source organism: uncultured Planctomycetaceae bacterium (assembly GCA_943787265.1). GTDB lineage: Bacteria > Planctomycetota > Planctomycetia > Planctomycetales > Planctomycetaceae > JABMPE01. The sequence goes on along the minus strand of CALSLT010000038.1, from coordinate 85,376 downwards.
CGACTACCACAACGAAGGTTTCGCAACGCTCGCTCGGAACTGGGATCAGCTGATCAATTTGCAACGTGCCGGAACCAGCAACGGCGAGTTCATCGCATTTCCGAGCTACGAGTGGCACTCACTGAAGTACGGAGACCACAACGTCTACACCGCGACGCCCGATCTGCCGTTACGCGACGCGCCAAATCTGCCCCGCCTGCGGGAAGTCGTTTCAGAGGCGAATGGAATCGCCATTCCTCACCACATTGGCTATCGAGCGGGCTATCGAGGGATTAACTGGGACGAGTATCGCGAGGACGTGTCTCCCTTCGTCGAGATCTTTTCCCTGCATGGCTGCTCACTGTCGGAAGACGCGCCGTATCGGATGCTCCACGACATGGGACCGCGAGACTGGAACAGCACCGCTGAAGCAGGCTGGGAACGCGGATTTCGATTTGGCATCGCCGGAGGCACCGACCATCACGCCGCCTACCCCGGAAGTCACGGCGATGGTCGGATGGGAGTGTTTGCTAAAGAGTTAACGCGGGAATCTATCTGGGAAGCATTCCTCGCGCGGCGCGTGTTTGCCGCGACCGGCGACCGCATAGACGCTCGACTATTTCTGAACGACGCATGGATCGGCGACTCGATTTCTGCTCCTGGCGAGCGTCATTGCAAGGCAACCGTGCGTGGTTCCAGTCCGCTCGACAAAGTCGAACTGCTCCGCAACGGGCAAGTCGTCCAGCGATTCTTTCCAGATCAAGTCGAACCAAATCCAGCGGGACATCGATACAAGCTGCGTCTCACATGGGGCTGGGGACGTAACACCGTTCCCGTCGAATGGTCCGGCCGTTTCACCATTGATCAGGGATCGATCGTCGAAACCGAAACTTGTTTCTCCGGCCAGGCGGTCGTTGCACCGAAGGGCAGCAGCGTCACTGAAGTACTGGATGAAGTTGACCTGCCTCACGAACTTCAGAATCAATCCGAGCGGTCCTTCGAATGGCGCAGCATCACGCAGGGCAATCGAACGATGCGGCACGAGACGACTCAAGCCATCTCGATGGAAATCGACGCTCCACTCTCGGCCAGAGTCACTGTCGAGGTCAACGGTCAGCGCTACGAGCATTCACTGGCGGAACTGCTCCGAAAAACGAATTCGCATTTCCTGCAAGGCTGGCTTAGCGAAGCAATCTGCATTGGTCCGCTGGTGCCTGTCGAAGAATGCTCCGTCGAAGCCGAGTGGACGGACACGCCGCACTCAGACGTCGACGTCTATCGACTCCAGGCAGCTCAACACAACGGCCAGTGGGCATGGTTAAGCCCGATCTGGGCGGAACAATAAGTCGTGATCTGTATGGCAGGCTCTACCTGAGCCCGGCATCGCTCAGTTCAAACTGAACCCAGGTGGGAAATCGCGACCAACCGGCTCAAGCGTGCCACGGAACTGCGTCTTGAGCATTTCCAGAACCAGGTCGCTGCGCAGATCAACGTCTGCCTGAGCGAGCAACCGCTGAGCATCTTCGGAAGGCAATTTCAGCGAATGGGCAAGAACATCGCAAAGCTCACCGAGCTGCATCCCTGATCCGAGAGCGTGCACGACCTCGGCCTGCATTCCGAGTTTCGGATAGGCCTTGCCGAACCATTCAACCAACTCTTCCTGCCGACGCTCGCGGTCGATAATTGGAGTTCGAGGGTAAAAATCCTCGACGACTTCCAGCATCCCCAGCCGGTATGGCAGATCGGTTTCCAACTCGGTCACCAGTTTTGCTCGCCGCAACCCCTGCAACATCAGGTAATGCCGACCGTCTTCCAACTGATCGTTGGCGATTACTTTCCCCAGACAGACCGTGTCGTGAATTTCACAATCTTTGGTTTCGTAGGAATCTTCCCAGCCGCCTTTCAGCAATCCCATTGCCAGATATCCATCGCCCTTCAAAGTGTCTTCGGCCATGCAGCGATAACGTGGCTCAAAAATGTGAAGCGGCAGCATCACGTTGGGAAAAAGCGTGACGTTCGGAAGAGGGAAAATTGCAGCTCGTCCCGAAAAATCGGCCGTTGTGTCGTTGGGGTCCGCTGGCGTCATTACTCTCAGCCCTGCTCAGCCAGATAGATCGTGGGAATTCGATCATCCTGTAGTTCGACTCCGTCCGGGTAAGTCGTCCCTGCGTCCAGCAGTTCCTGAAAACTATGTTGTAAGTCCGTCTTGAATCGAGCCAGATCGATTGACATGTACGGCGACGGATAAAGGTCCAGCTTCTCTTTCGCCGAGATGTACATCTTGCGGGCACCGCCCAGGTTTCCGTTTCCGAAATGGAAGAGCCCCACCGCCGCCTGGATCAATCCCTGAATGAACTTTCTTTCTTCGCCCTGTATCTCGGTCCAGAGTTCTTCCAGCTCGTCGTGACAGTCGAAGAACTCGCCTTCGTTAAAAAGCCAGATCCCTTTGAGATACAATTCCGGTAAGTCGTCCATCCTTGAGGTCCCTTGTTCCGTTCAGCCGGCAGTTCCACGGGTGCATTGCGACGAACCAACTCGGACCTATCATCCACAAGCCGTTCTTCAGGCGATCGTCTCATGCCGAGACACTTTTGATCACCATGTCGCAGACAGCGATTCTAGATCGTTTCGATTCAATTTCTCTACCGGAAACCCCTTGGATTTGTGCAAACGCTATGACAGGACTCGATCAATCGGAACTTGCTGACAAAAAGAAACAAGCTCGGCGCGTCGTGCGAGTCCTCAAAAAGACCTACCCCGTGGCCGAATGCGCGCTGAATCACAACTCGGCATATCAGCTTCTGACAGCGACAATCCTTTCGGCACAATGTACCGACGAAAGAGTCAACTCAGTCACACCTGTCCTGTTTGACAAGTACCCGGACGCCGAAGACCTGGCGAAATCTACGCAGAAGGCAGTCGAAAAGATCATCCATCCGCTCGGATTCTTCCGCGCCAAGTCCGAGAACATTCGCGGCATGGCGAAGAAGCTGGTCGACGAATTCAATGGCGAGCTCCCCCAGACTCTGGATGAGATGACATCTCTGCCCGGCGTCGGCCGAAAGACGGCAAATGTCGTCCTTGGAACCTGGTACGGCATCGCCAGCGGAGTCGTCGTCGACACTCACGTTAAGCGAATCAGCAAGTTGCTCGGCCTGACGGACTCGATCAACCCGGAGATCGCAGAACGACAACTGAAAGCCGTGCTGCCCAAGACCGAATGGATCCAGTACAGCCACCGCCTGATCCATCACGGTCGACAAATCTGCATCGCTCGCCGCCCCAACTGCACTGAGTGCCCGCTGCTCCGCATGTGCCCGCGCGTCGACCTGCCGCCGCTCAAAAACACGTAATTCATACTTCAGAGATCCGCTAGTTGCTTTCAACGTTGGCCGGCAAATCGCAATCCAACCGACCGACCATCACCTTTCCCGGAGCTATCACCAATGTCACGTCTCATCCCCCTCACGGCCGTTGCAATATCATTGACCTTGCATTCATCTTTGAAAGCTGACGACGCCAAAGATGCCCAACGATTCATCAATCGCGGGATCAAGGTCGTTGGTGGTGAGAAGGCACTGAACCGGCAGAAAATCTCAGTCGTCAAAGACAAAGGCATGTACTACGGAATGGGCCAGGGGCTGCCGTACGAAGGCAACTATGAAACTTCTATGCCCGGAAAGTTTCGAGTCGAAATCGTCAACGCGTTTACGATCGTCATTGACGGCGACAAGGGCTGGGTCAGCGCCGGCGGAAACACCATTGAGATGCCGCCCGAACAACTTGCAGAGCAGAAGAAGGAACAGCACACCAGCTTCGTCACGACGTTAATCCCACTCGCAAAGCCCAGCAAGAAGTACAAGCTCTCTCTGTTTGGAGAAGCAGAAGTTGACGGCGAACAATGTGACGGCGTCAGCGTTGAGAGCGACAAACAGCGAACGGTGACGCTGCTGTTCAGCCGAAAAACAGGCTTCCTTCGAAAATCCGAGTACATCGTTTTTTCAGACGAACTGAAAAAAGAGGTGGTCGAAGAAGTCATCTATTCAGACTACCGCGACGTCGACGGCCTGAAGGTCGCCCACAAAGTTGCCCTGAATCGTGACGGCAAAAAGTTCGTCGTCAGCGAGACTCAGGAAATCCGCTTTGAAAAGGAAGCTGACCCGAGTTGGTTCGCAAAGCCTGAGTGAACCTGACGATCAACCGCAAACAGGCCAACTCTCCGATCAGATTTCGGAGAGCTGCTCCGTAGCGTTGCCGAAACTCGGCAGACGGACGCCCATGCGGTCCATCAGGGTGAGGTACAGCGACGACATTGAACGCTGCTCGCTCTTTTCGTAGTCGAGGCTGCGGCCGGTTTCGAGAGTTCCACCGAGCCCGCCCCCCAGAAGCAGTGGAACTTTCGGGGCGCTGTGAGCCGTCCACTGCTCGTTGGCCATCATGATGCAGCTGTTGTCCAGGACCGTGCCGTCCCCTTCCTGCATCGAGTCCAAGCGGCTGACCAAGTAGGCGTATTGCTCAACCCAGAAGCGGCTGATTGCGGCAAATTCTTTGTTCTGCCACCCGTGCGAAAAGCTGTGATGATCCTGCCGAAGTCCCAGAAACGGATAGACCTGGCCTGACAGGTTGTTTGTCATGACCATCGTCGCAAACCGAGTGCGATCAGCCTGAAACGCCAAAGCAATGACGTCGCACATCAATCGCGAGTGTTCATCAAGTTGAGTCGGCAAACCATCGGCCGGCCGCTTCGACTTGATCATGTCGAGGTCTTCGCGTTCTTCCCCCTGCCGTTGCTGCATCTTTGAAATACGCTGCTCGACTTCGCGAACGGAAGTCGTGTACTCGTCGATCTTCGAGCGATCAGTTGTCGACACTTTGCGCGAGACATCATTCAATTGGTCCAGCACGTGGTCGAGCACGCTGAGCTGCATGCGGCTGCCACGGCTTTCAAACAAACTGTCGAAAGCCAAGGACGGATAAAGCTCAGACGGGACAGGAGAAACCGGCGAACTCCAAGAAACGTGCGACGCATACATCATCGAATAGCCGGACTCGTGAAATCCGCTGACCGGACGTTCGCAGGCAAGCACGAGACTCGGGATCGCCGTGTCGCCGCCAAGACGCTGCGCGAGCAACTGATCCATGCTCGTCGAAGCGAGAATCTCGCGGCCCCCTTTCGGCTGTACGCCGGTCAGCATGCCGGCGGCGCCCTTGGCGTGCCCACCGACAACGTTGCCTGGATGGGCCAGTCCGTTAATGAAGTTGACCTTATGCTTAACCGCTTCGAGCGAAGCGAAAGCCGGACCAATCTCAAGCTTCGATCCTTTGCCCTTCGCCCACCATTCTGGCGGATGAATTCCGTCCCCAAAGAACAGGCAGGCGAAACGCTTCGGCGGCGCCGCTTTACCATTCGCCCGCCCAGCGGATTCCAGCCACGGAAGAGCGACCGTCGCGCCCATTGCCTTCAGAACATGTCGACGAGGTATCTGAGTTTTGGAATTCATAAATTCAACTCAACAATCCAGGTAACGCAAACGTTGATCGACCAGAACATCCCGACATTTTGTTTATCGGCCGGTCAGGGAAAAATCTCGCCCACGTTGATTTCGAAATTGGAGGCTTGTCACAACCGTTTCGAATAAAACGGAAAACCGGTAGTCGTTTTTCCTCAATGAGTCTTCCATTTGTTCAAGCAGGAGTGAATCAGAAAGCATCACAGATCGCCCGAGTGCATAGCCCAGAAACTTGCGACACAGAGTCCTGACGAAATCCTGCTTTCGGTTCTTCTCAATGTATTGAATCAGGCCAGGAATTCCACTGGCAGATTCGCCTCCCGGAAACTCCACCGCGTCATCGACCACTCGGCCAGCCAGGTCTTTCGTGCGTCGTCGCCCAATCGGATCGAAACCTTCCATCGCCATCCCCAGCGAATCGAAGTGGACGTGACACATTGCACAGCGAGGGTTGGCCGTATGCTCGGCCATCATCTCACGAATCGTTCTTGGAGCGTTCTTTTCGTTGCCAGGCAACTCCGGTACGTCCGCCGGCGGAGGAGGAAAATGTTGCCCGAGAAGATGGTGGACCGCCCAGAACCCTCGCTTAACAGGACTGGTTCGTTCGCCAGCCGAGTTGCTCGTCAGGACAACTCCCATGCCGAACAGGCCGCCACGGCCAGCATCATGCAGGCCGCTGACTCGATGCCATTGTTTATCCGCGCCGGCCGTTGAAAGTCCGCGTCCCCTTCGTTCATTCGTCCATTCGGAAACCCGGCTGCGGTACTCGCGTTCAACGTCGCCGCCGTAATGACGAGCCAGGATTCCGTTCACGAATGTCGAATCGGCGTTGACTAACTCGGTGACCGGGCGATCTTCCTGAATCAGTCGTGTCGCCGATCGTGCCGGTTCTTCAAACATCGCATGCCGCAACTCGTCGGTGTATCCCGGAAACGCTTCGGCATTGATCGGGTCCTTCGAAATGAAGTCCCGATACCTCAACCATTGCCCGAAGAATTCCCGGGCGAATGCTTTCACGCGATCGTCCTTCAGCATTCGACGAGTTTGATCAACCAGCGCATCATCAGTCCGTAATTCTCCAGCCGAAGATGCTGCAAGTAATTCGTCGTCCGGAAGCGACGACCAGAGAAAATAGCTCAGCCGTCCAGCCATCGACCGATCCGATAGCTGACGAACTTCGATTCCCGGATGCGAATCCGTGTAGCGATAACAGAAGTCAGGCGACAAAAGAATCGCGGTCAGGACACCACGAAGCGAATCTTCAACGCCCTGCCCTTGCTCACGCAAAGCTGCGTACAACGTTCTCAAAGACTTCTGATCTTTAGGGACAATCGGCCGTCGCCAGGCTCTCGCCGCCAGCTCGTCTAAATCGGCAAACGCCCGTGACTCAGCCGTCTTCAAAAGATCGCGATGACGGGCAAGTCCACTGCGAACTTGATCGAAGAACTCGTGGATCACGCGAAATTTTTCGTCATCCGGATTAGCCGGTGCGAACTCAGGCTCGACCAGTTTCACTCCCAGGCGGTCCATATAAAGCCGCTCAAACTTATGCAGCAGCTCGTCCTCGACAAGCTTCGGATCCTCAGCCCGTAGAAAATCAAACCGCTTGTCATGCAGAACGTGTCGCTCGGAACGTTCAAACCAGACGAAACCGCGAATCAACGTCTCGACACTTTGCGTCACGAAATTCAGCTCTTCCCACAGCAGGTCCAACTCGGCGCGTTCCTGCTCAGTCAGCACCCGCTCTACAAGCGGCTGATCGTCACGAAAAAATCCTTCAACTAGATGAAAGCCGGCAGCCAGCCCTCGGTTTCGATCGACGTAGAAGAACCTGTTTGGAAACGTCCGACAAAACTGCTCGGACGACTCGACATGCCCACTGACGAAGTCGCTTCCAGAGTCGATCAACAAATCTGCGTTGTCAGCATACCGACTGTCCGGAACACGATTCGTGGCAGATTGAAGAATCACCCCTCGACCGTGACTCGAATCTTTATCGAGCACGCAGTTCGCCAGTACGTGCCTGTGCTCGGCCGCTTCTTGCGCATCCCGGTCCAAAACAATTTCGACCAGCGACGACGCCTTGATCACAAACGAGTCGGCATCAATTTCGTGCCCGTTCGGATGTCGTCCAAAATCCAACTGCTTCGCAACAGCGGGTGCATGCTCTGTCAGAAAATCGCGAAAGGTGACAACCTGATTCTTCTCTGCCTGCTCATCGTTCCGTGGAAGCTCTCCAGAGTTGCTGAGAATCGGACGCTCGACAATCACGTAACTATCGGCCTCGCCGTCAAAGGCTGGATCGACTCGAAAATAGAGTGTGTGAGGCTTCGCGGCCTTCTTGTCACGCGACTTCACTTCGCGCGGGCGGGCCACTCGATCAAAACGGACGAACACCTGGTCGCGGAGATTGCTCAGACTGAACTTGTCACGAATCGCCGCCTGCTTCGCGCGGTAGTCCAGTTGTCCAATCGGCCACGTGCCGGCATTCGGTCGAATCAAACGCTCGTCTTTCGCCCCGATATTTCGTCGGAGAAACTTGATCAACTGTGCAAGCTCACCGAGTTCCGTCGGCGCTCCGGCAGATTGTGCCGGAGCCGGAACAGCCTCCCAGGCATGCCCGACCTGCTTCAAAAAACCTGTCGACGCAGAAGCTCCACTCAGTGTCTCCCAGACGAGCGATAGATACTTTTTGCTAAGGCCATGCGTCTTCGCCCAGTCTTCAACCGACGCGCCACGAAGATCCTCCGGTCGATGGCGATACTTCCAGGCGGCCTCCAGATAGTCTCGAAGTTTGACATCACGACTCTGGTAAAAATCGATAATTGCCTGTTCGGTCAGCTTCTTTCGTTCGTTGTAAGACGTGACTGGATACGGAGCAAAACTGATCCCGCTGGTTCTCAGCACGAGGTGGCTGGCAACATGCTGCCCGGCGGCCATGTACTTTCGCAGCAGGCTGGGAGACATCGTCAGTGCCTCGCCCGTATTATCGAACCCTTCGCCTGCCGCTGGATCGGCAGGAAACTCGGCCGTCGCGCGAATCTCGACGCCGGTCAGATGACTGACTGAAAGATCGTATTCGGTATTTGACAATCGCCTCGGAAGAACGACGCCGGGATCGCCCGCGTTTCTATTCGCTTCGGCGATCAGCATCGACTCGACCGCTCCGATGACGACGTTTCGTTCGTCAATTGTCGGCTGTAGCTTCGAATCTTCCGGAGGCATTTCTCCATCACGAATGAATGCAATGATGTTCTGCCAGCGACGAAAATGTGCCGTCACGCTTTTTTCAGTTTCATACTTCGTCAGGTCCAGCTCGCCGCGAGCCTTCCTAGGATTGTGACACTCAACGCAGTACTTCGCGGCAAACGGCTGCACAACTTCCTGATACGAGTCCGCGGCTTCTACAGAACTGCCGACTCCGACACTCAACGCGAGCACCAGAATCGTCCATCGCAGAAAGCTGAATGCGCGTTCCTTCAGTGCGAAGATGCGGTGGCGACGTCCCGATTTGGGTTCGGTGATTTCAAAACGCGGGAGCGCTTCAAATCTTCGTTGCCTGGCGAAATCTGAGTTAGCGAGTGGCATGCCGGTGGGGGTCACAACTGGCGGGAGGTTCGTGGGAGGGCCGGGAACACGGAGAGACAGATCAGCCATCCCCGATATTCTGACACAACTGCAACGAGCTGTGAAAGCGAGATCGGCATCGTCGCTGATCGTCTGTGATTGAGAGAGTAGCCCCAAAGCAATGCTCGCTCAACGAAGACTGGCATTGTGTTCGGAGTTGCCGAAACCAATGGCAGGTCAGCCTCAGCAAACCGGTCTCGTCAGGTCGATGTGAATCGTTCGGCAACTAAGTTAATGAAGTCGTCGAGCGATGCCGCAAGAGTCGCAGGAGGACCGAAGTCATTCAAAATGCCGGAACGCCGGTTTGTCAGGATGCAACCCGGAATCATCCGGAAATGTGCCGAGGATGCGACAACTGTCAAATTGCTGTTGGCGGAGCTTTCGATGGACCGAATACGCTCGGTACAATCGTCACGTGTCGAGTTTCCTGACCGATGCTTTTGAACGCTGCTCGCGGGCCCGCAGGTTTCCCAATGAATGTCAGCTTTGTACGACCAGCCGTCTCGGAACTCATGTTCCATCTGTTTGAGCGTTCGCTCCATCCCGAGCTGTTCGACATTCGGAAGCGCGACCAGATTCGACAGCCAGACTACTCGGCAGATATCCGAATCTGTGACTCGGGCCATCTGGTGACGTTTCAGATCGGCGACTCGATCATCTCTGAAGTCGTCGCCAGCCGTGGCCAGCCGCTGCCCGATCGGAACGAGCGGTTCCATCGACGCCTGAAAGGTAGCCGTGACGAGTCGATTAAATGCGGTGACAAGATCACCTACCACATGAGCTATCAGGTGGAAAAGCTGTCGCCGGAAGTGTTCCTCAACATGCACGAGGAGCTGCAGAACGACTGCCAGCGGGCTCCCATTTCACATTGCTTCAGTTCGCCGAATCGGTTGTCTCCGGCAGCTCTAAGTTTCATGCAGACTGACGTGTGGCCTCACAGTCTTTTGATCCACGCCTTTCACACGTTTCCGGAAGACTGCGCGATCGTGAAAACTCAATCGTTGTTCGAGTTGTAAGCGTCCTGGCGCCAGGCCGCTCCATGTGCCTGTCGAACAAATTGGATGTTTCTTTCGGTGTCGCGGATTTTCTTTCGAATTGGGGTTTCATCAGTTTACGGCGGACATTATTCGTTCGCTCCTTCGCCGAATTGCGGCTGACTGAACCTTACTATCAGGTCAAACCGACGCACGGATGCGGACTCCCAAAACAGCAGCAATCTCTCAAATCCCGCCCAGCCCCGCACAACGAGGCAATTCGCACTGCTCCGGGCGGTCGATAGAACCCGTAGCGGCATCGGACATAACCGATCGTCGCCACCGGGAAGAATGTCATTCCCCAAAACTGCCAGCCCATACTGCACCATTCTTCAATTCGGGGAAGGTCCATTCCTTTGAAGATTCCTGCTCTGGATTGAGCGACTTTGGTCGTACATCTTTCTGCAGAAACTTCGCGACTGATTCGAATCAGAATACTCACTCGACACGCACCATCGACTTAACGACTTCGACTTGGATTTCGCCGTGGCCTTCCCCCAGACGGCAGGCAAACTCCCTGACATCGTGACTCGACGTTTCTCCAAGCCCTTCGTGGACGCATCATGAAAAACGCTCCCAGTCTTGTCGTACTTCTGGCAGGTGGACTGACCCTCTGGGCCATTGCCTGTTTCGCTATGCATGGCCCCGTGATTCTTGCCTACATCGCGATCCAAGTCGCCACGTCAGGCATCTTTGCACTGGAAATGCGACGCATCGAGAAGTCGATTCCCAAACGAGCCACTGCAACTGTGAAGTCAGACTCAACAACGAGAGCTGCCTGAGCAATCACTTTGCAGCGACTACCTGAAACTTCAGCGAGCGGCGGATAGCTGTCATCCGCGAGCACGCATTTTCTACGCCCGATTGACGCAGGTTCGGATTTCCGAGCTGCCGCAATCGGGCGTTTTGCGTATGAAGTCAGACTTTGCCAAACAAGCAAAGCATTTCGCCGGGGCTATATTTAGGCCCCGAAGAATCACTCGTTCTGTGATCGCCGATTCCTGACCGATGACAGGCCAGCATGAGAATCCCAGCGTCCACAGATGTCAGATTTCAAAGATTGAGCACCGATCGGCAGCCCTGTAAACATAAACGGACAGCGATCAAACTGCCGGAGAGGAACCGGGAATCCTGAGTCACCATAACTCATACATAATTAACACTTTGCACCGACATCCAAATCTTTTTGAACTCACAAAGGGCGACGGACGGCCGCATGTTGCTGAGGTCCGGCAGCGCTGGTTTTGACGATTTTTCCATTTTCTGGATTTCTCTAACTCCCATAGCAGCGGTGAGTTTCGACGCGAATTGCGGCCCCCCGAAGGATGCAATTTCGAAGGGCGGGTTGACAGACTGGAGGCGGGTTTTAAGATTCCCGCTTTGAGTCACTACATCTTGGGCTTCATTTCGCCGGCAACACTACCGATAGTACTTGGTAGAGTTTCCGACTTGGATCGGTGTCCCGGATGTTTGTTCTCGTTTTCATGTCTAATCGCTCGGCCTTCCAGCCGGTCGGTTCATGAGAGTTCTCGGAGGAGAATTCAGTCGCCAGTCAGGTTTACCTGAACCTACTGGCGGGCTCACTTCTAAACGCTCCAGTCTCGGCAACCAAGGGAATGGCATGCGGCATTTTCGCCAGCATGCCGGGATTTCTTAAAGCACCCAATCAATTTCTGCGAGGATTTTGCGCGCAGACGAAACGCTCACGTATGGATGGTCGAGCCGGTGGCTTCACCCACTCCCAGCGTCGATCGCTGTTCTGTCGTTGACCCCAAAACGGAGAAGGATCGGATGAAACGGAATTCAGACTGGCATACGGCAGGAAGCTGAGCACGACGGTCCCACGACGGGACTGAAAGAACTCAGGATTAGTTCATTGATTTCGTGTGGTTTGAACAAGGAGAGTGCACGATGCACCGCAACAAGGGATTCTTCGAGGATGATTTCGAAGCCCAGGATGGGCACAGTGGCACAGTCGTTTCCGAGGCCAGCCCGTTGGAGATCGAGGCCCATTTCTGCCCGGAAGGCGTTGACCCGTTTGACACAGTCGAGTGGGAAGCTCGAACTGCTCACATCAAGGACGAGAATGGCGGAATTCTGTTTGAGCAGGAAAACTGCCAGATTCCGAAAGACTGGAGTCCTCTGGCGACAAACGTCGTCGTCAGCAAGTACTTCTACGGCGAACCCGGAACTCCCGAACGCGAAACCAGCATTCAGCAGGTAGTTCACCGAGTCGCTCGTACGATCGCCGACTGGGGTATTCAGGACGGTTACTTCGCCAGCCAGGCCGACGGCGAAACTTACTACAAAGAACTCGCCTGGCTCTGCCTGCATCAGCACGGGTCGTTCAACTCGCCCGTCTGGTTCAACGTTGGCCTCTTCCATCAGTACGGCGTGAAAGGCTCGCGCGGTAATTACCGTTACGACGTCCAGACTCGCTCGATCCGCCGCCCGGAAACTCCCTACGAGTACCCACAGGCGTCCGCATGTTTCATCCAGTCTGTCGAAGACAACATGGAAGACATCATGCGTCTGGCTCGCAGCGAAGCCATGCTGTTCAAGTTTGGATCCGGCACAGGCACCGACCTGTCAACAATCCGCAGCTCGCAGGAAAAGCTGTCGGGCGGTGGTTCGCCTTCAGGCCCTCTGAGTTTCATGCGGGTGTACGACCAGATCGCTGCCGTTGTTAAGTCGGGCGGCAAGACTCGTCGTGCAGCCAAGATGCAGAGTCTTAAAGACTGGCATCCGGACATCATGGAATTCGTGCAGTGCAAGTCGAAGGAAGAAAAGAAGGCTCGCACGCTGATCGATTCCGGCGAGTACGATGCCAACTTCAACGGCGAAGCGTACAGCTCGATCATGTTCCAGAATGCGAACCTGTCGGTCCGCGTTTCGGACGAGTTCATGCAGGCAGCCGAAGACGATGGCCAATGGCAAACGCACTGGGTGACCGATGCAGATAAGCCAGGTCCATCCTACGATGCCAAAGACGTGCTGCACGAGATGGCAGAAGGAACCTGGTACTGCGGCGACCCTGGCGTTCAATACGAAACGACCATCAACCGCTGGCACACGTGCAAGAACTCAGGCCCGATCAACGCCTCAAACCCGTGCTCTGAGTACATGTTCCTGGACGATACGGCCTGCAACCTGTCGAGCATCAACCTGCGGAAGTTTCAGCAGGAAGACGGCACATTCGACGTTGCCCGGTTCCGTCGAGCATCCAGCATCTTCATCACGGCTCAGGAAATTCTGGTCGACCACGCCAGCTATCCAACGCCGTCTATTGCGGAAAATTCGCACCGCTTCCGTCCGCTGGGACTGGGCTTCGCGAATCTCGGCAGCCTGCTGATGTCGATGGGAATCCCTTACGACAGCGAAGCAGGACAGGGTATTTGCGGTGCATTGACCGCTCTGCTGTGCGGCGAAGGCTACCACACATCGAGTCAGATCGCCGGCAATCTTGGTCCCTTCGCCGGGTACCACGAGAACGAAAAGCCGATGCTCGAAGTCATGGAAATGCACCGTGACGCGACTAACGAGATCAACGAGGAGTGCCCTGAGTATCTCCGATCGGCGGCTCGCGAAGTCTGGGACGAGTGTGTCGAGTCCGGACGCCGATACGGGTATCGCAATGCCCAGGCGACCGTACTGGCTCCGACCGGAACGATCGCGTTCATGATGGACTGCGACACGACCGGCATCGAGCCAGACATTGCTCTGGTCAAGTACAAGCAGCTTGCTGGCGGCGGCATGATGAAGATCGTCAATAAGACGGTCCCGCTGGCTTTGAAAGCTCTTGGCTACACCGAAGCTCAGTCGAAAGAAATCGTCGCTTACGTCGATAAGAACGAGACGATCGAAGGTGCTCCAAACTTCAAGGACGAGCACCTGGCTGTCTTTGACTGTGCCTTCAAACCGGCAAACGGAACGCGATCCATCGCGTGGCGTGGACATGTCAACATGATGGCTGCAGCTCAGCCGTTCCTGTCCGGGGCGATCTCAAAGACGGTCAACATGCCGTCTGAATCGACAGTCGATGATGTTGAAGACGCCTACAAAGAAGGCTGGAAACTGGGTCTGAAAGCTCTCGCGATCTACCGCGATGGCTCAAAACAGAGTCAGCCGCTGGCAACTTCGAAAGAAGGCGACCGTAAGAAGGGTGACGAGCCTGTCATCATTCAGTCCGGTCCGGTTCGTCGTCGACTTCCAGGAACTCGTCAGTCGCTGACTCACAAGTTCTCAGTCGGCGGACACGATGGTTACATCACTGTTGGCCTGTTCGAAGACGGCACGCCGGGCGAGTTGTTCATCACGATGGCGAAAGAAGGTTCGACCATTGGCGGTCTGATGGACACGATTGGAACGCTGACTTCGATGGCTCTCCAATACGGAGTTCCGCTCGGCGATCTGATCAGCAAGTTCACTCACATGCGGTTTGAACCGTCTGGGTGGACTGGCAACTCTGACATCCCGAACGCGAAGAGCGTCGTGGACTATATCTTCCGGTGGCTCGGCATCGAGTTCCTGGCAGGTTACCGCGAAGCAAACACGCCTAAGGGCATCGCCGAAACCCAGGCAAAAGCCGCAATCTCCTCACCAGAGAAGTTGACTGACGAAGTCGCTTCAATGATCAACGGCCAAGTCGAAAGCTCAGGCTTCGGCGACGCCACGTTGAACGGAGCAGCAGCCGACGTGGCGGTTTCCCCGCAGGAAGATGAAGACTCCCCGGCGGTTCGCAGCAAACAGTTTGCTGAGTTCCAGTCAGACGCCCCGGCGTGTGACGGCTGCGGAGCAATCACCGTCCGCAACGGAAACTGCTACCTCTGCCACAACTGCGGCAACAGCATGGGCTGCAGCTAGGTACCAATCGCTGACTCAGAAACTTCTCAGTCAGCAAGAAAACGATTTCAACACCCCGATCGATTCAATTGAATCGGTCGGGGTATTTTCGTATTCCTTGCTAAGATTGACCGAATCAAGAGTCCCGCCGTCGTCTGAAACGGGGAGCAATCATGTCGCATCTACGAAAGCTGATCTGGGCGTCATGGTTCATTGGCACCAGCCTGGTGCTACTAAGCTGGCTCCGACTGGTGAGCAACGACGTCGGTTGGTGTGGTTCATACATCGCTGGAGCTGGCTGGTTAGTCTCTCTCGCGACTTCAAGGAATTCGAGTTTCATTCGCCTCAACTGCGAGGATACAGATGAGTCATCACGACTAGATCGCCAGACGGCCTGCGAGTATCAAGCCAGCATCGATCAACTGACTCGCCAAATGGACAATTCCCCTGAAAATCGATCTGCACTGCTGGCTTCACGAGGAGCTTTCCATCGTGTACTCGGCAACTGGGATGCAGCTATCGCTGATCTCGATGCAGCACTGGCCAGTAATCCTGATTGCGGGG
Source organism: uncultured Planctomycetaceae bacterium (assembly GCA_943787265.1). Lineage (GTDB taxonomy): Bacteria > Planctomycetota > Planctomycetia > Planctomycetales > Planctomycetaceae > JABMPE01. The sequence goes on along the minus strand of CALSLT010000038.1, from coordinate 69,820 downwards.
GCAATGCTTACTTCGACCGGTCAATCGCGTTGTTGAATTCTGGTCGCCCGGAACCTGCACTCCTTGATGTCGAAAACGCAATTGCTTACTTTCAAAACGACGACGAATCGTACGAGCAATATGAATGGGCGAGACAGTGGCGGCACGACATTCTGCTAAAGCTCGAGCGGTTCGATGCCGTAGTCGAGAACTGTGACCAGATATTGTTGGAGCCAACACCTGACGAACTTGCGACCAGGCTCACACGCGGAATTGCTCTGACAGAATTGGGAAGAATCCCCGAATCGTTGAATGAACTCAGCACCGTAGTTGACGCATTCGTCGAAAAAGAACAAGACGAGGAGTCTCTAATATCTGCTCTCCAAGCACGTGCGGGTGCATACTTGAGAGCTGGAGAAGTCGAGATGGCTCTCGCCGATATTCGACGTTTGCAGACAATAGAAGGTCTGACCGCGGACAATCTGAGCCGGATGGGCGTCGCGGAGATTCAAACGAACGACTATCGCGCGGCTCTGAATTGTTACGAGAAGGCAGTGTTGCTCGATCCATCAATGGCGAACAATTATTTTCAGTTGGCAATCATTCAAGCTGGTTCCCCTGATGACAGATTCCGTGATGGTCCACAAGCTGAAGTCAATGCCCGCAAAGCCTGTGAACTCACGAAATGGAATGACTGGAACTGCATCAGTGTTCTGGCAGCCGCAAAAGCGGAACTCGGCGAATTTGACCAGGCCATCGAATTTGCAGAATGGTCACTTCGAATTGCTCCTGACCGCGAAAAGAAACAACGGCAAGAACGTGTTGATCAGTTTCGAGACGGAAAACCATTTCGAATTGGCGAAGCACTGCCAAGAACAATCTATCGGCGGAACTCAGCAGAAAGCTGAGCCACCGAAGTCCTGACTCACGCCGAAATCAAGCAAGGACTTGTGTTTCGACTTCGGCAGCGTTTGTGGATTTGCTTTCGCCGCCTGACTCCGAGTCAGCGATGTCCCATGATGCTCGCGCCTGTTGTTGGGTCCACGCTGCTGAGCAAGCTGTGGCCTGCAGGGCGGCTTCCAGTTCTTCGGCGGTTTGGAATCGCTCGTCGGGGTTCTTGGCGAGGCATTGCATGATGATGGCCTCGACGTCGGCGGGAATTTCTGGACGCAGCTCGCCAAGTGGCGTCGGATGTTCATTGGCGTGAGCAAAGAGAACTTTCAGGACTTTGTCGCCTTGAAAGACTGGCCGGCCAGTCAGGAGGAAGTAGGCGGCGGCTCCGAGCGAGTAGATGTCGCCTCGCGCGTCGGGTTCTGACTCGCCGAGGACTCGTTCCGGCGGAGCGTACATTGGCGATCCGATGACTGCTCCTTCGATGGTGATTTCTGGTGAAGAGTCGGGCGTGTCGAGTGACTTAACTAGTCCGAAGTCGAGCAGTTTTGCTACGTCAAGTACTCCCCCACGCTCTGTCGCAAAGATGTTGCCTGGTTTAATGTCGCGGTGAATCAGTCCGGCGCGATGAGCTTCGCCCAGCGCTGACGAAACCTGTTTGAGTAGATGGACGACTCTTGCAGCAGGCATCGGACCGGTCTTGTCGACCGCCGCCTGAAGGTCCATTCCCGGCAGAAACTCCATTGCGTAGTAAAAAGTTCCGTCCTCCGTGTATCCGAAGTCGTAGATTTCGACTGTGTTGACGTGAGTCAGGCCGGCAGTTGCCTGGACTTCAGATTCAAAGCGTGCAATTGCAGTAGCATCATCCGCTTTTTCGGATCGAATCAACTTGATCGCACACGGACGTTTCAGAAGTTGATGTTCGGCAAGATGAACTTCGCCCATGCCGCCAGCGCCAAGCTTCTTTGTGAGCGAGTAGGAGCCGAGCTGTTTTGCGTCGTAGACCTCTCGCCGAAGTCGGCCGATCCGAATCGAACCGTAAATTGCAGTCACGCCAGAAATCACCAGCCAGAGTAACAACGCAGAAAAGCCTCCACCTCCGAACATCCGATCGCGAACGAGCGGCTGTTCGATCGAGACGAGGACCGCACCAGCCAAGGGAATCACTCCCATTCCTCCGATGACGACGACTGCTCGCCGAAGAGAGTTGGGAACAAACCAAGCGTAAATGTTGATCAGAATGATCCAGGGGACTGCTGTTTCAGCCGGATAGGCCGAGGCCACCTCGGCGAGCATCTCAGGTGTGCAGTCGCAGACTCGGCAGTGCTGCATCCAGACAAACATCAACGTTGGCAGTCCAAAGATGATGAATTCAAGCGTGAGCAATCGAAACCGGCAGGCGACGAAGCATCGCTGAAGAAACACCGCAGCTCCGGCGAGAACGATTACCAGTGCAGCATGCCCCATCCCGAGCTTCTGCATTACCGGAGGGGAGTAGAGACCAAGTGCAAAGTTGCGAATCAGGAAAGCGAACGAGCCACCACAAAGAATGATTGCCGCCGTCTTCAGACGCTGGTTGCGCAGTGCCTGCTGTTCACGGCTGAAGTTTGACGAGCCGCCATCGACCATGCCTCCGACCGGGCAGAACGCGCCGTGTCTCGATACTTCATCGCGAGGCTGAACGGGAGTGGAATTCGGAGAAGATTTCGGAACGCTCATTAAGGCGGCTCTACTTGTGGCTGTACTCTATTCAGGGCGGTGATGACTCACGGGTTCAGCTTCCGGTGGCGGCAGACGCTGTCTTCTGGGGCTACGTCGGTGCGACCACGACCGTTGACCGAAAACTCCAGATCGTACCGGCTGGCGGAATTTCGACCGAACATACCGGGAAAAGCTTACCAAATCGTCGGCGGTGGGGTGATCGAGCCAGCCAGACGAGCGTCTCGACGCCGATACTGTGACTCTGCAGCCAAAGTTCCCAATTAACTCGCAGACCGGCTACTCGACTTTGATCAGCACGCAGGTCACGTCGTCGTTGATTGGGTTCTCTCCAGCGAATTCCTGACATGCCTCTGCCAGTGCCACAATCATTTCCTCGGATGACCGGTGACGATTCGTCGTCACGCATTCAAACATTCGCTGTCGACCGAACAATTCCTGCTCAACGGACGCCGTTTCGTAAATTCCGTCGGTCGGAAGGATGAGTACATCTCCCGATTCGAGTTGCAACGTCGCTGCTTCGTACTTCACGTCGTCCATCAGGCTGAGCACGAGATTCGTTGCTCTGAGCTCTTCACATTCATTATTCGCGTCGACTCGAAACCCTGGATGCCCGGCACTCGACCAGGACAATTGACGAGTTTCAGGATCAAGAATCCCAAGAAACAATGTCACGAACGTTCCGGCTTGCATGTCAGCACACAACTGCTGATTCACTCGAGTGAGGACCTGTTCGACGCCGAGCCCCTGCGCGACATACGCTCGAATGTAAGACCGAGTCTGGACCATATAAAGAGCCGCGCCGAGACCGTGCCCACTGACGTCTCCAACTGCGACGGCCAGACGTCCGTCGGGGAGCGGAATGAAATCGAAGTAGTCGCCGCACCCCTCTTCCGTTGGATACGCGGCGCCAGCAATGTCAAAACCGGAAATCGCCGGTCGACTTTCGGGATACAACGTTTGCTGCACCGACTCCGCGACTTCCAGTTTCTCTTCCGCGCGGCGGCGGCGTTCTTTCTCGATGGCATATTTAATCGCGTTATCAACCAACCGCTCATGCTGACGTGCATACTCAGCCGCCTGACCAGCGACAGCACTTACACTTGTCAGCACATCAAGATCGGCTTCAGAAAATGGCCGATCGCCATCATCGGAATCGATACAGATTGCACCAAGAATTTCGTCATGAGGCCCGAGCAATGGTGCGCAGATCGATGACCTGAGGCGAAAATCAAAGATTGACTCCGAATGATCGTCGTCAATCTCGTCAACACTAAGAATCGCATGACGCTGGGCGATAACATCATCCGCAATGCTCATCTTCAGTGGGCCAAGCGAATCAGAACACAGCGTCTGCGAACCAGTCTGCTTCGTAGCACGCAAGACGGGCACACTCGTGGCGTCATCAACCAACCAGATATTTCCTCGCCGGCTCTGAGGAAAGACTTCAAACAATCCATCAAGAATGTTGGCGAGAACGTCGTCCAGATTCAGACTTCGACCAAGACTACCAACAACCTTCAGAACAGCATGAAGCCGTTGTTCCACCTTGCCCGAAATCGAACTTCCCTGGGGAACAGTCGTCGTGTTTGTACGGACAACGTTCGCGGAAGTATGACTCTCAATGGGAATGTTTGGCTCGAATCCAACCTCCCGGCCTTGCTCGACGACCAGGTCTGGAACTCCGTTGATCCGAAAAACACCGGAAACACGATAAAAGTGAATCATGTCTCCATCGCGCAACTTCGTCGGCTCATGAACCCGCTCACGGTTGAGATAGGTTCCATTAATGCTGTTCAGGTCTTCGACAAAATGCTCGTCGCCACGAGTGAAGATTCGGGAATGGCGACGCGACACCCCGTGCGAATCGATAAGCAAGTCGCAAAAATGGTTGCGACCAACGATCGTCTCGTGAGACTTCAGAGGGAAAGTCCTTACACCTTCCGCGCCGAGATTTATCTCTATCGATGGCATGGTTTGAGTTGGCGTGTCCGACATTCTGACAACTGCAACCACGGCGGCGCGACCGAGATCGCAAGATGAGAATTAAATGAAAGTAAAAATTTTGTACCGGGCATCCTACCCGTGCAAAATTGTGATATCCACCATCCATCTTACTGCATCCTCTCACAATGCAGTTCAACCCGACTTTCCGGTAGCACCTGCGGATTCTGCGTAGTAGGATTTGCCCGCTCCGTTGGCCACTTCACATTCTTCAACTAACGGACAGCAGACGCGATCACACGCCTATCTCTGTGGTGTGACCCCTGCAACGCAAAATCAATCACTTCTTGACTGACAACGACCTGCCATCTCAGCGAACACTCGTGATCCGGTGAACATTCACTTCTATCAGTCTGTTTTGACATCACCCGCTTAGAAAATGTCGTTCGACCACGAATGGCAAGTCCTCAGCCATATGCCGACCCCAGAATCCGCCGACGAATTTCTGCGTCTTGCCGAAGAGAGTGGCGTCGTCGACAAACCCGAGCTTGAGAAGGCGCTGAAGTCGCTGACCGAGCAAGGTGCGGATGTCAGTAACGCGAGCACGCTGGCTAACTCCCTCGTTTCGAATCAGACGCTGACTCGATGGCAGGCAGGCAAACTGCTCGAAGGTCGCCATCAGGGATTTATGCTGGGCAAGTACCGACTGCTCAGCCTGCTCGGCAAAGGTTCGATGGGCACCGTCTACCTTGCCGAACACACGATGATGCGTCGGCGAGTTGCATTGAAAGTTCTGCCGTTTGACCATGTGCAACAACCTGCGTACCTCGACCGCTTCATGCGGGAAGCTCAGGCGGTCGCATCGCTGGACCATGCCAACATCGTGCGTGCTTACGATGTCGGAAAAGAACACGAAGGTAAACGCGATGTCTACTACCTGGCGATGGAGTACGTCGAAGGCCAGGACATAGCTCATTACCTCAAAGACAACGGGCCTCTCGACGTCGTTCGAGCCGCAAACCTGATTCGGCAGGTCGCAAGAGGCCTTTCCCACGCTCACGATCGAGGACTGACTCACCGCGACGTGAAGCCTGGCAACCTGCTGATCGACAAGGACGATGTCATCAGGATTCTTGATCTGGGTTTGGCCGTGTTTCACTCGGCAGACCAGGACGAAGAAGCCTCCCTCACCGTTTCGAACAACGATCATCTCCTCGGCACGGCGGACTACATCTCTCCTGAGCAGGCTCGAAACAGCCACGAAGTTGACCACCGCACGGACATCTACAGCCTTGGCTGCACGTTCTACTTCATGCTGACAGGGTATCCTCCTTTCAGACAGGGAACGGTCGCCCAGCGACTGCTGGCTCATCAAACACAAGCTCCAGCTCCTGTCGCCGAAAGACGTCCCGACTTCCCCGACGACCTCCAGCTGATCCTCGATCGAATGCTGGCTAAGACTACGGACGAAAGATTCCAGTCGTGTCACGACGTGGCGGGCGAGTTGAAAAACTGGTTGCTCGACAACGCTGACGATGCCTGGAAGGCGAAGCATCCCGAGATCTTTGCAGCCGACAGAATTTCAGACGATTCAGTTCTAGAGGCCCCAAACTCGGGCAGTGGCGCATCTGACACGTTGGCAGGCCCGCCCCCCTTCGACGTTGAATCATCTTTACTGGATTCTTCATCGCCTAATACAGCAGGTGCAAGGTTTGAGAGTTCCGATAGGACTACTTCAACCAACGAGCGGCCACAGCAGAAATCTCCCCAAAGCACAGACCAAACTGCCGGCACTCCGGGATCGACAGGACTCCGAGTCGCCATTGCGTTGTGCGGTCTGGCATTGCTGATTGCAGGATTGTTTGCTGTTCAAAATCTGCTTTCGGACACACAGACTCCAACAGTCAACGATCCAATACCCGATACCGTTCCGGATTCAGCACCACTGGTCACAACTGATCCTGACAATCCGCCGTCGGAAGAAGTCGCATCCTCGACCACTCCGACAACAGGCTCGCCAACCGAGCACGCGACAGCACAGCCTGACTCTGCCGTTCCCGACGAAACTTCTGTGGTGCCACCAGGCCCTGAAACTAAACACTCCGCTGGGTTCATGGCCTGGCAAAAGTTGAGCAATGAGCTCAAACAGGATCCAAACATCGTTCTTTACCTGTCCTTTCAAGAAGAACGGACTAAGACAGAGGACAACTCACCGATCGGCAACGAAGCTGAGTTTGGCTCATCGGTGGGCATCTCACTTAAACCCAAAAAGCAAACGGTGTGGGTCGAAGGTCGATGGGCAAACAAGAAGGCACTTCACTTTGACGGCGACGAAGCTGGTCAGTATCTGACGGTCAACGAATTCGATTCCGGCGCCTTCAATCTGACCAAATCGCTCAGCATTCTTGCTTGGTTCAATGTGGATGCTTTTACAAGTCGCACACAAACATTAGTCAGTAAAGGTGCTGCTGGCTTCCGCCTCGCACGTTTTGGCGAATCAAGTGGCTTAGCATTTTCAATTAATCACTGGGCGAAGAGCAGGACTAGCCAGTCAAACAACAACTACGTGCCGAGGGCTGAGGCCGATGCCCGGAAGCATTCCGTAGATGATGGCCAATGGCATTTCGTCGCGTGCGTTGTGGATGCCCGGAAAAACGATGCGTTGGTCGAGTTGTACCTCGACGGCCAATTGAAGACACAGGTTGCTTCAGAATCACCGATGGTTCCAAATGCAGCCCCAGTCATGATCGGGGCCAACAGTTTCTTTCTGGCAGCCAAAGAACGAAAGCAACCGAACGGGGCAACGACGGTTGACCGGGCTCGACAGTTCATGGGAGCCATCGATGAAATCGCAATCTTCGACCGAGTTCTTACGCCGGAAGAAATCGCACACATTTATGAAATTGGAGCGACCGAATAGCTCTTCCATAGTGCTGGTTGTAGCTTCGTCATCGCTAACTCGTCGGTAAACACCGCTCTTAACTCGATGGACTCAGACCAACACATGACGGATCGGCCAGCAAAACAACCACGCGGACCACAGCGAGCAACGCGGACTCCATCGCCGATTCAGTCCGGGCCGTTCACGCCACCTGACGCGGGGCAGGACTGGGAAATCGCCATCAACGGCGACCTCACCGACAAACAGAGCGAGCTGGTCACGTCACTCGTAGAGGTACCGCGTCGCAGCCGAGGAACAATCTGGTTCGACTCGGGCGGAGGCAGCGTTTACGTCGGGCTCGCCCTGTGCTCAATCATCCGCCTGCGAGGTTTACGTGTCACCGGAGTCGTTGCCGGAGAATGTTCATCCGCCGCGATCCTGCCATTCGCGGCGTGTGAACGACGATTCGTAACCGCGCATTCGACGCTGCTTTTTCATCCGATGCGATGGCAAAGTGCCGAAGATGTGCGGCTGGAAGAAGCAACCGAATGGGCTCGGCATTTCAAAAACCTGGAAGGCGACATGGACAAGCTGTTGTCGCGACTCTTCGACTTTCCAGACGAGAACATCGCCGAGTGGACTCACCCCGGCCGTTTCGTCTCGGGTCAGGAACTGGTCGACGCGGGCCTGGCAAAACTCATCGGCATGTTCGACGGCGACCTATGGTCGCAAATGAGTCGACAATAACTCCTGTAAATCCGCAGGATCATCGAGCAGAATTCCGACTCGTTTTACAACTTGGCCAGCAACGATGCGCGGCGATGTCTGTCGTCTTACTGGATTGTCCAGCGCGGCATCCCAGCCTCGTTCATCAAGCCAGTTGATCGGAGCCAGCAACCACGCAGGACGGTCAGACCTGGCAAAACGTCGGCACCACTCCAACGCAATCCGCCCCATCGTGAACCGTGCATTCACGTCCTGGATCGACCTCAGAAAAGGCGAGCCGTCCGGACCACGATAGATCATCGAATCCACGCTGATCGGCCCGTGGTATCCAAAACTTCTGGCTGCTGCGGTTACCGAGTTCGCATCGCCCAGAATCTGGTCGAACATTTCACTGGAGAGGCTAAGTTCAGAACAGCCGAGCAAAGGCTTATCAATTGCAGAGTGGTCAAGCGGAATGCTGCCAACATATTGACCTGACTGGTCGACAAGAAGCTGAGTCGTGCCGATCAATTCCGGTTCTACCAGCCGGCCAGCTTCAGTCCCTTGCCCGAGTTCCGGATTGACGAGATTCCAATGGGTACTTAGCTCGCACAATGGCTCGACACGCGGCTCGAAAAAGAGTCGGCCGCCCGCACCAACGCGACGGCGAATCCAACTGACCTGAGAGTCGTCGCATTGTAGCCCGCGGCCAGCGATTCGCTCGCGACCGGACATCCCGAACTCAGCCTTCAACAGCCAGTCGAACTCGTCAGTTGGGGACTTCCAGACGTCAGCCGCTGTGACGATCGCCGACTCAAGCGTCTGCGAGGAATCGACCTCAGCGGCCCCCGGAATTGCGACTCCGTGACGTTGCTCCAACTCGAACGAAAACTGGCGAGAATTCGCCATCGCTACCGATTTGATTGGCGGAACCGGGCATGACCATCCACATGAATTCGCAAAATCAACTGCCTGCTTCGAACAGCCCCACGGAACCAGTCTGCCGTCAAGAGCCTCCCGCCCAGCGTTATTGATTAGTCGAACGCTCGGAAATCCAGCAGCTTGTGCGTCGACCAGGAACTGATTGAAGGCGAGTTCGTCGCAATACAAAAGATCTCCGTGAGTGGTAAGAGCCAGTAAATGTGCGATCAATTCCGCATTCAGACGTTCAATCTGGCGTGGGCGATTGTAACCGGCGGCGGCGAGTTCATGCTCGAAATCAAAGTTTCCGTAGAAGACCCGAGGCATGCTGGTTGATCTTTTCATAACGATGAACCGGCCCAATCGCTTCGTGGCGGTTGAGTTGTTCACGAAAAATGAGAGGCAAAAGCCCGCAGAATTCCGCAGCCGAGCGTACCACGACTATTGCCAACCTCGTGAAACATCGTAACTTACAGAGATTCAGCGGGAAGTTGTGGGTCAACGCAGCTCCCAATTGGCTGAAAAGTGCGTGGGTGGATTGGGACTCTGCCCTCTACAAAATGGGTCAATGGCGAACTCGTCTGGAGACGACCGTTCGCCTCTAAAAATAAGGATCGGCCGATAGCGCTGCACGCCATCGGTCTGGCCACGAATGGACTACATCCTTCAAGGGTATCACGTCAACGAAGCGACATGGTTTTACCTGTCGTTACTTTTGATCATTGCCGTTTTCTTCCGCTTCAATCGACTCTGGTCACTGCGCAATGTCGACCTGATTCTGTTGTTGAGCATCTCTCCGGGCTTGCTCCTACTGAAGAGCTCGCATCCAACATTCGGCTATGCTTGGCTCTTCGTCTGCACCGGGCTTTTACTGCTTCGATTGTTTCTCGACCCGGTTTTTAAACGCCGTCCGCTTCTTGAACAGAACCTGAACGCTTCCGGCCTCGCATTTCTATGCTTCGCGGCGTTCGCTTTTCAGGTGACCAAAGTTGCCACCGAACCGCCGGCCGCCTCGACTGTCGCCACAGTGCGACGAGCCGATGAATTGCTCCGTCGTAAAGATGGTTCGACAGAACGCGCAAATTCCGAGATCGTCTCTGGCCCGGCCACCAAACTGATTACGGCAACAACTGCGGTGGCGCCTGCTCGGCTTGTTGCTCACAACTCGGGCCGTGTCGTTTCCGCAGAACTTATCGCCGCGCGGATCATCGCCGGTCTGTCGCACCTTGCAGTCATCATTGGGCTTATCTATCTCGGAAAACGCCACCTTGGTGATATCCGATTAGGGGTGGGCATGGCGACGATGTACCTGCTGTTGCCGAGCACTGCCTATCAAGTCAGCAATGTCGACCACGTCCTGCCGGCCGCTTTGGTCATCTGTTCGTTGGCCTTCTACTACAAGCCAATGATCGCTGGCGGCCTGATGGGACTTGCCTGTGGGACAGTGTTCTTCCCGGCCTTTCTATTGCCACTTTGGGTCGCCTTTTACGGGCGTCAGGGATCCATCCGTTTTGTCGCGGCGCTAGGTATTGTCGCATCAGTCCTTATCGGGACACTGGCACTGACAGCCGCGGACAGCCAGTCGTTCATCAGACAGATGATTGGTTCGATCGATTGGAGCATTCTTCAGTTTCAGAACGGCGAGGGCGTCGGATTCTGGGCAGCCATCAGCCCCGTCTATCGCCTTCCGGTCATGGCTGTATTTCTTGTGGGCGTCATTCTGATGACGATTTTTCCTCGCAAGAAATCAATCGAACATCTTATGGCACACTCAGCCGCCATCGTTGTTGCCACTCAACTTTGGTACCCACAACACGGCGGAATCTATGTGATGTGGTATCTGCCGCTCGTTCTCGGAGTGGTGTTCAGGCCAAGGCTTGCACACCTTGTTCCACCTGATTCTGCTCCGCTACTTCGCGTTGCAAGGACAGCCCATACCGAGGGGCGACAGGAGCGGACATTCTCAAGCGTCAACCGACAACAGCTTCGCTAACGAAGTGTCGTCAGCAACGACGTCTGCTACCGCGTCAGCAGTATGGCCAGCGAATCACCGTCCTGAATCGCTCGTTTCAGGCGAGTCGCTTTCGGAGGCCCGGTGTTTTCGTCGAAGGCCGAAAGCTGCCCACTGCTCGTGACTTCGGAGCCCCGAACGACAATCCGGCAGTCAAGCGGCCTGGAAGTACCGTCCGCTGGCTCGATGACTGCTGAAAAATCTCCGTTGTTGTCCGCGTAGGCGATCGCGGAACGCCCGACGCGATTTCCATCGGCATCAAGTTGTTCAATCTGGATTTCGGCAGGAATCGGAACACCATCGAGCCGCACATTCCCGTTGAACGACACCGAATCTCCGGCACTGTCGCAACCAGCCATCAGCACGGCGGCCATTGCCAGCAAGGGAAGTATTCGGTGCAAGCGTGTCTCTCGAAGTTTGAGAACTCGCGTGTCAGCAACACTTTGAAAGAAGTCTGCCATACAGCTCACAGCTCCGATACCGTCTCGTTGCCAGCGATTGTCGAAAGTGCTTCGTAGACTGACTGATCGATTGTCTCGCTGACAAACTTCGTTCCGCCGTCCCCCATCAGAAACCAAGCACCTTGAGTGTGATGAGACTGGAACGAATAAAGCGATCGTTCGTCGCCGGTCACCGGAACTTTGACTGGCCGAGGATTCATCGGAAACGGAACTCCGAGAGCCGGAGAATCTGCAGGACAGTTTGGTAGTCGAAGATCTCTTGTTGCTGCAAACGGCCCAGCCAGCCACACGGTGTCATTGGCAGAATTGCCCGTCGCGGCGAAGTAAAGCACGGCGGCCATCGCCCAGGGATACTCGACTCTCGTTCTTGGCGACGCTCCTGATCCCGTGCCGAACGTCAGCCTGGCACCCGCTTTCTCGCCCATGAAAATCGTCTGAGATCCACCGTCGGTCAGATTGGACAAGCGGCATGTGCTGTTGTAGCCAAATGCTCCTCGAGTAGATGCCGGCCAACTGTCCCAATAATGTCGCAATCCCCCGGGGCATGACGCTTCGCCACTTCCCGGCAGAGCTTTCAAGATGTCCATGCCGTGACAGAAGGCGTAGTCAGTCACCGCCCCCGACATCCAGTGAAGCGAGCTTCCGGGAACGCTGGTCTCGCCAACCTGATCTGATTTGTGAGGGACACTCGGACACATCAAGCCGTTGATCACCGTTCGGTTGAGCAGCCAATGATCTCGGTCATCAGAATTGGACATGCTGCTGAGCCACGTACCTTCGAAATCGTACTCGCCATGAAGGTTCGACTCGCCGAGGTACGGCAGCAGCAAATGATAGCCAGTCCAATGGCTTCGATATCGCAGTGGATCATTCAAAGGCGGTGGAGAAGGCGGGTTGCCATCTTCCTGTCGAACGAAACTTGGTGGAAAAATCGAATGCGTCGATTCGTAGTTGTGAAGAGCGAGGCCGATCTGCTTCAAATTGTTCATGCACTGAATGGAACGAGCGCGTTCTCGAGCCTGCTGCACGGCAGGCAGCAACAACGCGACCAGCACCGCGATCACCGCGATGACGACCAGCAGTTCGATCAGCGTGAAGCCTCGCCGATTTTTACAACGAACCATGATTCCACTCGACAATTGAGAATTCGCTAAGCCTCTCAGGGCAGCAGACGTACGCGGCGGCCAATTCCTTTGACGCAACCGTCGCAATCCGGGTTCCCGCTACAACCGATGCTCGACGATGAAACGCTGTACGAGAATCTCTGCAATTCCGCTGGGCAACTCTACTCCACACAGGCATTCAGCCCGCCCGAATTGTGCTCGCAGCCGCAGGTCAGTGAGAACCCCGGTTCTCAAATCGTCATAGACGGGAGGAAAAGGGCAATGAAACCATTGCCTCACGACCAGATACTAAGTTCTGGCCCGCAGCTCCCACGGCACTTCCAGGCCGTGCTTTCGAATAAGCACTTCGTCCGATAGGACATTTCGAACAGGCCCGTCCGCCTTAATTTCCCCTTCATCCAGAATAATGACCCGATCGCACAACTCGACCACGAACTCCAGATCGTGCGTCGCGATAACCTGAGCACCTGCGAATTCTCGAAGAACGTCGACCAGTGCACGGCGAGCCCGCGGATCCAGATTCGCAAACGGTTCGTCGAGTACCAGAACTTCCGGATGGCACGCCAGGACACCTGCGAGGCAAACGCGTTTACGTTCGCCCGTGCTGAGTTGCAGTGTGCTGCGATTTTCGAATCCGCCCAAGCCAACCATTTCCAAACTCTCTGCTATCCGCTGAAACACCTCGTCACGTGAGAGTCCCAGATTCAACGGCCCAAATCCGACATCTTCTCGAACGGTCGGGCAAAACAGCTGGTCGTCCGGGTCCTGAAAAACGAAACCAACCCGTCGACGAACCTCGGACACCGACGACTTCCGAATCGGAACGCCCGATACGACCACCGATGCGCGATCTGAATCAACAGGCAGGCGATCCGGAAGCAGCCCGTTCAGATGCATCAGCAATGTGGACTTGCCCGCTCCGCTGGGCCCGACAAGGCCGACTCGCTCGCCCTCCGAGACATTGAATTCAACATCCGAAAGCACGCCCCGCCCGTCGCCATACGAGTAGCTCAATCCCTGGACCTGAATAACGGCCGTGGAGGTTGGAGTAGCTTCTGACATGAACCCGTTCGCGTTCTGAGACTGACCTGGGAAAAGTTCGAAACTGTAGACGCTGCGACATCGCAGCCGCGAAACAAACTGTCTCGTGAAACTAAATCGGCATAGAAAAAGCCTGACACCTCAATGGAAATGTCAGGCCTGATCGTAGATCAAATTCAGCAAGGAAACACTCGCAGCAGATCAATTCGTCTGCTCAGGAATTTTGTCCTGGACGTTGGTCGCGATGCCAAGAATCTGCAGCGTGCGAATGACCATCCAAGTGACATCGACTTCCCACCAACGGTGCCCGTGTCGAGCCAACCGCTGATGCGCGTGATGGTTGTTGTGCCAGCCTTCGCCATAACTGGCCAGAGCAACCCACCACAGGTTTCGTGAACGATCTGTCGTTTCGTAGTTGCGGTAGCCCCAGATATGAGTTGCCGAGTTAACGAACCAGGTGCTGTGGTAACAAAGGACCGCTCGCATACAAACGCCCCATAGAGCGAGTGACCAGCCGAAGCCAGGTTCCATTGCCTCACCGATGATGAACAGGCCGATTCCCAACAGGATCGTGAAGACCGGGAAGATCTTGTCGAACACTCGGTGCCACGGGTCTTTCCACATATCCGGTGCCCAACGTGCGAAGAGTGCCTCTTCATCTTCTTTCAGAACTCGCGGCTTGAACCACAGAATGTGCGACCACCAGAATCCATCGTTTGGCGAATGCGGATCGCCCGGCAAATCGGACAACACGTGATGCTTGCGATGAGTCGCGACCCAGAAAATAGGTGAGCCTTCAGCGGAAAGCATTCCGCAGACCGAGAAGAAGTACTCGACCGGCTTCGGAACTTTGAAACTTCCATGTGTCAGCAGACGGTGGTATCCCAGCGTGACACCGAGACAAGCAGTTACGAAGTGGAGGACAGCACAAATGGCAAGTCCCGTCCACGAAAAGTAAAACAGCGAAGCAACGGCACCGGTATGCATCACGAGCATCCAGGTGAAGTTGGTGTAGTTCAAACCGTTCGGAAAACGATCTCGAAAACGAGTCGGAATCGGATGAGCAATCGGCTTGCGGCCGCCTTTCACCGTCGACTTTTCGTCGACAGCAGGCGTAACGATTTGTGGATTGGCGAGAGGCGACTCAGCCACTTCCCCATCTGCCTTATCCGTTGTCAGCGGTGATTCAACACTCACAATTTATCTCCTCGGGAATTGATAACAGGCGTGGAATTTCCACGCTCTGGACCTCCCTGCCCCAGTAGGAATTGCATTCGCCGAAAACTGGCCAACGTCACGATTCGCATGCATTCTGTTCGCTGAAGTCAGCGGGCACCTGAAAAACGCAAGCAGAAGTCAGCAGTTCAATGCGAGAAGCTCTTTGAACGCCTCAACAGCCATCCCTGGGTCACAAAGCGGTCATTTGATGCGGCGGATTATAAGTGAGTATCGAACTTTCGGCTGTCAGGTCCGGGTCAAACTTCTGTCAAAGTTCTGTCACCATTACGGTCATCTTTGCCGTTAGAGTCTACCTGTCTTAAGCATCCAGACTCTTGCATCAGTTGCCGGAAGTCTTTTCGCAACAGTTGGTTGAGACTGCAAACATCCACGGGTATTCTCTGAAACCCTCTGTGACGCCTGCTTCACGTACAGATGTTCTAAGTTTTGGAACGGCCGTTTGCAGGCAGAGTTACAGTCACGCCGAGCAACTCTTCGCAGTCTTTCAGGCCAGCAACTCCTGATATCGGGATGGCGACTGATTTCTTTTGCCATTTTAGTTTTTGAAATATGTACCGACTTCTAGGCAACTCTGTAATTCGCCTTTGGCCAGCAATCCTGCTCGGCTGGGTGATTGCGCTGGTTGCGTTGAAGCTTTCCGCACCAAACTGGCAGGACGTCATCGAAGAAGGCGAATTCGCCTTCCTCCCCGACGAAATGCCAAGTCTGGCTGGTGAGCGGCAATACGAAGAGGCTTGGGGCGAACCATTCGCAAGTAACATCGCGCTGGTCGTTCGCCGCGAGCGTACCAAGCTCAACGAACAGGACCGCGACTTCATTGTCGATGTTCTGAAGCCACGCCTTGTCGCGATCGTTGAAAGAATCGGTCTCCCAGAACCCAGCTCGCAACCAACGCCAGATGACCAGGAAACTGCGTCGGCTGATCCTGGCGAAGCTTCTGAGTCAGATGAAGAGACCATTGATAAGAAAATTAAGACTTTTGCGACAACCGGCTGGCAGAAGATTCTCGATAGCTCAGACGGCACGGCGACCATGGTCGTCATCAATCTAAAAACTGAATTCTTTAACGCCAAAAACATCCCGCTGATTGACGCAATCGCCGACCTGATCGAACGAGATGGTGAGCTTCATCAGAAAGATGCCAGCGGAAAAAGTCCAGTCCCTCCTGGCCTTGAATTGGCCCTGAGCGGCTCCGCGACGGTCGGTCGTGACATGCTGCGGGCGGCGACAGAAAGCTCAAAGGCAACGGAACTTTGGACCGTAATTCTTGTGGTCGCCCTGCTGCTGCTCATTTATCGAGCCCCCGTTCTTGCGATAATCCCACTTGCCACTGTGGCGGTCGCGACAGAATTCTCGCTGGCACTCCTTACTATTCTGGCAGAACACGGAATCCTGTCTCTTTTCAATGGGATCGAAGTTTACGTCAAGGTGCTGTGCTACGGCGCCGGAGTCGACTACTGCCTTTTTCTAATCGCTCGCTTTAAAGAAGAACTCGACGACGAAATCGAAACGGCAGAAGCAGTCTCCGGATCGATCGCAAAAGTCGGTGAAGCCCTTGTCGCCAGTGCTGGAACCGTGATCTGCGGAATCGGGATGATGATCTTCGCCGACTTCGGCAAGTTCAGGCAGGCGGGCATCGCCATCACCATTGGCCTCGTCATTGTCCTAATTGCGTCCCTGACGTTTACCCCCGCACTGCTGCGACTTGCAGGTCGGTGGTCATTCTGGCCGCACGTGGCCACGCGGCGAGTGCAAAGCTCGGGCGGCTGGGTATCCGCAACTGGTCTAATGGCGTCGCTGCTTCGCAAGAACGTCTTCCAAGCAATCTGGCAGAAAACAAGTGAGGTCATTCTGGAGAAACCGGCGTTCGTGCTGACGTTGAGCATCGCTCTGATGTTGCCCTTCTCGGTGGTCGCCATCGTGTGCTTTGACAATCTCAGCTACGGCCTGTTGTCAGAACTCCCGCAGGACACGACCAGTGTTCTCGGAGCAAAAGCTATCCAGAAGCACTATCCAGACGGAATCGCCGGGCCGGTCACATTGCTACTGCACAATCCGGAAATGAACTTCGACGAAGAGGAAAGTCGGGAATTCATCAACAAGCTTGTGGAGTCACTCTACGAACGAAAGGACGAGCTGGACCTGGCGGATATTCGCAGCGTGGTCCATCCCTTTGGCATTGCCATTGAAAGAGCGCAAAACGCCGCCGAGCAGGACACAACTGCGTCGCCCTTAACTTTTGCCCAAAAGCTAGAGGCGATGTCGTTGCGAAAACTCACACTTCACAAGGCGAGAGAGCACTACGTCAGCAACACGGAATCATTTAACGGCTCAATGACGCAGATCGACTTTGTTTCATCCAACGATCCGTTCGCGCGAGACAGCATCCGTCAATTCGTCGAATTGAAAGAAGACGTCCTGGCTGAGGCCCGCAAGTTCCTGTCGTCGGATGCAAAACTCGACGTTTACGGCATTGGGCCTACGGCGAGCATCCGAGATCTCAAAACAGTCACCGACCGTGACCAGCGAGTTGTCGACGGCATGGTCCTCATGGGGATCTTCCTGATTCTCGTCGCGCTTCTCCGCCAGGTAACGATTCCGGTTTACCTGATTGTCAGCGTGTTCTTCAGCTATCTCGTGACACTTGGAGCAACGTTCACCTTTTTCTTTGCGTTGGACCCCTCTGGCTTTGCAGGTCTCGACTGGAAAGTGCCAACCTTCCTCTTCACGATCCTGATCGCGGTCGGCGAGGACTACAATATTTTCCTGATGACTCGAATTCGCGAGGAGCAGGTTACTCACGGACCGGTCAAGGGCGTGGCGATCGCACTCACACGTACTGGAAGCATCATTTCCAGTTGCGGAATCATTATGGCTGGAACGTTCTCGTCGCTGTTGGCTGGAACGCTTGCCGGCATGCATCAACTCGGATTCGCACTGGCATTCGGAGTGTTGCTCGACACGTTTGTCGTCAGGCCGATTCTGGTACCAGCCTTCCTCGTGCTCTATTACGAAGGTCGCCTCGGCATTCTGAAGCCTCCCGGCGATCCAGCCCCTGCTGGTGAGGCTGCAAGTTCAATGGCAGCGATCTCGGAATCGACCGGCGAACGACCGGAGACAGCAGAAACATCGACGGATGACTCTGAAGACGCATCCGGATCGCAAGACGCCGGCGTCAGTCCATCAGTCGAATCGAAGGCCTGACGATCACCTCTCGCACTCAAGGTTTGCCGTAGCGGTCACGTTGCTGGCTGACGATCCCGCACGATCAGCGAGTACGTCGCGAACAGTCCAGCGGCCGTGGCCACAGCCGCAAGTCCTCCATAGACCGCAGTGTCGCCCACAAACTGCCCTGCGAAGTACGGGCCGAAAGCTCCGATTCCGAAACACATCATGTTGCTGAATCCGTAACCAAGACTTCGCCTGGATGCCGGAATGTGCTGAGCGATCAAGCTGTTATAGACCGGCTGGTTCATGAAATGGATCACCGCCAGTACGCACGCAGCAACGAATCGACTGGGCCCCTCCGCGAATGCCATCCAAAGTAACGGCGGCACGTTTCCGAACAGGACGAGAACGAGCAATAACTCAAGCCGCCCCGGTCGACACAGCCGACCAGCAATCCCCTGCCCGACCGCGCCACACGCAAGGACGCCTGCCGCCAGCGCGTTTCTAAAACTGGCCGGAGTCCATTCTTCTGGCCGAAGCCCGGCCGTATCCAGATATCTCGGCAGAAAGTGCATGAACGCTCCGTAAACGAAACCTGAAAAGAGCGCCTGCGGCAACAAGAATCAGGTAGCGACTCCAGCAAATCGCCTCTTCCGGAATGACGTCACCTGCTGCCGTCGCTGGTGCCAACCGAGCATCCTTCCGATGTCGCAACTCATCAACCAACAGCCGAGCCGCAATCAACATCGCCGGCACGGTCAGAATCAGGTAGTAGTCTCGCCAACCGAGATTCCCCGACGAAAACAGCAGCATGGCTCCGAAAGGCGCGCCGGCAATCCCCAGCGACCCAATGATCCCGTGCAGCCCGAGCGCCCGAGCCTCGAGTTTCCGGCGTCGTTTCGCGGGAAATCAAAGACAAACCTGCCGGATGATAGATGCTGGCAAAACACCCCATCGCGAGCATTACCAGAAACAGCACATTGAACGTCGGAGCCCATCGTGCCAGCACAGCCGTGGCCGAACACCCGACCAGATACACAATCAACAACGGCCGCGATCCGTATCGGTCAGCCAGAACTCCAGCGAGCACCGCTCCCAATCCAAACGGGAGCCGCCACACCATCCCCAAAGTGCCGGTCGCAGCTTTCCCGACGCCGTATTCGTCGCCAATCATCTGCTCGACGGCAGGCAGCGCCAGCTCGAATGTATGTACAAGTGCGTGTGCACACGAAACGAGCAGCACAAGTCGAAATGTCGAGACAGGCATCTTTGACATCAGTGGTTCCTTAGGGACGGCGGATCAGAGCGAATCTCCCTCCGGTTAGCAATCGGCCATCGAGAAGTTCACGCGGGAGACACGTTGAGGCCGTATAAAGCTCGGATTCGTTATCCTGGTCCGAATCCATTGGCAGCGCACCGCGGGTTGTGTATCAGTCCGTGAAACCTGCCTCAGAGTGACGTAGGATGATTCTGCCAATAGCCACGCGTCGCCGTCTGCGAAGGAACGTGCAGTGTTTACAGAATCCGAAAATTCCGCCGGTCAGATCGGTGCTTCGCGACGCGGGCGGCGTCGACGCATGCTTGTCATTCAAGCGGCCGCCGGTCGCGGGACACCGGAAACAGATTCCGCAGAATTCATCCACACACCCGAGTCCGGCATTGCGTCGAGCAATGAGTCTTCGTCAGCAGCCAGTGACTCAACGGCCGTGCCAACGTCGTCAGCAAATGATGGCGAACGAATTATGGAGTTGCTGGAAGACGTCCAGCCTCGCACGTGGGTCTTCACCGGCGACAATCTTGGCTTTCAGGTCGAACAGGCTCGTCGCGGATGGATCGAACACTATTCGGATTTCGTCCGTGAGAAGGTCGAGCGGAAGCAGGACATCATCCTCAACTCGTCATTTGCTGATTCCTCGATCGAACACATCCTGAACGACGTTGAATGGCGAATCCTTCGGTTTCAGCCCGACGTCGTACTGGTCATGCCATCTGCAGAAGAATGTGCCAGACACGGCGAAGATGACGAGTTTCGAGACAGGCTCCAGCAACTGGTGGAGCGGCTGCACGACGAGGGCTGCACCGTCGTCCTGAACACGCCTCCCTGCCCGGCCGACGCCAATCATTCAACGACGAAGTCGATGAAGACAGCCGCCTCACGAGTTCGGGCCGTCGCCACCAGAACCGGAGCAGTGCTCGCCGACCATTTCTCCCACTGGCAGGCGACCATCCAGCACGATGGCTCCAACGCGAACCTGCATGCCGAGTCCGGTAAACAACCGTCAGCTCGCGGCCATCGAGAACTCGCTCGAAGACTTCTGAAATCGCTGAACATCCAGACTCGGAATTCCTGAGACTCTGGTCCGCGACAACCAGCGCAGATTGAACGCTCGACCGGGCGTCACAGAACCATCTCGGAATCATTCGTTAATCCGTCCCACAGCCTGCGGTCAACGATTTAGTATTTGACCGAAGGGGCGACGATGAAATCGCTGATCACACCATCGACTGAGGCCGTCGCTGACTGGCTGTCTGAATGCTGTTCCGAGCGGCTGACGTTTGACATCAATTCTGAAGACGCGACACGCGGCTATTTCAAAGACGATTTCCGCGTCCAACTCGGAACCGGCCCCGACTGTTACCGCAAGGCCCGATCAGCCCTCGAAGAATGGAAGATGTTTCCCTCCTCGATGGCAACGCTTTACCCAGCAGTTCCAACTGTCGAACAAGGCTCGACTCTCGCCGTAGCGTTTCGCGCTGGTCCGCTTTGGACAGTTAATCCGTGCCGAATCGTGGATGTCACAACGACCAAATCGGCAGTGGGCGAATCTTTCAGCATCGCTTATGCAACGCTGCCCGGTCACGTCGAACAAGGCTGGGAACAGTTCGTCATCGAGCGTCGGGCCGAAGACGACACCGTCTGGTATGCCATACACGTCTATTCGCGTCCGAAGTGGTGGCCCGTCTGGCTGGTCCTGCCTTACGCACGCTATCAACAGCGAAGATTTCGCCGACTATCAGGCGAGGCGATGCTAACGACCGTCCGTAATCCACAGCATCAACTGACTAAGTAATATCTACTTTTCGCCCAGCTCGATCGGCACTTCCGTCAGCCACTGAAGCAGTACACGGCCGACTTTTGACAGACTGCTCGCCGAACAACTCCGAGCGGTATCCCGAGTCGTATGCCAGTAGGGATAATCGAAGTCGATAATGTCGGTGGTCGGAATTCCGGCGATCTGGTTCATCGCCAGGTGATCATCCCGCACTTCGTATTTCTGTCTGTAGATAAACTCTTTGACCTGCATGTTCCGAGCGGTCACCCAAAGACTTTGTGTCACCTTCGGAGCCATCTTCCAACTGTTCTTCTCAATGAACAGATTCAGATTTTTGTCGGCGACCATGTCGGCAACCACCCCGCACACGTACTTGTACTCCGGAGGATTGTCTCGGTACCACCGGGCAAAATACTCGGACCCATAAAAATATTTATCGAAATCGCGATAGACGAGTTCTTCGCCATCAAACATGACGAAGTCGACTCCGTATCGTGGCCGAATCGTCTTCATGTGATGGGCCATCTCCATGAACAAAGCGACGCCACTCGCTCCGTCATTCGCTCCGATGAACGGTCCACGAGGCCGAACTCGGTCACGGTCTGGAAACGGGCGAGTGTCGTAGTGACATGCCAGAACCACTCGTTCCTGCGCCGTTGGGTCAAACGAAATTACCAGGTTCGTCATCCGAACCGGCGCTCCGGTTTGTGGATGAGCCACGTCGAAGGCCTGAGCACGAATTTCGCAGCCAAACTTACGAAAATGATCAATGATCATCGTCCGCTGTTTGAGCATTCCAGCAGTGCCGCTGACTCTTGGTCCGATCTCGCAAACTTTCTGGAGATAACCGAACGCGCGACGACTGTCCCCATTTAATGTTGACGTTTTGTGCGGTCGCAAACTGAGGCACAGCGACGATCAACACCACAGCAAAGATGGAAAAGATCCGTCGTCGGCTGAAACAAGTACCGAATCGACCGTCGTTTCGCCTGGGGCTATTAGTGGTTGGCGTATCGTGAGTGAAGGTGCGCATTCTGAATCCGTTTCCTAAGCGCGTCATTCTCGTCCAGAAGTTCCTGAGGAAGTTTCGAGCTGAACCGTGACAGAAACTCCTCCCGCCGGTCAACCTCTTTGTACCACTCGTCAGTTTTGACGGCGAGCAGTTCGTGTACGAATTCAGAGGTCCAGCCGAAATCACTCAGTTCCAGGCTTTGAGGTTTCGGGATCATGCCGATTGCTGTTTCGCTGGCGTCGCTCCGGCCGCGAGTACGATCAACGATCCACTTCAGCACCCGCATATTTTCGCGATAGCCTGGCCAGAGGTACCGATCTCCCCAGTCCTTGCGAAACCAATTGACATGGTAGACGCGTGGCATGTCGGCCCCCTGCCGTCGCCCCATCTGCAACCAGTGCTGCCAGTAGTCAGCCATGTGGTAACCGCAGAACGGCTGCATTGCCATCGGGTCAAATCGAAGCGGACCGACTGCGCCCGCTACCCCCGTCGGCATTTCGCTGGAAAGTGTCGCGCCGATGTAGGTGCCGTGTTGCCAGTTGAATGCTTCGTAAATCAACGGCATCGTCGTCGAGCGTCGGCCGCCGAAAATGATCGCACTGATGGGAACCCCCTGAGGATTGTCCCACTCGTCCGACAACGTCGGGCAATTTGTGGCCGGAACCGTGAACCGGCTGTTGGGATGAGCGGCCGGGCGACCGCATTCGGGCTCCCATCTTTGGCCATTCCAGTCAGCACAGAATTCCGGCACGTCGCCGTCGAGCCCTTCCCACCAGACGCTGCGTTCTTCCGTCATCGCGACATTGGTAAAGATTGCGTTGGACCTCAGAGTGTCCATCGCCGTCGGGTTACTTTTCGAACTTGTCCCTTTGGCGACGCCAAAGAATCCGGCTTCCGGATTAACGGCGTAAAGACGTCCGTCATCGCCAAAGTGCATCCAGGCGATGTCGTCGCCAATCACTTCCACCTTCCAGCCTTTTGCCAGATCAGCATCCGGCGGCAACAACATCGCCAGGTTCGTCTTTCCACACGACGCCGGAAACGCTCCCGCCATAAAAGTTCGAACGCCGTCCGGAGACGTCACACAGAAGATCGCCATGTGTTCGGCCAGCCAACCTTCGCGACGAGCCTGCACACTCGCCAGCCTTAACGAATGACACTTCTTCGGAAGCATCGCGTCGCTGCCGTAATTCGTGTTCACGCTGACGATCAGATTCTCTTCCGGAAACTGGCAGATGTATCGTTGTTCGGGATCCATCGTCGCGACGCTGTGGATGCCTTTCACGAAGCCCGTCTGATTCCCGAAATGCTCCAGGGCGATACGACCGATTCGATTCATCAGCCGAAGATTTGCAACAACATACGGACTGTCCGTGACCTGAACTCCGACGCGAGCAGCCGGACTTCCCGGAGGTCCCAACAGGTACGGCACGACGTACATCACGCGTCCCTGCATGCAGCCGCTAAACAATTGAGCCATCAGGTCCCGCATATAAACCGGGTCCATCCAGTTATTGCCTGGCCCGGCGTCGTCCTCGCTCAGGCTGCAAATGAATGTTCGATCAGCAGATCGTTCAACATCATCGACGTCGCCGCGGACGTAGTAGGAATTCGGATGAAGCAACGCATCGAGTTTCTCAACCGAACCATCGCGCAGCATCAACTCAAACATCCGCTCGGCTTCTTCGTCGGTGCCCGTGCACCAGTGAACGATCTGTGGTTCCGTCAGCCTGGCGACAGTCTCCACCCACGAAACCAGTTCCGGATTCATCAGCGGCTGCTGCAATCCTGCTTCCTGCCCCCCGTTCGCAGCCTGGGGACTGGGCGGCAATATCACTCCGGGACTCTCCATTGCAGATCTCGCTTAGCTAAACAGCGTCGCACATCGATAATGTCACCTCTCCCGCCTGCGGGAGAGGTCGGCCTCTCAGGGCCGGGTGAGGGTTTCCGTTTTCGAAGAGCAAACCATCGATTCGAGTTAAGACGCCACGCCCTCACTCAAAGGGCGATGAGACGGCGGATGCGAACATCGACGAATTGGGCAACCGAATCCCCCCCGCCTCGATCGCGACCGAATCAAAAGTAGCTTACGATCCACCCGATTCACGCGACGATTCACATCGGCGCGAACGATGCCCAGTTCCGGTTAGAGGGCCCGTGAGGGTTCTTCCGCCATTGCCAGATTGCTCAAGATCAATACGTCGGAGATTCCAGATGCCCCGCGTCCGCATTGCTCATGTTTTTGCCCTTGCCGCAACGTTCGTTGCCGCTTTCTCGTCAGCCACGAACGCTGCTGACAAGCCAAACATCCTGCTGATCTTTGCCGACGATCAGGCATTCGACACGATCCACGCGCACGGCAACTCTGAAATCGAGACACCGAATCTCGACCGACTATCAGCGCGAGCGACCACTTTCACACACGCTTACAACATGGGTTCGTGGAGCGGTGCCGTCTGCGTCGCCAGCCGCATGATGATGATCTCAGGCAAGTACCTCTGGCATGCCCAGAAGGATCACGCCAAAACCAAACAGCTCTACCAGGACAAGGGCCGTCTGTGGCCTCAGCTTCTGGCATCAAACGGCTACGACACGTACTTCACCGGCAAGTGGCACATCAAAGCCGACGCGAACAAGGCCTTCAAGGTCGCGGGCAACGTTCGAGGCGGTATGCCTAACCAGACAGAGGCCGGCTACAACCGCCCCATCGAAGGCCAGCCAATGAAGTGGACTCCCTGGGACAAATCCTTCGAAGGCTTCTGGAAAGGTGGCAAACACTGGAGCGAGGTCGTCGGTGACGACGCTTCCGGCTTCATCAAGACTGCTAAGAAAAGCGACAACCCGTTCTTCATGTACATCGCTTTTAACGCTCCGCACGATCCTCGTCAGTCACCTAAGGAGTACGTCGATAAGTACCCTCTCGACAAGATTGCGATGCCCGCCAGTTTTGTTTCAGAGTATCCGTTCAACGAAGCGATGAACTCCGGCCGCAAACTCCGAGACGAAAGACTCGCCCCATTCCCTCGCACCGAGTACTCAGTCAAAGTGAACCGGCAGGAGTACTACGCAATCATCACTCACATGGACGAGCAGATCGGTCGCATCCTCGACACACTCGAAGCCAGCGGGCAGGCCGACAACACGTACATCTTCTTCACGGCCGATCATGGTCTGGCCGTCGGCCGTCACGGTTTGATGGGCAAGCAGAATATGTTCGACCATAGCGTACGAGTCCCGCTGATGGTCGTCGGCCCGGACGTTCCAAGGAACAATAAGATCGACGCGCGAGTCTACCTGCAGGACGTCATGGCCACTTCTCTGGATCTATCCGGAACCCAAAAGCCGGACTACGTTCAATTCGAAAGTCTGCTGCCGCTGATCAACGGAAAAACTGACAAAGGCCGAGACGCCATTTACGGAGCGTACCTGCAAGGCCAGCGAATGGTCACTTACGGCGACTACAAAATGATCCTCTACCCGAGCATCAGCAAAGCAATCCTCTACAACATTGCCAGAGACCCTCAGGAATTGAATGACCTCGCGGGCAAGAAAAAGCACCAGCCCACACTGTCGAAACTCTTCGCCAAACTCCAGGAACTCCAAACAGAAACCGGCGACGAACTGGACCTGACGAAAGCATTTCCAAACCTCTAACAATGCGAATTTTCGGGACATAACCTGGACCACGAATGGACACTAATTCACACGAATAGCGGTCGGTCTATTCTCAAAAAATTCGTGTCTCTTCGTGTCCATTCGTGGTTCAAACTTCGACGCCTACGGCAGGCTTTAACAAAGGCCAGGCAACCTTAATGACGAGCGACGAGAAAGAACTGGCCTCGCGGCTGACTGCTCTCACCCGTGATCTGATTCTGATTCCAACTACTGACTCCCGCCCGACTGAACGTGAGCGGTGCTTTGAGTTCATTCAGAATCACCTTGAAAGTCTCGACGAAGTTCAGATCAACTATCACGACTCGAACGGATATCGATCCCTCGTGGCGGGACCGAACACTTCCGTCGCACCGAAGATTCTTCTCTGCGGCCACATCGATGTGATCGAGCATCCCGACCCCGATTGCTATCACTCGACCATTCGAGACGGGCGAATCTACGGCCCTGGCGCCGGCGACATGAAAGGCGCTGACGCGATCATGCTCGACCTGTTCCGCACGATGCATGCGCGGCATCCGGGTATTTCGCTGGGCCTGGCACTGACTTCCGACGAAGAAATCGGAGGAACGGACGGCGTTCGATTTCTGATTCACGAAGTGGGGCTGCAAGCGGGAATCGTCATCGTGCCGGACGGTGGCTCGCTGAACGAAGTCACAATTGAAGAAAAGGGAGTGCTGCATCTCCGAGTGCGTCGCGAAGGACATTCCGCGCACGGAGCACGGCCCTGGCTCGGGACAAACGCTCTTGAACTATTGATCGAGCGGCTCGACGCACTGCGCGCTTATTTCGCAGACAACTGGCCGATCGACCGGACAGCCGATCACGGTCACTGGTATCCGACGTGCTCGCTGAACGTCATCGAGACTCCCAACGAATCGGCAAACCGGATTCCTTCAGAAGCATCCGCGACGCTGGATATCCGCTTTCCGCCGCCTCATACCGTCGGAGCAATGCTCGACAATATCGCCAGCATCCTCGGCCCAGACTGCTATCTCGAACCCCTAATGACTGCCGAGCCGTGCCACCTCGATCCCGACCCGCTCTTCTGTGAGATCACCGAATCAATTACCGGCTGCCCCGTCAAGTTGATCCGAGCCGCCGGCGCCAGCGACTCACGCTTCTTTCGCCAGGCAGAAATCCCGGTAAACCTCTCCCGCCCACTCGTCGGCAACCTGCACGGCGAAGACGAATGGCTCGACATCAAATCGATGGTTACCTATTACCAAATCTGCCAGCGATACATTGAGCAGAAGTTGATTCTGCAGTAATCGGCGATTTTGTCTGAACATTGTAATCGAGCAAAAAAACGCTGCTCTGGAAGAAGGTCTACCAGAGCAGCGTTATATGCTTCGAGTTGAAATCAGTGCCGTTTTCACATCATCGTTAATTCAGTCGAACGCGCCCCTGCTCAGAAGACGGTTCGTAACCTGCTGGCATCACGGCCGATGGCGGGGTGACCTTTTCGACAAGATCGACACTGACAGCATCCGGAGTGATGTCTGTAGCGGAGCCGTTGGCGAGGTCGAGGATAATTGCGGCTGCCCCCGGAATGCCAAACAACGCATTCCAACTAGTTGCCTTATTCATTTTCGTCGTTGTCATGACGGTTTCCGACAGGTAGCCATCTTTCTCCACCTGCACAACGTGAGACTGCCCTCGTTTCAGATCAGTTCTCACCGGTGTTGTGCCAAGATTTCGTCCATTCACTGTGACGTTCGCACCGTCGGGTGACGACCAGATATCAACAGACTGGCTCGTGCCATGTGTCAGTGTCGCACACCCTGGCAAAGTCATTGCACAAAGAATGGCTGACATGGCTACTCGATGTCGCCGCTTCGAAGATTTATGAAACATGAGAAACATCCTTGGTTTCTGTTGTACGAAATTTACGAAACTGGTGGCCGCAAAAGAGTGTTTGAATTCCAAATTCCTGACGACAGGTGGCGGCCCGCTCGCTGTTGTCGAGACATCGCTACAGCCCGATCGCTGCTTTGAATTCTGAGTCACGCATGGCCTTGTCAGTCGCTTGACGAATCGCCTGAGCCATCATATCTCCGCTTTGCTTCGCACTAGCCAAAGCGGGATACTTCGATGCAGATCCGAAGTACGTCTGAGCAAAGACCGGCCGCCCATTTTCGTCAACCACTTTGACCAGCAAGTTGATGCCGGCGACGGTCTTGTGGAGCAACGCAGTCGCCCCGCCATAACTCGTTGAACGAATGCTCGTGACCACCTGTCGATTCACGTTGGACTGTGCCTGAGCATCTGAACGAGACCTTGCCAACGGCACACCCGCCGAACTCAACCGGCCTTCAAGGTCACTCTTAATGAACTGTCGGAATTCGCCGCTCGCCTCAAAGGTGACATTTCCCACAGCCCCGGCGACCGAATTCGGACGATTGTCGCGAACCTCAGCAACGAAAACGATCGGACGAAACTGCCCGGCCGTCTGCTGAATCGGCGAGTCGTTGTAGCTGGGCATCACCGAAGCGGTCGGAAACGTCATCGACTTGGTACAGCCGGTCATCAGGACGGGAATCGCAATCCCTACTAGTGCGGCCGCGGAGCTTGCACGGAGCGGCCCGAAAAACCGTGTCATGGACAGATTCCTTCCAGGGAGAGTTCAGAAACAACACATCTGGAAGGTGTATCGGCCAGCCGGCAAAGACTTCGTGAATGATGTAACCGGAATCTTGAAAAATTCTCTCAAGTCGCAGACTGCTTCGCGGCTGGCTGTTCGTCCGGCGTCAGCACAAGACCGTGCATCGCTGTTCGCGTTCACAAACACAGCCGTTCCAAAGGCACATCGGCTCCAGATTGGCCGCAAGTAATGGGATGCTCGCAGTCGTCCTGATGGTCACTGCGACTGCAATTCGCCAGCAATCTCACAGACATCAGTCCACAGATCGCCGTGCAATTCCAAACCCGACTTCTGATTCACCGTCGCCAGCACACTCTCGGGCGATTGGTCCAAATGCACGGCCAACGCGCAAATCGCGATTGTCGGCGAACGAGACATCCCCGCGCTGCATGCAACGAGGGTGCGTGTTTCGGCGCGAAGCAATTCCACCGTTGTCGACAACGCAAGCTTTAGCAGCGAAGAATCATTTCCGGCCCCATCGACAAGAGGGAATCGGCAATACACCAACTGCCGAGGCAACTGCGCCGGCGATTCTTCGTAAGCCAAATCGACCACGGCCGAGATACCTGCGTCAAACAAACTCTGAACGTCCCGCGCCTCACGAGCGTTGCCTGTCCATAACAAGTTGGCCTGAATCTCTCGCATCGCCCGGACACCTTCTCACAAGTCTTGCCAGAATTCCCCCACAGCCGGCATCAAAGAACTTCACTCTAACGTGCATGCTTCCGAGGTGGACAGGACTTGAAGAACTTCCAGATTTCTTCGCAGGCGTCGAAGTCGTTACTGACTTTTCCGATCAGACGTTCCGGAGCGTAAAGGGGTCGACCGGGCCAGGTGTGGCCGCCGTTGCGGATGGAATAGAACTGAACTTTCGAGCCACCTTCTCCAACGGGCCATGACCGTGTTTCGGTGATCGTGCCGTCGTCGGGATCTTTGTCAGGCAAAATCTTCGATTTTGATTTATCACGAATACCGTTTCGAGCGAGGTACTTCTGAATCGACGTTGTCGTCGGCAGTAACTTTCCGCGCTTCCTGCCAAGTTTGTAGCCGACTTCGCCACCAGCGTACGGAACCAAAGGATCGGCCTCTCCCTGAATCACAAACAGCGACACCGGATGCGTGGGATTAAAGCTCTCGCCAATCGGGATCGCCATTCCTCCGACGATCGGAGCAACCGCCGAAAAAACATCCGAAGCGTCAGCCGCAAGGCGATGCGACATGAAGCCGCCGTTCGAGATGCCCGTCGCGAAGATCCGAGACTGATCGACCTTCGACTCCTTCGAAACGAGTTCAACCATCGCACGGAAAAACCTCACGTCGTCGACGTTCTCGCTGTGAGCCTTAATGAACGACACTCCCCGGCCATCATTCCAGTTCCCTTCGTACCCGTCCGGGTAACACGTGATGAATCCTTCCCGTCGGGCAAGATCGTTAAACTTTGTGAAACGCTCGAGCTGCCGAGACGAGCCGCTGCCGCCTCCGTGCAACACAAATACGAGTGGCAACGGAGCCTCGCTCTGTCCTTTGGATGAATACACCACAAACGATCGACTTCGCCCGTCAACGACGATGCTCTTTTCCTCCCCGCGGTTTCGCAGAAAAAGCTGGGCGGTTGCAGTTTGCGGCGATGTGAACTCGGCAATCAAGACAACGGCACAAACGGCTGCGACGGATAATTTTTTCATCAATTGGCCTCGGCGTTAATGGGCGATTTTAGATCAAACCCCGAATGGAACTGAAAGTTCCGCGATCATCCGCCTCCGTGTGATCATCATCAGAATTCCGCAAGAATGCCCCGTCAGTTGACCGTAACAAACAGCGGTTCAACACTTTCAGCAAAATCACAGTCCGTCGATTCTGTTGCTTCCCGAGGATGCTCGCACCATGAAACTGCTTGTTCACCCCGCCGTCGAGGCATCTCGTTTGCTGAAGATCCAGGAAGCGGCGGGCGAGATGAACGTCTGCAATGTGGTCTTGCCTGAAGATGCTCAACGCGAGATCGCCACTGCTGACGCATTCTTCGGAAAGATGACTGCGGAGCTGCTTGCTGCAGCGCAGCAGTTGAAGTGGGTCCAGTCGCCCACGGCCAGTCTCGAGCATTATCTCTTTCCGGAACTGATCGAGCATCCCTGCCAGTTGAGTAACATGCGCGGTCTGTTTTCGGACGTTATCGCTGATCACGTGATGGGGTATGTCCTGTGCTTCGCCCGGAATCTGCATCTTTACATGAGGCGGCAGATCGATGCTCGCTGGGCTCCGGTGGGCAATGAAAAAATGACCGAACAGGCGTTTGTGATGGGGCCCTCATCCGTTTCGCCGGTCGACCAATCTCACATTCACCTGTCGGACGCAACGCTTGGAGTTGTCGGAGCGGGGTTCATCGGGCAGGAAGTCTGTCGTCGCGCGGCCGCATTCGGCATGAAAATCCTCGCCGTGGATCCAGTCTGCAAACAAGTCGATGGAGTGGTCGACGAGGTCTGGATGCCCGACCGTCTACCAGATCTCCTGGCTGAAAGTGACTTCGTCGTCATCGCCGCGCCGCACACGCCGGCAACTTATAAGTTGTTTCGGGCTGAGCAGTTTGAGCAGATGAAGGACTCGGCCTTCCTGATCAACATCGGCCGAGGAGTGATCGTCGATCTGGAAGACGTAACGTGGGCTCTGGAAAACCAACTGATCGCGGGAGCCGCTCTCGACGTTTTTGAAGTCGAACCCCTGCCACCAGACCATCGACTGTGGCAAATGGACAACGCAATTCTGACTCCGCACATCGCCGCGGCATCGCCTCGGATTGCCGAGCGGCACTTGGAAACGCTGCTCGAGAACATCCGCTGTTTTGTTGACGGCAAGCCTCCAGCAACGCTCGTCGACAAGCGTCAGTGGTTTTAGGACGCCGGTGGCCCGCGGCTGGTTTTTAGTTCGCCGAAGGTTCCGCTATCTTCCTCGCGTCTACACATCGGTAATCAACCGATCTTTACCGACGGTCGATAAACTCGCCCAGCTAATTAACCCGCCTTACAACTTCAGAGGTGCCTCATGCGAATGCTTTCTGTTTTCTCCGGAGCCGTCCTGCTGGCAGCGACGCTCCAGTCAGCGTCGGCTGCCGACGTTAATACTTCTGAAATCAAGGTCGGCGTTCAACGAGTTTTCCCTGGAGTGCAGATTCGCCGGCCAATCGTGGTGACTCATGCCAACGATGGTTCGGACCGAATTTTCGTCGCATCGCAGCTCGGCGTCGTCCACATCCTGGAAAACGACGAAGAAGCTGAAGAGTCGATCACGTTTCTCGATATCGAAGACCAGGTCGTCTACAACGACAAAAAGAATGAAGAAGGACTGCTCGGGATGGCCTTTCATCCTAAGTACCAAACCAACGGGCAGCTCTTCATTTACTACACGACCAAATCGGCACCGCTGACTTCGGTGATCTCGCGGTTCACAGTGTCAAAGAACGATCCCAACAAAATCGATCCGAAGTCCGAGCAGGAAATTCTTCGCATTCCGCAGCCCTACTGGAATCACAACGGCGGCACGATCGCCTTCGGGCATGACGGAATGCTGTACGTCGCTCTCGGCGACGGGGGCAAGGGCGGCGACCCTCATCTCAACGGGCAGAACCTGAAGACCTGGCTCGGCAGTATCCTGAGACTCGATGTCGACCACCAAGACGAAGGAAAAGCCTACGCCGTTCCAAAGGACAACCCATTTGTTGGTCGCAAAGACGCTCGCGGCGAAATTTATGCTTACGGGATTCGCAACATCTGGAGAATGTCGTTCGACCGAAAGACCGGCCACCTGTGGGCGGGAGACGTCGGCCAGAAACTCTGGGAAGAAATTGACATCATCGAAAAAGGCGGCAACTACGGCTGGAACAACCGCGAAGGTCTTCACTCGTACGAAGGCGGCGGCAAGACCAGCTCAAAGACGATTGATCCAATCTGGGAATACCCACACGATCCCGAAACTCAGCCGATGATCGGTGGACAACATGGCAAGTCAATCACCGGCGGACACGTCTACCGAGGCAAGGCGATTTCGAACCTCGGCGGCTACTACGTCTACGCTGACTACGTCTCGGGAGTTCTGTACGCCCTGAAGTACGACTGGGGCAAAAAGGCGACGACAGAAAACCGGACGATCCCAAGTTCGAAGCTGCCGGTCATGTCGTTCGGCGAGGATCAGAACGGCGAGCTTTATTACACGACTCCGATCGGTGCGATCTTCAAGATCGTTCCTGGTGAGTAAAATTCTGATTTGAACACAAATCTGCAGGGTGGGCACTGCCCACCAATCCCCCTCTCCATATTCATGGTGAGCAGTGCCCACCCTACGGTAGGGATCGACGTTTATGGAATCGTTCGAAGCCAGAGTTGAACTGCCCTGTTCGATTGAATTGGCGTTTGACCTGGTCGCCAGACCCGAAGGCATTAAGAAAATCAGCCCGCCAGAAATGGGGCTGTTCTTCACGAATGCTCCGGACCGTTACGAACTGGGAACAAAAGTAGAATTCAAAGTTCAGGCAATGGGACTCGTGCGAAAACTTACGCACAAGGTGACGGCATTTGACGATCCGACCTCATTCACGGAAGAGCAGATCGACGGTCCCTTTCGTCACTGGGTTCATGAACATCTTCTGGAAGCTCGGGAAGGCGGCGGATGCGTCGTCATTGATCGAATTCAGTTTCTGCCACCCGGCGGAGTCGCAGGAATGATCATGACGGCGTCAAAGATCCTTGAGAATCTTGAGGACGGGTTCGACTATCGACACGAGCAACTCGAACTGCACTTCAAGGATTAGTCACCCTCGTCAGAAATCTTGATCACAATAATTTTTCGTTTTCAGTGGCACGACACTCCGTGTCGTTAGCCAGGCGTGGGCAAACGACACGGAGTGTCGTGCCACTGTGTAAAATAGAGATTGATAATTGCAAACCTGACACAAAATCGCAGACACGAGAAGGTTTGCAGATAAGACGAATAGAAATCTCTGCCGTTCTTTAAATTTTATTGTGCCGCTGTGTTCTGGCTGCGGTTTCAGACTGGTTGATCATGCCGCAGGATCCGTACGAGCAGCAGCGAAAGAACACGGCGACCTATGGTGCCTTAGCAGGTGTCCTGGTTTGTGGGCTGGCTTTGCTCGCGCTGGCGGCGCTCGTCATCCCCGACATACTTCTCATCCTGCTAGTGATGGCTGGAGTCGTGGCGATTGGCATTGTGCAATACGTGACGTGGGGCTGGATGCTCGAAAAGTATCGGATCAAAGACGACGATGATCAGCCAAAGTCATAGATTGACATCTCCCGGGGAGTGAAAGATGGACGCTGACTTTCTACGGCTGGTTGAATCTGACGATGCCAATGTTCTTACGGTCGAAACCGTTGGTGAAGGTCCATCGGGATCGCTGCCGCTGACCGATAAGCTGTTGCGTGAAGCTCCGAGTGGTGACCTGTTTGGCCTCACGCAGAGTGCCGGCATGGGCTGGGATCCTCAGCAGCTTCTGTGGGACCAGGTTCTCATCCTCAGCACGATGGGCGGTATCCGCGGTGAAGACGGAAAGCCGATCGCGCTGGGTTATCACACCGGCCATTGGGAAGTCGGGCTGTTGATGCAGGCGGCTGCGGCGGAACTCGTTCAACACGAACGGCTGCCCTTCGCCGCTTACTGTAGCGACCCTTGCGACGGACGCTCGCAGGGCACGACGGCGATGATGGACAGTCTTGCGTACCGCAACGACGCCGCCATCGTCATGAAACGGTTGATCCGGTCGTTGCCACTGCGAACCGGAGTGCTCGGCGTCGCGACTTGTGATAAGGGGCTGCCGGCGACGATGCTCGCTCTGGCCAGCCAACACGACCTGCCGTGTGTCATCATCCCGGGCGGAGTAACTCTTCCAGCAAAACAAGCAGAAGACGCAGGCAAGGTTCAGTCAATCGGAGCAAGATTCGCGCACGAAGAAATTTCGCTTGAGTACGCTGCCGAGCAAGGATGTCGTGCCTGCGGAAGCGCTGGGGGCGGATGCCAGTTTCTCGGCACGGCGGCAACGGCGCAGGTCGTCGCCGAAGCTCTTGGCATGAGCCTGCCGCACAGCGCATTGGCCCCGTCCGGACAGCCAATCTGGCTGGACATCGCAACTCGATCTGCCCGAGCCGTCGTCGAATTGCGAAAAAAGAAGCTCGCAATGCGCGACATTCTGACATCCGACTCTGTTCACAACGCGATGGTTCTGCACGCCGCTTGTGGAGGCTCGACCAATCTGCTTTTGCACATTCCCGCGACGGCGTTTGCGGCAGGGCTGGAACGACCAACTGTCGACGACTGGAGTCGCATCAATCGTCAAGTGCCTCGTCTCGTCGACGTGCTGCCGAACGGTCCGATCGGGCATCCGACCGTGCAGATGTTTCTGGCAGGCGGCGTACCGGAAGTCATGCTCCATCTGCGAACACTTGGCCTGTTGAAACTCGACGCCCTGACCGTCACAGGGCGACCGCTGGGCGACGTCCTAGAATGGTGGGAAACCTCGGAACGACGGTCGCAACTTCGTGCAGAACTCACGCGCCGTGATGGAGTGAACCCTGACGACGTCATCATGTCGCCTGAAAAAGCAAAAGAGCGAGGACTCACCAGCACGGTCTGCTTCCCCGTTGGCAACATCGCTCCAGAAGGATCGGTCATCAAGAGCACGGCGATTGATCCAACCGTCGTCGACGAGGATGGCATTTATCGAAACACCGGACAGGCTCGAGTCTTCACCGCCGAACGGGACGCTATCGCCGCAATCAAGGACGGCCAGATTCAAGCTGGCGACATCATCGTCCTCATCTGTCGCGGGCCGATGGGGGCCGGCATGGAAGAAACCTACCAGTTGACTTCCGCACTCAAGTACCTCGACTTCGGAAAACACGTCGCCATCATCACAGACGCTCGTTTCTCCGGAGTGTCGACAGGAGCGTGCATCGGTCACGTTGGCCCCGAAGCTTTGGCAGGCGGACCGGTTGGAAAAATTCGCAACGGCGACCGGATTCGGATCGAGATCAACCGAAACACACTTGAAGGCTCGATCGACTTTGTTGGCGAAGCAGATCGTGAATTCCCGCCGGACGAAGGGGCAAGGATTCTTGCTGAACGGCCAGCCGATCCGTCACTTGCTGCCGACTCCGACCTGCCAGACGACACTCGACTTTGGGCGTTGTTGCAGAAGTTTGGCGGAGGAACCTGGGGCGGCTGTGTTTACGACGTCGACGCCATCGAATTGGCTCTCCAAAGCCAAACATGACGAAGATGGACTTTCAATTCCGTTCAAGACCAGCCAGCACATCGGTAGACTCACATACTGTTTGAATCACACAACAATGGAGCCCATGATGTCCACTCATTCCCATACTGAGTTCCCTGAACTAGAGTGCCACGACGCTCCTGTTGAAGTCCGAGACTGCATAGAAGCGGGCACCGGAGGCGCTAAGACTCTCGCAAGCATTGCTGGGATTTTGGGCCTGCTTGTTCTCGTATTAAGTACGATGGGAATTGGTCTGATCGCCCTAATAATTGGACCAATCGTCGATCACTTCACCCAACGGCGAGCCTTGGCATTAATTCATGGATCGGGCTTGAAAGTCGGTCCTGAGCAGTTTCCAGAGATTCACGAGTGTGTTGTTTCATTTTGTGAGCGTCTTGGGCTCATGAATCGGCCGGACATTTACATCGTCGAAGCCGAAGTCATGAATGCGGCAGCCGTCAAGTTCGGTGGACGAAACGTTGTTTTGCTGACAGACGATCTGATTCACGGCTGTCTGTGCAGTAGCAATCCGAAAACGCTTGCGTTCGTACTAGGTCACGAGCTGGCTCACATCGCGGCCGGCCACACCGGAATGATCAGAGCAGGAATGCGACAATACTATAAGAAGCTGTCACGACTTGATGAGATGACCGCAGATCGCGTTGGCACGCGACTTGTCGGTAGTCGCAAGGTTGCCGCCGAAGGCTTGGTTCTGCTAACGGTCGGCCCTCACCTACTACAATTCGTGAATCCGAAATCGCTGCAACAGCAAGTGCGGGAAGTTGCTTCGAATAAGCAATCCGTCAAAGCGGAAAGGAAACTGACGCACCCTCTCCTGCTTAATCGAGTTGAGCGAGTCATGCGAGAACAAGTCTGACTATGTTGTGGACAAGCTTACGTACTTGTCCAAGCGTAGATTCTCACTGAGCACATCCCGGTTGTCCGACAGCCATTGACCGTAAAACCAAGCAACGCTTGCCTCACAAGAGTGATCCGCGATACTTACTTCATCGGCTCTCACAAAGAGTGGCCGCAGCCGGATGAACGGATTGGAAAGCTGACACGATGTCGCAGGATGCCCCTTCAAGCGAACCGACCCCGAACAGAATTGTCGGCGTGCCGGCCGAGACGTTTCCAGACGAACGGCGAGTGGCACTGGCTCCAGCAAACGTCGCCGTCCTGCAGAAAGCCGGCGTTGATGTCATCATCCAGTCCGGAGCGGGAACACCGGCCGGATATGCAGATGACGAATACGCGGCGGCCGGAGCGAAACTGCTTGAAGATCGCAGCCAGATTTTCAAGCAGGCCGAAATCATCCTGCAGGTCAGGACCGCTGGGGCGAATGCCGATAACGGCACGGACGATGGCAGCCTTCTCCGAGAAGGTCAGACGCTGATCGGAATGTGCGATCCGCTGCTCGGTGCCGGAGTCATGCAGGGACTGGCGGATCGAGGCGTGACATCTTTCGCCTTGGAACTGCTTCCTCGAATCACTCGTGCTCAGAGCATGGATGTGCTGTCTTCCCAGGCGTCAATCGCTGGTTACAAAGCGGTGCTCGCGGCGGCGGCCCAACTGCCTCGCATGTGTCCGATGATGATGACGGCCGCCGGCACGATCGCTCCGGCAAGGTTCTTTGTGCTGGGCGCTGGCGTTGCGGGCTTACAGGCGATTGCGACAGCCAAACGGCTGGGAGCGGTCGTCTGGTCGTACGATGTCCGGCCCGCAGTCAAAGAAGAAGTTCTGAGCCTCGGCGCGAAGTTCCTGGAGATCGAACTGGTCAAGTCGACGGACGGCAAATCCGGCGGCTATGCCGAAGAGATGGACGAAGATTTCTACCGCCGGCAGCGCCAGGCCATGATGAGCGTCATCCAGGAAAGCGATGTGGTCATCACAACCGCCGCGATTCCCGGACGCAAAGCTCCTGTTCTCGTCACGGAAGAAATGGTCGAGCACATGCCGAATGGCTCGATCATTGTCGACATGGCGGCAGAAACCGGCGGGAACTGTGCCCTGACGAAAGCTCGCGAAGTCACCGTCGAGCACGGCGTCACGATTGATGGCACAATCAACATTCCGTCGACGGTGCCTTACCACTCCAGCCAGATGTACGGTCGCAACATTACCACGTTCCTGCTTCACCTTCTGAAAGAGGAAGCACTGGATGGCAAGTCCGACGACGAAATCGTTCGCGAGACGATGGTCACTCACGGAGGCGAAGTGGTGAACGCCCGGGTTCGCAGCGAACTGGGGCTTCCGTCACTCGCCGAAGCTGATGCTGCGGCACCAAACGACGGGCAACCATCTGCCCCATCCACCCCAGCGGATCAGCAAACGGCCTCAAATTCTGATGCCGAGGATCCAAAAGGGTCGGCTGACGCGACGGATTCTGAAGACGCGCCCCCCGCTGATGAAGCCAGCAGCGAATCGTAACTGACGACGCAACCAACGCGGAGATTCACAATGCACTTTCTGCTCGCCAGTGAGCCTGTTAATAAAATCGTTGAAGCCTCGACCGAAGCGGCGGCAGCCGTATCCGTCGGACCAGACACGGCGATGTTACTGCTGACCGTGTTTGTCCTCGCCGTATTCATCGGCGTCGAGGTGATCACAAAGATTCCGCCGACACTGCATACGCCGCTGATGTCAGGGTCCAACGCAATTTCCGGCATTGCCCTTGTGGGAGCGGTCATCGCGGCCGGCTCTGGCGACTCGTTGCTTCCTAAGATTCTCGGATGTGCGGCCGTGACGCTCGCAACGATCAACGTCGTGGGCGGCTTCATGGTCACTCATCGAATGCTCGGCATGTTCCGTCGCAAAGACTGAGTCGAAGTGCTGCTCCCAAACTACTAACCGCCGCGAGCGACTCTCGAAGGATGCAAACGTGGATCCCAGACTGGTTCAACTGGCCTATCTCCTATCGGCCGTCCTCTTCATCCTCGGCCTGAAAGGGCTGACACGACCACGATCCGCAGTACGAGGCAATCTACTCGGCGCCTGCGGACTTCTGGTCGCCGTCGTCGTGACTCTCTTCCAGGCGGGACTGGATTACAGATTGATCGTTGGCGGTCTGGCCGTTGGAGCAGTCATCGGAGCAGTTTTTGCAATCCGCGTTCAGATGACCGAGATGCCACAGATGGTCGCTTTGTTTAACGGTTTCGGCGGAGCTGCATCGACATTGGTGGCCGGTGCGAATCTGGTTCAGACAGAATCGTTCAGCACTGACATGCTCGTCGCGACTGCTTTGTCCGGGATGATCGGTGCCGTCACATTCTCCGGAAGTTTGATCGCCTGGGGAAAACTCAAAGAGTTCCGCAAACTCGACCAGATAAAGATCCCTGCCCAGCAGATTGTGAACGGAACCCTGGTCCTTGCATGTATCGCGCTGACCGTGGCGATGGCAAATGGCGACGGCTCAACAATGACCGTTGTAACCTACTGGGGAATTTCAACACTGGCACTCATTCTTGGTGTGACCCTTGTTGTTTCGATCGGCGGCGCCGACATGCCAGTGGTTATTGCACTGCTGAATTCGTACTCGGGACTTGCCGCGGCGGCCACGGGGTTCGTTCTTTCAAATACCGTTCTCATTATCTCGGGTTCGCTCGTCGGAGCGTCAGGCCTGATCCTCACGCGAATTATGTGCGTCGCCATGAACCGGTCGCTGCCGAACGTCCTCTTTGGAAAAATGGGAGCTACCGGCAGCACTCTGGATGCCGACGACGTTTACGCGGACGTCAAATCCACATCTGCCGACGAAGTGGCGATGGTGCTGGAAGTCGCCAGTCGAGTCGTCATCGTCCCTGGATACGGAATGGCCGTCGCTCAGGCTCAACATACAGTCAGCGACTTGCGAAAACTTCTGGTCAGTAAGCAGATCGAAGTCGACTTTGCCATTCATCCAGTCGCCGGACGAATGCCCGGCCACATGAACGTTCTGCTGGCCGAGGCCGATGTACCGTACGAAGCACTCCGCGAGATGGACGAGATCAACCCGACGATGGAACAGGCGGACGTGACGATCGTTCTGGGAGCCAACGATGTCGTCAATCCGCTCGCCCGAACCGACCCGGACAGCCCTATCGCCGGCATGCCGATCATCGATGTCGACAAGTCGCGGACCATCATCGTGATCAAGCGAAGCCTTAGTCCCGGATTCGCCGGCATCCCAAATCCGCTGTTCGCCGCGGACAACGCGTTGATGCTTTTTGCAGACGGTCGCAAGGCTATTCAGGACATTATTAACGCTCTGAATGAGAGCTGACCTGTTCGGTCGTCAGCCAGCGACGGACTTGTCAGACTCTGTCGCTGAACACTCCGGGCGCGGCCTTGCCTGGCACTAAAAGCCACGCATCAATCGCCGCGCTGAACCAATTTCTATAACAAATCGGTCTCTGCCTTTGCTTGCTGGCTATCGGTGGAAATCGGCCGCTGATTAGATCGCGAGACAAGTGATGTCGAGACAGTTTATTGAGGAACTCAAGGACGGAGACACGATCGAAGATGTCTACCTGCTGGCGGATAAGCAGCTTCGAGCCAACCGGAACGCCAATCTCTATCTGTTGACTCAGTTGCGAGACCGCACGGGCACGGTCAGCGGGCTCATGTGGAACGTCACCGAAGAAACCTGCGCCGATTTCGATGCTGGCGACTTCGTTCATGTCCGCGGCAAGGTGCAGGTTTTCCAGGGAGGCCTACAGGCAATACTGACTCGAATCGACCGAATCGATTCCGCCGGCCTGGACTCTGAGGACTTCGAGTTTCAGCCGCCTCAGGACGTGAACACGCTGTTTGAGCGGATGAAGGAAATTCTGCTCGCCATCAAGAACGTTCCAGTTCGAACGCTGATGGAAGCCTTCCTGCTTGACGAAGCGATCGTCCAGAAACTTCTTCGTACCGGAGCCGGCGTAAAAGCTCACCACGCCTATCCAGGCGGACTCGTCGAACACATTTGCAACATGCTGGAAGTTGCAGATCGAATTCGCGATCTGTACCCGGCCGTCGATTTCGATCTCGTTCAGGCCGGAATTTTCCTGCACGATCTGGGCAAAGTTCGCGAAATGGATTTCGAAAACGCTTTTGTATACACCGACGAAGGTCAACTGCTCGGCCACATGTCGATCGCCGTTGAAATGGTGACCGAGAAGATCACTCAGGTCGAACTGATGATGAACGAGTCATTCCCGCGAGAACTCGAACTCCGCATCAAACACATGATCCTGAGCCATCACGGTTCCTACGCACACGGAAGTCCGAGGCTGCCGATGACTCCCGAAGCGGCAGTGCTTCACCAGATCGACAACCTCGACGCCAAGGCTTACGAATTTGTACACACCATCGAAGACGATCCCAACGGCGAGTCTCACTGGACACCCTATCTGCCACGGATCGAACGAAAACTCTACAAGGGCCCGAAAACGTCTTAGGAAGATGTCCGAAATAACTTGCCCCTCGTTGCACGACACTCCGTGTCGTCAGCCCATGCCAGGCTGACGTGACGGAGCTGCGGAATTCAACTTTCTGATCCGGGATGGAGCCTATCTCGCTGATGCTTGCACTCTCCAAACACAATTCAGACGACACCGCAATTGTTCATGACGACGTGTCATGGACATACGGCGAGCTGAATCGGCGAGCGTTACGCATTGCGAGAAACCTTCTGGCAGCCGGCCTCGAACCTGGCGACAGAGTGGTAACCCTGCTGCCGAACTGTCCAGAACTCGTCGCACTCTACGTCGCCAGTTTTCATGCCGGTTTCACAATCGTTCCGCTCGACACTCGATACCACTCGGCATTGATCAACTTCGCTCTTCGCCACAGCGGTGCGAGAGCCGTTGTCGTCGACGGTGGGCGAATTGCCGACATGGCCAATTGCGACGCTATGAGCGATGTCGAAATCCGATTGTTTACCGGAAAAGGTAAACACGAAGGCTACCAGGCATTCCGCCATCTGCTGGCAACTCGGCCGACCGAATCGCTGCAGGACGATCTGCGTGGCGACGACGTCAGTCTGGTTTTTTACACATCCGGCACGACGGCCCGTCCCAAAGGCGTAACGCTGACGCGAGACTGCGTCGCCAGCAGCATCAGCAAAGCCAGCGCCGTCCTTCGACTTAAGAGTGACGATGTCACGTTGATCGCTGCGCCCGTCTCGCGTCCGATGGCCCTTCGAACGCAACTGCTACCGTCACTTACTGCCGGCGCAAAAATCGTTTTGTTGAGTGGTTTCACTCCAGACTCATACATGGAAGCATTGGGCAAGCACGCCAACACAACGATGATCGCCTTGCTTCCCGCCGCGTTGAGAAAGATTCTTTTTCATCCGAAGTTAAGACGTGAAGACCTTGGATGCGTTCGTCTGGCTATATCCGGTGGCGACTACGTACCCGCCGATCTGTTTGAAAAATTCCGAGAGCTCACGGGCATCGAGATCACCGAACAGTGCGGCATGACGGAAACTGGCATGTACGCCGTCAATCCTCCGTACGGCCGCAAGAAGTCAGGATCGATCGGCCTGCCTTACTACGGAGTTCAGCTTTCAATTATTGACCCAAGAGGCCGCGACGTCCCCTGGGGCGAGCCCGGCGAAATCGCCGTCAAAAGTCCGTTCGCAATGGACGGCTACTGGAACGACACCGCTGCGACTCGACGAGTCATGAGAGACGGCTGGATCCGAACCGGCGATGTCGGCCGCATCGATGACGATGGCTACATCTGGATGGAAGGTCGGAAGAAAGACATCATCATCCACGAAGGCAGCAACATCTCTCCGGCGGCGGTCGAAACGGTCCTGCAGAAGCACTCCAACGTCAGCCAGGCCTGCGTTGTGGGAGTCGAAGACCCCGAATCCGGTCAGGCAGTCTACGCCTTTGTTACTTTGAAAGCGGACCAAACTAACGAACGCGTCGAACACGAACTCACCGCACTTGCGGAACGAGAACTCCCTGCCTACATGGTGCCTGAAGAAATTTGTGTTCTGCCAAAGTTACCAACAACCGGTTCTGGAAAACTCGATCGCGACCGCTTGAAGTGGATCGCCGAATCTTCCGACGAACAAACGCTGGCGATCCTGCTCGGATAGTTCAGCACTCCAACCTGCCGCCCGACTCACCGTGAGCGTGGCCGATTGATTTCAAAACTCATCGAAAGTCATGTTGAATAATGATCGTTCGAAAGCACCTGCGGTGGCGTCGCGTCGTCAGCAAATCGAGAGGCTTCCTCAGTTACATCGTTGCTCTGTCGTCGTTCGTGTACATCCTTCAGCGGGCAGAACTTCAACGGGCCGAACAAGGTCATCACTTCGATTGCCTGCTGATCCATCTGCCATTCGGCGTCGTGGCAATGCTCGCAACGGCGCTCGCGATCTTCCTGGCATTCCGAAACAACTCTGCCTACGACCGCTGGTGGGAAGCTCGCAAAATCTGGGGCGGAATTGTGAATTCCAGCCGCACGTTCGGGCGACAAGTCATGACGCTCACTTCGCTGTCGCAAGAACCAACTGAGGCGGTTGCGGCATACCAGAAAGAGCTGATCTATCGACACATTGCCTGGATCAACGCGTTGCGTTTACAGCTTCGTAAGGAAACGACCTGGGACGAAATCAAGCCGCTGCTTGAACCCGAAGAATTCGACTGGGCCATGCAAACACAGAACCACGCGACACAGCTTGTCCAAAAACAGGGGCTGCGACTTGCGGACGGTCGTAAACAAAAGCTGATCATCGAAGCTCGCTACCTGGAAATCCTCGACGAAACATTGACCTCACTCTACGACCTGCAGGGCAAGGCCGAACGAATTAAGAACACTCCCCTGCCCCGCCAGTACGATTACTTTCCTCGCGTTTTCCTTTTTCTATTCGTCACCCTGTTGCCGTCAGGCATGATCACCGAATTGAAAGAAGTCGACAGCTCGTGGATGGTCATCCCGCTGGCAACCGTTGTGTCATACGTTTTCTACGTTTTAATGAGAGTTGGCGAGTTCAACGAAGACCCGTTCGAAGGACGTTTCTCCGACACACCGATGACGGCACTCTGCCGAACCATCGAAATCGACATGCGCGAACAACTCAGCGAAACAGACCTTCCGCCGAAGCTTGAGCCTGTCGATGGAATACTCATGTAGTGAAAAAAAAATGGCGTCATCTTGAGCCGCGAGAACAACCGAAAGCAGCAAGCTGAAAAAAACTGATTTCACGATCAATCGCTGGAGCCGAATATGCGACCGTCAATAATTAGCTTCTTGTTTTCATTACTCGCTTTTGCGTTAGTCGCAGTCGCGACGTCTGTCAGCTTCGCACAACCGTCCGCCAAATCGACGACTTCCGATGTCGTCGTTTATGGAGGCACTTCTGGCGGCGTCATCGCCGCCGTCCAGGCAAAGAAGATGGGCCACTCCGTTGTCATCGTCTGCCCGGACAAACACCTGGGCGGACTGTCCAGCGGCGGGCTCGGCTGGACCGACACTGGCAACAAATCGGTCATTGGCGGTTTGGCTCGCGACTTCTACCACCGAGTCTGGAAACACTATCAGAACGACGACGCCTGGAAGTGGCAAAAGAAGTCTGAGTACGGAAACAAAGGACAGGGTTCGTCGGCCATCGACGGCAAACGCCGCACGATGTGGATCTTCGAACCTCACGTCGCAGAAAACGTCTTCGACGAACTCGTCAACGAGTACGACATCCCAGTCTTCCGAGACGAATGGCTCGATCGAAAAAGCGGAGTCAGTAAGTCCGATGGACGCATTTCATCAATCCGAATGCTGAGCGGCAGAAGCTGCAGCGG
This sequence comes from uncultured Planctomycetaceae bacterium, assembly GCA_943787265.1. Lineage (GTDB taxonomy): Bacteria > Planctomycetota > Planctomycetia > Planctomycetales > Planctomycetaceae > JABMPE01. Next base: position 25,302 of record CALSLT010000038.1, on the reverse strand, counting down.
GAAGATGTTTATCGATGCGACGTACGAAGGAGACCTGCTGGCAACGGCGGAAGTCGACTATCACGTCGGTCGAGAATCGCGTGCTCAATACGGCGAGGACTGGAACGGCATTCAAACCGGAGTCCTTCACCACGGGCATCATTTCGGCGCAGTCAAAACTCCGATCAGCCCTTACGTCGTGCCAAATGATCCATCGAGCGGGCTGTTGCCACGGATCAGCTCGAAGCCTCCCGGAAACTTCGGCGACGCCGACAAACGAGTTCAGGCCTACTGCTTCCGCATGTGCCTGACGAATGATCCAAAGAATCGTGTCTCGTTTCCCAAACCCAAGGGCTACGACAAGAGTCAGTACGAATTGCTTGTCCGCGTTCTCGAAGCCGGCTGGCGAGAAGGATTCCGCAAGTTCGACCCGATCCCCAACCACAAAACTGACACCAACAATCACGGGCCATTCAGCACTGACAACATCGGCTTCAACTACGACTACCCGGAAGCTTCGTACGACCGTCGTCGAGAAATCATCACAGAACACGAAGTTTACCAGCAGGGCCTGATGCACTTCCTGGCCAACAGCCCGCGCGTTCCCGCCGACGTCCGAGCAAAATTTGCCGAATGGGGCCTCGCAAAAGACGAGTTTGTCGACAACGGCAACTGGCCTCACCAGATCTACGTGCGTGAAGCCCGCCGAATGATCGGCAAGTATGTCATGACCGAAAACGAGCTACTCAAGAAGCGGCCAACGCCACAGTCGATCGGAATGGGTTCTTACACGATGGACTCGCATAACGTGCAGCGGTACGTGACTCCGGAAGGCTACGTCCAGAACGAAGGCGACATTGGTGTCAGCACGCGCGGTCCGTACGAAATCGCTCTCGGTTCAATTCTGCCAAAGAAGAAGCAGTGCGAGAACCTGCTGGTTCCAGTCTGCGTGTCAAGTTCTCACATCGCTTTCGGATCAATCCGCATGGAGCCGGTCTTTATGATTCTCGGCCAGTCCGCAGCCACCGTCGCATCGATGGCAATCAAAGACGACCTCGCCGTTCAAGACGTCGAGTACGGTCAGCTTCGAGAGCAATTGCTGAAAGAAGGCCAGGTTCTCAACTACGAATATACCTACACCGGAAAGGCAGGAATCGATCCCAAACAACTGAAAGGCACGGTCGTCGACGACGGAATGGCAAAGCTAACCGGTAACTGGGGAAACAGTTCATCGACAGGCTCGTGGGTCGGGAGAGAATACCGACACGATGGCAACAAAGCAGACGGCCGGTCGATCGCAACCTTCCAGGCAAAACTCAAGTCTGGACGTTACGAAGTACGACTCGCCTATTCACACAACGCCAACCGAGCCACCAACGTACCGGTCGTCGTCCACCACACGGAAGGCAACAAGATCGTACTGGTCAACCAGAAAAAAGTACCACCGATCGACAAGCTGTTTGTGTCGCTGGGCGAGTTCACTTTCTCTGCCGACACTCCCGCAGTCGTGAAAATTTCCAATCAGGAAACGGACGGCTACGTCATCGTCGATGCAATCCAGTGGATCTCGAAGTAGCTGTTGCCAACTTCGAGATTCGTCACATAGAGACCACCTCGTGTCATCCGTCCTCGGATTCCCAGACCACAACGACCGCCTGATGCCGATCGTCCAATTCGGTGCATCCATCAGTGAACTGATCTGATTCGTTCGTTATCCTGCACCGCATCCACTGGCTGCGGCCGGTTCGCCATCCTCTAACATGCCGGGTGAGACGACGTGAGAAAAGCACGAACGAGAAAGCTCGTAGCCGGCCTCGGCGGAATTCTCACTTGCGGTCTGGTTGCTCCTTGTTCGGCTGCTGAAGCCAGCGGCGAGCCTGAAGTCGCGCGAGCTGGCCTGGCCGTGATCGACTGGATCATTATCGCAGCTTACGGGTGTGGGACGATCGGCCTTGGCTGGTTCTACAGCCGCCGACAACAGTCGACTCAGGAGTACTTCGTCGGTTCGGGCAGTATGAATCCGATACTGATTGGTGTGTCTCTGTTTGCGACGCTGCTGAGCACGATTTCGTACCTGTCGATGCCGGGAGAATCGCTCGGCAAGGGCCCGGTCAACATGACCGCCATGTTTGCGCTGCCGATCGTGTTTGCGATCGTCGGGTTCGGTCTGCTGCCATTTTACATGAAGCAGCGAGTGACCAGCGCGTACGAACTTCTTGAGCAACGACTCGGTCTCAGTATCCGTCTTCTGGGCGCTTCGATGTTCGTCATCCTTCGCCTGATCTGGATGTCGCTGCTCATTTTTCTGACGGCCAAAGCACTCACAATCATGCTGGGAGTTGGCGAAGACCGGATTCCCATGATTGCTCTGGCGACGGGGTTTGTCGCAGTCGTCTACACATCACTTGGCGGCTTGCGAGCCGTCGTCATCACCGACCTGATCCAGACGCTGCTGTTATACGGTGGTGCCCTGCTGGTTCTGGGAATGATTACCTATGACCTCGGAGGCATCAGTTGGATGCCAACCGAATGGAATCCCGCCTGGGACACGCAACCCGTCTTCAGCACTGACCTGTCAACACGAGTGACCGTTGTCGGCACATTACTCAATTACCTTGTCTGGTATGTCTGCACGTCGGGCGGGGACCAGACCTCCGTCCAAAGATTTATGGCGACGAAAGACGCCTCCGCTGCTCGCTGGGCGCTGGCCACACAACTGGGAGTGTCAGTCATCGTCGCACTGACTCTTGGCTGCGTCGGGTTTGCACTGCTGGGCTATTTTAATGCTCATCCTGAATTACTGCCTGGCGACATCTCACTGAAGGAAAACGCCGACAAAGTCTTTCCGCACTTCATCGCGTTTCATCTACCACCGGGTATTTCAGGCCTCGTCGTGGCCGCGATGTTCGCAGCCGCAATGTCCAGCATCGATTCCGGCGTGAATTCAATCACCGCCGTTGTCATGACCGACGGACTCGATCGGTTCGGAAAGGCTCCGAAGACCGAACGACAACACGTCGCCACAGCACGTTGGCTGGCGTTTGCAATTGGAGCCGTCGTCGTGATTGCCAGTACAAAAATGGGATCGATCCCCGGCAACATCACCGCCGTAACCACCAAAACAGCAAACCTGCTGACCACGCCGATTTTTGGATTATTTTTCTTTGCCATCTTCGTCCCCTTCGCAAGCCCGAAAGGTGTATGGATCGGCACGATTTGCGGCACAGCCACGGCAGCGTTGATCGCGTTCTCCGGACCGATTTTCGGTTTCGTACCGGGCACGAAAGAGCTTGACCCAATCAGCTTTCAGTGGATTGCCCCGGTTGCGATCGTGGTCGACATCGTGACTGGTACTGTCGGTAGCTTGCTGTTTCCTCGCAAACAATGCGTTGAGCCCAGCCAGTAAACAGCCAACGCAACCGCAGGCAGCGAGTGTTTCAACACGCAACAGCGTTCGAGAAAGGCGCAAATGTCAGATCCGTCCGGGACTCCACGGCTTGTCTACCTTTCCGGCGAAATGGTCCCCGAAGCCGACGCAAAGATTTCGATCTTCGACAGCGCGGTAATGCTCGGCGACAGCGTGACGGAGTCGACTCGGACGTTTCGTCACGAACCGTTCCGGCTGGACGATCACATCGCGCGACTATTTCGCTCAATGAAAGTTGCGAGAATTGATCCTGGGCATTCTCCAGAAGAGCTGACGCAGATCACTCTGAACGTTCTCGATGTAAACCGCTCGGCGATGGGCGAAGACGACGACTGCTGGATCGTGCACAACATTTCGCGAGGCCTGTTGAAGCATGGGCCGAGCGCTGCTCAGGCCAACCCGGCGACAATCATGATTTTCACAAATCATCTCGATCTACGAGGCTGGGCAAAGTACTACACAGAAGGCTGCCACGCCGTGACTCCGGTCAGTCGAGCAGTCCCGGCGCAATCCCTGGACGCGCGCATCAAGAACCGAAGCCGGCTTTCTTACACAATCGCAGACGCCGAAGCCCGACTGGTCGATCCCGATGCGCAATGCGTAATTCTTGATGTGGGCGGCTACGTTTCCGAGAACAAAGGCGGCAACGTATTCGCCGTAATAAATGGCGAAGTCTGCACTCCCACCACGGAAAACTGTCTGGCCGGAATCAGCCGTCAGACCGTTCTTGAACTGGCCCAGGCCACCGGTCTTCCGACTCGCGAATGTCGGTTGCAGATGTACGATTTGTACTCAGCCGACGAGGTCTTCTTCACCAGCACGCCATACTGCATCATGCCCGCGACGCAGTTCAACGGGTTGCCGGTCGGCGATGGACAGGTTGGACCAGTGACCAGGCAACTTCTGGAAGCATGGAGCAACCTGGCAGGAGTCGACATCGTCGGTCAGGCGCAGCGGCAGATAACGGAGTAGGCATCGTCAATAAATGAACCTGGTGGCGAGCGGCTGGCGTAAGCCTGCCGGCATAACCTGACAATCGGCTGGCCAGCCGGCTGACGCCGACCGCTCGCCTGAAATATCCAGTCAGTTCGTCGATCGGCCGCAACTGCAGCCGGTGGCGATCGGAAACGGATAGCTGATGCCGTTTCCAACGTGTTTCCAGAAGAAGTCCGGCGAGTGCTGGCTGCCGTGCTCGGTCATTGTCTTCGCGTTAAAGATTCGACCATTGGCAATCGTAAGATGCACTCGCTCTGAATCCCGAATCCTCGCAACCGGGTCAGCCCCTGGTTCCATCACGAGGATGTCGGCCAGTTTGCCGGCTTCCAACGATCCAACATCGCTGTCCAGCCCGAGGTACTTTGCTCCGTTAAGCGTGCCGCATTCCAGAGCCTGAAGCGGAGTCATGCCGCCCTGGACGAAGCTCCACATTTCCCAGTGAGTGCAAATACCGTTGAGTTGCCCGTGCCCGCCAGCTTGAACCAGACCACCGTCATCGACGACCTGCTTTGCAATTTCGGCGACGCGAATGTGGTTGTAATCTTCCAGCGGCGACTTCTCGCGGCGGCGTGATCGAGGATTCAGAATGTGCGGCGGGATGAACGTCTTCAGCCGCTCATGTTTCCAAAGGTCGTCGTGTTCGTACCAGAATTGTTCACCGGAAATCCCACCGTAGGCCACGCTGAGCGTCGGCGTGTAGCCAACCTCAGTGTTTCGCCACAGGTCCATCACATCGTCATAGACGGTCTGAACGGGAAGTGTGTGCTCGATGCCGGTGTGGCCGTCGACGATCATCGTCATGTTGTGCATGAACGTTGAACCGCCTTCAGGAACGACCATCATCTCCAGTTCTCGAGCAGCGGCGATGACCTTCTGACGTTGATCGCGCCGCGGCTGGTTGTAACTTTTGACAGAGAACGCTCCGACAGCCTTCATCCGTTTCAGATGAAACAGTGCATCGTCGAGTTTCTCAATCTCCGCCTTGAAGCTGCCGGCGGCTCCGTACAGGATCGTGCCCGTCGAAAATGTCCGCGGAGCAATAATCCGTCCGGCCTTCGTCAGCTCACTCGCCGCGAAGATTGCCTGAGTATTGTTTGAAGGGTCGTGAACCGTTGTGACTCCAAACGACAATCGAGCAAAATCAACCCAGTTGCGTTGCGGAGTCATTCCGGACGTTGCCTGAGCACCGTGGGCATGCGTGTCGATAAAGCCGGGCAGCACAGTCTGACCATCTACGGAAATGACTCGAACGCCATCTGGAATCGTCACCGCGTCACGGGTACCGACTGCCTTGATCCGATTCCCCTCGACGAGAACGACGCCGTTTTCAATGACGCCTGCCGGCCCCATCGTGACGATTCGACCACCGACTAATGCGAAAGAACTTTTCGGTTTGGCGTGCCTCGCCGTAAATCCAATCTTCGTCGATGTCGGTTCCGGCCGTTTGTCTTCGCCGTCGGCTGGTTTCACCGGAAGCGTTGCGTCACTAATTCTGCTGGTGAACAGGTCTGGCCCGAGTGACCAGTGGAGCGACTTGCCATCGCCCGAAAAGTGGAGCCAGTCGCCAGCCTGAACGCTCAACTTGCTGACCGGAAGCCCCTGAAACTTCGGCCCGATACCGATTGGCGCCCCCGTCTTTACAAACGGAGCCAGGTAGACATTGAATCGTTCGACGAATGCAACCTGCCTGCCATCTGGCGACACTCGATAATCGGTCGCCCATTGGCTGGAGTAGTGCTCGCGTTCCTCGTGACCATCGAGGTCGACCGAGTAAAGCATGCGATTGTCGGCGTCTTTCGCCGACTTCGTACGTTGCAGGAAGATTCGGTCGGAACTCTCACCAAACTGTGGTTGACTGCCGCCGCGTGAGACTCGCACCGGCTGACCGCCATTGACCGAAATTCGATAAATGCCGGGCTCGTGAGAGTACAGCGGCGATCGCAAGCGGCCTCCGCCGGATTTCTCGTAGACGATTGTCTTGCCATCTGGTGACAGCGATGGATTCAAATAGTGCCCTGGGCGAACCGTCACCTGTCGATTCTGCTGTGGGGCCGTCGTGGATGCGACTCGGATCGCGCCAAGCGTGCGATCGTTCCAGGTTGTGTAGACGATCTGTTTCCCGTCGCGCGACCAATGCGGACAGAATTCGAACTCGTCGTCACGAACCGTTAATCGTCGCGGCTCGCCGTCTGGCAAGTCTCGAAGATAGATCTGGCCGAGGGCCTGAAATGCGACCTGCTTGCCGTTTGGAGAAGTGCTTACCCACCGCAACATGCGAACGTCAAATTCGTCGGGCGCCACTTCGATGGGAAACCGAACCGCCTCAGTAATCGCTCGTTCGTCTTTGATACGGAATGGGATAACGGTTTCCGATCCGTCCGCGATGTTGATCCGCCGAATTTTCCCTTTGGCCCAGGTAACGATCGACTGCCCGTCTGGCATCCAGGCGAATGCTGGGTAGACGCCGTGAATCGCCCAGGCTTCCTGCATGTCTCGTTCGAGACGGTCGTAGATCAACCTGACCGATCCGGATTCCGTATCGAACAGATGAAGGCCGGTCTTCGGGCCAATTCGACGCACGAACGCAATGAGTTTGCCGTCTGGTGACGGTGTTGGCCGACAGGCTCCCCCCGGCCCGGTGATGAACGACTCAGTTTCGCCCTTCTCCAGCTCGAGACGTTTGATCGTATAGATCTGGCCGTTCGAATCTTTGTCATACTGAAACGAATCGCCTGGCGTTGAATCCTGCGAGTAGTACAGGTACTTCCCATCGGGTGAGAAAACCGGCTCGTTGACATCCTTCTGATCGTTTGGACGCTTCGTCAATTGAACGCCGGCCATCGCATCGAGACTTGCCGCGTCTCGATAATACATCCACATCTCACCCGCACCGAGTGACCGACGGCTCGTGAAATGTTTCCGAGCAACGATGTATTGGTCGTCCGGCGACCATGCCGGCCCATTAAGCAGGCGGAACGCTTCGTTTGTAACTTGACGAAGCTCCTTCGTGTTTCGTTCGATGATCCAGATGTTGTCGCCGGACTTTCCGTCCTTGCCGTCACGGTCACTGGTAAACGCAATCCAGTTTCCATCGTGGCTAAACCGAGGCTGAAAGTCCCAGGCAATTCCGGAAGTCAGCTTCTCCGGAAACAGCTTCGCTCCATTAGCCGCAGCAGTTCCGTCCGCTCCCGAAATCGGCATCACATACAGATCACCCAGAAGATCAAAGACGATTTCTTTGCCACTCGGATGAACATCAACCGAAACCCATGTTCCCTCCGAAACGTCGATTTGCTGCTGAGAAACCGGCCCTGAAGGCTTCTCAATCGACCACGCTGGATCTTTCTCCTCGCCGTCGGCCGGTACTTTTCCCGCAGGCTCAACGGTTTTGTCAGCATCCAACTTTGTCGCAATCGACGGATCTGATTCATCCTTCGCGTACCCATTGGCCAGGACCGGCAGTACGACCAGCAGGAACGAAAGCCAGAATCTAATGGACATCTATTAAAATCCTTATGACTGATTTTTCTCCAGGAGTGTCAGTGCCTCGCCCACCTTGTTTTGTGGCAAAGCTGACCGACCCAATGATTACTCTGCGATAACTACGCCTTTAAAGCGGATCGTCGCAGAATGGAAGCCGTCGGTCACGCCGACCGACAATCGATCGGCCCGCTAGCCGGACTCCGATATACTCAACCGATCAAGTCACACGCTCCCAAACGCAATGGCATCATCGGTGAAAAACTTTTGACCGTGAGTAGCGGATCGCCGCCTCTGCTCCGAGAATCACACCACTCCGGAATTCTCTTCAAGGTTATGCGGCATGATGATTCGACTGTTTTTCTTGCTCTGTGCGACGATGCTGACAATGACGGATGCTCGCGCGCAAGGTCCTGGGCCTGCGCCCGTTGCTGTTTCAGTGGTACAGCATGCGGATGTGGACGCCGTGCAAAGTTACATCGGCACCGTGGTCGCTTCGCGGCAAAGCTCGGTCGGCAGCGCGGTCGATGGCCGCGTTCAGTCGTTTCCGATCAACGAGGGAGACTTCGTGACGAAGGGGCAACCGCTCGCCCAGTTGTTGACTGAAACGATCAACCTGGAACTGGATGCCGCCCAGGCCGAGCTGCTGCTCAAAAAGCATGATCTAACCGAACTTGAAAACGGCGCGCGGCCGGAAGAACTGGCCGCCGCAGACGCTCGTAAGAAGGCCGCGAAGGCATTTCATGACTTCCGGCTTGCTCAGCTTCAGCGAGCGACACACCTGTTCGAGAAAGGTGCGTTCAACGAAGAAGAGCTGCACGAAATTGAAGCTGAAGCCGAAGCCGCACAACAGGTGTTTCGACAGGGTGAAGAAAACTGGAAGCTCGTTGTCGCGGGTCCACGGGCCGAGAAAATTCTGCAGGCGAAAGCTCGCATGGCCATGCAGGATGCAATCGTTCGAAATCTTCAGTCACGAGTTCGTAAGTACACGATTGTCGCTCCGTTCGATGGCTTCGTTGTCGCTGAGCATACCGAGCAGGGTGAATGGATTAAGCAGGGTGATCTGGTTGCCGACGTCGTTGCTCTGAACGAAGTCGACGTGCTGGTCAACGTCCGGGAATCTCACGTCGCCCACATTCAAATCGGCCATGAGATTTCTGTCGAAATCACCGCCCTTTCCAACCTGCGAGTGACCGGAAACGTTTCTTCGATCATCCCACAAGCAGACATCCGCGCCCGCACGTTTCCAGTGAAAGTGCGAGTGAGTAATCCGATCCTGAACAACGCTGCGAAGCACCAGTCACCGATGATCAAAGCAGGCATGATCGCGCGAGCGGTTGTCCCAACCGGTGCTAAACGAAAAGGACTACTGATCCCCAAAGACGCCCTCGTTCTGGGCGGCCCCTCGCCGACGGTGTTTGTCGTCGACGCGACCGTTCCGGACATCAACGATCCGATCGACGACAAATCGACTGCCGGCTCAATGACCAACACCGGCAAGGTTCGACCTGTTCCCGTTTCAATGGGAGCGTCCGCAGGTCGTCTCATCGAAATCAAAGGTCCGATCAAAGCTGGGCAGCTTGTCGTCGTTCGAGGAAACGAGCGTCTGAGACCGGGGCAGGACGTCGCTATCACCGAGACACTTGATCCTCTTGCCGTGCCACGAGCCGCTGCGGTCGGGCAATAACATCCAATGAATCTCATCCGAGCGGTTGTTCATAATCCAGTCAAAGTGACGGTCGGAGTTCTGCTGGTGGCACTTTTTGGTGCTGTCGCCCTGGTGCGCATGCCACTTCAACTGACACCTGAAGTCCAACGCCCGACGATCAGTGTGCAGACTCGATGGCCAGGAGCCAGTCCGCAGGAAGTCGAACGCGAAATCATCATCGAGCAGGAAGAACAGCTCAAAAGCGTCGAAGGACTAACCAAGCTGAGTTCCGAAGCGACCGACTCGCAAGGAACGGTCAAACTTGAATTCCACGTCGGCACGGACTTGGAAGGAGCGTTGCTGAAGGTCAACGCCCGGCTTCAGCAGGTGCGAGAGTACCCCGAAGAAGCCGATCAACCCGTGATTTCGACTTCGAATTCTTCGGACCGACCAATCGCCTGGTTCATCCTTAGTACTCGAATGCCGACCGACGAACAGATCGTCGAGTTTCAGCAAGATCACCCAGACCTGGCGGACAAGCTGGACCTCGTCAGGAAATCGCACAACGTCGGCCTCGCCATGCTGCGTCTCCGTTTGCTGGCGAAAGAGCATGCAACCATCGGCGAAGTGCTGCTGCCTCACGAAGGCATCAATGTGACAAAGCTGCGACGGTACGCGGAGGACGAAATCGAAGCTCGCTTCGAACGAGTCCCCGGTGTGTCACAGTCAAACGTCCTGGGAGGCCTGCAGGACGAGATGCAGGTTCTGGTCGATCCTGAAGAATTGGCCGCTCGTCAGATTACGATTGAAGACTTGCGGCGCGTCCTGCGTGCACAGAACCAGGACACGTCTGCTGGAGACTTCTGGGAAGGCAAACGACGCTGGGTCGTCCGAACTCTTGGCCAGTTCCGATCTCCAGAAGACGTTGGCAACCAATTGATCGCCGTGCGTGACGGAGTTCCCGTTTACGTTCGCGACGTCGCCGAAATCAATCTCGGTTTCAGAAAACCGGACGGGATCGTGCGAAGATTTGGTGAGTCAAGCATCGCCGTAAACTGCATCCGCGAAACTGGGGCGAACGTTCTGGACGTGATGGACGGCCTGCGGGAAATGCGGACGGAAATCGACGAACAAATTTTGAAACCAAAGGGCCTGCAACTGATCCAGGTTTACGACGAGACGGAGTACATCTACTCGGCACTCGACCTCGTACAGCAGAATATCTTCATCGGCGGCGCGCTGACGATGATCGTTTTGATGCTGTTCCTCCACCTTGGCATCCGCACGCTGGCCGTCGTTCCGCTGATCATCGTGTCCGCTCTGGCCGCGGCTTATGTGTCGTCGTGGTTCTTCCTGGTTTGTCTTGCCCTGCTGGTTGGCATCGGATTCTGGGCAGCACGCGGAGCACTGGTCGTTGGGCTCGCCATTCCGACAAGCATCATCGGAACGTTTTTGATTCTCGGATTACTGGGGCGATCGCTGAACGTCGTCAGCCTGGCAGGAATGGCCTTTGCCGTTGGAATGCTCGTCGACAACGCTGTCGTCGTTCTCGAAAATGTTTATCGTCGGTTCTCATTGGGTGAAGCCCCGTTCGACGCCGCCGTCAACGGAACGGCTGAGGTCTCTGGGGCCGTGGTTGCGTCGACGCTCACAACAATCGCCGTGTTCCTACCAGTCGTCTTTGTGCAGGAAGAAGCGGGGCAACTGTTTCAGGACATCGCTCTGGCAATTACCGGAGCCGTCGGCCTTTCACTCATTGTGTCAATGACGTTGATCTCAACCGCGTCCGCGCGGCTGTTGCACCGAGACGACTCGACGCCTCGCAATTCATCAGCAACGTCCACCGCAGGCCTTGGCTACCTTGCCAGAAAACTGAATTCCGTCGGCTCGAACTTCGTCAACTCGATCGTCGGCTTCAACCAGTGGGTGCAGCGCAGCACATTCCGCCGCCTCGCAGTAACTGTCGGTCTTGTCGGATTTTCAATCGCCGGTTCATGGACGTTCTGGCCACGAGTCGAGTACCTGCCGAACGGAAACCGCAACCTGATTTTCGCCATCCTGCTCCCGCCGCCAGGCTACAACCTGAATCAACTGATGGAGCTTGGGCAAACCGTCGAAGGCAATCTTCGCCCTTACTGGGACGCCGTGCCCGGCAGTGAAGAGGCCGCCCAACTTGACGGCCCGGTCATTGGCGACTTCTTTTTCGTCGCGCGAGGCCGCAGCGTCTTCATGGGTTTGCGAGCGTACGAGGAAGAACGAGCTGCAGAAATCATCCCACTGATTCAGCGTGCAACCAGCCAACTGCCAGGCACATTCGGCGTCGCCAGCCAGTCGAGTCTGTTTGCCGGCGGTCTGGAAAGCGGACGCACGATCGACGTCGAAATCACGGGACCGGACTTGCAAAACCTCGTCGGTCTAGGCGGTCAAATCTTCGGACAGGTACGCGGACTACTTCCTCCCACAACTCAATCCAGACCGATTCCAAGCCTCGACCTTTCCAGCCCGGAAGTCCACATCGAGCCGCATCTTATCCAGGCAGCAGAAATGGGGATGTCGGCGAACGAGCTTGGCTACACCGCCAATGCGTTGATCGATGGTGCTTACGCCGGTGACTACTTCATCGGGGGGGACAAGATCGATTTAACGATCAAAGGCCGGGATGAAACGGTCCGCAACGCTCAGGATGTCGAAGCCCTGCCGATTTCCACACCAATGGGACAAACAATTCCGCTGGGTGCACTGGCCGAAGTGACAATGAAGAGCGGCCCCGAACAGATCAATCATCGTGAACGCCAACGCGCGATCACGATTCAGGTAACGCCGCCGCCGGAAATGCCGCTCGAAGAGGCCATGATCAAAATCCGCGACGAGATCGTTCGGCCCATGCAAAGCAGTGGTCAGCTCGACGGCGGCTATCGAATCGAGCTTGCCGGAACGGCGGACAAACTGAACGCCACCTGGGAGGCGCTTCAATTCAACGTGCTGCTGGCCTTGCTGATCACGTACCTGCTGATGGCCGCTCTGTTCGAATCGTGGCTCTACCCGTTCGTCATCATCCTGAGCGTTCCGCTGGGAGCTGTAGGCGGTGTCGTCGGCCTGCAGGTTCTCAACCAGTTCGTCCTGCAGCCACTCGACGTATTAACGATGCTCGGCTTTGTGATTCTGATCGGAACGGTCGTCAACAACCCGATCCTCATCGTCCATCAATCATTGAACCTGATCCGCGAGCAAAACCTTGAACCCAACCAGGCAATCCTCGAAAGCGTCCGCACACGAGTCCGACCAATCTTCATGACAACTCTCACGGACGGTCCTCGGGCCTGCTCCCCCTTGTCCTCTTCCCCGGAGCCGGCAGCGAACTCTACCGAGGCCTGGGAAGCGTCGTCCTCGGAGGCCTGGTGGTCTCAACCATCTTCACCCTGGCCCTCGTCCCAACCCTCTTCAGCCTGGCGCTCGACGCAAAACAGCTTGCTACGCGGACAATCTTGAGACATCCCCCGCCCCATTCCTCATCATGACTCTGCCGGTTTCGCAATACCAAGACGAACCAGTCGGTCCTGTGCGGCAACAGTCAACTGTCGACTTTCCGATTCCGTCCCACTGAGCAATGCCAAGTCGGCCTCAAGCATCGCTGTAAAATACGGCATGCGGTATCGCTCGCTCACTTGAAGACCTTTGCGGAACGATCGACGTGCACGAGACGTTCGTCCCTTCAACAAACTGATGCGGCCATCGCACAGACTTTTCAACGGACTCGAAATCGGGATCACAACGCTGAAGATCGCCAATCGTCGCTGCATGCGACGCAGACGGCTCATCATTTTTCGTTTGATGCCGCTGTCAGTCTCGGCTGAGTAAATCGCGGCGTAGAGATCGACCAGCGCCGAATAAACGGGCAGAAGATACACAGCAACTGGTTGCGCGTTGCCGATGACATTTTCAATTTGATCAGCAATCCCCAAGGCGGAAAACAACTCGCCGCGTCGCAAATGTGCGAATAACAGCCCACCGCGGGCGAGCACTTCGTCGGCGAGTGCCAGTTCTTCGTCAGCGTCCAGCCAGTGTCTAAGTTCGACTTCGGCAGCAGATACGGCAGCACTATGCGGGTCCCTTGCAGACTCTACCCACAACAACCAACCGTACGCCCATGTCGCGACCTGAATGCCAAGCCCCGTGTCAGCGGCGTCACAAAGCTTTCGAGCATGCCGGGCGAGTCGATTCCATTCGCCGTTCCAGCACGAAAGGTTAATCGTCAAGGCGGTGGCTTCAGACCAGCGGCGGTGATCTCCGATCGACGTACATAACTCAAGAGCCGCATCGAGTGTTTCACGCGCGGCTTCCCAATTGCCTTGACCAATGAAATGGACCGAATTGATCGTCTGCACGTACGCCGTTGTAGAAAGTTCACCGGCCTTTGCCGCTACTCGCTTGGCCCGTTCGGTATAGCGATCGGCCGATTTCGGGATCATCATCGCGCTGGTCATCGCCGAAACGTTCGAGTAGCAACGTGCGAGTTCCGGGCTGAATCCGTATCGCTCCGCAAGGTTCAGCGACCGAAAGGTGGCCAGCAGAAACGCCGGCATGTCCGTCCGCTGGTACTGGATCTCGACCAGTCGCTCATACGCACGGATCGACTCCAGCAAGGCCTCACTCGGAGCAGCCTTTGCGACTTTCGTAAATCGACGACGAATGCGAGTGGCAAACTGCCGAAGCATCTCAACGTTGCCATTGAGCAGTTGCCCAACAACGGACTCTGAATCCGCATGCCCGAGCAATCGCAACGCCTTGCGAAGTTCCCGCATACTCGCCGGCACCTCGCCGACGCGATACAGAGCCTCACCGTACTTTCGGTGCCATCGCCCTTCTCTGATCCTGTCAAACGATTCCGAGCTTTGCTCAGCAAGCTCCAGCGTCTTTCGATAAAACGTCACCGCTTCGCGATTTGCATTGTTGATCAGTGCGTTCTGCCCGGCCGATTCCAGACACTCGATCGCCCTCAACAAATTGCCAGCCTGTTGCCAATGCTCTGCCAAACGCGGGTACTGACCGTCCAGATCGGCCGCATGCTTGTCCTCAATCCAGGCCGCGATTTCGGCATGCAACTCGGTTCGGTGCTTGACCAGAACGAGGTTATACGCCACGTCGCGTAAGGTGCGGTTTCGAAACGAGTGCTCGGACTCGTCGTCACCGGCCACCGAACGAATCAGCTTCGAATGATCGAGCGAAGCAAGGTACGTCTCCAGATGTTGGCGTTCCTTTTCAATCGGAAACACGTCGTGCAGCAACGACGATCCAAATTCGTAACCGACGACACTGGCGACTTTCAGAGTGAGTTGCTCGGGAGGCGGCAGGCGATCAACACGGTTAATGATCACGCCTTCCAGCGACCCGGAAACCTCGCGAGCTTCGAACTCGTCAAGATCCTCGACAAGCTTCGCGGCACCATCGACGACGCAAACTGTTTTCGTATCACGCAACGCGTAAGCCAGTTCTTCAACGTAAAGCGGCTGCCCGTTCGTGCGGGTTCGGACGAGTTCTTCAACCGGCCGTGGCAGACGTTCTGCTCCGAGAATCCGCTCAACCAGCCTGACCGAATCATCGGCAGCCAACGGGCCCAGAACCATTTCGTGCGACGAGGCTTCGTCCAGAACTGCTTGTAGTTCCTTTGGCAAAGGGCGAGGCAGCGGCCGTGCAGTCACCACACTGAGCAACCGATCCACGCGGCCGGCAACCACTCGCAGCAGCCCCAGAGAAGCTGAATCGAAGTTGTGCAAATCTTCCAGCAGCACAATCAAAGGTTTCTGCTGAGCGGCATGTTCGAGGATCCGTGCCAGCAGCCGGTTCGTATTGTCGGCTCGAATCGCCCCTTTCATCTGTGACGTCCACTCGTTCTCGGTCCAGCCGAGCGGAAGCACTGACGACATCAGCGGCAGCAGATTCTTCAGTTCATCATCGAGTTCAACTCGCGAGCAGACTGCCGCTTCCAGTTCACCCGGTGCTTGGGGCAGCGTGTCGACGTCCAGAATCTCTTCGATCACCGATCGCCAGGCAAACCACGGTGTCGATTGCTCGATGGCATCACCATGACCGTGCAGAATCCGACATCCCTGCACTTTGGCCTGCTGAGCACACGCGTAAGCAATGTGCGACTTACCAATTCCCGCATCGCCTTCCAGCAGAAGCAACGAACGCTGATCTCGATCGAGCAGGTCCAGCAGCAGCTCCCTGAACAATTCCCGCTCCGGCTTTCGACCAAAGACTGTCACCTGCCGCGCCGATGTCTTGCGAGTGGCGGCTCGACGTTGGATCGGGCGGAAGCACGCAACGGGCTCTTTCTTCCCCTTCATGGAAAGCGGATCGAGCGTTGCGAAATCAAACTGCGACATCGCTGCGGCATGCGTCGACTGATCGGTCAGGATGCCTCGCTTTGCCGCCTGCATCAGACGAGCCGACGTGTTCACCGTGTCGCCGATCATTGTGTATTCGCGGCGTTCTTCGTTCCCGTACGCACCGCAGAAAATCCGCCCGGTGGCCACACCAATCGAACACTCCCAGCCCAACTCGTTGATCTTTTCTTTGAGAGCAAGTGCCGCTCCGATGGCTCGTGCGGCGTCGTCTTCGTGAGCGACCGGCGGCAGACCAAAACCGGCCAGCAGTGACACACCTTTGTCGTCAACGCTCAGCTTGTTCAGGCTGCCCTCGAAGTGATAAATCGTTTGCTGAAGCGTGGTCATCACTTTCTGAGCGTCGTCCAGCCGAGTGTGAATGTTAAACCCTGGCAGGTTCGCGAAGACGACCGTAACTTTCCGGAGCTCTCCCAGCCAATCGGTATGACCTGCGGCGAGTCGCGAGTAGATCGCCGCTGGAATGTAACCACGGATGGCCGCGATCGAGTCCGCTCGAAACGGCGCTTCCGTCAGCATCGACTGTCCGTTGGAATCCGAACATTTGAATTCATCAGCCCGACGGCTCAGCGATCCCACACGAACCGCGCCATCCTGCAGTGGCGATCCGTCCGCCAGTTTGTCAATCCGTTGCCACAGACTGGCCGCGGCGATGATGTCACCCGGTCCGGCGAGGTCGTTGGCATCACCCAGTTCTCGCAGCGGCTCGCCGACCATCAAGAGTTCGCAACGCCCGAACACACCGCCAAGATGCAGCATCCTCAGGTCGCCAGCGGCCAGGCCAATCTTCAGCGACAGTTTCGTCCCTTCGACTTCGGGAAAGTCGAGCATCTGTTGCTGAATGACCAGGCTGGCAGCCGTCGCTCGTGCTGAGGCATCAGCTAAATCTTCGCCCTCGCGGCGATCTTCGAACGTCGCCAGCAACGCGTCGCCCGCAAACTTCAGCACGTCGCCGCCGAAGTCGTCAATAATGTCAATGAGCTGGCCGAAGTAGCGGTTCAGTGCGACGGTCAGTTCTTCCGCACCGACCGCGCCTTTTTCTGCCAACCGTTCGGTCAAGCTGGTAAAACCCGAGATGTCTGCAAACAGGACCGCACAACTGGTGTCTTCAGCGGACGGCAACGCAATTTCGGCGTCGCGTTCGGCAAATCGAGAACACAGTCGCCCCGGCGCGAAGCTGGCGAGTTGTGCCAGCGTGTCGACTTCCAGCAACTGCTCACATTCCTGGTAAACCAGATCGCCGACCAGTCGCGAGATTCGGTCCAGCATGCCATCGATGTCGTGCAGATCGGTTCAGCTGAGCGATTTGCTCGTCTGGCTGTACGCATCGCTGAGCCGCAAATTCACGTCGCCAGCGTCTGCCCGGCCTTCATTGCGTACCCCGTCGTTGAGTTGCCCATCGTCCTGCGCAATCGCCCGTTCCCAGACAGCCGTCGCGTTACGCGGGCTGAGTTCGCCGATCATCGCATCGTAGCTGTCGAGCAGCTCCGACAGATCGGTGTCGGCCATCACCGAAGGTGCTTTGACGATTTCGACCATGAGAACTTTCGAGCGGTCAAGGCGGTAAAAAGAGAACGTCCCTGCAGACGCTCGAACCCTACGTTCCCTGCGAGACCTGACTCGGCTCCCAATCATGAGATTTCCATGAGGAGGTAACCGTTTATTCCGATTAAACCGCTGGCGCGACCCTCACCAAGTCCAGAGTTCCACTTTGTCACAAAACGCCAATCACAGTGGCTCCGCACTCCGTGCGGAAAGCCCCTCCAGAAAAGGACTGACGCGACGGAGTCGCGTGCCACAGAAAACCGAAATTTGTGCCGGAAACGATTTTTCCCTTCCCCAATTAGCAATCACCTCTCCCCCTCAAGGGAGGTCGCGGTCTCAGCCGCGGGTGAGGGGACTGCTCCATCCACTCTCAGCGGAACGCGAAAACTCGCAGCCGTAACGTCACCTTGCGGGACGACGTCCAAAGTCACTTGGAAGCTAGCAAGCCCGCAGAGACTTTCTCTGCTTCGCGGAGCACTCGCATTACGTTCCCACCGAGGAGCTTGTGGATGGCTTCTCGCTTGTGGCCTCGGTTCAGCAGTTCCTGCGTTATTCGCGGGTACGTGGAAACGTCTTCCAGGCCGACCGGCAGGCGAGGAACTCCGTCGTAGTCTGAGCCGATTCCGACGTGGTCGATGCCGGCGATTTTGATCACGTGTTCGATGTGGTCGACGACGTCGCTGAGCGTGCCGAGGTCTTTGCTGTCCTTCTTCAGTTGCTCGGTCGGCGTGATGAAGCCCGAGTAGAAATTGACCATGACCACTCCGCCATTCTTTGCGGTCAGGCGAAGAACTTCGTCGTTCACGTTTCGAGCGTGATCATTGATCGCTCGGGCCGACGAGTGTGAGAAAATGACGGGAGCCTTCGACACTTCCAGCGAGCGTTTCATCGTCGCGACAGAAACGTGCGACAGGTCGATCAACATGCCGAGTCGGTTCATCTCCCGAATGACCTCTTCGCCAAACGGCGAAAGCCCGTTCTTTGTCCGCGGCTCGTCAGTAGCCGAGTCCGCCCACGCCAGCGACTTCGAATGGGTCAGCGTCATGTATCGACAACCTTGACCGTAAAGCCGTCGCAGAATCGGCAGCGATTCCTGAATCGAATACCCGCCTTCGATGCCCAGCATGCTGGCAATCTTTCCCGCCTTAACGATTCGCTCAATGTCATCGGCGGTGTCGGCCAGTTCGAAAGTTTCCGGGTATCGGCGAACCATTCGATGCACGACGTCGATCTGCTCCATCGTCTGCAGCAATGAATCGCCGGTGGTGTCCGTGCTCGCGCTGACGTAGACCGACCAGAACTGAGCCTTCACACCGCCCTCGCGAAGCCTCGCGATATCTGTATGCAGCTCTGGTCGCGTTTTCGAAATATCCAGAACGTCAAACGACGACTGTCCCTGAATCTTCATTTGCCAGGGCAGATCGTTGTGCCCGTCGAACAGCATTCCCGAATGATGAATGTCGAGTGCCTGTTGTGAAACGCCCTGAATTTTCGTCACCGGCGCTTGAGCTGCGGCAATGACGGGAACACTCAGCAGGACCAGGCACAGAGTGAGTCGAGAATTCAACATGGCTGATGCCTTGCAAATAATTGGCCTATGAACGTGACGGTCTGTGTGTCTGACGAATGCACGGAACGATAGTCCGAACAGCCGACCGTGAGGAGTCGCCGCCTCAAGCCGATTGGAAAAGTCTTCCGATGTGTGGAGTTTTTGTGCCGAGGCATCAACACTTTCGAGCGGGGAGGCAGGTTGTGTCACAAATGTGCTGCCGTTTGCAGACTTCGACGTCCCCCCTCACCCGCGGCTGAGACCGCGACCTCTCCCCCGAGGGGGCGAGGTGACAGACGCGAAAGTGACTCATTCCGAATGTTACTTAGAGAGCGAGCAGGCCGAATGAATTTGCAGAACCAGTTGACCATCGTGCTGACATTGGCCGCAAGCAGTCTTGCGGCAACCGTCGTGACGGCAGCCGAATCGCGGACGACGCTCGGCGACAAGACGCTCGTGTATGCGGTACCGAAGACCGGTTATCACGTGCTGAAGCGCGGCGACGTGACGGCGGTGATTGTCGACAATGGCGAGGTTGACGACTCGACTTTGCCTGGCCATCGAGCGGGATACAGCGGTGTGGCGTCGCTAACTCACAAAAAGCGGAGCGACAATCTGTTTGTGCCAAGTTATGCAGGGCTCAACTATGAGCACATTCACGATGGCACCAATCAGGAACGCGATGTCCTGTTTGAACCGCGGCGAGCACCGATGGAATTGCGAGTTGTCAGCCCAACCATCGTCGAGCTTTACCAGGCTCCCACGCCAACGTGGAAACTCGAAAGCGTGCTTCGCTACGAAATGCTCGACGACGGCACGATTGAAATGACGCTGGAATGTATTCCTCGAGCGAAGACGTTTCGCAACGGTTACGTCGGACTGTTCTGGGCGAGTTACATTCATCAGCCCGAATCCAAAGACATCCATTTCCTGGGCAGCGACTCTCGCACGGGGAAGCCGAAATGGATTCGTGGTGTGACGCCCTCACACGGCGTGCTGGCCACTCATCTTTCAAAGAATGACCAACGAAAATTCAAACACGACGAAGACTTTCCGTTGTCGCTTGCCTTCAACCGTTCGAAACATTTCTTCTTCGAGCCGTGGTACTACGCCGTCAGCCATGACATGGCGTTCGTGCAGATGTTCCGCCCTCAGGATGAAATCAGACTGACACAGTCGCCTTCCGGCGGAGGAAACGGAAATCCTGCCTGGGACTTCCAATGGTTCATCCCTGATTACGAAGTCGGAAAACTCTATCGCATGGTGATGCGTAGTCAGTACGTACCATTCGAATCGGCCGAGCAGATTCAAAGAGTCAGCCGCGCCAACCGATCAGCACTCGGACAACCGGTCGCCGATCAGGAGAAGAAACAGGCCAGTCGAAAACTCGAAGCCGCCGGTGTGCGTCTGAGTCGGTCGAATGAAAATGCGGTAAACGGTGTTTCATTTTCCAAACACAACGTGACTTCGGAAAACCTTCGATTACTGGCAGCCTTGACAGACGTTACGACCCTGCGGCTCTACGAAACCGATGCGACTGATGAAGCGGTCGGTCTGTTGCGACCTCTCGCGCGACTGAAATCGTTGGACCTGGGTTTCTGCCAGCGACTCACCGATGACTCTGTGAAGGACATATCGCATCTTCGCGAGCTGGAATTCCTGAATCTTGGTTTTTGCCGGCGAGTGACCGACTCCGGCTTCGCCAGACTTGGGACGTTGACACAACTGCAAACACTGAATCTGTCGATAACATCGCTCACAGACGTCGGCCTTGCGGCGTTGACCACTCTGAAGAATCTCACGTCGATCGACATCGACAACACGCGAGTGACTGATGCCGGAGTCGCTTCGCTGAAGCTGTTTCCAAAGTTGCGATCAGTGAGGATGGTCGGCGTTCAAATAAGCGACGTCGGGCTCTTAAAGCTGGCTTCGATACCCACTCTCAAACACGTCAATCTTCGGGATGTGCCGGTGTCCGACGAGGCCATCGCCGAATTTCGCCGCAAGCGACCGACGTGTCTGGTCAAGCTTTGAATGGACCGCGCTGGCCACTTCGAGTTTGCAGGAATTGATAATCTCGATCAATTCGCTCATCCTGCGGGACCACTGTCCTGCCAAACGAAATGAGTCGTAGTGTCCGAGCAAGGGTCTGAGGCATCTTCCGAACTCCGTGAATCAAATCCGATTCATGGTGAGAACACCGTGATGTGGACGCTGTGGTTCACTTATGGGGCGTTCTATTTTTGTCGGACAAATCTTTCAGCCGCGGTTTCGGGTTTGAAGGCTCCCGAGTCTTCGGGCGGACTGGGACTCAGCGGCGAAGAAATCGGCTGGATTCTGGCGTCGCTCAAGATGGCCTACGCTTTTGGGCAATTGCTCAACGGACAACTCTCTGAACACATCCGGCCGCGACTTCTGTTGGCCATCGGAATGTTCGGCTCGGCCGCTCTTAATGTGGCCTTCGGCCTGGGCACGGGCTTCTATTTTCTGTTGTTCGTGTGGGCTTGCAACGGCTACTGCCAATCGCTCGGCTGGACGCCCTGCATGCGTGTCATCGGGAACTGGTTTCCCATTCTGCGACGCGGCAAAGTGCTGGGCATCATCGGGACCGGTTATCAGATTACGCTCGGGCTGACATACGTGATCGCGAGCTACTCGGTCGAATACTTCGGGTGGCGCGGCGCCGTGTTTGTTCCGTCTGCCCTGCTGGCGGCATGTGGAATCGGCATGCTGGTACTTCTGCGTGAGTCGCCCGCTGATACGGCAGCATCCGAGCCGGACAATGTGTCTGTGCCGAAAGTCGAGCGAGGATCACTCCGCGAAAACCTCTATCTCACACTGTTCAATCCTGGACTGTGGCTGCTGGGAGTTTCACTGGGATTATTGAACGCCTGTCGGTACGGCTTTCTCGACTGGGGTCTAACGCACCTGATCGAAATCCAGGAAACCACCATCGGTAAATCGGGGCTGAAGTACTGCCTGATCGCTCCCGGTGCCGCGGCCGGAGCGTACCTTTCCGGATGGGCAACCGATCGCTACTTCAACAGTCGCCGAGCTCCCGTCATTTGCGGACTGCTCGTTCTACTCGGATTACTGACGTTGCTTTACGAAGCCGTCGCCCGCAGCACCGAATGGTGGGCCACTGGCGTCCTTTGCGTATTGCTGGTCGTGCTTGGGTTCTGCATCTACGGACCTCAAGTGCTGCTCGTCGGGACCGCGCCGGCCGATCTGGCTCATCGAGGAACAACCGCCGCCGCCGCCGGCTTCGTCAACTTCATGGGGTACATGGGAGCCGCGACGGGCGACGTCGTCACCGGTTATTTTTCAGACGAGGCGCACGGTGGATGGCAGATCGCGATCTGGATCTGGGCAGGTTGGGCATTCGCTGCTGCAGGCTGCGTTTCCCTCCTGTGGAATACGACGTCCGACCGAGTTGGTTTCCTGCCGTCTTTCGTTCCGAAACTCACAGGAACAGTCGGGCTGCTGGCAATGATTGCGGCACTTTTCACCGAACAAGCACCTCAGGATGTCACGCTGGCTCTGTCAGCCGGGCTGCTGTTCATGCTCGCGTCGTTCAAAATCCGCCGCCTGGGAATTGCGACGTCGGCGTTTGCCGTCATGGGAATTGCCTACTTCTTTTCGAACTATGTAGTCAGCTTCGGCGACCAGGTCACGTGGACTCTGGCAGCCGGTTTGGGAGGCTGCGGAGTCGCCCTGATTTCATCCATCATGATCATCACCGACGAACGGTAACTTTATGAGAGCGATTATTATCGGAGCCGGTCGCGGCAGCCGACTCATGCCTACAACCGCGGATACGCCCAAGTGTTTTGCCGAAGTCGCCGGACAGCGAATGCTCGACTGGGCTGTCGACGCGTTCCGCCAGAACGGCGTCACAGACATTGCCTTCATCGGCGGCTACCGAATTGAAACGGTTCAGGAAGCACATCCCGAGTTCACATTCCGACACAACGTCGACTGGCCAAACAACAACATACTCGCTTCGCTAATGTACGCCGAAGATCTCATGGACGAGCCGTTCATGTGCTGCTACTCGGACGTCCTGTTCACCCCGGCGATCGTCGACGGCATGTTGCGAAACACCGACGACATCGCCCTTGGCCGTCGACACGGGATGGCTGACGCGATACGAACATCGAACCGAACACCCCAGCGACGACGCCGAAAAAGTAACCGTCGCGGACGGCGTGGTCACTCGGCTCCACCGTGAGATCCCCGAAGCAGACGCGTATGGCGAGTTCATCGGACTGGCGAAATTCTCAACCGCCGGAGCCACAGCTCTAAAGAAACTCTACCACGCACGACGCGAAGAGTTTGCCGGGCAGCCGTATCGTGAAGCGAAGGTCTTCGAGAAGGCCTACATGATTCACCTGATGCAGGACATGATTGAAGCGGGAACAAAAATGGTCCACGTTGACACGCCCGGAGGGTACATCGAAGTCGACACTCAGCAGGACTTCGAATACGCGCGGCAATTCTGGACCGACCGACATCTCACTAAGAAATAGTTCCGAAATAGCACCTCTCCCGCTTGCGGGAGAGGTCGGCCTCTCAGGGCCGGGTGAGGGTTCCAGATTCAGAATACGGTCGCCATTCGGGTAAGAATTCAGACACAACATCCCCCTCACCCGAGGCTGAGACCGCGACCTCTCCCCCGAACGGGGGAGAAGGTGACATGTAAACTACGAAGTGGCGCTGTCCAACTCAGCAGCCGAAAAACAACTCAACTCGGAGACGCACGATGGCTGACAAACTTCTCTTTCCGACATCGATCATCGGTTCCATGCCGCGCCCAGATTTCGTCAAAGATCTGATCGCGGATGACTGCCCGTACTCCGGCGAGGATTACCAGCGGCTGATGGGATCGGCGATTCGTTCTGTCGTCGCGTTGCAGGAAGCGGCCGGCCTGGATGTAGTCTCCGACGGAGAGTGGTGGCGGAAGTCGTACATCGGAGTCATCGCGGAACTTGCTCACGGCTTTGAGTTGAGCGTCAACCCGGCGGACGGTCGGCCGTGGACAGTTGTCGTGGACAAGCTCTCGCCCAAGACACCTGGCTTCATCGCCAAAGAGGTTGCGTTTCTGAAGAAGCTGACGAATCGACAGATCAAAGCCACGTTGCCAGCCCCCGCTCTCCTTGGAGAACGAATGTGGGATGCAGAAGCCTCTTCAAAGGCGTACCCGACGCGTGAAGCGTTCGTGCGAGACTGCGTGCCGATCCTGCGTCACGAAATCGAATTGCTGCGAGCCGAAGGCGTGTCGATCATCCAGGTCGATGACCCGCACCTCTGCCTGTTCGTCGATCCGGACGTTCGAGCCGGTTACGAGAATCCTGATCAGGCGGCAGACTTCGCCGTCGACATGGACAACCAGGTCGTCGCTGATTTTGATGATGTCAGCCTTGCCGTGCATCTCTGCCGCCGCGCGGGAGCCCGCGCTCGCGGCGAAGCACAACACCAGGGCAGCTACGATCCGATCATGGCACAGTTGCGAAAGCTCGACGTCGGCCACATCACGATGGAATTCACAACGCCGGGCGCTGGTGAGATGTCGGTTCTCGGTCAATTGCCTGAGCACGTGGAAATCGGCCTGGGGGTCGTCAGCACGTTGCCGGGCGAAGTGGACCTGCCGGAAACGATCGTCGCCCGAGTCGAACAGGCTCTGCAGCACGTCGCGCCGGAACGAATTATTCTGAATCCGGAATGTGGCTTCGCGCCGGGGTCAGCGGCGAAGGTGGACGTCGACGAGGTCTACACCAAACTGAAAAACGAAGTCGCCGCCGCGAAGATTCTGCGTGCGAAGTACGGTTAAGCAATGCGTCCGAAACAGGTTGCCACTTTCTGTGGCACGCGACTCCGTCGCGTCAGCCCGGACGGGCATTCCGCACGGAGTGCGGAGCCACAATAAGAACGCAAATTGTTGGGTGGGCACCGCCCACCAATCGATTTGTATTGGTGGACAATGCCCACCCTACCTTCATCCAAGGGCGATAGCGATTACACCGCAGACCATCGAGCCGGCCGCGATCAGCCTCCGCGTCGTGTGTTGCTCACCGAGGAATCGTGTACCGAGCACTGCTCCGATCAGGATGCTGATCTCGCGTGACGGGGCGACGGAACTTAACGGGGGTGAACGACATCGCCGTGAGAGCGAGGACGTACGACGCCGGAGCCAGAATCGCCACGCCGATGACTTCCCACCGATGGCTCGACCACAGACTCTTAACCATGTCTCGCTTTTTCCACGCGTGAGGAG
>CALSLT010000037.1 GCA_943787265.1 uncultured Planctomycetaceae bacterium | reverse complement strand
GGAATGCTTCTTTACATTTCGGGCAGAGTTTTCGGATCAGCTTGTGACTCATCACCATCCGCAACTGCTCGGCAGCCAGCGCCGGGTTACCAACAAGTTCGACGTACTTGGCGATCCCGTCGGCGGCGTCTCTGGCGTACAGCTCAGACATGAAAGTCATTTCGGTCGAGCCTTCCATGACCGCCTTGACGACTTCCGGATCGTTGAACTCCGCCATGTAAACGAGGTTGCCCTCGTTTCGTTGAATCCGCATGAACGTGTGCTCAAGCGTGTGTCCGTCTTCCTGCTCGAAGACGGGAACGTTCAGCACCGTTCGCGTGCCAAGGTCGCCGATGATATAGCACTGGTACATGTACGAATCGACGCAACGCAATGCGCACAACGCCGTCGTTGTCAGGCCCGATTCTGGCGGCCCAACGACGAGCACGACTCCGGAATTCGATTTACCGTAATGACGGACTCTTTCCTTGATGGTTTCAGGAATTCCGATGTCTTCCGGAGTCGCTCGCTTTGTCTTTGTGTTTCGAAAGACGACCGTCAAGTGCTCAGCAGGAGCCTTCTGCCCCTTGGCTGGTGGAGCTGGCCGAGTCTTGATTGACAATTCGAACGGAAGCTCCCGGTATTCGGCGTTCACTCCGCATCGCTGCGGTTTGTCTCGAACCTTGACGTCGCCGCCGCCGAGTAATTTGAGAATCTGAACCAGCGCGTTTGCTCTCTGAATTGGCAATCGAGGCCCAGGACGCTTCATTCCGTCGACGAAGAACGTGACCAGAGCTTTCGGGCCTTGCGGTTCGACTTTGAACATCTCAGCCCGTAACGCCAGCGCGTCAGTTACCACTTCTTTGGCGAGTGGCAGACCAGCGGCAGCCAGTTTCCGGTTCTCTTCGAGATTCGCTTCCTGCCCGTTCGTCGCCCCTTGAAAGAGGACGTACTCAATTTCCTCTTCGGAATCGTCATCGTCGTCGTTGCCTCTGCCGAATAAACCCACGCCGTTGCTCCCCTCGAATCAAACGATCAAATAAGCAGATCAAACATAGCGTCGACTATTCCGACAGAACAGTGTCGAGCCGCTTTACGCCGCCATGCCAGAATGAAGCGATCTCTCAACCGACGGCTGAGGTCGAAATCACCCTTACAGCAGGCCGTATGTTTTCAATGTTGCCCGCAGCGTCTCTCGTTGCCCCGCGTCCAACGGAGTCATCGGCAGACGAACTTCTCCAGTGTCGCGGCCGAGTTCCGCCATCGCTTCTTTGATTGGAATCGGATTCGTGGCGATCCCCAGAAGGTCACGGCACAGTGGGAACAGCTTGTGGTGAATCTCCTGAGCTTTGGCGATTTCACCAGCGTTCCAGGCAGCGATCATCGATCGAACGTCCTGCGGAACGATGTTTCCAACGACGGAGACGACTCCACTTCCGCCCAAAGCCATCAACGGCAATGTCAGGCTGTCGTCGCCGGACAGTACAGTCAGATCCGAAAGCGACAGTGTCTGCGAAGCCTGGTCCATCGAGCCGGTCGACTCTTTGACGGCCACGATGTTCGGGCACGCTTCGGCAATCCGAGCGACGGTCTCCGCTTCGACATTCTTCGCGGTTCGGCCCGGAATGTTGTAAAGCACGATTGGGATATCGACGGCTTCGGCAACAGCCTTGTAATGCTGGAAGAAGCCTTCCTGAGTCGGCTTGTTGTAGTACGGGGCGACGAGCAACGCACCTGTGGCACCAGCATCTTTCGCAAACTTCGTCAGCCGGATCGCTTCGGCCGTGCTGTTGGAGCCCGTTCCGGCCATGACGTTGACTCGGCCGGCGGCCTGCTCGCAGACAATGCTGATGACTCGTTCGTGCTCTTCGTGAGTGAGCGTTGGACTTTCGCCGGTCGTTCCGACTGGGCTGACGGTTTCTGTGCCAGCTTCGACCTGGAAGTCGACCAGTTTCCGCAGAGTATCTTCGTCAATCTGCCCGTCTTTAAGCGGAGTCACTAGAGCTACGGTAAGTCCTGCAAACTGTTCACCTCGTCGTGCCATCGGAATGCCTCATATTCTTGTAGGTCAGGCTCAGCCTGACGGAGTAAATCTTTTTGATTCTCTTAGATCGTGCGTTCTTTCACTTACCAGCCGCAAACGGTCTAGCGACCTTTCCAATCGACACCAGACAAGCTGGCCAGAGCCAACTGCAACGCGTGAGTACCGTCTCGACCGTGTCCTTGAGCCTGCACAGCCATGTAAAGCTGATGCCCCAACGCCAGCCCTGGCAGCGACAGCCCCATGTTCTTGGCCTCAGCCAGAGCGATGCCCATATCTTTGATGAAGTGCTCAACAAAGAAGCCCGGATCGAAATTGTTGTCCATGATCCGTGGACCAAGATTCGACAGCGACCAGCTTCCGGCAGCTCCCGAGCCAACTGACTGCAGAACTGTCGGCAGATCGAGCCCCGCTTTGTAGCCGTAAAGCAATGCTTCGCAGACGCCAATCATGTTGGTGGCGATCAGCGTCTGATTGACCATTTTTGTGTGCTGACCCGCTCCAGCGCCGCCCTGATGCACGATCGTTTTGCCCATCGCATCCCAGCAGGGCTGCAGGGCATCGACTGTTGCTTTTTCGCCGCCGATCATGATCGACAAGGCCGCGTTCTTTGCTCCGACATCTCCACCGGAAACAGGGGCGTCGACACTGCCGACTCCTTTCGCTTTGGCGGCTTCGTAGATTTCGACAGCCAGCGATGGTTCGCTCGTCGTCATGTCGACCAGCACGTTGCCTTCTTTCGAACCAGCCAGTGCTCCGGATTCTCCCAGAAAGACTTCACGCACGTCCGAGGGAAAACCGACGATTCCGAAAATCACGTCCGATGCTTCAGCGACGGCCTTCGGCGAATCGACCCAGGTGGCCCCTTTGGCGACCAGTGCTTCGGCTTTCGATTTTGTTCGAGAGTAGACCGTTGCCGAGTATCCAGCGTCGATCAGGTGTCCGCACATGCTGGAGCCCATGACTCCCGTGCCGATCCAGCCAATTTTTGTCGTTCCCGGAGCAATCGTCAGTGCCATCTCTGGTCGTTCCTTGTCCTGTAGCTAAAGTTGCCGTCATCCACAGCGGGGCGGGAGTATATCGGCCGCCATTTTCGAAGTCACTCGACCGGTTCCCGGGCTCAGATAACGTGTTTGCGATACGAAGGCAGTCTGACTCATTAGAGTTGCGACGTGTTCGGTCTGGCGAACCACCAATTCACACGGATGGACACAAATGTCAGCCCGGATTCGTGTTTATTCGTGTCAATTAGTGGTTCTCCATCATCACCGAATCCTGTATTAACGGTTCAGGTCGATGATCTGAACTGTTTCGTTTCGCCAGCCAGGCAACGCAGACTCCGCAGTCAGTTCGTGCCAGGATAAGAGCTAAGTTAAATGACCGAGCCAATCGCATTTCTGAACGGCGAAATCGTTCCAGCATCCAGTGCCGCCATTCCGGTGACCGACCTTGCCGTCGTCGCGGGAGCGTCAGTCACCGAGATGATCCGCACTTTCGAGCATGTGCCGTTCCGCCTTGGAGACCATGTCGATCGTTTATTCAGTTCTCTTGAACTATGCGGATTTCCTACCGAGGTCGACCGCCAGCAACTCCTGGACGCTGTAGTAAGAATTGTCGAGCACAACTCGGCGATGATTCCGAAGAATCACGATAAAGGCATCATCATCTTTGTGTCCGCGGGTCAGAATCTGACCTACCTCGGAGCCGCCGGTCGCGATGTCGCCTCGCAAGGCACAGTCTGCGTTCACAGTTTTCCGTTACCGTTTGAGTTGTGGACTGAGAAACAGACAACCGGCCAGCATCTGGCATCGGTCAGCATTCAGCCCTTGCCAAACGACTCGGTCCCTCCGCAGGCGAAGCATCGAAACCGTCTCCACTGGTTGCGTGCCGACAAGGAAGCGCGCAACCACTTCCCGACAGCTTCGTCATTACTGACAACCCCCGACGGGCACATTACGGAAACGGCCGCCGGCAACTTCTACATCGTCAGAGATCGAACGATCCTTACACCGCCTTCGGAACTCGTTCTCGGCGGAATCAGTCAGATGGTCATGCGGGAAATTGCTGCCGAGCGCGGCTTTGATTGGCAGGAATCTGCAATTACGTTCGATGATCTGGCGAAAGCCGACGAGGCGATGACTTCGTCGACCACCTGTTGCATCCTGCCCGTGACGAAGTTCAACGACCATTTGATCGGCGACGGACAACCGGGCCCGGTCTTTCAGGAATTGATCACTGCCTGGAGCGACCTTGTGGGAGTCGATATTGTGCAGCAGGCTGTTCAGGCAGCTCAGGAACGCTGCGAGTAACCAGTCAGCGTCTGCACCGATCACGATTGAAGCCTGGTTCCTGCCCTGCCCTTTTGCTTAGCCACCCGGTAAATGTCATCACTCAAAGAGTACGCCACATTCTTCGGTCAGTTCCGGAAACGCTTCGAAACGACGGGCGCGATTGCGCCCAGCAGCCGCTTTCTTGCCCGGTCAATGACGCGTTACCTGCGAGCCCGACCGGCTGACGGACCACCCGTCCGAGTTCTGGAAATCGGACCAGGCACCGGAGCCGTCACCGGCACGATCGTTGAACACATTCGTGAGAACGACCGCTTTGATCTTGTCGAACTGAACGAAGCCTTCGCCGAACACCTCAAGCAACGATTCGAAACCGACGCCGTCTGGAATCGAGTCGCTGATCAGTCAACAGTCCACGTCGCACCGCTTCAGGAGTTCTCGTCTGACGGCCCGTACGACTTTGTCATCTCGGGCTTGCCACTGAACAACTTCCCGGCCGACCTGGTCGACGACATCTTCGAACACTATTTCAAACACCTGCTCCCCGGCGGAATTCTTTCGTACTTCGAGTACCAATTCGTCCGGTCACTCAGAACTCGAGTTGGAGCAAAGTCCGAACGCTCCCGTTTGAAAGCAATCGACAAGACAATGGGCGATTACTGCACGAAACAAAGAATCCGCCGAGACTGGATCTTCCCCAATATCCCCCCCCGCCTGGGTCCAGCACCTTCAGAAGTCAGAAGATTAACCAACCACGAAAAACACCAAAGACACGAAAATTGCCTGTAACTTTTGCGTTATGTCCTTTCGTGTATTTAGCGTCTTTTGTGGTTCATTTACTGTCTGAGTAAGACCGCATTCATGCTTGAGTTTGCGAAACGCCGCTGGTTTCTCCTTTCACTTCTGACGTTGATCACGTCAGGACTGGTGATCGGTTCGCAAAGTTCCCCCGAGTCGGTTGAGAGTTTCAAATCAATCGTCCCGACTCGGCCGTTGACCGCATTCGTTTTGCTGCTTATGGCCTTCAGCCTGAACAGCCAGCAGTTGAAGGCGTCTTTCAAAGCTCCGACACCGGTGATCTGGGCGTGCCTGGTTAACTTCGGGCTGCTGCCAATTATGGGCGTTTTTCTGATGCGTTTTCAGATGACTCCCGACTTTCGGATCGGCCTGATGATCGCCGCGACGACTCCCTGCACTCTTGCCGCCGCTTCGGTGTGGACTCGCAAAGCCGGAGGGAACGACGCTGTCTCGTTGCTGACAACTCTGGTGACGAATACCGCGTGCTTTGCTCTGACGCCGTTCTGGCTGAACCTTGGTACTTCGCAGCTGAATGTCGACACTGCCCAGTCGGTGAGTCTCGACCCATTCTACCTTGCCCAACGCCTGGTGCTGGTCGTGCTGATCCCAACGCTGCTCGGTCAGGCCTTGCGGTTTCCGAAGAAGGCCTCCGAGTTCGCCACGAAAAACAAAACGCCAATCGGAGTCGTCGCTCAGTCCTGCATTCTCTCGCTCGTCTTTCTGAGTGCTCTCGGCGGCGGAGTGCAACTTCAGAAGGCCGACATCGGTACGCAACTGACGGCGGTTCTGCTCGTCTGGGGCTGTTGCGTCGTGATGCACGTCGTCGCTCTGGCGGTTGCCTGGTACGGAGGAGGGCTCTTCGGCTTCGACCGTCGTGACCGCATCGCGGCATCGTTCGCGGGAAGTCAGAAGACGCTGCCGATCGGAGTCTACCTGGCAACCGATCCGGAAGTCTTCGGGGGAGCGGCCGTTGCTGGCGGAATCGCGGTCCCATTCGCCGTCTTCCCGATGCTGATGTTCCACGCCAGCCAACTCTTCATCGATACAATCGTGGCGGACAAGCTCGCACAAAAGACTGCGAAAGATGAGAATGCCCCAGCAACTGAAAAACAAGTAGGCCGGACCGAGGAGCGAAGCGACGATGTTCCGGCGTCTGAGAGTTGATTGCTGCCCGAGCGGCGCTTCGCTTGATCTGGCCTACTGACTTGAGATCGAATTCTCACGCAAAGACGCTAAGTCGCAAAGGACGGATGTGAGTCGACACCTAATTTTTTGCGGCTTAGCGCCTTTGCGTGAGCCTCGAATTATCCATTACCCCGATTGAGGCATCCAATAATGACTCGACTGATCACCGCTTTGACGATTGGAACACTGATGGCTGCTTCGTTGCCGAACGGTCAAGCCGAAGAGCTGACCGTGTCTGGCGATTCGCGAATCGTTCCGGCCGGAGCGAAACTCGAAACGCTGTGGGAAGACGGTGGCTTTACAGAAGGCGCCGCTTCTGGCTCCGACGGTTGCATCTACTTCAGCGATTTCGCTCAGCCGTTTGATTCGGGGCCGGCTCGAGTTATGAAGTTTAGCCCCAGGTCAATGAAGATCACCGTCCTCTGTCCCGATAGCGGGATGGGCAACGGCCTGATGTTTACGCGCGGCGGACTACTAATTGGCTGCTGTGCGTCGCCGCTCGGCGGACATCGCGCACTCGTCGAATTCCTCTCTGACGGAACCGTTCAGCCGATCGTGTCGAAGTTTGAAGGCAAACGATTCAACTCGCCGAACGACCTGGTCATCGACCGTAAAGGGCGGATCTACTTCAGTGATCCGAAGTACGTCGGTCCCGAGAAACTGGAACTCGACCGATTCAACCTCTTCCGCCTCGACCCGGATGGCACGCTTCAGATCGCGACTCAAGCGGTCGACAAGCCAAACGGAGTCATGCTGTCTCCCGACCAGAAAACTCTCTACGTCGCCGAAACTGACAACGGCAGCGCGACCGCAGACCTCGACAAAGAACCCGCCACTCCCGGCCGCATGACGCTCAACGCGTTCGTCGTGAACGACGACGGATCACTCGGGGCCAAAACCGTCCTGCACAACTTCGGCAACGAAACCGGAGTCGACGGAATGACGGTCGACAAAGAAGGCCACATCTACGCCGCCGTCCGCTCGAAAAGCCGTTTTGGCATTGTCGTCTTCGACCCATTCGGCCACGAACTCGCCTACATCCAGACGCCCATCCTGCCCACCAACTGCGTCTTCGGCCGCAACGACCAACAGAAAACACTCTACATCACCGCCGGCAGCGGTCTTTATCGAATCAATCTTGGCATCTCTGGTCACCACGCAGCATTGGTCGAGTAGTCAGGCGGTATTTATCGGCTATGGAACGATGCAATGGGTTCGGACGACATGTCGGACAAGCCAGACCAATCGAAAATCCTGTCACGGACGATTGAGACATTGATATGGATCGTTGCAATTGTTGGTCTGTATTTGGCGTTGGTTCCTCCAATGGGGCATCCCGACTATGTCCGCCGCATTCCAGAGTGCAAAAACCATCTCAAAACGATCATGATCGGCATTCACAGTTACCACGACGCTTTTCGGTGCTTACCTCCAGCATGGACCTCAGCACCAGACGGATCCAGGTTACATAGTTGGCGCAGCCTGATCCTTCCATACGTAGGACACAATGAACTCTACGCCCGTTTGCGACTCAATGAGCCTTGGGATAGTACGCACAACCGTCGAGTGACAAACGAAGCTCCAAAGGAGATTTCCGAGTTGTTTCGTTGCTCTAACGCACACCCCAACGACGCCGCTCGCGAGAACGCTGGATATCTCGCGGTAGTCGGAAAGTCGACAGCTTGGGAGCCGTCGCGCCGTGTGACGTTCAGCGACGTTGGGGATGGAAATTCAAATACTCTCTGTTTGGTCGAAGTCATCCATTCAGACATCCATTGGGCGGAGCCACGTGACCTGAGTCTGTTTGCGCTGATCTCTGAGCGGCGTGTGTCACGACAGCCGAAGATTGGAAGCTACGATGGCGTCAAACGCCATGATCAGATTGCAGATTCATTCAATGTGGGTGTGATGGATGGTTCTGTCCGAAGAGTTTCGGTAGACATGACCGGAGAGCAACTTTCCCAACTCGCAATCATAAACGACGGATTACCATCTTCTGGCTCATCCCATCCGTTCAAATAGGCAGCCGCAATGAGCGATCGAGACGAACGGCTTGCTGAACTGCTTGAGCAGCTTGCGAATGATTCGCGGGACGGACGGCTGCCGGATCTTGAGGCAGTGGTTCATGAGAACTCGGACCTTGAGCTGGAGTTGCGCGAGCTTTGGGCAACGATGATTCTTGCGGAGGACTTTGCGAGTTTCTCGGGGATCATTGAGGGCCTTGACGATGCCGGGGAAGCAACGTCGGCTCGCGCTGAGTCTGCGCCCCAAAGCGACGCTCCGTTACCGGATCCGTTTGACGATTATGAGCCTGCGGTCGAAATTGGTCGCGGTGGGATGGGAGTTGTTTATCGGGCTAAGCAGTCGAGTCTTGATCGGCAGGTCGCTCTCAAGATGATTCTGCGAGGGGCACTGGCTTCTCCCGAAGACGTTGCTCGGTTTCGGGCCGAGGCAGAAGCGGCGGCGAGGCTCAATCATCCCAACATCGTTCAAGTATTCGAAGTCGGCGAACATCTCGGCCAGCCGTACTTCAGCATGCAGCATGTTGAAGGCACGACGCTCAGTCGGAAGATTGCGGAGGGCCCCCTGCCCTCTCACGAAGCCGCTCGATTGTTGATCCCCGTTTGTCGTGGAGTCGCGGAAGCTCACCGCAACGGCGTGCTGCATCGCGACCTCAAGCCTTCCAACATTCTCATCGATGAGGACGGTCGACCGTTCGTCACCGACTTCGGCCTCGCCAAGCGGATTCCACCGACAGGTCAGTTGCGCGACGACGGAGCGGCGGCGGATGTCGAAACGCTGACAAATTCCGGAGCGATCATTGGCACGCCCAGCTACATGGCTCCGGAACAGGCCGCTGGCCAACGCGGTCAGATTGGTGAGGCGTCCGACGTCTACAGTCTTGGAGCGATCCTTTACGCCATGTTGACAGGCCGGCCTCCGTTTCAGGCAGCCAGCCCGGTCGACACGATTCTGATGGTGCTTGAGCAGGAGCCTGTCCCGCCGCGAGTTCTCAATCCGGGTGCAGACTCCGACCTTGAGATGATCGCGATGAAGTGCCTGCAGAAGCCAACCGACCTTCGATATCAGGATGCCGCCTCGCTGGCCGACGATCTCGAAGCATGGCTCAATCACGAACCTATCTCGGCAAGGTCGTCGCAGTTTACCGACGTTCTGAGCCGAGCATTCCGAGAAACTCACCACGCATCCGTGCTGGAAAACTGGGGAATCCTCTGGATGCTGCACAGCGCCGTCGTGCTGGTGCTCTGCCTGCTGACCAACGTGCTGCAGTGGCGCGACGCTGCAGCCGGAACGTCATCGCGGTGGCCGTACATGAGCATCTGGTGTGTGGGCCTCGGCATTTGGGCGATCATTTTTTACAACCTGCGGCGACGAGCCGGGCCGGTCACGTTCGTCGAACGCCAGATCGTCCACGTCTGGGCCGGCAGCATGATCGTCAGCACGCTGCTCTATTTTGTCGAGTGGCAAATGGGGCTTGCCGTCCTGCAACTCTCACCGGTCATCGGCCTCGTAAGCGGAATGGTCTTCCTGGTCAAAGCCAGCCTGCTCAACGGCCGCTTCTACATTCAGGCGGCCGCGCTCTTTCTTACCGGCGGACTGATGGCCGTCATTCCGCAAACAAACCTGCCCGACTTCAGCATCTCGCTGTACGGAGTTGTCGCCGG
This sequence comes from uncultured Planctomycetaceae bacterium, assembly GCA_943787265.1. Lineage (GTDB taxonomy): Bacteria > Planctomycetota > Planctomycetia > Planctomycetales > Planctomycetaceae > JABMPE01. The sequence goes on along the minus strand of CALSLT010000037.1, from coordinate 160,386 downwards.
ATTGAGCTTCTTCCTGCCCGGCCTGAAGTACTACCGCCAGCGAGCGGCCAGGTAGTTTCGACCATTTATCATGAGTAGGCTGTGACAAGCGCCGCGCCGGCACAACATTCTGAAATCGATCTATTACACATACTTAAGGAATACAAAATGTTATCGCGACGTTCGATCTTTAGTTTCGCTGTTTTGAGCACGCTGCTTTGCGGCTCGCTGAGCACAGCTTTTGCCAACAATAAAGCCGGCTTTCACTGGAAGAATGACGAGAAGGCGGGAACGGCTGATCTGTTTCTTGGTGACAAGCCGGTCATTCGGTACATGTACGCCTACGACACGTCGACCGACACGCGAGCTCATGAGACCTACAAAGTCTTTCACCACGTTTATGATCCGGGATCGGAAACGATCATCACCAAAGGGCCTCACGGAAAATACACACACCATCGAGGAATGTACGTTGGGTGGAACAAGACGGGCTTTGAAGGGCGGATTCACATCTGAAGTGCAACGGATCAGAACTCAGCTCTGGTTCGGACGGGATGGGCTTCGAGGCGGTTTACTGCTGGAAAGTGAACACCGCAGGGAGTTGGATAGTTGTGCGAACAATGCACTATTCAACGGAGAACCTGCGATGCCGTACCACCAGCTTACTCTTGAAGAACGCGAAGTCATCTCTCAGTTACATTATTCGGGCACTGGTCCGACAAAGATCGCTCAGCACTTGAATCGTTCTCCGTCGACCATCAGTCGCGAACTGTCTCGCAACAGGGATTCGGAAGGCTATCGAGCCGTGGCCGCTCAGGAACGAACTGCCCGACGTCGTCGCGAGCGTCCGCTCATCCGGAAGATGGACGATCCTTTCATCAACGAGTCAGTCCGTAGCGGATTGTCTCAGGAGTGGTCACCGGAAGAAATCGCTGGCCGGATGAAGCGAGATTACCGCCGGACACAATCGAGACGAGTGTCGTATCAGACGATCTACCGCTGGCTGGAGACCTGCGAATACCGCAGCCATTTCCGCTCGTTCCTGCGTCACGGTCGTTATCGCAAACGTCGGGGCATTGACGGACGAGGCCGCATCAGAAACCGCGTCAGCATCGAGCAGCGTCCGGCAAAAGTCGATTCACGCCCGCCGCTTCGGTGACTGGGAGGGCGACACGGTTCACGGTGCAGATCACTCCGGCATGATCATGACCTGTGTGGAACGCAAGAGCGGATTTTTGATCACAGCAAAGATGAAAAACGGCACCAGCGCCCGGCTGAACGCTGCCAAAGAACGAGCGTTCCGCATCATCCCCGCCAACGCTGCGTCAGACACTGACCGTCGACAACGGCAAGAAATTCTCCGGCCATGAACAACTGAGCAAGCGTCTGCAGATCGCCATCTACTTTGCACACGCCTACTCCTCGAACGAGCGAGCAACAAACGAAAACACCAACGGCCTGCTGCGTCAGTACTTCCCGAAGAAGACCGACTTCCGAGACATCTCACACAACGCCCTTGCACACGTCACGAACCGGCTCAACAATCGACCTCGAAAGAGACTCAACTATCTCACTCCACTCGAAGTTCTCACAAAAGCCGGCTTTGCACTTCAGATGTGAATCCGCCAAGGAAAAAACGCTCGACTTCTGGCACTGCAAAAACGGGGCTCATCTGCGACACGCGAAGTTTGTCGACATGTCTGCCGATGCAGGTCATGGTTCGATGACGGCCGAAATTCACTGGAACGATGCCGAAGGCAAGCCGGTGATCGTCGAATGGCGTACGGTGTCTGTTCGTAAAGAAGCAACAACCGACGGTTGGCAGATTGACTGGTCGACAAAACTGGAAAGCCGTCGCGGGGACATCACGCTGAACGGCGACCGCCAACATGCCGGATTTCAGTTCCGAGCCGCTCAGCCAGTTGCGGATTCCAACGGCGGGACTTACCTGCGGCCGAAAACAGTTCCGCAAGGGGAAGCCGCCATTCAGGTTGGCGACAAAGGTGACCCACCCGCTCATATCAATCTTGGGTGGTTCGCACTTTCCTACGAACTGAGCGGCCAGCGCTACACTGTCGAATACTTCGACAATCCGAATCTCCCGAAACCGGCATTGTTCTCAGAACGTCCTTATGGCCGCTTCGGCACATTCTTCAAGACTACGTTAAAGGCTGACACGCCGCTCGAAATGCAATATCGAGTGGTCGTCGCCCGAGGCAAGCCCTCGGTCGACGCTGTGCAGTCTCGCTATGACACGTTTCTTAAGTCGCTGAAGTAATTCGAGCCGGACTGATTCAATGGTGGACTGCCCTGAAGGGAACTGGCATGCCACGCGTTTTACTCATAACGGCATTTAGTCTGGTCGCCGCGCTGGGATTACTCTGCCGGAACACTCACGCCCAGCCGGCGTCTCCGGAACCGATCAACACAGCAACTCAAGGTTCCGCACCGACGGAAGCTGACGGAGGCGCTCCGCACGTCGATCACCAGTTCTCGATGGGCATGGCGTATCAGTTGGTGCCTGACGCCTCTCCGGAGCTGGAGACGATCGTTCAGATTCTGGAGTCGCCGGAGCCTGATCTCGCACAGGCGGAAGCTGTTTGCCGTGAGATCCTGGCGAAGCAACAGTCAGACGAATTCGAAATGATGCTTGCGGCGATCCTGAGTGATCGTGGGCAGAACGACGAAGCATTACGATTGCTGACCGGCATTATCGATCGAGATGGTTATAACTGGCAGGCACTTCTGGCACGCAGCCAAGTGTGGTCAAAACTTCAGGATTTCGACGGTGCAGGTAAAGATTCTGAAGCCGCCGCGGCCATCATGCAAACGGTGATGTTTGACGAGTGGGACGACGAAGTTTTCGAGGATTGGGGTCTCGACATCTTTGACGTCGATCTGTTCAACCTGGATATCCAGGTTCCTCGGGAACCGGAAATCCTTTTTGGAATGGTCGCTCTTTTTGTCGTTGGCTGCTTTGCACTTTGCCTTCGATGGGGGCTTCGCCAGAAAATCGAAGCCAACGGAACGTGGGGGCAGTTGGTCGGAGTTTCGGCGTACGTGACGGCCGTCTGGACGATTCCGGTAGCGGCCGCAGCAACGATGATTCGATTTGACATTGGACATTCGCCCGAAATGGTCTGGTGGATCTTCATTGGCATCTTCGCATTCTTTTTCATTCGTGGAACGATGAAGCCGCCGAACGTGACCTACGTCGGCAAGGAAGCTCTGCCAGAATGCGACAGCCCCGAAATGCTTGCTCGGATTGATCAATTGTCAAAACGTATCGGTGTCGCCACGCCCACGGTTCGAACGCAACGGGCCATGAACTTTGCCCGTGACTCCGTAGCAGCGTTCGTCGGCGGATTGGCTCCACATTCAGTTGTGCTTTACGACACAATTCTTTCGCAACTCCGCGAGGACGAGCAGGACGCCGTCATTGGTCACGAACTCGGCCACGTCGCCAACCGTTCGATCTGGGTCTACACATCAGTTTATCCGTTAACGATGACGGCGATGATCTGCCTCTCGTTTCTGGGGGGGGCGGTTTCTTCGGAGTGCTGGCAGGCTCCGCTCTGCGAGCTGGGCTGTTTCGTCTGATGAGCCGCTGTTTCGAATACGACTGCGATCGTCGGGCGGCACTCGCCACATCTCCGGATGCCGTCGCGCGAGGCCTGAGACGAATCTACGCCGGTCACGTACTTGGCAAATCCGGACTAATGTCCGACATCGTCCACAGCACGGCGACTCACCCGTCGTTGAACGAACGAATCCACGCAATGAATAGTCTTGCTACTTCTGGCAAGGCCGGCGATGACCAGTCGGCAACCGTTCCGTATGACAGTAACCGAGTCGCTCTCTGCCGAAAGCTGGTCGTGATATTTGCCATTCTTTGGTTATGCCTAACGACTTACGGGATTGCAGCCACGCTGGCAATCGGGAATTCTCTGTGGCCGTTGCTCGCCCTCATCGCAGCCGTGTTTGGTCCCACGTTCTTCATCATGCTGGCATCACGACGCGCGATGAAAATTGCCAAAGCCCGCATGAAAGGACGACTGAGGTGGAGCGATCTGACGCTCCGCAGAAAAGTCGGCCTTTTATCATTCGCAGGAGCTCTTGGTCTTGTTTTTCTGCTTTGGTTGAGTCCTTGGTGGTTTGTATTGAATTGGACAGAGTCGGCAATGCCGCTAAGGCTCGTTAGTGACGCAGCCATACTTGTACTCGTTGGAGGGATTCTTTTTGGTTTTTCAGATCGCAAGCTAGATGGTTACGCTGGCCAGAGAAGCAAGTTGGCACACTCCATAACTGCGGCTGTCCAGCGAAATGATTTTGAAGCGGTCATCGAAATCTGCAAGGAGAATTACGAGGTCATCAAGCTCGATAAGCATCTCCGATACAGCGGAGCGACGGCGTTGCTTGCGACTCGGCAGCTTGAAAAGTTTGTCCCGTACTGCGAGCAGATTCGCGAAGAGTTCCCGCACTTTCCGCCTCCAACGATTTCACTGGCAACGGCTTATCTGGATCAGGGCGAGCCAGCAAAGGCACTCGACAGAATCCGCGACATCGAAAAAGACCTTCACAAGGCCGACCCACTCCCTGCGGTCATGTCGTCGCGTGCCCTGTTGGCTCTTGGGCAACTCGACGAAGCGCGGCAGCAATCCCATCTCGGCATTGTACTGGCGCCGGACGATGTATCCGCAATGGCTCAAGCAGCGTGCGTCGCGATGGCGATGGGCGATCTCGATGAAGCAGACTGTCTGATCGAACAGGGGAACGACCTGCTGCCAGCCGAACCGCTGTTGATTGTTGCCCGCGGTGAGCGAGCGATTCTCAACGGCGACATGGTTGCTCTGCAGGCAGAACGCGATTCACTCGGAGCTGCTCTTGAGGGTGACCGATTGCTAAGTCTGTACGGCACGCTTGCCCGATTTGACGAGGCGTTGCGTACGGCTTCCACGGATGACGCATGAGTCAAGTGCGCTTCGAAATATGGCCTGCTCATCACGTAATCCGTGACGAATCTTGCCATCAACGTCCGTCTATGGAACACTGTTGAGCCTGCAACGTCTCCCACCGCCGCTCTCACCACTGGTTCCTCATGCCCGCCCTGCCCCGCCGCATACTTCTGTCAATCTTCGCCCTTGTCACTCTACAGTTTGGAGTCACCAGCTCCATCGTCGCCAGTGACGCTGATGTTCCCGTGTTTGAGCAGGATATTCTGCCGGTCATCAAGGCTCGCTGCGCCGATTGTCACAACGCGGCGACTGCGAAAGGGGGACTCGATCTCTCCAGCATGGCAGGAGTTCGCAAAGGTGGAGAATCCGGTGAGCCAGCAGTCGTTGAGTCGCTCGACGAAAGCATGCTGTGGATCATGATCGAAGGCGGCGACATGCCTCCCGAGGGCGAAACTCCATTGACCAAATCAGAGATCGACATAATCCGCCGCTGGATCAAGAGCGGAGCCAGTTCGTCTGCCACCGAGTCAGAAACGATCGTCACTCAGCACGACGTTCTCCCCTACCTCTACACCCGTTGCGTCGTTTGTCACGGGGCACGTCGCCAGGAAGCCGAACTGGACTTGCGAACGGTCGAGTCCATCCTGAAGGGCGGCAAGTCAGGTCCAATCGTCGTCCCGGGAAGGCCAGCTGAAAGTCTGATCCTGAATCGAATTCACGCGAAGGACATGCCGCCGCCGAAAGAGTTGATCCGAGCCGGCGTGCGACCGATGGAATCATCCGAAATCAACCTGCTGGCAAAGTGGATCGAGCAGGGAGCCATCAAGCATGACATCACCCCGGACGTTCAGACTGCCCAGGCTGATGGTTTGGTTTCAGATGACGATCGCGATTTCTGGGCCTTCAAGACACCTGTAAAACCAAAATCCCGCGACAGTGACCTTTCACCGATTGACTACTTCGTCCGAAAGAAGCTGGACGAGCACAAGCTGACTCCTTCCCAGCAAGCGGAAAAGCTGACACTGATTCGAAGAGTCGCCTTCGACCTGACCGGACTTCCTCCACAATGGAACGATGTCGAACGGTTTCTTACCGACGATTCAAAGAACTGGTACGCGAAGGTTGTCGACCATTATCTCGGCTCCAGCCATTACGGTGAGCGATGGGGACGTTACTGGCTGGACGTCGCCGGCTATGCGGACTCAGAAGGCAAACGTTCGGCGGACCCGGTTCGCAGTCACGCCTGGCGATACCGGGACTACGTCATTCGGTCACTGAATGAAGATAAGCCGTACGATCAGTTTCTGCTCGAACAGCTCGCGGGTGACGAACTTTACGACTTTGAGAATTCAGACGCCGTCACCGATGAAATGATGGACGCTTTGGTGGCGACCGGGTTCCTGAGGATGGTGCCGGACGGCACTGGTTCCGACATTGTCGACACGGTCGCCGAACGGTTTGAAGTGGTCGCCGACGAAATCGAAGTCCTCGGTTCTTCTGTCATGGGCCTGACGCTGCGATGTGCACAGTGCCACTCGCACAAGTACGACCCGATTCCGCAACGGGATTACTACCGCCTGGTGTCGGTTTTCCAGGGAGCGTACGACGTCTACGACTGGCTCAAACCAACGTCCGTTGCCGGGCAATCGAAACAGAAGAATCCAACACGCCGATACCTGACTCAGGTGTCGAACGACGTGACGACGCAATGGCAGGAAGCTCGTCGCCCAGTCGAAGATCAAGTGAAGGCAGCACAGGATGAGCTTGCAGAAAAGGAAGCAGAGTTTCGTGCGAAGTTCATCGCCGAGAAACTGACAGATGCGCCAACTGAGCAGCACGATGCAATCCGCGAAATGTTGAAGATCTCTGCCCCAAAGCGGAATGCCGAGCAGCAGACTCTTGCTAAGAAGTACGAAAAGAAACTGACCGCGACATCTGCCGACCTCGTCAAAAAGTATCCCGAGTTCAGGAAGGTCAAAGCGGCGTCTGACAAGAAGATCAAAGCACTCAATGCCAGAATTCCAAAGCAGCCGATGATCCGTGCTCTATGGGATCGCGGCGAACCCTCGCCCACATGGGTCTTTCGGCGGGGCGAGTACACCAATCCCGGCGATCTGGTTGGTCCGGGAGTCCCTTCCGTTTTGACGGATGGCCAGACTCCGTTCGAAATGAACCCTGAGCGGCCCGGTTCGACAGGACGTCGACTTGCGTTTGCGAAGTGGTTGACCGCCCCGCAGCACCCTCTCACTGCAAGAGTCATCGTCAACCGCATTTGGTTTCATCATTTCGGCCGAGGCATCGTGGAATCGCTAGGGAACTTCGGCAAGACTGGCGTCGCGCCGACACACCCAGAACTGCTCGACTGGCTGGCCATTTCTTTTGTTGAAAACGGCTGGAGTTTCAAATGGCTGCACCGTCAGATACTTCTCAGCAAAACCTGGCAGCAGTCATCAACGCTTCGCCCTGAAAGTGAGGAACGGGATTCTGACAACCGTTGGTTATCGCGGATGCCGCTCCGCCGCCTTGAAGCCGAGCCGTTGCGAGACAGTTTGCTGGTCACTTCGGGGCAACTCGACACAACCGCTTTCGGAAGTCCTGATGCCGTGGTTGGACGGGCAGATGGACTGGTCACGGCAAAACGCCAGGAAGCCGGTTGGCGACGGACGGTTTATGTCCAGCAACGCCGCAGCACGTTGCCTTCCATTCTGGAAACATTCGACCTGCCACAGATGAATCCGAATTGTGTCGAGCGTCCGAATTCGATGGTCGCTTCTCAGGCTTTGCACCTGCTGAACAACGGGATGGTTCGTGACTTGACGAGGCAGTTTGCTGAACGCATCGAGGCGAAGGCCGGCGATGACCGATACAAACAGGTGGAAGAAGTCTATCAAGATGCACTCAGTAGAAAGCCGACGCCTGAAGAAACTCAGTTGGCGTTGGAAGTGCTGACTCAACTGACTTCAGAATGGGAAAACCGCGTGAAGTCAGATTCGAATGTAAAGGATGGCTCAGTGAATGCCGAAACGCCCTCTGCAGAGACACTGGCACTGGCCAATTTCTGCCATGTCATCATGAACTCAGCCGAGTTTCTGTTTATTGATTAGCGGCGGATTCGAATCATCAACGATGAAATGGCTACGAAGGATTAAGCCACAGAGAGCACGGAGTTTTCAGAGCTGTTCACGAGAGGATTTCTCTGAGGCCTCTGTGCTCTCCGTGGCTTGAACCTGCCTCTGATCAAAACTCAGTCGAACGGACGGGAAGTAAATTATGTCACAGCCTGACCGCCGAACTTTCATGGGCAGCGTTGCCAACGGGCTCCAGGGAGCCGCGTTGGCTTCTTTGTTTTCGCAGGACTTGTACGGCAGTCGTGCCACCGCCAGCGAGCACCGCAGCAGCCGGTGCGACGAGCGTTTGATCTGACGCCGAAGAAGACTCATTTCAAACCGCGAGCGAAGGCCGTTATCCAGCTCTTTATGCAGGGCGGCCCTTCGCAGGTAGACCTGTTCGATCCAAAACCAGAACTGGACCGGAATCATGGGAAGTCCATTTTGAAGGACATCGCCAAAGACCTCTCGTCGCCAGATGCGGCGGGCGGTCTGATGCGCAGCCCGTTCAAGTTCGCTCAACACGGGCAGGCTGGAACCTACGTTTCGGAGTTGCTGCCGCATCTGTCGAAACACGTTGACGATATCGCGGTCGTTCGTTCGATGTTCAACACGCATCAAAACCACGAGCCGGCGTTGTTCAAGATTCAATCAGGCAAGCTGATGCCGGGGCTCCCGTCGTTGGGCTCGTGGGTGACCTATGGACTCGGCAGTGAAAATCAGAATCTCCCCGCCTATGTCGTGCTGGACTCTCCTGAAGGGAGACTGCCGACGAATTCAGGGCAGAACTGGCAATCGGGATATCTCCCGCCGCTGTATCAGGGAACCCGGATGAGGTCACAAGGAACGCCGATTCTGAATCTGAAACCGGAGACCGACGAACCGTCGTCTGTTGAAAAGCTTAGTCGCGACCTGCTCGGACGGCTTGACCGCATGCACAAAGCCAGGCGTCCGGGCGAACTGCAGCTGGATGCTCGGATCGCGAGCTACGAACTCGCCGCACGAATGCAGCTTTCGGCCAGCGACGCGCTTGATATCACTCAGGAAACGCCGGAGACACTCGAAGCATACGGGATCGGCGAGAAGGAAACTGACGGGTACGGTCGGCAATGTCTGCTTGCCAGAAGACTTGTCGAACGCGGAGTCCGTTTCGTTCAACTGTTCACGGTCGGTCAGCAGTGGGACAACCACAGCAACATCGGCACGTCACTTCCGAGTATCTGTGGTAAGACAGACCTGCCGATTGCCGGCCTGCTGGCTGATCTTAAACAACGAGGTCTGATGGACGACGTTCTCGTTGTGTGGGGCGGAGAGTTTGGACGCTTGCCGATCGCTCAGATGCGGCAAGGCAACGATCTCAAAAAGGCGGGACGCGACCACGGCCCTCCAGGATTCTCAGTCTGGTTTGCCGGAGCGGGTGTCAAAGGCGGAACGGTCTACGGAAACACCGACGAAATCGGCTGGAACGCTGCCGAAAATCGAGTCAGCGTCAACGACTGGCACGCTACCATTCTGCACGCTCTGGGCCTGCACAACGAAGAACTCTTCTTCGAGCATCACGGATTTAAAGAGAAGCTGACCGGTGTGGAGAAGGTCCGCATTGTCGATGAGATTTTCGCGTGAACCTGAATTGGCCGATGCTATTTTCGGTTAACGGTTAAGGTGACCGTACGGCCAGATTACCTGTCAGCTATTCAACAAATTGTCCGTTTTTGAGTGGATGGGCGTGGCATTGGCGTCGAGTTATGTGTAGGTTGCCGCCCAGTCTGAGCCTCGAAGTCTGCACAACTTCGAATTGATACGGCCTTGTTGGTCGGCATCGGAAGTCGCGAATTCATGTTCGCGAGTCCTTAACGGCTCTCAGGCGACAGGTCTTCTGAGTGTTCTCCCCGGTCAAGTCACCGGAATTCGAGAGCGCGTCCAGTGAATGAAGCGGCGTCGCCATCTGTGTTTTTGTAATTAGATGCGCACGCCCAATCACTTTTTCACTGTTTGACGCACGCGTACGCGCTGCTGTTGCTTGACCGTTCCGTTTAGCGACCGTGGCGACCACTACGATCGGAAGAGTCTCGATGTCTGAAGATGCCGCTAAGAATCCGTCCAACGTTGACGCCAACACCGCTCCAATTCCCGCAGAGTCGTTGGACACCTCATCATTCGACACGTTCGAAATGTCAGCGACAGCTCCGCTGTCTGACCCGATCGAACAACTGCTCGCCACGTCGGACAGCACTATCGCTGCGGGATCCGTTCCTGACGATGCCGTAGCTGTCGAGCCCGCCGCGACCGTTTTGACTTCAGAGGCTGTTCCGGAAGTGACAGTTGAGGCTCAACCGGAATCGGTCGCACAGCCAGCGGTGGCTGCGGAAACCGGAGCCGCTCCCGAATCGTCGCCAGCCAAAGTCGAAGCTGTCGTCGACGCTGCACCGGCAGCTCAAGCGGTTGCTGATGCCTCGCCAGCAGAAGCCGACGGACCGAAAGAGCCGCTCTTCGCTGACCTTTCGCTTCGCCAGGAAGTCCTCGAAGCAGTACTGAAATCCGGATACGAAAAGCCAACGGCTATTCAGGCCGAGATCATTCCGCACATGCTTGCCGGGCGTGACGTGCTCGCTCAGTCGCAAACGGGCACGGGTAAGACCGCAGCGTTTGCCCTGCCAATCCTATCCCGCATCACAATTGGTCAGAAGAAACCGCAGGTGCTGGTTCTTGCTCCAACGCGCGAGCTGGCGATTCAGGTTGCCAAATCGTTCTCCACATATGGAACCTGCTTACCGCGGTTCTCCGTCACCGCAATCTACGGTGGCAGCGATTACTCCGCTCAGTTTCGGCAGCTTCAACGCGGCGTCGAAGTCGTTGTCGGTACGCCTGGACGAGTCATTGACCACATCAAACGAGGCACGCTGGATCTGAGCGAACTCAAATGTCTGGTCCTCGACGAAGCTGACGAGATGCTCAATATGGGCTTCCTTGACGACGTGAAGTTCGTCCTTGAGCAGTCACCTGACGGCCGTCAGATCGCGTTGTTTTCCGCCACCCTTCCTCCACCGATCCGCACGATCGCTCAGCAGTACTTGAACGATCCGGCCCGGATCACCATCAAGGCGAAGACGATGACTGCTGATTCAATTCGGCAGCGAGCTTTGATTCTGCACCCGCGAGAAAAGATCGACGTCCTCAAACGCCTGCTTGATGTCGAAACCACAGACGGCGTGATCATCTTTTCGAATACTAAGGACATGACGGTCACTATCGCCGAGCAGTTGAATCGAGAAGGCCTGAAAGCCATCGCGCTGAATGGCGACATGCCTCAGAAAACTCGCGAACGAACGATTGAACAGCTCAAGGCAGGAACACTCGACATTCTCGTCGCAACCGATGTGGCCGCGCGAGGTCTGGATGTCACTCGGATCAGCCACGTCATTAACTACGACGTTCCGCAAGATAACGAATCCTACATCCATCGAATCGGGCGAACGGGACGAGCCGGGCGGACGGGAGAAGCGTTTATCTTCCTGACAAACTCGCAACGTGGAAAGCTCCGTTTCATCGAGCGGATGACGAAGCAGACCATCGAAATCGTCCAACCACCAACCGCCGACGACATTAACGCAATTCGAATCAAACGATTCACACAGAAGATTTCGGATGCTGCTTCGGCCGCGGGCGACGATCTGAAATTCTTCGAAGAAATGATCACAAAGTTTTCCGAAGAATCGGAAACACCTCTGGTCACCATCGCCGCCGCTCTGGCACAGATCGGACAGAACGGCCGGCCGTTTCTGGCGAAGGACCGAGCACCCCGCAAAGAGTTCGACCGGAACGACCGCCGCGACAATCGTGGCGAACGCGGCAATGGCAATCGCGGAAAATTTTCACAACGCCCCGGCGGAGACGCCCCACGAGGACGCAGCGACAATCGTCAACTCGGTCCCCCCGAACAAGGGAAGGATCGCTACCGCATCGCCGTCGGTTGGGACGACGGAGTTAAAGTCGGAAATATCGTCGGAGCGATCGCCAACGAAGGAAACATCGGTGGCGAGTACATCGGTCCGATCAAGATTCACGATTCGTACGCGACGGTCGATCTTCCCGAAGGTATGCCGACCGAGATTTTCCACACGCTGAAGCGTACCCGAGTCGCGGGTAAACCGATGGAAATGACCTTAGCCAACGACGACCGAGGCGAATCATCGGACTCACGGCCACCTCACGCGAAGAAGTTCAGCAGCGAACGCCCTCGCCAAGCTGGGAACCGCGGGCCAGCTCGAAGCAAAGGAGCTCACCCGGGTGCAAAACGAAAGTTTCGCAAGGGCAAACGTCCGTCACAGGATCACGCCTGACAACATCGATGGCCGCGTTCCAAGGGGCAACGTCTCGTGCGATCCCGACCTGTTGACCGGAAGCCGCAAGCAACCGTTCAAAGTCGGCGACGCACGGAACGGCAGCCTCACTTATAAGCCAGCGAGCCCCTTATTGCCTGTCATCACTTCGGCGTTTTCGTTGACGGCGAGGTGCCCTTCCCCGTTGGTCGTTTTCGACAGCGACTTGTTCCTGACGCCGATCATCTTCCCGACGATCTGACTCGTCGCGTTTTTCCAGCAGGATGTTCAGTTCCGGAGGCAATGGCAGGCTGTTCGGCATTTGAAGGGTGCTCCATCTGGTCAGGACAACGAAGTTGCCTGATACCAGTAGAAAGTTACTCGTCCCCTTCGTAGTACCACGCGTCCTGGCGGCTCGGGAAGAAATACTCGGACGGTCGAGGATTTTCCTGCTGGAGGTTGTCCTGCACGTCCAGAATTCGGTCCCAGCGCGGTTTCCGTGGAAGCCTCGATGCGTCAGGAAGTGACGGTTCGGCATCTCGTGCGGCTTCTTGAAGTGGCCACTGCGTGAGTGGCGAAGTGGCTCGATGAAGGTCACATTCGTTCTTTGCATCATAGACCGGCTCGTATGGAACGATCCGCGGAATCAGGGCGATAATGATCTCACTTCGCTCAGTCGTCTGCACGCGACGCTGGAAGAGCTTCCCGACTCCCCACAGATCGCCGGCAATTGGAATCTTCGACTGCAGGTCGATGTCGGTTTCCGTGATGAGTCCGCCAATGATCATGGCCTGACCATCATGCAGCATGACCGTTGTTTGCACATCCGTCGTTTCTTCTTCAGGCAGGCCAGTGTCGGGGTTCACTCGCCCCGTCGAGATTTTCGGGACGATGTTCATCAGAATCTGCCCAGTGTCGGCAATGACCGGGCGTGACAGTCAGCACGATGCCCGTATCCAGGAAGTTGACGTTCTGCAGCGTGCTTGTCTGCGTGGTCGTTGTAACGAGGTAGCCCAATCGTTCGCCGACTTGAATCCGTGCTTCCTGACCATTGACGGCGAGCACTTTCGGAGAGGCCAGCGTCTTGGCGTCCGTCGTTGTCTGTAACGCTTCGATCAGTGTATCCAGATCGGTGCCGTCGACTCCAAAAAGAAACGCTGGACTTGCGGCCGGGTTCGCGAACCCGGTTGACCGTAGGGTAATCCTTGCGCCGGAAAGTCGAGCAAGCCCCTGAAGGTCAACTCCGTGCCGAAGGTTGTCACCAAGATCGACCCGTAGGATGTGAGCTTCGATCAGCACCTGCCGCGGCGGCTGGTCCGCTTGAGCGATGTAGGACTCAACTCGCGAAATGTATTGTGGCAAATCTTCAACGACGATTTGCTCCTGTGTCTTTCGCTTATCCTGAGCGCTTTGCGTCGTCACGAACGACTTGCCAACCGGAGATAACAATCCTTGAACAACAGCGTCGATGTCAACGGCGGCGACGTAGGTCAGTGAGAAGACACGCATCAATCGGCCTTGAGCGACGTGCGAAACCGGTGATTTCTGATCAAGCTTCGACACAAGAATAATGTTCTTTTGTCGCACCCATGTGTAGCCATTGACGGTCAGAATTGCGTCCAGGGCGTCTTCGAGACCAACTTCTGCGAGACTGACTGAAATTGTCCCAGTTACTGACGAGGCAGTGACGATGTTCAGCCCATGCTGTTCCGCGACAAGTCCAAGGACTTCGCTCAGCGGCGCCTCGCGAACACTGAGAGAGATTCGGTCACTGTTGCCGCCAACCGAAAAATTTCCGGCAGCATCGTTTATGGGAATGCGAATTTGCTTCGGCCGTCCCCGGTCGAACGCGTCGTCACCTGCCAGTCGCTGAATCGAAACTCGTCCGGCGGACTGAGTATTATTACCAAGCCTTCCAACGCTGACTCTCCCGGATGGTCTACGCGACTGTTGTGGCAGTTCACCGACGAGCACTCGGCCGGGATTGGTATTCTGTGCGGTATTCAGATCGCCAATGGCGACACGCCCCGGCTTAGCTTCGCTGCTGGTAGTCGCTTGCGGATACCACGCCTGGGAAGCTGGTCCATCTAACTTGATGACCGAATCGTCCGTGCCATCAGTCACGAATTCACTTGGCTGTTCGAACGGAGGAACCACACGGTCAAAAACAGGTATTTCCTGAGGTGGATGACTGACCTTTGCGGCTGGTGTTTCGCCCCTGGCAACTCCAACCGTTTGCGATTGTCGGCTGCGGTTGGTGAGGGATTCGCGGATGCGTTGAAACGGACTGGATAGTTTGTGGTCGTTTTTTGAGCGTAAAGGCGATTTGGCCACGCGGACCGGTCGCCGTTCGTTTGACGCATTATCCCTTGGCGCCGACAGCTTATCAGCAAAGCCAGCGAACGCGGACTTGGTTCGTGACAGAAATCCGGTTGCAGGTTGAGGTACTTTACGGACGTGTTGCGGAACACGCGGCCCTGCCGATGCCGACACTAGCTTATCTGCGGCGTTGCTTGACGAATCAGTCCAGCCAAGCAGACACGATGCGAGCGCGCACAGGCTGATGGCATTAAGCCAGCGTCTGGACATCCGTGCCGGGCATTGCATCCTGTCGCTCCGAAGTCGTCAGTCCGACGATTGGACTGAAGTTTTCCTTACGTATGGCCCGTGAGGGTTTACGCTCAAGGATCGTCATTTTCGGAGCAATTCGTGCCGCTCGTCCTTGCCGGCAAACGTGTTCTCACCGGACTCGTGCCGGACGTACGGATTGTCGGGACGGCAACAGCATCGAGTGCCTCGTCTTGACGCAGTTTCGTCTACCGTAGTCAGCTCGACCGGTAGAGTTGGCCTATTTTACCACCTCAACAACGATGGCATTTCTCTCTATGGCCACGACGCGAATTCCGGCTTCCAGTTCATCACCGACTCGCACAATGCGTGAGTCGACTAATGCTGCCGCCCCGTTTTTGCCAATTGCCACCGCACGAACTGGATTCGCACCGGGCTCTTCTGGCTCGGGGTGTGTCGCTTACGTCTCCATCCGCCGTTGTCGCCTGCGCGGCGAGCACGTCAGCGTCCGGAATGACTCCAGATCGTTCAGCCAGAGTGCCAACAAGCGAAAACGGGTCAAAGTCCACGATGTCGCCGAGCTCCAATGCTGGCCAGTTTTTCTGGGACACGTGTTGGCGGTTCCGTTCCAATTGCCGGATGAGGCTCTCGGCTTCGGTAAGTTTCTGCTCTGCGCTGACCGTGACATCGCCGGATACGCTGCCTCGGTCATTGCTGGTTCCGGTCAGGTTCCAAATCAACATGCCGGCCAGAATCGGAATCAGAGCGATTTTTCGTTTGTCAGTTTTTACCGACGCACTAACTGCTTGCAGGTTCATCGCCTTCTCCTGTCGAATCTGAAGTGACCGCGAGCGGCGCGAAGAAAATATTCACCGTCATGCTGACAGGGTAAGTGTCGGTTTCGCCGTAGCCGCCGTTGACCTGCAAAGCCGTTAGCTGAGTCAGTCGTTCGACCTTCTCTAAACCAGCCAGAAATCGGCAGAGTGATGAGTACGACGCTTCGCCCGTCAAATGAATGGACAACTCGCGATGGGTCTTTCGATCGACCTCGTCGCCAGGGCGAAACTCATGAATCTTCAGTTCCGTTGCTGTTGCCAGTTGTGAAAGCTGTGCAAGAAACTCGGTCTTCTGTGCTGTCTCCGGAATCCTTGTCATCGCTTCTGCGAATAGAACCTCAGACTCCGTCTGCCGCAGTCTCAGCGCGGTCGAATCTTTTTTGAATTCGTCTTTGCGACTCAGGAAATTCTCAGTCCACGTCGTCACATTGCGAACCCGGGTTTCTTCGGCGTAAACCGGCTTGTAAATGGCAACACCTGCGACGAGCAGAATCCCCACGGCTACGGCGAAGCACGCGAGGTGCAACATGATCCTCAGTTTTCGCAGAGTGCTATCAGTGGATGATTGATCGCTCATGGCAAACCTTCACTCAGATCACTGGCTCAATACTGACACTCGACGACGTACTGACGAGCGTTACCAGCCGCGAGCTGAACGTTGCTCGAAGTCTGCAGCTCAACAGATTCAAAAACGCCTGTCGCTCGCAACTGTGAAACGAACCTCGAAAGTGCGAGGTCGTCAATGGCGTATCCTTGCAAACCAAGTTTCATACGACGCGGCGTATCGTTTTCAGCGGTCGGCACCGAAGCCCCGTTAGTTGGTTCTTCACCCTGCGTCAGTTGAAAGCTTTGAATCTGAATCGAGCCATCGTTTGTGTTGGCCGTTGAACTGATAAGGCCGACAAGCTGCAAAGGCCGGTCGGCGGCCTTCAAACAGTCCACCAACAACTGACGTTGATCGGCAACTTGCAACTTCTCAGTCGCTTTTTGATTGTGTTGGACAATCTGACGGAGTGGCGCAGCTCGATCATCGACAATCGCGAACGCTGCTTCTGCGTCTTCCAGTGACGCTTCTGCCTGCCAGCAGACGGTGGCGGCCAGTACGACGACGCCCAACCAGACGCACGCCCAGCAGGGCATGATCTGACGAACGAGCAGCTTCTTCCGAAACTGTAGCGGCAGGATGTTGATGTTTGATTTCATGACTGATCCATCAGCAGCGAGAGCCCCGCTGCAACTCCAAACAGAGACATGTGCGTAAGAGTTCCGAGGCGACGGCCGACCTGATTGGGACGTAGCCCCCAGCATTGGCAGTCCAGATTCAAACGCCCCGACAATGCTTCACCAATGCCGCCAATCGTGCCTCCACCACCGAACACCCAAAGTCGTTTGGGCTGGATCGCTCGATGTTGGACGCCGAGGAAAGAAATTGTTCGCCGTATCTGTTCTGCCAGGCGATCGACTTCTGGAGTCAATGTTCTGCGTAACGCAACCGCCGCGGCATGAGAGTGAGCTGTCTGATCGTGCGAAAGTCCGCAGGCAGTCAGCAGTCGAGCAGTCTGTAACCAATCGGTTCCCAGTGCCTTCTGGGCAGCCTGTTCGACGCTAGTGAATCCGCAACCTCGCAGTACTCGAGTAAAACGCGGCTCGCCATTTACGGAAACGGTCAACAACGGTGAGCCGTGTCCCCAGTCAAGAGCGGCAACGGGTTCATTTCGAGCTTCGTCCACAAAACTGACTGCACGAGCCATTGCGAAAGGAATTCCATCGAGGAATTCGCACTGCAGTCGCCTTGCCAGCAAATCTTCGGCACAACGTGCAGCCACGCTTTGTCGCACAGCGAGTGCGGAGACCTTGTTCATTTCTTCTTCGCCACCGACTTCGTCCGGCGACCAGAAATCTACTACGGCAGTGTCCCCAGTCGCCGAATCAACCTTCAACTCACTTTCGACCATCTGACGAAGTTCGTCCTCCGACGCTCGTGGAAGCTGAAGACTGCGAGGCTCTGCAATCGAAGTTGGAAGTGCACACGCTGCGCGACGGCCCTTGAAGCCGAGTTTGCGAACTGCGAGGCCGTCGAGCGACTCACCGATTCCGCCGGCTTCAATTCCATCGGCGGTTAGTTCTCGACCGGAAGTCACCGGAACCAGCCTCAGTGCAGTCAACTTCGTCGTTGTTGCCGTGCGAGTGAACTGGGCGAGCTTGATCATTCGTGATCCGACGTCGACACCGATCAACCCGGCTTTGCGTCGAAGATTGAACGGACGAAGACAGACGTCCTGAACAGAAGACAGGTCAATCATCAAACGACTCCTAGTGCCGGCCTGAGGCTGTGGAAACGTCAAGCAGAGGCAGCATGACTGCCATTACAACCAGCCCCACGACTGCTCCCATCAGGATGATAATCAGCGGCTCGATCACCTTTGTGAGATCACGAACCTTCTGCTCTCCTTCTTCTTCATAGAACGATCCGATCGTCACCATGACGTCGCCAAGACGGCCCGTTCTTTCGGCGGTGGAGATCATTTGAGCGGCTCCTGGCGGCACGATCTTTGTACGGGCGATGACTTCGCCGATGCCTTTACCACTAAGCACGCTGGCTTCCATTCGATCGAAGAGATCGCGAAAAAACTGGTTTCGGACAGAAGTCCTGCACAGCCGGATTCCGTCGAGCAAGGGAATGCCACTTTCCAGCAATGTCCCCAGCAGTCGGAACGTTCGACCACTCAGTAGCGGTCGCGATGCACTCTTGAGAAATCGCAGGTTGACCAGAACTCCGTCCCAATATCGAGCCGCCTTATCAGTGAACCAGAACCTGGCCAAAGCGACGGCACCCAAGCCAGCCATGACAGCGATCGCGAGAAAGTGAGCACGAAGGAACTGTGCGGAATCAAGCAGCATTTGTGTGTGAACAGGCGGTGGCTCACCCAATCCTTCGAATACAGTCCCGAACTGTGGCAGCACGACGAAGACGAGCGCTGAGAGCACCATAAACGCAACGCCAATCAACACGATCGGATAGGCCAGCACTGACTTCAGCGTCGACCGGAGCCGAATTTCGTGCTTCAGCAGTTGAGCCAATCGGAGCAGGACATCCGTCAAGGTTCCCGATGCCTCGCCGGCCGCGACACTGGCAACGTATGCGTCACCAAAGACGCTCGAATGTTTTTTCAGAGCGTCAGAGATCGATTGCCCTGCCGACACGTCTCCGTGGATTTGCTCCAGAATTTTCTTCAGCGATTGATTCGGACAATCCTGCGCGGCGAGTTGCAACGCTTCGCCAAGATCGACGCCGGCCTGTGACATGATCGACAGTTGAGATGTCAGCATGAGCACGTCGGTCTTTTTGACGCCCGAGCGTCCAAACTTAAGACCGCTGGACATCACCAGGGCCTGCTTTGCCTGACCGGCGACAACCGACATGACAAATAGACCTTCGTCGCGCAGACGCTCTCGTACATCGTCTGCCGAGTCGGCGACCATGACTCCGGAACGCAATGCTCCGTCAGTCGACTTTGCTGAAAACTGAAACTGCATGGAGTGTCCAGAGGTCCTGCTGAAGTTGCATTGCGGTTCGGCCATCGATTGAACTACTCGGCCGACGCCACCCGCATCACTTCATCGAGACTCGTGCGGCCTTCTTCGGCCGCACGGATGCCTTCCTGCAGGAGGGTCGAACCGCCACTTTCATGATGGGCGTTCCGCAACTGTTCGATACTGGCACCCTGGAAGATCAATTCCCGGATCCCGTTGTTCGTCAACAGTACCTCATAGATACCGGTTCGGCCTTGAAAACCGGTGTCGTAACACTGACGGCAGCCCTCGCCGCGGACGAACTGACGTTTACGATCGCCGCTGTACCGAACGGCTTCAAACACCTCCGCCGACGGGTAATGCGGGTTACGGCAGTTCGTACAGACACAGCGAACAAGACGTTGAGCAACCACGCCAGCCAGAGCCGCTGAAATCTTGAACGAGTCCACGCCCATGTCCAGAAGGCGAGTTACAGCACTTGCCGAATCGTTCGTATGAAGCGTGCTCAGCACGAGGTGTCCTGTCAGTGCAGCCTGAATCGCAATCTCGGCCGTCTCGCGGTCTCGAATTTCCCCGATCATGATGATGTCCGGGTCCTGCCGCAAAATTGATCGCAACGCGTTCGCAAAGTTCATCTGCTTGGCGGCACCGACCTGAATCTGGTTAATCAGCTCAAGCTGGTACTCAACCGGATCCTCAACGGTGACAATGTTTCGCTCGACCGACTTCACAAGTTCCAACGCCGAATACAACGTCGTTGTTTTGCCGCTGCCCGTTGGGCCTGTGACCAGGAAGAGCCCATGCGGTCGCGCCAGCGTTTGCTTCATCCGGTTCAGAACGTTCGGCGGAATTCCGAGTTCGTCGAGGTTGAACGTGACGTTTCGACGGTCCAACACTCGAAGCACGACTTTCTCGCCACGAACCGTTGGCAGGGTGGAAACACGCAGGTCGATCGCCCGTCCTTCGGCCCGCACATGGATTCTTCCGTCCTGCGGCATTCGATGTTCTGCGATGTCGAGCTTCGCCATCACTTTCAAACGCGAAATGATCGCTGGATGAAACTCGCGGCGAGGTTTAAGCACTTCTCGAAGCTGGCCGTCGACACGAAACCTTACGGCCGAATGCTTGATCCCCGGTTCGATGTGAATATCACTGGCCTTTTGCCGGACAGCGTGAACGATCATGTAGTTCACTAGGTTGATGACCGGACTGCCGTCGGCCATCGAGCCGACTTCCTGAAGATCAATCTCGATCGCTTCGTTTTCGACCTGAATCGATTCCGTGTCGAAGTCGGCAGTAACCGTGTCGACGCCGAAGTCGTTTTCGTAGGCACGTGGAACGACCTTCTCAATCGCCGCACGCAGCGCGCAAACAGGTCGAACTTCCAGACCGGTGATCCGCTCGATTTCGTCGAGCTGTTCGAGATTCTGCGGCTCCGCCATTGCGACGGTCAGTGTGTTGCGAACTTTGAACAGTGCGAGCACACGCATTTCACGTGCAAGTGGCCGAGGAATCAGCCTCACGACGCCCGGGTCGATCAGGCCTTCGCGCAGTCGTACTGCAGGAATACCTAACTGTGCGGCGAGGTACGGCAGCAGTTGTTCTTCCTGGACGAAACCAAGTTCGAGCAGTGCTTCACCCAAACGGGTTTGCTTCGCCGATTGTTCAGACAGTGCGGCGTCGAGTTCGTCTTCCGTGATCAGACCGGCAAGGATCAGTTGCTCGCCGAGACGCATTGGCGTTTTCGTTTTGAACGCCGAAGGCTGCGGCAGAAAACTGCCGGCTGGTACCGCCGGGAGAATTGCTGTGGCAGTGTTGCTGTCGAGGTGGGTGTTCATAGCGTGAAACTCCCCACCGCGGAAACAAGGTCGTCAAAAACCTGCATTTTCGTGTCGAGGCCCGTCGCTGTCAGAATGTCCTGACACAGAGTGTTCGGTGCCGCAAGCAGAAACTGGCCACCGCGTTGCATGGCCAGTTCGTGAGCGTCCAACAGAACTTCCAGTCCGCGGCTGTCAATCAACGGCACCTCCTGAAGATTGAAAACCATCCGTGGCTGACCACCTGAGAGGCACGGATGGATGATCTGCTCGAGCGCGTCTACATATTCCTCGTTCAACGGCTCTTTGCCGGAAACGATGTCAACCGCTCCCTGGCGTGACACTTGAAACATGTGAAGAGGTCCTGCTGAAGTCTGTCTGAAATCGTGAAATGCCGGGGACTAATCGTTTTGAACTTCCAAAGGCAGCGTCAGCGTGAATCGCGAGCCGCGGCCTACTTCACTTTGCGCGGTTAAGCTTCCGCCGTGCAGTCGTGCGACTTCTTTGGCAAACGCAAGGCCCAGACCGGTTCCCTCGACGTCTCGAACCTGTTGGTCGCTGCTGCGGAAGAACTTGTCGAAAACGCGAGGCAACTCTTCCGATGAAATTCCGTAGCCAGAATCTTCAACGTGCATCGCCAGCGAGCCTGGCTCGACTTCGGCGGTGAATCGAATCGTGCCGTCCTCAGGCGTGTATTTGCAGGCGTTTCCAAGCAGGTTGATCAAGGTGCCAGCAATCTTATCCTTATCAACTGACAGCTTCGGCATCTTCGCGGGCAGCGAGTACTCCAGCGTCTGGCTCTTCTTGTCGAACTGCGGACGGACGTGATCAAGCACCTCTTTCAACATTCGCTCGACATCGGTCTGATGCTTCGTGACGCTCAGGCCACCGCCTTCCATCTGGCTGATGTTGAGCAGTTCGTCGACAAAGCGTGCCAGCCGTGTCGCTTCCGAATTGATGATATTGCAGAACTCTTTCTGCTGATCAACGTCGATCCCGTCCTGTAATGCCAGCGTTTCTGCGTAAGCTTTCAAGTTGCAAAGCGGCGTTCGCAATTCATGAGTGGCTGTGAACACGAACTGGTTGCGAGCTTCTTCGGCCAGCTTCTGATGAGTGACGTCGCGAATCTGCCAGACGCTGCTACCGTCAGAGTCCGCTGTTCCCTGAAGCGGCACGCAGGCAACTCGAAGCACTCCATCTGCCAACTCGGCTCCGCGACGAAGTTCGCAGACGAAAGCAGTCATCCCCCGAGAGACTCGTTCTATCAGTTGTTCCGAGTCGCCCGGAGCGGCGGCAACAATTTCGTCGCAAACGGAACGCCCCATCAGCATGTCTGATGAAGCGACTGCGACCAGCGCGGCGAAGGCTGGATTGGCTTGAACAATTCGACCTTCCGAATCCGCGGCGCAGATTCCGTCAGAGATTGATTCGACGATCGCACGCCATTGGCTGCCGGACTCACAACTGGAATCACCGGTCAGGCGTTGTTCCAACTGTCGCAACAACTCTGCATCACTCTCGCCGGAGAGTAGCGAGTTCCACTGGTCGGCTTCTGAAGCGGCAACCTGCATCTTGAGTTCCCTGTTTCTGTGACGCCTGGCGTGGAGCGACGGACCTTTGGCCTGACATTGCGTCAGGCCCGTCGCCGCTCAAGTGGGCTCACACTCCTGCTGGTTCCAGTGTTGCGGTCAGAGCTGTGATCAACTCAACGATGTGAGCCGGACTGAACGGCTTGTAGACGACTTCCGTAATCCCAAGCTCAAGAGTAAGCTGCTCGGAATTGATTTCGTACCCTTTGGCTGAGCACATCACGACTGGCGTATCGCGATACTCGGGATAGGTTCGCAACTGCTGAACCAGTTCGGCGCCATTCATCCGTGGCATCTGATAGTCAGTGATGACGATGTCAAACGAATCCTCCATAGCGGCTTCCAGTGCCAGTGCACCATCACCCGCTGCGTGAACATCGAAGCCAGCTCGCTCCAGATTGAACTGCAACACATGAGCCATCACCAGATTGTCTTCTGCGATGAGAATTCGCATTTGAAACTCTTTCCCACGGCCCGCGGGAGTGTTCGAAGACTATGAATGGAAACAGGTCACGGCAAAACGCCGCAACCTGTCCCCGCTATTCCGTAACTCGGTCTTTCGGTCGAACACGATTAGATTAACTCTTAGAGCGTGTCGAAACCGGTCGTGTTAATGATGAGTTCGCCCGACGTTTTGTCGTACTTCCAACCGGTTGAGCCACCAGCAGACAACGCTGTGCCGGCAGTTGAAACCGTGATATCCGCGTTGTTTGTCGATCCCGTGATTTGATTTGTGGGGTAGGCACCCTTCAGGAAATCGTCAAGGTCATTCTTGAAGTCGGCTGCAGTTCCCAGGTCGCCTGGGTAAGCACCGTTCTGTGCACGGTGAAGTTCAATTGCGTCCCGGACGACAGCCAATGACTGGATCGTCGAGTTTTCACGAGCATCGTTTGCCGTGTCGAACATCTTCGGTGCGGCGACTGAAGCGATGATTCCCAGAACAAGGACCACCACGACCAGCTCAATCAAGGTGAAGCCACCACGACGCTTCTGTGTACAAGTGACAGACTTTTTCATAGCTCAAATTCCCCTCAATAGTTTCGCAACGATGTGTCGTGTGAAAACGCCCCATAGACGAGCTGGCTCCACGTCAGTCTGCACTGACCGCTCGCGTTCCCCATTTTTGACTTCGGTCGAAAAAACCGACTTCACCTTGAACGTAGGTCCGAAATTCCGAATTGGCAAATGCGATTCGACCAATTTGCGACGAGCAGAACGTGGCGTAAGGTTGTGGTGAGTGCAGCTTCCAAGTTCGGACCAGTACTCACTTCGCGAGTCTGAATGGATTCGGGATCGATCCGATCAATTTTGATAGTCGGCGATAATACGAGACTCCAATGACCGTAACTCAAGAGAATTCACGGCCCGTCATACTGTCTAGCCGGGAACAACTGCTGGTCGATGCGCTTCAGGCCGCATTCGCGAGTTCGTTCACGATAATTGACGTCGGACCGGAATCCGGACGTGACAGCGACGGACTTACTACTGAAGTGATGTCTGAGATCGCCGATCGTGTGGACGCTCGGTCAAAACATATCGTCTCTATAAGCACGAACGATGGTGTCACTGTCGCCGAGCTTCCTGGCAATCAATGTCTGGCATGCGTCTGCTGTCGCCAGGGGCGATTGATCAAGACGGCCGCAGGCATTGTCGACGGCATGCTGGCCGAAGACGTGCTTCGCGTCGCAGCCTTTGCTGCACAATCAGCAAAAGAGCGGGATTCGGCCGCAGCGACTGAAGGTCAGATAACGGCCTACGCCGAGCAGGTCACGAGCTGTTTTGAAGAACTGGTCTGGCTGCGTGAGCTCTCACTCCAGATCAAGCAGTGTGATGTTAGTCGGAACGTCGGCTCCGTTGCAGAAGTGGTCCTGCCGTCACTGGCGGAACTCTCACATTCCGAAACAGTGGCTCTGTTGTCGATTGATTGCGACTCACCGCTGCCCGTGGCCGAACGCCGAGTCAACGTTGCGGCATGTGCCGGTAAGCAACGCCCGCTCGACGAGGTGCTGGCGACAATTGCCGCACGCTTTGGCGAGCAGTCCTGCAAAACTCCCGTCGTTGTGAATCGCTTTGCTGGGGAAGACGAAGTCTTCTTTCGTCTGGGAGTGCGATCGTTGATCGTGATGCCGGTTCAGCAGCAGGACAATCTCTACGGTTGGCTGGTCGCCGTGAACCGCGAAATCGAAGAATTCCCGGAAGCTCACAGGCACTTCAATGAAGAACTGGGGCTCGACGAGTATGGAACGATTGAGGCTGGCCTGCTTCAGTCTGCCTGCACGCTTCTCGCTACCCACGCACACAATGTGAGTTTGTTTCACGAGAAGGAACAACTCGCCATCGGAACGGTCAAGTCGCTGGTTCGGACCTTGGAAGCCAGAGACGCCTACACCAAAGGTCACAGTGATCGCGTCGCCGGAGTTTCCGTCGTTCTAGCGAAAGCCGTCGGCTATTCGGCAGAGCAACTGAAGAAGCTCCATCTGACAGGCATCCTGCACGACATCGGAAAAATCGGCGTCCCAGATGCTGTCCTGCAGAAGCCAGGCCGGCTGACTGAAGAGGAGTTCGAGCAGATCAAGCAGCATCCTTCGATCGGCTTTGACATTCTGCTTCCGGTCAAGCCTTTGAATTACACGCTCGACGGCGTCCTCCATCATCATGAAAACTTCGACGGCACCGGCTACCCACATGGATTGGCTGGGCTGGAGATTCCGTTGGACGCTCGGATTATGGCTGTGGCCGACGCCTTCGACGCGATGACCAGCGACCGCCCGTATCGAAAAGGAATGCCCGTCGAAAAGGCACAGGCCATTCTAAAGGACGGCTCAGGCAGTCAGTGGGATCCGGACATCGTCGACGTGTTCTTTGCCAGTTTTGACAAGGTTCAGGCTGTCACAACATGTCAGGAAGATTTAGACGCACTGGTCGAATCAGTTGTTCCGGCGGGGACAGGACAGTGAATCCCTCCTTGAAGAGTTCACCAGACGTGCTCGTCTTTCCAGACTCACGCTCGATTCCAGAGAGGTATATCAATTGGGGCGGACACCTCCAGCTCCGTCACCGACTCGAATTTTGTCTCTATCCCGAATGAGTTTGTCATGCCTGTCCAACCTCGCTTCCTCGAGGGCCACCTGGCGGTATCTTCTAAACGGTCGCGAACAGCCGCGGTTGTTCGAACCGGCACATCGTTGCTCGACGTTGCTCTGATGATGGAGCAATGCGAATTTCAGTACGCGATCGTTCAGGACGAACAGAGCGCGATCGTCGGAATCGTGTCACGAGACGAGCTGAATCGATACACCGAAATGGTCAGCGGCGAAGCCACCGACACGTGGCAATCCCGACCAGTCGAAGATCTGATGACGACACGACTGGCTCAACCATCGAAGTCGGCGTCACCACACTATGCGATTGAAGTCGCCGCCGGTGGAGACATCTCGTGCATTCCGATCGTCGAGCAGGGACGCGTCGTTGGAGTCATGACTCGCGACGACATCCTGATGAGTTGGAGTCGTCTTGAGCCTGCACTTCGAGAAGCCGGCACGGACGATGTGACCCAGCTAGCCAATCGAACCATGTTCATGCGGCGTCTGAGTGAAGAATGGGACCGCTCTTCCCGCAGCGAAGAGCCGTTAGCACTCTTCCTGTTCGACGTCGACTATTTCAAGCAGGTCAACGATTTATGTGGTCACATGGCGGGCGATGAAATTCTCGCCGCCGTGGGAAAGAGCGTGAAGGATTCGCTCCGCAGCTACGACGTCGTGGCGAGAATTGGTGGAGACGAGTTCGCAGCGCTTTGCTTTAACTGTAAATCCGAATCAATCGATCACCCAATTCGCAGAATCCAGGAGTCTGTCCGCAACATAAAAGCTCCTGTCGGGCTGCAGCGAAGTCAACTGACATTATCGATCGGTGCTGCAGCCGTTCGATCCGGTTTCAGCGAAATGACCACTGACGAGCTGTTCTCCTACGCGGATGCCTGTCTCTATCGATCCAAGGCGGCTGGCCGCAACCGAGCGTTCAGGATCATTCTGGACGAGCTGCAGTCAGCATCGCCTGAGTGCGTTGGTACAGGATCGCCGGAATATTCCGAAGGATCGGTCGACTACATCATCCACCCGGGCGAAACGCCAACTGGCGGGAATATCGAACTGAACCGCAGTTGCACAATCCCTGAAAAAGTGTGACCGGCGACGTCACGCGACGGAAATTGCGAGCGTTGCAGTGGTTCGGAATGTGAAGCGCGGTTGAGAACACCGTAACGGACCAAACATGACGCGATGCCAGTCACATCCTGCCCTTGCTCGTCCCTTGCAACTGGACGGTCATCGCTGCGTTGGGATGCTGCAGAAACATCGCTTCTATCTGAACGCTCGATCTGATGCACGACGCGGATTCACACTCGTCGACCTGACAATCACCGTGTTGATCATGGGGCTCGTGGCTGCCACGGCCTCGCCAAAATTTGCGGCGCTGCTGACTTCCTACACAGCAGAAGCCGCCGCCCGACGAGCCGCCGCCGACCTGAACTACGCGGCGTCAGCCGCTGCTCAGACCAGCCAGAGTGTCACTGTCACGTTCGATGTGTCCGGAGATTCGTACAGCGTCGCTGGCGTCGATTCGCCCGACCATCCCGGCTCCGCGTGGGCAGTATCGCTGACCAACGGCGGAACGAGTGTTGATCTCGTTTCTGTCGATTTTGCCGCTTCTCAAACGGTCACATTCAACGCGTACGGACGCCCGAACAATTCAGGATCGATCATTCTTTCATCGGGTAGCGATTCGTCGACGATTGTTGTCGATGCAGCAACCGGAAGGGCGACCGTACAATGAGATTAGCTGTAGCGTCAAATTCGATTTCGAAGCCCGGTCGCTACTCAGAAACGCGAGCCGGCCGTCGCGGTTACACACTACTCGAAATGGTCATCAGTACCGGAGCCGCGACAGTTCTGCTCGGCGGCATGATGTCGACAATCGTTGTCGCTAATCGTGCGTGGAGTCCTGACCTGAAGCCAGCCATCAAAACCGAAGCCAGTGGCCTGACGCGGCAACTTGGGATCGATCTGAAAAGTGCCCTTTACTTCACCGAACGCACGGCGACGGCCGCGACGTTCGCTGTGCCTGACCGAGACTCTGACGGGCAACCGGAACTGCTCCGTTACGCCTGGTCGGGCACGGGCGGCGATCCTCTGACAGTCGCATTGAACGGCGGCACGGCTCAGGTGGTCGTCGCGGACGTGCAGACTTTCAACATGGACTTTTTGCTGCGAACAGTCACGGCACCGGTCATCCCCGCCACTGGTCAGAATACGTCGATCGTTTTCATTTCAGAGGGAGATGGTGGCAAAGGCGGAGTCGTTGACAGAGCAGATTTGGACAAGGAAGACCAGGACCGCGTTGACGCCATTGAGTCCTGGGGTTTCACCGTGTCAACGCTGAGCAACGATGCTTCCGATGCTGACTGGGCGTCACAACTCGATAACGCCGCCGCGGTCTACGTGCCCGGTTCGGTCGAGAGCGACGATGTATCAAAGAAACTATATTCCGCTACCGTCGGCGTCGTGTTTGAGTCATCCAGCTTGCGTGACGAGTCTGGTTACAGCCTTGAGAAGGACCTGTCGTCAAGCACGGACATCGATCTTGAAAACACAAGTCACTACATCACTTCGACGTTGTCGCCCGGCTCGACGCAGATCGTCAAGTCGTCGCAACCGTTGCTGGCACTGGTGCCGGGACTCGGGCCGGACCTTGAAGTGCTGGCCCGTTCGTCCTCGAACGAGTACCACGCGTCGCTGGCCGTTCTGGAAGCCAATGCTCGGACGCGGCAAGACGCCCCCACTCCAGCACGGCGAGTGCTACTTCCCTGGGGCGACGATTCAACGTCGTTCGACCTGTTGACTGATTCTGCACTGACAATCATGGAACGGTCAATCACGTGGGCAGCCGGGTTGGACGACAGCCCGACTCGTCGGCGAGTGCTCTACTTTGTCGATGACGTGACTTCGCCCCACGTTTTTGATTTCGACCGGAAGATCATGTTTGAATCGGCAGGGCTGGAAGTACGACTTCTGAATCAGACAACTGATGCTGAAACGCTGGCCGACGAAATTGCGAACAGTTCGGCGATCTACCTGACAATTCGAGCTAGCA
The DNA here is from genome assembly GCA_943787265.1 of uncultured Planctomycetaceae bacterium. GTDB lineage: Bacteria > Planctomycetota > Planctomycetia > Planctomycetales > Planctomycetaceae > JABMPE01. Next base: position 131,535 of record CALSLT010000037.1, on the reverse strand, counting down.
CAGATCTGTTGCTTTCAGCCGTCCAGAACGTCTCTCAGGGAATTATGACGGAAGGTCTCGACTGGATCGTGCCTCTGGGATTCTCGTCGGGGATGACCAAGAGTGCCGCTAAGACACTCGACATTGTCGAGAAAGACCACCCGATCATGGCTGGGATTCACGGTAACTCAGTGACTGTTATGAGCAGCAATATTCAACCACTCATTCCCAACGGAACGATGGCCAACGGTTTGACGACCATTCTTGAAATACCGGGCAAGGGGAAGGGCTCAGCTGCTCCCGTCGTGGTGACTGTCGAAACCGGCGCACAACGGGTTGATGATACCGACTCACCCGGCCGTCGTACGCTCGTTCCACACTACAGCACACGCCGATCTGATCTGACGGCAGACGGTTATCAAATCTTCCAGCAGGCAATGGACTGGACGGCTTCGCAACCGGAACCGGTGGCGGTTGAAGCTTCGCCAGCCCAAAGCTTCTTTCGATCATTCTCTCGATAGGCAGATCACGTTGTGACACGCCACAAACTGAACATCAAACATTCCACTCCGAACACACGTCGGGTGCGTTCTGACTCGCCGCTCGGTTGGGGGCGCACGGATGTGGTGCGTCGAGACGCACCCTGCGAAGAATACTCTCCCAAAAGTCATTCCCGCGGAGGCGGGAAACCAGTTTCTTGCTGGATTCCCTCCTCCGCGGGAATGACAAAAAAGCGTGTCCGAAACACGGAGCGTCGAGCTGGCTTGACCCTCGCTGAAGTTGCCATCTCAACGCTGATCGTCGGACTGATGATGGTTGCCTCGCTCAAGTCGGTCGGAGGCGTTTACACGACCTGGACAGCCGCCGCCGACAAGTACGACGGCATCTCGCTGGCCGATCAACTTCTGGCCGAGATCATGCAGAGCGAGTACGAAGAACCTGAGGGCACGATCAATTTCGGAACAGAAAGTGGTGAAGCACCGGGCTTCCGAGTGAATTGGGACGACGTCGACGACTATGTCGGGTGGAGTTCGACCAAACTCGAAACAAAGCCTGGTGAGTTTCTCAGCAATGTTCAGGGTTGGTCTCGCTCATCGACAGTTCAATTGGCATCAATCGCCGATCCAACCGTCATTCCAGCTACTGACGAAGGACTGAAGCTGATCACCGTCACAGTGACCGATCCTGACGGAAATACAACTATTCGCCAGGCACTGCGATCGCGTTGGGGATCGCTTCAGCAGGCACCACTCGTCGACAGCACCTGGGTCACGGAAGTCGACATCGAACTTTCGACTGGCAGTGGTGCATTAACGCGAAGCACCGCCAGTCTTCCCAATGCTGCGGAGGACTTCTGATGAACGTTCAACATCGAACATCCGACTCTCAGACAAGTAAAAGTAGGCCGGATCAAGCGCAGCGCCGCTCCGGCAACACCAGATTCTTCGAGAAATCAATCCTGCCGGAACAGCGTCGCTTCGCTCCTCGGTCCGGCCTACGACGTTCTCAACGGACAGCTCAGCATTCAATGTTCGATGCTCATTCGCGCGCCGGCTACCTTTACGTTGCCGTCATGATAACCGCGACGCTTGTCGGCCTCGTCGGACTCTCGGCTGTCAGCGTTGCTCGGTTAAACCTGCGGACGACCACCCGCACCGCCGACTCGTCCAGCGCCGATTTTCTTGCACACTCCGCCGTCGAGCACGCTCTGGCTGTCCTGAAAAACGATTCCGCCTGGCGAACGACCTACCAGAACAACATCGAGTATCCCGACACTCCGATCTCGATAAACGGCGGAACGTTTACCTGGAAACTGGTCGACACCGACGCCTCGTTACTTGATGACGATTCAGACACCGTTCGCATTTACGGAATCGGTCGTCAGGGCTCGGCTACGTCAGTGCAAAGCGTTCAGCTTTACCCAACCGAAACACCACTTTCATGCACCCAGGCCGCGTTTCATTGTGCAAGCAGTGTCAGCCTCGGTGGATCGATTAACTGGTCAACGGACGACGAAATCAGCTCGAACGGAAGCCTCGCCGCCAACGCGGTTGGAACAAGCATTACCGGCAACGTCTACGCCGCGGGCAGCATTACGGGAAACATCAGCGGGACGCAGACTTCTGCAGCGGCAGCACGCCGCATGCCCGGCAGCAGCGTTTTCGACTACTACAAAGCTCGCGGCACCTGGGTCGACATCAACGCCCTGCCCGTTTCCAGTGGCAAACGGATGATCGAAAAGACGATCGTCAGCCCGACGACAAGCCCGTGGGCCCTCACAAATTCAGCAGGCATCTATGTGATCGATTGCGGAGGCCAGAATCTCGAAATCAAAAACAGCCGGATTATTGGGACGCTGGTGCTACTGAATCCTGGAACAAGCTGCCTGACTTCGTACGCCGTTCACTGGGACGCTGCCGTGAGCAATCTCCCGGCACTTCTTGTTGAAGGCGATTTTCTAATCTGCCACTCACAGCCGAATCTCAAAGAGTCAGATCTCTCGACCAATTTCAATCCGACGGGAACACCGTTCGACGGAGAGGAAGACTCCGACACGACCGATGAGTACGCGTCGGAGATAAACGGCATCGTCTACACATCCGTCAAACTGACCATTCTCACGCAATCTTCAAGAACCCACGTGAACGGCAGCACGATCTGCGGCTCGTCGTCGTGTATTTCCGCCGCGACGTTTAATCACAAGCCGGTCTTCACCAACTACCCGCCACCAGGATTCGCTTCGGGCAGCGAGATGGAAGTCATCCCCGGAACCTGGCGCCGCGACGTGCTGCCTTAACGTTGGGCGCTGCTTTTTTACTCTGAGCCTTCTGTCGTCCGACACGAACTCCGGACGTTCTTCCCAACGTCTCGCGCAGAGGCACGGGGACGCAGAGTTTGATTTCGCCGGCATTTGTCGCTTCGCCCCGCGACTCCGCGAGAGCCCTTTCCGTGCTGACAATGGGCATCACGGATGTTGCTAAAAAACAACACTGCCCTGCTCAGCTCGTGCGTGAGCCATCGCTAAGTCCCGTGATCCCGCGGCTTTCCGTCGGCGGCGAAAATCTCCCCGATTATGGCTCAGTAGTTGCCCATTCGTTCTGGCTGACTATCAATGTTGCCTGCCGACGGGGATGCCATGCGATTTGTTCTGGCCACTGCCGCTCTTCTTTCGTGCCTTCGTTGTTCGATCGCGCTGGCTGAAGATAGCCGTCCTCGGGATGCGTCAGCACGACGGCCGCGGCCAGTCACGGCAATGCTCAACGACGGGCGCAAGATTTCCGGACGAATTGCCTCAACAACTGACGACAGCCGACTTGACCTTGTCGTTGCTTCTGAACGCGTTCACCTGACTGCTCACTTGCGATGGGAACAGGTTGCTTCGTTCAAGGTCCGCGATCGTCAGATTTCCGTCCCCCGACTTCGCAAACAACTTTCAAAGTACATGCTGCCGGAATCCCCCTCGAAGAACGGCGTTTCGAAGCCGCTGAGAATCGCTCCGCTGTTGAATGAAGAAACTGGCGAGCCGATCGTATCGCACCAGATGACGCCTCGATCGGTGCAGATGGGAGCTCGTCTGGCGAGCTGGGATCAGGACGCAGAACCGGACGGTCTGCTGCTGGAACTGTTCGTGCTTGACGGAAGCGGCCATCCGACCGTCATTCCTGGGGAACTCACGGCAAGACTGACAGGCATCAGGCAAGCAGTGACCGGTGGACGAAGCACGCTTGACCGCAAATCACCGGTAACACCACTTGAGCAGTGGAGCCTTACCGTGAGAAACTCCGACTTCGCCGACGGGCGTGCCGTCGTGAAGCTGCCGTTCCGGAGCCTACAGCCAGATCGCGATCTGAATATCGCGGCAGAAACGCTGCTTGAGATCTCGTACGGCGTGTCGTCTGTCGGCGTCTTCAAAGCATCGCAGCCGGACGTCCTCATTCGGCAACCAAGCTTTTTTCGCGACGAGCTGTTTCAGTCTACGGGCGACCGACTGCTACCGTCAGAATCTCCGGCTACTCAGTCGCAACGCCCGCTAAGTCGTGATCCTCGCCGGGAAGTCTTCCGCCCGACTTTCCAGGTTCGGTAATTGAGTAGGGTGCGTCTTGACGCACCATCAAACAGACCCGTGCGTCAAGACGCACCCTACTACTTCGCAAGGTCGTATCGAACGACTCGACCATAGACGTTGTACTCGGTCACGAACAGGTTTCCGTGACTGTCAAAATCGAGTCCGTGCGGAGCGGTTAGAATTCCCGTCCGCCAGTCAGCCGGCTTCACTTTGTTGGTTGCCGTTTGAGCCTTAACATCGTTGGCTCCCAACTGCAGAACAGTGTTGCCTTCTTTATCGAGCAGGCTGACTCGACCTTCGATTTCGGCGATCGCCGCGAGGTCGCCATGCACGGCAACGGCGGCCGGCCGCTTCATTTCTTTGACGACGTTCAGAACTTTGCCATCAATCGAGAGATGAACAACTCGACGGTTTTCGCGATCGCAACACAGAATTCGGGGAGGATCGAACCGACCATCGATCGCGATTTTGTGACAGGTTCGAAACCCGAACGGCGCCTTCTTACCACCGAAGCTGTCGAGGTATTTTCCGTTCGTATCGAAAATGTGAATGATGTCGCTGGAGTACCCATCGACAGCAAAGATGCGTCCGTCCGGTGCGACATCCACGTTCGTCAGTCGAAGGCTCGGTTTACCATTCCGCATGCGGACAAGTTCTGGGGGAATGGTCGAGCCGGCAATGCTCAACACGATCCGCCCATCAAGCTGCATCTTCAAAATTGACTGACCGGACAGTCTTGCTCCGTAGATGAACTCGCCGGCTTTCTCTTTGTGAATGATGAAGCCGTGAAAATCGGCCGGGGCGTTCGGGACATTTCGCAGGTATTTGCCAGTCTTGTCAAAAACCTGAACGCCACCTCGCGCCCCGCCAACGCTGACGTAGACGTCTCCGTTCGAAGCAACGGCGACGTCACCATGTGCCTGCCCGATTGTTTGCATGTCGGGTGCCGGCTTCAGCCAGCCCTTCACTGCCGAATACTTCGGTTCCGCTGCGGCCGAGAATCCGACAGACACGACGACTGTAAGAAATGAGATGGAGAGTCTGAGTGCATAATTCATGGCAATGGCCTCGCTGGTAATCCTTCTGCAAAGTCTCGAAAACATAACGAATTACGCAGGCAGATTGCATCCTTGCTGCGTAATTCGGTGAGCAGAACCGGCTGGTAACTCCTTACTCAGCCATTCTCAATTCATCTGGTCGCCCCTTTACGTTGAGGATCCGCGACCGGTACCATTCCGCCAGTTGCCTCAAGCGATCCACCAGGAATTGCCGGGCAAGTTACATGGATGCTGATTCTGCTTCGAAACATCACAGGCGAACAGTTTTCAACTCGCCGTTCGAAGCCGCAGGAGTGAAACATGCTCAGACGGAACTCATCAAAACCGTCCAATCTGATTTCTTTCGCTGTTCTCATTGGCCTGGCCGCGGCGACGCTGCTGCAGACAAGTCCCGCTCACGCCGATGCCGGCCTGGATGCCTACAACTTTGCGCGAGGGCTTTACAAAGCCGAACGCTGGCTCCAGGCGGAAGAGGCGTTTCGAAAATTCCAGGCCGACTTTCCAAAGCACGAGCAGATTCCATTCGGGAAACTCTATCTGGGCTTGTCGCAGATTCAGCTTGAGAAACATTCCACCGGACGTGACACACTGGACGCGTTCATCAAGGACTACCCAAAGAATACTGACGTCGCCCATGCTCGATACCGCGTCGCGGAGTGCAGCTACTATCTCGATGAGTTGGCACGAGCGGAAAAAGACTTCACGAGCTGCCTGAAAGACTTTCCAAAAGATCCGTTCCGCGAGTTCGCATTGTTCTACCTGGGCGACACTCAACGGCGGCTTGGCAAATCTAAGGAGGCAGTGGCGAGCCTGCAGAGCTCTATCAGCCTGTTTCCACAAGGCCGGATGGCTGCGGAAGCGCGATTTGGGCTTGCGCAGGCAACCGAAGCCGCCGGCGATTCAGCGAGGGCGTTGCTCTTGTATCGGGAAGCCGCCAAAAGAACTCAGGAAGACCGAGGGGACGCCGCGCAACTAGCGATCGCCAATCTGCTGTTCGGTCAAAGAAAGTTTCAGGAAGCGGTTAACGAGTACGACGCTGTGGGCATTCGTTTCCCGAAAAGTCGACTTCGATCAGTTGCCACACTGAATGCAGGCTTCGCTCTTTATCAAAACAATGACTTTTCGAACGCGCTTGCGAAGTTCGACGAGGCAGAAGCCAATCCAGAACAAACCGTCAAGGCCGGTTACTGGAAGGGGCTTACGTTGAAGGCTCTGCGAGACTACTCGGGAGCTGCCGAAGTCCTTATCGACGTCGAGAAAAAGGCTGGCGATGCGGCGATCGCCGAGTCCGTCGTTTACCAGCTTGCGGATTGCCAGTTTCGATCGGGGCAACTGGCTCAGGCAGAAGCCAGCTTTCTGAAGGTCACTCAGAAGTGGCCAATGGGGCAGTTCGCCGATCACAGTTTGTACTTCGCGACAGAATGCGTACTTGAGACGGTTCGCGACGCTGAGCCGGACGTTCGAACGGCTCGGCTGAAAGAAGCAGAATTACTTCTCAGCAAGTTTGAACGAGACTACAGCACCAGCACGATCCGAATGTCGCATAAGTTGCAGGAAGGCCAGTTCCTGATGCTGCGAGCGACTGCGGATGACATGAAACGGGCCGCGGAAATTTACGACGCCGTCCTGAAGGCCACGCAGCGACCACAGACTCAGGCCGAAGCTCGCTACCAGCTCGCTCGAGTCAGGCAGGAACAAGGTGACAGCAAGGGAGCCCTTGAAGCCATTGCCCCACTGGCCGAAGCCGTGATCGCCGATCCTAAAACCGGGCTGCCGGAGTCTCTGATCCTTCACGCATTCCTCTCACTTGAAGCCGCGCAGCCAATTGTCGCGATGAAGTCAGCCGAGAGCTACTTGCAGCACAATGCGAAGGGGCCGCTGCGAGACCAGGCATGGTCCCACGTCGCGACCGCCGCCGCAAAGACCCGCGATTGGACGGTCGCTGACAAAGCTGTCAGCAGTCTGCTCAGCGATCATTCCGAAAGCCCGATCGTCTCACGAACGATCCTGAACGTGGCAGAAACTGCCTACGACGCCAAACACTGGCAAGCCGCTGGTCGATTTTTCGGCACTCTGTTGCCACCGGGACCTGAATCACCATTCCACGCGGCTGCGCTGTCCGGGCTGGCGTGGAGCAAACTTCAGCAGATGGATTACGCGGCATCCGCGAAACGTTTTCAACAGTTTCTCAAAGACCACGCTGAACACAAACTCGCAGCAGAAGCGGGATTCATGGTCGGTGACGCGCTGCAGAGAGCAACCAAAATCGCAGAAGCGGCCGCCGCTTTTGAATCGGCTTTCAAAACATTCGCTCCGCATGAGCAGGCGTTTCTGGCGGGACTCCAGGCCGCCCGACTCCAGGCAAGACTTAAACAGATTGATGAAGCCAATCGAGTTTACGCGGCTGTCGAAGCTCAGTTCTCCAAACGTCCCGAGCATGATCAGCTACTCAACGAATGGGCTCTCGTGCTCTACGAAGCGGAACGCTACGCCGAGGCTGATGCTCTGTTTCGACGTATCACTAACGAGCATCCTGACAGTAGCATCGCCGATAATGCCCAATTCAGCCTCGCCGAAAGTGACCTTGTTAACGGCAAACTTCAACTCGCAAGAACTTCATTCGCGGCGCTGGCGGCCGATGAAGCAGCAGATGCGATCGTTCGGGAAGACTCCCTCTTCCGCATCATCGGCATCGACGCTGACGCCGAGAAATGGACCGACGTCGTGGCTTCAGCGGACAAATTCGCCAAGCAGTTTCCAGAGAGCGATTACGCTCCCGACGTCCAGTTTTATCACGGAAACGGCCAACTGAACCTCGGCAAATTCCCGGAGGCTGAGACAACGCTTTCCACGCTCGTTGACGGCGTCGCAGAACCTTCCATTGGTCAGAGCGATTGGGTTGGACACCTTTGGGCACTGCTCGCCGAGTGTCAGGTCAGGCAGAAAAAGTACGCCGCCGTTATGGCGACAGCTGAAAAAGCTCGTGCTTGGAAAGCGGACTCTCCAACACATTACATGCTGGATGAAGTCGTCGGTCGCGCGTGGAAAAGTCAGGCAAAGTTCACCGAAGCCACAGCGGCTTTTAAACGAGTCATCGAATCCGAAGCTGGTAGCCGAACAGAAACCGCTGCCAAAGCACAGCTGATGATCGCTGAGATTCTGTTTCTCCAGAAGAAGTATCCAGAGGCGCGTGACGGCTACCTGACGGTTCATTTCCTCTACAAGTTTCCGGAGTGGCAAGCCCCTGCACTATTCCAGGCAGGCCAGTGTGAAGAATTAATCGGAACAACAGAGAGCCTCGCAGGTGCTCGAAAGTGGTATGAGACATTGCAGGCCGAATTTAGTGACTCGGACTTCGCGAAGCGGGCTGCCGACCGACTAAACAAACTCGGTGGATCGTCCTGATGGTTAATCATGCCGATTAGTCAGGGACTGCCGTCTCGGCGGGCTGAGACCTTGTTGGAAACTATTCACTGATCTGGCTCAGAAATTGGTCGACGATTAGAGAAACACCACATTCCGTCGCAAGAACGGATCGAGGTTCCTTCATGCGTTCGCCAGACAGCTCATTCAATAAATTCGCCGGACTGCATTACGCAGTTCTGGCGGTCGGCGCTGTTGTGTTTGTCGCCACGTTCGGCGGCACCAGCCATGCACAAGAGACAGGCCCAACGCCAATTCCGACCAATCCCGTTGTCGATACTCCCGAGAATCCTGCATCGGGTACAGACTCTCCGACGCAAACAGCCGAGAAGTCAACGGGCATCCCAACGCACCCCGTCGAAATCATCGAACAGATGAGCGGCTGGCTGGTTCCCTTTCTGATCGCATCGGTAATTTCTGTCTGGTTCACGATTGAGCGTGTCGTCGTACTTCGTCGGTCGCGGGTCATTCCGCGAAGCTTCGTAGAACCATTCCTGGAGAATCTCCACAAAGGCAAACTGGATTCGGCAACAGCCGTAAGCCAATGCCGAAAGAACGACAGCCCGATTGCTTCAGTCTTCCTGCATGGTGTTGAAAAGTGGGGTCGACCGTGCGTCGAGGTTGAGCAAGCCGTCATCGACGGAGGCGAACGCCAAATCGGTCATCTTCGTCGGCACCTTCGAGTTCTCAACGGCGTGGCGACGGTGACTCCGCTGTTGGGCCTGCTGGGAACGGTCGTCGGCATGATCCAAGCCTTCAACGACATCGCCAGTGCCGGAGCGATGGGTAAGGCTGATCAGCTTGCCGTGGGCATTGCGATGGCCCTGCTAACGACTGCGTTCGGACTGGCGATCGCGATCCCGTCGCTGATCATGTACATGTATTTGTCAGGGCGCGTCGAAGCTCTCGTCATGGAGATGGACGAACTTTCGCAGAAGGTCGTCCGACAGGTGTCGGCCGAAGGTCTGGCAGCAAAGCCGGCGTCAAAAACTCGTCCCCGAACGACCCCCTCGCCTGAGCCATCCGAAGCGGTCGCCTGACACTCGCCACGCGACGTACAAGTGCATTGAGCCGTCAGGGATTGCCAAATCCGCCGCCGCCGGGAGTTTCGATCGTCAAGATATCGCCCGCGGAAACGTCGAGTAGCACCTTGTCAGGTAATTGCTCATCCGTTTCCGAATTGCATTTGCGTAACTGGTTGGTACCGATCTGACCTTCTTCTCCGCCCTCAAGTCCGAACGGGGCATACTCATCCCGCCGTTCCGTCAACAACGAAACGGTGAGTGGTTTCAGAAACTCGATCCGTCGAACGATTCCGTCTCCGCCACGTTGTCGCCCTGCCCCTCCGGAGCCACGCCGAATCGAAAACTCGTGCAGACGCACCGGGTATCGCCGCTCAATGACTTCCGGATCGGTCAGTCGCGTATTCGTCATGTGAGTATGCACGGCATCAGCTCCGTCGGCGTCGTTTGTTGCGCCGCCGCCACCGCAGATTGTCTCGTAGTAGCCGAACGTGCCGTCTCCGAATGTCAGGTTGTTCATCGTTCCCTGGCTGGCCGCCGCAACATTCAAAGCACCGAGCAGCACATCCACCACCCGTTGTGACGTCTCAACATTTCCGCCAACGATCGCCGGACATCGTTCCGGATCGTCGTCGGCTTGAGGATTCAGCAGACATTCTGGCAGCACGATCTCGATCGGCTCAAGAACGCCGCTGTTGAGCGGGATGTCCTCGTCAATCAAACAACGAAACGAATACATGACCGCTGCCGTGACTATTGCTCTGTTCGCATTCAGATTCGATGAGAGCACCGCACCAGTGCCTGTAAAATCAACCGTCGCACAATCGCCCGAAATTGAAATTCGAACCGCGATGGGAGAGCCATCATCCAGATGGTCGACTCGCGAATACTCGCCGTCAGGAATTCGCGACAGGGACATTCTCATTTTCTCACTGGCCGCCTGCTGAATTCGCTCCATGCAGGCTCGAACCAGGCTCAACGAGTGCCGATCAACCAGCTCTTTCAGTTGTCGGACTCCCGAACCGTTCGCGGCAACCTGTGCCGACACATCTGAGATGTTGTTGTCGACTGACCGACTTGGCCATTCGCCTGACGAGAGCAACTCTCTCAGTTCATCTTCCCGGGAAATGCCACCGTCAACGAGCTTGAAGCACCGAATGAGAACGCCCTCGTCAGCGAGCGACTTCGAGAATGGCGGCATACTGCCCGGCACGACCCCACCGATTTCCGAATGGTGGGCACGGCTGGCGGTCAGGAAAATTAAATCGCCAGTCTTCTCATCGTGCACCGGCGTGATAACTGTGACATCCGGCAAGTGAGAACCGCCTCGGAACGGATCGTTGGTGACGTAGACGTCGCCGGAGGCAAGGTCGGTCACATCGGCGAGCAGCCACTTGACCGTTTCACTCATCGCCCCAAGATGAACGGGAATGTGCGGAGCGTTCACTACCAGATCACCGGTCGGCGTGAAGATCGCACAACTGAAGTCGAGACGCTCTTTGACGTTTGTCGAGAACGACGTCATCTGCAGTGTGACGCCCATCTGCTCGGCGATTGCTGCGAAGAGGTTGTTGAAAATTTCAAGTGTCACGGGGTCGACGTCTTCGGACCGGTATCCGGCGGCCTGACCTGTGACGTCGCTCGACTTCACGACAGATCCGCCGCTGTCCGAGATCACGATCTCGCCACGACTGAGGATCTTCGCCGCGAATCCCGGTTCAATGACGACAGTCGACGTCGGTTCGCAAACGATCGCCGGACCTTCGAAATGATCCCCTGGCTGAAGCTGGTCCCTTGTGAATACCGGTGTCTCAACCGGCTGGCCTTCAAAGTGCACGATCGCATGTTCTGCTGGATCTGGCACACGTTCGACAAGCGCCTGTGCATCGTCCGGTGGTTCCGGCATCGAGCCGACTACCTCGACGCGGGCAGCCACAATCTCCAGATCACGTCCGGAGTGGCAATAGCCGTAGCGAGCCTGATGCTGCGACTCATAGGCGGTTCGCCAGTCTCCATCGGCCGGCTCCGCAACGTTGATCGACGATTCGACACCCTGGTACCGCAAGTCGAGACTTCTTTGTGGTGCTCCGATTCGTTCCTGCGGAATCCCTTCCGCTTCGACTTCTCGCCGAGCTTCACCTGCCAGTCCCTTGAAGCAATTGCCCACCGATTCTGGCAATTCATTTCCGTGCCACGTTGTCAGGATAGAGCGCTCCGAGAACCGCCGAACGTCGGCCAGTCCGATTCCGTAGGCGCTGAGAATCCCAGCGAAGGGATGGATGAGCACGTCCTTGATGCCCAACTCGCGAGCCATCGCGCAGGCGTGTTGAGAGCCCGCTCCACCAAAGCTGACCAGAGCGTACTCAGCAGGATCGTAGCCCTTCGCCACGGAAATTCGCCGCAGTGCTCGCACCATGTTGGCGTTGGCGATCTTTCGAAATCCTTCCGCCAGTTCGATCTGCTCATATCTTGTGCCGAGAGGTGACTCGGCAATTTCACCACACAATTGCGTAAGCCGCGATTCGACAGCGGCCACGTCCAGCGGAAACGGAAAATGCTGCGGCTGAACTCGCCCGAGAAACACGTTGATATCGGTGACCGTCAGCGGTCCACCTCGGCCATAACAGGCGGGGCCTGGGTCCGCACCGGCACTCTGGGGGCCGACAAACAATCGGACACCGTCGAATCCGCAGACGCTGCCGCCGCCAGCAGCCACCGTCTCGATTGCGAGCATCGGAGCGACAATGCGAACGCCCGCTTTCTGAGTCTCGAATTCCAGTTCGTACCGGCCATCAAACCGTGAGACGTCGGTGCTCGTCCCGCCCATGTCAAAGCCGAGTGACTTCGCAAATCCGGCCTGACGGGCCACCCTTGAAAAGCCGATCACGCCGCCGGCCGGCCCAGACAAAATGCTGTCTTTCCCGACGAACTGATCGGCGTCAACGAGGCCTCCCGCCGAAGTCATCATTCTCAGCGTGCTGTCGCCGAGAGAGCTTCGCAGTCGCTCCACATAGTCACGCAGGATCGGATTCAGGTACGCGTCTGCGACCGTCGTATCACCTCGTGAGACGATTCGAATGAGTGGGGACAAACGACTCGATGTGCTGATCTCGGTGAAACCAGTTTCGCGAGCGATCCTCTCGACAACCTTCTCATGCTCATCGTTCGCAAAAGCGTGCAACAGACAAATCGCGATTGATTCAACGCCGGTCTCACGAAGTTTATTCAGACTGGCCCGAACGTCGTCCTTGACCAGCGTTTTGAGAACGCCACCGGCGGAGTCCAGCCGTTCATCAATCTCGACAGTCTGTTCGAACAAGGGCTCAGGTTTCTGAATCGCCAGATCAAACAACCGTGGTCGGTCCTGGTTCCCGATTAGCAGGACGTCGCGAAATCCTTTAGTGGTAATAAAAGCCGTCCGAGCACCGGATCGAGTCAGCAGCGCATTTGTGCCACGCGTCGTCCCCAGTCGGACCGACACGCGAGGAACTGATTCCTCAATTGAAAGACTCATCGCACGGCGGATAGCAAGAATTGGAGCTTCCTCGCCTGCATCCAGTTCGTACCGAGTGCCCGGCGTGATGTGTGGCGGTAGAAGTTGCTCGACTCCCAACAGACCATTGGTGTCTTGCGACTTGCGGACGCGGGCTGTGTGAATCGTATGGCCAGATTCGCTCAGGAATCGGATCGTATATCCCGCCCAGAAACCGTCGGGATCACTGACTCGGCCAGCGTCAACGATTCGGTCGGTCCCCGAAATTTCTTCGACCTGCCCCTTTGTGATGCCGGAGCTGAGAACTTTCAGCGTCGACACCGAGTTGTCAGGCCGGCGGTAAATGCAGTCGGTAAAAGTACCACCAACGTCGATCCAGAATTCCCACTCAGCAGCCATCCATTTTCATCCAGTCCATCTCGTGTTTTGATTCTCGCAAGCTGCCAACGCGAAAACATCATGACTCGGCCACGTCGGGGCCGACACACGCCAGACGCATCGAGAAATAATGCGATTCCAGAATCGCGCGGTCGTTGGTGTCTCGAACTCGCCGCCAGACTTCGGACATCATCGCCTCGACGCGGCCTTGCTGTTCAGGTCTCGTAGCCAGATTCGTCATTTCGAACGGGTCTTCGGCGAGATTGTACAACTCGTCAAAGTCAAAACCGTTGAACACGAACTTCCAGTCACCCTGCCAAACGATTCGCTGCATCAATGGAAACCGTGTTCCATGATATTCTGCATACCCCGTTTGAAACTCTTCCGACACGGCGTCGGGATTCGTCAGCAAAGACGCAAAGCAACGCGAGTCTGGCGTTTCAATCGACTCCGCCTGGCCGATGCTGCAGATCGTGGTGCCGACATCCGCGATGCTGATTTGAGCACGACATTCAACGTCTGAATCGATGTCCGGCCCAGCCATGATGAGAGGGACTCGGTAGATCTCCTCGAAAGGTCCGAAGTTATGTGCATCGAAACCGTGCGCACCGACGAAGCGTCCGTGATCGGCGAGAAAGATAACAATCGTATTGTCGAGCTGTCCGGCTTCTTCCAATTGACCAGTCAACTGTCCGACCATCTGGTCGATTTCCGTAATCCGAGCAAGATAGCAGGCTCGCGCGTTCCTCCAGTGTTCTTCTGAAATGGGGCGGCCAATCTGCTGCTCACGTTGATAAATGTTGGGCCGATCCGACAGATCGTCGAAGAAGTTTTCCGGCAGCGGAAGCTTCGCAGGATCGTACTTATCGAACGCTTCGCGACCGGCTACCAATGCTTCGTTCGGCTCAGAAAAGCTGACGCAGCAACACCACGGGTAGGGCTCAACCAGACGTTCACTCAGAAATTGTTCTGCATCGGCGACGGTCAAGCCGGGGTACCGATCATCGAGCGGCGTGTCGGTGACTCCCCAATGAAGGACCTTTTTGTAGCCACGCGGGCCTTCGACGTAACCGGTCAATGACTCATCCAGTTTGAACGTCGGTGGCCCCGCCTGCCCTCGACCAAGGTTCTTAACATGGGCTGCTCCCTTCACGACGCTGTCCTGCCAACCGAATTGAGCCACGTCCTGTGATCGTTCGATGTGCCACTTCCCGAAGTAGCCCGTGCGGTATCCGACGTCAGACAGATTCTGCGCGAAGTGCCGGTACTCGGTCCGCAGTACACATTGGTCGTCGTCGCGACCGTGCTCAACTTCCAGAACTCCGTGAGTGTGAGGCAATTGCCCGGTCATCAGACTGGCTCGAGCCGGAGAGCACGTTGGGCACGTGGTGTGGGCGTTCCGAAAACGCACTCCGCGACTTGCCAGTGCTTCCAGATTTGGAGTGAGACACGGGTGTGCGGGCAGGACCGTGTCCGACTGCATTCCGTCCGCGATTACAAGAAGGATGTTCGGTCGTTGCATGTTTCTTCCGCATGTTCAAGTCGCTTGAGTCCGACTTTGTTTGGACCGTGAACGATCACGACGCGATAAGTAGCCAGACTCCACCGATGATAGCAAAAACGAGCAACCATCCGACCACGAAGCCAGACACCGCGAGTCTCGACGGAATCGGCAGTTCGAGGCTGGTTGACGGGAAAAACACCCGACGTGGCGACGGAGTCACTCCAGCCGGAAGCGTACACGGCGCCTCGATCTTCTCGTCCGGTTGGACCGGAGTCCGCAGCAGTTCGTAGAATCGATCGAGCTTCACAGGATCGTTCTTCGTCGTCAGCAGGCTGACGACAACTCCGCCAGCAAACCCTGCTGTCAGGTACGCTAGCATCTGCCAGGGCGTCGAAATCACCCACGTGTCATTCTTGCTGATCACGATTCCCCATGACTTCATGGTTGTAGAAGACGCCAGCGCCACCGCAGTCGACGAAAGATTCGTCAGCCACCAGGTCCCTGCAGTCAGCATGGTGGCTGCCCACGCGCCGGAGGTTGTGGCCCCCCGCCAGAAGACTCCCAGCCAGAATGCGGGTGCCATCACGGCGTTGAGCTTCCAGAGAATTTCCAGTCCTTCGATGACGCCGCTCAGCCAGAACGCGTAGCCGATGGCCACGAGCACCACCGCCAGCCCGGACGCTCGCGCCACCCACAGATAGTGAGTCTCAGATCGACCGGGAAAGACCGGCCGATAAAGATTCTCCGTGACAAGCCCGGATGCGGAGATCATGAACGAATCGCACGAACCCATGACCGTCGCCAGCAATCCTGCCAGAAACAGTCCGAGTAATCCTGGCAACAATTGCGGAAGGAACTCGGCAGCCATCAGGCCGTAGACTTTGTCAGGCTCTACGTCCGCGGCCCCTTTGTACAATGCAAACGCCGCTAAGCCTGTCAGACACCACGCCACAGTGCAGATTCGTTTCAGAAACGTGCCGCCCATGAAGCCGACGGCACCTTCAATTTCTGTCCGGCCAGCGGCGCAGGTGCCCATGTTGTGAGGCTGCACGGTGACACTCAGCAGTGCGTTGATCGCGATCATCCCGATGTAGAAAACGCCGATGTCACCGGGCGTGACGAGCGAAAGCATGTCTCGATCAGGCGAGAGGTCTGCGAAGGCTGTTCGCATCCCTGGTAAGCCGCCAACCGCGTTCATCACGACAGGCAGCAGCAGGAACGAAAACAGCAGCGTGAGAATTCCCTGGACGAAGTCGGTGATAATGGCCGCTCTCAAACCACCAGCCAGCCCGTAGACAACGAACAGAACAGTCATCACAACGATGGCCGCTTCGGCTGAGATCGCCGAGCCCGTGCAGGCTTCAACAACCGCTCCCGAACCTTTGAGCATGTTGCCGATCGTGACGACAAACTTCGCGAGCCCAAACACGCAGAATAGAATCGCGACTGACGGTGCGTATCTCGCCGCAAAAACGTCTGCCGTTGTCAATGCCCGAAACCGTCGCATCATCGGTGCGATCAACCAGAAGAACGGCGTCGCGAACAGCCACATCCACTGATACCAGATGCCGGACAGGCCGCTGGTGTAGCACTTCGAGGCGACCGTCACCGCCTGATCAGAATGTGTGCTCGTCCCGAACCCATGCATCAGCATCATGAGTTTCCCAAAGCGACGAGGCATGACGAAGTCAGCCATGCCCGTCACCTTGCGACTGGCCCAGATTCCGAGCAGAGTGACGCCAAGCAAGTAGCCGCCGAGTGCAATCCAGTCAGCAGTTGACAGTCCCATTCAGTCTTCCGGTTCTGGATTCAACAACAGAATTCGTAAATCGGCCTCGCAAGAACGACTAACGGACACGAATAAACACGAATCCCCAAGATGAAAATTAGTGTTTATTCGTGTCCATTAGTGGTTCCTAGAAATCACCTTGAAAGTGGCCGTTCCCAGACGGCTGGAAGGGTTTTCGATGCCTCGCCGAACGTCTGCGAAACGACGAACCCGCTGGCCTGAGATGTGTAAAAGATCCGGCCGTTCGACACGACTGCACCCAGGCATTCGCGAGAATCAATCGCTGGCCCCGTCGAAACAAGTTCGCCGTCCTTCGACAGGTCAATCATGTCCATGTTCGCGCCGAGGACGAACGGTTCGGAAAGTGTGAAACGACAGCATGCGTAGTTATGGCCAATGCTGCTAACGACCTTCCCGGATGCCCGGTCAAAGACGTTTCCTTTGCCACGCAGCGCATTGGAGAAGATAAATCGCTCTCCGACGGTGACCACGTTCAATGCGGATGTTACGGCATCGGACTGCCAAACGAGCGAGCCATCTTTCGCATTCAGGCACCAGACAAATCGCTCGTCCGTGCCTTCCTTCGCCCGGTTGTAGCCGCCGATGTAGATTCGTCCGTCACGAGAACTGAGGGTGCACTTAGAAGTGAGATAATACTTCGTCGTCAGCCAATTGACGTCTCCGGTTTCAGGATCGAGACACGCGGTCAAACCGTTGTTTTCTTCAGGGAGCCCTCGACGTTTGCGTTGGCTCGACGCGTACCCGAAGAATGTTGAGTAGTACAACTTCCCGTCGAGCATGCAGATGCCACAGTCGTTCCCACCTCGACCGTACTCGGAAAAATCTTTCTGCCAGACAACCTTGCCGGTGTCGAGATCCCAAGCCCAGAGCCGCGGTCGGTGGTCCTTCGGGTAGAACGGGTTGTCGTTCGAGTAGATAAAACTCATGACTTCACGACCGCCAAAGTCCGCCGGTGTCCCGCCAAACGTAAACGGCTTCTCTGACCCTTGAGCGGCGTACTCCCCTGATCCGGATGCGTAAATCGCGATGTTCCCGTGTGCGACTGGAGGAAACTGGCGACTCCAACTGGGCGAGCCTGTGAATGGGGCTTCCCAAAGCAACTCGCCCGTTGCCGCGTCGAGGCATCGCATTCGAGACTGTCGAATGCCGGCCTGCGGGATCAGCAACTTCTCGTTCAGATAAAGCGGCGAGGTAAATGACAGGTAAACGTCGGGCCAATATCGTCGCCACAGAATACGCCCCGTATCCTGCTCGACGGCGATGATCTGGCCCTCGGCCGTGTGCGTATAGAGCCGCCCGCCGCCGCAAACGGGAAGGTGTTTGACCGTTCCTTCCAGACGCCGAGCCCACCGCATTCTGAGCGGCGTGGTCAGTCCCTGATCGTTGGCATTTGTGCCGCCGAAGTCGCCGTAGTTCGTGTACCAGTTGTACTTGCCGTCGGCCAGCGGGCCGGTCAGTCGGCTTCGGATTTTCCAAAGTTCAAGGTCTTTCGCTGGCGGCTTTGCATTACCGTCTTTTTGGAAGACGTATAGATGACCATCCTCCGAGCCAACCAGAACTCGCCCGTCAGCGATGGCAACCGGAGCACTGATCGGTGCTCCGAAACCTGTCGCCAGCGAGCGTGTCTTGCCCTCGCCGAGCGGTACCACGTAAAGGTTTCCGTCCAGCCCGCCATAGACTGCGTGATTCTTTGTCAAAACCGGAGGGCAGATCGAAGGAGCCGGGCAGAGAACTTGCGGCTCGTCCTCACCCGCAGAATGTCGGATCAGTCCTTTGCCCTGTTCCGGGCGAACACGAAATACGTCATCCCCGCGAATACTCACGGGCGAAAAGCTCAGTAGACCAGGAATGCGGATCGACGTTTCCGTGCCCTTCACAAAATCGGTCTGCAGCTCGTCACCGCTCAGTCGAAGCTTTTCGACACGCCCCGCGTTGTCACGACGGTGCCACTGGACGTAAACGTTCCCCTCCTCGTCGGCGCTTTGCCCAAACGTCGCGGGGTACTCTGAACCGGCGTACTTTGGAATCACGCCGACGTTACGAAGTTTGGGAGCATCACCGGCATCCTCGACAAACACCGTTCGCCCGCCAGCCGGCATCACGACGACATTGCCCACCACGCAGATGTCGCGAGAGCACACAAAGTGGTCCCGCCACGTGACTCGGTCACCACGATGAGCCAGCCAGTCCGAACCGCTCCAGCGGTTTCCGTGAAAGTCGACAACCTCTTTGACAAAGTCCCATGTCCAGACGACGGTCCCGTCTGGTTTCAGGGCAAATATCTGAGCTCCCAGCGTCGCGACGTAGACTCGATCGTTCCCGACGGACGGAGCGGAGAAAACTGGCTCCTCAAAGTCGAGCCGTTTGACGACGGATCCGTCCTCTCGATCCAACACGTAGTAATAGCCGGCCGTTGTTCCGACATGCAGAAACGGTCCTACCACTGCCGGAGCGGCGACGTTATTGCAGTTACCTGGTCCGCCCTCGGTCGCAAACTTCCATCGGACCTCTAACGTCTCGATATCGATTGCAAAGACGATCCCTGAACCATCGATCACGTACGCCGTGCCATCGCTCACGACCGGCGAGGCATAAATCCCATCCGACAGTGCGACAGTTCCGGCCAGACCGAGCGACTCAGGCAGAACCTCGTCCGCTACATTCCCCGACCGCTGGGCATTGCCCAGAAGCTGCGGCCAGCTATCACCCGCACGACTCTCGCCGTCGACAAAGGCTAAGAGAAGACCTGCCAGCATAAATCGAGTGACGATGGGTCGGTGCATTGCTGCCATCCTTTACGAGTTTCACAAGAGCACGTTTACTGTCACCAGGTAACTTCAAAACGCCCCATGTTACAGGAACGGTCGACTGGCTGAGGGTTTCAGACAGTCAGGTATCTCATCCACTAAACACTTCGATTGAGGACTGAGACTCAGTTACCAACCCGATCGATTGAGCACGCTTCGAAAGCTGCTGCAGAGCGTTGTTGCCCGTTGTCCCCAGCTCAGTCGTCCAGTCGTTAACGTAGAGATCGACATGTTTCATCAGCACCTCATCGTCGAACTCCTGAGCGTACTTCCTCATCGTGGGCAACGCAGCGTCGCGGTCGGCCAGTGCAAATTCCAGTGAGTCGCGAATTACATCCTGCACCTTCGCAATGACTTCGTCAGTCAGGCTCCGTCGAGCAACTATTCCGCCCAACGGTAAAGGGCAGTCGGTCTCAGTTTCCCAGCGAGTGCCCAGGTCTTCGACCAGTCCCAACCCCTGCTGCTCCCACGTGAACCGTCCTTCGTGGATGCAGACGCCGAAATCGGCTTCCTTCTGCTGGAGTCGCGGCATGATCTGTGAGAATACGACATGCTCAACTCGCGTCGTCGCTGAATAGAACAACGAGTTCAGCAGCGACGCCGTCGTATGTTTTCCTGGGCAGAGCGTTAGCTGCTTGTCATCGGTCGGAGTCTGGCCGGGCTCCGACGAGAGCAACAGTGGCCCGACCCCAAATCCCAAAGCTGAGCCGCTCGGCAGCACGACGGTCTCGTCCGCCAGCAACAAAGCCGCGTGGAAGCTGGTTTTGGCCGCGTCGAAATCGCCCTGAAACAGGCGATCGTTCAACTGTTGAATATCGATCAGCTCGAGTTCAAATTCGAGCCCGCGCCAATCGACGCGACGCGTCATCAGGCCATGAAACGTAAAAGTGTCGTTCGGGCAAGTTGAAATGCCGATGTGAATTTTTCGACTCACAGTTGTGACTCTTTAGAACAAACGAAATCAGCGGACGGTGTAGGGATTGAAGCGTTGCGATTCGCACTCAAAACAACGTTAAGTCGGCGTCGCCAAGTAAAACGTCAGACAACGAGCCCCTTCTTAGTCTGCGGGGCTGTCGCCTGCAATCAGCTTAAGCACGACCTCTGCTGCGGCTTCGAGGGCTTCGTTGATCTTCCATAGTGACAACCGGCGATCGCCGGCATTGTTCGAGATTCCTCGCACCACTTGAACAGGAACGTCCATCAGCGAGGCCGCCATCGCCACGCCAAAGGCTTCCATGTCTTCCGCAACGGCGTTCGGAAAACTGCGAACCTTCGAGGCAACATCATCAAGACCGTCGGACGCTGAGCAGCATGTGAGCAGTTGCCGTCGCTCGACCGGTTCGCTTGATAACGACTCGACCTGAGCAGACAACAATGGTAGCACGTCGCCGCCCACCGAACGGCCTTCACTTCCCTTGTCGCTGCCAGAATTCCACTGGCTCCAGCCAAGCTGGCTTGCTGTTTGGAAGTCCTCACCGCTGCCTGCACCAATTCCGAAACACGCAACTTCGTCAAACAGCGAAGCAGAGCCCACCGGCAGCGAACCACCGATCGCCCCAGCGATCCCAACAAGGATAATCCGGGTTGGCCTTAGCTCAGCGATCAACTGGCTCGTCCTGGCGGCGGCTGCAACCGGGCCGAATCCACACAGGTGCAACGTGCCCCCAACCTGCTGAATATGAGATTGCAGAAGCGGGGCCAGAATTCGACGCTCGCTCGGAGTCGGCACCAGAATGAGAATTTCAGTCATGCGACTACTATTGGATCATTGAATTGGCGACTTTGATGAGTCCTACCGTCTCGCGAAAACGGACACGGTCCCGCATAATAGTCATCCAAAGTTTCCTGAGAAGTCGCTCAGTTCACTGATCACAGAGCCGAGGCATGTGGTGAAGTTGTTTCCGAATTTGCTAATCGTTCTTCTGGCTGCCGTCCTGACGGTGTCGTCCGCGCCGCGCGACGTTTCGGCTGCTAAACCAATCGACTTCGAACGTCAGATTCGACCGTTGCTGATTAAACGCTGCGGCGAGTGTCACGGGCCGGCCGAACAGAACAGCGGCCTACGGCTCGACGCGAAGTACGCAGCTTTCAAAGGCGGAGACGGTGGTCCCATCATCACACCTGGCAAGTCGAGCGAAAGCGAACTCGTTCGCCGCATCACTTCGACTGATCCTGATGAACGAATGCCTCCAGAAGAACCACCGCTATCCAAAACCGAAATTGAACTGGTGCGACGTTGGATCGACTCGGGAGCAAACTGGCCGGAAACGGATTACGACCGCGAGGCCGCTCACGACCCGCGACTGGATCACTGGGCCTTCCAACCGTTACGAAAGTTCCCGCAGGGTCCAACCGGAAAGCCCAGAAACGACGTTCGGAACAAGGCCACTCAAATAGATCAATACGCTGCCGTGAAACTCGCCGAACACGGACTACAGCCGTCGCCGCAGGCTGATCGACGACCTCTGATCCGGCGCGCCTATTTCGACATGATCGGCTTGCCGCCGTCTCCCGTAGAAGTCGCTCGATTTGTTTCGAACGACGATCCGAAAGCGTTCGAGGACCTCGTCAACAAACTATTGGACAGCCCTCGCTATGGCGAACGGTGGGCGCAGCATTGGTTAGACGTTGTTCGTTACGCCGACACTCACGGTTTCGAGGTCAACACGCCTCGCCCCAACGCGTGGCCCTACCGCGACTACGTCATCCGAGCATTCAACGAAGACAAACCGTACGACCAGTTTGTCCGTGAGCAATTGGCTGGCGACGCTTACGAAGCCGACGCGGCCACGGGATTTCTGGTTGCGGCCGCTGTTCTTCTACCCGGCCAGATTGGCAGAGACGAAGAGTCCAAACGTCTCGCCCGCCAGGATTCATTGGACGAAATGATCGTCGGAACCAGCGCGACGTTTCTCGGTCTTACCATCGGGTGCGCACGCTGTCACGACCACAAGTTCGACCCGATCACGGCCAAGGACTATTACGCTTTGCAGGCGTTCTTTGCCGGAGTCCGATACGGCGACCGTCCGATTCGCGATGCCGCACAGAAAGAGCGACTCGCTGCCGCCGGGAAACTTGGCGATCGAATCAAGACTCTCGAGTCAAAACTTCAGGAGTTCGAGCCAATCGCGTTCGCGGGCCGAACACTGATCATCGACGAGGAAGACAAACAACGCGTTTCCATTCTGAAAACGCCCAATGGTCCGGGAAGTAATCCAGCCGGGACGACTCGCGGGTACCTCAACGATGCCGGCTCTTCGACACGAGTCGGAAATATCAGCAAGGGACGATACACGTGGTGGAACAACGTCTCCGGTCAGGACGTTCTCACGTACAATCCGAATGTCGAGGGGCATTTTCGCCTTTGGCTTTCCTGGGGAGCCCACGGCAGCGGCGTCCACACTCGTGACGCCCGTTACGTTCTCGACGATGATGGCGACCTGAAAACGACGGCCGACCAACGTGAACTGGCGAAGGTCGATCAGTATTACCCCGCTGGCGTGTCAACTCGGACAACGGAAAAGAAACCCTTGTGGAGCGGCCTGTCGTACGTTGGGACCGTCGAACTGAATTCAGATTCCCGATTGATCGTTCGGGGTGGCGAGACCGGCACAGGCATCACTGCTGACGTGATCGTCCTGCAGGAAATTGGCACATCGACCGGGGAAGACGGCACTCACTCAACAAGTGCCGCGACACCGGCGCCAATGTTGCCGCAGTTGCGGGAGCCGGTAAACGCTCAAACCAACACGGAACGCTTCCGTCCCGTTCCTGCGAAGTTCGTTCGGTTCACGACGTTTGAAACGATCGACAACAACAAACACCAACCCTGCATCGACGAGTTTGAGGTTTACGAAGCCACGCCAACTGCCAGAAACATCGCCCTCGCGTCACTGGGCACGGTCGCCACTTCGTCTGGCAACTATTCCGAAACTGGCAAACACCAGCTGAAACACGTCAACGACGGGCGGTACAGCAACGACCGAAGCTGGATTTCGAATCAACACGGCGGTGGCTGGGTTCAACTTGAATTCCCGACGGTTGTTGAGATCAACCGTGTTGCCTGGGGCCGAGACCGCACCAGGAAGTTTAAGGATCGACTGCCGACGAAATATCGCATTGAAACGTCACAAGACGGCAGAGACTGGACAACGGTCGCTCAACACGACGACCGAGTTCCGATGGGCACACCGTTTGACACGCATCGAACCTTGATGCAGAACCGAAAGTCGAAAGCCGACACTGATCCAACGACGCTGATCACCGACCTGAAGCAATTGACGAAACAGAAGGCTGAATTGGAAACGGTGCAGACGGTTTACGGCGGCCAGTTCGGAACTCCCAGCAAGACCTTTGTCCTAAGGCGAGGCGACCCGGAGCAGCCAGTCGCACAAATATCCTCGGCCGTGCCAGCGCTCTTCAAGTCGCCGAAGCTTCCCAAGGACGCTCCTGAACAGTCGCGACGAACCAATCTTGCTGACTGGATCTCCTCACCGAATAACCCGCTAACCGCCAGGGTCATGGTTAATCGAATCTGGCAGTACCACTTCGGACGCGGCCTGGTCGAAACGCCCAGCGACTTCGGTCTGAACGGAACTCGCCCGTCGCACCCGGAGTTACTCGACTGGCTTGCCAGCGAGTTCATCGCAAGCGGATGGTCGGTGAAGCATGTGCATCGGCTGATTCTGTTGTCGAAAACCTGGCAGCAGTCGAGTTTCGTGGACGCAGCATCAGCCAAAATCGACGGCGATAATAAGTGGCTTTGGCGGTTCTCGTCGCGCCGGCTGGAAGGCGAAGCGATTCGCGATTGCATGCTGGCAGTCAGCAGCGAGTTGAACCTCAAGACCGGCGGCCCCGGATTCAACTTCTTCAAATCGCGAGGTGGGCTGAGCGGATTCCCGCCGGTCGCCGAATTCAGCTCCGAAGAGATGCGTCGGATGGTCTACTCTCACAAAATCCGCATGGAACGAGTTCCCGTCTTCGGAGCGTTCGACTGTCCAGATGCTGGCCAAGCCACGCCACGACGCACAGAGTCGACGACGGCGATTCAGGCACTCAACCTGTTCAACAGCCCGTTTGTCGCCGAGCGCGCCGCCAAACTTGCCGAGCAAATTAGAATAGCAATGCCGAATGATTCGACACAGCAGATTGAACGCGCCTTCGGACTGACCTTTGGCCGAGAACCAACAGAAGTCGAATTGTCAGCGTCTGCGGCCGTCGTCAACGATCACGGTCTCGAAACACTTTGCCGAGTCTTATTTAACAGCAGCGAGTTTCTGTTCATTCCCTGAATTGCCGTCACGTCGCCATCCAGTCAATCAACTAAACGATCACGGAGCAACTGATGCCGAGTCGTCCGGAATTGAGCCCTCTGACAAATGCCGGCCGAAGCCTGCTGGACCGGCGTCGCTTTCTTGGCGACACCTCGTCTGCCCTCAGCGCGATCGCTCTTGCAGGCCTGCTGTCCGAGCAGGAGTCACTGGCGAAAGAATCGCTCTGGTCGCCTCAAATCAGGCCTGACCAGCCGAACGCGCCGCGGCAGCCGCAGTCGTCGCCAAAGGCGAAGAACGTCCTCGTCATCTTCTGCGCCGGAGCCTGCAGCCAACTTGAAACATGGGATTACAAACCCGAGCTGATCAAGCAGGACGGCAAACCACTGCCCGGTGGACCGTCAGTGACGTTTCAGGGACCGGCGGGAAACCTGGCTCGGCCACAGTACAGGTTTCGTCCTCACGGTAAGACCGGCAAGATGGTCTCGGACATGATCCCGCATCTTGCCAAACAGGTCGATGACTTTGCCTTTGTCCACACTTTGACCAGCAAGTCCAACACGCACGGCCCGGCGGAAAACTTCCTGTCAACGGGTTTCGTTCAGGACGGGTTCCCCAGCATCGGTGCCTGGGTGACGTACGGTCTCGGCTCCGAGAATCGCAACCTGCCGGCATTCGTCTCGATTCCTGACCCACGAGGCGTTCCTCAAGCAAGCGTTAACAACTGGGGCTCTGGCTTTCTGCCCGCGGTCTTTCAGGGGACGCCGTTCAGCGCCAGCCAGCCAATCAGCAACCTGCTTCCTCCAAAATCAATCGCCTCAAACAGTGACAAAGCGGCGAAGGACCTGCTGCGACTCTTGAACGACGAGCATCTCCGGAAGAACCCGCGAGACTCCAATCTTGCCGCAAGGATCGCCAGTTACGAACTCGCCGCACGCATGCAACTTTCCGTTCCCGAGATCAGCGACCTGTCGACCGAGTCCGATCACACATTGAAGATGTACGGTGCCGACGATACCGAAGACTCACTCAAATCCGGATACGCCAAAAACTGCATCCTTGCCAGACGGCTCATCGAAAAGGGTGTGCGGTTCGTGCAGCTCTTCAACGGAGCCTACGCCAGCGGCGGGCGTTTGAACTGGGACGGCCATCAGAAACTACGAGAACAATACGACATTCACGGTCGAGTCATGGATCAACCATCCGCCGCTCTGATTCAGGATATGCGGCAAAGAGGTCTTCTCGACGACACACTCGTTGTGTGGTGTACCGAATTCGGCCGCATGCCGATGTTCCAAAAGGGGGCCAAAGGTCGAGACCACAACCCCAACGGTTTCACCGCCTTCCTCACCGGAGCCGGAGTAAAACCCGGAGTCAGCTACGGCGCGACCGACGAGCTTGGTTTCAAAGCCGTCGAGAATGTTTCATCAGTCCACGACCTGAACGCGACGATTCTTCACCTGCTCGGCTTCGACCACGAACGTCTCACATTCCGCCACAACGGAATCGACCGCCGCCTGACCGACGTCCACGGCCACGTCATCGACGCCGTTCTTGTTTGAGCATCTCCGAAGATGAGGCCCCATCTGACCTTGACCAGCCGACGCCAACTCGCGACTTACTTTCGCTTAAATCGGTCAAGCAGCACAGCCGCAAGAATCAGACCACCGAAAACACATTTCTGCTCGTAGCTGGCCACGCCGGCCATGTTGAGGCCGTTCTGGATGACCGCGATAATCATGGCTCCGACAAGCGTTCCGAAGATACGTCCTTCGCCACCTGCCAGGCTGGTACCTCCAACGACAACTGCGGCGATCACTTGCAGTTCGTACATCTCGCCAGCATTTGGTCGTCCGCCCTCGAATCGAGAGGCGTCCACAATCCCGGCCAGACCGGCCATCGCTCCGCAGATTGCGTAGACAAGAATCAGCACGCCAAATACGGGCACGCCGGAAAGGCGAGCAGCTTCGGGGTTGCCACCAACCGCATAGATGTAGCGGCCAACTGAAGTCTTCGTCATCGTGATATGTGCGAGAACGTAAAGGGCAAGCATCAATAGAATTGGATTGGGAATTCCAAGCGTCGCTCCATTGCCGAGCCATCCGAATGAGGCTGCCTCAATCTTGACGGCTTCAGGAGTTCCCTCCGTTCCGCCGCCAAGCAAGGCACTCTGATATTGCACGGCGACGATCAAAGCCAGGCCGCGGGCAACCATCATCATCGCCAGTGTGACGACAAACGCGGGCACTCGGAACCAGGTTATCATGACACCGTTAAACACGCCGCACAAAGTACAAACGCCCGTGCCGATCAAACACGCGCCAAGAAGTCCGATCGTTCCGGCATCTGCTCCGCCGGCCATCTGCTGAACGGCCACTGCCGTCGTCACACCACACAGAGCGAGCAAGCTTCCTACGGACAGATCAATGCCCGCGGTGATGATCACCAGCGTCATCCCAATGGCGATGATCGCGATGACGGCGTTCTGATTGATCACGTTGACCAGGTTTTCTCGCGTCAGAAAACTCGGCCATGTGTAGCTCCGAGGTTTGAAAACTTTGATTCCGGCAATGCCTGGAAACTTCTCGGCAGTCACCTTCAGCTTCTGAGGTTTCAGCGGGCCCCACCCGGACGCTGAATGGTTTGTGGCGATTGCGTCTACCTTACTGAACGCTCCACCGACCTGTTCCAAAGCCATTCGAGCGTCCGTTGGTGCTCCGTTCACGACGGCGAGTACGGTGCCTCCTCCGGTTTCAATAGCTGCACGCACGGCCTCTGAGTAAGCACGATCCTGCACCGTGTCCCGCGTAATGACGACGACAGTTGGCTGTTCCGACGACTCCTTCAGGATTGTCGCAGCAACTTCCAGGCCAGCCGCTGGAGTATTCGGATGCTGCTCTCCGAGCGTGACCACGCTGTAGTACGCACACAAAGCGAGCAGCACGATGACCGAACCGTTATCAGCAATAAACCTCTTCACGAGACACTTTCCGTATGAAAACACGCCGTGGCGTGAGAACTGAGATTTCTATTTGACAGCCAGATCCATGATCGATTCCTGAGTCGCCGACTTTACGTCGTTTATTTCTCCGGTCACTCGGCCTTCATGCAGCACAACGATTCGATCCGCCATGCCGAGTACTTCAGGCAGCTCGCTGCTGATCATCAGGATGGCCTTGCCCTGCTCCACCAATCGATGCATCAGTAGGTAGATTTCAAACTTAGCGCCGACATCGATACCGCGCGTCGGCTCGTCGAAGATGATGACTTCTGCGTCGCGTTCCAGCCATTTTGCCAGCACGACTTTCTGCTGGTTTCCGCCGGACAGGTTTCCCGCTCGCTGTTCCGGTCCGGAAACTTTGATCTGCAACTGCTGAACGTAACTCTGAAATGCGTTGCGTTCGCGTTTCTGTTGGATCAGGCCACCGGCCGTGAAGCGTGACAAGTTCGGCAGGCCGAAATTCTCCAGCACGCTTTGATTCAGGATCAGTCCCTGGCCTTTTCGATCTTCGGTCAAAAGACAAATACCGGCCGCGATTGCGTCACGAGGGCTGTTGATACTCAGCTCTTCTCCGTCGAGCGTGATCGTGCCCGCTTCGCGTTTGTCCGCTCCAAAAATCAATCGAGCAGTCTCCGTTCGTCCGGCACCGACCAGACCGGTCAATGCGACGATCTCGCCCCGCCGAACGTTGAATGAAACATTCTTGACCTTCGGTCCACCGACCAGATTGCTGAGTGCCAGGCCGGCCCCTGCTTCCTTACCGTCGGTTTCGACCGTCTTCGTGACAGCTCGCTTTGGAAACTCATTCTCCAGCTTGCGTCCCACCATCAATTCGATGAGTGTCTCGCGAGTCAACTCGCCGATCGGTTTTGAATCAACGTAGGCACCATCTCGTAGAACAGTGACCTGATTGCAGATCGCGAAGATTTCGTCGAGCCGGTGACTGACGTAGACAATGCCGATCCCTTGAGACTTCAATTCCTTAACGATCCGAAACAAACCCTCGACTTCCCGAGGCGACAGGGCAGCGCTCGGCTCATCCATCACGATAATTCGTGAATCGAGCGATAATGCCTTGGCAATTTCGACGACCTGCTGCTGAGCGACCGTCAAGTCTCTTACCAACGCGTCCGGATCTAACTCGACGCCGATCCGATCGAACAATTCCCTTGCTCTCCGTCGTTCTTTGCCGGCTGGAACAAAGCTGACTCGTCCGGGCTCCTGCCCCAGGAAAATGTTCTCTCGCACCGTCATCGCAGGAACGAGGTTGAACTCCTGATAGATGATGCCGATCCCCGCTCGCTGCGAATCCTGCGGACTTGTGATCTCGACGGGGCGGCCGTCGATCTCGATGATTCCCGCGTCCGGCCGATGCGCTCCGCCCAACACCTTGATGAGCGTACTCTTCCCGGCACCGTTCTCACCAAGCAACGCCAGCACGTCGCCCGCTTCCACATTCAAGTCGACATTCTTCAGCGCGTGGACACCGGGAAACGACTTATCGACGCCGCGCATTCGCAGCAACGGCTGGCCTGATGAAGAGACCCCCCGAATCTGCCGTCGAAGTTTGCGGTCCCGTCACCATGAGGAAGTCCGAAGTCAATTCCGCAGCGAGTCACACCCTGCCAATGTTCTCCGCGACTTCTACGTCTACCACTCGGCGGTCGTGGAGAAATCCGGACTACCCCGGTGATTTGAAGGTTTCGATTTTTCACGGCTTCTTCACCGGCTTCACCAGGAGCAGCCGTCGGAGTCGGCGACTTCTGCAGGTCGGGATCTTTTTCCGCGTCAGCTTTTTTGTAGATCGCTGTCGGGATCAGCTCAACCTTTTCGTAATCGTCACCGTCAAGATACTTGACGATGTTCTGGACCGACACGACACCCATCTGTTTCGGAAACTGAATCGGATCGGCGTAAATCTTGCCTTCGAGGATCGCCTGCTTGCCCTCAAGCTGACCGTCAAATCCGATGATCGTCACCTGGTCGAGTTTCTCTGCCTGCTTAAGCGCCGTCCACGCCCCCAGAGCCGATGGGTCGTTGATGGCAAAGATACCTCGCAGGTTCTGGTGAGCCTGCAGCGCGTCAGACGCAGCCTTAAAACCTTCGTCGCGGAGTCCACCGCCTTCGAGTTCCGACACGATTGTGATCTTGCCGCTCTCGCGATCCTTGTTGTATTCAGCGAGAACTTCCGAGAAGCCCTGAACTCGCAGCACGCAGGAATTCGCCTGCTTGAAGTGCAGAACGAGGACTTCGCCACCCGCGTCGCCCAGAGCCTCGATCATTGCGTCGCCCGCCAGGCGTCCGCCCTGGTAATTGTCGGTACCAATGTGGCCGTCCACTTTGGCGTCTTCGGATGCGCATTGCAGGTCGCAGGTAAAAACCGGAATGCCCGCTTCGTTGGCTTTACGGATGGCCGGGCCGATTGCGATCCGGTCGGCCGGATTCAGCACGATTGCTGCGACACCCTGCGCGATGTAATTATCGATGTGCTTCGACTGCTCATTGACGTCTCGCTCAGCATCGTTGACGAGCACTTCGAAACCGTTCGCCTTGCCCGCTTCGGTCATACTGTCTGCGATGATCTTAAAGAACGGATTCTTCAAGGTAAGTGCCGAGAATCCGATCGTCCCTCGTGATTCGACGGTCGCTGTGCCACCGTCAGCCGGGGTGACCGTTCCGCTCGTGTCGGTGTCAGAAGATTCGTCGTTTTTTGGAGTGCAACCGGCAACAAAAAGCAGTCCCAACACCGACGTCGCAATCATCCACCTCGAAGATCGAGTGAGCATTTTCCGATTCTCCTGACTTTGCCACGATTAATCCTGAAGGCCGGACAGCAATTCAACTGCTGATCGCGGCACTGATTTCGAATCGTCACAGCCTAGAGTAACCAGATACTGCGACGAAACTATGCGAAGAAAAACTGCATCCGGACAGTAGAAGCGGGCAATAGACCTGTCAACGCACTTGACAACTTCACCAAGTTGCTATCTCATTTTGTTCAGCGCTTGTTTGACACGCTCAGTCAGGTGCGACTCCCATCATCGGCTCGTACGAACTGAGAGAGTGCCTTACCACAATGTCAGCCCCACCCACTCGGACACCGAAGCATGCCGAAATCAGCGAGTCGCTTCGAAAGGCGATTCACGCTGGCGAGTACGGCAGTGGCGATCGGCTTCCCAGCGAGCATGAGCTCGTTTCGACGTTTCAGGTGTCTCGCCCGACCGTGTCTCGTGCGCTGCGAGAACTGCAACATTCCGGGTTGATCGAGCGGCGAGTCGGGTCGGGAACCTTCGTGCGAAACCGCGAAACCGTCACCAGCGACCGGCAATTGTTTGGCCTGCTGATTCCCGATCTGGGGCACACCGAAATCTTCGAGCCGATCTGCGGACAAATCGCGCGAGAAGCTCAAGTCAGAAACGCATCGCTAATCTGGGGCGACCTGGGAGTCGCCAATGGCGACGCAGATCATCGAGCCGTCCTCGCCGAAGCGGCCTGTCAGAGTTACATCGAGCAAAAGGTCTCGGGCGTCTTCTTTGCCCCGGTCGAGTACACGACCGATGACGGAATGGCGAATCGCCGTATTCTCGGCAAACTTTCCGCGGCCCGTATTCCGGTGGTCCTGCTCGACCGCGACGCCGTCGACTTCAAACGACGCAGTGATCATGACCTGGTCGGGATCGACAATCTGCGAGCGGGATATCTACTGGCGAATCATCTGATCGAACTCGGTCATCGTCGAATCGGGTTTCTGGCGAAATATCGATCCGCATCGACGACAGTCAGACGCATGGCCGGGTTTCGCGAAGCGATGTGGCAGCACGAGATCGACGTCAAGCACGACTGGATTCGATTCGGAGATCCCGAACAACACGCGTTCGCTCAAGACCTCATCGATTCAGGAAATCTTGACGCCGTCATCTGCGCGAATGACGACACGGCGGCGATGCTGTTGAGGACGCTTAACACGTTGCAGGTCGACGTTCCTGGCAGGATTGCCATCGCAGGGTTCGATGATGTCAAATACGCGAAACTTCTCGGAGTACCGTTGACGACGGTTGCTCAGCCTTGCCAGGAAATCGGAGTCGCCGCTGTCAACACGATGCTGTCCCGCATCTCCGATCCAAAGTTGCCGCCTCGAACCGTCTTACTTGAGCCGGCGTTGGTCATTCGAGAATCCTGCGGGCAGCAACATCGGCACAACAGCGATTAATCGACAACGCATCTCTCACCACCAAATCAGTGTCAGACGAAACAGGATGTTGCGATGAACTTTTTGAGTCAGCTTACAGGATGCTTTGCTCTCCCCTGTGCCGAAAACCCGACGGTCGCGATGGTCGAGGCGGCGTACCAGCATCACGGCCTCGACTGGCGATACATCAATTGTGAAGTCGGACCGGACAAACTTGCTGACGCCGTCCTTGGTGCGCGAGCGATGGGCTGGCAGGGTTTCAACTGCTCGTTGCCGAACAAAGTCGAAGTCATTCAGTACCTCGATGGTCTGGGCGAATCAGCAAAGATCATCGGCGCCGTGAATTGCGCCGTCCGCCGAGACGATCAACTCATCGGCGAAAACACGGACGGCAAGGGATTCCTGGAGTCACTCAAAGAGAAGGTCGATCCGGCCGGTAAGTCGCTCGTCATGTTCGGAGCTGGTGGAGCCGCACGAGCGATCGGGGTCGAAACGGCTCTGGCAGGGCTGACGAAAATTACCGTCGTGAACCGTTCGGTCGATCGAGGCCAGGAACTCGCCACACTGCTCAGCGAGAAGACCTTGGCTCACGTCGAGTTTGTCGAATGGAACGGTGAGTACAGCATCCCTGAAGGGACGGACATCGTCGTCAACTCCACTTCGATCGGTCTGTTCCCTGACGTCGAAGCACGGCTGGCTTTGAATATGGACTCGGTCACGGCCAACATGCTCGTCGCCGATGTCATTCCAAATCCGCCGCGAACGATCCTTGTTCGAGAAGCAGAACAAAAAGGTTGCGCGGTGATCGACGGCCTCGGCATGCTCGTCAATCAGGGAGTGATCGGCATCAAATACTGGACCGGCATCGACGTTGATCCATCCGTCATGCGATCAAAACTGGAAGAAATTTTCGCCGGCTAAGGAACAGGCAGGCTCCCGGATTCATGTAAGGCCGGCTCCCACCGGTCGGTAGAAACCGGCCCTACCGTCAATACTCACGGGTTTTTAGAAGGCAACGAACTATGCACCGGTTTCGCCCGGAGTTCATGCGAATATCACTCAGCCTGGCCATTCTCGCTGCCGGCGTGGCGTTTGAATCTGTGGACTCGGTGTCGACATACGCCGCCGACTCGCCCATCGCATCGTTCACGCCAGACCAGATCGAATTCTTTGAGACGAAGGTGCGGCCTCTGCTCGTTGAGCGGTGCTTCTCGTGCCACAGCGCAAAGGCTGAAAAACTCAAAGCCGGCCTCTACATGGACAGCCGCGAAGCTTTACTGAAGGGCGGCGAGACTGGTGCAGCCATCGTCGCCGGCAAACCGGCCGAAAGCTTGTTAATCGACGCCGTCCGTTATCAGTCCTACGAAATGCCGCCTGACGGAAAGCTGCGGGACGAAGAGGTCGCGTCGCTTGTGAAGTGGGTCGAAATGGGAGCGCCGTGGCCGGCAGAACAATCGACTAGCCAGGCGGGTCTCACCGCAAAGAGTTACGACTGGGCCGAGCTTAAGGCCGGTCATTGGGCATGGCGCCCCGTTGCGCGTCCTGAAGTGCCCATTTCGAAAGAGGCAACTGGCTGGCCGAAAAACAGTATCGATCATTTCGTGTTGCAGAAGTTGGTCGACAACGGAATGCGACCTTCCTCGGCATCCAGTCCGGCGTTGCTGCTCCGTCGACTCCATCTGGATTTAACGGGCATCCCCCCAAAACCAGACGATATTCGAAAATTCGCAACATCTTTCGCGACCAATTCACAATCAGCAGTCGCCGCAGCGATTGACCAGCTTCTCGAAACTCCGCAGTACGGAGAAAGGTGGGGACGACACTGGCTCGACGTGGCTCGCTACAGCGATGGCTTTGGTGGATTTCTTGATAACTCCGCACAACCCAACGCCTGGCGGTACCGCGACTGGGTCGTCAACGCGTTCAACGCAGACATGCCTTACGACGAGTTCGTGCGACAACAGATTGCCGGTGACCTGCTGTCAGCCTCGCATGCTTCGGCAATCGCCACGGGCTTCTTCGCGCTCGGTCCAACCTACCGGTCAGACGGCGGTGATCCGGAAGCGGTTGCCCAGGCCAAGAGTGAAACGCTGGACGATCGACTCGACACTCTGTCACGAGGTTTCATGGCGATCACCGTCGCCTGCGCTCGCTGCCACGATCACAAGTTCGATCCGATTCCGCACAAGGATTACTACTCGCTGGCCGGGATCTTCAACAACTCGGCAATTAACCAGTTTCCACTCGTCGAGAACGCCATCGTTAAGGCCTACCGCGACGGACAAAAGGCGATTTCTGACCAGCAGAAACTAATCAACGATCTGCGGAATAAGGCTCGCAAGGAGAAACGGAAGCTGATGCCCGACGAGCAGAAACAAACCGACGAATGGAATCAGAACCTGACAGCACTTAAGAAGTCGGCACCGCCGATGTATGAGTCAGCGCACACGTTACGTGAATCAGGAAGTGCTGACATGAAAGTTGCTTTGCGAGGCGATCTAAGAAAGCCGGGCGAGGTCGCCCCTCGCCGCTTCCTGCAGCTTCTATCTTCCGACGACGCCTCACACTTTACGAAAGGCAGCGGCCGCCTCGAACTGGCCGACGCTGTCGCCAGCCCCAACAACCCACTAACGGCGCGAGTCATCGTCAACCGAATCTGGCAGCATCACTTCGGCAAGGCACTGGTGCGATCTCCGAGTAACTTCGGAACACTCGGACAGAAGCCGACGCATCCCGCGTTGCTGGATTGGCTGGCGTCAGAATTCATCGAGTCCGGCTGGTCGATCAAGTCGTTGCATCGGTTGATTCTGACATCGGCAACCTGGCAGCAAAGCAGCCAACACCGCGATGATGCCTTCAACGTGGACGGCGACAATCGACTGATCTGGCGGATGAGTCCTCGCCGCATGGATGCGGAATCGTGGCGAGATTCTCAGTTGTTCGTGACAGGCGAACTCGACACGACGATTGGTGGACCACCGATCGACAATATCACTGCCAGCTTCCGCCGCACGATGTACTCAAAGGTCAGCCGCAACGGAGATCGATTTGCGTCCGACGGATTTCTGCGACTGTTCGACTTTCCTCAGATGAGAGCGACAGTCGATAAGAGGCCGTCGACAATCGTGCCCCAGCAGTACCTCTTTATGATGAACAGCTCATTCATGGTCGACCGAGCAAAGGCACTGGTCGCAAGAATCTCGACGGACAATCCGACCTCCGAAGGAGAAAAGATTTCGAACGCCTATCGACTGCTCTACGGTCGCGCTGCCACGACTCGCGAAGTCGCGATTGGACTACGATTTCTGACACAGTTGCCAAAAGTCGCGAATCAGCCGATCCCGACACCTGAGCCAGCGACGCCAGACGCCGACATACTGATCGCTGATTTCGAAGGAAAGAATTACGGGAAGTGGAAAACCGAAGGAGCCGCTTTTGGATCAGGCCCCGCCCAGGGCACGATCGGAGGCCAGATGGTCGTCAGCGGTTTTCTCGGAAACGGCCTTGTCAATTCGTTTCTGCCCAATGACCGCCCCACAGGCCGACTGACTTCCCCCACGTTTGCCATCGATCGAAAGTTCATTCGATTCCTGATCGGGGGCGGCGGCTATGCCGGGAAGACGTGCATGAATCTGCTCGTTGACGGAAAGCCTGTTCGCACCGCAGTCGGTCCCAATGTTGTCGGTGGCGGTTCGGAAGCTCTGTCGTGGAAACACTGGGATGTTTCTGAGCTTGTCGGCAAAGGAGCGGTCATCGAAATTGTCGATGATCATTCCGGAGGGTGGGGACACATCAATGTGGATCATATCTTCCAAGGCAATCAGTTAGACGGGAACGTCCCGGGTAGTCCAGAATCAGACGCTGCACCAGAGGCTCAGATTCCACGCTGGGTGCAGTACGCGCAAGTTCTACTCAGCTCTAACGAGTTCATGTTTGTTCGCTGAACCATCAACGTTGCAAGATTTCGAGGTCATTCGATGTTTCATCGCAACCCAGTTCCGGCTTTGACTCGACGAGAATCCATCCGCCGTATCGGTGCTGGCTTCGGCTCGCTCGGCCTGGCCGGAGTCATGGCTGACGGAGGCATGTTCCCGCAGGCTGCCGCGGCAAGTGCCGAAGCAACATCGCCGCTGGACCCCAGGGAGGCGCATTTCACTCCGAAGGCGAAGCACGTTATTCAACTTTTCATGCCGGGAGGACCATCGCAGGTCGACACGTTTGATTACAAACCGCTGCTCGAAAAACACGCTGGCGAACGGCCGCAGCTTGTCGACCGAAAGTCGCTGCGAAACACAAAGATGGGCCTGATGCCCTCGCCCTTCGGCTTCAAGCGGTATGGCGAGTGCGGAAAAATGGTCAGCGACATCTTTCCGAAAGTGGGAGAATGCGTTGACGACATCAGCTTCATTCATTCAATGCACACCGACATTCCCGAACACGCCGGCGCGATGCTGATGACCACGCTGGGGCATCTGCAGCCAAATCGCCCGAGCATGGGGTCCTGGCTGGTTTATGGGCTCGGCACAGAATGCCAGGATCTGCCTGGCTTTGTCGCCATGAGCCCTCGTGCTCAGCCTCGCGGTAAGGGAGCAAACTGGGGCAACGCATTCCTGCCTGGTGCTTATTCCGGTACTTACGTAAACATTCAGCAGATGAAACCCGACGCCGTCGTCAAAGACCTGCGCAACCAATGGCTGGCCAAAGGCGTGCAGCGAGAACAGGCGGACCTGCTGACTCAACTGAACCAGCTTGATCTGGAACGCCAGCAAACTGACCAGCAACTCGAAGCCAGCATCCAGGCGATGGAAATGGCTTTCCGAATGCAGTTCGCCGTTCCCGAAGCCTTCGACACCGCTTCCGAGACGAAGTCGACACTCGACATGTACGGCGACTCAGAATACGCCAAAGGCTGCCTGCTGGCTCGACGCCTCATCGAACGCGGCGTTCGGACAGTTCAGCTTTCGCACTCGATCGACGGCTACGACATCGCGTGGGACACCGGCCACGGCGACATTGCTGGTGGACACAAACGATTAGCCGACGCGTGCGATCAAGGCATCGCCGCGCTGATCAAAGATCTTAAGCAACGAGGCTTGTTCGACGAGACCCTCCTCGTCTGGGGCGGCGAATTTGGTCGAGCACCAACATCCGAAGGCCAGAAAGGTCGAGACCACGACCACTATGGCTACACCGTGTGGATGGCTGGCGGCGGCGTGAAAGGCGGATTCAGTTACGGCTCAACCGATCAGTTCGGACTGACTGCCGTCGAAAACCGAGTCCACGTTCATGATCTCCACGCCACAATCCTGCACCTCATGGGCCTGGACCATGAAAGACTCACCTACCGCTACTCCGGCCGAGACTTCCGCCTGACCGACGTCCACGGCCACGTCGTCCACGACGTAATTGCTTGACGAAATCGTTCGAGAGATGGAAAGAGTTGTCAGCATTGGATCGAAAACAATCAGCGTGGAAGAAGAGTCGTACTTTCGGTGATGTCTACGGCGGACGAACGAGCGCGAAGATTCCCGATCGAATCATCAAGCGAGCTCATTCATTGCACCCGCCTGGTCCTCATGATGAAACGCCTTTGTTTTTGCAAGACAATCCTTGACGAGACTTCTATTTTCCGCTGACGTCCGATGAGATCAGGCGTGAGCTCTCGCATCTGCCGCAACGCCACTGGTCGAAAGTGACGCACATCTGGCAACGAAGATTCAAGAAAACTGAATACGAGAATGCAGAGTTACCTTTAGCAGAGTTCATATGCGGGTCCGGAGTCAGGCTAATTGTTCTTTACCCTTGGCCGAATGATCTACGCATGCCACTTGGGGCGAAGAAGCCCACGGAACGATTCTTGAAGTCCTACCAGGACTATGCTCCAACTGCTGAACAGTGTAACGGGCAATGGTTTCTGAAATGGGAGCCAGCCGCTGTAAAGGATTTCTGCGTTGAGCAGTTGTTGTATCACGAGGTTGGACACCACTTAGACTTCTACAATCGACACTGGAGTAAAGCCAACAAAAACGCTGTCGAAGAATTCGCGAATCAGTACGCGTTTGAACGAACATCAAAGCGGTCAATCTGTTACCGAAATGCGAAATAACCCACCGCTACAACGTCTTCAGATACTCAAGCAATGATTGCTTGTCGGACTCGGTCAGTGACTCCGGAAACGTATGCCCCGCTGCTGACTTGCCTGGCTTTGTTGTCTCGAAATGCGACCGCCGTTCGTAGGCGCTCTTCGCCTCGTCGGGCAATGCGTCAAACTCGGCGACTTCCAGACCGACTCGATTCTGGTCATAGCCGTCTTCTGTGCGTTTCCACACGACAGGCCGCTCAGGTGAGTGCAAAACGTGCCAGAGAGTCGGCACCGAACCGTTGTGAAAATATGGAGCAGTAGCCCAGATTCCGTCGAGTGGCGGCGCGACATAGCCGTTCGGTTCAACGTGGACTTTGTCCTTGCCGTAGCGGCTCATCCAGCCATCGCGGATCCACTCACGGTGCTCACGATTCAACGCTCTCAGACGCACAGAATCAGTGCCTACCTCTTCGAGCGGAACGACGACCTGCGCGTACTTTTCATCGGGCCCGTAAGTGCCGTGGCATCGTGAGCAGTTCTCCTCAAAGACGCCTCTACCATGCTCGGCCAGTTCGGCATCGACTTTGAACGGGTACTTCGGTGCTTCCACCGACTCAATCCACGCCTGGATGTCTTTGAAATCGTCTTCCCACGAGACCAGCGTCTCACGATCGTTCTCCGGCAGCAGCATAAACTGCATCAGGACGCGATGATTCTTCGGCGCGAATCCGTCTGCATAGAGGCTGCGTTTTTTCTTGAAATTCCAGAACGGCGGAGCATCCATGTCGTGGTGCATCTGCGGCGGTTCCGGTCGCGACCGGTCAATGT
Organism: uncultured Planctomycetaceae bacterium; assembly: GCA_943787265.1. Classification (GTDB taxonomy): domain Bacteria; phylum Planctomycetota; class Planctomycetia; order Planctomycetales; family Planctomycetaceae; genus JABMPE01. The sequence continues at coordinate 92,625 of CALSLT010000037.1, read as the reverse complement.
TCATGTCCTTGTCACGAAGATTGCCAAGCACGACTCCAAAGACGACGGCGTTGGTCGTCCCGTGTGTCGAGCCAAGCGGCAGCTTCAGTGATGCCAGATCCAAGTGACCGAGCTTTTTAAACATCGTCAATTTCGTAAGACGCACGTCCTCGGTCAGCGACTGCAGCGCGAAGTGCGAATTCGGCAAGCCCGGTATCACCCGTCCGGCAACCTTGCCAGCATGACACGCGAGACAATTCATCACTCGATTGCCATCGCCGGTGTCGACATACCCTAACGGTGCCGTGCTACCCGACGGATCTGCCGCTTCCATCAGCCCGTAGTACGAAAACGACAGTCGGCGACGTTCTTGCGAATTCGCATCTCGAGCTTCGCTACGGAGAGGTTCAGGCCAACGTCGCCACAGATTCTCGAAGACCTGCTGATCGAAATCGGGCGGAAGGTACGGTGTCTCGCGAAGATGTCGCCATCCTCGCTCCGCGTCCGTTTTGCCATCTGCAGATATAGCTGAGTCGGTACCGAGAAGTAGAGGTGCCGACAGAAAACAACAACTCAGAATAAGGGAGGCCCAGCCAAAATGGCTGGGGCGCACAGCGACAGGATGCTTCATCGTCCGCTTTCGAATTACCACAAATCGCTTTGGTAAACTGCAGACCGAGGATGGAGCATCCTGTGCCTGCGGCCCCCAACCACAAATGGTTGGGCCACCTAATGACACACGGTTAAGCGTACGCCTGATGTAACACGGAACGAACCTTAGTACCGAGCCAGGTCTCCGGCACTCGGAGCGAGGTTCAATGCGGAAACGAACTCCTGAGCGCCGCTGACCATCATTTTCAATTCGCTGCCCAAAGCGATGAACTGCCAGCCTTCGGCAATTCGTTGTTCAACGACCTCAACCGTCTGAACGTGCAAACCGACTGGCGTTCCCGTTTTCTTACCAGCCGCGAGGACTCGCTGCAGCATCGCTTCGAATTCGTCGGGAGTCGGGTCGATGTCGTCCGGAGTTTTCATCTGCCACTTGAGATCATTGGGGCCAACGAAGATCGCGTCCACGCCTGGCAGGCTGTAGATCTCTTCGGCATTGTCAACGCCTTCCGGCGACTCGGTCTGCAAGACGACCAACACCTCATCGTTGGCATATTTGTAGTAGTCACCGGCTGACGCGTCGTAGTTCATTGAGGCCAGACCGCCGCCGATTGATCGGTTGCCCGTTGGCGGATACTTCGCGGCGGCGATGGCAATCTTCGCTTCCTCGACGGTATTCACCATCGGGACAACGATTCCGTGAGCGCCGGCATCGAGAACCCGTTTGATGTAGTCATGATCGCCTCGCGGAACGCGAGCAAGCGGGACACAACCAGCGTCGGCGATCGCTCCGAATAAGAGACCCGCGCTGTCCCAGCCGATCGGCGAATGCTCAAGGTCGACCGTCAACCACGGAAACCCTGTCCGAGCCATCAATCTTGCCGCAAAGACATTTCCCAAAGACAGCCAGGTGCCGACCTGCGGTTTTCCTGCACGCAACGCTGCTTTCACTGGATTCTTCTTCATCGTGGCTGTTCCTTAATCGTAGGTGTCTGTCTTCGGAAGGAACGTATTCGTTCCTGAGATCTTCACGTCTATCGTTGAAGCGTTGCTGTCTGACCGGTTTAAACCGGAAACATCCCGGACGCTTAACGGCGTTTTCGGGATTGAGTTCGGGTGATTGTCGCGGCAGCACGGAAGCCGTCAACCAATCAGCAGGCCACTCTTGTTGTGGGTGCTACTTTTGTCCTTTCCACTGAGGGTTGGGTCTGGGAAGGCGAGCGTTCATCGACTTCAGTCGCGCTGTCAGCAGTCCGTCAAGTTCTGCGAGCTTGTCGGCTCTCTTCTCGACGAGATCCGTGCCTTCGGACAGATCCGACTTCAAATCGTAAAGTTCGCTGATGCCTTCATCCCAGCGAATCAATTTCCAATCCCCCTTACGGATGATGCTGTACGGCCCTGGAGCGTGACGGTAGTGCGGAAAGTGCCAGAGTAACTCGTCTCGCCCCAGCGATTGCTTTCCGGCCGATTTCAGATGCTCGACCAGCGACAGCCCATCGATTGTTCGGTCATCCGGAGTAGCAATCCCTGCCGCTTCGAGCAGTGTCGGCAGCACGTCGATGGAACAAACAATTTCATCCGAAACGCTGCCCGGCTTCGTGACGCCTGGCCAACGGACGATGAACGGAACTCGAATGCCGCCTTCGTACGGGTAGCCTTTGCCGCTTCGCAGAGGAGCGTTGTCCGTCGGTCGACCACCGTTGTCGAGTCCGCCATTGTCCGACGTAAACAGAATCACCGTTCGATCGTCGATACCGACTTCTCCAAGAACCTCCAGAATCGCTTTCGTTGAGTCGTCAAAAGATTCAACCATCGCAGCGTACTTCGCATTAGTCTCATGCTTGCCGTCCTGCCGATATTTCGCGGCGACAGAATCGATCGCCTGAATCGGCGTATGCACCGCGTAATGAGCCACTTGAAGAAAGAACGGTTTGTCTTTCCACTCGCGGATTAACTCAACAGCTTCGTCAGCTTCGCGATGGGTGAGAAACTCGCCTTTCTTACGAGCGGCAAGAAAGGGGATCCCCGCTCGAATCATCGGATGCTTGTGCTTCGGCTGGTTGAACGGATCGAAGTACGAAGGAGGCTGACCGTAGTCACAGCCGCCACGATTCTGGTCATACCCCTGCCCCGTCGGATACCACGCTTCGTCACCTAGATGCCACTTCCCGATGTAGCCTGTCGAGTAGCCATGCTGCTTCAGCACTTCGGCGATCGTGACTTCGTCGTGCTCCATCCAGTAAGGATTTGGCGGGCAGAGTAACTTACGATTTGGGCCACCCACGTAATCAGTCGGATTCTTCTCGGGCGTGCCCAATCCAGCGCGTTGGAACATTGACCGAATCCAGTCGGTCACCCCAATCCGGCCAGGATAGCGGCCCGTCTGCAAAGCAGCTCTCGTCGGTGAGCACACCGCACACGCAGCATAGCCATTCGTAAATCGCATCCCTTCATGAGCGAGCCGATCAACATTCGGCGTTCGGTAGTAGTCGCTGCCCTGGCAGGACAGGTCCATCCAGCCAAGATCGTCGACGAGAATCACGATAAAGTTGAGCGGTTTGTCTGTGGCGTTCGCCAGTCGAGGCAACAAACAAATGGAAAGCAGTAGAGGAATCAGAGCAGCAGTTCGCATAGCGACACAAATCTCCCGCGAATTCTTTCAGTCAAAAGGAGCCACTGACAAACAGCGGGCTCATCGACCGACACGGTAGCCGCCCACCCTGTCACGTGGCAACGAAGTCGCTCGCCGATACGATCAAACAATGACGCGAACTTCAATCAGGGCATCACATTGCGGGCAAGACATCCCGACGTTCACTTCCTCACGTCGAACTCGAAGCTGAGTTTCGCACGATGGACAGTTAGCAAACACGTGACTGGCCTCACGAATCGCTTCAGCTGTGACTGAGAAATCTTCACTGCACTCAGAGCAGGCCGTTCGTTTCCCCAACAGATGCTTATCGACAAGCGTTTCATGGAGGCACGCGGGGCAGGTCAGGCCGTAACCTTCAAGCGGAATGCGGACCAGCTCTGCTCCCGCAATCTTGTTCCACGGCCCAACTTCAACTTCGTTGACGTGGATCATGCTGTTGAGCTGCGTTACCTGCATGACCTCAGCGACATCGTCAGATGCGTTGGCGAGATGAACTTCGCAACCGCCAGTGTGCAACTGAACTAGCACTCCCAGAACGCTGCTCGGCAGGTAGGTCGTTTCACGAAGGTCGATGATCAGCTTCAGGCACGAGTTGTCGCCGACAAATCTCGCAAGCTGTTCGTGCAGGTCCGATGTCCGATGCGAAAAATCATCAATCTGCTGCATGAATGCGAACGGTGCTGACCGTTCCAGCTTCTCGAATTTCAAACAGGTCAAATGCCGACATATGATTGCTCCTGATAATCAATCGACGTCGTGTGACAGGCCTACTCGCAGATCAGTCTCGTTAGTCGCCCCTGCGGCCTCATACTGTTACTTGGATCGACGATCCGGTCGATACCCTTTTCCTGGCCCTCCCTCGCCCCCTGCTTCTTTCGTCCGCCCTTCTTCTTGCCCCCAGACCGGCCTCGGAATTGTGAACGTAGTCGCCACGAAATCGTTTGTTGGCGTCTTTACGGCGAGCTTCCAAAGCTTCCTTCGGCGGTCGAGAAGGGATCAGACTATCGCAACCTGGTCCAATCAAATCCTGCCTGCCGGCTTGCTCCAGTGACTTCCGCACCTCGAAATAATTTTCCGGTTTGAAAAACTGCATCAACGCACGTTGCAGTTTGCGATCTCGTAGATGTTTGGCGATGTGGACTGGCTTCTTAGTAAACGGGTCGACGCCGGTGTAGTACATGGCCGTTGCCACGTCGAACGGCCGCGGGGATGAAGTCCTGCACCCTGGTCCGGCTTGTAGCCATTCCGCTTGAGGAACACCGCAAGATCAATCATGGCGTGCAGGTCGCTGCCCGGGTGACTCGCAATGAAGTACGGAATGATGAATTGCTTCTTACCCAGCCTTCTCCTGACTCTTCCATGAAGACTTCGGAAAACTTTTCAAAATCATCCGTCGCTGGCTTCCGCATGAGGCCGAGCACTCCTGCGTCCGTGTGCTCCGGAGCAACCTTCAGATGACCCGCCGACATGATGCTGAACGAGATTCCCGCATGTACTCGGGTGATCGCCGCGCGAGATCCATTCGAATTCCGCTCGCCACAAACACTTTTCGGACGCCGGGAGTCTCGCGAACGTCTTTCATCAATTCAACAAGTGGTCCGTGATCTGTACCGAGCAACTTGCAGATTGTCGGATGAACCGCACGACTGTCGCCGACAAACGGCTTCGACTTCCGGCTTCGAACATTTCATTTCGTACATATTCGCCGTCGGGCCGCCGATGTCGCTGATGACGCCCTTGAAGTCAGACTCCTTAGTCATCTTCTGAACTTCCTTCAGCACGGAATCCTTACTCCGCGACTGAATCGTTCGTCCCTGGTGAGTCGTAATCGAGCAAAACGTGCAGCCACCAAAGCAGCCGCGCATGATCGTGACGGAATTCCTTGATCATCTCGTTCGCGGGGATGGTTTTCGGTGTAGCTCGGGTGGGCTCGCCGAGTGAACGGCAGGTCGTAGATTGCGTCCATCGCTTCCTGCGAGATCGGAATCGCGGGCGGATTCGCGACGACAGCCTGTCGATCATGCCATTGGATGAGCCGTCGAGCGTTCCACGGATTCGTCTCGTTGTGAATCATCTTTGTGGCTTCGGCGAAGGCCAGCTTGTCGGTCGAGACTGCTTCGAAGCTCGGGATCTCGAGGCTGTCTTCTGGCGGCGTTTCCGAAGCTCCCAATGAATACGCGACTCCTCGCATATCGCGGAGACTCTTAACGTCCTGCCCTGAGTCCAGACGACGGGCGATTTCAACGACCGCCTCTTCACCCATTCCAAACACCACTGCGTCGGCTTTCGAATCCAGCAGGATCGAGCGTTTAACTTTGTCGCTCCAATAGTCGTAGTGGGCGAGCCGCCGCAGCGAAGCTTCAACGCTCCCGGCAATCACCGGAACGCCTTTGTAAGCCTGCCGTGCACGCTGGCAGTAACTCAGTGTCGCGCGGTCAGGTCTTAACCCGATTCGACCACCCCGGTGAGTACGCGTCCGCATTGCGTACCTTCCGGTTAGCGGTGTAGTGGTTGATCATCGAGTCCATATTCCCCGCGCTGATCGCGAAGAACAGTCTCGGACGACCAAAGCGTTTCCAGTCGTCGCAGGTCTGCCAGTCAGGTTGACTGATGATCCCGAACTCGAAACCCGGCAGGCCCTCCAGCACACGACCAAGGATTGCCGTGGCGAAACTCGGATGGTCGATGTAGGCGTCGCCCGTCACAAACACGACGTCCAGCTCGTCCCATCCTCGATCACGAGCTTCATTCATCGACATCGGCAGAGGGCGCGAGTCGGAATGACTTCGACCGTCACGAAGCGTGTCGACAAGTTCGTCGCCGCCAAAATGGGATTCGGGAAGGACTGGTAACTCAAGCATCGGAAATGTCGATCGGTACGGAGTTGTTGGCACTTGCAGACTTCATCGGCAGTTTCACGCATACTAACGATCTGCGGCGTGATTCTGCCCTGATGCTCGTCAGTTTCGACCAGAATCTGCTCACCCTGCCGAAATTGCGGTCCCAGACGGGAAAAACCGGCCTCAACCTACGGGTGTTTGAGGCCCATTTTTCGAATCCCTCGCTGCACTCGTCCAGTTTCATGTTGCAGCCAAGCTGCCGATCGCCTGCGAGGAAAAGATCACCTCGCTACACTCCGCAGTCAATTGGCCCGTTCAACGATGCGCCAGTTGGCCACCAGACAGAAAATTTTTGCACACTCAGGGACGAATTCAATGACGGAATGGAAAGAGTTTCAGGACACAGGAATCGCTGCAGCCCGAGAAGCTGGCCGAGTCCTTCAGGAGTGGTCGAAGAAATTCACGATCAGCGAGAAGAGCCGCAAGAATCTGGTGACCGAAGCGGACGTCAATGCTCAGGACGCGATCTTCCGCATCATTCACGACAAGTACCCCGACCACAGTTTTCTTGGTGAGGAAGACCTGGCCGTCGAGAATGCGGATTCTGACTTCAGGTGGATCATCGACCCGCTCGACGGCACGACCAACTACGTCCACCAGTTCCCGTACTACTGCGTATCCATCGCGTTGGAGTATCAAGGCGAACTGACTGTGGGAGTCATCTTCGACCCGACACGCGATGAGTTATTTACAGCGGTGCGTGGAGAGGGCGCCTCATTGAATGGCGAGCCGATTAACACATCAAACGCCGACCAACTCTACGACGCGATGTGCGTTGCAAGCCTGCCCGTCGGCGGCACCGGCGACGAGCCCCAGGTGAAGCAGTTTCTTAATGTGTTTCCCAAAGCTCGCAGTGTGCAACGAACGGGCTCCGCAGCACTAAACCTGTCGTACGTTGCGTGCGGCCGACTGGATGCCTACTGGTCCGGAACGCTCAAACCGTGGGACCAGGCGGCGGGAGTCGTCATCGTTCGCGAAGCTGGCGGGCAGGTCACAGCGATTGGCGGAGCAGATTTCGACGTTCAAGTCGCTGACATGCTGGCCAGTAACGACGTGCCCGTTCACAAAGAATTGATCGACGCGTTGAAGCTCGACTGAGTTGAGCATCGCCGAGTATGAGTAGGGTATGACAAGCGCAGCGCCGGCATACCCTACCGATCAATGAGACTGGTGCGTCAGCGCTTCGCTCGACAGCCCCTACGGAGAGGGACGTGCATTCGGTTTCTCATAACTGCATGACTAGATCGTCTAGCTTCTGCAGTCGCTGATAAATCTTCATCACCTGCTGAGCCGATTCGACGACAGGCGTCAGCGTCACTGAGATGTGCCGTCCGTTCGGCGTTTCCTTCACCGTGTGCGTCGGTTCGTCAGAATTCACCAGTTCTTGAGCAACCGCCGTGACTACTGCTTTTACAAAATTTTCAGGATTTCGCCCGATCGCCTTGAACGTGTACTGGCACGGGAATTCATGGTTCGCCTCAAGCGACTCAAGCAGCGACTCGGAATTTGGATCAACGGGCACGTATTCACCGGTTAGTTAATACAAGGATTTGAAACCGTAGCTCACGCGTAGTCACATCGAATTTGGTGACTCTGAGCTCAGGAAAGCTGAGAGATCGGCTGGATCGAGCCCAACGCTCGGGCGATGTCCGAAGGAATTCCTGGGACAAGTCGCAGCTCGGCAATGTCCAACAGGTAGTGCATCACCGTGCCGAGAAGGTCTCCTCGTTGTCACAGGATCCGAAGCTGGCACAGACGCTCGTCGGTCGGACTGGCCGATGACTTGCCCCATTGGTAATCCGCCGCCTGCAAACGCCAATGTGCAGAGATTGCCCCAATGATCGCGTCCGCCCTTTACATTGATCTTGGGTGTCCGGCCGAACTCGCCGGTAATGACCAACAGAACTTTGTCGGAAAGTCCTGACTGCTCAAGGTCTTCCAGAAATGCACTGACCGAAATGTCGACAGCCGTGCCGAGAATCGGCATTCCGTCGTCCACGCCGAACGCATTGCCGTGCATGTCCCATCCGGCGCTGGTGACCGTCACAAATCGGCAGCCAGATTCAACCAGCCTTCGAGCCATCAGCATCTGACGGCCGAGCGACACCGGCGACTGCTTCGTGAGATTCTTGTTCTTCTTTTTGTAGAGGGCTTTTGGAATGTCGACGTGACCTGTGTCGTACCGCTTGACGATGTTTGGGTCTTCTTTGGAGATATCAAAGGCGTCAGCAATTCCACCAAGAATTACGTCGAACGCCTGCTGCTGAAACTGGTCAGCTCCGCCGAGTGCATCGGACGAGTCGACTCGCCGTCGGAACCCGTCCAGCCCATTGAGCAACGACCGCCGATCGCCGAGCCGCGACTCAGGAATCCGCAACTCCATATTGTTGACGACGTCCCCGCCAGCACTTGGGTCGAACGGCTGATACTGCTTGGACAGCGTGCCGGTCCCGGTAATGCGAGACGCCGCGGCTCCAAGAGTTCGGTACTTCTCTCCCACAGCCCCGGGCTGGATGATGGCAACATTTGGAATGCCGGTTGCCGGATTCGTCATGCCGGCAATGCGCCCGTAGAGCGACCCCATGTTGGCGCCAGTGGGGTTCCCTCCAGCCGCCACCAAAGCTGAAGCTTTAGCATGGCTGCCATTGCCATGCCGAAAAGACCGCACGACCGACATCTGATGAGCGTGCTTCGCCATCCGCTCAAAGTGACTGCCGAAAGTCACTCCGGGCAACGATGTCTTCACTTCTCCGAACATCGCGCGATATTCAGACGGAGCGGTCATTTTCGGATCGAACGTCTCGATATGAGTTGGCCCACCCTGCAGGTTGAGCATCACAATCGAGCGATCTTTCAACAAAGCACTGCCAGTGCCAGCTTCAGCATCGAGCCGCAACAAGTCCGTCAGCGTCAGCCCGCCGAGGCCGAGCGTCCCAATCTGCAGAAAATCGCGACGGCACAGCCCTTCGCAATTTCTGGCCAGTAATTGATCAACAATCCGGAACATGAAGAATCCTCAAACTCAGTATTCGCTAACTTTGCCACACTCGGCATTATGATCTCGGTAGGAGACGATGAATACTGCGAGTTCGGGACAAGTTGCAAAATATACGCTGCAATTCACTCCAGCAGCTACTCGTACTCTGCCTGGTTCCATGCCCGAAGCAGCATCTCACCGTAGCCCACACAGGCCGCTGGTGTCATGTTCTTGCCGGGTGAGGCGTATGGGAATTCGAGTGTTGTGGCCATGATGGCATTGTCGCCGCGCGAGAAGTAGTCCGAGAAATGCCCCGGGGTTCGTTTGCTCTTCAGCATGATCAGGCAGCCTCGGGGAGCGGTCTTCGGGAACTGAGCTTTGATCAGGCCGGCGAGCTGCGTGACGTTGGGGTGGTTGTTTGCGGGGATGTCTTTCGGACCGACGAAGTAGATCACCTGGTGATAGTCCATCCACAATGTCGGACAGTGGAAGTCAACAGCGATGCGAATGTCTTTGGCTTCTCGCAGCTTCATGATCGCAGCCACTTCGGGATACAGCGGCTGGCCGTCCGACGTATTGTCGAGGTAATCCCGGTTGTGGTCGTGTGGGTTCCGGTTCTTGCCCTGATCACCGTTGTGGACTCCGTCTTTGTCGACGATCGGTACACTGTAGAGCACGTATCGCTTTCGGAATGCCCTGCCCGCTTCGGTATCGGACATCGCCGCCCGCAGAAACCCTTCCAACAGATAACTCGCCATCGTTTCGCAGGCGTGATGCCGAGCGGTCGTCAACACGGGAATTCGGCCGTCGCCCGGCTGGCCGATCTGCAACAATTCGACAGGACGACCTTCGCGAGTTCTCGCTAACTCTGTGACGGTAAGATGATCGTTGGCTTTGTGTTCACCCAACATTCGGTCGAGGTTGCTCTGCATGTAGGGAATCGTGACGGACAGTCGCAACGGCCTGTTGGCCTCAAATGCGCATTCGAAGGTTGCCCCGTCAACAGAATCTGCCCCGAGCCAGCTCCAGGTCTGGCCACCGTCACTGCTGATCGCCGGCCCCTGCATGCCGATGTTGCTCGCATACTTTTTCTCGGGCAACACGAACCGCAGCTTTCGGGGTGAATTGGTCTGGCACTCAATCGACCAGTAGAACCAGTCACGCCCGCCTCGAAGATCCGGCTTCAGTGTCACCACGTCGCCTTCGATTTTTTCGACGATCGCGTTCCCACCTGGAAAGTCAGTCTTTATCGAAACTGTGTCGTCGGTCTTGTCCGTCGACTCGTTCGATGCTGCATCGGAGCGTCCGCCTGGATCAGCCCCTGCCAGTTTCTGCTCAAGCAGCCACTTGTAGAGTTCGGGGTTGTCGTAGGTCTCGGTCCACGCATCGTGCCCCGCCTCCGGGTAAATCGTGAACTTCACGTTGCCGTCTGCTTCTCGCAGAGCGTCCACCATTCGTTGTGACTCAACCAGTGGGATCACTCGGTCCTTGGCTCCGTGAAAAACCCACGTCGGCACGTCCTTCAACTTCTTCGCGTAAGGTACGGCCCCGCCGCCGGAGATCGGGACGACCGCCGCGAATCGATCCGGATTCTGAATCGCCAGTCGCCACGCTCCGTATCCGCCTCGACTCAATCCGGTCAGGTAGATTCTGGACGGATCGACGGGAAGCTCCGCTTCGAGTTCGTTCAGAAGACGGATCAACTGCTGATCATCCCAAAACTGAGTCTCACTCGGATTCTGCGGCGAGACCACAATGAACGGGAACGATTTCTCTCCCTCGATCAGTTTCGGCAGACCGTGCTTCTTGACCTTTTTAATATCGTTCCCGCCTTCGCCACCGCCGTGAAGAAACAGAACGAGCGGAAACCCATCGGTCGGTCTCGACTCAGCATTCGGCATGTACAGCAGATATTGAAGTGGCGTGCGTTCTTCCGCCTTCTGAGTTCGTACGGACTGCTGAGCAATGGCGGATTGACCAGCCAGCGCCGCAAAAACCAGGCAGAGGTAAAGTCGAATCATGGCGTTGCTTCCGAGCACCGAGTGTTCGCACTGAAACTTCTCGCAGCAAGACGGCGAGGAACTGTAATGAACTTACCAGTTCTCGAATCGCCACGTCAGCGATCCGCAAAGTTCCCGACCACCATTCTCTCGTAGTCTCAAGCCTCGGCGTCCTGGCCGACAGTTTTCCATGATTGCTTTCAGCGCATAAAGACAGCTCGCGACAGGAATTTGAACCCAACGCGAGCCGTCTATTGACTTCCTCAACCTGAACACCTCAACGCGTTACGGCTTTCCGTTCGGGAAGTGCGACGTGCGGATTTGCCAGGCGTTTTCGGCGAGGTGGTTCCAGCCGAGCGCTTCGTAGAGTTTGCGGCGTTTTTCGAAGTACCAGTAGTTGGGAGCGGCTCCACTGCTGTACTTGTTGAGCCATTTGAGTGACTCGCCGAGCTGCTGTTTGCGAGCGGCTCGCCGGATGTGCAACAGAAAATAATCGCTACCGGTTGGGTCCACCCATTTGCTGAGGGCTTTGTAGGTTACCTCGAATTCCTTCTCGTGAGCGGCCTTGTCTTTGATTGGATTCTTCGCAATGACTTCCGGCAGTTCCATGTAACCTAGTGCCCGGCCTTTGCGGTATAGCGTGTCGATCAGCAAGGCCTTTTTCTTCTCGGCACTCTTGCGAGCCTTTGTCGCAGCCTTGTCGTCGGCAGCCGATCGCCCCGTCAGTGCCAGAGCGATCGCTCCTTCGTCCAACTGAGCCAGCACGGCGTCTGCGGCCTCGACGACTTCGTCGAGCCGCTCTTTCCGCGACTTCTCGTCATCGAGCTTCCGAAGCTTCGCGACAAGAACCGTCAGATCACTGTCGTCCTTCTTTAACGCCTCTTCGACAAGCCGATCAAAGGCTTTCCGGTCGGATTCGACTGACAGCGAGTTGAGGAACTCCAGTCTCGCTTCTCGCAATTTGCGACCAAGCTTTGCTTGAGGATTCTTTGCGGCATCACCAGCCAGTGGTTCGTCAAAGCTTTCCAGCGAAGACTTCGCGGAACCACTTCCTGAAGATGCCGACACTGCATGAGTCGTCGAAACGACCGCACTGACCGGGAATCCGCCTGGCAACTGCCCTGCCCCGTCGTGAGTTCCTTCTTCACCGTACGTGATCGATCCCAGAAGAATGTCGCCAGCAAGCGTTCCTGACGGAGCTGACGAAACGTTTGAGACGAACAGCCTTTGTTTCTGCCCCGGCGCGAGCCACTTGCTGCGGAACTTCGCCCCGCCCTGCATGGCGTCAATCAAAGTCGAGTAGACCGAAAGTGAAACCGGTGAACCAAGCGAACGATCCAGCGACATGACTGACGACTTGAGTGATTCCAGCTTCGACCGATGATCGTGCCGCAGCCAGAGCTTCAGCGTGTAGCTGCCTTTGCCCAGTGAAACCGCGTCAGGCCAGATATCGTCGGTGGCGACTCGACGACCATTCTTTTCAAAGATTGCCCAGACATGCCCACCGTATTCTGAGTCGTAAAGCAGATCACCCGTCTTCGCGAAACTCGGAGTGACCGAACCGCCAGACTTCTGTTCAATCGGGTAACTCAGTTCGAGCAAATGGAATCGTCGGTCTTCATCGAAGCCGTCCCGATCTTCAGCAAGCTGAGTGATCTTTGCGGATGACGGTTTCACCAGCCGTCGGACTGTTGTCAGCTTCGCCGACGGAGCGAGCCTCTCGTATTGCAGCGGCGTCGAAACTTCGACTTGTACGGCCTGATCGCCGGGCTGAAGTCGCACTTCGCGCTGATCGGGAGTCACTCCGTGGAAAGTTAATTCGTAGTGCAGGTCGCAGTCACCAAGACTGCTCCAGTATTGCGAAATCGCCAACTCCATTGTGCGGCATGGCTGAACAGGAAAGCTGACAACCTTCGGAGTCTCGGGCTCCAGAACGACGAAGTTGTTTTTCTCACCGTCGCGATTCGTCAAACCGGGAATTGCCTGCAAGGCATGAACCATGAACATGCGGGCTCGGCCACCGTTGTCATGTGCTTCCATGTGGAATCGCAAATCAACCCAGGTCGCTCCGTCAGGAACGGCAACAAATCGACGCTCGATCCGGCCGGGAGCCATGTCCTCAATGTGCTCTTCCATCCAGCCGTCAACGAGGTGCGCGATTCGTTCTTCTTCAAGGTCTTCGCGGAACTCGTCGTCCTCCCCTTCGACCGTCGGAACGGCCCGGAGAACGGTCACAGGAAGTCGGAACAGCGGCCCTCGTTCAGGATGATCCGGATCGATCCCTTGAACTTCGGCGTAGTGTGCACCCGGCTCAAGGTCTGTTGGATTAACAAAAACGGAAATCATGTCGCCTACCGATGACAGCGTTGATTCGGGACCGACCTGAACCCAGTCCTCGGTGCTTTGAAGTTTGAGGCGAATTCGGAAGTCGACCTTTTCCTGACTCGTCGCGTCCTGATGGAACAGAGGCTTGACGGTCACTCGGTATTCCTGCGGCTCAGCGTCGTCACCGGCTTCGTGTGGCTCGCGCAGGTAAACTCCGCGGTTACCATTCGAAAGAGTAGCTTCGAGCCGGTACATCTCGGAGTTTCGATCCACGTCACGCTTCAATGCGTCGAAGGCAGCCGGAGTCTGAATCAGTCCCGCCCCTTGAGCCCACGGTGACGCATCGTCGATCCACTGAGCCGTGTTTTCGAAGGCTCGCCGTACACTTTCCGGGTTGTAGGCAACTTTCTCTGTCTTCAATCCGGACAGAACGAGAGCGAAGTTTCCGCAGCAGTTAGGCGACGCCATCGACGTCCCGTTCATCTGCATACTCTTTTGGAGAGTCCACTGCGGGACGGGGGCAAATGCACCGCCCGGAGCAAACAGGTTCACACCGATGTCGCCGTCGAAAGTCGGGCCGCGAGAGCTCCATGTGTAAGGTCGGTCCGAAAACGTCTCGCGAAGTGCGTACTGAGCTTCCATCATCTTCGGTGAAACGTGTGCTCCGATTCCGATCAGCGATGAGGAAGTTCCACCTGGAGCACCAACTGTCGACAAGGCCGGTCCCGAGTTACCGGCACTCGCGCAGAAAATGACTCCGTGCTTCGTGACCAGTTCGTCAAAGTACCGAATAATGAGCCCCTTGTTGGGAGCCTTCGTCGGCTCGCCGAAGCTCATGTTGACGAGGTCGCAATTGTTCTCAAGAACCGTCTTCGTACCTCGGATCAGAGCCTGTCCGGTTTCCATGCCGTCGATGTAAGTGTCGCCAATCTTGACCGAAACAATCTGAGCTCCAGGAGCAACGCCGTTCCACTCAGGCTGATCCGGATAGTAGCCCGCGACGATGCCCGCCACGTGAGTCCCATGCGGATGCGCGTCAGCGACGATCGACAGCACTTTGCCGCCTTCGTAGATGTTTACTCCAAAGTTCAGCAATGACACCTTGTCGAACTGAGCATACTCACGAGCGACGCGGTAATTTGTCATCGCCTTTTCGTCGGCGAGGTCTCCGTCTTCGTCCGTGTCGACAACCGCTCGCAAATGCCCGCCATCGTGAAAAACGACGCAGTCATAAAGCGGTCCCGGATCTTTGTAGCTCTTCCCGGCTGCGATCAAAGCAGCGAGTCGTTTCTCCAGTTCAGCCTTGTCGACCTGCGACTTGTCCTTGTCGTCTTTGACGAAGTTTTCGATCTGGCCTCGCAGTTCGTTCTCAAGCTTCTGCTGCTTCTGCATGAATTCTTTTCGACGGTGTTCTTTGACTCGGCCCACAAGTTCGTGTGGATAAAGCTCGTATCCAGCTTTCATGCCGATGCGAACCTCTCCGTCTGACAGCTTCCATTTCGGATCGAGTGTCAGAACTCGCCCGCTCAGGCCGGTGACTTTTCCGTCTTCCGGCGTGGCGACTTTGGACATGTCGACATCGCCCGATCCGGTCGCGTCGACAATGTCGATAACCTTGGGACGTCCGTCCGGAGTCGTCTGCAGACCCACGACTCCCGGATCAACACCGGTGTCGAAAATCGCCACGACAACTCCACGACCGTCGTATTCGGGATGCTGTTCGAGGAAATCGAGAGCGCCGGTCTCCTGCCGAGGCATCAGACCGTAGATCGTCTCGGCCGCCTCACGTTCAGAACTCGCCAAATCCGGCTCGGCAGCTTGGCCCGACTCGATAATCCCAAACAACAGAGTGCTGACCGAAAGCAAAAGCCAGTACGCCACGGCATTACGTTCCCGCATGATCCGTCTCTCCAAGTCTCAATACAGCATGAGTCGCCGACACTCCTGCCTGAAAACAGCCGGAGCGTCGGAACTATTCGTCATAAACGTTGCAGTCCCAATCGGATGTCAGTTTGAAGACTCTGCGCAAACTGCAACAACATCCAGATCATAGACCAGAAACCGGCACGGACAGAACTGACCAGGCAGACATGAACCGGGCATAAGGCAGCAGGAACCGCCTGTTCCGCTTGTAACGAACGAGCCGAGCCACGATTCTGTTGTCGTGTGCAGGCGTTTCACGTTTCGACTTAGATAGATATCAGATTGCCCGAAGCAAGCCTGAGTTTGGTTTCAATGGCCGGCGCAACCGAAATATCGATATACACACTCTGCACATTTTCTCAGCGGCCAACAAAGGATTCAGCAATGACGATAAACTCTCGACAACGCCGTGGATTCACGTTGATCGAACTGCTCGTCGTCATCGCGATCATTGCGATTCTCGTCGCGCTACTGTTACCAGCCGTCCAGCAAGCTCGCGAAGCTGCTCGCCGAGCTCAGTGCAAAAACAATCTGAAGCAACTGGCAGTGGCCCTTCACAACTACGAAGAAACTCACACGACGTTTCCGCCAGCTCTGGTGACAGTCAATCCCCAGGCTACAGTCGTGATCTGCAGCCTGGGATTTGGCTTCGGTGCTTCCGATTCCTGGACTGAAGCACAGTCCGGAGCGGGAGTTCATGGGACGAGCTGGATGCTGCAGATTTTACCGTACGTCGAAAAAAACACTCTTTACGAAGAGTGGGACTTTGAACTCAGCCCGTCGGGAAACCGTAGCGTCGGAGAGACTGACATTTCTTTCTTCTATTGCCCGTCGCGGCGGAGTGATGCCAGAAGCGACGCCAGAATGTTTCAAGGTTGGTCAAAAGGCGGCAACGACTACGGCACGTGCTTAGGAGCGTGCAACGGATTCCACGACTGCGGAACTCACGAGTTCTGGCGAGTCGCAACCGGTAACCGACCGGAAGCCCCCTGCAAGGGTATGTTTCGTGTAAACTCAGCAACACGGATTCGAGAAATCACGGACGGCATGACCAACACAATCATGCTCGGAGAACTTGAGCGGCTCGATATTTCAACTGGCAACTTCAGCCAGGATGGTTGGGCCATTGGTGGATCGCCAACAGTTTTTTCAACATGCAGCAATCGGTGCCGTGGGCCCAACAGCAAATTCTTTGAAGAGCCAGGTAGTGACCACGTCGGTGGGGTTCACGTTGGGCTCGCCGATGGTTCCATTCGATTCATCGCAGATTCGATCGACATAAAAACCTTCGCTGCACTGGGCTCAATGCAGAACGAAGAGGTGCTTGGAGATTTTTAGACGACAGCCCGCTCACCAGGATCTGACACTTCGGGAATCAGGAACCTCATGACGAATTCTGCACGTGAACTGGGACGAGTGACATGCTCGCTGAAAGGCACGGTCACGGCTGGTAGCTGGCAGACGTGCGTGCTGCGTTACACCGCCGGTTTTGCAGGAGTCGACGACACGGGCTCGCTCAAAATCGTCATGCGATATGCAACGGATAGCGGACTGCCTCAGTTTGACGATCCCTCGGCGCCGCATTACACGACGGCAGTCGCTTCCAACGGTGCTCGCCTGCAACTTCGATACGATGTCAAAGACTTTCGCCGACCGTGGGGACGGACGATTCACGTTAAGGTCCTGCAAGGATATCTGCGGGAAGGCGAAACAATCACACTGACAATCGGTGACACGTCAGGTGGTTCTCCCGGATGGAGAATGCAGACGTTTCTCGAAGACACGTTCGAACTGAAAGTCCTGGTCGATCGTTACGCCACGTACGTCTATGAAGAACTGCCGAAGTCACCAACGTTCCGAATCGGTCCCGGTGTCCCTTCGAAGCTCGTAGCCATCGCTCCGACGACTGGCAGAACCGGCAAAAAAATCGCGGTACGTGTCAAGCGCGAAGATGCCTGGGGCAACCCCATTGGTACTCCCTGGAAAGTGCCCTGCACCGCCCCGTCCATAGAAGGACCGTTCCGAACGTTGATCAACGACGACGAGACCGGGCTATCAGCAACCACCAATCCCTGCATCGTTTCTGCCGAGCAGCAGCCCGGTCGATTCTGGGCGGACATCCACGGCCAAAGCGAAGAAACCGTCGGCACTAACACCATTGAGGGATACTTCAAGTTTGCTCGCGACCGAGCCTTCGTCGATGTCTGCGGGCATCAGGGCAACGACTTTCAAATCACCGACGACTTCTGGCAGATGATCAACGACACGACTGCTCGCTTCAACAAAGACGGTCGCTTCATCGTCTTCCCCGGTTGGGAATGGAGCGGCAACACGGGACTCGGCGGAGACCGGAACGTCTTCTTTAAACACGAAGGCGGCATCATCAGCCGCAGCAGCCGCGCGCTTGTCGAAGCTTCTGAATCGGCCACGCCTTGCAGCAGCACGGTTGAAGAGCTTTTTGACAACGTTGCCAATTGCGGTCGCGAAGCAATGCTTGTTCCGCATGTCGGAGGCCGCTTCGCCGATCTGGAACGCCACCGAGAAGGATTGGAGCCGGTTGTCGAGGTTCACTCGGCGTGGGGCACCTTCGAATGGATGCTCGACGACGCGTTCAGCAGCGGCTACCGAATTGGCATCGTCGCCAACTCTGATGGGCACAAAGGCAGACCAGGAGCAAGCTATCCAGGAGCAAGCACATTCGGCAGCTACGGCGGTCTGACGTGCATCCTTGCCGACAAACTGGACCGAGATCACATCTGGGACGCGTACCAGTCACGGCGAGTTTACGGGACGACCGGAGCACGCATCTTTCTCGACGTCGCGACAGATAACGGCGACCCGATGGGCAGTGTCGTCACCGCTAAGAAAGACAGCATCCCGACGTTTCAGATCAGCGTCTCAGGAACAGCTCCCATCGAGCGGATCGAAATTCGCAACGCCATGAAAGTACTGAAGACTGCTCGAACCTATGGCAAAGCCGATCTCAGCAACCGTCTCAAGCTGCTATGGCAAGGCGCAGAAGTTCGCGGACGAGGCCGACAGGTCACGTGGGACGGAGAACTCAAAGTTACCGGCAACAGCATTCAGAACTTCGAAACAATCAATTTCTGGAACCAGGAGAAACGCTGCGAGCAACTCAGCAATCGGCTCCTGAAATGGCAATCCATCACGACCGGAGGAGTCGCTGGATTGATCGTAGACCTAAAGAAACCGACGGCTGGAGCAATTGATCTGTCGACAACGCAGAAGTCTCTGACGGCCCGAATCGGCGACCTGGACATGAAAGGCCGCACCCGTTCAGCAGGTGGCCTCGGGAAAGCGATCTCCACCTACCGATTGCCTCCAGCCGACGGACCTCGAGATTACTCGCTGGAATTTACTCCAACAGCAAAGCAACTTGGCAAGGGTGACAACCCGATCTACATCTGCGTTGTGCAGGAAGACGGCCACATGGCCTGGTCGAGCCCGATCTACCTCAACTGCCAGTAGCAGCGGTCGACCAGAACACGAAACGCCTGGTGGGAATCACGAGAAACTCAGGCCGCCTTATTCTCCGTGGTCTGAATGCCTTCGACCGGAACCTGCCCAACGGCCCACAGCGTGTAGTCCCACGGAGCGTTGATTGGACTCAGGCAGGCCGCAAGGTTCCAGAACTTCGACAGAAATCGGTTAATCCGACCTCGCAGCAGGCGGCGATCCCCCCCCGGATAAATCCTCGGCCCCTGCGCAGAACCGACCTTCACGTTCTGCAGGCCCGCCGCTTCGAAGGCAGCCTGCAACGCCTGGCGACTCATGATCTCCAGATTGTGCCCCTCGTAGCCCGGAGGGTCACAGTGCTTCATCAGGAACCGATTGACCGGCGTCGCAAAATTCGGGACCGTCAGAGCAACTCGGCCACCGGGTGCACACAGTCGGGCATGGTCTTTAACAATTGGGACGGGATCATCGAAGTGTTCGATCAGCCCGAAAGACATAACCATGTCAAACTGTTGCGATAGCTCGATGTCGCGAAAATCGCCGAAGTGAATCGTTGCGTCGACGCCTTGACGCCCAAGAAACTCTTCAGCCGATTTCATACCGATTTCTGAATAGTCGATCCCATGCAGCCGATGCTGCGGGCGTACTTTGTGCAGATGCAGGAGTGCTTCACCGGGAGCACAACCTAGTTCAAGGATTTCTCCTGACGGTTTCCCGATCTGATCGAGCAGATTGCCCAGCATTCGGTGCCTTTTGCGCCTCAGCAAAGGCTTCAACCAGTTAAAAGCTCCGGATGTCTTCGGGATGTATTTCTTGTCCCAAAAGCCCGCATTCGTCAGTTCATTTTCAGATGCAAGTTCATTCTCGGCAACAATAGCAGGCATCGGAATCCTTTCCTCAAGCCAACTCGCGAATTTAAACGCCGGGCCGCTGCTCGATCACAACGCGCTCAGACAGCGTCAATAGACTCTGATCATGGTTGGATCGTAGGTACGAACAATTTTCGCGACAATACGACTTGCTGCCCCGCTGGACACTGCCTGAAATAGGCCAGAGCTGGCAATCAAGGGCCGGGATTACCAGATCAGAGGAACCAGGATCACGCAAATCGCCATGAATAGAAGGCCGAGTGGCAGACCAAAACGGACATAGTCGGAGTACTTATACCCACCGGGGCCGTAAACCATCAGGTTTGTCTGGTACCCAAACGGCGTCACGAAGGCCGCCGAGGCGGCGATCATCACGGCAACGATCAACGGACGCGGGTCGTCAACACCGAGCTTCTTCGCCGATGCCAGAGCAATGGGAAACATTAAAACTGCGGCAGCGTTGTTAGTGATCAGCTCGGTAAAGATCATCGTCACTAGGTAGAGTCGCGACGAGGACCGCGCGTTCATTGCCACCAGCAAAACCAATCAACGCTTCCGCAATCGTTGCAGCAGCACCGGTGGTCTCCATCGCCTTTCCGATGCCCAACGCCGAGCCGATCACAAGCAGCAACGAGATGTCGACACTCCGGCGACCTTCGGTGCCCGTGCAGCAGCGAGTCCCCACCATCAGCCCCGCCGCCACCATTGCCGCTGTCATGATGTCCAGAACGCCGATCGTGACGACGGCCACCATTGCCGCCATTATTCCCAGAGCGACCCCTGCCTGGCGGTGACGAATTGGTGCTGAATTCTCGACACTGCTGACGAGGAAGAAGTCCTGCGAGTTTCGTTGCTTCTTCTCGAACGCCGTGTGCGATTCCAAAAGCAATGTATCGCCGGGTTGAAGAACAACATCTCCGAGCTTGGCGTTGATCCGTTCTCCGCTTCGAGCAATCGCGAGAACCGCCGCGTTGTACGTTGATCGAAACTGTCCATCGCGGATCGTCTTGCCGATCAGCGGGCAACGGTTCGAAACAACAGCTTCAATCAGGCAACGATGAGTGTCAGGCACGTTGACCGTCGCGGCTTGTTCATCTGACGGCACGAGGCCGCGGATTTTTTTCAGGTCGACAACCGATTCGATGATTCCGACAAAGACCAACCGGTCGTCCGCCTGCAGCTTTTCCGTCGGTGCAACGGCAGGAATGACGTCATCCGCTCGGGCAATTTCTGCAAGGAACAAGCCCGGCAGATGCCGCAGTCCTGCCTTTTCGACACTCTGCCCAACCAGCGGACCGCCAGTCAGGACGGTCATCTCGACAGTGTATTGTCGAGGATCGTCACTGAGACTAATCGCCGGCCGACGATCTGGAAGCAGGATTTTGCTGAACACCAGAATGTAGATCATGCCGGCGATGGCGCACGGAATCCCGACCCACGACAACTCAAACATACCGAGCGGCTCGAGCCCAGCACGTGCGATTTCACCGTTGATAATCAGGTTCGTGCTGGTTCCGATCAGCGTGCACAGTCCGCCGAATGTTGCCGCATAGCTGAGCGGTAAGAACAACCTCGATTGACTGAGTCCGGTTTTGCGGCACAGATCGTCCACGACCGGCAGAAACATGGCGACAATCGGCGTGTTGTTCAGAAAGGCGCTTAACGCAGCGACCGGCGGCAGAAGTCGCAGTTGTGCCTGTTTCTCGGACTTCGGTCGTCCCAGTAGCCGATGCGTCAACAAGTGCATCGCCCCGGTTTGAGTCAGCCCGGTCACGATCACAAAAAGAACACCGACAGTCACCAGGGCCGTGGAACCGAAGTTGGCAACGGCGTCCTCGGGAACAGGCAGTCGTGTCGAGCCGCTCAGTTTTCCGACGACGATCAGCAGGGTCAGAGCACCAAGAGCCAGCAGATCCGGCGGTCCAAAATTACGTGCCAGACCGATGATCAACAGGCAGACCACTCCAACGGTGAACCAGGCTTCCCAAGGCATCGAGCAGTCTTTTCTGACAGGACTGGAGCGTGCAGCAGCTCCGCGTTGATCGCAAGCGGATATTATCGTCACGAGCATCCGCCACCAACAGCATCGGCGACCGGCATGACATCTCTTGATAGACTTCGGTTCGTTCCCACGTGGAATTCGCGGCAGAACGCCTCGTTCCGCAAGTGCTTGCCTACGACGAACTTCGATGCTCGATCTATTTCATCCAACAGTCCAGACCTGGTTCGAACAGGAACTTGGTGAGCCAACACGGGCTCAACTTGAAGCCTGGCCGGCGATCGCACGCGGCGAACACACGCTGCTACTCGCACCGACCGGTTCAGGAAAAACACTCGCTGCGTTTCTGACGGCGATTAACCGGCTGATGTTTGAGCGGTCAGAGACTGAGCAGGACGAAGCGTCTGACGCCGTGGCCACGAATCGCGGAGTCTCCGTCCTCTACATTTCTCCGCTGAAGGCTCTTGGAGTCGACGTTGAACGCAACCTTCAACGGCCGCTGCTCGGCATCCAGCGAATCGCCGACGGCACACAGCAGCAGTACGACCTGCCGACAGTCGCGATTCGCAGCGGCGATACCGATCCGAGCGAGCGACGACGTATAGCTAAGACGCCGCCCGACATCCTGATTACGACTCCCGAATCCCTTTACCTGATGCTTACTTCGAAAGTGCGAGAGACTCTCAGCAACGTCGATACGATTATCATTGACGAAATCCACTCTCTCGTTGCGTCCAAGAGAGGTTCGCATCTCTTTGTTTCGCTGGAGCGTCTGGAAGACCTGCGTCGACGCTCGTCCCAACAACGGCCGGCTGCCCAGCGCATCGGGCTTTCGGCAACTCAGCGGCCACTTGACGAAGTCGCCCGACTGCTCGGTGGTCTGGAAGTCGCAACACACAACGATCCGGTCGCCAGCCCCCGAGATGTGACGATCGTCGAGGCTGGACGAAAACGGGAACTCGACATCACCATCGAAGTGCCGGTCGAAGACATGTCTAAACTTGCTGAAGCTCAGGCAAAGCGGCAATCCGGAAACGCTAAGAAACGTGAACCGCAACCAGCAATTTCATCGATCTGGCCAGCGATTCACCCTCGACTGGTTGAGCTGATCCGGTCACACCGATCAACGATGATTTTCGTCAACAGCCGACGACTTGCCGAACGCCTTGCGGGAGCGATCAACGACGAAGCAGATGAAGAGATTGCACTCGCGCATCACGGATCGCTGGCAAAGGACGCACGTTTCGAAATCGAGTCGCGTCTGAAGGAAGGCCAACTTCCGGCGATCGTGGCAACGTCATCGTTGGAACTGGGCATCGACATGGGAGCCGTCGACCTGGTGATCCAAATCGCCGCTCCGCCGTCGATCGCCTCAGGTCTGCAGCGAATCGGACGTTCCGGCCATAACGTCGGAGCCGTTTCGCAAGGGATCATCTTTCCGCGTTACCGAGGTGACCTGTCTAGCCTGCGCGGCAGCTTCCGACCGGATGCTGAACGGCGAGGTTGAAGAAACGTTCTATCCGCGAAACCCGCTCGACGTACTTGCTCAGCAGATTGTGGCGATCGTTTCTGAGGGGCCAATCCCGGCCGATGACGTCTACCGTCTGATGCTAAGCAGTGCCCCGTTCGCCGATTTGCCCCGATCCTCGTACGACGGCGTTTTGGATTTGCTGTCCGGCCGGTACCCGTCTGACGAATTTCACGAGCTTCGCCCTCGAATCAACTGGGACCGAATCAGTGGAGAACTTTCTCCGCGAAGTGGATCTCAGCGTGTCGCCATTCTCAACGCAGGAACGATCCCGGACCGCGGACTGTACGGCGTATTTCTGCTCGGCAAAGAAGGAGAGACCAACAGTCGTGTGGGGGAACTCGACGAAGAAATGGTTCACGAGATTCATCCCGGAGACGTTTTTCTGTCTGGGAGCATCTTCCTGGCGGGTCATCGAAATCACGCAGGATCGCGTGCTGGTGACTCCGGCTCCCGGCGAACCCGGACGGATGCCCTTCTGGAAAGGCGAAGGCCCAGGAAGACCGCTTGAGTTTGGACAGGCCATCGGATCGCTGGCCCGTCGTCTGCTCGACCTGGACCGAGGCGACGCACTTGAGACAACTGACCGACCAGCACGGCCTTGCCAATCAGGCCGCTGAAAACCTGCTGAAGTATCTCGAAGCTCAGATCGAAGCCACGGGTGATATCCCCAGTGACCGCACAATCATCGTCGAGGCTGGCGTCGACGAAATCGGCGACTGGCGGATTGTGATCCTGTCGTCATTCGGAGCCCGCATTCATGCACCGCTGGCGTCGGCCGTCGTGAGCAGGCTTCGCGAAGTTTCAAACGGTCAGGTCGATGTCATGTGGACCGACGAAGGCATCGTGTTCCGTCTTCCAGCGGCCGACGAAATCCCGTCAACCGCCCTGCTCTTTCCCAGGCCAGACGAAATTGAAGACATCCTTGTTAAGGAACTGAGCACGACCGCACTGTTCGCATCGCACTTTCGAGAAAACGCGGCAAGAGCACTGCTGCTTCCCCGGCAACGCCCTGGCAAACGAACTCCGCTGTGGCTTCAACGACGAAAGTCTGCTGACCTGTTAACTGTCGCCGCTCGATATCCCAGCTTCCCGATGATGCTGGAAACGTATCGCGAATGCCTGAAGGACGTTTTCGATCTATCCGGCCTGAAGACTTTGCTCGAAGAAGTGCAGAACCAGACGATCGCCGTGCGGCACGTTCAAACGGAATCCCCGTCGCCGTTCGCGTCGGCCGCCCTGTTTTCGTTTACCGGTAACTTTCTTTACGACGGAGACGCTCCGCTCGCCGAACGTCGAGCCCAGGCTCTCGCACTTGACCATCTGCAACTGCAGTGAGTTGCTCGGTGAGGTCAACTATTCGGAACTTCTTGACGCTGAGGTGTTGAGTCAATTGCGGAGCGAATTGCAGCGGTTAAACACGCAATATCCAGTCCGCAGCGTCGACGGCCTACATGATCTGTTGTTGTATCTTGGCGATCTCTCACGTGTTGAAGTCTCCGATCGATGCGACCTGTCGTCGGATCCGCAATCGGCCGACAACTGGATCGCCAGTTTGCTCGACCAGGGCCGGATCATTCAACTGTCAATCGCCGACGAAGAACGCTTTGTCGCCGCGGAAGACGCGGCACGATACCGCGACGCCTTGTCAATTCAGCTACCGTCCGGAATCGCCGCGGCGTTACTCGAACCAGTTGAATCGCCACTGGTCGATCTTGTTTCGCGCTTCGGCAGAACTCACGGACCGTTTTCAAAGGAAGACGTTGGTGCGAGGTTCGGCCTTCCCCCTGATCAAGTGAACGGTGTCCTTGTCGAACTTGGCCAGAACGGCAGACTGATCAGTGGTGATTTTACAACGCCCGAGCAGGACAACGAGCAAACCAGCACCACGGATAAGCAGTGGTGCGACGCCAACGTTTTGCGAATCTGGAAGCAACGATCGCTTGCCCTCGTCCGGCAGCAGATCAAACCGGCATCGCCTGAAGTCTGCACGCGATTTCTTATCGACTGGCATGGAATCGGCCGCCGCCGAAACGGTCCGGAAGCACTGCTGGACGTCGTCGAGCAGCTCCAGGGAATCGCTCTCCCCGCATCGTGCCTCGAACGTGACATCCTGCCGGCAAGGCTTCCCGACTACCGCCCCGGTGAACTCGACGAGTTGTGTTCCACCGGCGAGGCTCTCTGGCAAGGCCGAGGCAAACACGGCACGCATGATGGTCGCATCGCTCTTTTTCTGAGCGAATCTTTCGACCAGCAAACACTTCCGCCGCCTGCTGACGAAGTGGAAGACGAACTGGCGGATCGGATTCGCGACTTTCTGACCAGCAACGGTGCCGTTTTCTTCAGTGCGATTCACTCTGCCGTTGGTGGGTTCCGAAACGATGTCTTTGACACTCTTTGGAGACTCGTGTGGAACGGGGAAATCACTAACGACACTCTCGCCCCAGTGCGATCGCTCAACCGCTCTACAAGGTCTACTGCCTCGTCGCGATCCGGACAAACTCCGACCGGGCGACGGACATCTTCTCGAAGATCCGGCCGAGCAAGATCACAACGGGCAGCACTTCTGCCTGGCACCGAAGGACGCTGGTCTTTGCTTAGCACTCCCGAAGAAGGGACGTTTTCACCAACCGAACGCAGAATGGAGCAAACTCAGCAACTTCTTGACCGGATGGGCATCGTGACTCGCGAATCCGTCACTGCCGAAAACATAGCAGGAGGCTTCTCCGCAATTTATCCCATTCTACGAGCCCTTGAAGATTCTGGAAAAATCCGACGAGGCTATTTCATCGAGGGATTGGGGGCAGCGCAGTTCGCCGCTCCGGAGCGCGGACGAACGACTCCGTAACCTTGCGGCACAAGAAGACCTCGGCAGTACGAAAACGATCGCCATCTCGGCAGTCGATCCTGCCAACCCATTTGGCAGTGTCATCCCTGGCCCATGCTGGCGGGACGCAAATCCGCAAAACCGCAACGAACATCCGGAGCTCTCGTCTTTATCAGAAACGGCTTAGCCATCGGATATTTGAACCGCGGCTACGACTCGCTAACGACGTTCCGTCAGAAGAACTCCGGACCAACCAGCAATGCCGAACCATCTGGCCGACGCCATCGCCGAACTTGCTGCCAGCCGTGGTCCAATTCTGCTGACATCAATCGACGGGCACCCTGCCCAGGATTCCGCTCTCGCCCCTGTCTTCCTCAATGCCGGATTCCAATCATCAAGCAGCGGCCTGAGACACCGCGGAATATGAGAAACGGCGAATCTGTGAACCACAGTGAATCGCCCCAGCCAGGCCCAACGCACATTCCTATCGGTCCGATTGGTTCTCACTGGCCTCGTTACAGACCTCACACTCTTCCGGATCGAGTCTGTCAATCTACTTTTTCAGCATTGGCAACTGCCAACGGTTCAAAGGCCGCTTCCCGAAGTAACTCAGATTCATCCAGCAAAAGAATCCGTTCTTTGCGTTCGGATAAGAACTAGACGTCGTTCGCGAATCAGTCAATCAACCCGCATCTGCATAAACAAACGATGCTCGCAAGTTCCGCTTGTTTCACGCATCGAAAAGGCAGACGTTGCAGGCGAGAGCAGTCAGCTTGCGATAATAGTAGCGAAACCGTGAACTCTATGCGTGGATTGACCTGCGTCCGACTCGCTGAGCGGGAATGTCATGAATCTGTGTTGGGGAAATTTACCAGAAGCACTCAAAGCGAAACATCTACAGCACCGCATGCCAGTCATGCAGGAGTATTGACTCAAGTGGCATCAGGACTGCGCCAGCCGGTAATCGAAGTGCGACACAATTCAACTCAGCCACGGCAACTTACTCAACTCCCTGTCCCGAGACTGTCAACTCCTGTCTCGGCGTCAGCTCGAAATTCCCTACCTTGGAAGTGCTCAACAAGCTCAAGCACCGGTGGCCCGCAAAGAAGCAGATAGACTGGCGGACTCAAGCAGAAAATCACTGGCAACATAATCTGGACGCTGAGCCGATTAGCACGTTCTTCGACCCGCATTCGCTGCGTCTGCCGAACAGTATCCGAGTAGTCTTTCATCGCCCTCGCGACATTCGTTCCAAGACGCTCTGTCTGAGAAATGATCGAAGCCAGTGATTTTACATCTGGAACATCAATTCGTTCGGCAAAATGCTTTAGCGCCAACCCCATTGAGCCCGCACTCGCCTGACGGCCAATAATTTCAAACTCCGTTGAAATCGCGGGACTTGAGCTACGAACTTCAGTCGCTACTCGATTCAACGAGTCTCGTAGGGGGACACCGCCGGTCAATGACATGGCAATCAGGTCCAGACACTCCGGCAGAGCATCCTGAATCTGAGCAACCCGTTGCCCAGCTTTCCAACCCAACAGAATACGTGGCAGTCCGTAGGCACAGATTGTCAATAACGTTCCAGTAATCACCATGATCCTAAGAAACGCTGCGTCGTTTACAGACAATGCCGCGACGGCCAAAGTCAACACCAGAGTCAGGACGATTACACAATTCCTCAGCGCCAGATAATGGGCCAAAGCGTCCTTCCGGTAATCGCCAGCTCTTCTAAGGTCATGCCCAATTGACTCGATTTCGCTGGATAGCTGCGGAATCGATGCGGCCAATGCCTGCACGAAAACACCGCCAGTATCCTCAGCCTGTTTCCGATTGGAACGGCCAAGCAGTCCTACCAACAGATTGCCCACTGCAAAGAGGACAAACAGAACCAGGAGGAATGAAAGAAATGTCAGAAGATTGACAACCATGTGAGACCTTCCAACTATTGGTTCTGGCTACGGAGCATCTGGACAAGCCAAAGTAGCCCAATGATCTCCAGAATCGCTGCAGCCACAAGAAGTGCATTACCTAACGGCAATTCCAGGAGTGGCGCCAGATGCTCTCGCTTAAAGAAGTACAGGAACAAAAAAAGCAGGGGGCCAGTAATGCCAATGAACTTTGCAGACAGTCGGCCGGCAGCGGTTGCAGACCGAAGATGTCGCCGATGGCTGGCTCGATCCCGAACAACTCCAGATAGATGCTCCAAGGTTGCTGCCAGGTTCCCGCCGGAATGTCTATGAACTGATAGAACAGTGGAGAGGACACTAACATCGGGGATACGCACACGCCGTCCCAGTGACTCCATTGCCCGGCTGACAGAAACGCCAAGCGAAATCTGTTTAGCACACATCTTCAACTCCGGACCCAACGGTGCGGGAGTATCTTCGCCGGCCAAGGCGACAGCCTGCTCCATCGTCTCGCCAGCGTGAACAGCTCGCGACATCAGTGCAAGAACTTCAGGAACTTGTTCCTCTACCTGCTTCAATCGACGCCTTCGCATGAAAGACAGTCATTAGCAGCGGCACAAGTAACCCAAACATGGCAGCAAGTAACGACGGAACGACTTCATCGTCAAAGAACAATACGATGCCACCAACAAACACGGCAGACATCACCATATACAGGACGGCTGACAATGAGCCGATTCCGGTACCGCTTTCATGAACAATGCGATCGAATCCCGAATCTACCTGTTGCAGCATGGACTGCGGCCCGTCCACTTCGACGACGGAAATCTTGCGGCGAATGTTGAGTGGCGCGGAGTCAGCAACGCCAGCAACAGTCACGTCACGCAGAGCCATGCCGATAGCCAGAAACAGCATCAACAACGCAACAAAGACGACGGATGTGATCATCAGACTGGTCATGAAGTTTGTCCTACTGGCTCAGGAGAATTACTGAACCACCAGTCTGACACGTTGACGCCAGCAGCCTTCATCCGGGTCCGGCAATTTGGGATGTAGCCGGTCGAAACAAACGAGCCATCGCCAGCTGAGTCGTCACGTTCGAACCGGAAGACATCCTCGACCACGAATTCGCCATCTTCGACACCAGAAATCTCTGATATCCGAACCACTTTGCGTTGACCGCTCTTGAGCCTGGCGACATGGACGATCAGCCGAATGCCAGTAGCGATGTATTGACGAACCACTGACACTGGGAGATTAAACCCCGCCATCGCAGCCATCATTTCCAATCGGGCAAGTGCCCTCGCGAGTATCATTCGCATGGATCGTACTAAGTGACCCCTCATGCCCGGAGTTCATTGCCTGAAGCATGTCCAACGCTTCGGCTCCGCGAACCTCACCAACAAGGATTCGATCTGGACGCATGCGGAGTGCATTACGAACCAGGCTCCTTGGGCCGACGGCACCGACACCTTCCGTGTTATTAGATCTTGTCTCCAGCCGTACAACATGCCGGTTTCGTAGTTGGAGCTCGGCCGAGTCTTCAATTGTGACGACACGCTCACCGTCAGCGATGAACTCACTCATCGCGTTTAATAGAGTCGTCTTTCCGGCCCCTGTGCCTCCGGACACGAGAAAGCTCATCCCAGCATCAACGGCACCGATTAGAAAATCAGCCATGTCAGCACTGAGTGAACCATTCTCAATCATCGTGTCGAGCCGCAACGGATCTGCAGCGAAACGGCGAATAGAGAGCACGGGACCATCGATTGCCAAAGGCGGAATTACAGCATTGATACGAGAACCATCCTCAAGACGAGCATCGACCATCGGCGATGTCTCATCAACTCGCCTTCCAACCTTAGCTGCGATTCGCTGAACGGTTCGCAAAATGTGTTCATCGTCGGCGAATATCACGTCCGTTAGTTCGAGCTGACCGTGCCGTTCAACATGCACTTCATATGGGCTATTAACCAGAATGTCAGTTATGTCTGGATCCGAGACAAGTCGTTCCAGCGGCCCCAGTCCGAACACTTCATCCATCAGTTCGGACAGCATCCGATCGCACTGCTCATGACTCAAATGCGACGCTTTGAGATCACACAATTCTTTTCCAAGAAGTCTCAATTCACCAGAAAATGCTTCATCATTTGTAATGTCGCCCTGTGGACAGGTTCAGCGATTCGACAAGAACTTCGTGGATAGCCACTTTCAGTCGCTGAAATTCCAGCTCAACAGGGTCAGGTTGCGGCACGGCGTGCCCCATTTCCTGTTGTCTAGCAGCTATAGTTTTCATCTCACCGTGCCCCTAATTCAACCAGTCAATCACCAGTCATTGATGCAATGCTCGCGATGCGACGACTATCACTTGTTAGTCGCCACACAGCACCTGAAAACTGCGATCTAATCTTTGACTCCGCCGCGAACGATCTCAACACGTGGAACAGATTGTCGTGCTTTACTTAGCCCGACAACGAGCCCTTTCCCGAATTCTCTAACGGACGTGAGGATCGAACTTCCTTGATCTCCGTGGCTTGGGCGTTTTGCCACGGACTCACTGGTTGAAGTCTCCTTAAATGAAGCTGATACTTTTCTGTTTGGTGGCGTTGATAATGAAACTTTTTCAACGTCAACCTTTCCGTCAACTTTCTTACTTACGTCAGAAGCGGGAGCCTTGGATTTAACCTTCACGCTTGTATTCTTGACTTTCGCAGAATCTGACGGTGCACGTGAGGCTGTTCTTGACGTTGACAGAGGCTTGTTGACTTGAACTGAAAACGAGCGTTTCGCGGCTGCCACCATTATAAATTTCCAATGTCGCGGGCCGACTTGGTTCTGGAAGATTCAAAACTTCGGCCAAGGTCGTCTGTGATGCTCCACTCGTTGCTGCGTCCTTCTCATCACCCAGCGATTCCAGACGCCGTTCCAGTTCAGGAACTTCAGCGATCAATGTGTCAAGTCGTTCCGTCTGTTCCTTGCTCAAACTGATTGAGCCATCGAGCTGGCTAATCTGTTTCAGAGCGACGATTTGCCTCTGTGTCTTCTCAAGTTCCTGCGTCGTTTTATCCAGATCGCGAACAATCTCACCGATTGGTCGCTCCTCAGTCGCTCGGACCGCAAGCGTCATAACTCCGTGACCTTCAAGTGCCTGGACTTTGCCGACGTCCCCCAGTGGAACAGCCAGAGTGACGCGAAGATCATTATTATCCTGATCGGAAGCGACACCAGGTGCCACGCGATCTTCGATAGCTAGAACTTCCAGACCATCCAGAACTCGCAACGTTGTTTCAGGATATCCTTCGAGGTTTGTCCGCTCGGAAGAAGACATCCACCTTAGTTCCCGGTGAAACGAAACCGTCAACAAGGGCGGCCTGATCCATCTTAACTGTGATCGCACGGAAGCCCGGCGGAAGACGATCTGCAACTCCAGGACCAACCCCCTCGGCATAAAGCAAGGCGGCAGTCAACACAGTGCCCGGAGTAACCTCAGACCGAAGTACCCGCCCAACAAGAGACTCCGCGTCGCTGAATGTTGTCTCATCTCCCTCAGTAGCACCGACAGGCCTTTCGACAAAGCGAACATCACCTGCCCTCACGACTCGGCCCCTGCATTAGCTCTGTGGTTGCGACTGCAAACCAATGGAACTTTCGCACCATCAAGAATTGCAGTCAGCGTTTGCGCGTGGCGTTCCGGTTCGGACACTGCATCCACTTTCGCGAGTGCGTCCAACGGCATCGACTTCGGGTCTCAACGAAAGGGAGATCTCACCCCGATCTTCAAGAGCCTTTAGCAAGGTCGCTTCGGTCGGCAACACCGCAAAAGTCACTAGAACATCTTCAACGGGCGTGCTCGATGGGGAGCTGCTTCCGGGTAGAGACAAGGGATAGGGGCTTGAATCAACCGCCAGCACCTGAATGCCATGCAAAGCCGTGATGGTCGTTTCTGGACGATCATCGTCCTCTTCCGACGAACGAAAAAGAACGTCAACTTCGGTTCCCGGCGCAGCAAATCCGTCGACGAATCCTGAACCTGTTACTTTAACAGTAACGGCACGCATTCCTGCTGGTAGCTGTTCAGCCACGGTTGGACCTGTTCCTTCGGGGTATAGGTCGTCGGGACCAAGAGAATCACCAGCATCTATTGAGTGTCGCAACACTCTACCTTTAAGGTGGGCAACATCACTAATGTAGACTTTTTTCGCGAAAGGTGTCTGTGGGTACTGATCAAGAGGAATTCTAATTGTTGAGAGATCCGACTCTCGAATTTCGCGCCCAGATTCCAAATTAATGGCAGCGACCGGTACAGCCATCGGCTCCGCGGTCACATCCTCCACCGCTGCTTGGCCTTCGATGTATTGCCGGACAGTAAACGCCCCGGCAAATGCAAACAGCACGGCAACCAAAGCGACCAGTAGTGTAACAGGACTTAAGCGTGACATTGTATTCGCCTTTGCGCGAGTGCGCCGGTAATTTCCCAAAGACTCGATCAGTGAAAGTACTAAAGCACAGATCACTCTGCAGTTGCTGGAGTCTCTAAATCTAGACCTGCAGGAGCAGCAATGGCCGCGTCGGTTAGCGTTGTCGTATCAGTAAACTGTCTCACCACTGACCCGCCACCAGTCGTCAACGTATAGCTGAATGACTGATCTATATTATCCAACGCGACAGCCGTATCTCCCAGCTCTTGTGAGACAGCATCTCGATAAGATGTTAGGCCAGCGATTACTCCGAACACCAGTAGTACAGTGCCTAAGACCATCTCGGTGGAGTAAACCGACCCAAGTTCGTCATCGTAGAATGTCAATCCCAGTCGCATGGTCATACCTGACTGATTGGTCTGTTATATGTCACATGATGCCACTCCGTGGCGATTCGCTCCTTATTCACCTGCAGCAGCTGGAAGAGTGAGGCTAATTCCGGGAGGGGCTGTGTTCGCAGCGTCCGCTCCGTCATTAAGGTCACTGTTGTCAGCGAACTCCGATCCGGACACTGTCCCGACACCAACAATCGTATTTCCAGCATAGCTGTAACTTTGATTTATATTATTGATGGCCAATCCGGTATCGGCCACTTCCTGATTTACAGCGTCACGCAGTGACACATTGCCGGCGATGACCCCAAAGACCAGAATCATCATCACGAGAACTAATTCCGTTGATATAGCAATTCCGTTATCGTCCCTGAACAACTTTTGAATTAACGCCATCATGATCACCTCTAAGAGTTTTGCTGTGATCGTCCACAGCTTACAAACGACAAAACTCAACACGCTGCTCGCGCCTCAAAGTCGACGCGAGCAGCAGTGCAGAGATAATCCGACATTCGCATCCTTGCGTTTCTGACAAGCACACGTCAGACCTGCAGGGACACGGTTACCGATACACACCCAGCCCAGCTGGCAGAATCTAGCTGCCAGCAGACTTCACGCCTTACTCGCCAGCAGCAGGCTGGCAGAATGAGGCTGATACCTTCTGGAGTTGCAGCAGCTGCAGTCGGTGTGTCGTTGTTGTCCCTGCGTATCAGCAAATGCTGATGCTGGTGTTTCACCGTTGGCGGTAGAACCTTCAACGGTGTTGGTGTTACCGGTGAACGCGTACGACTGGTTCAGCGTACCAATCATCGTGCCTGTGTCGGCAAGCTCCTGAGTAGCCTGATCACGCAGAGAAAACCAGCCCGGCGATCATGCCGAATACCAGAAGCATAAGGATGAGGATAATTTTCGCTGGAAACGATAACACCAGCTTCATCCTGCCACAGTTTGCTCATCAAATTCATTTCAGTGTCTCCTGAGGGGTTAAATCTGTGGGCTGCGACGCAACCCGTCCATACATCAAGCTGCGCCGCTACCAACACTGGAGCAGATCGCGGAAGTGGGATCCCATCCCCTCGTAATGCAGGTCATGTGCCGATTCGCATCCTTCGCAGGGAATTTACCCCAAGATGTTTGTTTTCGTGCTGGTTTTAGCCCCATTTTTAAGTGATTAGCTGGAATCTCGACCACATATCGCGGGACACCTCCATCTTTTGTGTCTACCCAAGTAGTCAGTTGGCGCTGCAAGCGCTTCCTTGTGGATGCATCCAGGCTCAAACTCGTCCGCAATACCAGTCGAAATGAGTTTGTCGTACCAATAGAAACGCGGAAACCTGGATACCACGCATCCGCTTGAATCGACGGAATCTGACGATTACAAGTCCACCATGATGTTCCGGTTCGTCACAGTGTCTTCCATCAGTGTTCTCGTGTCCTGGAGGCCACCAGACCTTGAGTGTCCTCGTAAGCAATACGCCAGTCAGGACTCAGTCGGATGTAGGCCGCCAGATCGACTTGTCGTGCAGTGTCGACGACAACCAGTTCGACGTCATAATGATTGAGCCGATCTGCCAGTCCCGGCTTTGCCCAGTTGATTGCGTGTAATTGCTCGCTATGCACGGCCGGCAAACAAGTGGATCGTGTTGGTTGTCAGCATGACTCGCAGGCCCGGTGGGCCATCCCAGAGCAGCCAATCACCCCACCACTGTGGATTTGCAATACGTACAGTCGGAGTCGTTTCACGTAGAAAACTTCGTAATGCCAATCGGCGTTTGATCACGGTAAAGCTGTTTTTTCTGTCCTGAGTCGACCTCCAAGGACAGGTTGACTGAGCGGAGAAAATATGAATGCAAGCCAAACAAGCAGAATCATCAATGCTGTCTGAACCCGGGATCGTTGGCTGGCCATCGACTGCATCCGCATCATCAACGTCGTAGTGCTGATCCGGTCAAGCAAACCATGAATGCCTGGCATCACCAACAAGACTACAACGGGGGCATACCAGGTAACCATTCGCTCGCGTAGGCAGACGGCGGCTGTGAAGAGAGTTAACAGCCCCCATTCAGTCGAAGTCGGATTATGGCGGGCGAAACT
Organism: uncultured Planctomycetaceae bacterium; assembly: GCA_943787265.1. Lineage (GTDB taxonomy): Bacteria > Planctomycetota > Planctomycetia > Planctomycetales > Planctomycetaceae > JABMPE01. The sequence continues at coordinate 57,745 of CALSLT010000037.1, read as the reverse complement.
TCAGGGTCGCGACAAACACGGTAGAAGACAGCAGGCCCCCCAGGGCAGTCATGCTTGTAAGCTCGGGCGGTTGCCACTCACTGATTGTGGATAGATTGGGATTCGAGCCAAATGAAATGACATGAAGCCATAACACGATGCCATAAGGATTTAGTAACGTCGCACCGGCTGCAACGAGACACAAGACCAGCGTCTCTTTAGTTTCCGGATTCTCGAATCGTTGCCAGAAAGCTACAGGCCGCGCCGCCATGCTCTACACACTGCTCCAATTGCAATGGTGGTCAATAAAATCAAGGCCCACAACAAACGCCCCATGAGCGTTGGCCCAGATGACAAAGGGACCAGGCCCCATGAGGCCGCGAATGCTCCAGAGTCGAATCGCCGACGTCTCAGAAGACAGTGTCTGTCGGATGTCGGAGTTGAAACCTGGTAGGCGAAACTGCGGAAAGCAAAACTAAGAGCATCGCAAACAGGACCGAAACCGACGAGTTCGGGGCGAAGTACCAAATGACGATCCCAGCAGATCAGCCACGTCAGGATACTGCCGACTAGAGCAAGGCTCAGGCGACTGGTCTGCCGAAAGAACACCAATCCCAACGTTGCGTAGTTTATGACGGAGACTACAGCAAATACGCACGAAAAGCCACTCTGCCCCTCCACCGCGTTCCACCGCTCCAAACAACACTTGAGGACGATCCAGGCAGAAGCGATTAGAGGAGTCACATCAGCCAGTTCGACAAACGGATCGAACGCAGGAAGCCTTCCGTAGTCCAGCATCCAATGACCATACGCCACGTGTCCCCAGAGGTCCGTATGCCATAACGGTGCATAGCTGAGATACATAAAGAACGCTGAATACCAACCTGCGCATAAAACGTGCATCCACGACGCTTCGAACAACGTCCTGCGTAACTCAATGCAAGTTTGGCGGTCCTGTGACATGCTGCAACCAGCCTCGATGACTTCGCTGAGCCTGAGCAATGCAGGCAAGCCCCGACCCTAGTCGCACCACGAACGTAACGGTTGTAATTCATCCAGCGACTCAACAATTCGCATTGAATCTGGCATTCTTCAATTCCAGATTGTCTGCATGCAGTAGGGGTAGTCGACTGTCAGGAAAACCGTTTTTGGCTGGATAGTGGGTGGTGGCGAAATATTTCGTGAAGGTTGCGATGTGTCAGAGGCACTGGGCTATGCCCACGAATCGGGCGCTGACGTCTACGGGGCAACTGGTCGCGGGCCCTGCACTTCAGATGTAGCCTGTGGTCGAGACCTCCGGCCAGACAAATCAACCGACGTGAAGCCTGAAGGCAACGTCCATTGCGTGCATGCTCGAGGTAATCGTTCCATCCAGCGAGTGAGTGCGAACACAGTGCCGGACGTTTGCACCAGGTCTTTATCGCCAGAAGAAACTGACTGCGACTCCAGGAAGCACCAGCAAATGATACTTCCAGCTTGCAGCAGAAACGTTGCTTCAAAACTGTACGATTAAGTCTGCAAGCTTGGCTGCCAGACGCTGCCAAGCTGCCCCACCCATTGAGAATGGCAAGTGTCAAACAAGGTCAATCCATTCAGCAAAGACATTGAAGTCACCGTCGACATTGGTGCCCGGTGTCGAGGTTGTGTCATCATCATCTGTCGAAGAACCGCTGGAGTTCGTTGAAGAATCATCGGCAACATCCACCAGGATGTCGCTACCTTCAGCAAGTGCCGGCACAACATTCTGCGGATTCTGCAAAAGCTCTTCTCTCAGAGCGGACGCTCCGAACAAGCTATCGACAGCCTGCTTCCCAAACACATAATTTTTGCCCGCACCGCCATCCAGGGCGTCATTTCCCGGTCCGCCCGAAAGCGAATCATCGCCGTCGTCACCGGCCAGGGTGTCATGCCCGGAATTGCCTTGAATTCCGTCGTTTCCAATGCCTCCACTGAGCAGGTCGTTCTGCGACCCACCACGGAGCTGGTCGTTTCCTTCGCCGCCGCTTAACGCGTCCCGGCCAGCGCCACCGTTGAGGACATCGTCACCACCGTGACCAAGAAGCGTATCGTTCCCATGTTGCCCGGATAGGTTGTCATTGCCATCTCCACCAGTGAGCACATCGTGGCCGGAGCCGCCAATGATCGAATCATTGCCTCCGTTACCGACGAGTGTGTCGTGTCCGGAGTTGCCATGAATCAGATCGCTACCATCTCCACCGTTGATGCGGTCATGACCTGAACCACCAACCAGCATATCATCGCCGTCGCCGCCGTTGATTGTTTCAGAGCCGAGGCCACCAAACAGAGAATCGTCGCCGTCCGCACCGCTTAGAGTCAACTGCGTAGCCTGAGTGCCGCGAACTTCAATTCGGTCATTTCCGGATCCGCCGTCAAGGATCAAATTGCCGGAGAACAACTGCGGTACACCGTCTAAGACAATGTCGTCGTCGCCGCCGTATCCATGAACAACGATCGAGTCAAAGTTGAACGTGCTGGATTGATCCAAATCAATTCGGAAATTATCGAGTCCTTCAGTTCCATTGATTGTCAACGTTCGCGCCGCACCAAGGGCAATTCGTTCAAGGACGGTGTGGTTCGATTGAACCACCAAGTGTCCGTCGAACAGGGTCACGTCGACGTGACCATCTGACTCTGGCAATTCAACGACGAGATCCGTTGGAGCAGTCGAAACCGTAGCACCGGCGGAAGCTGGCAGTCGTCGTACACCAGTCGGCAACGATGCCAACATCAGATCATGTGGGAATTCCTCGGGATCTTCATGCGCATCACCGAGGACATGACCAAACTCATGGAGTACCACGGTCAGCAGATCAAGACGTCCTACCGCATGACTATTGCCGGAAGCCACGCGTTCCGTAAAAGCATTGATCGTATTGAACTCACTGCTTTCCTGAGGAGTCGGATCAACAAACCAACCATTACCCGCGGCGTTGATGTCAAGGAACATAACGTCACCATCGAGGTGCCCCACCTGTGTGCCAGGCAGATCAGTAACGACTGGCATGATGCCTCGCATCTGAGCAAGCTGACTTACAGACACCTGGCCACTGGCCCCCCAAGTACTTATGGCAACATCAAATATCTCTGGAAGGTTCTCAACGACAAGGTTTCGGTCGGTAGGCAACGGAGTTCCCGTTGATTCAGCCTCAAGCAGTCCTGGTGCCGAGATGCGGATGGCATCTGCAATGCTTTTACCTGTATCTCCACCCACAAGCTCTACGGTGATTGTACCTGAGGTAAAGTTGAACGTTCCCAATTCATCCCAGTCAGTGCCACCGTCATCCAATGTAGAGAACGCATCATCCGCCGCACCTGGAGCCTCATGCTGATTGGCGAACACAACAAAGTCGGGAGTACCATCAGATGGCCCGTCGTAAATTCGGAACTCAGCCATCCGTGCCGCAAACACAGCGGTTCCCCACGTTGCAGCAATCCTTGCATTCCCCGTTCCGGATGCTGTCCACGTTGCAGTGGCAAGACCTCGACGGTTCGATGTAAGGCTGACCAGCAGGTCATTCTGAAATCCAGTATCGCTGTAGCCATTGACGTACCACTCCGTTCCAACACCAGTGATTGAAGAAAAGCCTACGTCTCCGTCATCAATAATGAGTGGATTCACGCTGTCAAATGCCACAACAGGATTGACTAAACCGGTCACATTGAAGTTGAAGGGATTCTCATCCGCATCATTCGTGTCAAAGGAGACAGTGCCAGCGAACGTTCCCGCCGTTCCAGCATCCAACTGAAGATCGAATGTTACCGAAGTACCCGGATTCACAGTGGTCGTAGTTGCCCCGTCAAACAACGTCGCCACTGATGGATTCATCAGTGTGTAACCAGTCGGCAGGTTCAGTGTGGTACCAAGCGTCAGGTCTTGAGCCCCTTCATTCTCGATCGTAAACGTAGTCAGCGTCGGCGTTCCGACGTTGGTCGTGCCGACGTTGAACGAGGTTCCATCCGCGACATTCGTGGTACCTTGCACCAACTTAATTTCAGCATCATCGATCAATTCGACGCGGACTGCATCTGCAATAACTCGTCCATCTGCGACGGCGGACAAAGTAACCGTCAGTGTCGTCGCACCGGCATCCAACTGAAAGATGTCGCCAATATTTACAAACGTTCGGTCGCGGTCATTAATCGTCCCAGTAACTGTGTTGGCCTCATCTTCTGGCGCGAGACGCTGGTTGAATACAACCATTTCAGTCGTAGTCCCATCCGTCACTTCGTATGTCGCATCTGATGCGTTGCCAGAACCCTCACTCCACAACGTCGAAATCCGGTATCGACTACCGCCAGTAAGATCATTAAACGTCCACGTCGCCACATCAGTCGCAAGAGTAGAACCGGGATTAGCCTGTGCATCCCCATTGAACCGTGTTTCAAAACCGGACTCTGCCACCCAGCCAGCTCCTGATGTCGCAAAACCTGTATCGCCATCATCAATAATGATCACGTCGGAAACCTTTCCGAGCACTACAATATCAAATGGGTCCTCGTCGCTGTCATTGTTCCCTATCGAGATTGCCCCCGCAAAAGTCCCCGCTGCAGAGGTGTCCAGAACAACGTCAAACGTAGTCGTTGCCCCTGCAGTCAACATTGTGCTGCCGAAAGCAGTAACCGAAAATCCTGCTGCGGGTGTTAGCACGTTGCCGAGCTCCAGTGTGCCGACGCCATGATTGGTCACAGTCAGGCTGACCGTGTTTGCGGCAACCGCGCCGACCGGAACTTCCCCGAAGTTCAATAAGCCGCCGTCGGTGACCGTGGCTCCACCTGCCGTCACAGTGATACCGATCTCCGGCGTTGTTACCGGTTCGATTCGTATTGCGTCAGCGATAACTCGTCCATCTGCCTGGTCGGTCAATTGGATGGTGATTGCGCCATTTGTGACATTGAATGGCACACCGAGGTCTTCCCATAACACGCCAGCGTCACTGAAGTCGTCCGGAGCCATTCGTTGGTCAACATTAACGGTAACCGATGGAGTTGCCGCAGTATTGGCTCCATTGTAGATCGTGAAAGGTGCATTCGAGGCGTCGGCGACGTTGTTGCCGTTCCAGGTTGCGGACACTCTGTAGGTACCATTTGTAATCGCATTGAACGTCCAAGTAGCTGTGTCAGTAGCTCCACCAGGAGTGGCGGGTTCGGCAATGTCATCCTTGAAGGCATTCTCATCGATTGACTGAAATCCTGAACTGGTGAATCCGGCATCTCCATTGTCCAGAATCTGAGTGTCTGTGACGGCCCCGGACAGACCGATTACGAAGTCGCTCTGGCGGGGCTCGTTTGTTGTTAAGACAAGGTCACCAAGGAAATCTCCATTAACAAGAGCATCCAAGGTCACGTCAAACGTGGAGTTAGCTCCTGCTACAATAGTCACGGGTGTGAATGTCGACGAGTACCCGTTTGGCATGTCAATGGTCAGTAACTGCAGATCGGCGTTGCCGTTGTTAGTTACCGTAATAGTTCGCGTTTGACTTATACTGGGCAAAGTCGAACCAAATTCTACAGATGAAGATCGACTTGTAATGATATTCGCGGCTTCGGTAACGACAGCCTCTGGCATTGACAATGCATCGAGCCTGACAGCATCAAAGACGGCAGTCTTACCGAATGTGCTTCCAAGCAACTGAACGGTAAGGGTTGTCTGTCCAGCAGGAAGCGTGAACGGCCCCATCAGATCTTCGAATCCAGTTCCACCAATCACGAAATCATCTGGCGAGGTCTGTTGGTCGATCTGCACCTGTTCCAGCAGAGTTCCCGTGGCAACATCTCCCGCATAGATCGAGTACGTTACGTCAGTCAGGTACGGGGTATAGTTAACCCATGTATTCGACAATCGATAGATTCCGCCGGCAGTCAAGCCTCCGAATGTCCACGTCGCACCTCCCCCTGGCGTGAGAGTCTTGGGAGATGTCAGTGCATCCCCACCGAATCCCGTTCCTGATCGAATGTAGGTTGGAGCCAGATTACCATTAATATCCGTGAACGTGCCGACGTCGCCATCGTCAACGATTGTGGCAGCGGCATCGAGAACGTCACCAATCAGTTGAATCTCGAAGAGCTGCTCGTCGAAATCATCGGTCGCAAATTCAATCGTTCCTGAATAGCGCCCAGCCGTTGTCGCATCGAGTTCGACTTGGAATACAGACGACTCGCCGGGGGCTAGTTCAGTACTCGTAAATGACGTCGTGAGTGAGAATCCAGGAAGAGCAGCGACTGAAGCAGCCAGCGATGCGGCATCGACAAACATTGGTCGAGCGCCAAAGTTCTGCACAATGAATGTTTGCAGAACTGAAGCCCCCGCAGTCGTTGTGCCGTAATTTACAGTGGAGGCACCATCCACAAGCTCAGAACCACCGGATGTGACGGTAATCTCCGGATCGGTAATCCGCTCAACTCGGACAGCATCTGCCGTAACAACCTGCCCATTCCCCAGAAGATCCGACAACTCCACGACCAGAGTATTGCCCGTCACGATCACGGGGACTCCGAGGTCACTCCAGAACGCATTGTCTTCCAGAAATTGATCAGGCCGATCCACTTGGTTAGCCGAAGTCGACTGCAGCAATGTGCCACCAGTGTCAAATCCGCCGTTTTCAAAGATTCGGAACGGCGCCGCAGTACTTGCATTCCCCTGCCCTGGCCAGCTTCCGGAAACCTGATATACACCTGGCGTTACGTTGAATGTCCACCTGGCGACATCCATCCCAGCGTTTTCCTCTTTGGCCAGGAATGAGTTGCCACCGGAGATCGACAATTCCTGCCATTCAGTAGGACTCAAGAATGGGCGTGTCGAGCCGATTGTTCCGTTTGGTATCGCAAATCCAGGATCGGAATTATCGATCACGGCTGCTTCTGCAGTGGCTGATACAACAAAGTCAAACGGATCATTAACGTCCAGATCAGTATCAATGACAACGCGTCCGGTGATCGCGCCAGCCACTCCACCGTCAAACTGGAGTGTAAATGTCGTAAACTGGCCGGGTGTCAATGTCGTCGTTGTGGCATCGGTACCAAAGGGCGAACTCTGTACGAGACTGAACCCCGCTGGAGGAGTAATCGGCCCCGTCAACACGATGTCGCCAGTGCTGGCCGCATCATTGGTGATGGTAAACTGTTTCGTAACTGGAGCAGCAGTCAGATTGCTTCCGTAAGAGACTACTCCGGTATCATCGACGACCGAAGTGGCCCCGCCATCAGTCGTAACAGTTAGAATTCGATCCGGCAGGCGTTCAATTCGTATAGCATCGGCCAGAAGACGATCATCGTCAGTTCCGGTATGAGTCAACTGCACAGTTAAAGTTGTACCGCTTATTACAACTGATGAGGCAATATCCTCGAAGACTGCGCCGTCGGCGATCAGATCGTCAGGGGCGAGCCGCTGATTCAGAACAGTACTGGTACGCTGCGTACCAGCAGTAGTTCCATCAAATACCTGGAAGCTTGCTTGCTCAGTCACACCAATTGCATCCAACAGTTGCCCCGTCAGATCAGTTGTAGGCCAGGTTGCCGAAACCCTGTAATTCCCCGCGACAAGATTCGTGAACGTCCAGATCGCCTCAGCGTCTGTTGTTGAAGCTCCTTCTAACGAATAGTCACCGTCGAACCCTGCCGCAATCGCACTATCCCAGTCTCCTGCTACGATTTCGAACGCAGGGTCCTCATCGTCGATAATGGCAGAATCAGCAACCGATCCGTTAATTCGGAAGCTGAACTGATCTTCATCCAGATCGTTCGTCGTAAACAGGAAGTCGCCGTCAAAGTCACCAACAGTTGCGGCTGTCATTGTGATCCCAATTGCGAGAGTCTCACCCGGTGCGATGGTCGTTGGCCCGGCCAGCGTTGTGGTGAATCCGGCAGGAATTGCAGCCAGCGTAACGGTGAGATCGCCGTCTCCCAGATCATCATCAATACCTGTGTTGAGAATCCGAATCGTTTTCTCAATCGACTTGCCGGGACGGGTAATGCCGAAATCGACCTCACCGTTTCCATCCAGTATCAGTTCACTGCCATTCTGAACCTCGATCTCTGGACGTGCGACCTGTGCAAATTCACCGGCGAAGTGTGCTACTGTCGTGGCCGCTGTCAGAGTCAATTGGTTTGTTGCGACATTCACCCCGTTGACAGTGACTGTCTCGCTCCCGATCTGCAGAGTGAAGTTGGGAGCGGGAAACACTGTTGCATCGACAACATCGAGCGTCATCGATCCCATCGCGACTTGAGTCGCTAACTGTGTCGATTCAATCGATACCCGTTCGATACGGACAGCATCCGCCACAACCGAATTGATGCCTGTTGGATCGAGTTCAACAACAAGCTGATGCCCTGAAATCCAGACCAGGCCACCGACATCCTCCCAGGCCGCTCCCTGGTCAGTAAAGTCATCTGGCAATGACTCCAGGTCGATCAGTTCGTGAGCTACCGCACGATCACCATCGTGGATGGTAAACGGTGCAGCGGAAGTTAGCGTACTCCCGTTGGAAATTGCTGCGTTCGAGAATGGTGCCCACGAAGCAGAAACACGATAAAGCCCTGGAGTGACTCCGTTGAATGTCCAGCGGGCCAGGTGGTCGGATTCGGGGCTATACAATTCGTACTGCGACCCACCGACGGCTTCTGTGTTCGATTGGAGTTGCCATCCTTGTAGCGACGGGAATCGTTCGTCCCCTTCAAGGGTGAAGCCCTCGTCTGTGCTATCGAGCACTCGGGCTGGAGCATTCTCAAATGGCACCAGCGTTTCAATGTCGCGATAGGCAACAGTTCCGACACCAACGGCAGTCAGAGACAAGCCGGTATCCAGAACAGTCTTACCTTTGGAATCGAAGTCCAGTGTGTCCCCGGCAGGAATCGGATCGGTTCCACCGAGGATATTGGCGTTCGGAGGATTGTTTCCGTCGACACTTCGAGCGACCGGTGGCGAGCCAACCGGGAAGTTGCCGCTCAGTGACAGAGGATCAATGAAGATGTAGTCATTGAACGTTGAACCGATGAAGTTCTCGACGAAGCTCGGAGCCGTTTCCGGCTGAGGAATAACAGCAGCTCCACCCGCATCAGGATCGACAGTCAGCGGAGTCGTGATCCGTCGGAAGTCGACAGTGTTAGCTCCGCCGTCGTTGTTGACAGTCTGCGGAGCGCCAACTCCCAGGCCATCGCTGGTAATGTCCATGTCAAACGACGTGGTCGTATCGCCAATTCCAGCAGTCGCGAAGCGGAAGTCGACGGTATCGCTACCGGCGATGTCCTGAATGATGTCGGCACTGCCGCCAACCGGCTCAATGCGGAAGATGTCGTCGCCGCTGGTCCCAGCTCCGATGAAGCCAGGTGTTCCTGGTAGAGCTCCGGCAGCGGCTTCATTCGCCCGGAAGCCACCACCGTTCAAGTAGTCGTTACCTGGACCGTCGCCGAGGATATTGTCGTCGTTGTCGCCGGCAATGAAGTCACCAGCGGAACCACCGATAGCGTTCTCGATGCTGTTGTTTTCATTGCCCGTCGTTTCAACCACGAACAGACCTCCTGCTGCTCCCCCGTTGATATTGGTAGCCGTTCCGGTAAACAGATCGACGAGAACGGACGTGGTGTAGTCACGGTAGTCGATGCTGTCGTTTCCGCCCGAGCCGTTAATAATTTCACTGACCGAAGCAGCATCACGCAGGTCGAAGTGATCGCTGAGTGAACCGCCCGTCAGATTCTCGAACGACGCAAAGATCAAATCCTGTTCGGGCAATGTGGCGACAATCGGAACAGTCAACACAGCGGCAGTCGGCCGCCCAACCGTCGTTGCACCACCAAGTCTGGCATCGCCGAAGCACGGCTGGCGACCAGGTTACCGTGATCGGTGCTCGCCAGCAACCCGCCGAGGTTGTTACCACGCGCCGTATCCGCAGCCAGCGGCGTGTCGAACAGGTCCCAGTGGTTGTTCAGGTCCGGCGCGATCAGCGTGTCGCCAGCAGCATCCGTCGGGGCCTCGCAGCGAGTCGATGTTGGTGAACGTTCCGTTGATGCTCGTTTCCGAACCGGTGAAGCCATCGACCACGGTGGACGTTCCCAGCGTCGTCTGCACGAAGACGTGATTGTCCCAGCGGGTCGAACCAGTCGGTGGTCAGCACGTCGTCGGTGATGACCAGCTCGAGCGGCAGGATGCCTTCGGCGTCGGCGCGTCAGCGTGATGAGTGCCGTCAGCCCCAAGTGTCGCGGTCGCTCCGGCAAACGCACCATTGATGGCCCCCAGCAGGTCGTTGACGGTGGTCGCTGGCCCCGACGTTGGTCAGCGTGGCATTGCAACGGCACTGCCGTCGGTGTCCACACCGGAGATGTTGATCGTGTCGGCACCAGCTCCGGCCGCACCGTCGTAGTCGACTCCGCCATCGGCGACGGCGTTTGAAGCCAGAGCATTCAGACGTGGTCGTGCCGACAGCATGTCGCGGGCGTTCCGGCTTCCGAGCGTCAGACGCCGTCGCGGTCTGCAGACGTCTGATTCGAACCGCCCAGCCCGTCGTCGGTGGTGTTCATCGTTGGGAACGTCGTCTGACCGGTGTTGGCCGACGCGGTCGGTAATCGACAGACGCCAGAGCAACCGGGCCGGTGGCGTTGGCCGTGACGACCAGCTGCCCGGCATTCGCGTTCAGAGAAACAACGGCACCGTCGTACTGAGGGTTGAGCGCGTCGATCAGGTTCTGCAACGGTCGTGGCCGCGTTGACCGACGAAGTTCGTCGAGAAGGCGTTGCCGTCGGTGTCCGTCCCGCTGAGGACGAGGATGTCCGTCCCGGCCGCCGGGTAATCGACGGTGTTGTTGTCCAGGGCGTTGAGCAACGCCGCTCCGGTGGCCGGAGCTGCTGGCCAACGGTGAAGGCCGTGCCGGCGGTCAGCGTGACATTCGTCGGTCCAACACCCGTCAGGGTGACTGTTCGAGGCGTCGTGAAGGCGCTGAAGTCAATCGTGTCGTTGTTAATGCCCGGTGTTGGCCGGAACAGTCGCGTCCGTTGCCAACTCGTCACCATCCAGCAGGATGGTGGCATGTTGCCGGAGTGACTGAATCCGCGGCAAAGATGAAACTGGTCCTGGCCGCCAGCAGCGTAAATCTCGATGCTGTCCAGCTCGTGCTTGAATTCCACGGCGAAGTCCAGGTTCAGCGCGTCGGCGCCGTCCGTCGTGACGACGGTCAGCTCGTCGATGTTCACGTTGACAGTCAAATCGACGCCAGTTCCAGAATCGAACAGACCGTCAATCGTCGCGGTAGTGGCTCCGTGCACGAAGTCTACTGTATCGAAACTGGTGTCCGCTCGATCGACAACGATCAGATGATCGCTGTCCAGGGCCACGACTTCATCCCGTGAGTCCTCTCCAGTTCCGGCTGTCGGCGAGATATTGATCGTTCCAGCAATCGCGTCCACAGTGTTGTCACTGTCCCCGGCCGTGTCCTGACTGAAGATTTCGAAATGGTCGCTCCCGGCACCACCATACAATGTCAAAGCAACCGTTCCTGGCAGCGACCGAACGTGAATCCTGTCGTCAGCCGTGTCATCTCCGATCGTGGTGGAACCAGCAGCCTGGCTTCCTGCGTTGTCACCATCGAGACGAAGCGTGGCGACTGGTTCTGCAAGTCCCGCAGGATCGAACGCATCCAGCGTGACCAGATCGATGATTTCTGATCCCGTCCCCGCCATAGATTTCAACATCCCCGAAACCGACGAACGTGGTGGTCTCAAAGCCATTATCTCCGACGAGCTGATTCACAGCCATCATCGTCGACGACAACACCGGCGTCGTCGCCGTCGATTGCGTTGAGCGTCAACTGGTATGTCGCCGCCGTATCAGAAGCGTCCAATCGCAGGTCGCCGCTCGCACCGTTAAACGTGATCGGAGCAAGATTGGCGAACGACAGCAGAATCTCTGGATCTTCTGCGGCATTGTCGCCATCTGTAATCACGATATTCCCGCTGTTCCCCCCACCTGCCACATCCACGGAATCAGAGAAGTAGGCGGCGTCATGGTTGGTAATCAGATCGAACTGAACGGCATCTGCACCATCACCACCGGCAAAGTGAATTGACACCTGAGTTCCCGTGATGTCCCGGAGATTTACGTCGTTGGCGGCGATGAACTCACGCTCGATATAGGTCTCAAACGACGCCGCAATGTTCGTCGCTGCTCCCCCAAAGAATGCCGGGACCGCGGTTGTTGAAGTGACCGCTTTCCCACCAAGGTGAGCGCCGTTCGATGCTCCACCGTTGGTTATGGAACCAATGCTTCCAACGCCGCCTGTGTTGTCAATTGCCGGAGCACCGAGTCGGTCTGCTGCTGCGGTCGCGTCCGCACTGAACAGTGGCAGCCCGCCCGCAGTTTCCGTGATGGTGAACGTATCGGCGTCGTCCGAACCAATCACGGTGAACGAAAGAATCTCGCTCTCCTGACCGGCGTACATTTGAGTCCCGTTGACACGAACCTCAAAATCGCCACTCGGGACAGCATCGCCATTCATTCGTCCGTCGATCGTATCAGGACCGGCGCCCTCGAAGCCGGCGTAGACCTGGTCCATCACCAGGTGGTACTGGCCGTTGTCTGCATCCACGGTCTCGATGCTGACGAAGTCGACATCCTGCTGCGTGACGAAATCGAAGTTGCCGGCTCCGACCCCAGCGATTCCGGCGCCGCCACTGCCGATCGTCAGGACGGCATCACCAAGCGTGACATTCACCAGGTCCAGATTCAGCGTGTCGCCCGGAGGCACATCAGCATCACCAAACACTGGAGGATTGCCATTAATCCGGAAGTCAGTCGTCGTCTGCGGCTGGAAGCTGAACGTGTCGTTCTGGTCCCCGCCGGTGATGATCGTTCCAGCCGTCGCGTTCGTCAGCGAATTCGTCGTGATGATGCTGGTGGCCGTGTCGATGTCCAGCGTCGCCCCATCATTTGCAACAGATGCGGTGTCCGCATCGCCGACCGACGGATCGATGTTAATGTTGATCGTCGCGGCAGTCCCGAACGTCGTCAGGTCACCATTGATGTCAGCGTCATCGCCGACATTCAGCGTGATGTTGCCATTGGTTGCTGAAATCAGCACCTGCCCCGTTGTGGCCGTATCAACATCATTGATCACCAGGGTCGTCCAGGAAATCAGTATCGGTATCGTTAATGGTGATCGTGATACTGCCGCCGGACGTGATGTCATCCTCGACGGTGATTGCAGACTGCTCCAGCGACGTGTTCGTCAGGACGATCGTCCCGGTTCCCCGTTCACAATACCAACCGTGCTGTCGACCGTGCCGACCGTCAAGCTGGCATCATCACCACCAGTGGCCGTCGAATTGAAGATTTGGACGTTTCCGCTGGTCGAGTTCGACACGGCGATTTCCGTCGTCGTCATGTCCGTGTCGAGAGCATCCGCGGAACCAACACCGGTTGCTGCCCGAATTGCCAGCGTTCCGCCAGCTCCGATGACGATATCGGTTGCCGCGTCGCCACCGTCAATGACGGCCCCGGCAATGGCATCAATCTCGATTGACGGTTCCGTCGTGCTGGTCGTCTGAATGCTTCCCAGCGTGACGTTCACGTCAGCATCGATATCAATCTGGCCCGAGCCAGCGTTGATGACTGCTGAATCCGCTCCATTGTCCGCCATAAATACATCAGCCGTGTTTCCTGCGTTGTCCGCATCAATCGTGACCAAACCGCTGGTCGAAGTGATGTCACCGCCGACTCCGAACTGGATGTCATCCGTCGTCGAATCACCATTCTCAGACCGGATCGTAACGGCTCCGGTTTCGCTGGTAATCGGGGAATCGATCTGAACACCAGCTTCCGCGCCGTCGCCCGTTCCGGTAATCGTGATCGTTGCCGCGCCCGTTAGCGTCAATCGCTGTCCCGATGCCAGATTCAATTACCACACCGTCTCCGGCCGTACCACCGCCGGCCGTTGTGCCAGTAATCGCAATCGCCCCGGCAGCCGACGTAATCGTTACGTCATTGCCGTTTGAACCAATTCGCACACCGTGGCCACCATTCGCGCCGGTGGTTGTTCCATTGATGGTGATCGTCGCCGTCGCCGCCCCGGCCACTTCCACGTCGGAATCATCCTCCAGCAGGACTCCGTCGCCACCCGCGGTCTGGCCAGTGATCGTGATCGATCCGCCAGCGCCCGTCGTCGTTGAACCTGCAGCAATCAGGCGAATACCGTCACTTGACGTACTCATGCCGGTAATGCTGATTGTCGCCGTATCGCCCATCGTGCTGTTCGCTGACTTCTTAGCGAACACGCCAGCACCACCACCGCTTCCAGTCGCTGTACCCGTGATCGCGATCGAGCCACCTGCTCCCGCTGTTGTTGAAGTGGAACCGGACAACACGACACCATCGCTGCTCGTCGAGTTGCCAGTAACGGTGATCGCTGCGGTGTCGCCCTGCGTACTCAGCGCAGATTTGACAACAATGACTCCCTCAGCATCGCCGACCGTGGCCGTCGTCGTCCCGACGATCGTGATGGAGCCACCCGTATCCGTTGTTGCAATCGCGGAGCTGAGAAAGTCGATACCGTCATCTGTGGCCGAGTTTCCGGTGACTGACACTGCGGCATCGGCGGTCGAGATGACTGTGTGTGCCCCGGCGTTGGTGGCGTTCACACCGTCTGACGCCGCTCCGACGCCGGCCGTCCCCATCAGGGTCACTGCACCAGGATCATCCGCTTCAGCTCCGGTGGAAGAAATGGTCCCGGTATTCGTCAGGAAGATCCCGTGGTTGTTGTCACCGGTGTCACCACCAGTACCGGTCAGTGAGATCGCTCCGGTCGTCGTGCTGATGGTCGCATCGTTCAGAGTGATACCAGCAAAGTTGCCAGCGACGCCGCCAGCGTTGGCCAGCAGCGTAATGCTGCCGTCGACGGTCTGAACCGCCGCGTTGGTCGTCGAGATGGCAATCGACCGGACGGCGTCGCCGGTGATGGCTCCGGCCGCGTCCGTGCTGACGACGGCATTGTTGTTGATGATGAGGTCGCGGCCGGCGTTCAGGTCGATGTTTCCGTCGGCGTCAGCCGCTCCGCCGTCTCCGTCGACGACAGAGACGGGGGCGCTGATTGTCAGGTCGCCAGCGGCTCCGTTGGCGGTCAGCGTGATGTTGCCGCCGTCGTTGTTGTCGACTCCGCCGGTGTCAGTGTCCGCGTCCGGCCCCAGGCTGACGGTCAGTGAACCGGCCGTGACAATCGTGATATTGTCAGCTGTCGAGTTGTCGTCAGCTCCGTCTTCGATCGTGACGCCGATGACTTCGGTTTCGCCACCAAACAGAGCCTGAACATTGGTGGTCAGAGCGACCGCAGCCAGGTCCAGGTTACCCGTGTTCGAGATGTTGAAGTCACCGCTGTTGGCTCGACCAGACAGAGTCGACACGGTTGTTTCGATAGCGTCGGCATCGGAACCGACTCCGGTCTCACCCGAAATCGCCAGACTGCCGGCGGTAATGTCGTTGCCCGCCCCCGCGTCCGCATCCAGAATGCTGCCGGCCAGAGCGGCGGCATTGACCAGGCCTGTCGTGGTGACCTCACCGACGGTGAAGTTCACATCCGCGAAGATTTCGACCGTACCGGTACCCGCGCTGATTAACGCTCCGTTCGCCATGGTCACGTCAGCGGTGTCGTCTGCATTATCCGCGTCGATGGTGATCAATCCGCTGGCCGAGTTGATGTCGCCGGCGGCTCCGAAAGTGATGTCATCGTTCGCCGAATCACCTGCGTCGGAAGTAATGGTAACCGCCCCCGTCCCGCTGCTGATTGGTGAATCAATCTGAACAGCGACGTCCGCTCCGTCACCCACACCGGTGATATCAATCGTGGCCGCGTTGGTGGCAGTGATTGCTGCCGTCACTCCTGCTGCAATTTCGACTCCGTCGCCGCCCGTTCCACCACCAGCCGTGGTTCCGTCAATAGTGACGGCTCCACCTGCTGAGTTCACCTGAGCCGATGCGCCTGAAATCAGAACTCCATCGCTGTCGTTTCCGTTGCCACCTGTCGTGGTACCGTCGATCGTGACAGTTGCCGCTCCGAGAGAAATCACATCACCGCCATCGATAAAGACGCCATCGCCTCCCGCTGTCAGACCCGTAATCAGAATGTCGCCTGTGGTCGAGGTCACAGCACCCGTCGCTGTTCGAATCTCGACGCCATTGTCATCCGTTGTCGTGCCGATTGAGGTTCCGTCGAGGGTAATCGTTCCAGTTCCGGTCGAAGTCACCTGCCCCTGGAAGACTTCAACACCGTCGTCGGTATCAGAAGCACCGGTGATATCTATATCACCGTTGACGGCGGTGATTGTCGCTCCCGTACCGGAGATCGCGAAACCGTCAGCACCACCAACCGTTCCGGTCGACGTACCATCAATCGTGATTCCGGCCGTACCAGTTGCGGTAACATCCGCATCTGCCACTCGCACCCCGTCATCACCGGTTGTAATCCCGGTGATGTCAATATCGCCACCAGCCGATGCAACGATCGTTCCGGTGTTTTGAATCTGGACACCATCAGCACCGGTTCCAGTTCCAGCCCCGGTACCGTCGATCGTGATTCCACCAGCCCCGGTCGTTTGGACCAGAGCGGTGTTTGTTAGCAGCACGCCTCGACCATCAGTAGTACCACCTGTACCTGTTAGTGAAATGTCGCCGTCTGCACTCGTAACCGTCGCATCGTCGACAGAGATGCCATCGAAGGTTCCGGGCGCCTCCGCCAGCGTTGGCCAGCAGGTCGATGCTGCCATTGACGGTCTGAACCAGCGTGTTCGTGCCGGAAATGCTGATCGCTCGAACGGCGTCCGCGTCGATCGTTCCAGCCCCGGTCGTCGTGACCTGCAGCGGCGCCGTCGATGAGAATGTCTCGACCACCGTTCAGATCGAGTGTTCCGCCCGCGCTGGTGACGTCTCCATCAGTCGTAATGACCAGGTCGTTATTCGCCGTGATCGTGACATTGCCGGTGCCAGTTGACTGGACAATACCAGCGATTCGAACGTCGGCCGTCGCAGGATTTGTCTTGCTGGCGATGCCAATGTTGCCGCCAGCGGTGACCTGAGCGTTCGCGCCGTCAGCCTGAATCTCGACGCTGTCTACGGCAGCGCCCGTGACAAACAGGTCAGAACCCTGAATGGTTACTTCGTCATTCGCGTTGATCTGACCAGCGGTCGTGACCTGCACACCACCGGCAGCGACTCCGGTTGCAGGAAGGTCGTCTGAGTCCGCGGTCAGGATGATATCCGAACCAGCCGCCGTCGCCTGAACGACCGCGTTGATGATGATGTCTCGTTGGACGGTCCAGTTGATCGTGGCTGCGGACGTGACAGCCGCATTAATCACCAGATCGGAAGTTGCGGCGTTCTGGCCGTTGAGCGTGATCGCCCCTCCGGCTGCCGTCAGAGACGCGTTAACCAGCACGTTGCCGTTCAGCTCAACGGTACCCGTTGTGCCCGCACCAGCGGTGGTGATTGCCTGTGAGACCGTGATCGCTCCGCCCGCTCCGTTTGAGCTTTCAATCGTGACGGCATCGTCCGAGGTCGTGATCCCCACCGTGCCGCCCACTGTCCCAACGGTAAGGCCGTCGTCGTCGCGGAGGTTAATCGCACCGGTTGTTGCCGCAGCGACTGTATTCACGTCGTTGGTCGTGCTGGTGGCCAGAGCGAACGAACCGTCGGCTCCCGTTCCCAGCAGACGAAGACCGTTCGCAGTAATCGTTCCCGTCCCGGCCTGAGTGGCAGAACCGTCAGCGTTCAGGTCCAGGGTAACAACACCGTTCGTAGTGTTCGCCGAAACCGTTCCATCCAGTGTCTGAGTGCCCACGTTGTCGTTGTCAGCAACTCCCGAGTTCAACGTGACATCGCCATTAGCGGCAGTCGCCTGCACGACGCCCGTCGCGGTGATCACGATGTCGTCACCCGCATTGAAAGTCACGTCGCCTGCTGTCGACTGAACAGTGACTCCCGCATTGACTGTCACGTCGTCCGTGGCGAGTGCTCCGGCGTCCTCAGTCGCGTTGGCTGTCAGATTGCCACCGCTCGACGTGTTCACGGCAAAGGTCACCGGGCCGCTGGCTGAAATTGTCGTGGTTCCGGTCCCAACGTTGCTGGAAGTCGCCTGGCCATCGACACTGGCAATGGTGAGTCCGCCGGTGTTGTCAAGTTCGACGTTACCCGATGTCGTATTGCTGAACGCCAGATTGCTGACGGCCGTTTCCAGAGCGTCTCCACTACCAATACCGTTTGCCGCTCGGAATACGGCCGCCGCCCCGGTAACCAGTGCAGCGCCATCGCCCGCTACGTTGTCAGTTATTGCCCCCGCGCCACTCGCATCGACGTCTGCAGTGATGATGACCGTCCCAGCGCCGCCCGCTGCATCGAAGTCTGCGTTTATTACTTCAACGGCAACATTGTCAGGTGCCGTGACGGTGATGTTGCCTTCATTCGTTCGAAGTGAGTAATCAGCGCCAGCATCGATATCTGAGTCGGCGTCTCCACCCGTTGTGGTCACTGCACCGGCGAAGTTGATCGTCGCCCCTGCATGGACATTGATCGTTCCCGTCCCCGTCGTGGACACAATCGGGCTTCCGTTGAAGTCAACGTCGCCAAAGCTGACCAGCGTGATATTTCCGCCCGTCGCGGTAATGTCTCCGTTCGTGCTGACCTGGAGCTGGTCTCCGTCCGCATTGCCGTTGGCGAAGACCGTGATATTACCTGCGCCGGCGTTGCTGACGGTCTGTTGAATATCCAGCAGTTCTGTTCCGCCGACTGTTCCGTCTCGAAGCAGGATGTCGTCGCCGGCTCCACCAGTTGTGATGGCGATGCCTGTCAGTCCGTCGACGGTCGTGACATTCAACGCACCGAAATCGGTGATGCTGATGTCGCCGGTTGCCGTCGTGGCTGCGAGGTTTGTGGCCGAAATATCGATGTCGTTGTCGTCGGCTGCCAGATCGCCGATGCCAGTGGTCGCTCGCAGTGCGACGCTTGTCGCCGTGATGTTAGCCGCCTCGCCGGCCAGACCATCCGTGATGCTTCCAGCCAATGCCTGCAGAAAGGCACTCGTGGCGGTGATTGTGTCAATCCCCAGGCTGTTCGCATCGACGAGGTCGAGCGTTGCCGCGTTGGTGACCGTGACGACACCGCCGAAATCATTCGCGGGGTTTGTCAGCGTGATCGTTCCCGCCGCTCCGGCATCAAGGTTTGTTGTACCGGTCACGGAGATGGCCGCGCCCTGGGCGATCGTTTCTGCACGGAAATCAACCGTGGACAATGTCAGCGTGTCGTTGATCGTGATCGAGTCCGTCCCACCACCAAGCTGGAAGTCGAGTTCGCGAGCCGTGAATGCCGCACCCAGGCTGGTGACAACGACCGTGTCAGCAGCGTTGCCGCCGTCGATGTCGATCCCGTTGGTCGGATTGAAGTCGTCCGCCATGTCGGTGAACGTGATGTTTCGAGCGGTGTTGTCCAGGTCGACATTCAGGATGCCGGTTGGACTGTCGAAGACGAACGAGTCGCCGCCGGCCTGCGTGACTCGCGTTTGAGTCGCGTTTTCACGCGTGAACGTGATATCGCCGGCTCCGGTGATATCGACAGTCAGGTTGTTGGTTCCCGTGATCGTGATTGTGTTTGTCTGCTCAACCTCGTTGAACTCGACAACTTTGCCGTCAATTGTCAGATGACCGCTGCTGGCCTGCAGACCCTCGCTTCCGGTTCCGTTCAGTCGGATCGTGTTGTCGACTCCGGCTATGGCGATTTCAATGTCGTCTGTACCGGCGCCTCCGTTGAAGCGAATTCCGGCGGCCGGAATGTCGTTTGTATCGTCGATTGTCAGTGTGTCATTGCCATCTGAACCGTCGATGACAACCACGTTGCCACTCGCGACCGGGACACTGGTGACGATGACGCCGTCTCGAAGCACCTGAAGGTTTCCACCAGAGACCTGAACGGTGTAGTTGTCATCGACATTGCCTGGATTGACTGGAACTTCAACCGTTCCACCATCAACCACGATGACTGCATCGTTGCCACCGAATCCACCGATGTAGGTGACCCGAGCGGTCAGGCCACTGCCACCGAAGTCCGTCGAGACGATTGCGCCTTCGACCAGGCCATTAAAGGTGCCGATGATGGCGTCTGTGCCGTCGTTGCTGAGGATGACGAACTCGTCACCAGCGGCGGGATCCATTCCTCCAGAAATATCTAGCAGGTTCAACGCACCACCCAATGTGACCGTTCCCGTCACGGCCACCTGGTCGTAATTCGTTCCCGCTGTTGTGCCGCCGTCAAATTCGATGTCCAGACTCGAACCGGCAACCAGACTGAAAGCACCCGTGCTCAGAATCCCGGGGCTGTTTCCTGGAGCCACCGTTCCACCGCTGGCAGTGGTAACCGAGCCACCGACCGTGCCCGAACCGCCAAGAGTTCCGCCATTGTTGACGGTGACTGAACTGCCAGAGGCTGTGGCACCATTAACCACCAACGTGCCGCCGTTGACCGTAGTGGCCCCGGTGTAGTTGTTGTTGCCGGTCAGGGTCAGGGTTCCAGTGTTGTCCTTCTCGAGCGATCCGGTGCCGCTGATGTCGCCACTGACGGACTGGTTGGCGGTGCTGTTGTGCTTGAAAACGCCGCTGTTGGTGATGGCACTTGCGACGACGCCCGAAGTTTGACCAGTAGATCGTATCCGCCCACTACCACCGATTTCAAAGGTGCCATCGTTGATAATGATGGAGCCATTCGAATTCACCTGACTGTTGTTGTTACTGATGATGGAGAGGGTTCCAGCTCCATCTTTGCGCCATGTACCATTGCTGATGTTGACGGAAACCTCAAGATCCACATCATCGCTGCCGTCAGCCACCGCGAAGGTCACATGGTTACCGCTCCCTTGAGGATTAATGAAACCTGCTGAAGAAGTGATGGTGTTCTTGGTTCCTCCGGTGGTTATGAACTGGGCGGTCCCGGAGCTGCCGGTTTGCGCGAGGTGATTTCCACTGACGAAATTGATATTTCCTCCGCCATTGTTGTCGAAAGTGAAAACGGAATCATTGAGCAGGGTGCTCCTGTTGGGACCACCCACCGAGGACTCAATTTCCAATGTGGAGCCGTTGTTGATGAAGAAGTTGTCGCTGGTCATGCCCGCGAGGTCAGTGGTGTTGACCAATCTCAGGATGCCGCTATCGACAGTGGTGTTGCCGGCGTAACCTCCCTTGATTTTCAATTCCAGGGTGCCGGAGCCGTTCATGATGACGTCACCATCGCCGTTGAGTGAATCACTAAAGTCCGTGCCTTGGGATACGGTATCGTTCTGGTCGACGATGAAGCTCGACCCGGCATTGACCGTGATGGCGCTGGAGGTGGAAAGCGAGCCCGTGGTGCCGCCGTCACCGAGTTGGAGGGTGCTGCTCTCTTGAATGCTGGTGGAGCCGGTGTAGGTGTTGGCCCCGGTGAACTGCCAGTAGCCAGCCTCACCCGTGACCCCAACCGCGCCAAAGTTTCGGACCCTGACGTTGACCGTTCCGCTGCCGTCGCTGATCACGCCCGATACAGTGTTCGTCCCAGTATCGGCCGTGCCGGTGAGTTGCAGGGGATATGTGCCGCCACCGGTAGTGGTCACGCTTCCTGCCAGATCCAGCGCGCCGTTTTGCGCGATGTTGCCGTTGTTGTCTGTGGAGTTGAGTCGGAATGTCCGGTTGGTCGAGGTTGCGGAGCCGCCGGTGTAGACGAGCCGCGGCTGCTGGGCGCCGCCGCCGCCCATGCTGATTGTGTTGCCAGCACCGAGGGATGAAGCCGTGCCGGAGTCGACGAGGGTGTTCACGTTGTACTGGCCCGTGACGAGGCTGGCATTGCCTGTGAAGGTGTTGAGGCCGTTCAGGGTGACCACGCCGGTGTTGTTCTGTATGCGGCCATCTAGCGAGAAGTTACCGCTCAATTCCCCGTTGAGGATATATCTTTCGTTATTCGTGTTCTGGGTTCCGATACGAATGCTGCCGCTGGACTTGGTGATATTGCTGTCGATCGTGTGGGTGCTGGTGGCCGTGCCACCACCCGCTTCAGCCCGAATGAGATCTTCGCCCCCATCCATATCGATCGTGCCGCCGCTCAGCGTGATAGCTCCCGATGAATAACCGAACCGAATGTCGTTGACGCTCTGTGTTCCGGTGACCGTCACTGTGCCCGAGCCGAGGGCTCCACCGCCTGCACCTCCCCCATCGAAACCGAAATAAACGTCGTCGGAGGTGGTGGTGGTGATCGAACCGATGACAGACGCACCCGTGCTGTCCGTACTCCACCCGATCGTCGGTCCGGGCGTCGGCGCTGCCCAGGTGCCGCTTGCCGTGCCGAAGCCGGGAGTGTCGCCATTGGTGTCCCAGTAGAAAGCAGCCAGCAGTGTGCGGTCTTCGAGCCGCTCAGTCATCGTCGCGACGTCCGAAGTGTTCCACGCCTGACGCTGGAAGCGGCGGCTGTCTCGGTGGAACCTCGGAGCCACGTCGAACGTGTGCCACAACGACTCGCGAATGTCACCGCTCGGTCGAGCGTACGAGGTCGAACGCCCCATCACTCCCGCTGGCCTTGCGTAGCGGTTGCCTTTGTACTTGCGACTGAGCCGTCGTCGTGCGCTGGCGTTTCGAATCCGATTAGAAACTGTCGTCAACCATGAGCTGAGAATCATTCGAATAGTCCTTCAAAAGTCCGTTCAATGGTGTATTGCAAAAGCTGTCTTCGTTTGCGGCAGGCCTGGCCCGACCTCGCCGCGTCGCTGTATGTCAGTTGTTCGTTTTGCTTATCTGGTTTCCCGCCTGCGCGGGAATGACGTGTTGTGTTCTGTTCGTTGTATTCAGCGATGCGTCCGAATCAGGTTTCCGTTTTCTGTGGCACGCGACTCCGTCGCGTCAGCTCCTTCGGATTGGGCTTTCCTCACGGAGTGAGGAGCCACGATGAAAGGCTTTCCACATGGAATGCGGAGCCACAGTGGGAAGTTGTTTCGGACACGTTTCCTTTGCTGTTCTGGTTTCCCGCGTCCGCGGGAATGACGTCTTGCCTGGGTTCCTGCTTGCGCGGGAATGACTACTAAATTCGATCTGTCTTCTGTTGTGCGTATACGTAACCCCACTGTCTACGGAGATGTCCGTAGACGGTAGACAGTAGGCGCGAGTAGACACTTTCCATGATGCAGGGACACACCCGGCCTCACTCGTAAATCGTTTCATAAAAAGGTTTTGCGAACGTCAACATGACCTCCATCTGCATTTCCAAAGATGAATTGGGAACATGCCAAACCGGTTCTACACACTTCCTGTGCCTAAATGGGTGGTTTGGGAGTTTTATTGAGAACTCGCAGAACAAACAGCCAGCAACAGACAAGGACAGTTACAAACGCCAGTCAGAGCCAGTGCGAAACCCCGGCGAAACATGCTCAGGAGTCCGATAATCCCTTAGGAATAGCGCAGGTCCGCAGCCGCCAGGTACACGTCAGACCGGTATGACATTTCGGTGGAATCTGGCCGGTTGGACCGGTCCTCTGTTCCGGCCGAGCGGGCTTCGAGGGTAAACTGCCGCCTTTCACCGTGGCTCCTCACTCCGTGAGGAAAGCCCAATCGGAAGGGGCTGACGCGACGGAGTCGCGTGCCACAGTAACTGGGGTGTATTTTCGATCCCGGAGCGGAAGCTCCGACAAAGCCGCCAGGGCGGCTCCAACAAAGCCGTCTCGGCGGCACAGGAGAAGATCAGATGAAAAAGCGAACTCGCGTGCTGCTGGTGCTGACCGCTGTCGCCGCCGCCGGATGCTGGTACACCGTGACCAGCCGCTCCATCGCCGACGACGGCCTGACCCGGCAGCAGGAAGACACTCAGGAGCTGATCAACGCCGAAAAGGAACGGCACGCCGCTCAGCTCGAAGAACCTGGACGCCGCGAAGGAAGGCTCTGAAAGACGCGGGAGCCAGCACGAAGACCATCGACGCACTGGCCGACTCGGAAGACGACGTCCACCGAGCCCGCATCGACGAACTGCACCACCGCCTGGACCCGGACGCGACGAACCTGCAACGGTCAGTGCTCAGCGAACTCAAAGACCTGCGCCGAGCGATCGGCAGCCTGAACCAGAGCTTCGAAATCCCTCCCTGTCCGACTGACGAATGCGAAAGGGTAAAACGACCACGTTCATGGGTGGCTCGAAGTTCGTCGATTACCAGGACCCGATCGACCACCAGGTGGACGACGAAGACGGCGACGAGTCAGAGGCTCAGGCAGCCGTCGAAGCGGTGAATGACGGCAAAGGCGAAGTCCCGCTGGCAGCGGACGCCGAAGAGCCCGCTCAGCCCAACAGCCAGGACGGGCTGCTCGGCGAAGTCCCCGTCGACACAGCTACGAAGTAGTCTTACAGAAGAACACTGCAGAGTCAAGAACTCAGGCAGGAATGCAGGAAGGGCTCGACCTTCTCGCGTTCCTGCCTTTTTCGTATTCCGTGGCACGCGACTCCGTCGCGTCAGCCCATCCGATTGCGTTTTCTGTGGCACGTGACTCCGTCGCGTCAGCCTGGCCGGGGCTGACGACACGGAGTGTCGTGCCACTGTGAAACGCGTTTCTGACGACGCGGCGACACGCCCTCCGACTCAGCCAGCAGAGATCAGACTCAGCTAACGGATGCGGCTTCGCGAGCGGTTCGGGCTCAGCCTTCAGAGTCACTCTGCCCCGCTCTTCTGTAGACATTTCAGCGTGGCGCTTCTGTGCACGTCGTTTCTTCGCGAACAGGTGCGTTGCGACCAGGAGCAGGACTCGTCGACACGACGACAAACTGTCCCGAGCCACGAGCACGAAGTCTGTGATAGAAAGTCTGCCATGGGCTACGTTTTTCCTGACCTGCCAGGAGAAAGCTCGGCGGGATTAGTCAGCAGTTGAGTGCCGGAACGTCGCTACTCGAGCAACGCTCGCGAGGTGGCCTCAAAGCGATAGGTCGCCAGCGAGAACCCGACCGACGACAGCCAGTCCGGCACGGGATTGCCGACTCCCGTTGGGTTCGCGGCGTCGACGAGCGGGAAACAGAGTGTGACGACAATCTCGCCGGCGGCCGGAGCCGCACCGGCCTGGGTGCACGCAGCGGCCAGATCCTGGTCTCCGCGTTCTGCAACAACCGTCGCCCGGGCAATGCGTACGTAGGCGTTGGGTTTTGTGAGGTCATCGTTGACGCCGTCCTGGCGGATTTCAATGTTGTGAACAGCGAGGTACTCGTCCATGACCAGGGCAATCGCGTCCGCGATATCATCATTCGCTATCGGGTCGGTATTGCCAGCTCCATTGTCATCGAAGTTCAGGGTCGAAGGGAACCCGAAGGCACCTTCCCTTGCCCCTGAACCACTGCTGTGGTTGCCGTATCGACCACAATCATGGCCATGGCGAACTCGAAAACGGCAAGAACGGAGAAAAACAGAATCGGAAATGCAACGATGAATTCCAGATAGACTACGCCTCGACGTGGTCTCCTGCGCGATGCTGGCTGTTGAATTTTCTGTTGCATCATAATCTCCCTGACCCCACGCCGTTCTCTTCATCTCAAATCTCTTGAATGCGGCTTACGATTGCGCGCACCTGCCCTGCAGAATATTACGGAGTACAATTCACCCCGGTTACGTAGACCAGCAATGGGTTGTTAACCAGAACGCTGTTGGCGCCAGCGCAACGCGCTGTCGCAATAGATCGCCCGGAGATCGTGAATGGACCTATCGGTAAACCGAACAGATTATTGCAGATGGCATTGATCTGAATTGTCTTCTGGGCCAGAACGCCGTAATCTTCGTCCGGAATAATAATGGAGATCGTGATAGCTAACTGCAGATTTTTTCCCACGATCCGGGACCTGCTACCTGTCGGCTGAAGCACGAAGTCCAGAAGTGATTCAGCACCTCCGTTGAACCCAATGAAGAAGGCAATTCGCTGAGCAGGGTCATTGCCGCTCGCGGCGCCAGATTCTCCGAAATCTCCACCGTTGTCTACATCTTCGTTCTCCGGATTCGAATCACCGTCGACCAGGTCGGTGTCCACACCAAAAACCAGCTGCTCGCTATCAGTCCATTCACCAACAGGAACGTCAATCGTCAGTGTTGTGTACCCTGTGCCTCCGCCTCCAAGAGCGACCGGATCACTGAATGTGAATGTGGCCACGGTCACATCCGAATCTCCCGCCGCAGCACCGCCCGGGTTATAGAGAATCGGACCGTTACCTGCCGCATCGTTGGCATCTCTTGCAGCCGCACCCATTCCCGGAATATTGAATGTACCTGGGCTGCCGGCATTCAAAACAGTTGGCCCGGCTGCCAATGGATGAAACAGTCCATTATCGGGGGGCATCAGCGTCCCGTTCGCATTCCATTGAAGGTCAATCACGACGCGAGTGAGTGAGAACCCCACAGTCTGCGGATCCGCAGACGTCCAGGAGAAATTGAATACGTTGGGAACAGTTGACGTGTCACCCCCTGGACCGGGCCCGGGGCTTGTATCGATCGTAATGTCCAGCTGAAGATCAATATTCTGGGTCGATGTTGTACTGCGCCCGCAACCTACAGCAGCCGCCACGTTGAAATCGGTCGTACCGGTTGTTGGAAAACCGCCCAGCAACAGTTCTCCATCGGGACAGTTGAGGTTGTCGTAGCCGGTATCGTCATCTCCGTCGTCCTGCTCATTTCGGTCCAGAGTGAAACTCGTACCGCCAATATTGTTGGCAGCAAACGCCGCCAGCGCGGCGTCACGAGCAGCGCTGGTTTTGGAGAATTCGCCGGGTGAGTCATGCGGACCAGGCACATTGTCGGCTTCCGTCAGGTCTGCCCATGTCTTCACGCCGGCCAGTGCTGCTGATTCCAGAGCAACTTCCAGCTGAACCCTGGCATTCCAGATATGGGCGACTTCAACCATCACACAAAGAAAGATCAGGACGGCTGGAGCTGCGGCGATCAACCAAAGCACAGCGACTCCGCTTCGGCTCGAACGTTTCGCGCCCGTTTGGCGGCAGGAATCGTTTTTGGTTGAACGGAACATGGATCAACTCGGAATAACAATAAGGCGGAATCAGCGGAACAAAGCTGGAACGAATGACGCTATGGACAATTCTCGTAAGGAAGGGTGATCGCATCACTGACGACCTGACCAGTGAGGTCATAACCAAAGGTCGAAAGCAGGTTGGGAGCCAGTTGAGTCGCTTCCACGCAGACAGTGACTCGAATCGTTCCACTGGGAATTACGGCGGTCGTCGGAAGCGCCGTGGCCGGAGCCGCACATCCCGCACAGGCTCCCGCCGTTTTCGTCGCCGCGACTAAACCATTGCAGGTCGGATTGTGCTCCAGAATGACCATGCAGGAACTCATGCCTGCCGAGCCAAGCACGTTGTCGACAGCAGCCTGCACGACATCGACGTTCACCGCCGTTGCCGCGTTGCCCAGGTCGGCATTCGATAACTCAGACGCCACTTTTGCACCCGCACGGACTGACGCGGTGATCTGCTCAATGCTCGCCAGCATCACACCAAACTCAATAACGGCACTCAACATGATGGCAATGATCGGAGTGACGACGATCAGTTCGAGCGTCACAACGCCGCGCCGGCGAGATTCCGCTCTGGCGACGCGAGCAGACATCGGAGATTTCGTTCGACTCATGGTCATCACCGGGCGTTTCCTGATTCGTTCTGGCAGTGACATCACAACCTGCCGATCGCCCCAGCGTCGCCGCAGTACCAACTCTGGCAGCCGCCACGCCAATCTCCATCTGGGACTAACGATCCATCAGTCGCACACAATGCCGGCAGGCATGGTGCAAAGCCCTTTAAAGCTACCGTCATCTCAAGTTTGCCGCAGCCTCTAAATTCAGGCTGAACTCGACGTGAGTCGATTGTGGCGGCTCTGCCAGCAATGACGTGACAAACTCACCACGTATGACAAATCCACCGTTCATTCAAGGTCGTCAGCAAGGGACCGGATGAATACTACACGTCCTGAGTGATCTTTCAGTGTTGTGCAGATGGGCCACTTGGGACACGCCAGTCTTTCAACGGCGCCGCTTGTGCATACAAACCATGAAAATGGTCTACGGAGTGATCGCCATGATTGCCGTGGCCAGATCAGTCAGTTCGTTGATTAACGAATTACGGACCTGCGCCAACCCAACCAATGCGCCAAGTCCGACGATTGTGAGCAACAGAATGTACTCAACCGTAACGGCACCTGAACGTCGCCGATTCACTTTCTTGACACCCTGAGTTTCAGTCGAAACCTGAGTCGTCACCTGACATTGACGCATGGGAAACCCCCTCAACCTTTCAAAACATCTGATCAAACAACAAAGTCGTTCATTGAGTTCCGGAAAGGGAATGCCGTCCTGCGTCCCAGTAATCATGCCGGTTCGACTTACCTGAATCGCTCGCAACGAAAGATCCGGGGCTCCTTGACCATCCCGGTCAGGGTGAAATGCAAGTCAGGTGGGCACAGTCCAGACGAATCGTCTGCGCGGTGACTTCGCCCATCCTCGGCGACTACTTATCAATAATCGTGCCAATGCTCGATAATCACTGACCTGAGCCGAAGGTTCTAAACACTAGTCCCGTCGCCAATTCCGCCGCCAAGCAACGGTTTCGCTTTCGGCTTATCGCTCATCCGCCGAGACGCGAACGAGCGTGAGGCCCATAAAAAGCCATATTAATAGTTGTCTCTGGCCAATCGTCGCACCGACGTCGCCATGCCTTCACCATCCTCATTTGCGGCCTGGACATTGGCTGCTCCCGAGTCGCAAACCAGGCTCGCCCCCAGCATTTCTCGCGAGAAGCACGCCCTTTCGTCGCAGCCTCACCGTCTACTGCCGTAGACACTTGCAGTGGACATGTCTGCTAAACTGGACAATTTACACAGCTTGCACTTGAACTACTGACCGATCCTCGCCACGCTACCCGGACCTTTGGGCAATTTACGAAAAATACATCGCCTTCTGTGTCAGTTGTCGAGAACACGAAACGAGTCGGCTCGCTTAAGAAGTTTTGAGCTGAATCAAACCTGCGGTGCCTTTCGCAGTTCTCGCGGCCAAGCTGATCATCAGTTAGAAAGAGATTTGATGGATCAGGATATCGTTCTTCTCGGAGCCAACACCGCAAGTCTGCTGCCGTTGTCCCGCCAGGTCGAAGTATCGACCGGACGCATTCCCAGCTCGCTGACATCCCTCGACGAAGCCAGAACTTCTCTGAGCAACTCAATCGTCGATACGCTGATTATTGAACTTGATTCACTGCAAGCACAGATGCCAGTGTCGGATGTGCGGTCGTTTCTGGAATGGCTGCAGCCCTCAGGCGCAGTGCGGCGATTTCTGATCGCATGCAAATCGCAGCTCTCGTTCGAACTGGCGCCGCTGTTCGAGTTCATCCTGGCTTGCCGAATTCCGTCGGACGAATCGACATTTCGTCTGGAGCACGTCCTGGACGATGCATCACCGGTCGGAAACCTCGTCGAACTGAACGATCTGGCAAGTCGCTCCATTGAAGCAGCCGGAAGCAGCTTCACCACACAGATGAAGGAGATGTTCCCACTCCTCGAACAACTGAAGCGGATCGCCGTTCATGACGCAGCAATTCTGCTGATTGGTGAAACAGGCACCGGCAAAAGCCATCTGGCAAACATAGTTCACGCGTTATCGCCACGTGCCGGCGAGCGATTTGTGAATACGGCATGTGGCGCTCTTCCCCCCAGCCTCATCGAAAGTGAACTGTTCGGCCATACCCGTGGATCATTCACCGGAGCTGACCGAAACAAGATTGGACGCTTCGAGGTTGCTCAAGGCGGCACACTGCTGCTCGATGAGATCGATACGCTCGGCGCTGGCGAGCAAGCCAAGCTTCTGCGAGTCATTGAGACCGGCGAGTTTGAGCCCGTCGGCTCGACAGAAACTCGACACGCAGACGTTCGAGTGATTGCCGCATCAAACGTTGACCTTCGTGATCTGGCGGCTCGCAACGAGTTCCGGTCCGACCTCTTCTACAGAATGAGCGTTCTGGAGTTTCATCTGCTGCCGTTACGACAACGTCCTCTCGACGTATTGCCACTTGCGACGGATTTCATTTCACAGGCAGCAACCGAACGTCACGTTCCAATCGACACAGTCCACGTCGACTTCCTGCACCGACTGAAGGAATATTCGTGGCCAGGCAACGTCCGGGAATTGCGAAATCAGATGAATCGCGCCGTCATGCTTTCTGATGACGGCTGCCTTTCCGTCGACACACTCTCCCCGACGACACAGTCCAACGGATCGAGTACGACTTTGAAATCGCGTTCCCAGCCGCGAGAACGCTGGCAACTCGGCAAGCACATGCACGACTCAGAACGGCAGCTTCTTCAATCAGCTCTGGAAGCTCACAACAACAATCGCAGCGCCACCGCAAAGGCACTGGGTGTAAGCCGAGCCGGGCTCTATAAGAAAATGACCCGTTTGGGCATCTCATCCTCAAACAAAGTCGCAAGCGACTGAGCTGGCAAATCCTTTGATTTGATGATGACTCAATCGGTTAAGCAGTGCCCGAGACAGGGCTTAGCACTTCGTACCATCGATTGTCTTCATCAGTCGGACGGCGTGTCTATCAGTCAGCCGTTTCCTGAATCGTGAAATGGATGCCGCAGGTCAGCATCTGATGACCGTGCAGGTCTTTGTCTTCGAAGCCAGTCATCCGCATCTCGATCGTACCCTTAGTTGTCGCCGTCACATACTCGATCACGATGACGGCGACCGCTCGATTCTCACCGTCAGTCGGTGTCGTTTTTCGGATTCGGGCTCCAGTCTCCTTCGCAATTTCCTCCACGTAATCGCGGAACGTTGGCAGACTGTTTCTCAACGAGTTCGATGAACCACTGATTTGGGATTTCAATTCCCACTCCTCGAAGTCCCGACCGGTCTCGTCCGTCCCCAGCCTCGTGACAGGCTTCCCCGCTTCATAGGGCGTCGCGAGTTTGAGTTCCTCTCGACGATGCTCAGGCTCCGTGACGAACTCTTTCAACGCCTTAAAGAATTCGCTGCGAAGTGCCTGGGCGGCTTCGGGCTGACCATTCGTATGCCCGCGTTTCGTGATCCTGACTGCGGCAACGTCTGTTCCTGTGCGAAATAACCCAACGATCTTAGTCGTCATCGTGGCGTCCGATGGAATGGTGCTTGACGTCCAATCTACGGAACCATCTTTGAGAGTGGTCGTCACCCGGTATTCACCCGGCGGGGCGAACACCAGCCACTCGCCCGTGATTGGCAGATAAACCTGCCCAACATCGCACGTCACATCGGCGCGTGTATTCACTCTGAAGAGTCCGAACTTCCGGACGTTCTTATCCGGACCGCGGATGATCATTGCCTCCGCCCAGTCAGCAACCTGATGCTCCCTCCACATGCCAGACCCGACCGTCAGCGGAACTCTCTCAATCAGGGACTTGCTGTTCACACAAACGATCTCGTAGTCGCCAACTTTCAGCGGAATGTCGAAACGATCGTCAACGGCGTCAGCCATTCCTGCCATGTTGCCAGGTCCAAGTATGGAACCGCCTGATTTCAGCCCGCTAAAGCTGACAGTCCCAGTCCCTTCGAGCAAGCCTTGCGTCCGACTCACGATGTGTGTGACGCGGCAGCTCTCAAGGGTGATCGTCAAAACGATCATCGCAATCAGGATCAGGAAAGCACGATTCTTCAGCAAGCCGAGTCCAGTGCCAAAGACGCTGGTCACACGAGGATCGTCTTCGGTAACGCCGATCAGATTCAAAACGTCGGGACGTCTCACTCGGCGAAGTGCCGGAATCGTCCACGGAAGCAACAGCAGCAGTAAAGGATTCCACGGCACAATCGCCAGTGAAGTTGCCACCAGAACGGCAGCTCCAGGACGTCGCCGGGTGATCGACAACCAGTTCAATTCGATGCCCGCTTTCATCCCGATGGGAAAAACAAGGATTGCTATCAGACCGAAGAACCCAATGATCCATCCGACGAACGGAACGGTCACCTGGTCGGCAATGATGTAAGTGCCGAACGGCGCGACAATCACAGCCATGTAAGCCAGCGTCATGATCTGGCCAACCCCTCGCAGATCACGTTCGAGTTCTTCCGGAACATCGACGAACCGTGAGAGATGATCTCGGTCCGCATCCTCAGTTTCTGAATCGTGAGAAATCTCGGAGGCTGCACCAGTTGCCTGCCCGCTACTCATCGATCGAAGAGAATACACAGCCCACGCGATCGCCGCGGCAATCGTTATCGGTCCGGACTTTTGCTCGATGCCCATCGCGTCAGAAGCCACAACCGTAACCCCGATGGCAACCCCGACCCACACGGCAAAAACTCCCGCCCGCTTCGAACTCTCGTCGTTTTTTTCAGCGGCCACACCAGCACGGGCTCTCAGCCATTTACTCAGAAACATCGCACCGATCAGCATCGGGGCCACTCCGAATTTAAAAATCGACGTCAAAGCCCCGAGACGGGGCGGCAATTCGGGACCGTAGTCGGAGAGCAATTGGATTCCGCAGAGAGTGCAAAACACAACCAACATTAACCATACGGGGAACGGTCGAAGCAGCCACTGGGGAACTGCCGGGTCCGATTCGCTGGAGACTCCAGCGGACTGACCAGTTTTCGCATTCGGCGAGGACGGCTCCTGCCCCATATCTCTTCTTTTTTTTACAAGAAACAGAGCAGCGAGCATCGCGATCACCATTGCGCCAATCACCCCTGGCAGGCCATTGCCCGCCAGTGACTTCATTGCCAGGCCGGCCACCACGGGCACCGCTGCAAACAGTACGAACCAGAACCCAGAGTGAGACTCCTGTCCGCTGCTTCCTGTTGTCTTAGCGCGACGTTCAGTCGACAGCTTGCGAACGATCATGGCCACAGCAATGGGGATCGCCACGAGGATCACCAGAATGTTTGACGTTTCCGCAACTTCGGCATACTGCGGCGGGCCAAATTTGATAACCAATCTTAAGCCAGCCAGCAAACAGACCAGAACGAGCGGCGACCAGGCTGGAATTTTCCAGAGCAACCAACTCGGAACACTTCCCTGTGGAATCGCACCGGCAAGAACCGGCTGCGTCTGAGGAGACACCACAGTATCGCCCTGATCCGAATTGCCCAGAAGTTCGACCGGCGCGGGCTGAGGAATCGCGGCGGGCTGCTGCAAATGAGCAAGGTGTCGACTGAGCAGATCCTCGACTTCCTCCGCTGAATCAAATCGGTCGTCGGCTTCTTTGACGAGTAGCTTTTCGACAATCTCGCACAGCCAGTCGGGGATGTCTTCGTTGACTTCGCGAATCGGCCGCGGCACGTCGTGAACGACACGGTGCATGACGGCGACGGCCGAGTCCGCTCGAAACGCCGCACGGCCAGTACACATCGCATAAAGCACGCAGCCCAGACTGAACAGGTCTGTCCGATGATCGACCCTCTGTCCTTGAGCCTGCTCGGGAGACATGTATTGAGGCGTGCCGGTGATCTGCCCGGTTCGAGTCATACTGATGTCGTCGACTGCTCGCGCGAGGCCGAAGTCGGTCAGCTTGACTCGTTCGATACCGTTTTCGAGCAGAATGTTTGCTGGCTTGATGTCTCGATGAACCAACCCTTGACGATGAGCCGCGGACAGTCCCGCCGCCGTCTGCATGCCGATCCGCAAAATTGACCTGACGTCTAGCGCTCCGACTTTGTCGATCTTCTGCTGAAGCGACTGCCCCTGAATAAACTCCATCACGATCAGCGGCGGATGCGATTCGTCGTCGATCGAATGAATGGCCACGACATGGTCGTGCGAGACAGCTGCTGCCGCTCGTGCCTCACGCAGGAACCGCTGCACCGCGATCGGATTCAATGCGAGTTCCGGTGCCAATAACTTCACGGCGACCGTCCGGCTGAGCTTCGGCTCATGAGCCCGCAGCACGACACCCATCCCGCCGCGGCCGACCAACTCGCAGATTTCATACGGTCCCAGATTTCCGAGGCGATCCGCTGCGTCGGTCGGTGTCAGCAGATTCTGCCATGCTTCGTCACTCGCGGAATCGTTTGTGGCCGATCCTTCCGCCCCATCGGGCGTTTGCCCCACCGTTTCACCGAAAACTGAATCGGCATCAATTTCCTGCGGAGTCTTTTCAAGAAAACTCCCAGCATCATCGTGAGCAGAAAGAAGCGTCTCGACACGCTGTCGAAGTTCAGAGTCTTCCCCGCAAACCTCATCCAGAAATGCACTTCGCTGTTCCGGATTGTCTTTTTCAAGAGCTTCGAGAAAGATTGTTCGTTCGTTCATAGCAGGATAACTCCGCACATGCCTGTTTCGTGATTTCGCGTTTCAATAGGCAGTGCGAAAACCATCTTCAGATTCCGCCAGATTTTTCTGAAAAAATCTCAATGACTAAAGAGCCAAACAGGTTGCCAACAACTGAAATTGACCGGTTTCCCTGCCCCAACTGCTCAAAGAAAGTCCTTTTTGACCCGATTCAATCCGGGAAAGAACTGAGCTGTCCACACTGTTGGGAAAAGTTTCAGATGCCAGCGACAGAGTTAGGCTTACTGATTCAGATCCGGGACGACACTGCGAAAATGTGTTTCTGGATTCAGCAACTATTCTGGCTAGCATTTTTTCTACTGATTATTGGGCTGTTTATCAGCTTCATTCTCTTTGTCGTTGTCGACAGATTGTTCTGAAGACTCAACTTTCAACATCTTGCATTTCCCGAAACATCCAGGCCCTTGCCCACGTCCACGTTCGCTCCGCTGACCGAGTGGACATCCCAAGAGCTTCGGCTGTTTCAGCCATCGACAGCCCGGTGAAGTATCGCAGCTTGACGAGCGTGGCGGCCTGCTCGTCAGATTCCGCAAGACGATCGAGGATTTCGTCAACGGCGAGTACGTCATGCTTCAGCCTCGACGATGCAATCTCAGCTTCGTCCAATTCGTGACGAACCAGATCGCCGCCGCGTTTGAGACTTCGTTTCCGCCGAGCATTCTCGACAAGAATGCGACGCATGGCTTCGGCAGCCGCTCCAAAGAAGTGACCTCGCGAATTCCACTTCTGTTGCCGTTCGGCGTCGACCAGCCGAACGAAGGCATCATGAACCAGTGCCGTCGCCTGAAGCGTCTGCCCAACCGGTTCTTTCGCCAAACGTTGAGCCGCCAGCTTTCGCAGCTCGCCATAAACCAGAGGCAGCAACTGCTCCGACGCTTGAGCATTCCCACCTTCGATCGCGTCAAGAAGTTGCGTGACGTCATGCACAGCGGCGTCTTTCAAGGCTCAATATCTCGGAGCATCCGTAGGGTATGACAAGTGGAGCGCCGGCATAACATCGGTTAGTTACAAAAAGTTATGCCGGCGCTCCGCTTGTCATAACCTACTCATACTTCTACTTTTTCAGCGGAGGGAGGTCGTACTGTTTTCGCAGCCTCGTCAGCTCTTCCTTCATTGAGGCGAGGACGTCCGAATACCTGGCCTGTTCCGACACATCGACCATCTCAGACGGGTCCTCTTTCAAGTCGTACAGATCGAAGCCGTCATTCGAGTAGAAGTTGATGAGTTTGTACTGGTCGTTGCGAACTCCCTCGTGACGAGGCACCTGATGCTCGCCGCCATGCTCGTAGTAGTGATAGTAGACCGAGTCTCGCCACTTCGCCGTGCTTGGCTGCTCAAGCACTGGCACGAGGCTTGTCCCCTGCACTTCCGCTGGAACATCCAGCCCAGCAACTTCCAGAAACGTAGGCGCGTAGTCGATGTTCTGAATCAGCTCCTCAGACCGTGTACCTGCCTTCACATGCCCCGGCCAACGGACCAGGAACGGCATCTTGAGAGACTCTTCAAACATCCATCGCTTGTCGTACCAACCATGCTCGCCCAGATAAAAACCTTGATCTGAGCTGTAAATCACGATCGTATTTTCCTTCAAGCCATTCACATCGAGGTAGTCAAGGACGCGTCCCACGTTCTCATCCACCGAGTCGATGCACCGAAGATAGTTCTTGATGTACCGCTGGTATTTCCACCGAACAAGATCTTTGCCAGTCGGCGCATCCGCCAGGAAGGCCTGGTTTCGAGGCAGGTACGCTGCATCCCAGACCATCTTCTGCGCGGGCGTCATCCGGCGATACTCGTTGTCCTTCAAACGCAGCTCACGCTGAGTGGCAAACGGGACCGGCAGATGTACCTTCAAGTCGTAGTGGTAGTAAAAGTGCTTGTCGATCGACATCGCATTGCCGGCGAGTGTCTCGCTGCGGTTGTCCCACGCGTCGAAGAGCGTTGCCGGCTCCGGAATGTCGACGCCTTCGTACCGATTGAGATGTTTCAACTCGGGAGCCCACGTCCGGTGAGGAGCCTTGTGCTGACACATCAGCAGGAACGGTTTCTCGTCATCACGTTTCTTCAGCCAATTTAACGCGAGGTCCGTCGTGATCGTCGTGCAGTAACCTTCAATCTGCCGCCGACCATCTTTCCCAATGAACTGCGGATTGTAGTACGCCCCCTGCCCCGGCAGGATTTCCCAATGATCGAATCCTGTTGGGTCCGAATTGAGATGCCACTTCCCGATCATCGCCGTCTGATAGCCTGACTTCTGCAGCACCTGCGGAAACGTGAACTGCGAACCGTCAAACGGCCCTCGACCATTCGAGTAGAACCCGTTCTTGTGACTGTGTTTTCCGGTCAGCACACAGGCTCGGCTCGGCCCACAGATCGAGTTCGCACAAAACGAATTAAGAAACACCGCCCCCTCAGTGGCGATACGGTCGATGTTCGGCGTCTTGTTGATCTTCGAGCCGTACGCACCGATCGACTGACATGCGTGATCATCGGTAAAGATAAAAACAATGTTTGGACGTTCGGCCGCAACAGACAATCGCGACCCATGGGCCAGCAGCAACAACCAGATAACAATCCATCGATAACGCATAGTGATCATGCCTTTAACGTAAAAACAGAGACAGCTTCTCGATGTCTCTCTAGAAGCTGTGACCGCGGAAGCACCAACGGTTTCGTGACAACTCTTCCCGACCTTCCGTAAATCTTAGGGCGTAAGAACAAAAGCGAAACACTCGGAGCAATGAACCATTACCAACGGTGAGCGTGTCCAGCAGGACGCTTTCTTCGCAACATCGACGTTTCCCGACTTTTGGACAGACGCCATAACAATGGCCTATCCGGAACTGCCTGCATCCATTTCCTACGGACCGACACCACTGCCGAGATCTTCAGAGTGCCGCCATAATCGAACACACTGAAGCTGAATGCGAAAGAAACTCGTCTAATCGTCGGTCCGTGAATGTGATCAAGGCAGGTATCAACAAATCACTCCACACAGCGGACGAGCGTCAGCAGGGCAAAAGCGGTTCCGTACGGTTGGTGATAGTCGTACAGAGGATAGTCCCACCACGATCCATCTTTCTCTTGCTTGGGAATTATCGTCTGCGCCATGTGCGTTTGGAAAAGACCGCGTTGCTCAACCGGAAGGTCTTCAATGCAGAGTGCTGCGTAGTAGTGACCGTAGTAGTAAAAGTATCCGGCGACCTGAAACCACGCTTCATGCGGAATCGGTCGTTTACGGCCAATGCTCAACCACCCGTTGCGAGCGAACAATCGATGCAACC
Source organism: uncultured Planctomycetaceae bacterium (assembly GCA_943787265.1). Classification (GTDB taxonomy): domain Bacteria; phylum Planctomycetota; class Planctomycetia; order Planctomycetales; family Planctomycetaceae; genus JABMPE01. The sequence continues at coordinate 20,155 of CALSLT010000037.1, read as the reverse complement.
ACGTATCGAGTACTTTGTCTGTGATCTTCTCGTCGCCCCAGACTCGCAATGCAATATTGCATGCCTGTGAGCGGCCGAGGCTGCCACCGGGACGATTGATTCCTCGCATCGGTCGATCTTTGAGGTACTCACCATACAAGTACGAAAAGTCCGGTTTTCGCTGCCGAATTAAGGCTGCGATCGCTTTGTCGACATTCTTTTTCGGCGGTTCGACACCGATCGTTTTCGCGTCGTGAAAAGCAACGAGAACAGTAGCATTTACGAAGCTGATCGAACTGCTTGCTGGTTTCTTAGTACCGAGTCGAAAGTCGTAGTAGCCCCATCCGCCATCAACGGATTCGTAACGATCGAGTAAGTCGAATTGAGACTCAATGAGTTCGACAAGTCTTTCCCGCATTGCCTCGTCATCGTGGCGACGATGCATTCTGACCAACGCCTGAATCGAATAGGCATGCCCCCAGATATTATAAATAGCCGTCGGAGTCGCTCGGCGCAAACGGGGCAGGTAGGTCAACAGCCATTGTTCGGCTCGGTCCAGTGACTTTTTCGTCTCTGGCGTCTCACTGCCCGATTCGATCAGAGCCATAATGCACATAGCCGTCGTGGCGGTGCGAAACGCATGATGAGCGCCGGGAACAGGCGCGTAAATGTTAAGCCCCTTGGTGCGTGTCGGGTTCCCCCATGAACCATCAGGATTCTGATAGCCGACAAGAAAATCCAGCCCTCGCTGAATTGAAGTTTCCAGAACCTTTGCTTCCACGGCGGCGATCGGACCAACACGTGGAGTCCGCGTATCCTGTTTGGTCGACTCCGGCAATGTGTCTTCAGCCGAGCTCAGGCGAACGCACGTGACGGTGAGAACAACGGCGAACAGAAGGCTTCGCATGTCACTCTCCCTCGGGCTTAGACAACAGCACTTCATCCCCGGCCTGGAGCCCTTTCACAACTTCGAGTCGGCCGTCGTGCCGTCGTCCTGTCGAAACCGTTCGCCGGGCATGGCTGTCTCCATCGACGACGTAAACGTAAGACTCTTCGTTGCTCGCATCCGTCTGCACAGACGCCACCGGAACGGTCAATGCCTTCGGCTGATCATAAGTTGTCAGCGAAATCTCACAGCTCATCCCGGCTGAAACCGGACTGTTCATGTCGCCAACTAGATCGATCACACAGCCGAACTTCCCCGGCGCAGAAGGGATCTTTCCGACAGAGCTGACTTTCAGACCGACATTCGCCTCTGGAAATGCCGTTGGTGTCCCCTTCCCTTTGATTCCCGCCCGAACTTGAAACAAATCCTTTTCACTGACTGACGTCCGGACGCGGACGACCTTCGTCGAGACAATCGTCATGAAGACTTTCTTTGCTGGAACGGTGCCGCCACGTTGCAATTCGGCTTCATGAGTTCCCTGGCCGCTCCAATTGCCGCTCTTCACTCGGCCGTAATAAACGAAGCCGTCGATCGGCGAGGTTATCGCCGTAAGCATCTTAAGATCGGCCTTCAATTCGCCGAGCCGCTCTTCCGCCTGAGCGTACTCAAGACGCTGTTTCTCAAATCCGATCTCGGCCTTCGTCAGGCCCGCAGTCAACGTGGCCACCGTTTTGGCCAGATTCAACGACTCGCGTTTCGTCGATTCAGTCAGATCAACCTCGCGACGCGGAATCGTTGTCTTGAGTGTTCTCGCCGTTCGAAGCTTCACGGACTCAAGCGAGAACTGCGCCGATTCGACAGAACGTTCTGCACGCTTCAGAATGATCTCCTCGGTCTCTTCAGTGAGATCGTCGGCTTTGTACATCTGACGCAACTGATTGAGTTCTTCCGTCGCATATTCCAACGCAAACTGCGAACTTCTGAGAGACCTTTCAGCTCCCTTGATCGCCTGGTCTCGGTCCACAGCAAGAAAGTATTGAAGGTCATCGTTCGCGTTCCTGACGTTCCGCTCGGCCGACTTGATGGCCAGAGGTGTCGTCTTACGCTGCGCGGCAAGGCCAGCCTTCGCCTCTTCCAGACTCAGCCTACTGACAGTCAGACTCTGCTCAGCCGACACCACGGCGCGTCGAAGATCATCAAGATCAAGCTCGACCAACTGGTCACCCTTCTTAACCTCACTGCCATGACCGACTGCCGATTTAACTTCCAACTTGCTCCACGCTTTCGGCCGCAATGAAATTTCGGCAGCGTGCTCGCTTTCAAAAGTTCCGGTCAAATTCAGTTCAATCAGAAGCGGTTCAGCCTTAACCGTATGGGTGGCCGGTCGCTTCAGACTGGGTTCCTCTTGCTTCGCTTCGTCGGCGGCTGAAACTGGCGATATCGCCGTCAGAAACAGCACGCCGGTCAGCCAGACAAGGTTGGACAAGGCAAGTCGTGTGGTCATTTCAAACTCCGTCGTGAACTGAAAAGTCGGTCGATAGGTCTATGTGCCGACACAGGCTACTGCTCGGTCGCTCATACTTCCAGAAGCGACGTTCCCAGGACCGACTCCAACGGAATTGCCGTCGACGAGGTGAACGTCTGCCACAACCTGCGATCGTCGTAAGGCGGCTTTACTCGATGCAGTACAGCTTGTGACGGGTTCGCAGCAGCACCGAATCGGAGAGGATCGCTGGCGAGGCCATGAGCTGGTCGTCGATCTTTGATTCCAACAGGTCGGACGGTTCGGCGGATGCTTTGATCGCAGTGACCGTACCTTCATGACTGAAGAGGAAGACGTGGCCATTCGCAAATACCGGCGATGCGGAATGATTCCCCGGAATTCGTTTTCGCCACTGAGTCTTTCCCGTGTCGGAGTCCATGCACGTCATGACTCCGTTGTCGTTGATCACAAACAGGAGACCTTCAACCAGTAGTGGCGACGGATTTTTAGGTATCTGACTTTTCTCTTTCCACTTCACGTGAGAGTTCGTCACGTCACCAGTGCCGTCAACCCTGATGGCCCACAATTGCGGTGCTCCGTACCCCGTGCAGACAAACACGACGCCATCGTGATAGACGGGCCGAGGAACGTTCGAGAATCCCGCGCCATGATCGACTCGCCAAATCTCGTCACCCGTAGCAGGATCGTATGAGACAACCCATTGAGCACCGGGGATGACGAGCTGATCGCGGCCACCGTACGAGACGAACAGCGGCGTCGAATACGCTTTTCGATATTGACCATCTTCCGCACGGAACGGCGGACGGGGCGTCTTCCACGCGGTTTCTCCGGTGTCTTTGTCCAGAGCGATGACGAATTGTTTGTCGATACCATCGCAGACCAGAACCACATGATTATTGCAGAGCACGGGCGAACTGCCGACTCCCACGCTGTAGAAGACCGGAATCGAACGTCGCCAGATCACGCGATGCGTATCTCGATCCAGGCAGAAGGTCCCATAAACTCCGAAGTGCACGTACAGGCGATCGCCCTCGATAAACGGCGTCGGCGACGCATAGCTGTTCCCGACGTGAATCGCTTCCGGGTTTTCAACGAATGCCAGCTCTGTATCGAGGACGACTTCCCCTGATTTCCGACTGAGCGACAACACTCTCAAAGAAACGCTACCCGCAACCTGTCGACGAGTAAACTTTTCGCGATCGAGCTGCGACTCCTTAAACTGAGCCTCGATCTGCTCGGGTGTTGGTTTCGTTTCGATCGCTGTCGTCAGCCAGACTCGGTCTCCCTGCACGACCGGCGACGACCATCCAGTCCCAGGCACATCCGCGACCCATCGAACATGGTCGGCACCGCTCCACTGCAATGGGATCTTTGACTCATGGGCTATCCCATGACCGCCCGGCCCTCGAAACTGAGGCCAGTCAGCCTTCGCGTGTAAAGGCGGAAACAATGCCGCGGAAACCATGATGAGTAGAAATCGCATGACAATTTTCCGTACCGGTGAATGTGCCTGCTTCAGCACGAGTTTTGTTTCCGCCAGTGTTGCGTCTGTGTCCCGAGTGTTCAATCTCCGACCTCGTCATCGCGAAGCTGAGGCTTCGAGGAACGCAATCAGGTCACGAATCTCCAACTTCGTCAATGTATTCAGCAAACCTGCCGGCATGGGCGAAAGCGAGGAATCGCGATGGACATCAATGTCGATCTTTGAAATCTCGACAATCTGCGTTGGCTTCAGCGGATCAGTCGCAATTCGAATGACTGGCGAACGGTAGTCGCCGCCACTGACGGGGCGTCCAATGATCGTGCGACCGTCTGTCGTCACTATCTGGACGTTGCGGTACTTCTCAGCAACGACCAGTGACGGATTCAGCATCGATGCCAGGATGTCTCGCGGACTAAATCGCCGAGCCACCGATGTCAGGTCAGGTCCCACAAAGTGTCCGAGCCGACCGCTACGATGACACCGACTACACGAGGCAGCGTTGAACAATTTTTGCCCGCGTTGTGAACTCGGTGTCGAGCCATTCGCTGCAAGAATTTCATCAATGTCTTCGATCTTCCATTCGCGAACGAATGGGCGAGTACTCGGCGCAGACAGCTGCGATTGACTGGATGATTCGATGACATCCGCCAGTTCTTTTCGCTCCGACTCTGTGAGAGTCTTTACCGCCTCTTGACGAATCTGTTTCAAGAATCCGGGCATTCCGTCGCCGCCCACGACCGTCTGCTCGACGTCGCGCAGCATTTCAAAGTAGAGACGGCGATTTTCGATTGTCCAACCATTGCGAACGTCTCGTAGCATAAACAGATAGTCGATCCGTTCCTCGTGCGTCTTCGATCGAGACAGTACGTCTACAACTCTTGGGCACGACTCAGCACTCCCTGCCTGAACCACAAGATGCGCCAATTTACGAGTCACGCCAGGCCCGGAGCCCGTCGGTGCCTGAGAGGCTCGTTCCATTTCCAGGCTAAACCATTTCGCCAGTCGTTGCCGAGTTCGCTTAACAAGTGGCGTATCCAACGTTCGATTGTCCGTCAGACAAAGCGAGTAAGTCTGCAGGATCGACAACTGATTGAATGCGGACAGCTCATCCACGGACAGAGCATTCAGCCTCCGCAGAATCAGCGATCGATCACCTGCATTCCCGTTTCGAGACAAGGCGAGCAGCCCCACGATCTGCCGCCCAGCATCTGATTCTTTTAAGGCAATCTTTCGCCATGCATCAACAGGCTGATGCTCAACGGCGACCCGAGCAGCTTGTCGAATACTCGGATCGTCACTCCCGATGCTGGTCCATGCCGTCGCCACTGCATCGGCAGCCTGCGTTGAGCCATCGTGAAGATGCTCCAGCTTCTGCCGCTTGAGTCGTTGCTTCAGGGAAAACTCTCGGCGAGCAGTCTCCTGTAAAGTGACTTCGGAAGCTGATGGCTGTGTTCCGGTGTAACGAATTCGGTAGAGCACAGATTGTGTTTTGCGACCGCCCGTGATGACGTACATACTTCCGTCCGGTCCGAAGTCCAGGTCCGTCACGTTCAGCGGTCGCCCTTTAAGGAACGTCTCAGGGCGGCACACATAACCGGCTCCACGAGGGTACAGGTGGCAGGCGACGATCCGGCCGTAAGCCCAGTCGAGCACGAACATCGCCTTTTTATAGGCAGGTGGAAAAGAGCTCTTAGTTCCCGACTTCACGGCGGTCGGCGAACCTTTGCCTATGTCCACAACTGGCAGCGCGTTGTCGGGATGATCGAGTCGGTAAGGTGGCCAACTTTTGGTGAGTCCCCTCCAGCCGAAGTCTGCTCCGGAAACCAGATGGTCCAGCCTCGTCGGTCGATACCACGGTGCCCCCATATCGAATTCAGCATCCGCATCGTACGTAAACAACTCGCCGTCAGCGTTGAAATCAATACCGAACGGGTTACGCAATCCGGCAGCGAGAAGCTCCCAGTGTGTTGGTTTCTTTTCCGCCTTGTAGACTCGTTCGAACGGCCACGCCAATCGTCTTCAACTCCTTCCACAGTGACGCACCAGGCAGCGTCTTTGGGACGGGCAGATGGAAGTACTCCACCGTGTCTTCGCGACCGTGACCTTTCGTCGTTTCTACATACCGCTCAACGGTGGTTGTGGAAAAGTCGTTTTCCATTTGCTCGATCACCCAGTCCATCGCCCCCTGATACAGCGTGCCCTGGTTTCCTTTCAGAGCCAGCAGGTAGTCTCCACCTTTGTCAACAATCTTTGCGGCAATGTTCTTCTGGCAGCCCGCCGCATCGATGGTCACGATCGCGTTGTTCAGCTCGATTTGATCAATCAGCTCGGGAATCGCCGTGATTTCGTTGGATTTCTCCTCGGTCGCCAACTGTCCCAGACTGATTCCTCGCTGCACGGACCAGGCGCTCACAAGAAACAACGGTCCGAGACTTTTTTTCCGGTCATGCGAACGCCGCAAAGCTTTACCAGCCATCCTGGTTAGTACGGATCAGGTGCCCTTCACGTTCTGGCTTGCCGCGCCGTGTGTCCCGCAAGGGCGAAGTCCGATCGACAATGTTGTCCGCTGGTACGACAACCGCATCCCCGTGGATGCTGTAGATCAGCCCGTCCGGTCCCAACGCCAAGTCATTGCGTCCGTGTCCAACGGTCCCGGGGAATTCACGCAGCAGTGTCACTTCATCAAACCAATCATCGCCGCTGGTGTCGCGTAATCGGTACATGCCTTTCGAGTTATTTGCGTTGGCGTATAGCGAGTCATAGGCATAAAGCAGCCCTCGACATTCCAGCAGCGTGTCGTTGATCGTTTCGACCTTGAGCACCTCGGCCCCCTGCTCTGCCAGAGTCAGACGGAGCAGACCTTTGTCCTCGCGTGCCACTGTGATGCGTCCCTGTGGATCGAATGCCATGCTAACCCACGATCCTTCGTCCGACGCTGCACGACGGATTCGATCAATCGAGAATCCGGGCAGAGTCATAAACCGCTCCACGTCTTCTTCCTCATCACCATTGCTCGCCTGCTTCCATTGCGTGTAGTCGTCAAATGCGGTGATACGAGCTTTAGTGCCTGCGACGTTCCAGAATCTCGGCGCAACCGCTCCCAGACTGATCGCTGCCGTCCACGTTCTGCCGACTGAATTGTTTGAGGTATCCAACGCCGTTTCTGCCTGTCGACATTGCCACGAAGAATCTGTCCGAAGCACGGTCTTCGTGACTTGAGCACCGGCCACTGTGAGTGTCGCTGCAATGGCGGACGGACCATCCGACAACCGACAATGAAGCTGAATCACATTCCGACCACGCAAAAGTTGATTTGTCACTTCAAGATTCAACCGAGGGCCGTAGTCATCAAGGCGAGTTATCCGCGTTCCATTCAGAGTGATCTCACAGTCTGTAAAATCGGCCGCCACCTGCAGATGGGCTTCTGAAAACCGCTCACTCAGATCGAAGCTCTTTCTGAATTCAGCCTCTGAACTAGAAGAGCGTCGAGTACCCAGCCAGATCCAATCCGGACCTGATGCCGATTTGGCCTGAGCATCCGGCGTCTGCGCAGACGCTGACGGAGCACCGCCCAGAAGATTCACACCAATAAGGACAGCAGGGAGCAGTGAAGAAAATCGCATCGACTAACTCTCTGAGAACAGAATGATTGACACTGCCAAAAGCCGACCGGCAATCGGATTACGGCTTTCGCTCAGGCCTGAAACGTATGCAGGGGCAATCGCTGCGGCAAGTCGCCGCCGAGTAATCTGCGAGACGCGTACACGTTGTCGCGACATACCAGTCCCCCCTCGCCGACATGTCGAGCCCGACGCTCGCCGTACAGGTTGAGAACAGTGTGCTCACTGTGACGCTGTCGAATAAGATAACCACACCGCAAGCGCCCGTAGTCCGGTCTCACTCACGGCGAAAATCAAAGTCCTCTTAAAAAGAGAGCACGATCACAAGATGACTCGCATGACTGCTGATATCCTGCAACTGACTGACCTGCATCTGATGGCTGATCCCAACGCGGTTCTACGGGACGTGTGTACGCGTCAGTCGTTGATCGATGTGCTGCAGCTTGCGAAAACCCACAGTCAAACAGAATCCTTAGACTTTGATTACGTTCTAATCACTGGCGACCTGACCCATGACGAACGGTTCGAATCTTATGAAGTGCTGCGAGAATTACTCGGTGATTGGCTGCCGCGTTGTCGGCTGATCCCTGGAAACCACGATGACCGAGCACTGATTCGCCAAGTATTTCCCGATCTCGTCCCGACCGACGGCGAGCTTATCAATTTCTCCGTCGAATCCGCCGGCTGGCGACTGATCGGCCTCGACTCACACGTTGACGGTGAGGTCTTCGGTCGAATCGGCGAGTCACAATTGCGATGGATGGCGGACGAACTGACAAAACACGCCGCACAGCCAACGATTCTGTTCGTCCACCATCCTCCGGTTTCTGTCGAGTCTGCATGGCTTGACCGAATTGGATTGCAGGACGCCGATGCTTTGCTCGACATTGTGCGATCGTTTCCGCAAGTCCACTCGATCAGTGCCGGCCACGTTCATCAGGAATTTGCCGTGACGATCGATCGCGTTGAAATCGTGACCACGCCATCTACCGGCGTTCAGTTTCGCCCCCGCGAGGATGAAATGGTCTGCGACACCATGCCGCCAGGCTTCCGAATTTTTCATCTCGCCGACAGTGATTATACAACTCAAGTGATTCGACTCCCCGACCCGACCGAGTGAGAAAAAACAGGCAGTCGAGTACAACCTTGACTCTGATCGTTTCTTAATTCCATTTTTGGGCAGCATTTCATACGACACGGTGACTCCGACACTTCACGTTTCGCCAGTCACGAAGTCCAAAATACAACCGTCAGGACAACCGTTGTGCAACGTCTCGCCACTATCATCATCGTCTCACTTCTCTGTGCAGCTGCACACGGCCAAGAGATCGTCGCGCACCGTGGTGCATCATTCGATGCTCCGGAGAATACGTTGTCAGCATTTCGGCTTGCCTGGAAACAGAATGCGGACGTCATTGAAGGCGATTTCTATCTGACGAAGGACGAACAAATCGTCTGCATCCATGACAAAACAACCAAACGAGTAGCTCCCAAACAAACAACGCTAACCATTGCCAAATCGACTTTGGCAGAACTGAGGGCCGTGGACGTTGGAAGTTGGAAGCACCCTCGCTTTGCGAACGAACGGATCCCAGTGCTCGAAGAAGTGCTTGCAACCGTCCCTAAGGGCAAACGCATTTTTGTCGAGATAAAGTGCGGGCCGGAAATCATTCCACATTTGAAGAGGCAGCTCGCTGCGTCGTCGCTGGCGCCGAAGCAAATCGTCATTATTTGCTTTCAGAAGGATGTCGTTACTCGATCACGCCGAGAGATGCCGGAGTACAAGGCAAGCTGGCTTACCAGCTACAAGCAAAGCTCTATCAAACGCAGTTGGAAGCCGACTCGTGACGAAGTGGTGCAGGCGTTAAAGACGACAAGTGCCACGGGTCTTGGAACCAACGGAAATCTCAACGTGATTGATCAGGATTTTGTGGACGCCGTACGCGAAGTCGGGCGCGAGTTTCACGTCTGGACGGTCAACGATGTCAATGCCGCACGAACCTTCCAGAAGTTGAAGGTTGATTCCATCACGACGGATCGACCGGCATACATCCGCGACGCACTTCGACTAAAGAGTTCGGCGGATTGATCTGAAACCGAATCGCCACGAAACGACTATCTGATAGTTCTACTCACAAAGATCGCAAAGGAATTTCGATGTCACCCTACGTCGCTGAATTCATCGGCACGATGCTGCTTCTGTTGTTGGGCGATGGCGTGGTCGCCAACGTTGTTCTCAAACAAACAAAAGGCGAAAACAGCGGCTGGATCGTAATCACGTTTGGCTGGGCCATGGCCGTATTTATTGGTGTGTTCTGTTTCGCAAATATCAGCGGCGTCCACTTGAATCCAGCTGTGACAATCGGTCTGGCATGTGCCGGAAAGTTTGAGCTTACGCAGATCGCTGGTTATCTCGGGGCTCAGTTTGCAGGCGCCGCCGCGGGAGCGTTCCTGGTCTGGCTGACGTATCGCGACCATTTTGAAGTAACTGATAATGCGGATGCAAAGTTGGCGGTATTCTGCACCGGGCCCGCGATTCGGAATCCGTTGTCCAATCTAATCTCCGAGATCATCGGCACCTTCGTACTGGTCTACTGCGTCCTGCATATCACGTCGCCAGAAGGCGGCCTCGGATCACTCGATGCTCTTCCTGTTGCATTGACCGTCCTTGCGATCGGACTTTCGCTTGGAGGCACGACCGGCTATGCAATTAACCCAGCTCGAGATCTTGGCCCTCGCGTGATGCACTTCCTGCTTCCCATCTCCGATAAGCGAGATAGTGATTGGGGCTACGCGTGGATTCCAGTTCTTGGCCCAATCATCGGTGGCGCCGTAGCAGCAGCATGTTTTATTGCTGTGGGATAATCGCCGCCTGCTGTATCAAGCATTCCCAATCGATGAGACTTGCCATGAACATGAAGAAATCTATTGCGTCACAATTAGCCTGTGTTGCGGCGATGGCGATCTCAATCTGGGGGAACCACGCAAACGCTCAGAATCGCAACATGGCAGAAGTTGCCGGAGTGCATGGCGGACTGGTTATTCAACTCGGCGCTAGCGAGACGCAAACTGCGTCGAATCTGAGTCTCACCGGCCGCTACCTGATCCACGTTCTGGATCCGGACGCCAGTAAAGTACAGTCAGCACGCGAGCGATTCCGCAAGAATGGTCACTACGGGCTGGCTTGGGCCGAACAGGCACGCGGCCAGGATCGCCTTCCTTACGCCGAAAACCTGGCCAATCTGATCATTGTGCAGGACTACTCGGTTCCGGCCAAAGAGCTGAACCGAGTGCTCGCTCCCGGCGGCTGCGTTGTCATCACCAATGAAGAAGTCCTGAAACGATCGGACCTGCCGGCGGGTTGGATTGCAACTGTCTCAGACGTCGACTCAGTGCTGATTGCACACAAACCGTGGCCACGGGCGATGGATGTGTGGTCTCACCCTCGGCATGCCGCCGACGGAAATGCAGTTTCCCAGGACACACTGGTCGGCCCACCTGACCGAGTGAGATGGGTCGCAGCCGCCACATCCGAAGTCGAGGGCATGGTGACAGCGGGCGGGAGAAACTTTTACGGTCGCATCCTTGCACGAGACAGTTTTAACGGACTCCGACTCTGGCATCGTGACTTAAGGACAAAGGGTGAGAACAATCCGAACGAATTCATGTTGCCAAAACTCGACAGTAAGGGAGCACGTCCGGTCGCCTCAGACAAACTGCTGTTTGCGGTCCTCAAGGATCGGCCCGTCGCGTTGCATGCTGCGACCGGCGAGGTTGCCGTCGAACTCGGCGACCTGGTCAAGCCAACAACGCTCATTCACGCCGGCGACCGAGTCATCGCTGCCGACGCCGAATCCGTAAGAGCATTCGCTCCGGCAAGTGGCAAAGAACTTTGGAAAGTTGCAGCCGCAGACTCAAGGAACGTGATCACCGACGGCAACGTCACAACTTTCATTCAAGGACGACTGCGCCGCGGCGACAAAGCCGAAATCGTCGCCGTTGATGCGCAGTCCGGCAAGGTCAAATGGCATCGCACCGACTTCACCTGGCTGTCGCGAACGACTCGGACTGTCCTTGCTAAAGGGCAACTGGTTTTTGAGGTATCGACTTTCAACGACGACGATGAGGGCAACGGCATTCACGTCGTCTCGGCCGAAACTGGCGAGCATCAATGGTCGAAGCACTACGCACCGGGGATGAATCACCGACGTCAGGCCCGGGCGATGTTCCTCGAAGATGACCTCTGGATTCTGCACGGAGGCAAAGTCAACACTGCTGACAAAACAAAACGTGAGCGCGTGCCTGTTCAAATTTCGGCACTCGATCCCTTCACAGGCAAGACACGGGTTACGTACCCAGCTGGATTGACACACTGCTTTCCGCCCGTCGCCACTGCTAACTTCATGTTCGCAGGCGAGTTGGACATGACCAACCTGAAGACCGGCGAAACCATCGCGAACCGCATTACCAAGGCGAATTGCTCCCGTGAGAACGGCTGGGTTCCCGCCAACGGACTGGTTTACACGACTCCGAAACATTGCACATGCTGGCCCATGCTCCGTGGCTTTGTCGCTATGGCGCCGGCATCGAAGAAACATTCGGCGGCGCATCTGCCTCCGGAAAAAATCGAGTTTATCCACGAGAAAGGGCCGGCACAGTTCGATCCTGACGCCGCCGATCCTCAGAAACACGATTGGCCCTTGTACCGCCACGACCGTTGGCGCAGCAGCAGCTCTGAAACGCCCGGCCCCGAGCTGTTGAAAACACAGTGGAGCGTCTCGCTGAATCCCAAAGCGGAATCCGTCGCCAGCTTGTCCGGACCGATTCTTCACGACTGGAAAGACAACCCGGTTATCAAAGCGCCGCTCAGTGCTCCGACGATCGCAAACGGAATAGCGTACGTCACTCGCCCCAACGCTCACGAACTCATCGCCATCGACACGTCATCCGGCGAGGTGCAGTGGCGATTCACCGCGAACGGCCGACTCGACACACCGCCAGCGATTTATCGTGGCCTCTGTCTGTTTGGTTCGGCGACTGGGTGGGTACATGCCTTGCGAGCAGACACCGGAGAACTGGTCTGGCGTTTGCGCGCCGCACCAACCGACGAACGGATAGTCGCTTACGGCCAGGTCGAATCACCCTGGCCCGTGCCCGGAGCAGTCCTGGTGATGGACGACGTCGCCTACTTTGCCGCTGGACGTCAGCCGCTGGCGGATGGTGGAATTCTGGTCTTCGCCGTCAATCCCGCGACGGGAGATCGCCACTGGGTCAAACGAATCGACACCGTGCCGCAGAAAGGCTTTTACGAAAACTCGGGACTTGAATTTGATCCGTTCGACATCCTCCACGCCGAGGGCGACGGAGTCGCGATGTCACGCTGGATTCTGACCCCCGATGGCAAAGACGTTTCCGTCGACAAGTGGAACGCGTTCGCGAAGCTCAATACCGGAGCCGGTGAAGTCTGGATTCCACGCGGCTCGTGGACTTACGGAGCGAGACATCAACATCGATTTGGTGGCGAGGCTCCCAGGCGACCGCTCATCGCGTTCCGTGATGACAACGTCTTCAGCTCGCTCAACGGGACTACCGACGTCTTTCGCCGAGACTTCGACCTGGACAAGGGTGAGGAATTCGACAGTAAGTGGATCACTGGCTGGAAGGCCATGCAAACAATAAGAGCCGACGGAAAGCCTTACCGAACCTATCGGATCGCCGAGGGCGCAAAATGGACGAAAGACCCGTTTGCTGACCCGGCGGTAAAAAAGGAAGAACCCAAACGAGGCACGCAACTACACAATCAAGTCCACGGCATGGCGCTGGCTTCGGACGACAGACTTTATGTCGTTCATCAGGACGGTCGCCTGAAGATGTTGTCCACATCTGATGGCTATGTCTTGCGGAATGCTCAGGTGCCAACACCTGCCTGGGACGGACTGGCAATCGCCGAGAAGAAACTGTTCCTCACCACTCAAACCGGCGAACTGATCTGCATCGGAGAGTGAAGTCGCCGCCGGGCATCTATCACAAAGTCGTTTAAGGAGTCTTCGCCATGATGTTGAAACCTGGGAAACTGTTGCTCGCAGCCTTGTTGTTAATCGTTGGTGCGGCGCGTGCAGAAACGGCGGAAGTGCTGCAGAAAACGGTGACCGGAAGTCCCGTCGTGAAGTCGATCAACGTGCTTGAATTCGCCCCGGACGGAGTGCTGTTGATCGGCGACGGAGCTGGATCGCAAATTCTGGCCGTTAAGACCGGCGATACGACCGCCGTTCCACAGCCGAAGGCAAACATCGCAGGCATTGCTGCGAAGCTGGCAGCCAGTATGGGAACAACTGCAAAGGGAATCGAAATTGTTGACCTGACCGTTAATCCCGCATCAGGCAGAGTCTATTTCGCCGTCCGCCATCAGGCGGACAGGAAGTATGCAGTGTTGACTCTCGACGGTGCCGGAGAGATTGATGAGTTCTCCCTGAAGGACGTGACCTATGCACGCTTGCCATTGTCAGCGGGTGATAAGGCAAAGGTCAGCGCCATCACCGATGTCGCCTGGGCGGATGACCGGATCGTCGCGGCGGGACGAAGCAATGAGTCATTCTCGTCAAAGATATTCAGTATCTACGCTCCGCTTTCTCACGAAGCCGTGTCGTCGTCGTACAGCGCGAAGACCTACCACGTTTCACACCGCAAATGGGAAACGAAAGCTCCCATGAGCGTCGTCTTGCCAATGCGAGAAAACGGAAAGACCTGGATTGTCGGAGCTTTCAGTTGCACACCCGTCGTCAAGTACCCGTTGGACTCACTGAAGGAAGGTGCCCTGGTGACTGGCACCAGCGTGATTGAACTCGGCTCGGGCAATCGACCGCTGGATATGCTCCTCTACGAGAAAGACGGCAAGTCATACGTCCTTGCAAACACTTTCCGTTTTCATCATGCAAAAAGACCATTCGGACCGAGCCCTTACTGGACCGTTCGATTTGAACAATCATTGCTTTCGGAAAGCGACAATGTCGACGAGAAAGCTCAGCGGCGACTGGCTGGCTCGAAACCGGCGACCGACAGAATCCAGATGATCGAATCGTTTCACGGGGTGACACAGATGGATCGCCTCAACGAGACACACGCGGTCGTTCTGCGAAAAACCGACAACGGCTTCGACCTCGAAGCATTGCAACTTCCGTAGTCAACTGCCGAGTTCACTGTTGAGAACACGCCATGTCGTCTGTTTCGCTGGCAATAATGGCAGCTCTGTTGGGAGGCACTCCTTCGTTGAAGGTGGTCCCGGGGGCCGACGATTCACTCCGCGTTCGCGTCATCGTGGAGCTGTCCGCCGATCAGGTTGCCGAGCTTCCGGCGGAATCGATATCGCGCAAGGCTGGCCGAAGAGTGTTGACGTTTTCGCTCCTTGACGCGGAGGGCAAACCAGGCAGTTCCATGCTGGGTGACTACCAACGCCAGGGTTCGCAACTGACATTCACTCCGCGATTTCGGCTAACGGCCGGCTCTACTTATATAGCAAGGTTGCACTCAACATCGGGCAATAACTTGACCGTCAATCATCGCGTCCCACGTTCACCGCACCAGCGCATGGCGAAGGTCACTTCCGTCTTTCCGTCTACAGACACGCTTCCGGCGAATTCGCTCAAATTCTACATCCACTTTTCGCGGCCGATGCGAGAAGGGCGAGCCATCTTCGAACGCATCCATTTACTGGATGAGGAAGGTAAGAAGGTTCGTGATCCGTGGCGCCGGACGGAACTCTGGACTGAGGACGCCAGCAGATTCACATTGTGGATCCATCCCGGTCGTGTGAAACAGGGAGTCAACCTTCGCGAAGACTTCGGTCCAGTCCTGCATCCCGCTCGCAAGTACACACTGCTGATCGAACAAAGTGTGCAATCTCAGAATGGGCAACCACTTGAGGCCGAATATCAAAAGGAGTTTCGCACTGTCCCGGATGATCGCTCCCGCCCGCTCCCGCAGAAGTGGAAGCTAAGTCTGCCACAAGTAGGAAGTCGAACTCCGCTTCGAATTGGATTCGGCGAGCCTCTTGACCACGCACTCGCGCAGCGTTGTATCGAAGTCCGCACGCTACAAGGACAGCAAGTCAGTTGCTGCGTGACTCTGCAGAATCATGAATCCGTTGCGTTATTGACGCCAACAGATCCCTGGCCTAGCGCCGAACATAAGCTGACTGTGGCTCCCATCCTCGAGGACCTCGCCGGCAACACACCGGTACGAATCTTCGATACCGACCTCACGAAGAAGGACGGCGTGCGGCCAAAACTCCAACTGCCGTTTCACCTTCAACATCGAAGCAACTGAATCGCCGGCACGCAGCACATTTACCAGGTTCTGGTGTGGCAAACGTAGTGATCTGATCGGAACTTTGATTCGGGCTACTCAGCAACTTCTTCGATCACCACCCGTGAGAGTTGACCGTCGGGACGCCAGGCAACCGGACCAAAATGTGATGACGTCGCGAAGAGCACATACGGCATCTGTCCAGCCGAATCGTCGAAGGCCAGGTTTTCAATCGTTACAGGATCGCTGTGCAGCCGATACCAGGCTCGAGATGTCGGAACGAGCTGCGTCGATGGTGCCATCCACAACCAATCTGGATTCGCATTGGACTTGTTAAGAGATCTCTGCGTCAGCGACTCCTGTACGTTAGAAGGGCGATACACAAGCTTGTGCTCAATGGTTGGGATATGGCTAAACCCCGACCAGTGCAGTTGAAACGGCACCGTCAAGAAAGAGACCTGCTCAGTTTCGAGATCAACTACCAGAGGAGTGAGCAAGCTGCTGGCGAGTCCGTACCACGCTCGACCGATAACGACTGCACGATTCTGCCCCGGAGCGGACGATTCAAATGGAGCTATCCAACTGGGCCGAAACGCGTAACTTGCGTCGGTCATCATTGGTTCCAGGTCGGCTGTCGCAATCTTCACCCCTTGGTGAACGAGTTTGACCGACCACTCGCCAGACTCATTAAGCCTTAAAGAGCAAATCCACGATCGTTGGCGTGCTCCGAACTGTCCGACCGCTATGCACCTCCCGTCTCCAACCGGGCAGATTCGAAACGCGGGAAAGTCTGACGCTGGCGAACATGCAAACATGTATCGATAGCTCGATGGACGGGAAGATTCAGAATGCGCTGGCGGCAGAGCTGCAGTTCCCAATGGCAGATTCGCGGCGTCATCCCTCGCAGATTTTGTCATCGGCAGATGCCCAACGAGTCGACCAGACGGCTCGAACACACGCAGCCCTGACCGTCGCGTCGTGACCCAGATCCAGCGGCCATCCCAATGCACTTTCTGGATGTAATCTCGGAGCCTCACGTCAGTTTTTAGAATCGAACGCAGTTGGCCTGGCTGATCCATCAACGAAAGCTCGAAGTCAGTAAACACGGCGTCCAGTGAAGGACCGCACGGCACCATCGCATCCCATTTCGCCACAAATTCTGGCACGGGAACAAACCGGATTTTTGACGAGCCTGCTCGCTGCAGAACTGGCACGGTCTGCGCGTTGTCCCGAATACTTGCGGCCAGTTTCGTCTGCCGCGCGTTGTACTGACGCCGCCAGGGGTTCCGCCCCAACCTGACGATCCCCTCGGCCTGCGTCAAAAGACCGTCCGCATAGACTCCCGCATCCCAGGTCTGCGGATTTTGTTCGCAGTATTCATGCAGGTCAGCACGGACGGCTGAAAACTCATCGAGAACGGATTGATCAAGCAACTTTTGCGGCTGATCCAGTTCCGGATGCAGCTTCCGCCCAAGCAAACCTACTCGGCCGTAGAACTTCATCAGCGATCATTCGATTTCGCCAGGCGTCTATAGAACTCAGTAAACTCGTCCATCGTGACAGGTCTGCGTGTACAGAGCAGGTCATAGTCGCCGGAAGTACTCCGCAGTGAATTCTTCGGAAACACATGCCGGATAAAGTGAGCGACAGGCCAGGGAGCCGCTTCCTGGAGAAAACGTTCTATATCGTCAAACATTTTCTTAGAGCTGAATGGTCGGCGGAGGAACGTATTGTGCGACTCAATGTCGTCGACGCGAACCATCGCGGTCATCGACCACCGGAGACTCTGC
The DNA here is from genome assembly GCA_943787265.1 of uncultured Planctomycetaceae bacterium. GTDB lineage: Bacteria > Planctomycetota > Planctomycetia > Planctomycetales > Planctomycetaceae > JABMPE01. The sequence goes on along the minus strand of CALSLT010000037.1, from coordinate 2,592 downwards.
CCGCCCGAACTCAACTGCAGCGATCGACGGCTCAGACCATGCGTGAACAGGACTTCCGGCAGCACATCGCCGTCTCGGATTGTCGTGTCGAGACTCTTTAGTTGACGGATATTATTCCAGAATAGATCAGTCCGCAGATCATGAACTGTGGCAAAGCCCTCAGTTGAATTGACATTGGTCATCCGATTAAACGCGTTGCTCCACAGAATGCCCCCTTCGAGCATGTTGACATCCCCAGCAGCGATCCGCTGGGTGACCAGTTGGCCGTAACGTTCCAGCAACGGAATCAGGCGGTCGTCAAGTTCGACGCTATGCCGCCTGACTTCCTCGACGGTGCGTTTCCGAGCACGCAACCACTCATTTCTGGCGACGCGATTCTGATCTGTGGTATCGCTCACGTGCAGACGATAGTCACCGATAAGACGCAACTGCTGTATGAAGTCGTCTTTCATCAGCAGTGCCGATTCTCTGAGTGCAATCGCCTCGGAACGCAGACCGATTGTTGCGAAGTCATCAGCTCGACTGATCAACGCCGCAAACTGTTCGTCGACTCCGATCTGGCCATTCTGACTGGAGGCAGACTGCAGCAGTAATGGTGGCACCTCCTGACGCAACCAGGCCGCTGACTCGGTCAGCGGCTGACGCTTCGACGGAAATGAGAGCTGCTCGGCACCAGCCGTCTTAATCGTGACGCTCACACGAGCCTTTAAAGGAGGGACGAACACTCCCTGTTCCGCGACTTCGAACTCGCCTTCAATCAGCAACGGGACCAGGCGTCCTTTGAGATTCGCACCGTTGAGACTCAACTCCTGCCCAAGAGCGCGATACTCATCGAGTTCAAGAACGGCGAGACCTGGATACTCCAACAGGCTTTCCACCAGCAGAGTGGAGTAGCTGTGCTGCAGGTAGTCGTAATGGTGGAGCAGATTCTTCGAGAGAAACGGGCCGACTCCCAGGATTCGCTGAACCCCATTCGGAAACCGCTTATCAACGTTGCTAACCACTTCGGCTAGCTCCCGTGCCATCGAGGCGAGGTCATTCGTCGGCCAAATTGCGCGATGAACCAACAGACGCGTGCCCTGGCCGGTCTCACAGATGACCAGCCTCAAATAAGGGGATTGCTGAACGGACTTTTCCACCGTAAGCACAACCAACCGCTCAGCCTTGAACTGAGGGCCCACTCTGAGTCTTAAGCCTACACCGTCCGCGGCCGCAATCTGTGAAAGTTCGACCTCGCGCATGACTCGCTGAAGTGATTCGCGTTCGACCAGCTCCACCGACTTTGACAGTTCAATAGTGAGCAGGTCGCTAAGGCCGCTTTCTTCGACTTCCGGGGCCGCCAGAATAGCCCATCGTCCAGACGCCGCCCTGGTGGGAACACAGATCAAAAACAGACAACAAGCCGCCATTCCACAAAGGACGATCAGGCGTTTCAGTCCACGCTGTCGTTCAACAGCGATCAACGGCCAGCCGCCGCCCACAATAGAATCGAACATGGGCTTTTGCCTCATCTGGTTTCGCATTGAAGCTTTTCTCGAGAAGCCGTCCGCGGGCAATGAATGATCTTGACGGCGGGAGACACGGCTCACAAGGCAGCTTGCCGGCAGTGGCGACGCAACCAGTTGCACAGCGTCCTTCACATTGCCACAAACTGGCAGGCAATCGCGAACCTTGCCGGCTTTCAACGTTTCCTCCAATTTTTATGTAACACTTGCCTCAAGTGGCGGAGACGTAAGGACGGAAACATGCTCGACCACGACGAACAGGAACGGTTCACTCGACTCTGGACTCAGGCGCAACCGTCTGTAACAGGCTATGTACGCGCGGTCGTACGTGACTTTGACGTTGCCAGAGATGTCGTACAGGAAACGGCTTTGATTTTGTTACGCAAATTTCGCGAATGGGATACCAGTCGACCTTTTTTGCCGTGGGCACTCGGCGTTGCGAAGTTCGAGATTCTGGCTCATCGACGAGATGCAGGACGCAATCGTTTGGTATTTAACGACGCACTCCTGGATGCCTTCACGGAATCCTGGGGAAACGTGACGGAAGAAATTAGTAACGAACAGGCTGCGTTGCACGCGTGTGTGGAACATCTTGCGCCACGCTCCAGAGAGATCGTGCGGATGCGATACGGCAACGAACTAAGTGCTCCGCAAATAGCTGAGCGTCTTGAAACAACGGCCGGAGCGGTGCGAATCTCGATGATGCGAATTCGGGAGCAACCGCAAGCGTGCGTTAAACGACGGTTGCGGTCGGAAGGAACGACAGCGTGAGTCGAAACAACGAACTCATTGCAGCGTATCTTGATGACTCATTGACCGATGAGCAGGCTGCAGAGTTAGAGCTGTGGCTGAATGCCGACGCTGCAAATATGCGCCAGTTCGTTCTCGCAAATGCACGCGACGAACAACTCCGAGAAGCCGTAACGGCCAACATCCCGAACAGTCATGTCGCCGCGATTAAGCCGTGTGCCTCTGGCGTCGTGCGGCGACGACTTCAAGCAACGGGAATCGTTTCATGCACCGCGGCTGTTCTAATCACCGTGACCGCGTGGCTCGTCGTGCAGCAGCCCGATCGCAATGAGGTTGT
>CALSLT010000036.1 GCA_943787265.1 uncultured Planctomycetaceae bacterium | reverse complement strand
TCCAGAACCGCTTTGCGTTTTCGCTGCTCAGCAGCTTGAGGACGAGCCACCATAAATATGTAAAAGACACCGATCAGAATCATCGGTGGTAAAAGTCCTCCCCACATATTCGGTGCGTCCGCAGGAGGGGCACCGTCTTCTGCAAGCAGGAAAGCAAAGTTCAGCCAGGAATTCATCGACGTCGTTTTCTCAATGGGCCATCGCGAGCGATCAATTCGGACGACCATCGACGGACAATCCGCACAGAACTCGCTCGCAACAGACAGGGGTGGCAGGCATCTCGCTGTAAAAATGTTCGAATCTGAATTCGAACCAGCCCGGACAAGCGACACTCAGAATGACAAAACCTCTATTCTGAACACGACTTACCGCCAGACCTGCCGAAAAGAAGGGCGGTATCTTAGGAAGACGCATTCCACCGGGCAAGTTGAACGGATCGAAACTCAGCTCCGCGATCCTCACGAATTGCCTGCCGCATGTCTCGCATTAACTTCTGGTAAAATGCGATGTTATGCCACGAGAGCAAAATCGGCCCCAGCATCTCCTTCACCATGAACAGATGCCGCAAGTAGGCTCTCGTAAACTGCGTGCAGGTCGGGCACTCGCACTCGGGATCAAGCGGCGATTCATCAAGTTTGAACTGCTCGTTACGAATTCGGAGCTTACCGAGACTCGTAAATGCCAGAGCGTTACGCCCATTTCGAGTCGGCATCACACAGTCAAACAGGTCGATCCCCCGCGAAACTCCCTCGATCAGGTCCGTCGGCGTGCCAACACCCATCAAATAGCGAGGACGGTCCTCCGGCAGGATCGGCACCGTGAAATCCAGCGTTTCGTACATCTGAGGCGGTGCTTCCCCGACACTCAGGCCACCGACTGCGTAGCCTGGAAAGTCGATCGGCAGCAATGCCTCAGCAGATCGCTCGCGCATTTCACGATCGATCCCGCCCTGCACGATGCCGAACAACGCCTGATCGTCTCGCTGATGAGCGTCCCGACAGCGTCTCGCCCACCGAGTCGTCAGGTCGACCGCCGCCAGCATCTGCTCGCGCGGAGCGTCGGCTGGAGGGCACTCATCAAGACACATAATACAGTCGGCACCGAGCTGCTCCTGGATCCGCATCGCGCTTTCGGGAGTCAATTTGAGCAGGCTGCCATCCAGGTGCGACCGAAACTTCACACCGTTTTCGTCGAGCTTCCGCAATTTTGCGAGACTGAAAACCTGAAAGCCGCCGCTGTCAGTCAGGATCGGCCCGTCCCAACTCATGAAGCCATGCAGCCCGCCCAAGTCCGCCACAACTTCCGGCCCCGGCCTCAGTGCCAGGTGATAGGTATTCGCCAGGACTTTCTGCACCCCGACCTGCCGCAACTGCCCCGGAGTCAGCCCCTTCACCGAAGCCAGCGTCCCGACCGGCATAAAGCACGGAGTCTCCACCGCCCCATGCGGAGTCGTCCAGATCCCGGCCCGCGCCAACGACCCGGAATCAGTATGCTCAAGTTCAAACTCAAAATGCGACAAAGTAACACTGCTCCAGGCGATTAAGCATCACCCCAATCGAGGCAAGAACTGAATCGCCGGAGCATAGCCGCATAGGATTCGGTCTTAAACACTCACTGATTCCAAATACCGTTTCCGCGTACGGCCAGCTCGACTCAAAAAAAGCGACAGATGTTATCTGCCGATCAGTTCGACCTGGCATCCGGGATGTGGCCACCGAATAGGCGCTCGGTGTACTCACGGACGTCGTCTGGAACTTGCGTCGAAAACTCCGCCATGCCTGGCCGCAGGAAATCGACCATTAGATTTCCACGAATCGAAGATGAATCGTTCCACGCTTCGTGTTCGACCGTATCGTCGAAGATAAGGCATTCGCCCTCTCGCCATGCGCACGTTTCACTGGCAACGCGTAGACGGCAGCGATCGGGTACAACTAACCCCAAGTGCAATCGGTATTCGTTTTCGGCCCAGCCGGAGTGGGGAGCGATGTGTGTACCAGGAGCCATGCGAGAAAATCCGGCCAACCCAACACCATCAAGTTGGGTAAGGATCTCCGCAGTTCGAGGGCAATGGGCACACCCACCTGGAATTGGATGCCCACCCGCAAACAATCCGTAAACGCTCCACCCCTCTCCGTGCATGCTGCGCTGAACCCATGGGTCGAAAACATCGGGCGGCAACGCAATGTATTCGTCTCGAATCACTTCCCAGTTTTCTTCAAGCATTTTCGCGATTGGGAACTCGTTTGAGTCCAGAAACATAACTCGGCTCCGAGAGTTTAGGGTGCCACTGGCTTGGCCAGTGCGTAATTGGATTGTGCACTTCGCTTGATTGCAGTACCAGCATGGGTATCAGACGAACCAAACCTCTATCTGTGCCACTCAGTCTGAGGTTGATAGACTGAATCTGCCATTCGATTGAATCAAGGAACCACCATGCGAATCTCGACCTTGTTGCTCATGCTTACCGCGTTTGCAATTCCGATTTTTCAGCCGTGCTGCGCCGAAGCCGCGGCGAAAAAGACGAACATCATTCTGATCATGGCGGACGACGTCGGTTACGAATGCTTCGGCTGCTACGGGAGTAAGCAGTACAGCACTCCAAATATCGACCGGATGGCGAAGGACGGGATGCTGTTTACGCATTGCTATTCGCAGCCGCTGTGCACTCCGAGTCGCGTCAAAATCATGACGGGAATCTCGAACGTTCGGAATTACTCAGGGTTCTCGGTTCTCAACAGCGATCAGAAAACGATCGGGCACTACTTCAAAGAAGCTGGCTACAAGACATTGGTTGCCGGAAAATGGCAACTGCTCGGCGCGGAACATTACAAAGAGCAGTTCCGTCTCAAAGGTTCATGGCCAGACCAGACCGGCTTCGACAATCACTGCCTTTGGCAGGTCGACAAGCTGGGCTCACGCTTCTGGCAGCCGCTGCTCAACGTCGACGGCGACAACAAACAGTTCAGCAAGAAGACGGCGTACGGCCCAGACGTCGTCAACGATTACGTCCTGGATTTCATGGAGAAGGAAAAGTCCAATCCGTTCCTGATCTACTACCCGATGATCCTTGTCCACAATCCGTTTGATCCGACGCCCGACAGCGAGTCACTCAAGAGCAAAAACAAACAACGCAACTTCGAGGACATGGTTGCGTATATGGACAAGCTGATCGGCAAGGTCGTCGCAAAAACTCAGAAGCTGGGCATCGCCGAAAACACGCTCATCATGTTCTGCGGAGACAACGGCACGAACGTCGCCATCAACTCAACACTCAACGGAGTTGAGATCAAGGGCGGAAAAGGCAAAACGACCGACGCCGGAACTCGAGTCCCAATGGTCGCCTTACAACCAGGCACAATCGCGGAAGGCAGCGTCTATGAAGAACTCGTCGACTTCTCGGACTTCCTTCCGACATGCCTCGACACAAGCGGAATCGAAATCCCAACAAACATCGACGGCCAGTCCTTCGCCCCGCAACTTCGAGGCGAGTCCGGAAGCCCACGAGAATGGATGCACTGCTTCTACTGCCCTCGCCCCGAGCGTACTCCAGCGAAGCAGTTTGTCCGTGACAAACGCTGGAAGCTTTACCGCGACGGCACGTTCTTCGACGTCGCAAACGACGTCAAAGAAAAAAACGACCTGACCGGTTCTGCGACTGCTGAAGCCCGCGCCGCACGCCAGAAACTACAGAAGGCACTGGATTCGTTCCCGGCCGAAGGTCAGCAACTTCTCAAGTTCGTGCCAAACGGCCGATGAGCAATTCGACGACGTCTACCAACGACGTTTTAGGAGACTGCGAGCCGCTCTTTGGCGCAGTCGGTTTGCTTCTCAACGCGTTGCTTGCGAAACATCCTGTCGCCAGAGAGTTGGCACTGGTGGTCGACGGCTGCTGAACAGAATCAGTTTCCCGTCCGGAGACCAGACGGCGTGGTTGTTGTGCTGCGTCATCGGTTGGGTCTCAAGCAGCGATATTTCGTCAGTAGTCAGGTCGTAATTGAAGATTCGGTTTCCTGAATGCTCGGCCGAGTTCAACGACATCAGAATACTCCTGCCGTCAGGATGCCAACCGAAGTCCGTGCCGACCGACAGTTGGGTCAACACCTTAAAACTCTTTGACGAACCTTCGGTTGACGTCGTACAGGTTTCGTAAGTTCCGTCTCTCAACCGCCCTTTGAAAACGATCTGTCGACTGTCCGGTGCCCATTCCATATTCCAGTAAATCTGCGAGTAGCGGCTCGCCTGCATTCCCTGCAGCAGAACGCGTTTCACTTTGGTCTTCACATCAACGATGGTGACGTTCGACGAGTATTGCCCATCGACTCGACCGCTTGATTCATAAGCGATCCATTTTCCGTTTGGTGACCATTGCGCTCCCCAGCCGTCGCCCGCGATAATCTTTCGGTCTTCGCCTTCGAGATTCATCGTCGCCTGCCCGTTGAACACCCAGGTAAACGCCAGACGTTTTCCGTCGGCCGAGAAAGTCGGCATTGCCGCAACGCCAAGATCTTTCAAGCCGGTTCCGTCTGGCTTGATCGTGAATGTGTGCGAAGTCTCAGCTCGGCCACTCCACGCATCAAACGCGATCAATTCACCGGTCGGAGACCAGTCGGGAGACGCATGCGACATCCCCTCCGCGCTGGGAATTGGCCTGGTGAGCTGTCGAAGGTTCGAGCCGTCAGCGTTCATGACGTAAAGAAGTGCCTTGGGCGGATTGCGTGGGTCAGGCACGGTGAACAGCTCTTCGGCCGCCAGACGAAGCCCCGTCCAGGTGACGGACGTTGTCGCCGACTCGTTCGAAACAACTCGCAGCGCCACTTCAGCCGAGCGTTTGCCGATGGTCTCAATCGTTCGCGATGTCAGAACACGAAACTGCTCCGAGTCGTACTCCGCCACCAGGACGTAGATCGTGTCTCCGCGTCGAGCGATACGAAACCTGCCACCGAGAATTTCCGTTGGGAAGTTGTCGTAACTGCGACTGACGGCTCCCGCTTTGGCGGCTTCAGTTCCAGGCTTGGCAGGATAAACCCACGCCAGCACCAGACGCTGATCATCCGCCGCCTGCCACCGCCGACGAAGGCCGACCTGAAATCCGCCATCGAAAGTCAGCATCAGATTGCAACTGGCAAGTTTGACTTCGGCCAGCGCGAGATCCGCGAAGTCAGCAGTGACATCAAGATCCCCGTGCATCTGAAATGCGGCGGTGATTTGAGACTGAGTGTACTTGCCGATGCCTCGCTGAGTGTGAGTGACGCCTTTGGGGCCAGACTGAAATCGACCGAGTGACGACCCACCCGTTCCGAAGTACTTTTCCGACAGTCCGTCTTTGCCGAAATCATGAACGAATGCCGGCCCGAGTTCTTTCAGCTCTTTGTCCAGAGAATCTGCCTTAGTATGTGCAAACTGTTGACCAGGAATCGGTGGTAGCTCTCGCGGCCAATCGCCTCGCATCACGACTTTGCGGACTCGCACGGCAGTTTTTTCAGCATAGTGAAATAAACCGAAGTGACGCGAATTCGAGGATTCCAGGTCACGTTGCAAAATCAGCTCGTCATTTAGAGTGAGACTGACAGTCTGGCCAAGAATCGAAAGTCGGACGGCGTTCCAATCGTCAGGCTTCAGTGGCAGTTGCCCTGTGACAGCCTGTTCGCCTTCAAGCAAAACCGAATTGTCGGGACTGAGGTCGGTGCGGTCGTATTCTCCGTCAGTCACCCAGTGGAGCCTCACGCCGTCTGGTTCCAACAGAAAAGCCAGTCGATCGAGCGTCGGATGAACGTGCATCTCGCCAGGCCGGTAGAAGAATTCGTAGTCGATCGATCCGTCTTCGATCAGCGGACGAAAGTACCTCAGCAGACTTTCCGCTGACGAATCGTCCATCCCCGATCGCTGCAAACCAACGACCTGCGAACCGTCAGCCGCCTCGCCCGGCAACAACCAATGTGCAGAAGTTCCGGCGACGTCGACGTGGTCTTCGTGATACGGAAACCAGCCGTTTCGACAGCCCGGCCCTGAGATCTCCACAGCTTCCGGAATCTGCGGGTCTCCGGAAACTCTCAGATCGCGAAACATCCCGGCAGCACGACTCCAGCACCGAATTCCGACCCACGGATCGTAATTCGCTGAAACTTCTCGTTCACTGACGAGCCGGCCGTGAATCCAGCTTCTCGCAACGCCGTCTTTGATTGCCGATCGCACTCGGATCCACTGCCCGGTCTTGCTGAATGGTTTGGCGGGTTTCTCGACAACCGTTCCCGTACGAAACCCTCCCGATAACCACTGAGTCTTATTCCTGGGTCCAAACATCGTCTCCGCCGTCAGCATCAGAACGGCATGTCCTGACAACACGTCGGCCTCGATCTCGAAGTCCCCGCGCAACGGACTCTCGAAGAGAAGAACATCTTCATCGTGGCCGCCAACGTGCCAGCATTCTCGCCCGTTCCACCGCCAGGATGTACGTGGAAATCCGCGGCCGCGAGTTCGACCTCGCTCACGGGCAATCGGTATCCAACCAGGCAACGGCTTGTCCGTTAGTTGGCCCGCGGGCGACTTCAGGCTGATCTTCAATGCCTGGCGATACCGAAACTCCCCGGCCAGAGAAGGCACTTGCACGAACCACGCTCCGGCGTCGCTTGGGATCCCCTTAAAAACACGCTGCGTCACCAGTGAATCGAGCAGATCTCCCACCGCCACAAAGCCAGGAAAACTCTTAACACATCGATAAGCAACCAGCGTCTCCGGCCATTGGTCGTGCATCGACGTCGGTCTGGACTTCTTCATCAGATCGAACAGCACGTCAAAGTGTTTATCGGCCGCTTGAGAATCATCCATCTCCAGGCCGAGTAACATCAGCAGGGCCGCACGTGAACGATTCTGCAGATCATCCGTCGCCTGTGGAACCGCCTGTGAAATCGCCTCGACGCGGTCGCGAAGTTCCTTGAGCCGTCCGGTACGGGATGCAATCTTCAGCAGATCAAACACCGGTGAGACCACCTGACTTTCGAAATCTCCGGCCTCCGCCATGTCATCAGAAATGGGGGCTGGGTCGGTCTGAGTGAACTCGCCGCTCAAGCGAAAACTCGAAGTGGCTGAGTCAGGCAGTACCCAACTCGCCAGCAGTTCAAACGCCCGATCGTCTGACAGCCCGGCCGCTCGATTCCGAACGAGAGTCACATTCTCAGAGAGAACATCCTCTCCGAAAATCTCGCCAGCGACGATTTCTGATAACGGCGACGTCTGCGCAATGTTCGGGGCAGTCGCAAAAATGCCGAGGAAAACAATCAGACATAAAAATGGCATCGGCACCAAATGCACCGCACAAAGACGGCAACGCTGCATCTCCATAACGCAACTCCGTGACTCGATTCCTGTTCTGCTGCAACCCGCAAAGGAAAAGCAGAACGGTGGTCTGAACGTCCGCCGGCAGGCACTCCCAACACAGCGTACGAATGTAACAAGCCTTGACCAACCGATCACTGATCATGGCCGGAACCGAACATTGCCTCGCGTTCGACCGAGTTCGCCAGAGCTGTTCTGGTCTGGTTTCGGGCGTCGAGTTAAAGTTGAGTCGTACTGACGATACGAATCGCTGCGAACGTGCTCTTCAAAGCGCGACGAGCAGCGAGAATTGATAGAGATGGAGTCTCTCATGAGCGGTCCGACAGACAGCTACCCAACAATCATCCTCTCGGGAACGGACCCCGATCTTCCGGACGATTTCTCCAACGACTTTTCGAAATACAAAGACTTTCAGGAGATGGCTCGCGGAGGAAGTGCGGTGCTGCAGTCGTGCTGGGACTCGATCATGGGGCGAACTGTCGCTCTGAAGACGCTGCTCCCCAAGACGTCGACCAATCCAAGTGAACGAAGGCGGTTCCTTCGAGAGGCGAGAGTCACTTCTCAGCTCGCTCACCCAGCGACGGTCCCGGTTTATGAAATCGGCAAAACCGACGAGGGATATCTTTACTTCACGATGAAGTGCATCGCTGGCGAGAATCTCTTCAAAATTCTGCAGCGACTCAGTTGGGGCGACAAAACCGCCGAGCGGGAATACCCGCTGCACCAGCTGATCGACATGATGATCCAAGCGGCTCAGGCACTGGCTTACGCGCACGTTCACGGCGTGGTGCATCGAGACGTCAAACCGGAAAACATCTGGGTCGGAAAGTTCGGCGAAGTCATTCTGCTTGACTGGGGTGTCGCCAAGGTCTGGGGGCAGTCCGATAAAGACGCCATCCCCACCGAAAATCTCGATCACAAGCTGGCAACGTCCAAAGACAAACAACTGCAGACGTTGACGCTCGAAGGCCAGCGACCCGGCACACCACTTTATATGTCGCCCGAAGCCGTACTCGGAAACCGCAATATCGACGAGCGAACCGACATCTTCAGCTTCGGCGTGTTGATGTATGAGATGCTGACGTTCAACGAGCCGTTTCGCGGCCCCCACCATCCGACACACATTTGACAACATTATTAACTTCTCGCCGCCATCGATGCTGAAGAAAGCTCCGGCCAGAAATATCCCGGAATCACTCGACAAAATCGTTCTCAAGGCCATCGAGAAAGATCCCAACGACCGCTACGAATCAATGCTGGACATGATCGACGACTTACGTGCGACGCGGCACGAACTTCTATCCGCTCCTGAATAATTTCATCAGGAGGCTGCTTCTTCGTTCGTCGTAAACAAAAAACGGCCGCCTGAAAATTATCAGGCGGCCGCTCTCATTCTTTGCTTAACAGATCACGCTAGAGACCGAAGTCTTAGCCAAGAGCTGCTTTGGTCGTCTTAACAATGGCTGCTGCCACCTTGTAAGGATCAGCGTTTGATGCTGGACGACGGTCTTCAAGGCGACCTTTCCAGCCGTCTTCGATCGTTCCAACCGGAATTCGGATGGATGCACCACGGTCAGACACACCGTAGCTGAACTCGTCGATTCGCTGCGTTTCATGCAGACCAGTCAGACGCTGTTCGTTGTCTGCACCGTAGACACCGATGTGTCGAGGAACCTGCCCACCGAAACCTTCGCAGATCTTGTGGAAGAGTGCTTCTTCGCCGCCGGTTCGCATTGCACCGTTGGAGAAGTTGGCGTGCATGCCGGAACCATTCCAGTCGGTTGGTCCGAGCGGTTTCGGGTGCCAGTTGATGGCCAGACCGTAGTCTTCGCCAATTCGTTCCAGCAGGTAGCGAGCGACCCAGATTTCGTCCCCGGCTCGTGCGGCACCTTTTGCAAAGACCTGGAATTCCCACTGGCCGGCAGCGACTTCGCCGTTGATACCTTCAACGTTGATGCCAGCTTCGAGGCAAGTGTCGAGGTGTTCTTCGACGACCTGGCGACCGTAAGCGTTCTTGGCACCGACCGAGCAGTAGTACGGCCCCTGCGGAGGAGGAAATCCACCCGGTGGGAATCCTGGTGGCAGGTTGTGTTGCGGATCCCAGAGGAAGTATTCCTGCTCGAAACCGAACCAGAAATCAGCGTCGTCGTCTTCGATCGTTGCTCGACCGTTAGAGACGTGTGGCGTGCTGTCAGCGTTCAGAACTTCCGTCATGACGAGGTAAGAGTTCTTACGGCCTGGATCCGGGAAGATCGCGACTGGCTTCAGCAAGCAGTCAGATGCTCCGCCTTCGGCCTGTTCGGTCGAGCTTCCGTCAAAGCACCACATTGGGCAGTCTTCGAGGTTGCCGCTGAAGTCGCTTTCGACGCGAGTCTTGCTGCGAAGACTCTGTGTTGGGAGGTAGCCGTCGAGCCAGATGTACTCAAGTTTTGATTTAGCCATTTGAATGTCACTCCTGGATTCAGTTCAAAAATCGATTCGTAAAAAGTGTTCTCTATATAGAGATCCGAGCCCCGCGATGACCGGGCGGCATCCAAACCGCTCGCCAACCATCACCCGACCGGGTTTGTATTGGGAGCTCTGGAAAACTCCAGACAGTGAGCGCTCCCTGAAATCCGGATTCGGCAACGCCTCGTCATTGCTCAGAGTCGAGGCACCAATGCCCACTCGAAGCGCAGACCCCAAGGTCGCTGAGCCGAATGATAACGAACTCGATCTGCCGCAATCTGAAGTACGGCCACGTTCGAATTCCGTCATTACCGCAGAAACAAAGTCGTTTCTGACTTCTGCCAACCGGACGTTCAGCGTGACGGAGCCTTCGCAGAACCCACATCACCACAGAGTCCGTTGCACTTTGCAGAGTAAGCAACGACCGTGCCAGTTCTCAGCTTATCCAACATCGTGGAGACCATCCTGATGATTCTGCGTGGCCCGAATTCGGACAATCACGCAGCCACGCCGGCTGAAAACATCTGTCAGATTGACAGCGGAGTCGGAGAATAACCGGCCCACACAACGAATTCCATCGACCAGCCCCCCACTGGCCGAACGGCCGTGCTCACTTCATAATCAAGCAACCAACTCACGCTTTTACCAATGCCTTTGAGCGAATATTCACGGGCAAGGAAGACAATCCATGACGGATGGACAGAAAAAACGAGTCCTCTTTCTCTGCACGGGCAATTCCTGTCGAAGCCAGATGGCTGAAGGTCTGCTTCGAGAACTAGCGGGCGATCGCTTCGAAGCACTGTCGGCCGGTTCAAACCCAGCCGGTTACGTTCACGAAGGCTCTGTTAAGGCGATGGCAGAGCTCGGCATCGACATCTCCGACCTGCGCAGCAAATCGATCAACGAATTTCTCCCACCGGACGGCACGCCGCCAGATCTGATCATCAGCGTCTGCTCAGGAGCCGAGCACGACTGCCCAACATTCCCCGGCACGACCGAGCGACTCCACTGGCCCTTCGACGACCCGGCACACGCCGAAGGCACCGACGAAGAAAAACTCGCCTGCTTCCGCCGAGTCCGCGACGAAATCCGTGAAGCCCTTTCAGAAAAGTTGATCTGATAAACGTTCTGTCGCCAAGCCGCCGGCTGGAGAAACGACGAATCTTGAAGCTATTGGTGAGTGCGCCGGGAAGCGTTCCCAGCAATCGCCGTAAAGCTGAGACAAGCCCAAGCTGCTGCTCCATCGTCATGCCCGCACATAGCCTCCCCTCAACCAACTGCAGGCATCTCCTCTTCGGAAATCACTATCGATCTCCGTTACCGCGTCGCACTCAGTCACTTTTTCCGAATTGCCGTCTGCGGTTTCCGTGAAGGACGTCTCCACTCTCCGGAGAATGGTGGTTTGTCGAAAGTTGTGCCGTCGCCGGTGACTCGGGGGTCTCCGGTTTCTTTCAGGACTTTCATCAGGCGAGCCGAAAGTTCTTTGCGAACTGACTCGTACGCGTCTCCCTTCGCGACATTTTTCGCCTGGTCGGCGTCAGTTCGCAGGTCGAATAGTTCTTCCTCGGGGCGGCGGCCGAAGGCGATGTTGAAGAAGCGACCGTCTGCCTGATTGGGGTGAGTGGCGATCCAGGCTTTCGTCGGGCTCGCGTCTAGATCACCGAACGCGGCGAATGTGTTGTTTGTCAGTTGGTTGACTGACGGCATGGGAGCAGCCGGGGCTCCGTAGCCAGGGCCGATACCCATCGGCCAGCGATCCGGTTTGAAGTTGCGGATGTAAAGGAAATCTTTCGTCCGGATGGCTCGCTGAGGGTAAGGAAGATTGCCGGTGCGAGCGGCGGCAACGTGCCGTTCCCGGCCGACGATGACAGCGTCGCGGGACTTGTCGACCTGTCCGCTTTTCTCGGAAGCCAACACGCTAACGAGGCTGCGGCCGGTCATCACGTCTAGCGGTTTTTCACCGCCTGCTTCCAGAAATGTCGGTGCGAGGTCAGGCAAGCAGACGAAGTCGTCAACGACTCGCCCCGCAGGAGCTTTGCCCGGCCAGCGAATCGCCAGCGGAACGGCGGCTCCGAAGTCGTAGAGATTGCATTTGCCGTTCGGGAAACCTGGAATTCCGTGGTCGCCGCTGACGGCGATGAGCGTGTTGTCCAGCTCGCCGATTCGATCGAGTTCTTCGATGAGGACTCCGAGAGCCGCGTCGAAGGCCATCGCTTCGCCGAGGTAATCCGCAAAGTCTTCCCGCACGACATGAACGTCCGGTAGAAAGGACGGCATCTTACCTTTCAGATCGTCCGGGTTGAGTCCCCACAACTCCGCGCCGGATCCTTGGGTCCACTTGCGATGACAGTTCGTCGGACCGAACCAATAACAAAGTGGCTCGCCGTCTTTGCGAGTGGCCAGGAAGTCGCGGAAATTTCCACGCACTTCTTCGAGCAGACTGTTCTTCGCTCGTTCAATATCTTCAGCACCGCTGACCTGTTGTGAGAACCTGTTGAACTTTGAACCTCGCTTGTTGTACGCAAACTCCGCTCCACCGTAGGGAGCATCCCGTGGCGAGCCAGGGCTCCAGACTTTGTAGGTGTGTCCAATGTGGTATCCCGCCTCGTCGAGCAGCAACGGGTACGACGGTGTGGAGCCGTCCCAGATCGCTCCCTGCAGAATCGCGGCTCGACCGGTCCGCCAGAAATACTGACCAGACAACAGCGAGCTTCTACAAGGAGTACACGACGGAGCGTTCACAAACGCATTGCGAAACAGCACTCCCTCACTGGCAATGCGATCGAAGTTTGGAGTACTGACGATGTCGCTCGGTCCGCCCGGTTCGATCTTCGCGTAGGCACTGGCGTAACGTCCCCAGTCGTCCGCAAACGCGAACAGAATGTTCGGGCGTTTTGATTCAGCGTCGGCAGCATTTGCAACTTCGGCGAACACCACGAATAGCGACATCAGCGCCCCGACGCTGACCATGTACCGGAATGCGGGCTGTTGAATTCTCATGGGAGCGGCTATGCCTCAGTTCGTAAATTCTGGAATCTTGAAAAAGGAACCACGGATTACACGGATAAGCACGGATGGCTTATTGGAGCATCCCAATCATCCGTCTGAATCAGTGCCTATCCGTCGTTTAACAAAAATCCGGCAGGGATGCCGGCGCTTCGCTTGTCATCCACTACGTCACGTGAAAGGGCTTACTCGTAGTCCCACTTCATGATCCACGGGTCCTGCATCTTCTTCTGGTAGGCCTTCAGCTTGGCTTTGTACTCTTCGAGGATATCTGCGTATTCCGTCGAGAGGGCGAGGTTGTGTCCTTCCTCTGGATCCTTCTGGATGTCAAACAGCTCGAACTCCGCACGGTGGATATACTGCCCTACCGTCTTGCGACCGTATGGGGCGTCCATCCCCTTCTTGAACTGAGCCTGCCAGCTCGATGCGGCCCACAGGTCTGAAGCGAACGGGTATGGCAGCGGGTGAGCGATGTTCCAGATGAGCTTGTACTTTTTGTCCCGGACGACTCGCATCGGGTAGTACATCTGAATTTCGTGGAAGGTGTGCGAGGCGAATATCGAGTCCCAGTGTTGTGCTTCGTCGTCGTCGAGCACGTGGAGCCACGACTTGCCCTGATAACTTTTCAAGCCGCCCCGCGGTCCTCGGTTTTCTTTGACGTTCGCGCCGCGATCTTTCCAATACTTGTCCGCGTCGATCATGCCCTTCGGCGCGTTGGTTTTCTTATCGAGGCCACCGGCAAAGTCCAGCAGCGATGGCGTGATGTCGATATGGCTGATGAGAGCGTCGGAAGTGACTCCTCGTATTTCGTTGTAGGGATTACGAACGACGAACGGAACGTTCAGCCCAGCTTCGTAGACGGTTGTCTTTCCACCGGAGAATGCCATGCCGTGGTCGGAAGTGAAGACGATCAAAGTTTTGTCGTAGAGATCCGCTTCTTTGAGGATTTCAACAAGCCGACCAACTCCCTGGTCAATCCTCGCGCAAGACTGGTAGTACTGAGCGAGCTCTTCCCGAGTCTCCGGCGTGTCCGACATAAACGGTGGAATGATCACGTCCGCCGGATCGTAGATGACTTCTTCGACGCCTTTGTGCGAGCCATCATTTGGCTTGTTGCCGAACAGGTCGGCTTTCAGTTCGAGCTTCGAAGTCTTGTCCTTACCGCCGCCTCGGTGCGGATCGCTTGTTCCGAAGTAAATGAAGAATGGACGATCGTCTTCCTTGTCGTTGATGAAGTCCTTACACGCGTCAGCCATCGTCACCGCGTTCCGGCCATCACCTTTGAGATAAGTTTCGTAGCGGAAGACCTCTTCAGGCGCGACGTGGTACTTGCCGATCTGCGCCGTTCGGTAACCGGCGTCTGCGATCACTCGCGGCAGAGCGAGACTCACGACGTTGTGCCACGATGCAAACTTGTGAAACGCATGCTGATGCCCGTACTGACCGTTCCGGTGGTTGTGCAGCCCTGACATCACGACCGAACGGCTGGCGCTGCAACTGGCTGTTGTGGCAAAAGCTTTACGAAACAGAGTGCCGTCTTTTGCGATCGCGTCGATGTTCGGCGTGACGGCTGCTTTGTCACCGTAGCAACCTAGCGTCGGGCTCTCGTCGTCGGTGATGAAGAAAATGATGTTTCGCTCGGCTGCCTGCAGAGTCGAACCGACCAGCATCAGCAGCAACAGAAATGGCAAGGCAGCAACACGATTCATCGCAATGTTCTCCGGAAGTTTCACAGAATTTGGCACCAGCCCGTGAGGAATCGACGTCTGGTTCACCGAGGATAGCGCACCTGCCGGACAGTCTCCACCGAGTCGCAACGTTCCCCCATGAAAGCCGCTCTGGTAGACTGTCGGGCTCTCCACTCGGCGATCTCCCAGATCGCTGATAACAGACCTGCCACTGGATTTTCATGATGACACCATCGCCACGTTTCATTTGTTGTCTTAGCAGCCTGATTGCTTCTTTGGTTTGTGCATCCTTTGTGAGTGCTCAGGAATCTGCCTGGTCCAAACTCGTCAAAGAAGACGCTCCCGTCTTGTGGTGGAACTTCGACGGCGACAAACCCACTCAGCCACTCACGTTTGGAAAGAACGCGATTCCAACGTTGAATCCAGTCGGCGAAATCAAAGTCGCTCAGCCTGGTCCGCGACGATCGGTGTCACCGCTGTTTGCTGCCGACAACCAATCCGTCGAGATAACGTCAAAGGTCGGTGTCATCAAGGTGATCGATCCCGGTGAAAAAAGCCTGATCGACTTCGACAAGGGAGACGCGATTACAATCGAAGCCTGGGTGAAACCGAAGGAGTTCGGCGGTGCTCGGTACATGTATATTGCCGGCAAAGGCCGAACGTACGAGAAAGGCTTCTCGCGTGAAAACCACAACTACTCGTTGAGGCTTCAGGGCAAAGGGCCGGACGCGGTACTCAGTTTTCTGTTCCGCACGCGGGCCGACAAGAAGGCTCCCGGCAACTGGCATCGCTGGACGTCAAAAACAGGATTCACGGTCGACAAGGGGTGGCATCACGTCGCGGTGACCTACGAATTTGGCAAAGCCGACAGCCTCGTCGGCTATGTAGACGGCCAACCAGTTCCCGGCGTCTGGGATATGGGTGGAGCCACCGACCGAGCGCCGGTCGTTGACGACGATCAACTTTGGATCGGCTCGTCAATGGGAATGGGCAGGACCAGCTCGTTCGACGGACAGATCGACGAAGTCGCCATCTACCGAAAAGCTCTCACACCGGAACGCTTCATGATTCGCGTTCCCTATTTCCCGACACCGTCCCCGCCGCCGATGCCGCAGTCCGCTCCGCCTCGAGACGAAATCCTCGTCGAAGTCATCGAAGGAATTCCCGACTCGCCCTCGTGGCCCGCAACAATGCCCGAGCCGACAGAATCCTGGAAGGAACCCGCGTTCGCCTTCTTCGCAACGCCGCAGCGTTATTCGCCGAAGGCTTTACGAATTGATCGGGGCAACCCACTCATTCTGAGAGCCAGCAGCGTCATGAAGCTTCCGGCTGGCAAGTACAACTTTCTTGTCCGGACGTTGCGTTTCGGTCGGCTGTTTATTGACGGAAAACTCGCAGTCGAAACTCCGAAGCGAGGCCATCGCGGCGGCGGTCACGGCAAGATGTACGAACTGGAAAGCAAACTGGCTCTCCGTTCGCGACAACTGTTTCCGGGAGCGAGCGAGCGGATGGTGGAAATCGTACTCGACGGAAAAGATCACGAGTTTCGATTTGAAGTACACGCCGGTGGCCAATCTCGCCGCATTGAGTTTGGCGAGACGAGCGTCAGCTTCGCACCGGTCTCAACCTCGTCTGACGAGAACGTGAAGGCATCGAATAACGGAACCACTCCATTCCGAGTGCTCAGCACCTTGCGCAACATTCCGATGACGAATCGAGGCTGGGAGTCGTACGAACGTCAACGCCGGAACGACTATGTGGAGATGGATCAGCACAAACGTCAGGAAGTCGGCGGCGCCGAGCAACGCTACTGGAATAAGAGACACAAAGTCGCTCAGCAAATCGTCAGGCTGAAACCCGGCGTCAATCCTCCGAATCTCGAAGCAGGCACGGCGGTCGGTAACGACATCGATCGTTTCATCCTGGCACGCCTCAAGAAAGAAAAGGTTAAACCCGCTCCGCTGTGCGATGACTGGACGTTCATGCGTCGCGTTTCGCTTCATCTAATCGGAACGCCGCCGTCACCGGAACTGGTCAGTGAATTCATGGCCGACAAGTCGCCAGACCGACGAGCGCGTTTCATCGATCGTATGCTGGAACATCCCGGCTGGGCAGATCACTGGGTTGGTTACTGGCAGGACGTGCTCGCCGAAAACCCGAACATCATCAATCCCACGTTGAATAACACAGGTCCGTTCCGCTGGTGGATTTTCGAATCGTTTCTCGACAACAAACCGTTCGACCGATTCGCCACCGAACTGATTTCAATGGAAGGCAGCGCCAAGTTCGGCGGCCCGGCCGGGTTCGAGATGGCATCAGGGAACGATGCACCGTTTGCGGCAAAAGCTCACATTATCAGTCAGGGATTCCTCGCACTCGAAATGAAATGTGCACGGTGCCACGACGCTCCGTATCACGACTTCGCTCAGGAAGACCTTTTCAGCATTGCCGCCATGCTGAAACGCAGTCCGCAGAAAGTTCCGAAAAGCAGCACGATTCCGGGCGGACAGTCCAACTCTGAACTGGTTAAAGTCAGCCTGAAACCAGACCAGCCAATCTCGGCGAAATGGCCCTTCGCAGAAAAAGTTGGTAGCGCAATTCCGGATGGCATCCTGCAACCATCAAGCGACTCCCGAAGAGAACTTGCCGCGCGAGTCACCTCGCCACACAACGATCGATTTGCGGAAGTTCTCGTGAACCGTTTGTGGCATCGGTATCTTGGGCGGGGCCTCGTAATCTCGATGGATGACTGGGAAACAGAAGAACCGAGCCATCCTGACCTACTTCGTTACCTGTCTCGCGAAGTCGTCCTGAGCGGCTACGACGTTAAGCACGTGGCCAGACTGATCCTCAATTCGCACACCTATCAGCGACAGGTCGCCACGGTAGACGATGAAACTCCCGCTGAACTTTTCGCTGCACCGGTTCGTCAGCGTCTTACCGCAGAGCAGCTTGTCGACACGTTGTTTGCAGCTTCTGGAAAGAACTTCCGGGCGGGCGACATGAACATCGACGTCGACGGCAGCCGGGACATTCGAAATTCAATCAACCTCGGAATCCCCAGGCGGGCCTGGATGTTCTCGTCGATGTCTAACGAACGGGATCGCCCTAGTCTGACGCTGCCTCACGTCGCGCCGTTTGTCAGCACGCTGGAGACCTTCGGCTGGCGTAGTTCTCGGCAGAGTCCGCAGACGATTCGTGAAGAAGAAGCCACAGTTCTGCAACCAGCAATCATCGCCAACGGGACTCTGGGACGACGTTTCACCCGGCTATCCGACGACAGCGAATTCACCGAACTCGCTCTCATGGATCAGCCTGCCAGCGAACTGGTCAACGCTGTCTTCGTTCGAGCGTTGACTCGCAAACCCGGCAGCGAAGAACGCGCGATTTTTGTCGAGCTGCTCAGCGACGGCTACGACGAGCGAATCAACCCGGAAGAAATCAACAAACCGCTGCCGCCACTTCCAGCACTACGGACCGGAGTCGGCTGGTCCAACCACCTCCACCCGGACGCCAACACGTTGCAGGTTGAAACTCACGAAGTAGTCAACCGGGGCGATCCCCCGACCAAACGGGTTACCCCTGAGTGGAGACACCGTTTCGAAGACATGCTGTGGGCTCTGATGAATTCTCCGGAATTCATTTTCATCCCGTAGAGATTTTACTCGCGCCGCCGAGTCACACTGCGAAGGTAATGCCAGTCATGAACTCCAGATTTCGCTGTTTGCCCGTCGTTCTTTTCTGCATTCTTGCCCCTCACAGCCTGGCTGCAGAAGAATTCAAAGCGACCGTTTGGAAAAGTGGCGAAGGTGACTATCACACTTACCGCATCCCATCGGTCATTCGAACGATGAAGGGAACTCTGCTTGCGTTTTGCGAAGGACGTAAGTCCGGGCGGGGAGATGCCGGCAACATCGATCTGCTACTCAAGCGGTCGTTCGATGGCGGCAAAACATGGAGCGGCGACGTTGTCCTTTGGGACGACAATGGTCACACGTGTGGAAATCCGTGTCCGGTCGTTGATGAGTCTACGGGAACAATCTGGCTGCTCCTGACCCACAATCTAGGCACGGACCACGAGGCCGACATTATCAAAGGGAAAGCCGAGTCAACACGCACGGTCTGGGTCAGCCACAGCTCAGACGATGGTGCGACATGGGCTGCACCGAATGAAATTACAAAAACAACGAAGGATCCAAGTTGGGGCTGGTACGCAACGGGACCGGGTGTCGGCATTCAGATTAAACATGGGGCCCATAAAGGGCGACTCGTCATTCCTTGCGACCATAGTTACGACGATCCGAACGGCAAACTGCAAGGTGGCGGTTTCGAATTCGGCGCACACTCCATCCACAGCGACGACCACGGAAAGACATGGCAATTAGGCGGCACGATCCGACCGAAAACCAACGAGTGCCAGGTAGTGGAAATCGCGGAAGGCACGGGTGCCCTGTTGATGAATATGCGATCGTACTTCGGTCGCAAACGTCGTACGCATTCTGTCAGCAAAGATGGCGGTACGGCCTGGTCATCGCCCGTCGACGCTCCACGCCTGATTGAACCCGTCTGCCAGGGAAGCATCATTCGACTACGTTGGATGAAACAATCGAAACCGGGCGTGCTTCTCTTTTCCAACCCGGCCAGCGAGAAAGGTCGAATCAAGATGACCGTCCGAGCGAGCTTCGATGACGGAACCACCTGGCCGGTCGCTCGAGTTTTACACTCTGGCCCATCGGCGTATTCGTGCCTCGTCAGTCTGCCTGAGAACGCTTTCGGATGCCTCTACGAAGCCGGCGAGAAAAATGCGTACGAGTCGATCGTGTTTCATCGACTGTCCGGCAGCTCATTGCAACTACCATGACTGCACTTGTAATTGACGTGCTCGATGGAGTCGTTTTGCGCCGTCGGTTTAATGAGCCGCGATATCCAAGGCGACAAAAACCAGGACTCCGACCAGGAACCAGACGAAACTCGACTTATCGTGGTCAGGCAGTTCGTGCTCGAACAATTTGTAGATCACGGCTCCGGCAAGTAACGCAACGAGAAGATCCGAAACGGCAGGGTTGTCCTGGAAGTAGAAGACGTCACCAGCCCAGCCGATGAGCGGGGCACTGGCGAGGATGAATCGCCCCCACCGGTCGAACAGTTTTGAAAACTCTTTCCCGAAGTGGAAGTCGCTGTAGATCAGGTGGAGAATCAGCGCCACCAGCGCAGGCACAACTTTGAATCCGGAACGCTGGATCGATTCGGGCATCGAATACATGATCAGCCAGGTGTAAATCCAGCCGATGCCAACCTGGATTGAGAAGTCCAGGCGACCGGGTTCTGTCGCGTGCAGGCCGCGTTTCGAACGCTTGAGGTAATACTCGATGCCGTAGTAGATAATGAATCCAAACAGTACGAAATGATGGATTTTCGAGCCGACAAGCTCTCCCCCTTCATCGAGTTCCGACATGAGGTGTATGAAGACATAGCTGGCAGCCATTCCTCCACCGAGTGAGCTGATTTTGGCTTCCTGCGGTTCGATGAAGCGTCTCAATCTGGGAGCCGAAAAATGCGTTCCCGCAAGGCAAAGTGCAACGACTAAGGCCCAGTCAAGAGCCTCAGTTTGTCCCATCAGCTTCTCGGCGTCTTCTTCTTCCGTTTCTTCCGTCAAGCCCTCGGCTTCGTCCTGAGCAGCGGCAGGTAGCACGGCTACGGTGGAACAAAACAGAAACGTCAGAGCAAGAAGCGAAAACCAGCGGTGAGCATGCATAGAAATCAGGCCCGTATGGATCGGTGGCAGCGACGACCGCCACTGTGAGCACCACAGCACGGCGGGGAAGCGGCTAAGAAAAGAGGGATGCAAGAAAGCACCCCTCTTTGAGCCATTCGATAAAGCAGAGAATTAATCCGCAATCGGATTGCTGACTGCTAGTCCCACTTTTCTTCGCCATCCTTGTAAGTGTTCTTGAACGATTCGAGGTCACAAACAGGATCGAAAATGGCGTTATAGCCGGCTTCCTGGTTATACGAGAACTCGATGCTGTGGCCGCTTGGGTCGGTGATGTAAACGCAGTAGCCGCCTGGCCAGCCTTCTTCGGTGGGACCGTGTTCGAGAATGCCTTCTTCTTTCGCCATCTCAGCGATGCGTTTCACTTCGCTGCAGCTTCGGCACGTAAAGCCGATGTGTGATGACGCGACGATCGGGTGCTGCAGCTTTGCATTGTCGTAGTCCGTCGCGGTGCCGGATCGTTCGTGCTTGATGTCACTCGGATCGGCAGCCAGCAGCGCGATCTGAAACGGTCGAACACCGTCCCCCATCCAGACGTTGACCGGATTCTCGCGACGTTTCAGCACTTTCATTTCGCAGTATTTCTGAAAGAACGAAACGCTCTTTTCGACGTCCAGGACGGGAATCGCCAGATGCGAAAATGAAACGTTCTTGTTCGGCACACCCGACACATCGAATTCACCAAGTGGAAGTTCTGACATTTGATTGTCTTTCTACGTGAGACTTATTTTTGCGTCTTGAGAAGGAAGCCCGGCTTACAAAAAGCCGGGCTTCGAAATTTTCAGCATTCGCAGCGACAACATCCATGTTCACTTTAGAATCTGCGGGCTGCTAACGCGATCTAGTGGTGATGCCCACGATCCTGAACTTCGTGATGCGGTTTCGTGTGCGTGGCATCGAGCTTCTCAATCGCCATTCGAATGTCGTTGATCAGTTTGTCGGCCATGTCACGGCTGAAAGTTTCTTTGATCGTCATACGCATTGCAGTGACGGAATCCGCATCGGGCGGCAGCGTGAAGGCCGGGATGATCCAGCCATGCTGAGCCAATGCGGCAACCAGGTCAGCACCGTTCCACTTGGACTCGTCCTTCAGTTTGCAACAGCAGCACGGCGTGAACGTTCCGTCGTTGATCAGGTCAAACCGTCCGAGCGCCTCGACACCCTTCGCCAGATACCGAGCGTTCTCGCGCATTGCATTCTGGATTTCGGTATACCCAGTGCGGCCGAGGCGGATCAGGTTGTAATACTGAGCAAGGATCATCGCTCCGCCACGCGAGAAGTTCAGACTGAACGATCTTTCCGGGAAGCCGAGGACGTTGGTCTCCGTGACCAGGCTCGCCGGAACGTCAGCTTCATCACGCCATAGAGCCCAACCAATCCCCGGATAAACCAATCCGTACTTGTGGCCTGAGATGTTGATCGACCTAACCTGCTCCAACTGAAAATCCCACTTCAGCTCGGGATTCAGAAACGGAGCAATGAACGCACCACTGGCACCGTCAACGTGCAGCGGGATGTCCAGTCCTTTATCGTTCTTCAGCTTCACAAGAGCGTCGTTAATCTCTTCGATCGGGTCGTACTCGAATGTGTACGAAGTCCCAAGCACACCGACAACCATGATCGTGTTCTCATCAACAAGCTCCAGAACTTCTTCTGGCGTGATTGTGTAACGATCCGGCTTGAGCGGAATCAGCTTCTGCTCGATATCGAAGTAAATCGAGCCCTTGTTCCAGGCGAGATGAACGTCGTTGCCCATGACGATATTGGGCTTGTCGAACGGCTTGCCCTCAGCTTCACGTTTTTCCCGCCAGACTCGTTTGTGAGTCAGCAGAGAAAGCATCAGTGCTTCCGAAGAACCGATCGTCTCAATGCCCCAGCACTTGTCCGGATCGGGTGCGTGATAGAGATCGTTAAGCATCGCGACGCAGCGATTCTGGATTTCCAGGTTCGCTCGGTAAACTTCGGTATCGATGTAGTTAACGCCAATGTTTTCGCTGATCAGACGATCGCATTCTTCGTCCATGACGGTTGTCACGAAGGACGAAAGGTTCATCGTCGGATTCCCCTGAGTCGACAGTTCGTCATGAATCAGGTGATAAGCCGCCTTCGGATCCATTCCGTTTTCCGGAATCTTGTTCCGCGGAACCGGCTCGGTCATGTACCGGGATCCGTACGTTGGTGTGATCTGATCGCTCATCTGGTGCTCCTCAATGTGTGAGAGAAAGTGTTCTGGCCCGAGGCCCCTGCAGACTTGCAGTCCTCAGATGACGTGGCAGTATCCCGCCAATATGGAACGTGCTGAGCGACTGTGCAACCATCACAACCGTCACTAAAAAACGTTCATCCACATATGTTCGAATTGGCGGCGAATGCACATTTCGTTTGTGTCGAGCGTTGGATCGGCGAATCTGCCTCGGTAAATTGATAGGTTTGCCTCCCTAATGTTTACTTCCACGGTTTGATGGAGAGTGTCGGTGTTTAACTTCCTCGGAAGCCTGTTTGATACAACCGGATTTCCCGCGCGCTGGAACTGCGGCGTCGGCTGGAGCGAAGACCCCAGCGTCGGGTGGATGCACATCATTTCCGACGTCAGCATCTTTGCCGCTTATACAGCGATCCCGTTGATGCTGGTCTACTTCGTGCTGAAGAAGAAGGATGCTCCTTTCCTTCCGATCTTCTGGCTCTTCGCCGTGTTTATCGTGGCGTGCGGAGCGTCACACCTGGTTGAAGCAATCATTTTCTGGGAGCCGGTCTATCGGCTGTCTGGTTTTGTGAAGGCAACGACAGCGCTGGTCTCTGTCGCAACCGTCTGCGCGCTGATTCCAAATATGCCAAAGTTTCTAGCGCTGAAAACGCCTGAAGAACTCGATCGCGAAATTGCTGAACGTCGTCGCGCTGAAGCGGAAGCAGAGCGTGCCAATAAAGCCAAAGGCGAATTCCTGGCCAACATGAGCCACGAAATCCGAACGCCGATGAATGGCATTATCGGGATGTCCGAAATCGCCCTCGAAACGGAACTCAACCCGGAGCAGCGACGTTACATCGAAACCGTTCGGTCATCGGGTGAAGCATTGCTGAGCATCATCAACGACATCCTCGACTTCTCAAAGATCGAAGCACAAAAACTCGATCTTGAAGATATCGACTTTGCAATTCGCGAAGACCTTGGCGACTGCATGGAGATACTCGCTTTTCGAGCTCACGGTAAAAACGTTGAACTGGCCTGCCACATTGATTCCGCCGTTCCACAACACCTGATCGGTGACTCAGGACGACTTCGCCAGATCGTGATCAACCTCGTCGGCAACGCCATCAAGTTTACAGAAGAGGGGGAAGTTGTTGTTCGAGTTTCACCGGCGAACGTCGAAGAGGACCGTTGCGAGCTTCAATTCGCGATATCAGACACGGGCATTGGCATCCCAAAAGAAAAACAGGCTCAGATGTTCAACGCCTTTGAACAAGCCGACGCATCGACGACACGTGAGTACGGTGGAACCGGGCTTGGCCTGGCCATCTCGCGACAGCTCGTCGAACTGATGGGCGGTCAGATAGAAATCGAAAGCGAAGTTGGTGTCGGCACAACGTTTAAATTCTCAGTGAAGCTGGGCGTCCAGAAAAATCCTCCCGCTCCTCGCGAAGAAAGCCTTGAGTTCCTTCAGGGACTGCCCGTCCTGATTGTCGACGATAACGAAACCAACCGTCTGATCCTCAAAGAGATGGTCACCGGCTGGGGAATGCAGCCCACGGTTGTCGAGGGCGTCGACCAGGCAATTCAAGCGATGGAGCGTGCTCAACACGGCGCGAAACCGTTGAAACTGGTTCTCACAGACATGTACATGCCGAAACGCGACGGCATGCAACTGATCGAGTGGATGCGTTCCCGGCCGGAGTTCGCCGCGGTTAACGTGCTGATTCTGAGTTCCGGACCGACTTCTGAACATCGAGCTCAGGCCAAAGAGCTGAAGGTCGCTTCTTATCTCACGAAACCTGTCAGGCAATCCTCACTGTACGACGCGATCGCCAACTCGATGTCTGACCTGATCCCTCAAGAAGATTTCGGTTCGACCGGTCTGGCGGAAAACAAAGCATCCGGCCAGGCAGCGACATCAAACGACGCGTCGAAAGACGAAACGCCGGCCGGCCTGAGCGTCCTTCTGACCGAAGACAACCCGGTCAATCAACTCACTGCCACGACCATGCTGAAGAAACTCGGTCACAAGGTCGACGTCGCCAACAACGGACTCGAAGCACTCGAGAAACTCGCCAAAAACGACTACGACATCGTCTTCATGGACGTGCAGATGCCCGAAATGGACGGCATGACGGCAACTGCTAGAATTCGTGACGACGAAAAGGAATCTGGGAAACATATTCCGATTGTCGCGATGACGGCTCACGCCATGCAGGGGGATCGAGAGAAATGCCTGGACGGCGGTATGGACGAATATGTGTCGAAGCCGATCCGCCGAAAAGATCTGAAAGCGGTCATCGAAAAAGTCGGCGAACGTTTTTTCGACTGATGGATTCAGCCCGGGCACTTTGAACAAATCGGACAGTCCCAATCAGGTTCAGGCCTGTCTGACCACAAATCCAATCAGAAGCCATCGACAGTTTAGACCGAAGACAGGAATCAGGAATGTTGGTCGATTCAGAAGAACTACTGGAAGAAGTCGAAGACGACCGCGACATGCTCGGACAGATGTTTGCCATGTTGCAACAGGACTCTGCTGAACGATTACCGAAGATTCGGGACGCCATTGAGTCGGGAAACGCTCAGGTCCTGATGGAAGAGTCTCATGCACTGAAGGGCGGAGTCGGAAATTTCTTTGCAATGTCGGTCTACGATACGGCATACCGCCTTGAAAACATGGGTCGTGACGGGCAACTTGCTGACGCAGCGTCTGTGTTTGCGGAGCTCGAAAAGCAGCTCGACCAGATGAATGCAGAAATCAGAGAAATCATTGCCGGTTAGTGACGACCAGAGTTGCGGAGAAAAAGGTAAACTCGAATGGGGCCAGACGAACAGGACAAACCGGCAACGGAGTTACCCGATGCGCCGACGGAAGAAATTTCCAACGCTGACGGCCCCGCTGCGGAAGGCGACGCATTCAGCAATACCGTTTCGTATCGTTCGTCCGACGTGGCTACACCGGAACTAACAGAGAAAAGCAATCCGGCCGATGGAACCGTCGCTGATCCGACAAGGCCATCAGACAGGCAGTCGTCTGCCCCAGTCCTTGAGTCCACCCCTGAACCTCCGGCAGACCTGCCACCGCCAGAATCGGTTGGGCGGTACGCAATCCGAACCGTTCTCGGCAAGGGTGGATTTGGAGCCGTCTACAAGGCATACGACGCGCAGCTTGAACGTCATGTTGCCGTGAAGGTTCCGCTACTCCGTGGAGGCGTCAACAGCGACGACTTTCTCCAGGAAGCTCGCCAGCTCGCACAATTGACGCATCCATCAATCGTGACAGTCTTCGACGTCGGCATCGCCAATGGCGCGTGCTATATCGTTTCTGACTTCCTCGACGGAGCCAGCCTTTCAGAGTGGCTGCCATTAAACACACCAAACTGGCAGACGACGGCAAAAATCGTAGCGACTCTCGCTGAAGCATTAGCATTCGCCCATTCACAGGGCATCGTTCACCGTGATGTGAAACCTGCCAATGTCATCATGACTCAGCGAACTGGCGACGTCGTTCCGGTACTCGTCGATTTTGGGCTGGCCCTCAGTCAGATATCAGCCGGAAGCACGGGCACCCGGCGCGGCGACATCACCGGCACGCCTTCCTACATGTCTCCTGAACAGGCACGGGGCGAAGGTCACCGCATCGACGGGCGAACGGACATCTACTCGCTCGGTGTCATCCTTTATCGAATGCTGAGCAACCGGCTCCCGTTTGAAGGAAAAACGCTTTCGGCCGTGCTCGATGCCGTCATGAACGACGAACCGCAGCCGCCGCGACAGTTTGTTCGCAACATCCCGCGCGAACTTGAAAGTATCTGTCTGAAGGCAATGGCCCGGCAATTGTCCGACCGCTATACGACGGCAAGAGACCTTGCTGACGATCTGCACGCTCTCGTACACCGGCACGAAGATGAAGCGCGTGCAGCGGCAGCAACAGTGGCGAAGACCGTCGACCAGACGCAGCGTCCCCGCGAAGCCATGCGCATCCTTCTGGCCGAAGATCACCAATTGACTCGGTTCAAGCTGAAGACCGATCTCGCGAAATGGGGTCACGAAGTCATCGAAGCTTCCGACGGCGAAGAGGCTTGGAAGCTCTTCCAGCAAGGCGAGTTTGCCATCGTCATCACGGACTGGATGATGCCACACGTCGACGGCATGGAGTTGCTGCAGCGCATCCGCGAAGCAGAACGCGGCGAATACGTTTACGTCATCATGCTCACTGCAAAATCTGAGATGCAGGATGTCGTTTCGGCAATGGGGGCAGGAGCCGATGACTTCCTGGCGAAGCCCGTGCATCGAGACGAACTTCATGTTCGCCTTCGAGCGGGACAGCGAATCACACGCTTGAATCGCGAACTTAACGAAACCAATCGACGCCTGAAACGAAGCCAGGATTCCGCAGCCGAGATTCAACGAGGATTTCTCCCGAGCGTCGCTCCTTCATTTCCGGAGGTTGACTTCGCGTGGGAACATCGACCTCACGTGAAACTCGGTGGTGACATGTTCAATGTTGTCACACTTGACGATGACCATGTCGGCATCTACTCACTGGACGTCACCGGCGAAGGAATTCCAGCTGCGTTCCTGGCGATGACGCTCAGCCAACTTCTGTCAGACGGAGCAAACCCGTCATCGATCCTGACCGAACAGAACGCTGGTGCAGCAGGCGTCACAATCACGGAACCAGCGGATGTCGCTGCCAGATTAAACGAACAGTTCGGTGGCGACGCTGAAGCCAGTCAGTACTTCACGCTGATGTACGGAATCCTGAACCGTAAGACTCACGAGTTCCGCTTTACCAGTGCCGACCATCCCCCAGTCCTGCATGTATCCGCCGATGGAACATCGCGAATGCTTGACGTTGGCGGATTTCCCATCGGCATGGCCCCCGAAGGCGTCACGTTCGACCAACAATCCGCGCAGTTGCAATCCGGTGACCGCCTGCTGATCTATTCGGACGGCCTGCCTGACACAATGAATCCTGACGGCGACGTCTACGGCGCAGCCCGCCTTTTGAACGACGTAAGCAGTCTTTCGTCAGTCTCACTACGCGACATGGTGAACAATCTTGCCAGTCGATCGACCGACTGGCGTGGCGAAGCCGACGCCAAAGACGACGTCACGATTATTGGCGTCTGCATAGTTTGATTGATGCGGCAATGCCGGAATCGTCCAGTTCCGCATGTGTCGTTCTGGTCATGCGTGAGGCGACTACCACCGACACTGCCGCATCACGCTACAGCATTTTCGGAGTGCGCTTGCAGTGAGCCGTTGGCCGTAAGGCCTCGGGCGCCCGGCCGCTGACGCGTCGCGGCTCACATCTCAGCTTCCTGAAGCGCGAACTTCGGAATTCACAGGATCAAGCCTAAGACACCGAGATTCCGGTCGTTGATCGGTAACGGGACGCCGTATTTACTTCCGGCAGCGCGAATTCGACGAGTCACCACCAGACGACGGCCACGAAACAACCTTCACCGTTTTGACATATTTCTGACAACAGTTTTACAGCGGGCTGACACGTCGAGGCCTGCTGCCTAATACGATGCAGCGTCAATGGCCTACCGTCCGCTCAACACCGTCCACCGAACCGATATTCAGGAGACGTCGCATGAGTCGCTACTGCAAGCTGACGATCGTGACCCTGACGGGTTGCCTACTGCTTTCTTCCGCCGCCAGCCTGCAGGCTCAGTCTGATGCCGAAACGGCATTACAGAACGCCCGCGAGGCGTACGCCGCCGAACAGTTTGACGAAGCGCGCAATCTTGCGTCGTCGGCGTCGCAGACCGACCGCAAGAATCCCGACGTCTGGTTGCTGCTGGGCAAGGCTCAGTTTCAACTCGGCGAACTGGAGCAGGCATTAAATTCCTGGCGGCTTCTGCTGAAACTGGCTCCGAACCATGAGTATGCACGAAGAATGGTGACCGCACTCGAAGGCCGGGTCACCAGCGTCGATCAGCGAATTCGGCTTGCAGCAGTGATGGTTGAACAGGGGCAGTCCATACCAGCGCGAGCCGAGCTGACGACCTTACGGACAAAGTCGTCGCTGTCCGTTGACCAGTTGCAGAACGTGCGCCTGCTGCTGGCTGAGGTCGCACTGCTCGACGGAAAAGGCTCCGAAGCGACGGCCGTGCTCACTGAAATACGTGTTCAAAATCCAGAAATCTCCGCCACTCCGTCTTACCGACTCCTGAACGCCAGAGCTGAAATTGCGGTTGGCGGCGCATCGACGAAAGTCGGTCTGGCCGAATTGCAGAAACTTTCGATCGACGCCAAAGACGCACCAGAAGGGCAGATCGCCGCCCTGGAAGTCTTACTTTATCAGCTCCAGCATGGTGTCGATGTAGTTGCCGACGTTGCGACCTGGATTGAAAAGAACAATTCGCTGAGTGCTGCTCGGCGAGCGAGGCTGGCTCTGCGTGACAGCGTGAAAAGATTCCTGGCAGCATCGCGGCCTCCGATTGGTCCACGGCCGGACGCCGAGCTGAATGACAACGATAAGTCCGCTCTCACAGCCGCGGCGTTTGCCGCAAAGGCGTTTGTCGATCCTGCTGATCAAACGGCACTGGCAAAGGCTTTGACCGAGCACTTCGAAAAGAAGTACCTGGTGATCCGCGGTTATTCTGCCGCTCAAACCGGATTACAGATGATCCGCGAACTGGATCTGCCCGCAGCGACCAACGTCGTGATTGCCGCCTCACAAAAGAGAGTCGACGAAGCGGAAGCTCACTTTGAATACGATCAAATCCACCGGGACATGGGCGAGCAGATCGTCAAGCCGGAGACGATGGCCAAATGGATCGCCGAAAACGCGGGCCACCCTAAGGAGCTGGACGCTCGACGGTCATTGATATTTGCCTGGCTCAATGTCACTCGCCGAGCAGGACCTCCTGACAAACATGGAGAACTCAGCGAAGCTGACCTGAAGGCACTTACTGCCGCCGCCGAGCTGGTCCCAAAACTCAAAGCCGCGAACGATGTTTCGACCGTAGTTCACGGCCTGAACAATCACTTCAAAAATCACTACTTTGAGCGTGGTGCGAAAGCCGCAGCCATCGATGGGCTGAAACGGCTCCTTCCACTCGAAATGCCTGGCACGCGTGCAAACCTGATGATCACAGTCCTGGATCTTCAGCGTCAGTTGGCACTGTCAGATCTGAAAGCTGCGGTCGTCGCGGGGATCGTTCCGGGGCAGACATCCCCCATGCCGGCATCGCTGAAGGCTGCGTCGGACACGGCGGACTTGATCAACAAAGAATACCCGGACAAGCCGGTATGGGCAGTCCAGGCAGAAGTCGCCAATCACATTCTGGACATCACGTCGACAGTTCCCTGGCCGACTAAGATCACCACGCCAAAAGCAGCTCACACCTGGTCACTCAGTTTTGCCTCCCGCGTCATTGCAGCCAATGCCGATGCGAAGTCATTGAAAAGTGCCCGTGACGCCGTTAACCGAGTCTTTTCGGATCTGGCTGCGATCACTCAGCCATCGGGCCAGAGACTGGCAGCGATGATGCAGGAATTCGTCCTGCTCGAAATCGCTCCTGACTCGACGATCCGTACCGACGAACTATTAAAGCACGTTGATCTACTGATGGCAGACGCCGCTCGAACGTTTGACGCCAACGTCAAGTCGGGCGAAGGCAACAAGAATTCCGAGCTGGCCGCAACTCAAACGACAATCCTGAAAGAGCTGGCCGAAGCCGTGCGACTCCGTCCGGCAGTGGCCGACCTGTCACTTCAAAAACTGACCACTCATCTGCAGAAATGGTCAGCGGCAGGGCATGACACCGTTGTAGAAACTGCGTTTGAAACGATTGCAACCGGACTGCCGCCCAAGACTCAACGCCAGGCACGATTGGCTTTAGCCCGGTTGTGGTTTAATCAGGTCCTCAGATCTCATGGGCAAACCGTCTCGAACGGTTTTCAGGTCGCGCGAGCCCTGGACGCCGGTTCTCAGCAGACGCTGGAAGAGTGCTACGGTTTAGCAGGAATCCTCGGAGCCGGCGATCCACTGTTGGCCGACGTTCGTGCTCTGCGGCTTCAGATTATCGATCACTATCTCGCCCTCGAATTCGAAGACGTGGCGGAAGCGGCAATCAAGGTAAAAAAAGAACCAGCGAGCTCCGCCTTGGACGAAGAAGCCGAACTCGAATTGGCATCGCTCAAGCGGCAGATCGCCGAACGCCAACTGGCCAGGCAGCTACAAACTCACGACGGTAAGAAAAAGATCGTCCTGACTCCGGCGTTTAACGAAGCGATTGCCACTCTGACAAAATTCATCACCGATCACCCCACCAGCGAACGAGCGGCCACGGCAGCGGATGGAGTGTTCGTCATCGGAAAACGTTTCGAACAGCAGCAGGCATGGGTGATCGCCGCGCATATCTACGCGGACTTCGAACTGTTCGCGGCGAAGGTCGAGTCGCTTCAGCAGAAACATCCCGGGCGGTCGACCTACCCGGAAAGAGCCGCGATCGCTCGCGCTGTCGCGTTGCATCAGCGAGCGTCCATCGCCCTGCAGAAATGGAACGTAACCAAACCCGAAGACACGCAGGCTCCGGCAGAATTAAGTGACGAATTCAAAACGGCACAGGCGGCCTGGCAAAAAGTAATCGCCGATTACCAGCAGCGTCCCGCCGCACAAATTGCGTTCGGCCGAATCATGGCGATCGCTCACGAGTACGCTGCCCTCAACGCGTGGGACGTTGCCGATTCAACGTACGTGACGTTGCTTGCACTGAAGCTGCCGTTGAAGGCTCCCGAACGTTTGGAATTCGCTCGGGCGATTTGCCAGTTGGGTAAAGTCCTGCCGGATCACGGCCGTTCAATACTGACCGCTTTGGCAATCACCGAGAAGACCGCGGCCCATGGAGCAAAGTATGACGATCAGATCAGAGTTAGCCGACTGCTGGGAGGCTTGGCATCCCTTGAAGAACGCAGTGAGTCGTTGTCAGAGACGGCCAGGAACGCTCCGCAGCCAACGGCAGCAACACCTCAAGGCTTTGCTGCCAAATCCCCGGCACCGGCGAATGAATCTGTCGCGAGTCTGGAAGCCGAACTTGCCGACGAATCTCCAGAGGAAAACTTTGCCAAACTGAATTTGGACACGGCCGGGCGATTGGGTGGAGTCGCCGGCGGAAGATTCGGACTCGAAGGCGGGGAAGTCGATCGACTGCGTCGCGATTCCGATGCTCGTTTACTCGCGGCGGTACGCACTCAACTTGACCGCCAGGCTCAGCAGGTAGCGATGCTTCGCGACAAGACAATCTGGTCTCGTACCAGAAATGCCGCTGCGGGAAATTCGAGCGGGCAGGCGGCGCAGATGCCGGGTCAACAAAAGGGCGGATCGGCTATTGCCGTGTTGTCGGACGCCGAACTGGCTCGACAACAGAAAGTTCTCGACTCTGTTTACGCGGCGTTGCAGACAATTCGGAAGAAGTACTCAGAGTCGAAGACGGCCGAACAGGCACGAGCCGAGATCTTTGTGATCGTCAATCATTGGCGTGAGATCGCTCAATGGGATCGTGCAGCAAAACTGGCCAGCACATTCCTCAGCGACAACCCGACGGACATCAACATCCCGAAGATTCGTCAGGACGTCGCTCGCGACTGGCTGGCTTGGGCTTCAGTCGGAGTTCGCAACTCCGAACTTGATCGTGAAGAGTTACTCAGTGAAATCTCCAGTCGATTCAAAACGGCTCGTGACGAGCTACAGGCGATTATCGTTGCCTTCCCGGACGAATCGGCCGTCAGACATCAGGCTCAATGGGATATCGCAACCAGCTTTCTGACTCAGGCGCGAGTTGTAGCAGCATCGAGTCCAACGCTCGCACGCGGGCAGTTTGTTCGAGCAACGACTGAGCTGCTGCGAGTTGCCGAGCTTTTCCACGATCACCCGCAGATAGGCACAATTCCAGACATGCTATGGGGGGTGAGCGAGGAACTGGCTGCTCGAAATTACCACGATGAAGCCATTAGCGTCTGGAACGAAATCCAGATTCACTATCCGACTCATAAGCTGTCTGATCAATCGGCCCTGAGGATTGCTCAAACCTGGCAGCATCTTGGACAACCATTGCGAGCAGCCGAAGCATTTCTTGAATTGAATTTCGCTCGCGGTGGCAGTGACGCAGACCTGCAGAACACGATTTATCAAATCGCGGTCGCATTGAAGAATGAGAAACGCTGGATTGAGTCTTTGCATGTCCTGCAGACGTTTGTCGACAGTTTCCCGTCGCACGCAAGTGCCGGGCAGTCGCTGACGATGATCGGTCAGATTCATCAGACGAACGAAGTCTGGGAAGACGCAATGGCCGCTTACCGTCGGGTGATCGACGAGTTCCCGACCGGAGCGTGGACGACCGAAGCTCGCTGGTCGATCGCCGAATGTACGATCAATTTGAGTCTCTGGCAGGAGGCAATGGGAGCCTATGCGTCCTTCCAGAAATCGTATCCCAAAGATGCTCGCGTGGCCGAGGCCGCCCGACGGATCGAAGTTCTGAAAACGCTCGATCGTTATCAGGGAGTGATCGACGAAGTCGGCCAACGGAAAGCCTTTGATGCTCAATTCCAGATGGCTGCCATCGTTCGTTCTCAACTAACGAACCCCGTGAAAGCAATCATCGAATATCGCAAAGTGGCAAAGAACTGGCCGAAGAGTCACTTGGCCGACGACGCGCTGTTCGAGATTGGAAAAATCTATCTGGAACTGGGCGAAACCGAACTCGCTCGCGCAGCATTACTGCAATCAGCCGAAAGCTATCCGCAAAGTCCGTTGGCCGATAACGCATTGCTACTCGTGGGGACCAGCTACGTAAGCGAAGCTGATCAACTGGCCGTCGTCGACCGTGGAAAATCGCAGGAGATCGCCAAAGAGATTGCTCAGAAAGAAGCCTACCGATTTGCTCAGGACAATACTCGCCGGCAGATTTTGCGAAACAATGACCTGGTCACAGCTTTGAAGAAACAAGGTAAACGCGAGGAAGCTGCCAACAAGGAAGCATATTTCGCAGGACAGGCGTTGCAGTTTGCGGCGGCAAATACGCTTAATGCTTCGCAGCGGGCCATGCAGCAGGAAGAGGTACTGTCGGCTGCCCAACTGGCGGATCGCCAGGACAAAATTAACGCGGCTTTGCGTAAAGCAGTTGGAAGCTTCCGGCTGGCAGCAAGTGTTGAGGCTGCGGACACGGCCGACGAAGCATTGTTGCAAATGGCTCAGATTTATCATGAGCGGTTAAAAGATTCGGAAGCGGCGATGTCGACGTGGGAAGAAATCGTCCGACAGTACAGCGGTACGGCCGTTGCTGAAGACGCGAGCTGGAACATGGCAAGCTACCTGGAAGGTCAGCAGGAACATTCGAAGGCGATCTCTGCTTACCAGGCCTTCTTCCGCAACTATCGCCGCAGTGCTCGAGCAGGTCAGGCTCAGGCGGCGATTGCTGAAAACTATGAGCACCTTGGCGAGTGGGTCCAGGCGATGGACGCCTACACCAACTACGTCAACAACTTCCCGAAAGGTCCGCTGCTGAAGAAGGCTCAGGATCAGATTACGTGGATCAAGACCTACCGACTTTAAGAGAGTCAGCTAGACCTGAAAGCGTCCGAAGCACATTCAAAATCAACCACACAATAGCTTGTGGAGACTTAACATGACTAATCGATTCACCATAGCAGCGTGCCTGATCGCAGGATTTGCACATCTAACACTTGCTGGCGAAGACACAATTCCAGACGAGTCGAAGAAAAAGCCGGATGCCGCAGCATCGATTCCGGTCGATGCAAAAGCTCTTTATCAACAAGGTCGTGATTCGCTGTTTCGCGGCAAGTACGAAGACGCGATCAAGTCTCTGAAGGCAGCCGTCGAAGCCGACGGCAAACAAACTTCGTACCGTCTTTATCTCGCCAGAGCTTATCGCTACGCGAAGCAGCCACAGCAGAGTGAAAAGCTGCTCGCGGAGATTCTTAAACAAGCTCCCGATCACGTCGAAGCAGGCCAACTGCTGGCCGAAGTGTACTACTCGCGGGAGAAATGGAAGGACGTTACCGACACGCTGGAGCCTCTGCTGAAGTACCGGCATGACTTTCCAACGTACCACATGCTGGCTGAAGCGGCCTACAACCAGGACGACTACGAGAACGCTCGAAAGTATTTCAGAGAAGCAATCAAACTGAATCCCGACAGCGGACCGGACCACTACCAGTTGGGAAACATCTATCTGGCCGAAAACCGATTCGCTTTGGCTGCTCGATCCTATGAAACATCGCTGAAGCTGGGCCTCGACAGCGTCGTTCTGCATTACAAGCTGGCGTCAGCTTACTTCAACCTGCGGAATTACTTCGGTCGAATTTCGGTGGCGACGGTCAAAGCCGGGCAGCCGGGCACGATCAGCGGCAACCTCTATCTGATTGAACAGGTGCCCGGCAAGAAAGATGTATTTAGAGTCGCTCCGGAGCGATCAGCCGTCTTCCATATTGAACGAGCGATCGAAGGTGGACTCGCTGAGCGAGCAGACACTCAGATGTTGCTGGCCAACGTTTACCTCAACGCTCGTCGGTATGACCGAGCCTTCGAGATGTATCAGAAGCTTGGCGAGATGGTGCCTGAGGAAGACGCTGCATTGTACGCATTCTACTTTGCTCAAAGCGCGTTCGGAGTTCGCAAGTACGACGACTACCTCGATCAGTTAAAGGCTGCTGTGAAACTCGACCCCGAAGCGTATGGCTCTGCACTGGTCGACGGGTATCTGCACGTTGCCGATCGTTACAACCAGGGCGGACAACTCGACAAGTACATCGAGCACCTGGCGATGGCCGTCGACGAAAGTCCTCAAACGACATCGCTTCATCTTAAGCTTGGCAACGCGTTTGAAGATGCTCGCAAGTACGAGAATGCCGTGCAGCAATGGCGGTTGGTGCTCGATCTTGAGCCCGACCATCCGGAACGAACCCGGCTCTTGAATCTGATCAGAAAGCACGGTTGATAGGAGCCAGGAACTTTTGCCCGGAATCAAGAATTGCCTGGGTGTTGTATTGACGCGACAAATCTCCCCTATATCTTGTGCCGCGTTGCTGGTCCACATAACTCATTCGTGAGGTGGCCAAGAGGGAACCTGGTGCAAATCCGGGACTGCCCCGCAGCGGTAAGTGGAAACGAAAGTCGTCACAAAGCACTGGCTCTGATTGTCTGCGCAGACAGTCAACGAGCTGGGAAGCGACGGCCGGTAGGCTGCCGTGTTACCCAAACACGTCGATGTCCATGAGTCCGAAGACCTGCCAGTGACTGAACGCTCGGATTTTATTCTGGTCAGCCGGATGCTGGCGGGTCAGAGCGTTTATCCAGCCGGATCCTTCTCGGGAAAGGACGGTCGAGGTATGTTCGCTTTGGTCTCAATGCTGCGATCTTTGCATTTCGGACGGTCGGTTTCTCCGACCATTTTGGTCCGTTGTGCCAACCAATTGTTGAACCAGGCTGATTGTGCGCTTCGACTTTGTTTCCCTGTGAAGCGTCTGGCAATGTCCGGACACCGTGGCGGGACGCCACACACTGGAGACAAGACGAATGATTCGCACTCAGCAGGACTGGATTGTCCGCAAACGAGATGGACGCACCGTCCCCTTTGAACCAGCTTATGTTCAAAAGGCAATCGCTAACGCATTTCGTGCCGAACGAAATCTGGCTGACGGTCAGTCACTTGAAGACGAGACTCTCCGAGAAATCAGTGAGATTTCGGAGATCGTTGCAGGCGAAGTCGCGGCACAGGCTGCTACTGACAGCGGAGTGGCCGTCGAGAAAATTCAGGATGGAGTCGAACTCACGCTGATGCAACGCGGTCATTACCGCGTTGCGCGATGCTACATTGTGTATCGAGCCGAACACGAAAAGATCCGTACGCTGCGTGGCGAATCGCTCGTCAATCGTGACGAACCCTGTATTCATGTTGTGATGGATGACGGAACACGAGTCCCATTCGACGAAGAGCGACTTCGAAAACGCCT
The DNA here is from genome assembly GCA_943787265.1 of uncultured Planctomycetaceae bacterium. GTDB lineage: Bacteria > Planctomycetota > Planctomycetia > Planctomycetales > Planctomycetaceae > JABMPE01. Next base: position 16,329 of record CALSLT010000036.1, on the reverse strand, counting down.
GGAGCGAGCATCCGAAGGTCTCGATGATGTTGTCTCTGTCGATGAACTCATTCGCGAGGTAATGACGTCAATCTATGACGGCATCACCACCAGCGAAATCTATCGAGCTCAGATTTTGACCGCACGGTCACGAATCGAGCGTGATCCGGCTTACGACACAGTTGCGGCGCGGCTGATGCTGATGGTTGTTTACAAAGAATCACTTGGCGAATCGCCTGATTCCGGGAAGCTCGAACAACTCTATCGTCACCAGTTCGAGCATTATTTGATTGACGGTATTTCCGCCGGACGGCTCAGCGATGACTTGAGAACATTCGACCTGCCAAAGATCGCTGCCTCGCTCTGCCCGGAACGCGACGAAAAGTTTAGGTACCTCGGCATTCAGGCGATTTATGACCGCTATCTATTGCACATTGATGGGCGGCGCATCGAAACACCGCAGTATTTCTGGATGCGGGTTGCAATGGGCATCGCTCTGCAGGAAGGCGATGCAAAGAATGAACGAGCGATCGAGTTCTATAACGTTCTCTCCAACTTCCGTTTCACGTCGGCGACTCCGACATTGTTCAATTCAGGGACGCTACACCCGCAGCTCAGCTCGTGCTATCTGTCGACGGTGAACGACGACCTGGATCACATTTTCAAATGCATCGGTGACAACGCCAAGCTGTCGAAATGGGCTGGAGGGTTGGGCAACGACTGGACTCAGATTCGCGCAACCAATTCTCACATAGAAGGCACGAATGGACTCAGTCAGGGTGTAATTCCGTTTCTCAAAGTCGTGAACGACTCCGCAGTTGCGGTGAATCAGGGAGGCAAACGCAAGGGAGCTGTGTGCGCCTATCTTGAGACATGGCATCTGGATGTCGAAGAGTTTCTCGAACTTCGCAAGAACACCGGGGACGACCGACGCCGCACTCACGACATGCACACGGCCAACTGGATTCCCGACCTGTTCATGCAGCGAGTGCGTGAGAACTCGCAATGGACACTCTTCAGTCCTGACGAGGTTCCGGATCTCCATGACCTGTACGGCAGTCGCTTTGCAGAACGCTATGAGGATTACGAACGGCAGGCAGACGCCGGAATGCTGCGGCAGTTTCGGCGTGTCTCTGCGGTCGATTTATGGCGAAAGATGCTCACACGACTGTTCGAGACTGGTCATCCCTGGGTGACATTTAAAGACCCGTCCAATATTCGTTCACCGCAGGATCACGCAGGCGTCGTCCACAGCAGCAACCTGTGCACCGAGATTCTTCTCAATACTTCCGATCTGGAAACGGCAGTTTGCAATCTCGGCTCGATTAACCTGCGAGCCCACGTCACAGACGGAATTCTGGATCACGAGCTGCTCGCGACGACAGTTCGAACGGCAGTCCGGATGCTCGACAATGTGATCGATATCAACTTTTACCCGACGACCGAAGCCGAGAATTCCAACCGCAAGCATCGCCCTATCGGACTTGGGCTGATGGGATTTCAGGACGCGTTGAACGAAATGGGACTCGGATATGCCAGTGAGGCTGCGGTGGAGTTTGCTGATCGCAGTATGGAATTGATTTCGTACCACGCAATTCTCACATCCAGCGAATTGGCCCGCGAACGAGGCACGTACGACAGCTATGAAAACTCGAAGTGGGATCGTGGCCTGCTTCCAGTAGACACGGTGGACCTCCTCGAAGCCGAACGCGGTGTTTCCATGCCGGTTGATCGATCATCGGCGCTCGACTGGCAAACGGTTCGCGATTCAGTTTTCTCGAACGGAATGCGGAACAGCAACGTCATGGCGATTGCCCCGACCGCTACTATTTCGACGATCATCGGTGTCTCGCAGTCGATCGAACCGTCTTACCGGCAACTCTACGTGAAGAGCAATCTTTCCGGTGAGTTCACTCAGGTGAATTACGTGCTGGTCGAGCAATTGAAATCGCTCGGGGTGTGGGATGATCAGATGCTGGAAGAGCTGAAGTATTACGACGGTTCACTTCAGAACATCGGTCGAATTCCGCTAGAGGTGCGTCAACGGTTCCTGACGGCATTTGAGATTGAGCCGAAATGGCTCATAGCGTGCGCTGCCCGACGTCAGAAATGGATCGATCAAGGACAATCATTAAATCTGTATCTCGCCGAACCGAGTGGTCGAGCCTTGCACGACATCTATTTCATGGCATGGGAGTACGGTCTGAAAACGACGTACTACTTGCGAACTCTTGCGGCTACACAGGTCGAGAAATCGACCGTCGATGTGAACCGGTTTGGGGTTCAGCCGCGGTGGATGAAGAACCGTAGCGCATCGGGAGATATTGCAATCGATCGCGCCGCGGCCGGCGAAGATACAGATGCCGGAACGGAAATTCTGGCCGCTCCCGCTACGTGCAATATTGATGATCCTGACTGCGAAGCCTGTCAGTAACCACGTTTTAATCCGTTAAGTCGCTCTTTTGATTCATACGAACCGTGCCGAGGTGCTGCGCGGATACATCTCTTCAGAATGGAATATTCAATGACTCAACTTGCCACGTCATCTACCGGAACGCATCAGGCGTCAACCATTCCCACTGGCCGCGTCGATGCCAGCAACAAACGACTGATCAACTGCGGTCAGGTCGATGTCAACCAGCTAATGCCACTCAAGTATCAATGGGCCTGGGAACATTACCTTAACGGCTGTGCGAACCACTGGATGCCAACCGAAGTTCCCATGAACAAGGACATTGAAACCTGGCGATCCAGCAAGCTGACCGACGACGAACGCCTTGTGATCATGCGAAACCTGGGGTTCTTTTCAACAGCCGAAAGCCTTGTCGGCAACAACCTGGTGCTGGCTATTTTCCGGCATGTTACGAACGCGGAGTGCCGACAATACCTGTTACGTCAGGCGTTTGAAGAAGCCGTCCACTCGCACACTTTTCTCTACATCGTGGAAAGTCTCGGCCTGGACGAAGGCGAAGTCTTCAACATGTATCACGAGGTTCCGGCGATCTCGGCAAAAGACGAGTTCGAAATGCGTCTGACAGAAGAAATTCTAAACCCCGATTTCTCAACCAGCACTTTCGAAGGGGCACAGGCTTTTCTTCGAAACTTGATCGGCTACTACCTGATCATGGAAGGCGTATTCTTTTACACCGGCTTCGTCATGGTGCTATCGTTTCATCGCCGTAATCTGATGACAGGAATCGGCGAGCAGTTTCAGTACATCCTGCGTGACGAGACGATCCATCTGAATTTTGGAATCGATTTGATCAATGGCATCCGTACTGAGAATCCGCACATCTGGACGCCGGAATTCCAGCAGGCAATGGTCGACCGAGTCCGTGAAGCTGTTGAACTTGAACTTGCCTACGCTCGTGATTGTCTGCCGCGAGGAATTATGGGCCTGAACGGTGACCTGTTTCGCGAGTACGTCCAGTACGTTGCTGATCGTCGATTGGAGCGGATCGGCCTGCCCGTTCAATATGGTTCGTCCAATCCGTTTCCCTGGATGAGTGAGACTATGGACCTGAGCAAAGAAAAGAACTTCTTCGAAACCCGAGTTACCGAATACCAAAGCGCTTCATCTCTCAACTGGGATTAGAATGCACCAACCAAACGCTGCCACGTATCCTGGGTTTAAGATAAAGCTCTCCTGTAAAGTTCGAAAAGCTCCACAATGATCCCAGCCTGCTCAGTAACTGACTACGGCTTTGCCTTTTTCAAATCGAGATCGAAGAAGCTGGGCAGGTCGCCGATCAATGGATTGGCATAGTCGAGGAACGCCTTTGTCACAAAGAGCCCATCTTTTGAGATGAATTTTTGTGGCATCGGTCGTTCGGCATTCGCAACTTTGCCCAATGGAATCGTTCCGAAATCTGTGGCGTACGGTTCACCACGTTTTGAGACACGATCGATTGTCACCATCACTCCGCTCGTGCCATTTTCGGCGAGCCGAACTGCTTCTTTCCCACATCCAAATGCTTCGTCGATATCCAGCTTGACCGCTCGATCGGCGGCGGACATCTGCAATGACTCGGTGACCTGAAACTCGCCTCGCCAGCCGAACTCGTCGCTGATCATTCGGTGCAGCATCATTGCGGCGCTCGTGCCGCCCATCGCTCCGAATTCGACATTGCCAAATCGATCCTGCGTGCCCGACGCACTGACAGGGCTTCCGTCGGCGTTGGTGATTCCTTCGCCGCAGACGATCGAAACGAAACCGAACTTCTTCTGAGCTTTCTCGACGGCGGCCAGAAACTTCGCACGATCAAACGCGACTTCTGGCATCAGAATAATGTGCGGAGGATCAGCAGCGTTCTTCTTTGCACACGCGGCCGCCGCCGGCAACCATCCGGCGCTCCGACCGACGGTCTGAAATACGACAAACTGATCGACTCTTTGCATATCGCGAGCCAGCCGCCCGCCCTGCTGAATGCTTAGCGCCACATAACGAGCGGCACTTGCATAGCCTGGTGTGTGGTCTGTCCCGAATAGATCATTGTCCACCGTTTTTGAGACACCCACTCCGGTCATTTCATAACCCGCGTTGTTGGCGTATTCGACGACGCGATGAATCGTGTCCATCGTGTCGTTTCCGCCGATCATGAAGAAATGTCGAATGTTGTACTTCTTCAAACGCTTCAGAATCGGCTCGAAGTGCTCTTCCTGCAGCTTCAACCGGCTTGATCCCAATGCGCTGCTCGGAGTGAGTTGCAGTTTCTTTGTCGCCGCCCGATCGTAGCCATCCAGATCCAGCAGGTGGTTGCCCAGCACGCCTTCGATTCCGAACCTCATGCCGAACAACCGACCGATTCGCCTGGACCGTCGAGTGCCTTCGATGACTCCAGCCAGCGTGGAGTTAATGACCGAAGTTGGCCCTCCAGATTGACCAACAAGAGCGTTGCCCTTCAACATGCTGTACCTTTAACCAAACTGAATTATCCGCTGAACCGAGTCCGGGCGGAAACAAAACAGGCTCCGTGATCTAAAGACCGCGGAGCCAGAAACTGTATTCACTATTAAAACGAAATCATCGACATGTGCTGCGGCTAAGTCTGCGATGAATCGTCCGAGTCGCCGTTGGATTCCTCATCCGATAACCCTGCGTCACGGAGTGCATCGGCCTCATTCCGGCTCATTCTGAACAAGCTGAATGTGACGCCCGACACGAGCGTCGCCGGTACGGTCAGCATGAACAGAATGCTGTACATATACGCTCGCGGCTTGGCGTCGTCCTCTTCGTTGGCTGCCTTGCACATCGGACACGCCAACGCCGTAGAGGCTGCTGGGGCACTGAGGGTCAAAACCACCGCCAGAACGGGAATCATCAGGATTTTCGATGTCACGTATTTCATAGTCCTACTCCACCGGCAGATGGTACAGCATCAGATAAATCACCACACCTGTAATCGACACGTAAAGCCAAATGGGGAAAGTGACTTTCGCAATCTTCTTGTGGCGAGCCCAGTCTGCCTTCAATCCTCGATAGATCGTAATGATTGCGAGTATGGGTACGACCGCTGCCAGGATTACGTGGCTGATCAGAATCGTAAAATACACGATTCGAACAGACCCGGCTCCCGTAAACGGCTTGCCTCGTTCACCCGTGTAGTGATGCAGCCCCGCGTGGTACGCGAGGTAACAGACGAGAAAAACGACTGAAACGCCAAACGCTGTCAGCATGACGCTCCGATGAGCATCACGTTTGCCCTGCTTGATCAGCAGAAACCCCACGATAAGCAGAACAGTCGCCAGGCCGTTGAGCGAGGCGTTGATCGTCGGCAAAGCAGCCAGCCAATCCGGAAGTTCCGCAGCAAGAAGCATCGTCACGCTTTTGATCTCCTGGCACGCAGTCGCGGCAGATACCGCAACGACTCACCGCATAAATTTCCAGCTAGTTATCCAACAACGCATCCAAATCCCGGCGCAGCAGTGCGATCTCGTCTTCCTTCAGCGAATTGTACTTTCCAACGACTTTGCCGGTCGCATCCACCAGGCAAATGTTAGTCGTATGGATGATTTCCCAGCCCGGAGTCGGCTTCGGCGAAGGAGCGACCGGCATAAGAAAATCCTTGTGAACCATGTTGTAGATCGTGTCTTTGTCGCCAGTCAGGAAAAACCAGCGATCAAGGTCAGCTTCCCAGAAACTGGCAAACTTTGTGAGCACCTCGGGAGTGTCGTAATCGGGATCGACTGTGAAGGTCACCAGATTGACGTTTGGTTCCGGATACCGCTTCTGCAGTTGTTTAAACGCGGCAGCAACTTGGGGGCACGGACCGGCACAACGCGTAAAAATGAATGAGGCGATCCACGGTTTTCCAATCAGATCGTTCTTCGACAATGCCTCATTTCGACAGTCCGTTAAAGCAAAATCGCGGACACCTTCCTCGGGCCAGGTGATCTTTATCTCGACCGGCTCCGGAACTGCTGTGTCCTCAGCATCTGGCACGTCGTCGGAGCCGTTACCTTCAATCGTCACCAACTCAGAATCCGTGCCATCCTTCACAACCGACTCGGCGTTTCGTTGCTTCCACATAAAAAACAGTGCGACGAACACCGCTCCCCATAGCACAAAACCAACCACGAACAGGCTGCCTCGCGATTTTTCAGTTTGCTCGCTCATCACGCTACTCTCGTAATCACCCAAAACCGTACAACGTTTCAATCGGCAAGGACGCTTGCCCTGACCACACATCTCCAGCTCAAGCCGCATTCCCACCTGCCGGCTTAGCAACTCGTCGCTTACTTCCAGCGCGTCGCACAGGAACTCGATCACGACGTGCCTGCCACACGGCTCCCTGGAAACACAGCACGGCAAAAATTACCGACATCAGGAAACACAGCCATAGAGCCGGCGGTCCGGTTACGGACGATTCAACAGCTCGGTCGGCCGTTCCATCAAAGAGTAGCCGGCGAATCCCAGCAACTCCGTAAGACAGAGGGTTCAGCTTCATAATCCACGATAATGGTCCTGATTGAGCTGCTGGAAAGAACGCTCCCGACAACAACCACATCGGCATCAGGAACACATTCATGATCGCGTGAAATCCCTGAATGGAGTCCAGCTTCCACGCAAGCATGAATCCTAAAGACGTCAGACCGAACGCCACGACCGTCATGAACAAGACGAGCAGAGCGAGTTGACCGGGGCCGACAGCAAAGATCAGATCATCTGCCAGACCAACTCGCCCCATGAGCCAGCCAAGTCCAACAAACATCAGCGCCTGAACAACCGCCATGAAGACGCCGCCTGCCACTTTGCCCATGACGAGACTCGACCGCGACACCGGCGAAACAAGCACGCCTTGAAGAAACCCTTCATGCCGATCCTCGATGATCGACATCGCCGAGAAGATGGCCGTGAACATCAGAATCAGAGCCGTAATACCTGGCAGAAAATAGGCGCGATAGCTCGTGGCTCCCGCCATCCAATCCGGCGTCTGAAACGAGTCGTGCAAACCAGCGCCAAACAAGACCCAGAACATGATGGGAGTAGCAAGTGCTCCAATTAATCTGGATCGTTGTCGCAGAAACCGAGTGATCTCACGACGACTCAACGTCCACACCGCAAGCCATGCTTGCGGGTTGCAATGTGTTGCTGAAGTTTGGGTCGCAGATGAAGTCACAACAGTTATGCAATCTCTCAGATTAAATTCAGAACCGGATCGACTAATGAAAGGTCACTCGCTGACGGACTCAGCGAAACGCGAGCCAGTTTCCATCAGGAATACGTCCTCAAGTGTCGGCTTCCCCAATGAGATCGACCGAATGTTCGCAGAAAATTTATCCATGATCTGGCCAAACAATTGCTGACCATTGGGTTGGTGAATTCGCAGTGTCTCTCCGACTCGCTTGGACTCGACTTGAACTTCCACCGCCAACCGACTTTTCAAGACTTCAGGCTGATCAGCAACGATTGTCAGACACTCACCGGGAATCCTACTCCGAAGCACCGATGGACTGCCCTGTGCGACCACTTTACCTAAATGCAGCAGAGCCAATTCATCACAACGTTCAGCTTCTTCCATCAAATGAGTCGTCACAACAACTGTGACTCCGTGCTCAGCACGAAGCTCTTCAAGACTCGCCCAAAGCTCATGACGAGCTCCGGGATCCAACCCAGTCGACGGCTCATCCAGCAGCAACAGCGACGGGCCATGAATCAGACACTTGGCAAGTTCAACTCGACGTTTCAGTCCGCCTGACAACGTATCAACGATGTCAGCTTGCCGATCTGCAACTCCGAATTGTGCCAACAACTCCTGACAAGTATGACGCAGGTGCTCACCCTTCAGACCGAATAGATGTCCCTGGTGAATCAGATTCTCAAGAACAGTAAGCCGTCGATCGAGGCCTGGAGCCTGAAACGTGACGCCAATCTGCTGCCGATACCTGGCGGAATCATTCTGAACATCATGACCGAGAGCAGTCACAGCCCCCGTCTGCAATGGCAGGACCGTACTGAGGATACTGAAGAGGGTTGTCTTCCCGCCGCCATTCGGCCCAAGAAATCCGAAAATCGCACCAGACTTCACTGAGAAGTTGACTGAGTCCAGCGCAAGGCGATCACCGTATCGAAACGATAAATCATCCACTCGAATTGCTGGTAGCTCGTCCACCGTTGCTCCAAGGCCAGAGTACAACCGCTACTCACAAACACGACTCAACAAAAGAAAAGCCCGGCCTCAATCAATGAAGCCGAGCCTGAAGTCAAAATTCAACAGCCTGAAACAGTCACAATCCGCGTTTAGTGATGTGACGCTGCAGCGTGACCGCCGTCAGTCGCTTCACCGTGGAAATTTCCAGCGGCTCGACTCTCAATCGGATTCTGCGGCACGTCTACGTCGTAGTAGTGAACGGCAACATCCGGGAAGAGGGCCAACGGCAACCCGACAGCGAGAATAAATGTTGGGGCAAGCAACACATACTTCCAGTGTCGCTCAAACTTCAGATGCATGAAGTAAAGCATCACGCAGGATGCTTTCATCGTCGAGATTGCCAACACGGTCACTGCGAGCCAACCTGGACCTGGAAAACTGTCCTTAAGCTCATCCGCGATCCAGGACAATCCTGTGCAGACGATAAGGATCATAAAGATGAATTTGTATGGGGGATGGTGATGTTCTTCGTGATTATCCATCACTCATTCTCTTCTGTATGTCTAAGAGAGGCTTAGATGTATTTGTGACTTGTAGGACATGCCGCCAAACAGTGTCGACGCCGTCACGAGCAACCGAAACTCGCCGCTTTTAGCCAAAGTCAACGATGTACAGTAACGGGAACAGAAAGATCCAGACCAAGTCAACAAAGTGCCAGTAAAGGCCACTGTTCTCAATGAAGTCGATCCACGTTTCGTCCAACTTGCTTCCTTGCAGCAGAACGATCCCAAAGAGAATCATTCCGACGACTACATGGATGGCATGGAAACCTGTCATCAAAAAGTAAGTCGAGGCAAATACGTTGCCATACACCATTGGGTGCGGATCGTGAGCATGGAAGTAGGGCTCGATTTGCTCGTCACTTCTCATTGCTTCGAGACGAGACAGGATTTCTGGATTGATCTCGTGATCGACACCCACGTGCAGCGAAATTTTTTCTGCACGGACAGCGTCACGCAGCTCTCCGGAACTCGTATCGAGCTTCTGGTAAGCAGCAACCATTCCGGGATCAAATGCCGCCTCGCCCTCTCCGGGCCCAGTGGCCAACTTACTGGCCTTCTTGTTGGCGTCGTCATCGCCAGGCACAATCGCATTCAACAACGCAACTCGTGAGGAGTCGAACTCGCGGACCAGCTTTGCCAGTGCCTGCTCATCATTTTCTGCGATGTGTCCAGGGACGATGTCGTGATCAAACTTGCCGTAGTACTCGACGCTCTTTATGCCGAGAAACAAAAAAGCCAGAACCATCGTGCCGGCCATGAAATTCCATGCCTTGCGGAAGTTCTTTTCAATCATCGCCTCATGCGACAACACAACAAGATAGCTGGAGAGAATCAACACAAACGTGTTGATACCACCAGCGAGCACCAGAATGTGCGTATCTTTGGGGTCGCTCGGCCAGCCTGGCGAACCAAGCCGTAACACAATGTAGCTACCGATGAACGCTGTGAAGAACATGATCTCGGTACCGAGAAAAAGCCACATACACAGCTTGGAATCCGGAATTGCCAACCCCATCTTCAATGGTGGGGCTGAACTTCCGTGTGAGTTTTCTGAGTGCGACATGCCTCAAATCCTGAAAATCGAGACGTTCTCGATAAAGTTCACTTAGCAAACAGGTATCAACATTGAGCCAGATTCCTGACTCACCTAACAACCCTGCCGAATCAGCGATCAACTATGACAGCAACCGGTAATGGTCCCAAGTCATCGTTAGCAGCACTGTCGGTAAATAAACGATCGAACAAAGAACAAGTTGTTTTGCCCGTTCCTTTGATTGATCCAGAAGAAACCGGATCGAGCTAACTAGATAAACAACGCCGCCCGTCAGCGCGACAGTCAAATAAAGATTGCCGGCCATACCCTGCTCCCAGACCATCACACTGATGGGAATCAGGACACAGGCGTAGACCGCTCCTACGAGACCAGCCCCATTCGAATCGCCGCGGACCAGCGGCAACATCCGAAGTCCTGCAGACTCGTAATCATTCCGGTAGATCGTCGCAATGGCGAGAAAATGAGGGAACTGCCACGCAAACAAAAGCAGAAACAACGCCAACGCTCCGCCATCAAGGCTTCCGCCTGCCGCTGTCCAGCCCAGCACTGGAGGCATCGCTCCAGAAACGGCACCGAAAACAGTACACAAAAAGGTAACTCGTTTAAGTGGCGTATAAACAGCCACGTAAATCGCAAGTGTCAAAAACGATAGAACAGCTGTTAGTGTATTTACCGAAACCAGCAGCCAGCCAACACCACCAAACATGAGTACCAAGCCAACCATCAGCACTTCGCCCGGACGAACACGACCACCGGGAACGGGTCGATTGGCCGTCCGATCCATTCGCTGATCAGTGTCCTGCTCGTACCACTGGTTTAAGAAACTGCATGACACAGCTACGCTGGCAATCCCACCACATGCACTAAGCAACTCACCGAAGGAAACAGTCCCCTCACAGCCCACAAAGTAGCCAACAGCAACAGCGACCATTCCCATGACAGCAATGCGGGGTTTAGACAGCTGCAAATAATCACCAAACCGAGTCAACGGCAAAGCCGCTCCTCGACCAGACAATCCAGTGGTGACACTCGCAGAGCTCATTCTTCGCGGTTCCTCAATAAGTTTTTGAATCAGCCAGAATCATATTCAATCAAGAATGGTCAGCCAGTCGCCAGATTGCGACACGCCGACCGATCGGACTTTATAACAGTCACAGCCCATGACACTGCAGTCGCAACTACAACCATCCCAACAACCGTGTGCAAAGACCTCGCCACAACTTGAGGAATCGAATGCTGCACAGCAACCAACCCAGATGGGGCAAATCCAAACTTGGTAACCCAAACTCCCAAACCAAGCAGTATCTGGCCGAACACAGCCAAGCCAACCATCACGGCTCGAGATCGCACATTGCGGAACTTCATCCGAAATGAGCTTATAACGACACAACAGCCAAAAAGAAAAACCAGTGCAGCACCTACGAAATGTGCATGAAGCATGCTTCCTACGTGCCTGATGACTCCACCAAAAACGTACTGCGTCAGCACAACAACTGGATAAGACCACGCAAGACACGAGACAAAACTCGAATCAACAGAACCCTCATTGACCTCATTCCAGTTTCTGCTCGTCGCCGAACACACCATCCACAAGCTGACAAAGACCAAGCATCCAAACACGCTATGCCCAAAAGCAATCAAATGTCCAAAGCCCAGCTCATCAAGCCGCACTCTCAGACCACCTAACAAACCTTGAACAATGACTCCTAAGAGAACAGCAGAAACAGCATAACACACTGCACGCGAGCTCTTTCCGATCCAAGCCACACAACACAGCACGATCGCGACTACGCCAATGAGCATTCCCCCCAATCGGTGACCATGTTCTACAAAGTCATCCCCAGACGACTGCAACCAAGGGTAGGTCAACATGCCCTGCCCATCAGAGGTTGGCCAGTCCAAGAAGGCCATTCCCGCCCCAAGCGTCGTAACCAGCGACCCAAGCCCGATCGGTATCAACGACACAACTGCCGTAACAACCGCAAGAACGTGTACTCGCTTATCCTGTTCCGTCCGAGCAGCCAACTGAAACCTCCGTCGCTACGAATCACTGCCGGGGTCAGTCGTGGCATCGTCAGCAGGATTATCAACGGCCTCTGCTGCCGGATTCAGCCGTTCGGTCTGCATCAAATAATCACGTCCATCGACCAACGGTGACGAGTATTCGTACGGACCACGATACACCACCGGCAGAATATCAAAGTTGCCATGACCTGGGGGCGACGGGGCAGTCCATTCAAGACCGTTCGCATTCCAAGGGTTTCGGCCTGCCTTCTTGCCATAAAAGATACTGAGCACGAAGTTGCCGATTAGCAGAAACTGAGCCACGCCCATGATCACCGCACAAATTGTGATGAACTGGTTCATGGGCATCAGATGCTCCATGTAGGGATGGATGTATGGGTCAGCGTATCGCCGCGGAAAACCGGCAATCCCTAGTAGATGCATCGGAAAGAAAGTTCCGTTGAAACCGATGAACGTCAGGAAGAAATGAAGACGCCCAAGCCGCTCGCTCATCATGCGGCCCCACATCTTTGGGAACCAGAATTGAATTGCTCCAAAGCAACCGAACAGAGTCGCTCCAAACAACACATAGTGGAAGTGAGCGACGATGAAGTACGTGTCGTGGAAGTAAATGTCGACAGGAACAGCCGCCATGAAGATTCCGCTCAGACCGCCAACGATGAACATCGACACAAACGCCACACAATTCAGCGTAACGGTATTGAAGGTCACCTTGCCGCCCCAGATCGTACCAATCCAGTTGAAGACTTTCACAGCGGAAGGCAGGGCGATCATCATCGTCGAGATCATGAACGTCATTCCCAAAGCAGGATTCATCCCGCTTGTGAACATGTGATGACCCCACACGATGAACCCAAGGCCGGCAATTGCCGCCATCGAATAAACCATCGGCTTGTAACCAAAGATCGGCTTACGCACTACGCAGGCCAGCATGTCGGAAACCATCCCCATCGCGGGCAAAAGCATGATGTACACAGCCGGGTGCGAGTAGAACCAGAAAAGATGCTGCCAAAGCAGAGGCTGGCCACCACCGACTGTCGGATCGCCGTTATTGACGATCAGCCCACCGGGAACAAAGAAATTGAACCCGAGCGTTCGCTCTGTAAGAAGCATGAACCCTGCTGCAGTCAACACTGGCAACGCGAACGCCTGCAGAATTGCGGTAATGAACATCGACCAGATAGTCAGCGGCATTCGGAACAGAGTCATTCCCGGAGCACGCATATTGATAATGGTCGTCATGTAGTTGACCGATCCCATCATCGACGACACACCCACAAACGTGAGGCCCATCAGCCACCAGGTTTGCGCATCCCCAGCTCCTGGTGCCGAATCAACGATCGCCGACAAAACTGGATACGAGGTCCACCCCTGCGCTGGCGCTGCGTTTAGACCACCAACGGTAAAGCTCAAACCAAAACAGACGATCGCCGGCCACATAAACCAGTAACTCAACATATTGAGCACGGGAAAGGCCATATCATCCGCACCGATCATGAGCGGGATTAGAAAGTTACCGAATGCTCCAGCAAGAATCGGGATGATCACAAGAAAGATCATCACCGATGCATGCATGGTAAACAGCATCGTGTAGAACTCAGGCGAGATCTGCCCACCTTCAGCAACAAAGGTTGGACCACCGGCCAGCTCGGCAACCTGACTGACGACCGGCATCGCTCGCCACGGCCATGCAAGCTGGAAGCGAACACCCAGTGCGAGTGAGCCGCCGACAATCAGCATCAGCAAGGTTGTGAACAGGAACTGAATCCCGATCATCTTGTGGTCGGTTGAGAAAATGTACTTGCTCACGAAGCCTATTTCATGATGACCATGAACATCATGAGCGTGTGCCGATGCATCAGCAGCTGGGTTAAGCGTACTCACTGTGAGTCCTCGATTCCGTATTCAGCGATCTGAGCTCCGGTATGCTCCGGCTGTGTGACGCCGTCAAAGTTTTGTTCTGCCTGTAGTGTCTCGAGATACTGTTCAAAGCCAGATTCATTCTCGGCAAACACACGACCACGCATCTTGTAGTGGCCCCATCCGCAAAGTTCGGCACAGGTAAGGTCATACTCACCAGGCTTACTTGCCTCAAACCAAACAGGAATCACAGCACCCGGAACAGCGTCTTGCTTCACGCGCAGTTCTGGAAGAAAAAAAGCGTGCTGCACATCCATTGATCTCAGGCGGATCGACACGGGACGACCAAATGGCACATGCAGATCATTCACAGTGTACAAGTCATCCGATTGTGGGGTCGTCATCAACTTCTTACCAGGAGCCGGATAACGAATTCGCCACTCAAACTGCCGGGCAGTGACTTCAGCAACGGGCGTCGTGCCTTCTGGAAAATGTGTCTTGACCCGAAACTCCATCCAGACATCCAGCTGATAAAGCGAGATGAACATTAGAATCCCAGCAGGAGCGATCGACCATAAGATTTCGAGATTATGGCTTCCATGAGAGAACCAAGCCTTCTGGTCTTTATTGTCGACGCCTCGCCAGAGTACATAGCCAAGCGCGACATGCGTTCCGACGAAAGTCACAGCAACGATGACTAGGATCAAGTAGAACAGATTGTCGATCTGCTCACCCAGAGGACTCATGGCGGGCCCTGGGAACCACCAGTCCATGCCCGGCGCGATCACGAAACTCACGATCGCAAGAATCGGCCAGAACATGAAAAATATGGGCCAGAACTTGTTCACCACTTACTCTCCACAGCGAAACTTGAAATTGCAGACAGTCAACCTAACCGCCAGCAGACGGGTCTAATGACCGCCCTGTTTGTTTTCAAATGGAATGCTAAGAACGTAGTTGACCACATCCCAGATTTCACCCTCTTTATTAAGAGTCGAACCAAACGCCTGCATTGGTGTGCCCTTAATCCCCGAGTGAATCCGACGATAAATATCGATCGGTCGACGTCCACCACGAAACACGCCGGCCGTTAGGTTCCTTGGCTTAACAATATTACCCCAGATGTCGAACAGACCAGCCTTGTCAGACTTGACCCCCGGCTGGCCCGGAAGGTCATTGAAACTCTCCGTAGACGGCCCGTTGCCTTTCCCGGTTAGCCCGTGACAAGATGCACACTTGGCCTTGTTTCCCTGGAAGAGTTTACGACCGCGTTCGATCGACTCAGGCGACGGAGGAACTCGCTCCGTTGGCGGCACAACAACGTTCTCTTCCTTGTCAGCTTCCTGCCAGTCCATCTGCAATTCCTCACTGAACTGCGTGATATTATCACTGGCTTCGTCAGCCCATGCCTCAGCAAAAGCCGACTCGATTTCTTCAGCGGGCTCTTCCATATCAGCGACGGCTTCCTTCGAATAATCGAGAGAGAGCCAAGCATTCAACTTACGTTCCATTTCGCCACGCATGGCAAGCCAGCGAACGTACTCAACGATCGCATGAACTTCTTCATCAGGCAGAAGCATGAAGGACGGCATGTAAGTTCCTGGAACACCGAGCTTGACGATTCTGAAGAGATCATCCCGGCTGGGTCGAGGCACATTAGCCTTTGTTGACGTAAATTTAACGACTCCCTGCCGATAATCTCGAGGCTTAACTTTAAAGTACTGAGCCGTTGGACCGGCGCCGTCACCACTTACTCCGTGGCAGTGCATACAGTGTCGAAGATACAGGTTTCGGCCTTCCTGCAACGCAGGCCCGAGAATCTGAACATTGTCCCCCTTCGCCACACTCAACTGAGCCGGGACGCCATTTTCGTTTACTACACTCAACAATCTCGACGCCGGATCATATGAAGCAACACGATATGATTCCGATTCACCTTCACCCGAAGACGTATCTGCTAATTCACTAGTTCGAGCGTCACTGGCGTCTGCTCCATCCTCACCGCTGGATTCGTCATTGCTCTCAGTAACGCTGGATGGCGACGAAACAAACAACGGGCCGCACCTTTCAAATCGTTAAGACTTCGCACACCAGCGAGGCTCGATGCGACGGCCAACACCTTCGCCTTCAATCTTCAATGTGCCGGGGGCGGGGTCCTACCTTTTTGACAGTGCCGGAATATTGGCCGAAATCAACATCCAACTCAGACCACACTACGAGGTTGGAGGGTGTCCCGAATCCTGCTTCGAGTTCCCCC
>CALSLT010000035.1:225000-231288 GCA_943787265.1 uncultured Planctomycetaceae bacterium | reverse complement strand
GTCACACACTACCTGATTCGCCCGCACGAAGCGGCTCTCAACATCCTTCACATACATGTAAACCTGCGGCAGAAACTCGAAGAGCTCCAGAACGGACAAGGGTTCTGCGAGCGAATCCAGAAATGTGAGTTGCCACGCTGAGACGTTCTCAACACTCGTTGGGCGATTCGGCGTCTGACTGGATTTCCTGGTCACAGGTTCTCCTCATCCATGTATTGCAACGAATCCTGATTGCTTCTCGGGTCACTTGTCTGTGAAAGAGTGCGACTCGTGGGTTTACATTATTGACGAAATCTGACGATTCGTCGTGCATGGATGCCGCAGAGTTTTGTACGAACGCCGCATCTGGAGAATCGACGTTCTTCGATAGAATGAAGCGTTCTTTAGAAAGTTTGCACGGAAACCGCAGTTGAAGTTAGATCGGATATTGAATGATGGATCAGTGCGAGGAATGGTTACGGAGACTACACTCCCGGTCCCATTCGCTCAATTTTCCACAGCCACCAGGAATCACGCCATGAACTTTCTACTCCGAATGCTTCCTTTGTTTGTTGCCACCAGTCTGATTCCGGTCATCAGTTCGGCAGCCGAACCTCACGACGCCATTAAGCCCGTGCCTCGCGCCGGCAACTGGATGAAGCGTCACGAAAGCTTTAACGCTCGAGTCGCGAAAGGAAACGTCGACCTGTTGTTTATTGGGGACTCGATTACTCAGGGTTGGGAAGGTCGCGGCAAGGGTGTCTGGGCGAAATTCTACGGAAAGCGAAACGCGGTCAATCTGGGCATCGGCGGCGACCGAACTCAGCATGTCATTTGGCGTCTTGATAACGGCAACGTGAAAGATATCTCGCCCAAGGCCGCGGTCATCATGATCGGCACGAATAACTCTGGCGGCAATTCGTCCAAGCAGATTGCGGAAGGCGTTTCCGTCATTGTTAAGCAACTGCGTGAGAAGCTGCCGGAGATGAAGATTCTGCTGTTGGGCGTTTTCCCGCGAGGAGTCAATAACGAGGACAAACGCCGCAAGGTCAATGAAGGTGCTAATGCAATTTTTGCAAAGCTTGACGATGGCAAGCAGGTCTTCTACCTGGACATCGGAGAAAAGTTCCTCAAAGACGATGGCACACTGACTCGCGAGATCATGCCGGACCTGCTGCATCTCAGCGAGCAAGGTTACACGATCTGGGCTGAGTCGATCGAAGGAAAACTCGCCACGCTGCTCGGTGAATAGACGAAGTGAACGCCGCGGAATCCGGAACTGACTGACTACTTTCATTGACGAAATTAATGGACTGAGTAATGACAAGCCCTCTGAAGATTGCTGTTTACGGTGCTGCCGGACGAATGGGACAACGGATCACGGCGCTGGTGCACGCCGACCCGGACCTGACTGTTTTTGCGGCAGTCGATGCCTTTGCTGCTGGAAAAGACGCGGGAGAAGTCGCGGGCATCGGGCACATCGGAGTGCCGGTCACCGCTCAGATGCCGGATGAGAATCCGGACGCGGTCATTGATTTCTCAGTTCCCGACGCGCTGGCGCCGCTGGCTCAGCTTTGTGCCGAGCGGAAGATTCCGTTAGTCGCTGCAACGACCGGCCTGGAAGACGAGCAGAAAGAACAGGTTCTGAAAGCCGCTGAGTCAACAGCGCTTCTGTGGGCTCCAAACATGAGCGTCGCGGTCAACCTGACGATGAAGCTTGTTCGGGAAGGCGTGCGAGCGGTCAAAGACCTGCCGGACGGCGTCGACATGGAAGTCATCGAGCGTCACCACCGATTCAAAGAAGACGCTCCCAGCGGAACGGCTCTGCGCTTTGGCGAAATCATTGCTGGGGAAATGGGGCTGACCGAGCACGTCCACGGCCGATCCGGTCGCCCCGGTCAAAGGCCCCGCAACGAAATCGGCTACCACGCCCTGAGAACCGGCGACAACGTCGGCGAGCACACGATCGTCTTCGGCATGATGGGAGAAACGATCGACGTCACCGTGAAAGGCCACTCGCGAGACAGCTACGCCTACGGGGCCCTCGCCGCCGCCAAGTTCCTCGCCGGAAAACCCGCCGGAAGCTACACAATGGACGACGTGCTTGGGTTTTGAACGTAACGGTTGGGTAATTGTGTGTTTTCTTGAAAATTGTGAGTGAAGGTTGGGCGGGCTTTGCGGTTTCTTTGCTGACAAGGAAGCAAGGAAACGTCCCATGAAC
Source organism: uncultured Planctomycetaceae bacterium (assembly GCA_943787265.1). Taxonomy (GTDB): domain Bacteria; phylum Planctomycetota; class Planctomycetia; order Planctomycetales; family Planctomycetaceae; genus JABMPE01. Next base: position 229,088 of record CALSLT010000035.1, on the reverse strand, counting down.
ATTTCGGCTGACATTCTGAATCCTGAAGCCTCTCGTGGCGGTGACGCTTTGCCGGAGGAAGCATTGGATATCGACAGACTTGCTCCGTGCCGGCGACCGACTGGGAATGCGATCGGGTACCAACGTTGGTCGGAGCTGTTGTTTTCTCACTGGTGCGTGCCGGTTGAGCTGTTGCGGCCGCTGATTCCTCGTGAGTTGGAGATTGACACGTTTGAGGGGCAGGCGTGGCTTGGGCTGGTGCCTTTCCATATGTCAGGAGTGCGCCCAGCGTGGTGTCCTGCATTGCCGTTTGTTTCGGAGTTTCACGAGACGAACCTTCGGACCTACGTCCATTTCAAAGGACGTGACCCCGGCGTGTGGTTTCTCAGTCTCGATGCAGCATGCCGGCTGGCTGTTGAGGTAGCACGGTGGAAATGGCATCTTCCCTATTTTAACGCGGAGATGAACCTGTGCCGTGACGGCAACGCGGTGCGGTATTCGAGCCGGCGGATTGATCATCGGTCGTCTCGGCGAGCTGATGTCGACATCACTGTTAAGATCGGTGAGCCGCTGAATTCGGAGCCGGGAGTCAGTGTCCAGCCGGGGACGCTCGAACACTTTCTCGCTGAGCGGTACATCCTTTACGCGAACGACCATCGAGGAGGGTTGCTGCGGGGCAGGGTGCATCATTCGCCTTATCCGTTACGGTCGGCAGAAATCGTTTCTTGCCGACAGACGTTAGCCTCGGCGGCAGAAGTGCCGGTTTCCGGACAACCGGACCACGCTCTGTTCAGCGAAGGCGTTACCGTCGACATCTTCCCCCTGCGACGCGTCAGTCTTTGACTGCCCTGCCTGATCGACACAAACTGCTCGTGTCAGCCGCCGATGAAGAGTAAGATGAGACGCGGTTTGAATTGATTTTGTCATCGGGCGACCGGACTCCCTCGATGAAACCACTCAATGGGCAGGATGTTGCATGTCCACGACGCTCGAACGCCGTAAGGCGAAAAAGAAGAAAGCGTACGCGGAGTTTGACGAGTACATCTCGTATCAGCTCCGGAAGACGCAGACGGGAATCCGCTCGACGGACATCTTCACCGCGTTATGCGGTGCGGCTGTGTTCGTCATCAGCTACCTGCTTGTGTTCGTCGTTCTTGACCACTGGGTTGTGGCCGGCGGTTTTGGCAACGGCATGCGAGCCGTTCTGCTGGTCGGGATGGTCGTCGGGACGCTCGCGTGGATTGGCTGGAAGGTTGTCTGGCCGTTCTTTCGCCGAGTGAATTCTCTCTACGCGGCGAAGACGCTCGAAGAAGCTTCGCCCGAACTCAAGAGCACGCTACTCAACTATGTTGACCTGAGATCATCGGAGCGAGAGGTCTCTCCTGCGATCATCGACTCGATGGAAAAGCGAGCGGCCGTGACACTTTCTCACGCCGAAGTCGACGACGCCATTGACCGCAGCACGCTGCTGCGTCTTTCGTACGCGCTGTTGGCCGCGGTCGTCCTCTTCAGTGTTTACTCGGTCGTCTCGCCGAAGAAGGTCTGGCCGTCGATCGTTCGCATCTTTGCGCCGACTTCGGAAGTTTCAGTTTCAACTCAGACGGCGTTTCTGAGTGTCGATCCAGGCGACACGAAAGTGCTGGCTCGCGAGTTTCTAACCGTCACCACCGATCTGTCGGGCGAGGTGCCTGAGGAAGTCACACTTCTCTTCACGACTAACGATGAGCAGTTTGTCGACGAAGCCGTGTCGATGCGCGAGGTCGAAGCTGGCTTGAAACGCTATCAGTGCATTTTGAAGGGCGATAGCGGCGAAGGTTTGCTGCAGGGGCTTTCGTACCGGATCGTCGCGGGCGATGCGTCGACGAAAACGTACAACGTGACGGTCGCTCAACCGCCGTCGGCGACGGTGGACGAGTTGCGATATTCGTTTCCGGATTACATGGAGCTGCCATCGGAAAGTCCGACCGGTTCGAACATCGATACCTGGGAAGGGACGAAGATCGAGATCGCCGCGACGGCGAACATGGTCATTGAGTCAGCGAAGCTGCAATTTTCGGACGAGGCCGAGTTTCCTGCTCGATGTGAAGAAATCCGCATGGAAGTCGGCGGCGACGGAACGAGCATTACCGGTTTGTGGCAGCCGATCATCCGCGACGACGGTACTTACCCGAGATTTTACCGCGTTCAATGCCGGACGAAAGACGGCGCGACCGACCTGACGCCCGTCGTTCATTCAATTCAGATTCGGCCGGACGAGAAGCCGGACGTTTCGACACTTCAGCCTCGCGGTGATATGGAAGTTGCCGTTAACGCGACGGTTCCGTTGCTGATCAACGCGAGCGATCCGGACTTCCGTCTGAGTCGTGTGGTGTTGCGGGCGATGATCGGAAAGCGGCAGTTGCCTCATCGTGAGATCTACAAGGGAGCCGATACGGAAGAACGCATTCTGTACGAGCTCAAGATTGCATCTCTGAATGCTCAGCCGGGCGATGTGATTACGTGGTGGGCGGAGGCTCATGACAATCGGCGAGTCGAAACGCCCATTCGTACTTTGCTTGATGCAAATCGCAGTTCGACGCCGAGGTTGAAGTTCATCGTCAAGGCTCCGATCCCTGAAGAGGAAGCCAAGGATCAGCTTGAACGTGACAAGGAGCGTGCTCAGGAAAAGCTGGACGAACTTGAGCAACGCCCGAATGGCGATGATTTGTTGTCGGACGATCCGAATCAGGACATGCCGGACGGTGATCCGGACAGCGGAGAAGAACAGTCGACAGACGCCGATGATCGGCAACCGAAGGCGGACGAGCCTGAAACTGAAGAGAACTCGACATCGGAGCAGGGTTCGGACGGCGACGAATCGGGGACCGGCGGCAAGGGCGAAGGTGAATCCGATTCGAATTCCGATAGCGAAGGTGAGAACAAAACCAGTGACGAGACCGGGGATTCGGACAGTCAAAAATCGGAGACTGGAACCGACGGCTCTGATCCGAAAGGCAACGGCTCCGAGTCGAAGCCGGACGGTTCCAAGGGAGAATCGGGACCTCGGAAACCTGTCAGCAATGATGGTTCGCAGGACGACGAAATCCTGAAGGAATTGCTCAAGCAAAATCGTGATCCGAAACCTAACGGGGCGAAGGGCGAAGGAGCGAAAGAGGACAGCGGCAGCGATCAGAACTCAGGAGATGATCCAGAAGGGAAGAAACCGGAATCGGCTGATCCAAAGACTGGCGACGAGGATTCGGGAACTGAATCTTCTGCATCGAAAGATGGCGATACCAAAGACGGAAGCGATTCTGAGGGGCAGAACGATGATTCGTCGTCGAAGAAGCCGGGCGGGGATCCTTCTAAAGAAGACATGCCCGGCGATGGTGGGACTAATCCGCCGAAAGGTGATGAGCCACCGAAAGGTAGTGGGAATTCTGAGCCGACTGAAAACCCAGAAAAGTCTGCCGGCGGCGATGATCCGTCGAAGACTGATGATCCCACTGGAACGGAGTCAGGAGACGAGCCCGGCGATCCCAAGAACGGAGACGCCAACAAAACCGGCAAGAATGACGGAGGCTCTGATAGTGAGAAGCCGGGCGAGCCTTCGGGGACGTCTGAATCTGACATGCCAAACCCTGACGCCAGTTCAGACGGTGGCGGCAATGAGGACTCCAAAGGCGACTCGTCCAGTCAGTCGTCAGACGATCCAGATGCCAAGGGAGAATCGACGGAGCCTGGAAAGAGCAGCGACGGAGACGGTGGGAAGAATTCTCAGCCGGGACAGTCGAGCAAGAGCGATCAGCCTGGCAAACCAGGTGGTGATTCGTCAGAGGGGAAGGGCGGGAGCGATTCCGAAGGAGGGGCTTCTGACTCCCAAAAGGGAAGCGGAAATCCTTCAGCGAAAGATAGTTCGAAAAGCGGAGCCGGCGGAGAATCCTCAGACAAACTACCCGGAGGCGACTCGTCAAAGTCGCCCTCGAAAGATGGCGGTAAGCCCGGAGGTGATTCGGCTTCGGATAAACCAGGTCAGTCGTCAACTGAGAAACCAGGTGAAGGAGGATCGTCAGATGACCCGAAGAATGGCGAGGGCGGCCAGCCTGGAAAACCGAAGGGCAGTGAGGCTG
>CALSLT010000035.1:0-220000 GCA_943787265.1 uncultured Planctomycetaceae bacterium | reverse complement strand
TGCTCGGGTATAACGCTGGGATGAAGGGGCAGAAGGGCAGTTCCGACGAAGGTGGTGTTCGAGTGCCTTTCTTTGTCCGTTGGGACGGGAAGATCACTCCGAATCGCGACGTTGATCGAATCGCTGCTCATCTCGACATTCTTCCGACTCTTGCCGGATTCGCGGGAGCGAAAATTCCGACCGATCAAGTCGAAGGACGCAGCCTTCTGCCGCTGATCAAACAGCAGAAGATCAATTGGGCGGATCGCTACCTGTTTACCCACAAAGGTCGCTGGAAGACCGGAACTGATCCGAACGAGAGTCAGTGGAAAGGTTTCGCCGTGCGAAATCAGCGATACCGGTTTGTCGATAACAACGCGTTGTACGACATGCAGAAGGATCCGGGACAAAAGTCCAACATCATCGATCAGAACCCGAAGATTGCCGAAGAGATGCGAGCGGTCTACGACGCGTGGTGGAAGAAGACCGTTCCCATGATGGACAATGAGTCGACGCCTATGTCTCCGACGAGGCCGTTTCACGTGCTCTATGAAGAGCAGTCGAACTCGCTCAAAGGAATTCCTGCCTGGGTTCCGCCGAGTTTGTAAGAGTTTTTCGGTTTGGGATTCCGCGTTTTACGTGTTCGTTCGATGAGCCACCGACCGAGGTCGTGACCACCGAAATTCGCATCTGGCACACGCAGGGCGTCAGGCTGACACTGACTTAGAGGGACAGCTCATGCTGAATTTTCAGAGAATCTTCGTCATCGCGGTGACATTATTAACGTTGCTTTCGGCTGGGCAGAGCGATCACTGTCAGGCGGCTGATCAGAAACTCAACGTGCTATTCTTGATTTGTGACGACCTGAACTGTGACCTCGGTTGCTACGGCCATTCGATGGTCGAATCGCCAAACATCGACGCTCTGGCGAAACGGGGCGTCCGATTCGAACAGGCCTACTGCCAGTACCCATTGTGCGGTCCCAGTCGAGCGTCGTTTATGACGGGGCTTTATCCGGACCAGACGCTGATTCGCAAAAACGCAATCTTGCTGCGAGACCGGTTGCCCGAAGTGCAGAGCATGTCTCAGATGTTCCGCCGAGCCGGCTACACGGCCACTCGAGTCGGAAAGATCTATCACTACAACGTGCCGGCGGATATCGGAAATGACGGACATGATGACCCCGAATCGTGGTCACGAAAGTTCAATCCAATTGGCCGAGACAAGACTGACGAGTCAAAGGTCTTCAGTCTGCGGCCCGGAAGCTACGGCGGAACACTGAGCTGGCTAGCTGCTGACGGGACGGATGATGAGCAGACCGACGCAATCGGGGCCGAGCACGCCATCAAGCTTCTTGGTGAACATGCCAAAGAGAAGTCTCCATTCTTCATGGCTGTCGGGCTGTACCGCCCTCACACTCCGTTCGTTGCTCCGAAGAGCTATTTCGAGAAGTATCCGCTGCAGAAGATCCACGTTCCGAAGGTACCGGAGGGATACTTTGATACGCTGCCAGCTCCGGCGGCAAAGTCGATAACACGTAAGAAGGATCAACTGAACCTGGCTGAAGATTTGGCTAAGCAGGCCATTCAGGCGTACTACGCATCGATCACGTTTGCCGATGCTCAGGTTGGACGGATCGTCAACGCGGTGGATCGCCTGGGGCTTGCTGAAAACACGGTGATCGTCTTCACCTCCGACCATGGTTACCACATGGGCGAGCATGGTCACTGGCAGAAGACGACGCTCTTCGAGAATGCCGCGAACGTGCCGCTGATTATTGCGGCACCGAATCTGAAGGCCGCAGGCCGATCCACAAAATGCCCAGCCGAGATGATCGACTTCTATCCAACGCTCGCTGATCTGTGTGGACTGGATGCTCCAGCGAATCTTTCCGGAGTCAGCCTGAAGCCGGCATTGAATGATCCTTCTGCGCGACCGAGAACCGACGCTCTCACTCAGTACGACGTTGGTTACAGTCTGCGGGCCGGTCAGTATCGCTACACCGAGTGGGGCGAAAATGGTTCACTTGGTGCAGAACTTTACGATCACGAAACGGATCCGGAAGAACTAGACAACCTCGCTGGCAGCACAGCATCTGAGACCATCGTTGGACGATTGTCCAAGCGACTTCGAGCACGAATTGCGGAAGCGCGGCAGAGACCAACCGGACTTTTGCAGAAACCGGCTCCGGTAAAGCAACGCCGGAAGAAATAATCAGACGCTACTGAGAAATGCCATTCAGGAGTGTCACGCTGAAACCTTGACGCCTGAACTCGGCATCCAGTGTTTGTAGTTTGTTGAAGGGGATTGCTTCTTCGCCGTGAAAGGTCTGAGTGCGACCGCAATCAACGACTGTCGTGAAATGCAACTTGCCCTGGTGGCGGTATCCGTTGAGGCAAATCAGCAAGCAGTTGCGATTCTTTGTCAGATAAGCATTCAGGCCTTTTTGTGTCAGTTTTTCTTCCCAGGGCAGAGTCGCGGATTGACTGGACAGGATTGCGTCGAATCTCGGACTTCCTCCAACGGTGTAGCCGTAAAGATGGGTTAACCGTGCTCCGCGTCCCGTGACGTTGATAAATTTGTTGACCTGTTGCTGAGTCATCTGTTCTTCCCAACGGAAATTTGGGCCAGGCTGATCACGGATCAGTGCGGTGTAGAAAACCTGTCCGGCATGTTCATAGCCGTTGAACATTTCGAGCTTCCAGCCTTTATGTGTCGAGTTCACATAGCGGTTCAACTCTGATCGAGTCAGGCGTTCTTCCCAGGCCCATTTCCGGTCGCTGCTGGGCTTCATAATCGCGCAGTACAGTGCCGGGCCCTGGTGTGAGAACCCGCTGAGATGGGTGAGCCTGTGCGACTGCCGGTTTCGGTCGACGAACTGTTGCAAAGCACTTTGGCTTCCACCGGCGAACCACTTCGTGTCGGACGCTCCGGATTTGTCCCAGCGACAGGAATACAGAACGGTGTTGCTCTGAGTCTGGGCGTTGGTGACGCCGCAACTTACGACGGCGAACACAGCAACGAGGAACACGCGGCGAGACACATCTGGGGCGTACTTCATGTTCAGACTCTGTTTGACTGAGGACTCTTCTGACATTCTCCAATGGCGGCACGGCCTGTCGTAGAGTCATTCCTTAGTCGACGGTTTCTCAGCAGTTAATCTGTGGTCGATCTTGAACTGTGGAACGGATCCGCCTTCGCCTTTCAGGTAGTGGTCCATCCAGCGATGTAGCCTCAGGCTGTAGTCATACCTCGCGGCGGCGTTGCGGTTGCCGTGGCCTTCTCCGGGGTAGAGAACCAGTCGGACTGGAGTCTTGCCGAGGATCTTCAGGTTTCGGTACAGCTCCATCGATTGCGACGGGTGGACTCGAGTGTCTTCCTTGCCGTGCAGAATGAGGATTGGAGTCTTTGCATTTTCGACGTAGTAGATCGGGCTGCGTTTCAGGAAGAATTCCCAGTCGTCCCAGATCCGTTTTCGAGCGTGGACGTGGAACATCTCGTCAGCGATGTCTGTCGTGCCCGACTTCGAAATCTGATTGCTGATACCGACAAACATGACTGATGCGGCGAAGTGTTCACTGTGTTTCGTCGCGCACCAGGCGGAAGCAAAGCCACCGTATGATCCGCCGGTGATTCCAACCTTTTTTCGATCAACGAGTCCTGACTTCACCAGGTGGTCGACGCCGTCGAGGAGGTCGTTGAATTCCTTGCCGCCGTAGTCGGCCTGGTGATCTTTGGCGAAGGCGATGCCACGGCCAGTACTGCCTCGGTAGTTCGGATGGAAGACTGCATAGCCCTTCGCGGCGGCGACCTGACCGGGATAGCTGTAGTAAGAGACCCACCCGTTTGAAACGTGTGATTCCGGACCGCCATGCACGAAGAGTTGCAGCGGATAACGCTTGCCAGCTTCTTCGTCGAGTGGTCGAATGAGGACGCCTTCGACCGTCTGGCCGTCTCGGGCGGTGTAAGTGACGACTTCCTGTTTGGCCAGTCGTTTGTCCTTCAGCCAGGGATTCACGTCTGTAAGCCGTTTCGCTTTCTTTTGGGGTGTCGATGCCGTGAAGACTTCCGCGAGATGGGACGGGCTGTGACCAACCAGGGCAGCTTGACCGGTCGCGTCGCTGACTGACATTGACTCAAAAACCACGTCTTCAGGTTGCGAAGTGATGGTCAGCTTCGCCGACGTCTTGTCGAGATCGATCGTGCCGACTTCAGACAGGCAACTGTTGTGAGCCAGAAAACAGATTTGTGAATTGCTCGACCAGTGAAACTCGATGACGTTCGGCAAGTAGCCATCGGTAGCGTCCAGGAAACCATCGATTCCGAGTGTCGCAATCCAAAGCCGCCCTTCACTTGGGTCGTTAATGTCTTCTCCCGACAGGAAGGCAACATTTGAGTCGTCCGGGCTCCAGGCGAGGTGTCCGATTTTCCCGGGATTGTTGAGCTTCTGAACAACCTTTCCCGTTTCCGCATTCAGGATTTGATATCGGCGATACATGTAGTAGTGATCGATCAGCGGCGTGGGAGCAAATGCTGCGGCAATCAAAGTTCCATCGTGGCTCCATTGGACTTCGGATGCGGAACCGGGGACGTCAAGCAGGCGCGCTTCTTTGTCGGAGTCATACTCTGCATCCGCGATCCAGACGCGAGTTGACTTGAGATTCTCTTCGTAGCCTTCTGCATTGAATCCTTTGTCGCGGAGTTTCTTTTCAGCCGGATCGTCCTTTTCCTTCGCCAGGAACGCGATCTGTTTTCCGTCGTCTTTCCAATGGAAAGACGAGATCGAAGTAGAATGCTCAATCAGCTTCCGAGCTTCTCCGCCGTCGATAGGAATTACATAGATCGAAGTTGTCTTGTCGTCGCCTCGTTTTGTCAGGAATGAAATTCCGCTGCCGTCGGGTGTCCAGACAACGCTGCTGATGCTGACTTTGCCCGTGATGAACGGTCTCGACTTGCCACTGGTGGCATCGACGACGTGCAGTTCGGTCCAGGCGGATCCGTTGTCGCCCTTCAGCGGGGCACGTTGAACTCGCAATGTGTAGGCGATTGATTTTCCGTCCGGCGAAATTGCCTGTGAGGAAACGCTCTTCATTCGGGCGACATCGAGCGGTGTGATTGTGTCGTCGGCTCCGGGCGATGAAGACGGGCTGATGGCCATGACGAGACACAGCACGAGACCGAGGGCGATGTTAGTAGTCAGCGGTTTGGCGAGTTCCGTTCGGTGGATAAGACGCAGCATCGAAGACTCCTGTTGATGTAATTCTGGTCGCGTTGTCAGATCGTTTCGAGATGATAGCGATGGAAGCGGGGATGTTCAGCGACTGGCTCCAGGAATTGCGGAGCACGATCTGCGAGAGTCGGTTGCTAACGTTCGAAAGGGCGGGCTGATAGACATTCAGGTTCGAATGCTGGATCATTCCCGGTCGAGTTTGGAATCATCCAGCAACATCGTTGCTGACGACGGTCTATCAATCAGGAGACTGAGAATGAAGCTGTTTCATGTTGTCGTGCTTTCTGCCGCGTGCGTGATGGCGACTTCGGTCGTTCGTGCTCAGAACGCACCGGAGAAGATTCCCGGAGCGGTGCTTTGCCAGGGGAACTATCAGACTGAAGATGAGGCAGTTCGGCAGCTCGAACGACTGGCGGCGACGTGGACGACACAGAAGGACTGGAAGGCTCGCGCGAAGCAGATTCGCCAGCAAATTCTTGTCGGAGCAAGGCTGAGTCCGTTTCCCGAACGCACGCCGTTGAACGCGATCATTCGGAACAAACGACGCTTCAAGGGGTACTCGGTCGAGTCGGCGGCGTTTGAAGCTCGGCCGGGCTTCTTCGTTTATGGCAATCTTTATCGACCGGAAAAGTCGGACGGGAACCGACCGGGGATTCTTTGCCCTCACGGACACGCGAGAGGCCGCGAAGGCGGACGACTGCGACCAGACCAGCAGCATCGATGTGCGACGCTTGCCCGGATGGGAGCCGTCGTCTTTTCTTACGACATGGTCGGGTTCGGCGATTCCGAACACCTCGGGTGGGACCATAAACATGAACAGGCTCTGACCCTGCAAACGTGGAGCAGTATTCGGGCACTCGATTTCCTTCAATCGCTCGACGATGTGAACGCCGATCAGATCGGTGTGACGGGATGCTCGGGTGGAGGCACGCAGACGTTTCTGCTGACCGCTGTCGATGATCGTGTCAAAGTGGCTGTGCCGGTTGTCATGGTGTCGGCTCACTTCTTCGGTGGGTGCCATTGCGAGAGCGGCATGCCGATTCACAAGACAGCAAAGCTCGAAACAAACAATGCGGAAATCGCGGCGTTGACTGCTCCGCGACCGTTGATGCTGGTTTCGGTGGGCGGTGACTGGACGAAGAACAATCCGAAGGTTGAATACCCTTATATTCGCAGCGTCTTCAAAACGTTTGGCGCTGAAGACTCAGTCGAAAACAAGCACTTCGCCGACGAAGGACACGGGTATCAGGAGTCGAAGCGGCAGGCGATGTACCCTTTCATGGTGAAACATCTCAAGCTGAATGCGAAAGGCGTGGTTGATCCAAAGACCGGAGTGTTCGACGAAGCGGGCAACACGATCGAAGCAGTCGACGACATGCGAGTCTTCGACGACAGCTTCCCGATGCCGAAGCATGCGTTGAAGCCAGGGGCAATCGTCAAGTTTTGACGGCCATGTCGCGGTTCAGGATAGGATTATGTAGGCCGGAACAAGCGCAACGCCGCTCCGGCGAATGCGAAGTCTCCACGTGATCGGTCATGCCGGAACATCGTCGCTGCGCTCCTCGATCCGGCCTACTTGTTGTTCAATCCGGTTTCACGAATCTCAAAACCCAAAAGGGTGACGATGCGTATTTCGACCGTGCTGGTTTTCTCGCTGCTCAGCGGTGTTTCGTGTTTGGCAGACGACTGGCCGACGTGGCAGCATGACCAACGCCGGAGCGGTTTCAGCGAGGAGCAGATCGTCGCCGAGAACCTGGGCTTCGAGTGGAGTTGGCAGTCGAACTTTCCTCCTCAGCCGGCGTGGCATGGACCGGCGAAGTGGGACGCCTACGCTCGGATTCGCGACCTGCCTGCGATGCGGAGTTACGACCAGGTCTTTCACGTGGTCGCAGCAGGGGATGCCATATTCTTCGGCTCGTCGGCAGATGATTCCGTACGTTGTCTGGAACTGGCGACTGGAAAGGAACGCTGGAAGTTCATCACCGATGGTCCGGTGCGTGTCGCGCCGTTACTAACCAATAATCGAGTCTATTTCGGATCGGATGATGGATTTGTTTATTGCTTGATGGCAACTGATGGAGAGTTGCTCTGGAAGTTTCGTCCGGTGGAAGCGGGGCAGAAAATTCTCAACAACGGACGGTTCATTCCGTTGAATCCGTGCCGGACGGGAGTCGTGCTGAATGGCGACAACGTGTGGTTCGCCTGTGGAATGCTGCCGTGGCATCCGTCGTGGTTGTGTTCGGTGAATGCTCTGACAGGGCTTGCAGAAGGGGACAGCACATTTGTTCGGAAGCTGAATGGTAAGACGCTCGAAGGAGCTCCGGCAGTGTCGTCAGAACTTGTTCTGTTTCCGCAAGGTCGAGTGGCTCCTCAAGTCTTCAGCCGGACTGATGGCAAGGAACTCGGGTCGTTCAAGAAGAGCGGCGGTGGGTCAATCGTGGTTGTGTCAGTCGATGAGAGCATCTTTCATGGTCCGGCGACCGACTCTCGAAAGGGAGGGATTGGCCGAAGTGACCCGAAGACCAGGGAGATGGTTGCAGGCTATGGTCGCGGAAGTGTCCTGATTGTCGGAGACCGAGTTTCCTACATGCTGGCTGATGACGAGCTGATTGCTTCGGACCTGGCGACTCGTAAGGTGCTGTTTCAGGTTCCGTGTGAGCAACGGTTGTCCTTGGTCGGCACGGCGAGTGCTGTTTTCGCAGGTGGCGAGGATTCCGTCGCGGCATTTGATTCCGAAACCGGTACCAGGATCTGGCAGCGGGACGTTGAGGGGAAAGTCTACGGTCTCGCGGTCGCCAATGGCCGGCTATTGGCGAGCACTGACACAGGGGCGATCTATGCGTTTCGAGCTGGGGCGGAAGCCGACAACTCTGCGGTAGCGCCAGACGATCGAGAAGCCGAAAAAACGACTGGAAATCGTGGCGGGGACGAGGTTGTGGACGCGTTGCCGTCCGACCCGCATCAATTGGGGAGATGGCTGTTTGAAGCTTCGCATGTAAGAGGTAAAGCGGTCGCAAATCTGGCTGGTGGCAGGGCCGGTCGAACCGTGACTGGGCCGTTGCTTGCGACATTTGGCGCGCGACAGGCTCTGGAACTCGACGGAAGCGGCCAGGGGGTGGTCATCGCTGAGAACTTTCGTGATGCAAAGATGCCTCGCAAAGCAATCTCTGCCGAAGCCTGGGTCCGAGTTGACGAACCTCAAACCTGGGGCGGTATTGTCGGAGCCATTCAGGACAACGGAGACTTCGAACGCGGCTGGTTGCTGGGGTTTCGGGATGCGAAGTTTAGCCTTGCTGTAGCGGGGGCGGATGGAAACGGTCGGCTGACGTACCTGACTTCGGAAGAGGAGTTCAATCTGAAAAGTTGGTGCCATGTTGTGGGCACGTATGATGGCTCGGAAATGATCCTCTATGTAAACGGCGAAGTGGCTGCCAGTTCGAAACAACAGGCTGGCGAAGTTCATTACCCGCCCCAGGCGTTCTACGAAATCGGCAGCTATCACGACAAAGACGAGCATCATCGACTACGCGGAGCCGTTCATGAAGTTGCTGTTTATGATGACGTACTCACGCCGCAGGAAATCGCGGAACGTTACGCACGGAAAGCGGCCAGTTTTCCGAAGCCTCGTGAGGAAATCGCACTGAAGAGCGGCCCGTGGTTACAGTTCACAGGTTCCAACGCAGCAGTCGTCAGGTGGGAGACAGCAGAGCCAACACTCACTTCGCTGACTTTGACCCCGAAGAGCGGTCGTAAGACGAAGCCTGTGCTGCATGGAGATGAGCGTCTTAATAGGCAGCATCAGGTTACGTTCAGTGGGCTGAAGCGAAATCGAATCTATTCGTACGAGATTCAATCGGTCGTCAACGGGAAGGCGGGAGTGACTCGCGAATTCGAGTGCGACACATTTTTTGACTACACCGTCCCCGTGGGGAATCGCTCGCAGCCGCAGGTGAAGCACGTCGCAGAAAGTTCGAAGAAGGCTGCCGCGGTTCTCAAGAGGTCCGGGGTGGATCGAGGAATCGGGCTCGTCGTTGGACTCCAAGATGGGAAGTTGGTTCGGTCGCTGTGTCGTCACTCCGACCTGCGTATCGTCGCAGTTGACGACGATGCTGGTCGGGTGAAGGCTGTCAGGGAGTCACTCAGCGATCTTTATGGAGTTCGGGTTTCGGTTCATCACGTCGACGATCTGAGAACGCTCCCATTTGTGGGGCATTTCGCCAATCTGGTGACCACGGAACGGTCACTTATCGATGGCTTGCCGACCACGTTTCAAAATGTCGTCAAATTGCTGCGGCCGGACGGCGGCGTGGCCGTGTTTGGCGAACCGTCAGTAGACGGCGCGACGGCTTTGTCGGTTGAGAAGCGGGCTGAGTTCTCCAGAAAGTTGCACACGACAACGGCGACGAAGTTGCCGGAGAGTGTTGACTCGACGTTCGTCGACGATAGCGAAGGCGTGTGGATTACGATTCGAACCAATCCCTGGCAGGGCACGGGTGAGTGGAGCCATCTTTACGGAAGCACTGACAACTCGGCGTTCGCTGGTGAGTCGCTTTCGGGCGTGCGGTCTCGTGACGATCTGACTGTGCAATGGGTGGGGCGACCGGGGCCCCGGTATCAGGCTGACCGGAGCGGGCGGAAGCCGTCACCACTGGCGGTCGGTGGGCGACTGTTTCTGCAGGGCCTGGAACGAATCGTCGCTTTGGACTCATACAACGGTACGGTGTTGTGGTCGGTTGAGGTTCCGGGATTTACCAGGTTCAACGTGCCGCGCGACTCTGGAAACTGGTGCGCGGATCGCGACCATGTTTTTGCGGTTGTTCGTGACGAAGTCTGGCAACTCGACGCGGCGACCGGGGAACGGATAGAGACTCACAAAGTTGAATCGATCGGCGGCGAAGTTGCGGAATCTGAATGGGGCTTTGTGGCTCGGTCAGGCGGTCAGTTGATTGGCAGTTCGGTTAAGGCAGGAACGTCGTGGGCGGAATACTGGGGGAAAGAGGGTTGGCATGACGCTCGGACCGGGCCTTCCACGTTTCAGATCGGCAGTGACAAACTGTTTGCCAGGAACGTCGAAGACGGTTCGGAAGCATGGACCTGGTCTAGCGGCGTAATTCTTAATTCGTCGATCACGATTGCGGACGGTCGCGTTTACTTTGTTGAGTGCCGACATCCGGATGTGGTTTCTTCAGAGCAAAGGCGACTCGGAACGCCCGAAGCCTGGCAGCAGCAGTTTCTGGTTTCACTTGACGCGAGTACTGGCTCAAAACTGTGGGAACGGCCGCTGGACACCGTCGACGGAAACGTGGCGTTTTACATGGCTCAGTCGAAAGATCGTCTGGTCATCGTTTCTTCTTCGGATAAGACGTTTCACGTTTCGACTTACGCAAGCGACGGCGGCGAGCCTCTTTGGGAACAGAAAGTCGGCTGGAAGGAAGGGAAGGGCGACCACGGAAAGGCGATGTCGCGTCCGGCCATTGTTGGCGATCAACTCTTCATCAGGCCGCAGGTTTTGTCGCTCACTGATGGAAAGGTGCTGCCACTAACGATGCCGACCGGTCACGGTTGCGGAACGTACGCCTGCACGACCAATGCGTTGTTCCTGCGTTCTCAGAATGTGACTGTCTGGGACACCGAATCAGGTAAGGCAACCGCATGGCCGAGATTGCGACCAGATTGCTGGCTGAGCACGATTCCCGCGGGAGGCATGCTGCTTGCGCCAGAAGGCGGAGGCGGTTGCAGTTGCGGCTCGTGGATGGAAACGTCCATCGGATTCATGCCGGCAGCTCGCCGATGATCTGTATGGTCAAACGCCGGCTTGCCAGGGCTTGCGGTATTGATGCGTGTGGAGAAGCTTGTTGGCTTCTTCGTCGCCAACCACGGTCTCAGTTTTAGAGTCCCAGGTAAGCGGACGGCCGAGCGAGCTCGACACGTAGCCGAGGTGTCCTGGTGTGATCGATCGATGCCCCGTTTCGGCGGGGGCGATGCAGGTCTCTCTCGACTTAACGCAATCAAGGAAGTTGCGAGCGTGATTCTCGGAGTGGTAGATGTCTTCCACGTCGATTGCAAATTCCTTAGTGGCCCAGCGTTTGTCCGAGGCTGTTAAGCGGCCTCGCGTGACGTGAACCCAGCCTTCGTCGCCGATGAACTTTGTGCCGAGTAAGTTCATGCTGGAGATTGATGTCTTGATACCACCTTCATATTCACATCGTATTTCGTACTGATGCGGAGTGTCGTAAACGTCGGTGTCCGGGAAGGTCCAGCCAACGGCTTCGACTTTCGTTGGCCCCGAACTGTCGGCTCTGATGGCCCAGTGGGCGATATCGTTGTGATGACCGATCCAGTCCATCAGGACACCGCCGCCGTACGCACGGTGCCCGCGCCACCAGCGATGATGCCGAGCTCGCATGTAAGGCAACTTCGGAGCGGGCCCGCACCATCGGTCGTAATCGAGATGGTCGGGCGGGGTGAGGACTTTCGTATCGCCTTGCGGTTTGTCATAGCCGGGAGGCAGACCGACTTCGATTCGCTGGACCTTTCCGAGAATGCCGCTTCGGACCAGTTGCACAGCTCGGCGGAACTCCTCGCTCGACCGTTGCTGACTGCCGACCTGGAAAACCGCTTTTTGTTTTGCGACCTCACGGTAGACAAGTTGGCCTTCATGAAACGTGTGGGTGACTGGTTTTTCGCAGTAGACGTCTTTGCCGTTCTGAAGAGCTTCCAATGTGCAGAGTGCGTGCCAGTGATCGGGCGTTGCGACGACCACCGCGTCAATGTCGTCGCGTTGGCAGATTTCACGAAAGTCATCTGTGATCGAGACTCGGCCGCTTGTTGAGTTGTAATGTTTATCGATGCGTCGCTTCGCAGGTACGCGACCGTAGGCTGGCCCTTGTCCCCAGGGACGATCTCGGTGATGGAAGGAATCAACATCACACACGGCGACGATCTGCGCGTCTGCCTGTTTGAGGAATTCATCGATCAGGTTGAAACCCCGAGAGCCTGCTCCTACGACGCCGACAGTGATTCGTTCAGATGGCGACTTTCTGCCGGACGCTCCAAATACGGAATCGGGGATGAGGAATGGGGCAGCGATGAGGCCAAGAGATGCTCGACGAGTGAACTGCCTGGTGGTGATATTGTTCAATTCGGTCATCTGAAGGCATTCCGATAGAAACTGGCGGGAACTTAGCCTAATGCGTTAACGGATTTCGGATTCGAAAAACGATACAGGAATGGATCCTGCGAGGGGACTCGATCGAGGGAAAGGGTAGATCAATTTCACTTTCCCGGTCATGATAAGTACCTTCTGAGTTTCCCGCCGCATCCATCTTAAGTTGACAGAACCAGCGACTTCAGGGCGAGCGAGTCTTACCGTAGTCTGTTCGTTGGGCGAATTCGGAAGCAACCACTCTTCCGGTCTAACACTTTAGGTTTTTAGAATGATTCACCATTCCGATAATCGACGTTCCTTCCTGAAGGCAGCCGGAGTCTGCCTGGCATTGCCGACTCTTGAGTCCATCAGGGCGAACGGTCGTGTTCGTGCAGCGGATGGCTCATCGAAAGAACAATCCGCACCGCAACGCATGGTCTGCATCGGAAATGAATTTGGGATGCATCCCGGTTCCTTCTGGCCGAAGCAAACGGGCGCTGACTATGAGCTCACGCCATTGCTCGAGCCGCTGGCTCCGCACAAGAGCGAGTTCACACTGTTCTCGCATCTTGACCACGGATTGAAGGGCGGGCACTTTGCGATTCACGCTTACTTGACCGGGGTGAAGGCTGCGGAAGCCAGAGGGTTGCCCGGCGGTGGAATGAGTCTTGATCAACGAGCTGCGGAGTTTGTCGGTTCGCGGACGCGGTTTCCGTCCATAACGATTGGGTCGGACTACGGATTGCACGGTGGTTGTCAGATGAGCTGGACTCGGACGGGGACTCGCCTTCCACCGATTCCCGGCCCGCGAGAACTGTTCCGTCAACTTTTTGTCGATGACAGTGCGGAAGGCAGGAAGCAGGCGGAAGATCGGATCGCTCTGCAGTCTTCCATCCTGGATGCCGTACTGGGTGATGCGAACTCGCTGAAGCGAAAGTTGAACAAAAACGACGGCCAGAAACTGGATGAATACTTTTCATCGGTTCGCGATGTGGAGACGAAGCTGACGCTGGATAAGCAGTGGTTAAGCGTGCCGAAGCCCAAGGCTCCGATGAACGAACCGAAGAACAAAGGACTGACGCTCGACCTTCCGGCGTTGTACGACCTGATTGCGTTGGCGCTTCAGACTGATTCTACCCGAGTGGCGACACTGGAAATCGCCAGCGGGTTTGTCGCGTCGGCTCTTGGCATTAAGAAGGGCTATCACGGGCTCTCTCATCACGGGAAAGTCAAAGGCAGCATCGATCTGCTGGTTCAGATCGAACGTTATCAAGTGGAGCATTTTTCTCGGTTCCTAGAAAAACTTCGATCGATTCGAGAGCCCAATACCGACGGCACGCTGCTTGACAACACGATGGTGTTGATGGGTAGCGGAATGGGTGATGCAAACTCGCACACGAACAACGACCTGCCGATCATTCTGGCCGGTGGCGGATTCAAGCACGGCGAGTACAAGCAATATCCAAAGGTCAGCAACCGTCGCGTCCCACTGTGCAACCTCTTTGTGTCGATGCTTCAGAGATTCGGAGTTGAGACCGATCAGTTCAGCCAGGCAACTGGCATATTGAATGGCCTGGAGCTGGCCTGACATGACCACTCGCTCATACTTTGCTCGCAGGTTCTGTGCGGCTGCCAGTTCCGTGTGCATGGGCAAAGTCATTCAAACGCTTTCGATTGTGCTGGTGATTTCGGTCGCGATCCAGCCAGTCATCGGCGATGACACCACCAAGCCTTTTCAGAAAGTGGTGTCGCCGTTCCTTGCCAAGTACTGCGTGACCTGTCACGGATCGAAGAAGCAGAAAGGCGATCGGCGCTTTGACCGGATTTCCGGGAAGATTGTCGACGACAACTCGCTGGTCGATCTGCAGGACATTCTTGATCAGCTCAATCTGTCTGAAATGCCACCGGAAGACGCTCTGCAACCGGCTGATGCTGAGCGTCGCGCTGCGGTTCTCTGGCTGACGTCGACGATCGAGGACTACCACCGCACGCGAGAGGCGACTCATCAGTCGGCCGTGCTAAGGCGGCTGAATTCACGCGAGTATCGAAATTCGGTCCGCGACCTGTTGCATGTAGATATGACGATGTTCGATCCGACGATGACGTTTCCTCGTGATCAGATGACAGAACATCTCGACACAGTCGGCGACACGCTGGTGACGTCGGGTGCGTTGCTTCAACAGTATCTGAACGCTGCCGAGACGGTTGTCAGTAAAGCAGTGTTCCCACTGGAGAAGCCGACTGTTGAGAAGTGGACATTCCGCGACGGCTTCCGCCAGCAGCCGGAGATCGACAAGGTTCATAAGGCATCCAACGGCTTTAGCCACATGACACTTTATGATGTTGTTGGGGCCGATAAACCGGAAGGAGCGTATGGTCCGATTCATGCTTTTGCCGAAGGTGTCCCTCACGATGGGTATTACGAGATCAAGCTGAAAGCGGAAGCTCTGAACCGACGACATGACTACCCCATCGCTTTTCTGGGGACTAATCCGGATGAGCCGTTTCGTTTGGGGATCGTGGCTGGACACAAGGATGCGGGCACTTTGCACCTGACGCAGCCAATTGAACCTTTGCTGGCGGAGATCGAACTGGCTGACGAGCAGAAGTGGTACACCGTTCGAGTCTGGCTGGACGCTGGTTTTACTCCGCGATTCACATTTCGAAACGGGCTGATGGATGTTCGCAGCCTGTGGGGAAAACTCGCCAGAGAATACGGCGACCGATTTCCGAAACGTAAGACGAAGGGCATCGTCGACAATCGGAATAACGGGATCACTCACGGAAACTTACCGCAGATTCGAATTCACGAAATCGAAATTGAAGGCCCGTTCTACGACGAGTGGCCGACTGCCGGTCAGCGAGCGGTTTTTGGCGACGCTTTCGACGGGACCGTTGACGGAAAAACCTTCGCTGAAACAAACGTCCGAGAACAATTGATCGAGTTTGCATCATTGGCTTATCGTCGTCCGGTGACGAAGGAAGAGATCGACCGAATTCTTGATGTCGTGAATGCTCGTGCGGCAGCGGGGCGTACTCCGTTGGAAGCTTATTGCGACGGTCTGACAGCCATACTGTGTTCGCCAGGGTTTCTGTATCTTGAAACTGGGGATGAGGCCGGTGAGATTTCTACTGATGCGATGGCTTCGCGGCTGTCGTATTTTCTCTGGTCGTCGATGCCGGATCGGGAGTTGAGAAGCCTGGCTGCAAATGGGGCGCTGACGAAACGCGGAGTGCTTGCAAAACAAGTGGATCGAATGCTTGCGGACGAACGGTCGGGACAGTTCATCGAAGGCTTCCTCAATAGCTGGCTGACGATGCGGGACCTCGGAGCGACGCCGCCAGATCGAACGGCCTTTCGGTCTTTCTATCACTACGACCTGGACACGGCGATGCGTGAAGAGACGCGGTTGTTCGTTCGGGAGCTGATCGATCAGAACCTGAGTATCGAAAACTTTCTCGATTCAGACTTCACGTTTCTGAATAAGCGACTAGCGGAGCATTACGGAATTGATGTTCCGTTTGGGGGAAGCGACTTTCAAAAAGTGTCGCTGACTGATCAGCGGCGAGGTGGTCTGCTTGGGCAATCCAGTGTTTTGACCGTCACAGCCAACGGCATCGATACATCGCCGGTTGTCCGAGGTGTCTGGTTACTCGAAAACATTCTGGGGACATCACCGTCTCCTCCGCCGCCGGATGTGGAGCCAATCGATCCGGACGTCCGAGGGGCAACAACTATTCGTGACCAGCTTAAGAAACATCGCAGCGTTGCAAGCTGCCATGATTGTCATCGGAAGATCGATCCGCCTGGTTTTGCTCTGGAGAATTTCGATCCGATTGGCGGATGGCGGACCAGCTACGGTCGGGGTACAAAGATTGATGCTTCAGGGCAGCTTGCTACGGGGCAGAAATTCAAAGATGTCACCGACTTTAAGAAGTTGCTGCTGGCTCGAAAGGATCTCTTTGCGAGGGCTCTGACAACGAAACTGCTGGCGTACTCTTTGGGTCGGCATATTGGTTTGTCTGACCGCCCACACGTGGATCGGATCGTGGCAGAACTTGGGGCTCGAGGTAACGGGTTTCGAGACCTGATCAAGCTCGTCGTTGCCAGCGAGCCTTTTTCAGCCCCGTAGAAGTGTCGGACGTTTCGTGGATTATGAGCCTTGGGGATGTAATCGACTTGTGACATCGATCAAATATATTGACTCTCACACCGGCGGCGAGCCGACCCGGGTCGTTCATAGTGGGACGCCTGATCTTGGGAATGGCTCGATGGCCGAGCGTCTTGAGATCATGAAGACCGAGCACGATTGGTTGCGACAGGCTTTGATTCTGGAGCCTCGCGGATACGACTGGCTGGTCGGGGCCGTTCTTCAAACGCCATGCGATTCATCATGCGCAGCGGGCATCATCTTCTTCAATAACGCCGGGTACCTGGGGATGTGCGGCCACGGGTTGATCGGAGTTGTCGATACGCTGGCTTTCCTGGGACAGATCAGCGCGGGTGAGCAGCGGTTTGAAACTTCGGTCGGTGTGGTCTCTGCGATCCTTCATGAAGACCGTACGGTCTCGATTAAGAATGTTGTCAGCTACAGATATCGACAGCAGGTTTCGGTTGATGTTTCGAATGAAGGAAGAGTCACTGGCGACATTGCTTGGGGAGGCAACTGGTTCTTTCTGGTTGGTGACGAAGAAGTTGATCCGTCGGGGATTGATCGGTTGCTCACTCGGTCGCGGCGAATCATGACGGCGTTGGTTGATCAGCAGATCAAAGGAAGCGACGGCGGAAAGATCGACCATATCGAGTTGTTTGGAGAGCCAAGTGACGCCGCCAAAGCGGACTCACGAAGTTTCGTATTGTGCCCAGGCGGGGAATATGATCGTTCGCCATGTGGAACGGGCACGAGTGCCAAACTCGCCTGCCTCGCCGCTGATGCCAAACTCGCTCCGGGCGACGTCTGGCGGCAGGAGTCGATTGTTGGCAGTGTTTTCGAAGGCTCCTATCAGAATGTCACTGACGGAATCGTCCCGACGATTCGCGGTCGAGCCCATGTGACTGCCGAGATAAGTTGCGTGATCAATGACGACGATCCGTTTCGTTTCGGTGTTCGAACGCCCGGAGTCGAGTGATCGGGATTTCTGGTCGTGTTCACACGGTCTGCGTTGTTCGTCCGGAAGATTCAGTGATCGTTTTGCCGCGGGAGAATTCCGTACAGAGAGATCGTCGTACGGCAAATTTTGCAAAGAGTTCCGGGAATCTGGCGTGAGACTCCCTGCAGCTTTTCGATGCAGAAGGCTCTTGAAGTCGGCACGGCTCAAGGGTACTGTTCTAGTGAGATGGTACAGTGCCGCCACGGCATGCCTCAGAAGTTCACGGCGAGTGATATTTCTTTAGACAAATTCGAAACGAATTGCTCTCTGATATTCGGGTGGCTTTGCGACCGGGTAAGAAAGCGGGCTGATGTCGACTTCTGTTTTTGATTCAGTGAACGCACCGAAGCTTGCCAATGCTCTTGCAGCGTTCGCGGGGCTGTGGTTGTTCGTCTTTGCGGATTCGTGTCTCCGGGCTGAAGAAGCTGCTCCCGGTGAACCAACCGAGTTTGAGACCGCTCCGTCGGTCCTGCTTCGTGATTCGACCGATATTTTGAGCGTCGCCGTTTCGCCTGTCTCCTCGCATCTGTATGCGGGGTTTCATGACGGTTCGGTGATGGCTGTTGATCGAGTTTCAAGACAGCCGATTCGGTTGGAGATTTGTCACGACGGTCCGGTGAGCGATCTGGTTGTGTCCAAATCCGGCGACTTGCTGATCACCGCGAGTTATGACGGGACGGTCAAGGCATGGCGATTGCCCAATTTGGAGCCTGCGGGCGTCATGTCCGGGCACACAAATCGCGTTGTAGCTGTGGCTCTCTCTTCAGACGGTCAAACGATTGCATCGTGTGGCTACGATAAGACGGTTCGTCTTTGGGATGTCAAAACGTGGGCCGAGCGTGGAGTGCTGATCGGGAACGACGCGACGGTTCGTGACGTTGCTTTTTCGGACGATGGATCGACTTTGGCGTCGGCCGGTGACGATGAGATCGTACGGCTTTGGGATATTGAAACACTGGCCGAAGTGGGCACGCGAAGTGGTCATGCCGGGCGTGTGCGCTCTGTAGAGTTCTCACCAGACGGAAAGGCTCTAGCCAGCGGCGGAGAGGATGGCGCCGTTCTCTTGTGGAATGTGGCGAATGCTGACGCGGAGCCAACAACTTTGACTCATGAAGCAATGATCTGGCGCCTTGCGTTTTCTCCTCGCGGATCAATGCTTGCGGCAGGTGCGTCGAATGGAATGGTTCATCTGTGGGACGTTAAGTCCGGCCGGCTGACGTCGAGTCTCGAAGGTCATCAGGATTCCGTCACGTCAGTAAGTTTTTCGTCCGATTCGAAGACGCTCTTCAGCAGCAGCTATGAAGGACTCATCAACGCGTGGAGTGCGAAGCAGCCTCCGCATCCGGTTCTCGCAACCATCGGCGTAGACGTGGGCAAGGTCTGGGCGACCGCAGTTTCGACGCAGTCATCAAGAGTTGCGGTTGGTGGCCGAGGCGGATTCGTCAAGATTATTGACTTGAAGACTGGGCAGCAGGTATCGCAACTGACGGACGTGCATCCGACAACGGTGGATTGTCTGGAATTCTCGCAGGACGGAAGCTTGATCGCGACCGGAGGCTGGCGCAGTGACGAGGTCATTGTCTGGCGAGCCGACGATGGGTCGAGGCTGCGGTCGTTCAAGGCTGACGCCAACATTCGGGCACTTACTTTTTCTCCAGATGGAAGAACAATCGCCGCGGGTTGTGAGGATAAACTGCTGTTCTTCTGGAATGTCGAAACTGGCGACCTTGTGAAGAAAGTCACCGCCCACGCGCAGCCGGTTTACGACGTGTCGTTTTCACCCGACGGTGAGACCATTGCCACTTGTTGTGGCGACTGGACGGAAGCGAAACCAGGCGGCGTCAAATTGTGGAAGACGGAGTCGTTGACAGAGATCGCTCGACTCGACGGGCATAAAACGGCGGTGCGTGCAGCGGTGTTTGATCCAGATGGGAGTCGGCTGGCGTCTGTCAGCGAAGATGGTGTGATCAGGGTCTGGGACGTGGCGACACAAACGGAACTGGCCGTACTGCGAAATTCGACCGGTGCCAGGCCTTTGGATTGGTCGCCAGACGGAAAGCTCCTGGCGGCTGGTCTGCACGATGGGACGACAAATGTCTGGGATTTGAAAACAAGTGCGGTCGTTGGTCGGTTTGGTGGATTGGACGATACGTTCGCCGTGCGTTTTGTACCGGATGGCTCGATGCTGATTGGAGCCGGTGGTGAAAAGCTGATTACTCTGTGGGATATGACAGAGCTGACCGGAACCAGCGGTGTTGGACTCAGCGTTGAGTCAGTTCGCAAATGGATGAAGGAGATGCCATGACCAGTGCAAGCCGTGTTGTCAGTTTCTTCATTATGGCGGTGGGGCTTTGCCCTTTTGCTGAACCGGCGATTGCGCAGCAACAGCCTTCGGCGGACGGTGTGCACGAACTTGCCAATCGGATTGACGATTTGATTGCTGAAAAGTGGAGTGAGAACGACGTCGTCTCAGCCAGTCCGAGTGATGATGCTGAGTTTCTTCGACGAGTCTGGCTGGACATTGCCGGGAAGATTCCGACTGCTGCCGATTCTCAGGACTTCTTCGCGAACCAGTCACAGGGCAAACGGCGTCAAGTGGTCGATGAGCTGCTGAACGGGCCGAATTACGTCGTCAACTCGGCAAACTTCTGGCGGGCAGTACTCATTCCAGAAGCTGACACAAATTTCAACGTTCGATTCATGCTGCCCGCATTTGAAGGATGGCTACGTCAAAGATTGGATGAGGATAAGGCGTACGACGATCTTGTCAGCGAGATTCTCACAACGCCTGTGTCGAGGTCGAACGCGTTTCGTAATCGAAATGCCCTCAACCCGATTGCGTTTTACGAGTCGAAAGAGATCAAGCCGGAGAATCTGGCAGCAGCGACGTCGCGAATGTTCCTGGGAATTCGACTTGAGTGTGCTCAGTGTCACGATCACCCGTTTGATACCTGGACACAAAATGATTTCTGGGGGTACGCGGCTTTCTTTGCGGCTATGCAGAGGGAGCCTCAGCGTGGGGGGCAATGGATTTCTTAGCCAGCTTAAGGAGCTGTTCAGTCGTCGTACATTGACGGTGCCCGGTACGGATGAAGTGGTGAAAGCGACCTACCTGACGGGCGAGTCTCCTCAGATTCCGACCGGCACCAGTGCCCGCATGACGCTCGCGGATTGGATGACCTCTAAAGACAACCCCTATTTTGCCCGCACGGCAGCGAATCGCGTCTGGGGCCACTTTTTCGGCGTGGGCATCGTTGACCCGGTAGACGATTTCTCGGAATTGAATCCGCCCAGCCATCCGGAACTGCTTGATTTGCTGGCCGCCGAACTGGCCGAGCATGACTTTGATATGAAGTTTCTGGTTCGAGCGATTACCGCCAGCCGAACGTACCAACTGACCAGCTCTGTTCGTTCAGAAAACGACGACACGGATCCGCGGTTGTTCTCGCGGATGTCTGTCAAAGGGATGACTGCCGAACAGCTCTATGCAAGCATCGCGCAGGCTGTCGGAACTCATGAAACATTCGACGAGTCGCAACGGGGGCGGTTTCGCGGCGCGACGACGCGAGCTCGTTTTATTGACGAATTCTCAGACAGTAACAGTGCCCCGACGGATCGACAGACGTCCGTGCTGCAGGCGCTGTCGCTGATGAACGGCGAGCTGATCAATGACGCGACGGGGTTGCAGTCAAGTCGCACGCTGGCAGGCATCCTTGACTATCCCGGATTCGACAATTCTCGACGAATCGAAGCGTTGTTTCTGGCAACGTTGAACCGGCGGCCCCGTCCGGAAGAACTTGAAAACTTTGTCGCATACGTTGATTCGCAGACTGCTTCGGAAGTTTCGGACGCGCAGGACTCGGACGAGAAGCTTCGAACTGAAAAGCGGAATAAGGCGGTCAGCGACGTCTTCTGGACCCTGTTAAACAGTAGCGAATTTTCACTCAATCACTGATCCGATTTTCGGCACATTCAACGCAGTATGTAGAGGCTCGAAAAATGCCTGCAGAATTCAATGCTGAGTCACTCATGGGACGCAGCTCTGTCAGTCGACGTGACTGGATGAGGATGGCAGCGGCGGGAATCGCTGGTTCGTCGATGTCTGGTTGGCTCGAAAGCCTCGCTGCCGATACGGTCGCGCATGAAAGTCGTCGTCGGTCTGTAATCCTGCTTTGGATGACCGGAGGACCAACTCAGATCGACACGTTCGACGTGAAGCCGGATCATGTGAATGGTGGTCCGCTCAAGCCGATTTCAACATCGGTTCCCGGAATGCAGATTTGTGAAACGCTGCCGAAGTTGTCACAAATGATGGAGCACGTTGTTCCGGTTCGGTCGATGTCGACGAAAGAGGGCGACCATTCGCGAGGGACCTATCACCTGCGAACGGGGTATCTGCCGCAGGGGCCGGTGCACTATCCAACGTTGGGTTCGGTGTTGAGTAACGAATTGGGTGTTGAGGATTCTCGACTGCCGAACTTTGTGAGCATTTCGCCGTTTCGGAACTTCAACCCGGCAGCGTATGGACCGGGTTTTCTTGGGCCACGGAGTTCGCCGCTGGTTGTCGGTGAAGGTGGGCGTGTCAATATCCCCGATACGAATGCTTCGTACGAACAATCGTTGCAAGTAAGAAATCTGAATCAGGCCGACGATGTCACGCTCAGTCAGGCGGACCGTCGTCTGGCGATGCTCAACGATTTTGATTCCGGGTTTCGGAAGTCGCATCCAGGAACTCCGACTGCCAGCCATGAATCAGCCTACGCGCAGGCCGTTCGCATGATGCGATCTCGTGCTGTCAAGGCGTTTGATCTCGATCAGGAAGATGACACGTTGAGGGAGGCGTACGGGAAGAACCAGTTCGGCCAGGGCTGCCTGCTGGCTCGGCGTCTCATTGAACGTGGCGTTCCCTTTGTGGAAGTCTCACTGAACGGTGTGCAAGGAAGCCAGAGCTTTGGCTGGGATACTCACTCGGACAACTTCGAGGCCATTAAGACACTCACTTCGGTCCTTGATCCTGCGTGGGCAACATTACTCGACGACTTGAACCTGCGCGGCCTGCTGGACTCGACGCTCGTTGTCTGGATGGGCGAATTTGGTCGGACGCCGCGCATTAACGGAAGGAGTGGCCGTGATCACTGGGCAGAATCCTGGACGACAGTTCTGAGCGGCGGGGGAGTGAAGGGCGGCCAGTTCTTTGGTGAGACGACTCCCGACGGCATGAAGGTCAAGGATCGTCCAGTTTCGGCTGCCGACCTGCTGGCAACGATTTGCCATGCAGTAGGTGTGGATCCAATGGGGCAAAATATGTCGAACGTCGGTCGCCCGATCCGTATCGCCGACCCGGAAGCAAAACCGATCATGGAGATTCTCGCATGATCGGTCTGCGTCACTGCATCGCGACGTTGCTGTTGCTTACTTCGAACGGTTCGTTGATTGACGGGCACGCTGTGTTCGCGAGCGAGCCATCGAAAGAGGCCTCTACACAAGCGATATCCGCGGCGACTCGAGACATCCTGTACTTTCATCGCGATGCTCCTGTTTTCATTCGAGTGCATCTCGAAGTTGACGGAGTTTCATTCGAGGATTCCTGGCGGGCGTATGTTCAAACATTGTTTTCTGCCGTCGATGCTGATGGAAATGGGCGGCTGACGGTTGGCGAGGTGACCGGCACAAAGGCTGTTGCCAGCGGCAAGAACTCAGCAGACGTGTTACGGCTGGTCCGTGATCCAGAACTGTGGTCTGCGGATCGGCGGCCGCTGGATAACGAAATTACGCTGGACGAACTGACTGCGTTCCTGGTCGGTCGCCAACGCGGTCCGTTTCAGTCGACAGATAAAGCTCCACCATCCGCGGTTGGTTCGGTCATCGGTGAGAGTCTTTTTCAGCTATTGGATTCGGATGAAAATCGCAGTCTATCTTCGGATGAACTCACGGGAGCGATGACGTCACTTCACAGACGCGATCTGGATGACGACGGAACGTTCGGCGTGAGTGAGCTGAATATTGCCTCTTTGGATCGGTTTGTTGCCCGGCAGTCGCCGTCAACGACCGTCGGTGTGCGCCCGTTTGTGACCCTGACTCCAGGCAAGGCGTCGCGTGAAGTTCTGACAGAGATCGAGCGACGGTACGCAGCGATGCCGACGGAGTCTTCGGACGGTCGAAGCACGCTAAGCCGCAAGTTGCACAGGCCAGCTTTGGGTGTCGCAGCAAACGTATTTGACAGGTACGACTTTGATGCCGATGGAACGCTGGATCGTGAGGAACTGCGACAAATGGTCCGTACCCCTCAGCCAACGGTGCAGCTGGTAGTCCGACTGGGTACACGCAGTAATGACAAGCCACTTGTCGAGATGGCTGGAGCTTCGGATGAGCAGAATATTTCTGTACGTCGGTCGTCGGACGGTTTGATGAGTATTGCGATCGGCGACGTGCAAATCGAAATTCTCGAGACGACAAGTGGTGCGGATGTCGCAAAGCAGTATCTGCTGCGGCAGTTTGCCGCAGCGGATGGCGACCAGAACGCGTACATCGATGAAGCGGAAGCCGGAAATAGCAGGACCTTTCGCGGGGCGTTCGATCAGTTTGATGAGGATGGTGACGGGCAACTCTACAAAGACGAGTTGACGGCGATTGTTGACAGTCGTGCGACGGCGGCTCGAAGCAGGACTCGCATGGATGTTCGGAATCGTGGTCGCGACCTCTTTCAAATTCTCGATGCTGACCGAACCAGAACGCTGGGACGTCGTGAACTGACGCGAGCCGTAAAGCGAGTTGAACTCTGGGACACCGATGGCGATGGCGAAGTGTCGGAGTCAGAGATTCCACAGCTTTATCAGATTTCGTTTGGACCGGGGCAGCCGCAATTTCGCGGTGTCCAGATTCCGGGCCAAAGTGTGTCGTCACCCGGTGACGGTGTGTCGACAAAATCGGACGCGCCGATATGGTTCACGAAACTTGATCGGAACGGCGATGGTGAGCTTGCTCGCCGCGAGTTTCCTGGCACACGCACGGAGTTTCAGCAGTTGGACCGGAATTCCGATGGTGCCGTTGATACTGCAGAAGCTGAGTTTGTGAAACAGGTTGGCCGCTGAGTTTTTCCTGTATTGAAAATATGCGATTTGGTCATTGAAGGAGTAAATCAGAATGTCACCGCAACAGGCACGAATTTCATGGGGAATGTTCGCCGGAGTTCTGGGCATTGTCCTGACTCTCACAATGGCTGACGCCCAGAACAGGGATCGGCAATCTGTTGAGGAATTGTTACCTGCGAATACCGTTGTGTTCATCGGTCACGACGGCGCGGAGAAGCACAAGGGGGCCTGGGAGAAGACTGCGGCTTACGAGGCAATGTATGAGTCAGGTATGGCGGGGGTTTTCGAAAAATTGTTTGCGTTTGTTGAGGAGCAGACTGGAGCGAAGAACAATCCAGAAGTCGCTGCCGCTATGAAGCATCTGGAAGACCACGGTGCGACGTTTGCCGTTTCACTGCCGGCTGCCGGGGGACCGCCGATTCCGCAGGTAACGATCATCCTTCACAAGGCTGCTAAGTACGATCCGATGCTGAGCGGTCTGGTGCGTAACTTTGGCGTCTTTATCGGTGCTCAGTTTTCGCAGAGCGACAATACAGAAAGATCAGTGACGAGCGCGACCATTCCGAATACGCCCGGGATTGAGGTTGGCATCTGGGCTGAGGGAGAGCATCTGGTCATCGTGGGTGGGATGAATGCTGTTGACGCTGGAATTGCGGTGGCCACTGGCGAGACGCCGAATCTCAGCACGAATCCACTCTGGCAGAAGTACAACTACGACGAACGTGGGTTTGAGGTGACGTCGGTCAGTTGGCTCGACTTCGGCACGCTTCGCCAAACGTTTGGTCAGATACCGATTCCGACTTCGCCGGGAAAGAATGTCAGCGACGCTCTGCAGACGCTTGGGCTGCACAATCTTGATGCCGTTGCTTACCAATATGGCTATAAAGATAAGTCGCTCTGGTCGGAAACCGCGATCGATGTCGACGGTCCTCGTGCCGGTCTGCTGGCTTTGTGCGATCAGAAGCCGATGACGCTTGCCGATCTTCCTCCGCTGCCAGCTAACACAAACGGCTTCAAAGCGATGCGACTCGACAGCTCGGCGACATGGGACACGCTCGTTCAAGTTGTCAGGGAAGGATCGGCATTTGGTCCGCCTCAAGTTGCCGGTCAGGTCGAAGGAGTGCTGGCGAACCTGCCACAGATCATCGGGTTTGATCCGAAGGGTGACCTGCTCGATTCACTGGGAGATGTGGTCTGCCTGTTCGCCGATCCAGATCAAGGGTTTCTGGGAACTGGCACCGGCCTGATGATCAAAGTTGACGACTCAGAGAAACTGAAAGCTACGATTAACAAGTTGATGGGCATGGGCGAGCAGGTCTCACGTGGTCAGTTCACCGTGCACCGTTCTGATAAGCATGGTCGAGAGCTCATGCTTTTTGAATTTGGTAAAGAGGTGCAGGCTGGTTCCCTGGCGGTGGACGACGGTTGGCTGATCGTTGGTTTGATGCCGCAGACTGTCGAAGCGGCATTGCTGCGGATTGACGGAAAGCTCGACACCTGGCAGCCGACGGTTGCTCAGACTCAGGCCTTTGAATCGCTTCCGAAATCCTTCACCTCGATCACGGTCGGCGATCCGCGAGTCAGCTGGCATGCATTGATCAAACTTGCTCCCGTGCTGATGTCGGCTGGCCAGATCGCGCTGAAAGAAGAACGGATTATTCCTCGCGACACCATCTTGCCGATCACCATTGCCGATCTGCCGCCAGCAGAGCTTGTTGCTCGACCGCTATTTCCGAACGTTACCGTCACAATTTCTGGCAAAAACGGAATTGTCACGACGTCGCGCAAGTCATTGCCTGGAATTCCGATCGTCGGCGGAATTGGCGAGGGAAACGGGCTGGTGACTGTTGCTATTGGAACGGCGTTCTTGCTGCCAGCTGTTCAACAAGCTCGGCAAGCGGCCCGTCGGTCTCAGTCGATGAACAATCTCAAGCAACTGGCCTTGTCGCTGCACAATTATCATGACGTCTACAAGAGTTTCCCGGCTGGCACCTATGCGAATGAAAAGCTGAAGCCGGAGAAACGGCTGAGTTGGTTGGCATCCGTTCTGCCGTTTGTTGAACAGGCGGCGCTGTTTAAGACCGTAGATTTTGAGGAATCCTGGGACGACGAGACCAATGAAGACGCCGCAAATGTTCGCATTGCGACATACATGAATCCCGGTCGTCCGGTCAATTCCCAAGGGCCAGGTGAGACGCACTATGTGGGGATCGCCGGTCGTGGCAAAGATGCACCGATGCTACCAGCAGCGCATAAGCGGGCTGGCGTGTTCGGAATCAATCGAAAGACTCGCATTCGGGATATCATCGACGGAACTTCTAACACGATGATGACCAGTGAGGCCACAAGCAAGATCGGGCCGTGGATTGCGGGTGGTGACTCGACGATCAGGCCGTTGACTAAGAAACCGTACATCAACGGCCCTGACGGAATTGGTGGGCCATACAATGGTGGCGTCAACATCGGTATCGCCGACGGTTCTGTTCGGTTTGTGTCAGAGAATATTGACCCGGAAGTTTTCGAAAGACTTTCGACAATTGCTGATCGGCAACCGGTTGGGGCTTTCTAGACGTGTCTGTGCAGTTGGATTCAGAAGTTTTTACTTGGCGTGCTCGTAATATGAAGTGTGCTTCTTCGGGCCGTTTCCTGCCTTCATGTTGTTCGCGGCAATATTTGAAATGTGAGGGCAGTCGATGAAGTACGCCGTCATTCAGGCTGGCGCGGATCACCTTGATATTCTGGTGACGCTGTTCGACGCCTATCGAGTGTTTTACGGAAAAAACAGTGACATGATTTCCGCACGAGAGTTCCTTTCGGATCGAATCGCGAATGAAGATTCCGTTTTGTTCGTCGCCATTGATGACCAGCAATGTGATGGCTTGGGATTTGCCCAGCTCTTTCCGTCATTTTCGTCGGTCGGGATGAAGCGTGTATGGATTCTCAACGATCTTTTCGTAGTAGATGTCGCCCGTCGGTCGGGGGTTGGGCGAAAGCTGGTGGACGCAGTGTCGGAATTTGCCATATCAACCGGAGCTTGTCGGATCGACCTGGCGACTTCGAAAGACAATTTGGCGGCGAAGACTCTCTACGAGGCAATCGGGTACGGTGTGGATACGCAATTTGATCATTACAAATTGCCGATAAGTTGACGCCGTCCGTAGCACGATAAGAATGCGTCAGAGTTGCCAGTCGGGGCGTAATTTGAGTTAACGGAACCTGCGGAAACCTGCTGGCTTGAGATGTCACGGTTGTCACAAATTCGGCCTGCCAGGTGGGTTCGAGCAATAATGGACACTGCATGAGTGATGTTCGGTCGGCGATTGTGATCGGAGGGGGACTGGTTGGTTGCTCCTCGGCTTACTATCTGTGTCGTGCAGGATGGAAGGTGACGCTGCTTGAGCGGCAGCGCATTGGTAGTGGAGCGTCGCACGGAAACTGCGGTTACGTTTGCCCCAGTCACGCGATGCCGCTGTCCGCCCCGGGAGTGGTTGCTTACACGTTGCCGTCGCTTTTCAAGCGAGACGCTCCACTGTCGATACCTGCGAGATTCGATCCCGGGTTGTGGAAATGGTTGCTTCAGTTCACTCGGCAGTGCTCGACCGATCGGATGATGCACGCGGCAACCGGGCGCAACGCGCTGCTAGCGTCGTCGATGAGTCTTTATCGGGAATTCGTTGATGAAGAATCGATTGAGTGCGAGTGGACTGACCGCGGCCTGCTGCTGGTTTATAAATCAGCGAACGACTTCGACGGATACAAAGAAACGGCAGAGCTGTTGAAAAGGGAGTTTGAGATCGAGGCCGTTGCTTACCCCGGCAAGGCCGTAAAGGATTTGGAGCCGTCGTTGAAGTCCGGGATGGCCGGAGGCTGGCACTTTCCCGCTGACGCTCATGTTCGGCCGGACAAACTTCTGGCGGGCTTTAAGAGGGCCATTGAACAACGCGGCGGCGAGATTCGTGAAGACGTTGAAGTTCGGACGCTACTGCGAGATGGCAATCAGGTTGCCTCGGTCGCAACGTCGCAAGGCTCACTTGCTGCCGATCTACTCGTGCTGGCAACTGGTGCTGAAGCTCCACAGTTTGCCGATGCGATCGGGTGTCGTTTGCCGATTCAGCCAGGCAAGGGGTACTCGTTGACGATGCAACCGCTGCAGAAACAGCCAAAGATTCCGATGATTTTCGAAGAGCATCATGTAGCGGTGACGCCGCTGGATTCTGGGTTTCGAGTCGGCTCAACGATGGAGTTCACCGGCTACGATCGATCGATCAATCCAAAGCGACTGGCATTGCTGCGGAAGTCGGCGGCAGAGCATCTCGAAGAACCGCTTCCCGAGGCTGTGGATGAAGAGTGGGCCGGTTGGAGGCCTATGTCGGTCGATGGTTTGCCGTGTATCGGCCAAGCGCCGGGAGCGAGCAATCTAATCGTCGCTGCGGGAAATGGCATGATCGGCCTGGCGACAGCTCCCGCGACAGGCAAGTTGGTGGCGGAAATTGCCAGCGAGCACACTCCGCACATTGATGCGACACCGTACTCGCTGACTCGATTCGTCTGATGTCATGCGGATTCGCGTTGACGACGGTTGGCTATTCGTCGCCGTAGTTTTTGCCAGGCCATGACGCCCACCACGACTGGAACGTTTTCAGTTGTGACTCAACGAAGTGGCGCTGGCTGTCGGACAGTTCATCGGATTCGTTGAAGTGGTACGTGTAATCCTCGTCGCCGACCAGCGTCAGCAGATATTTGTAGTAGAGAACCAGGTCCGGTCCTTCGTCGTAGGTCGACAGGACGATAAGTGCTTCTTCAAGCTCCTTCGCCAACTGTCGAGCCTTAGCGTCGCCGGCCACGGCAAGTTCACAAAGCGAGACCAGTTTCAGAACTTCTGTTGGGATGCAGTTGCCGATTCCGGTGATTGCTCCGACGGCTCCACAGTGCAGGTAGCCGTGATAAACCTGTGTGTCGACTCCGACCATCAACAGAACATCGTCATCTTTGTGAGTGATGTGTTCGGATGCGTAGCTCAGAGCGTCTGACCCGCCGAATTCTTTGAAGCCGACAAGGTTTGAGAACTCGCTGCGCAGATTAAAGAACAGATCGGCCTTTGTTTCGAATCCGTAATACGGGCTGTTGTAGATGACGGCCGGAATGTCGGGAGCAGCTCCCAACACACCGGCAAAGTGTGCTCGTTGAGCGGCGGGAGAAGTGCCTCGCGAAAGCACGCGAGGGATGACCATCAATCCAGCGGCTCCGACTTGTTGAGCGTGAGCTGCGTGTGCCGCCGCCAGTTTCGGGTTCTGTGCACCCGTACCAACGACTACGGGAACGCCGGCTTCGGTCAAACGTCGGACGCCTTCCTGACGTTCCTCGTCGGTCAACAACGGCCAATCGCCCATTGATCCGCAATAGACGACCCCGTTCATGCCAGCAGCCATCAACTCCTGCCCTTTGCGGACGAGGCCGTCGAAGTTTGGCGTACGGTCGGCGTTGCACGGAGTCATGAGGGCAGGAATACAGCCGCGGAAAACGTTGGAGTTCATCGGATGGGCTCGGTTCTGATCCTAGAGTCGGGTTTGTTCGTGGATTGCGGCAGCGGATAGTGCGAGATCGTTAATTACTGTTGGATGGCTCGCAAGTCTCGGGCTGGGACAATGCTGGATGTTTTCAGGATTGGCGGACAGATTAGTTGGCGAGAGTGCCGACTTCCTGTTCTGTCAAAGCTCGATCGAAGACTGAGATTTCGTCGAGCCGTCCTTCCCAGTTGGAGTCATTGTCCGAGCGGCCTCCCAGGAATAACTGACCGAATCCCGCTGGGAATGTACTGTCGGTTGTCGTTTCGATATCCAGCTTGCCGTTCAGGTAAATCTTCACAGAACCACTACGACGGACGAAGGCGACGTGCAGCCACTTCCATCGGGGAATCTCAGAACTCCCAGCAATCACGTTGGAAGGATTCTTGCCACGGAAGAAGATTAGCTTACGAGAATGGTCTCCGGTTCCGCCCACACCCAGATTGTCGGACCATTGGCTGAGCCCGTTGTCGCGGCCGCGTGAGAACAGCCAGCCGCTGACGGGGCGGGCGTTGTCGGGCATCCCGTTCCATATCCACATTGAGACTGAGTATTCGCTTCCGAGCTGCGGTACCGCACTCCGCAGTCGACCACCAACAAACATC
Organism: uncultured Planctomycetaceae bacterium; assembly: GCA_943787265.1. Lineage (GTDB taxonomy): Bacteria > Planctomycetota > Planctomycetia > Planctomycetales > Planctomycetaceae > JABMPE01. Next base: position 189,233 of record CALSLT010000035.1, on the reverse strand, counting down.
GCAGCGCGATTTGTTTCACCGTCGCTGCAGAACTCTGAGGATAGCGGACCTTCCAGGTAATACGTGACGTCCAGTTCGTACGCGGCGTGTTGACCGTTGCCACTTGAGTCTGCGGCAACAGGTCCAGCGAATTCGTTCATTCTCCACCAGGCAGCAGGTTTCAACGCGACAATCTTCGCGGAGGCCGGGCCGCGGCTGAGGCTGTATTCGCGGCGTGGTTTTTGTGCGACGTTTTCGAGCAGCGAAACGCAGGCTTCGGTGATCTTTGGTTCGGCCGTCACTTCCAGGCCAGCCGAGCGAGCAGCCCAGGTGTTGTACCCGCCAAATCGATGCTGCTCGGGAGGGGGGATGTAGCCGTCGCCGCCGTTGGCCAGTTCGATCACCATGTTGTGGGCGAGCGGGCTGGCCGCTTTGACCTTCATGCCTGTGATGGCGTATGTCTCGTTTGGAGTCGTGGCAATGCCGATGTCACCGATTCGAATTCCCTGCACGACAATTTCTGTTTCCTGTCGTTCGTGAAGAATGATCTGTTCCAGTGCATAAACTTCCTGCTGTGTTGTCGGAGGTTTATCGCCCAGTTCAGCGATAATCCGATTTGCCCAGTCGAGACGTTGCTGATCAGGCACGCGATACTTCAGCGTCATTCGCTGCTCGGCCATCGCGAGGTCAACGTCGTTGCGGTATTCAATCGTCTCATAGGCCTTCATGGCGATTTCGAGAAGGCCGTCGGTGTATTTATCGATCGTTTGTTTGGAATCCCACTTGTCGGGCTGTGTGTAGTCTTTACGCCAGATATCACCGCTGCATCCGTGTGACATGATTCCGACAAAGTTGCCGTTCGGTGCGATCCGCTTTTTCAAACCGTTGCTGAATAGTCCAAAGTAGTCGGCACTCAGGCCTTTTTCTCCGGAGTAATAGTGCATCGAAAAGTTTGCCAGCACGGCAATGGGAACGCCGGCTGTCGACTGAATTGAGACAAGTGACAGGTCGGGATCTTCAGGACCAGATTCACCAGTCACGTTGTCCCAGTTGCTTCCGGCATGCATTGTGGCTCGGACCGTGGGATTGCCGAAAGGGTCGTCGATGATTCTATCGGGCCGACGAATCCAACGTCGAAGCGCTGTAAAGTCAGCGGCATTCTCTTTGCCGAACCCGACGCGAGCAGGCTGCAACTTTGCAAGAGCGGCCGCGATGGCATCAACAATCTTGAGTTTCACCAAAGGCACGTAGTCGGGATCGATGTCCGTTCCGAGGCAGGCCATCGATGCCGGCGCTGAGTGAGTATGCGTCGCTGAGATCAGTAGTCGATTCATTGGCACGCCGGTTCGGCTTTCGGCGAGTTTTTTCACCTCGTCCAGCAGTGGTCGAGGCAGCATGCAACTATCAACGACGACAATGACCAGCTCTGTCGTACCGTCGGACAGGGCAAGAGCTCGAGCATTCAGCCGAGTCTTGACCTCGCCGACACTTCGACTTTTCAGCCCGCCGTTCACTATGGCTGGCAGCTTCGTCGGCGTCACGTCGACGATTGCAGCGCCTGCATGAAACTCGGCACAAGCATCTGACGCGCCGATAACTGTCAGAGCGAAGAATACGATCGCGCTGTTGATGAAGTGGGACGCGTGCGAGCGGGTTAGATGGACGAAGGCGACAGAGAAGCTCATGGAAGGTTCCTTTTGTTCCGTTGGATCGGTGCGTGGTTTGGGAAGTATGACCAACAATGAACTGCTCGCACACCGATCGCGTTATTGCCTTCTTTAGATCTACTGGATCGAGACTGGAGAATTCTATGTCACTGACACAGGGGAGCTTGTTTCTCCGAAATCTTTGGGCATTGTTCGGCCATTTCGCGGTTCAGGGAAATGTAGTCGTGCCACTTTTCAGGAACCTCGTCCTGTTGAAAGATTGACTCAGTCGGACACTCCGACACGCAGGCCCAGCATTCGATACATTCTTCGGGATCGATGAAGACCATCGATTGTCCTTCGTGAAAGCATTCGGCGGGGCAAACAACGACGCAATCGGTGTACTTGCAGCCGAAACAGGGTTCCGTAACAACCATCGCCATGAGAATCTCCTTTTCGTAAAACGTTTTCAAAACTGTCCGCACCCTGTGAATGCAGAACCGGTCTGAATACCGGACACGCATAAATTGGAAAATCCAAAATTCTTTGAGGCGGTGTTGAGCGCGTGCTGGAAGATGCATCCAATCATCAATTGCTTGAGGCATGGCGTGACGGGAATGACGTTGCGGCGACCGTTCTGGTGCGTCGCTACATGGCTCGTCTGACCTCTCTTGCGAGCAGTCGTCTGTCGCGAAAGTTGGCGCGACGAATAGACGCTGAAGATGTCGTTCTCTCAGCGTGGCGAAGCTTCTTTGTGGCCACGGGGCGGAATCAAGTAGACGTGCCAGGTGACGACGATTTGTGGCCTTTGCTGGTCACGATGACGCTTCGCAAGCTTTCACGTCAGGCCGCACGTCATACGGCAGAACGTCGTTCGATCCATTCCGAAGAGCGACCGAGCAATGAGCTGAGCTGGCCTGCGATCGTCTCTCGGGATCCGACGCCCGTTGAAGCTGCGATGGTGACGGACCAGGTTGAAAACTTAATGGCGGGACTCGAGCCGCTTGAACGCGACATCCTCACAAGGCGGCTACAGGGCGAGCCGCACCGCACGATTGCGGAAGCCGTTGGTTGTGCGGAGCGGACTGTGAGACGCTCTCTACAGCGGATCCGGGAGCGATATCTTGCCAGTTATCAAAGTGAAGATACGGTCGCGGCTTGCCCTGACTCCATCGCCGGTACTGCGGAAGTAGTTCCAAAGGCGGAAACGAATCAAGCCGTCGGAACGGACATGGTTTCTGGTCAGGCTCAAGCTGATGTGGAACGTCGTGATCGAGAAACGCCAACTGCTCATTTCGGTGATGTTTCTCTCCAACAACTGGTCGGGCAGGGGGCCTTCGGCAAAGTTTATCGTGCGATTCGGCTTTGCGACGACGCGACGGTAGCGGTGAAGTACTTGCGGAAGGCGTTCTGGAAGAACGATGCGGCTGCTGACCAGTTAATCCACGAAGTGTCGATCGTTTCAAAACTCAAGCATCCAGGAATCATTCGGCATTCTGGTTGGGGCAAAGGTCGATGTGGTGGCGTGTTCACGATTATGGAATGGGTTGATGGAGAGAACCTCGAAACCTGGTGCCGGGCTTCGAAAAGAACTCTGGCTGAAATCATCGAATGTGGCGTTGCTGTTTGCGGTGCATTGGAGGCTGCGCACCATGCGGGGGTGATACATGCCGACGTGACGCCACGAAACATCCTGCGGCGAAACGACGGTAGTTTCGTACTCACTGATTTTGGATTCAGTCATCGTGAGAATGCTCGGATAAGTACCCATGCTGCGGGGACTCCGGGGTTTCTCGCTCCCGAACAAATCGCAGACGCGTTCGGTCGAGTTTCTCTACAGACGGATGTCTTCGGGCTGGGGAGCGTTCTCTACTTTCTGCTGACAGGTCAGCCACCATTTGTCGGACGTGACGTTGCTGAGACGCTTGCTCTGACACTGTCGTCACGACCAGCTGATCGTGTCACTGATCTGGTTCCCGGCCTGATGCCTGCCGTTGATGAGTTGGTTGCAGCTTGTTTGAGCAAAGAACCGAGCAATCGTCCGAAGTCGGTCATCGTAGTGATGGAACAACTGAAGTGCCTTGAACTCGATCAGTCACGCGCGGCGCAATTGGCGAAGCCGAATTCCGACTCATGCTGAACAAGCTTTCCAATGCCGATTCTGCGGCCTACAGTCTGACGATGGCAAGTTGCTGGATACGACTCACGAATACCGAAACGCGAAAAGGGCTAAATCGATGCATGATGCTTTGAACGGAAGTCTATATCTCGTTAAAGAGCATGTTGGCATGTTTAAGGCAGCCAACAATTACGACATCTACGACGCTGAAACGAACGAAGTTGTCATGCACTGTCGGGGACCCAATCTTGGCATCTTGTCAAAGCTGTTTCGATTTACAGACTATAAACGGATGACGCCTTTTGATATCGAGATCACTACTCCGAGCGGCGAACCGGTCTGTCGCGTAACTAGAGGTGTTTCGATCTTCCTGTCGAAAGTGTCCGTGTTCGATGAGAATGAAGTACTCATCGGCGGTTTCAAGCAGAAGTTCTTCTCCATTGGTGGAGCGTTCAGCGTTCTCAATCCAAACGAGGAAATAGTCTGTACGTTGAAAGGGAAGTGGACGAGTTGGGACTTCCGATTCTTGACGCCGAGCGACGTAGAGCTAGCTCATGTTGCTAAGAAGTGGGCAGGGCTCGGGAAGGAGATGTTTACCAGCGCCGACAACTATGCGTTGAGCATTTCGGACAGTGTTCCAGCCGATAATCCGATCCGGCAGCTAATACTTGGTGCCGTGATGTGTATCGACATGGTCTTGAAGGAGTAGTTGCCCGCCAGCATGTGGCAGAGGGAGTGCCCTGCTGGTCAACGTTGAGAAGTCATCTCGACGTCAGGCCTAGCAGCCCGTTGAAGAACGCTGGTTGTTGCTTGGTCATAAGGTGCAGGTTGGCGTGAGGAGTTTCGGGCGGTGTTGCTGGTCGTGGACTCGGTGGAAAGGGTTGGCGTGACTGAGGAGCCGCTGGGAAGGCTTCAGGGCGGCTTGAAGTGGCGAAAACATCGAGATCAGCAGTCTTGGGAGGCCCGCGAACTCTCTGGGTTTGCCGCTGCCGAGAAGTTTTCGCAGGATCAGACCAAGGTTGTGAGCGGCGACTGCCAACCGGACTTTCTTGCGGTTGTTTTCAAGACCTCGCAGCCAGGTGCGACGGGCTCCTCCGGTTTCGCAGACATGGGCGAAACTTCTTTCCACGCGCTCGCAACGTAACTTCTGCAGACGCTTGTTGCGGTCGCCTTTTAGACGACGTCGATTGGCTCGGTAGGCGGCTTCGTAATCAGCGGGCTTGTCCGTCCAGCGACGGTTCGGGCCATCCGACTCGCAGATGTATGTTCGCAATTCATCCTTCTTACACTTCGCCAGCGTTTCGTTTTTATGGTAGCCCTTGTCACCGACAACCTCTTTGATTGCCGCTTCGCTGTCAGCCTGCTGCAGATTGCCTTGAGCGGTGTTGACGCTGTCCAGCAACGTGTTTCCGTCAGATTCGTTGCCGTGATAAATTTCGGCGGACAAGATCACTTCGGTCTCCAAGTCGACCGTGTGTTCCTGCTTGTACGACAGGTGAGTGTGGCCCTTCTTCATTTTCATGATGCGGGCGTCAGGGTCGCTGGAACTCTGCCAGTCCTGATTGGAAGCCTTCTTGCCTTTGCGTTTTCGATCGAACTTCCGCAGATCGTCGTCGCTGTTGATCTCGACACCTTCGGCTTCGGCCAGCCCGCGGACGTACGCTTCCCAGTCCTCGCCAGTGTCCCGACGCACGATCGACTTCATCGCCGCGTTGGCTTCCAGCAGAGTTGAATCGACACCGACGGTCTTGCCTTTCAGTAGCCCGTGCTCTTCGACCAGTGACAGCACGAACGCGAAAGACCTGCTCGAAACACATCCAGAGGAAGCCGCTGACGGATGCGAGTCAGGCTCGAATGCTCCGGCGTGGTCTCATGCAGTTCGTACCCGAGAAACCTCCGCAAGCGACAGACTGTCCCGGCAGCGCCACGCGATGCCTCGCTGCGAATCGATCCCCTCGAAGTAACCGACGAAGATCATGCGGAAGTAGATACCTGGTGGAATGCCCGGACGACCACCTTCCTTGTAAAACGGTTCGCACAACGACTCGGCAATGCGGTCAAACTTCCCGTCACGAAGAACGCCATTGAGAGCATCATAAAACACATGCCCGATCGAAGCTGGCAGCTTCGCCGTTGCCACCCAAAGTTCCTGTTGCCGCTCCGTTCGACGCTGACCAAGAGACATCCGATACTCTCCATCACTCAATATCAAGACCCCGAGCAGGATAGCGCCAACTCATATTCCGTCCAGGCTGTTAGGCGGCCTTTTTCAACGGGCGTCGTACGGACATTCATCTTGCTGTTTGTCGTTAGTTTGAATGAGGATGTCTATCGTCTCAAGGATGAGCACGATGGTCCGACGTCATGAACTGAGCGATGAACAGTGGAATGTGATCAAGAGTTTGATCCCGGGAAAGAAAAGTGATCCAGGGCGGACAGGTCGTAACAATCGATTGTTTATCAACGCCGTGTTGTTTGTGCTGAAAACTGGCATTCCCTGGGAAGATCTTCCTGGTCGATACGGAAAACCCAACTCGGTTTGGAAGCGGTACGATCGCTGGTGTTCCCGAGGCGTCTGGGAGCGGATTTTCCTGGCCATCGGTGAGTCAGGACTGACAGACGAATTGCAGGAAGTACAGATAGATTCTACCAGCATCAAAGCTCACCCGGTCGCTTCCACCGGACGCCGCCTGGCAGATGAAAAAAAGAAGACGCTGACGAACGACGCTGCCTTGGCCGTTCTCGTGGCGGACTGACGACCAAAGTTCACGCAGTAACTGGCAGGAGCGGCCGGCTTGTCACCTTCCAGCTGACGGTCGGTCAACGTGGCGATGCTCCTTTGGGAGAACAGTTGCTCAAAGACTTCAAACGCGGTGATGTGGGCACCATCATCGCTGACGCCGCGTACGATTCAGACGCGATCCGCAAGCGTGCCCGACAGCTCAGGGCAAAGGTGTGCATCAAGCCAAATGCCGGACGCAAAAAGAAAAAGAGATACAACAGGACGGTCTACAAACACCGCAATCTCATCGAACGATTCTTTGGAAGAATCAAACGCTGCCGCCGCATCGCCACACGCTACGAGAAAAAGCCGGCGAACTTCGCCGGCTTCATCTGGCTCGCAGCACTAATCACAGACATGGTCTGAATGTCCGTACGACCTAAGCGAGAATTTCGTCGACGACGCGAGCCTTGCGCCCGGCGGTGATGTTTTGAGCTTGCCCGTTGTAGGGAAACACCAGTTCGTTGACGTCGAGGCCGAATAATCGAAGCAGCGTTGCCTGGTAGTCGTTGGGAGTGACGACGTTCTCGACGGCGCGATGGCCGAATTCGTCGGTTGCTCCGAAAGTCATGCTTGGTTTGAACCCGCCACCCGCCATCCAGATGCTGAATCCCTGGCCGTTGTGATCGCGGCCGTGCTTCTCGGGGCTGCCTTGGTTTTGTGTGACTGGGAGACGCCCGATTTCTCCGCCCCAATGGACGATCGTTTCGTCGAGCATGCCTCGTTGCTTGAGGTCGGTTACCAGTGCCGCCGATGGTTTGTCGGTTCGGCGACAGATGGAAGGCAAAGTTGTGCCGAGGTTGCTGTGGTTATCCCACGGCTGGCCAGCCAGGAAGAGTTGCACGAAGCGAACCCCTCGTTCAACAAGTCGGCGAGCGATCAGGCAACGTGTGCCGTACTCGCGAGTTTCTTTCTGGTCGAGTCCGTATAGGTCCTGCGTCGCTTTGGTCTCCTGAGAGATGTCGAGCGCCTCGCGAGCGGCTGTCTGCATTCGCGCGGCGAGTTCGTAGCTGGCAATTCGGGCTTCGAGGTCGGCTTCGTGCGGAAAACGCTTAGCGTGTTGGCGGTTGAGGGTTTGCAGCAGTTTCAGGTTCTGCTGCTGAGGCTCGCCTTTCAGATGAGCGGGTGCGTCGAGGTTCAGAACTCGCGGCTCCTTTGGTCGCAGCACCGTTCCCTGGTAAAGCGGAGGCATGAAGCCGCTCGACCAGTTGTTGATATTGTCTACCGGTTGTCCGCCCGGATCAGTCAGTACCATGTACGCGGGCAGGTCTTGAGTTTCGGCGCCCAGTCCGTACAGCAGCCAGGAGGCCAGGTGAGGTCTCCCGAGCACGCCGGGAATGCCACCGTGAAAGTAGCGGATGGAAACTTCGTGGCCGTTCGCGCCAGTGTGCATACTGCGGATGAGGCAAATGTCGTCGGCGATGCGGCCGGTCTCAGGCAGTAATTCGGAAAGCTCGGTACCACACTCTCCGTGTTTCCGGAACTTCCACCGAGTCCCCAACAGTTTCTTGCTGGCCGCGTTAGCAAAACTGTACGCGACGTCTTCTTTGTAATCCGTCCCGTCGAATTTTGTGAGTTCTGGTTTCGGATCTGTCAGATCCATGTGCGATGGCCCGCCGTGTTGAAACAGCGAGATCATTGCCTTCGCACGCGGCTCAAAGTCAGGTTGTTTCGGACTGAGATCGTACGTCTGGTTCGGCTTCGGAATATTTTTAGGGATGGCATGGGCACGTTCCTGCTGAAGCAGCCACGCCAACGCCACCGAGCCGATGCCCATTGCGTTCTGATTGAGAAATTCGCGTCGCGAAATCGTCACTTGATCTTCTCCGCTGAGTTGTTTGTCCAGGCTACGCGGCTGTTTGCGCTAGAGTTTACTCAATGTAAAGAAACTCGTTCGCTCCCAGGAGAGTTTGGCAGAGACTGGTCATTGCCTGGCCGGTAGCCGTTTGCCCTTTGGGGATTCCAGTCGGCGTGCGTAGGAAAGTTTCGACTTGCTCGGCGACAAAGCTGACGGCGAGATGCATCTCATCCGGCGACGGGGGACGGCACAAGGCCAACTGCCACGCTCTGACAATCTGTCCGGGAATAGTCTCGATTGATTCTGCTGGTCCGTGAAACGCGTCTTTTGAATTAGCGACACGTTCCTTCACACCTGCGGTGGTTAGCTTGATCGTCACCGGCCAGTTAAACGAGTCCGACGTATGAGTGGTTCGGCAATCGGTGACGAAATCGATTGTGTCTCCGGATTGGACGGTGAGATCATTCACTGACGTGTCGGTTCCGCCGTTGAACGCGACCCATTCGCCGGTTTTTCCCGAGCGACTTGAAACGACTCGACCGCGCACTCCGTCTCCGTTCGAAGAGCCGTGCGACAGGTTGCCGATAATCTGGACATGGCCACTCGTGGGCGCCGTCCATCGTCGAATGACGTCTCGTCCAAGAATGTCAGGATGTCCGCCCGTCGCGTGCAGCGATACGTAGCCGACTTTTGCATCAGGAAGTTTTTCACCAGCCTGCCATCGCGAACCGGACCAATGAGTGAGTGGGGTGAACGAGCCGGTGCGATTAGCCGCTTTGTCGTACGAGCCGTAGCCGTATTGCCATTCCTGAACCTCCGGGCGTCGGATGTCTTTAACGAGTTCGATCTGTTCGGCGGTCGGCGGTTTGGCTTCGGTACGAACTCGGTCAGCGAGTTTTACGGCCTGTTCGAGGATGAACTGGCCGTTAAGCAGCATCAATGATTGCGTGGCGACCGTCGAGCTGGGACGGCTTTCGCAGTTGGTCTCCATGACCGGAGCATCAAATGACTGCAGCATGGCGACGGGGCGGCTGCGTCTTACCTGGATGTACAGGCTGCGGCGAGTTTGCGTTCCGTCAACAACGACCTGTCCGGTGTCGTCCTTTTTGATCTTCGTCGGTCGGCCGAGCAACGTTTGGTCCAGTTGCCCGGATGCTGCCAGCATGCGGTCGCGAAGTGTCTCGGCCTCGAGTCGTTGGAGAGGGACAGGAAACGCAGAAGGTTTATCAGAGAGTTCTTTACTCTGACGCCAGGCGGTTGACGACAGAATTGTCCGGTGCAGGGATTTCAGACTCCAGCCGTTGGCGATGAATTCGTCGGCGAGCCAATCGAGAACTTCCGGGTGTGAAGGCTTTGTTCCAAGCTTGCCGAAGTCGGCGGGCGTCGAAACCAGTCCTTTTCCGAAGTGGTGCATCCAAACTCGGTTGACGATCACTCGGGCGAACAGTGGGTTGTCTCGGCTCGCGAGCCACTGCGCGAATGCGAGCCGGCGGCCGGTCGTCGGGGACTTGTCATCGTTTAGCGGAAACTGAATCGGCTGCCCGTCTGGGCTGGCGACGCTGAGCGACGCGGGCGTAACGGTTTGCTTCGGCTGCTGATGGTCGCCTCGGTGGAACAGTTTCGTTTCCGGCGAGTGGTTCGGCGGTTCGATCAGAGCTCGTACGAATTCCTCGACAGGTTTCTTTGCTCGTGTTTCAGCGATCTTCGCGTCGAACTTTTTCAGCTCTTCAGCGGCTTTGGGAAGATACTGATACAGAGTGCCCGTCGAGATGTTGACGCTTGGATTCTTCTTGAGCAGTTGCTTCTGCTCGTCGGTTCGCTTGTTTTTGGCTGTCTGATAAGCGTCTCGAAGTTGTGTGCGAAGCGGCTCTTCGTATTTCATTAGCTCCTGATCAAGAGCCTCCTTCATGTACTCGGTCTGTTTTACGGTTTTTTCTGCCGTGATCTTGGCGGCTTCGGCCTCGATTTCGGCGGCCAGCTTTCGGTCGGCGGCGGTGTAAAGTGAAATTCGGCGTGCGTTAGGAACCTTCCAGGACTTCCAGTCGAGCGCCGGCTCAAACACCGCACGGATAGCGAAATAATCAGTGTGCGGAATTGGGTCGTAGCGATGGTCGTGGCACTGCGCACACTGCAGACTCAGTCCGAGTAAAGACGTTCCAACGATCTTTAACGTGTCGGCGATTACCTGGTTGCGACCGTCGGGATTGTTTGCTCCGCTGCCAGTTCCGTCTGCGGCCATGCGAAGAAAACCCGTCGCCGAGAACAGATCGATTTGTTTGGGAGTGAGGTCACCATTGATCGGTTCGGCAAGCTCATCGCCTGCAAGCTGCTCGGCAACAAATTGATCGAACGGCATATCCTGATTCAACGCGCGGATGACCCAGTCGCGATACTTCCATGCCCACGCACGTTCGGAGTCCTGTGTCGAGTACCCTTCCGAGTCGGCATAGCCCGCGACGTCCAGCCAGTGCCGCCCCCAACGCTCGCCATAGTGAGGCGAATCCAGCAGGTTGGTCAGCAAACGGTCGTACCAGTCGTCCTTCGCATCGTTGAGCCACGTTTCGATTTCGGCTGGGGATGGCGGGAGACCAGTCAGATCAAAGTACGCTCGAATGACAAGCGTTCGACGGTCGGCATCGTCGGCAAACGCGGCCTGGCCATTCGCAATACTGACCGTGTCGTTTATCCCGGAGTCAGCCATCGCCGCCTTCAACAGTAAGCCGTCGATCGGTGTCCGCACTCGATCATCGTTGGGGAAAGACTCGCGATTCGGAATCGTTGGTCGACGAATCGGCTGAAACGACCAGAAACTGCGTTCCTCTTCGGTGATACCAAGTCCGGGGCCGATCGACTCAGGCTCCGGCCGAGCCGTTTTCGCTCCAGCCGCGATCCATGCTTCGATGATCGCAATTTCGTCTTCTGGAACTGTGCCTTCGCCTGGCGGCATTTCACCGCTGCGAATCCGTTCTACCAGGAAGCTTTCATTCGGCTGGCCGGGTGAGATTGCAGGGCCGCTCTCGCCCCCTTTCTGAAGGAACCGTACGAGTCGCAGATCGAGTCCACCCTTTAGTTCGTCCGTCGCCCCGTGACAGTCGAAACAATGAGCCCGAAAGATCGGACGTATGTCCCGCTCGTAGGTTGGGGGAGTCGCGGATGCAGCAGACGCTGTGCTGAATCCGGTGACGGCAAGAGTAATTAGAGTCAGAACACGCATCACTGCGCCTCGCATGGAGTTTTGACGAGTCGTGACGATCATTGACTCGCGTTTGGAAGTGGGAGCATTCATGTTCGGTTCAGAAGCGATCGTCGCAAATTTGGGATGTGTTAAGCAACACCGATCGCTGAAGTCAGACTTTTCGGAAGTCGGGGCGGTTTCGTTCTCAACGTTTTTGGAGTCAGGAAGTTATCCAGACTGAGCTGCGCTAAGAATAGCGTCACCTACGGATATGGCGTCTGTGTCGTCGCCGCTGAAGCGAATGGCAACGCTGGCGTTTCCGCACCGCATGATCAGGTAGGAATGACGAATGAATAGAAACGGCAACAGAAAGATCAACCCAACTCCGTTTGCCGGGAGGAAGAGAATTGCAAGTAGCAGCAAGTACCATCCGGGGGACCGGCGAGTCTCAACGGACGTCACTTCAGAAAGTCGAAGGTCGAGATGGCGATTTCCGAATAGACCCTTTGACTTGATACGGACTCGTTCGGGCAAGAGCGCGACTCTTGATTCCGTAGTGAGCGATGGCATTGGCAAGCCAGCAAATAGGAACGCTCCTTTTCCGTGGAAGCTGGAAGCCGTACGGGATCGTCCAGTGGAAGTCAGGTCTGGATAGTCCGATGCATCCGCTTCAGATTTCGCTGACTGTGGCGAATCTGTTGTCGCGTCCGGTGGTTCTTTGGAAGCGTCGACTGGCGATTGTTCGGTGGCTTCCCAGACAGAGTCGTCAGGTTGGACGGCTACGGCCGACAGCAACTCGCCGCAGACCGGGCATTTGATCCGCGTATTGGTTAACTCGTCCGGGACTCGGACAGTGTGGCCGCATGGGCATTCGATGTTTGCTGGCATGAAGTGTCGCCTGAATTCTCTGCTAATGCGGATTCAGTATTGGCTGAGTCGATTTGCGGTTCCGAGATGTTTCCGACTTGTTGCCGGAGTCAGTTCACAGCGTCGTGTTTAGTCACCAGAATGCTGATCGGTCGCTGGCGGGTTCTGCAGACTGGATACTGCAAAGTCTCATGGCGACGCTCAAGAATCGCAACCTGATGCAGAAAAGGTGCTTCGATGACTGAACTGAGAAACGCTCGTCATGGCAAAACGTTTCGCTTTGCGATTACGTATTTCGGAATTCTTATCTCGTGTGGCCTGGTGGCGACGCGAGACCTTCGTGCGGATGTCAAGTTGCCGTCGGTTTTGAACAGCCACATGGTTCTGCAACGGGATATGCCGATTCCTGTCTGGGGATGGGCCGACGCCAGTGAAAAAGTGACCGTAACGATTGGCGACTCGTCTGCTGCCGCCACGGCCGATGCCGACGGAAAGTGGAAAGTTTCGCTTCCGGCAATGAAGGCCGATGGAAAGGCTCACTCACTGACGGTCGTCGGAAACAACACGGTCACACTGGACGACATTCTGATCGGTGATGTCTGGGTCGGCTCAGGGCAGTCCAATATGGAATGGCAACTGCGAAATACGAATGGCGCGGCGGAAGCGATTGCTGCGGCAAAGCATCCAAACATTCGCCTGTTTCATGTCAAGAAAGTACAGAAGAATGAACCAGCCGATGATGTCGAAGTGACGGCTCACTGGACGGCGTGTACTCCCGAATCCGTTCCGGCGTTCTCGGGCGTCTTGTACTACTTCGGCCGCAAGGTGCATGAGGACGGTGATGTGCCGGTTGGACTGATTAACAGCTCGTGGGGAGGTTCACCAATTGAACCCTGGACGGTGACAGACGCAGGTTCCGGCGGCATGTACAACGGAATGATCGCGCCGTTGCAGCCTTTCGGCGTCCGGGGGGCGATTTGGTACCAGGGTGAAACGAATGTCATTCGCAAGAACGGTTTGACATATTTCGACAAGACAAAAGACCTGGTCGAAGGCTGGCGAAAAACCTGGAACTCGGAACTGCCGTTTTACTTTGTGCAGATCGCACCGTGGTCAGGCGCCCGCTACGAGCCCGGCCAGTTGCCCGCTCTCTGGGAAGGTCAGACCGCCAGTTTGAAATTGCCGCGGACAGGAATGGCTGTGACGACTGACCTTGTTGACAACATTGCCGACATTCACCCCCGCAACAAATTGGACGTCGGGAATCGACTGGCACGTTGGGCTCTGGCCAAGACTTACGGCAAGAAGGATGTTGTCTATTCCGGCCCTTTGTTCCGATCGATGAAGGTCGAGGGCAAGTCAATCCGTATTGAGTTTGCTCATGTCGCTGGTGGATTAAAATCGAGCAATGATGCGGCGTTGTCGGAGTTTCAAGTCGCGGGAGCCGATGGGAAGTTCGTCGGGGCTGACGCGAAAATCGATGGCCAGTCAGTCGTTGTTTCATCTGCGGAAGTCGCGGAGCCTAAGAACGTTCGATTTGGCTGGCATAAGCTGGCGAATCCAAATCTCGTGAATAGTGAAGGCCTGCCGGCGTCTCCTTTTCAGACTGACAACTGGCAAGGCGGAACGGGCGAATAATAAAGGCGTGACTTGTTCCTGAAGATTCAAGGTTCGAATTCATCCGAGGAGATCATCATGTACCGAGTTAGAAATTCTGTGTCGTTGTTGGCTCTCCTCGTGATGAGTGTATTGCTGGTAACCGAGGCTGCTGGTGAAGACTGGCCTCACTTCAGGGGCCCAAATAGCGCAGGGGTTGCTACGGCGAGCAATCCGCTGCCCGCAGAATTCTCGGCGGAGAAGAATGTCCGCTGGTCAGAGAAACTCGGAGATGGAATTGGTTGCCCGGTCGTGGCAGCCGGTCGTGTCTTTACGTCCGCGATGGTCGATGACGAAACGATTGGCCTGTACGGCTTTGACGCCGCTACCGGGAAACAGCTTTGGATGCGGAAGTGGCCGATCGGCGACATCGCTCCAGTTCACAAAACCAATAGCCATGCGGCGACAACACCAGCAGCTGATGCGGAACGCGTTTACTTTTACTTCGCAACTCTTGGCATGGTTGCCCTTGATGCGAAGACTGGGACAGATGTATGGCATAAGAATCTGCCAGTGCCGTATTTCGTCTTCAAGTGGGGAGCTGGCATGTCGCCAGTTCTTTACAAGGACTTGCTGCTGTTTGTGCAGGATGACGATCTGGCTCCGGCGTTCTACGCGTTTGATAAACGTACGGGCAAGCTGCGTTGGAAAGACGATCGCAACGACATGGCCGTAAACTATTCGCATCCGGTCATCTGTAAAACTGATCACGGCGACGAGATCGTTGTTGCAGGAACTGGGCTGCTTGTTGGCTACGATCCAGAGTCGGGCAAACGTTTGTGGAGTGCAAAGACTCTGCTTCGAAACATCAAGACGACACCAGTTGTGAAAGACGGTGTTATCTATATTTCCCTGCAGAGCGGCGGAATCGCGAACCAGTGGCTGGCATCGGTCGATCGTGCTGACACGGGAAATAGCGATGGAAAGTTGACGAAAGAAGAAGTACAGGCGTTCGTTGGTGAGCGTCGAGTTCCCGAAGCTTTCTTTCGCAAGACATTCGACAAAGGTGATGCCAACGGGGACGGAGTGCTGGAAGGTGCGGAACTCGACGCGGCGTTCCTGCATCCGGGTAATTTTGCGGGGGCCTCGTTCGACGCGGCCGAAGCTGCTGCACAGTTCATTCTCGCGGTCCGTGGTGGAGGTCGGGGTGACGTTACGGCAACGCATGTTCTGTGGAAGCACTCAACGAAACACACTGATCACATCGTTTCGCCATTGGTTGCCGATGGTCGCATGTTGTTGATCAAGGGCGGAGGGATCGCGACGTGTTTCGATACCAAAGCGGGGACAAGTCTTTACGGACCGGTCCGAATTCAGAACGCGGGCGACTATTTTGCGTCACCAGTTCTCGCTGATGGGAAGATCTATGTTGCTGGTGAAAATGGCAACGTCGTCGTTCTACGAAACTCGGCCGAACTCGAGATCCTCAGTGTTAATGATGTGGGTTCGCCTGTTCTGGGAACTCCAGCGATCGCAGATGGAACAATCTATTTCCGAACTCGCGATGGCTTGTTGGCAGTTGGGTTGTAAGTTGGCGACGTGCCAAACGGCAAGAATTCAAGTTGAGCAACACGCAGCAGGATGCAGAAGGCGGACGAACGGATATGTCACGAATTCAACAGCTCGACACGAGCGTCATTAACAAAATTGCCGCTGGGGAGGTCATCGAGCGGCCGGCGAATGTCGTCAAGGAGCTCATTGAGAACAGTGTCGATGCGATGGCGACTCGGATCGAAGTGGACATTGTTGACGGCGGCGCGGAACTGATCCGAATTACGGACGACGGCGAGGGGATTCACCCCGACGATATTCTGCTTGCGGTGAGTAGCCATGCAACAAGCAAGATCGTTACGGCGGAGGACTTGTTCTTCATTCAGACGATGGGGTTCCGTGGCGAAGCTTTGGCGTCGATTGCAGAAGTTTCGCACATAAACATCCGCACGCGGCAGAAGGATGCGGTGGCTGGTGTCGAGTTGGATGTCAACTGCGGCGAACGTTCTGAAGTGATACCGTGTGGTTGCCCGACCGGCACTCGCATCGAAATTCGAAACCTGTTTGCCAGCACTCCGGTCCGTCGAAAGTTTTTGAAAACCAAGTCGACCGAGTTCGGACACATCAGCGATCAGTTTACTCGTGTCGCCCTGGCGAATCCTCGACTCAGAATGACGTTGCGGCACAACGATAAAGTGGTGTTTGATTTGCCAGCTTCCGACGGACTGATCGACCGCCTGCAGATGTTTTATGGAAAGAGCCTGACTGACCATCTTGTCTGGGTGGAGAGTGAAGTCGGTGAAGTTCGGATGTCCGGCTACGTCGCGCACCCAAGTCAAAGCAAGTCTGGCCGCAAATGGCAGCACCTTTTTCTGAACGGGCGATGGTTCCAGGATCGCTCAATTCAACATGCACTGACAGAGGCGTACCGCGGACTATTAATGGTCGGTCGTCAGCCAATCTCATTTCTCTTTGTGGACATGCCGCCCAGCGCTTTTGACGTGAATGTTCATCCGACGAAAGTCGAAGTTCGTTTTGTCGACGGTCAACATCTTTATCGCCAGATGCTCTCGATGATTCGTACGAAGTTTCTGTCGATGGACCTCGACTCAGAGATGAAACTGGCCCGGGGCAGGGGGACAGAATCGGAAACGCAGGGAGAGCCCGTTGGTGCAACGGTTGCTCCGCAGCAAAAGTTACAGGCTGAGCTTGAAGCGTGGGGGACTGACTCTGGTGCCGCACCGACGAAGAATCAGAACATAGGTGGCGCTCCGCCGATCACAACGTGGTCCGTACGGCAATCCCAGGCTGATCTAGCCAGAATGTTGGCTGAGCCGCAGTCGCGAGCCGTTGAGTCGACGGGTGCCGGAGCAACGGCCGTTGACGATGTGGCACTCCCGGAAACTGTTGAGGCTGCGGAAGAAATGTTCGTTGGCCGGGAAGTCGATCGTGACTTTCGTCAGCAGTCTGATCTTGCAGGCGGTGTGGCTGGCGAAGCACCACTGACAGGAAGAGACGGGCAAAGCGAAGTACTTGATAAGCCCGCGCCCGCTGTCGGCGATCAGTCTGGCGAGCGAGCCATGCAGATCATGGATTGCTATCTGGTTGTCGAGGCGGAGCAGGGGATGATGATCATCGACCAGCACGCTCTGCATGAACGGATTATGTACGAATATCTAAGGCCACGAGTGCTGAACGGCTCGGTCGAGTCTCAGCGGATGCTGATTCCTGAAACGATTGATCTTACGGCGCGCGAAGCGTCACTTGTCGTTGAGCATGCCGAAGTTCTCGGGCAGATTGGCATTGGTGTTGAAGAGTTTGGCACGAACACCGTTCTTGTTAATAAGTGGCCGGTGATGATGAAGAAGGCTCGTCCGTCAGAAATGATTCGCGATATCGCGGAGCAGCTGGAAGCTCAGGAGAAGAAGCCGACGCGACGGGACGTCCTTGACGAGTTGTTGCACATGATGTCCTGCAAGGCGGCGATCAAATCCGGGCAGAGACTGAAGCCGGAAGAAATCGACAGCCTGCTGGCTCAGCGGCATCTTTGCGATGACGCTCATCATTGCCCGCACGGGCGACCGACGGCGCTTGTCCTCAGTCAGACTGAGCTCGACAAGCAGTTCGGCCGTCTTGGCTGATGTCGTCACTC
The DNA here is from genome assembly GCA_943787265.1 of uncultured Planctomycetaceae bacterium. Classification (GTDB taxonomy): domain Bacteria; phylum Planctomycetota; class Planctomycetia; order Planctomycetales; family Planctomycetaceae; genus JABMPE01. Next base: position 171,568 of record CALSLT010000035.1, on the reverse strand, counting down.
GGTTTAATGATTCCAAATACAGAATTTGTCTTCTTAGCAAGCAAGGATAACCATGAAGTTTCTCGCTCAGATAACCACGCTGCTGATCGTCTGCTGCTTAGGTAGTTCCGCTGTTTATGCAGAGAAGGACAAGCCAGCATCGGCTTCAATCAAAGCTGTGACGCCTGAAGTGCAGACCGCGGCGTGGGCAGTTAAGTGGTGGCAGCCGCGACATGATCAAAAGCTTGTCGACCTCAAGAAGATGGGAAAGGTCGATTTGTTGATGATTGGTGACTCGATCACACACGGATGGGAAGGCCGCGGCAAGAAGGTCTGGGACGAGTACTATGCGAAACGAAACGCGTTCAATATCGGATTCAGTGGGGACAGAACTGAGCATGTCTTGTGGCGATTGCAGCACGACGCCATCAAGGGAATCTCTCCAAAGCTCGCCGTGATCATGATTGGGACCAACAATACCGGGCACAGGCAGGATCCGGCCGAGGAAACGGCGGCGGGAATTAAGGCAATCATCACCGAATTACAAAAGCAGCTTCCCAAGACAAGAATCCTGCTACTGGCCATCTTCCCGCGGGGAGCAAAAACGGATGACCCGTTGCGCCGCTTGAATACTGGGATCAACGAGATAATTGCCGGATATGCTGACGACAAAAATGTATTCTTCCTGAACATCAATTCGAAGTTTTTGGAAGACGACGGCACGCTCCCGAAATCAGTGATGCCGGACCTGCTGCATCCCCACGAAGCTGGCTATGCGACATGGGCTAAGGCGACGGAATCTACTATTGCCAGCCTGATGGGCGAATAACGAAGTCACATCCTCGTTGTACTGACAGAGGATCTGGGGACGCGTTGATTGGGGGAGATGCCGGGAGCTGGCTTCAGATGCAACACCGGCAAATTCGCGTCAGGCTGAATGTGATGTCTGATGTTCCCTGAGATTCCGTCCGATATAGAAAACTCGTGATCTGCCTTCTTTCGGACGGGACGTCTGAGGTATCTTTCGAACTCGTTTTCCGCCATTCACAGGCGGGAGTGAGTATTTTCAATACGGTCTGTAGCATCGGCGTCGACATGTCAAACGCAAGTCCATCCGATCGAAAGTTGATCGACCTGGAAGTTAAAGATGCGCAGCTCATCTTTAAGTCAGTCTGGGAACATCTCGAAGAAGAGATAGGTCACGCCAACTTACGGTTTCCCAAGGAGTTGATTCTCCTTGGAGGAGCTCCGGGGTCAGGGAAGGGGACTCACACGCGATTCATCATGGCGGCGAGAGGTCTTACCTGTCGCCCGATTGTGATCAGCGATTTACTGACTTCGCCGCAGGCCGAAAAAATTAAAGAACGCGGCGGCATGGTTGGCGACAAAGAAGTAGTCGATATTCTGTTGCGAAAACTCTTGGAAGAAGATTTTCGAGACGGCGCCGTACTGGATGGGTTTCCTCGAACGAGCGTGCAGGTCGAGTGCTTGAAGTTGCTCGTCGACAAGATCAATCAGCTTCACAACGAGTTTAACAATACCAATCTGGCGATCAATTTTCGTCGCCCCACCATTCACGCGATGGTTCTGTTTATTGGCGAACGAACCAGCATCGAGCGGCAACTGCAACGCGGTCGTGAAATTGATGCTCACAACGATGAAGTGAAAGAGACAGGAGTTGGCGAGCTCCTCGAACTGCGTACAACGGACCTTGATGAAAGTGCTGCTCGATTGCGGTATCAGGTCTTCAAGGAAAAAACCTGGGACGCGCTGAACTCACTCAAAGAGTTGTACCACTACCACTTTGTCAACGCGGAAGGCCCGATTGGCGAAGTCGAAGAAAACATTCTCAAAGAACTTCAGTATCAGAGTTCTTTGGAACTTGAGCAGCGAACTCACGACCGCATCCGACCGTTGCCGCTGGCTGAAGAGATCTCTCATCACGCTCGTCAGGAACTTGTGCGTAGGCTCGATAGTTACGAGTTAGAGCACAACGATCTGTTCGTCAAAATCGTCGATCTAATTCGGGATCGGTTCGTGCCGATTATCACCAGGCATGCGCTTTCTGGCCGCGCTCATGTGAATACTGAAGAAGAGATTTTTCAGGATCCACTGGCAATTTCGATGCTGATTGATGTGTTCTCTGAACGCGGCTTTCACGCCGTCGTCGACAAGCATATTCGCGAAGTGCCCGAACGGTTCGATCTGAAGACCGGTGAGATTCACACTCGTACAAAATACATCTACCGGATTGTCGTATTCTTCAAGCCGTCGGAGATTCGGCGTGGCCACGGCTAGACTTTTATCGGCAGCGCTCTGCGGACTCACTCCGAGCATACGCTATCGAGTCTGGGGTTGGGCGCACGTTGGAACGTTACGGTGTGGAAGAAGTGCCACGGGCTGTCTTCCAGTCATCGCCGATGATCAACCGCTTATTGAGGTTTCGGCGGCCGCCAATCTGTTCTAGGTTCAACCAGAGCTCGTGACCAAGGAGTGATTGCGCGTTTGGAAGCTTGTATTCCTTGCGGTCTTTCTCCTGACCGAGCTTAGTGACGTACTCCGTCTGGCTTTTATGGCCACTAACGGACAACGTGCATCGAAAATTCATAATATCAAGTGGCTGAGTACGGTTAGAAACGAACTGTTCAATCAGCAGTTGGCCGTCCGGCATCGGTTTTGTGTAGACATCGACAATGACGTCGCCCAATCCAACTTCCAGCGAACGGTGTACGTCAAAAGTGCGCCGACGGTCCGAAGTGATGGCGAAAGAAATAACAACGTCTGCTGTGCCAAGGCTCGCGGTTTGCGGCAGGTTGATCGTTGTCGGAAGTCGGAATGACTCCCCGGCGGCAAGTTCGATATCCCATGAGTCAGGAGATGCCTCCCAATCGCGAGGTATCTTCAGGGACACAGTTCCTTTGACACCTTGCGACCACGTATTGCGTCCGACGATCGCATCAGGATGCCCTCCATACTCGGCGGGGATCACCCCTTTTTCGAAGCCAGCTTCCAGCCTCCAACGGGCCATGGCTTCTGAACCGCCAGTACAGAAGACAGGTTCTCCGTCAGATTCCACATGATGTTTTTTGGCTTTTTGGGCCAAAGGAGAGCGTCGTCCCCACATGTCAACATGCTCGACCGCGTCTCCAAGATTCAAGTTGGTGGAGAATGGTTTGTCTCCGGGAAAAACGACGATGATCGACTTGTCGCGTTCGAAGACGTAGTTTGTCGGCGAGTCTGGCAACTGGAAGGAACCCAGGTGTTTCGCACCGCGCAGGTTCATGGCCGTTGTTCTGAACGGTAGAAAAAGCGGAGTCGGAGCGCCGTCGTCGTTCAAGAGTCCTCGATCACCATCAAGAACGCCGCTTAGGAAGATTCCATTGGAACCTTTGAGCCTTGCCATCACCATTTGTCGTATCAGCGTGCTCGCTCGATTCTTAAGGGGCTGCGTGAGTGGGAGAGGCCGTAGCATCGTCCAGTGTTCGGCAGTCTCTGATGTTTTGTCGCTGAAGACCTCTTCCAGTTGTTTAAGGCTGAGGCCATCCTCGTTTCCGATTGTCACGAATAGATTTCGGATTTCTGTTGGGATTGGATACGCGGCCGGCCAGGGCCATTGAACTCCAATTTTTGAGTTGCGGCCAAGCTGGTCAAACTGCGTGGTGATTTGCTTGATCATTTCAGGAAGCTGTTTTGAATTAGAAAAGCTAGTGTCTGTGTCGCCGCCGAGTTGCCAGTATTCGATGGTCGAGCCGTAGCGAGCCAGTACAGGTTCGAGTGAAGGCCCCCAGAAGTCTGGTTGCAATGCGAAGATTTCACTGGTTCCGGTCCAATCTTTGGCGAATTGAGTCCGGATTGCTCGAGGAGGATCATTGAGAAGGCCGACGGTCGAAATCGAGCGGTCGTATAATCCCTCCAGCAGTCGAGTGAGTTCGGCCGGGTTTGTCGCGTACTCCTCATGCATTGAGCTCCAGACTGGAATCTTCACCCAATGAATCCCAGCTTCGTATGCAACGAGAGCCAGATCGTCTGCATTTAGTGGGCCGAGGCCGGAACTGAGCGACCATCCGAATTCGCCGGTCGGTCTCGATTGAGCTGGTTCGGAGATGACCAGTGTTGTTTCTGTGCTTTGAACTATCTGCTGGTCGCGTTTAAGAACTGCGCGCACAAAGTAACAGCCGTGTTGTCGAGCGGCGATGCTCCATCCAATTTCCCGGCCGCCGATATCGTTTAAAGAAACTTCGTCGTCCGAGGAATCCAGTTTCCAGAGCTTCTGTTCAAGAACTTCGCCCGAGACATCACTGAGTGACAGCTGCAATTCGAACTGCGAACTGGTTTCAAGTCCTGAAACCGCCGCATCGATCACAATGTCATTGTCGGGCGTGAGGAAATGGTCGTGAGCGTCTGGCATGAGCGTGAGGCGTGGCATTTTCCCCAGCCAGATTCCATCAAACCAGACGTCCCCCTTGATATCGTCATCGGCGCGATGGTCAACATGGCAGCCGATGACAACATAGCGGACGTCAGGGGCAGGCTTGAGCGGGCCGAGTTCCAACGGAATCCATTTAGCGTGAGTTCCGGAAACTGCCTTTGTTTCAAATCGTTGAACCCTCTGTCGCCGTGAATTCAAAAACGAAACAGTGAAGAGTGCGTAGTCGTGCTTCAGACGTTCGGTTCGAATGAAGCCTCGAAACATGTAGTTGAATTCGGGGTCTATTCGGGCAACTTCACGATTGAACGGAGAGTAGTACGCGACTTTACCGCCGTTGACTTTGACGCGAAGACTCTGATCACCGATATGACTGTGTTGTTCGTCGATTTCGCAGTCGACGTAACTGGGGAATCCGGGGCCGCGCCGACGATTCCAGTCATCCGGCATCCCATCGGGTTCGCGGTCTTCGTCCTGTTCGAAGTCGAACGACAGAACCGTCCCGTATGGCTCAGAGTCAACAACGTTGGCTTCTGGCGATGCAGATGCAAGGGCCGTTGCCAGGAAGAGAAGAATTGAGTTGCTCATCGAGACACCCATGCTCGAGGACGAATACGTCAACAGATCATGTGGTAAATCGACGGGATTTCGTGGCAGGTCCGCATCTGTTTGTTGCCTGGTCGTGGACCATTCCGTTCTGCCACTCAGGGAGTGGCGTCGGAACTAAAGTCAGACCAGGTGGAGCAGCGCATGCCGCACACTGTGGGGAGTTTGCCTCGTAGTGTGCCTGGGTTTGACGCTGACTCAGCGGATTCGAGTCCCGATGACTTCTTCCGGGGTCAGTACATGGCGCACTGCTACAAACTGATCCGGGTTGACCTTGAAGCGGTTCCGAGTGTCTCCCGTCGTGAAGAGATACAGGTCGCCATCATAGAATGCACCAAATTCCACAGCCCCCTGAACAGCGCGGTCAGAATTCCATAGTAGAACAGGATCACAGCCAAGCATACGCGGTGCGTATCGGTGTGGAGCGTTCTTGAATGCAAGATATTCACGGTCGTTTGCAAGGTAGTACACGACGCCTTGCCACGTTACAGCCAGGTCTTCTCGACCTTTCGTCCAGACTCTGCGGGTTTTGATTGCAACCGGACTGTAACCGGAGAGGCCGATCAGTTTGGACGCTGGTGGCTTTACCTCCGGGCGATGTACAACCGCTGAATCTGGCACCGGCCTCTGAGGACCAGCGATTACGGGTGCTTGCTGAGTCCGTGGTGAGGGCCTCGTGCCAAGGTTCTGTGGGGACGCTACTGGCGGTGGATTCAATCTAGCAATTGCTGCCGCTCTTTCTTCCGGAAACTGCTTCGACCAGTGGCTAATGTTTGCCATGTATCGTTGTGTCGTCTGATGTCCGGTTGTTTTGAATACGATCTGTCCGTTTGGGGCGACAATGACGTCGGATGGATACAGCTCGACCCGAAAAGCTTCTGCAATGCCCGGATGATCTTCGTAGTTGATTTTCAGGGCTAGAATTTGCGTTCCGAATTTGGCAAGGAGAGCCTTGGAATGCAACGTCTCACGTTCCATTAGTTTGCAAGGGCCACATCCTTCGGTCGAGAAATGAATCAGCAAAGGCAGTCCCAATCTCTTGGATTCCTGTCGAGCGAATCCGTAGTCGGCCAGCCACTGATTTGGCCCAGTGGTGGATTGGGCAAAACCCACATCCGGAATCGCTGCAGTAATTAGCAGGAGCGAGGTAAGGATGTAATGACGAATCTGCATGTCACTCTTCCAGCATGGCGGTACGATCGGCCGATTTTGTGGCGCATTGCCACATCGGGACATTTTCAGATATCGACCTTGCCGGAAGTGAGGAGTGTGACTGATCGAACACTGCTATGCAGATTGCTATGGCTAGTGCGGGTTATGACGGTTGTGCCGCTCAGGGGCTCGTGATTATCGAGCCGAGGCAACGTGGCACACATTCGCTCTGCCGATGTCTGATTTAGCAGGGCGCACAGAAAGAGGAGCTCAAAAATTTCGGGCTCCTCTTTTCAGAATGCGGTCAATTGTGCTGTCTATTCGGCGGCAGCAGCCTCAACGACTTCAAGCCCCGGAACACTGATGTCCGTAATTTTCACAGCCGTATATGTCTGGCGATGTCCCGTGTGACGTTTTGAGTCATGGCGTCTTCGAAACTTTTGAATTTCGAGTTTGTCGCCCTTCAACTCAGAGTCGATGACCTCAGCAGAAACTGATGCACCTTCGATCAGGGGACGTCCAATCGTGCTGGAACCGCCGCCGTTGGCGAGCAGGACTTTTTCGAACTGGAGTGAATCGCCAACGTTGGCTGTGTCGCGATAATCAACGACAAGCGTCTCGCCTGGAGCGACTCGGTACTGATGGCTACCGTCTTCAATGATTGCAAACATTCGTAAACTCACTTGATTGGCTCTGAAGAGCCTCTTACTGATACCGCCGTTTTCGAGCAGAATAAACTCGTATCGGCCTTCCATGTCCGGTCAGAACTACTAATTCTGAAACGAGTTACAGCACATTGTCAGCTCCGTCGAACTTCGGGGAGCCGATTAGCGGGGCAGAATACCGCCTCACCTGCCTGATTGCGAGTCACCGGGGATTGGAATCCGGAACTGATGTCCTGCTCCGTCTTTGGCCTCGATGATGATGTGGTTTGGGGTTACGTCGGTGCGCGCCCGGATGCTGATGGCCAACTGGCACTTATCCTCGATGGCGTTAATTTCGCGACGTTTGCGGTTGCTCAGGTAGTCAGCAACTTCGTGTTCGACTTCGACCGTCAGGTGTGCGATTTCTTCGCGAGATGCGGCGGTGATCAGAGCACGCATGATTTCGATGGCTGCGCTTTCGGCGGTCTTTACAAGGCCAGTCCCGTTGCAGCATGGGCAATCTTTGTAGATGCTGCGCCGCAGTGACGGTCGAATGCGCTGACGAGTCATTTCGATCAACCCGAATGGGCTGATCCGAAGGACTTTTGATCGAGCACGGTCTCGCAGCATGGCGTTGCGGAGTGCCCGCTCGACTCCCCGGCGGTGCTTTTCCTCTCGCATGTCGATGAAGTCAATGACGATAACTCCGCCCATGTCACGGAGTCGAATTTGTCGAGCGACCTCATCGGCAGCTTTGAGATTTACCTGATAGGAAGTTTCCTCGGCGTCATCGTCAATCCGGAAGTTTCCACTGTTAACGTCGATAGCGACGAGGGCTTCAGTTTGATCAATCACGATTGAACCGCCGCCCTTCAGAGGGACAGTTCGGTTCTGAATTCGCGAGATTTCTTCCTCAATCTGATACTTGTGGAAGATCGATTCCTGTCCTGAGTAGTGGCGAATTCGGTCGACACGGTTTGGCAGAACTGCCTTCATGAACTCACAGGCTCGCTCGTACGCCTCAGGTTCGTCGATCCAGACGGAGTCGATATCGCTACTGAAGATGTCGCGGATCGTCCGCGTGATCATGTCGCTATCCTGATAGATATCGACAGGGGCTGAAGTGCTGCTGATTCGCTTAAAGATGACCTTCCACAGTCTGATTAGATAGTGAAGGTCACGTTCGAGATCTTCCTGAGATCGTTCTAGCCCAGCCGTTCGGATAATGAATCCGAGACCGGGAGGTGGATCGAGTTCAACGAGTTGCTTTCTCAGTTTTCTTCGAGCGTCGTCATCAGCAATTTTGCGGCTTACACCAACGCGCTGAAGCCCCGGCATCAGTACCAGATAACGTCCCGGAATACTGATGTAGGTTGAAAGTGTCGGGCCTTTGGAACCGACGCCTTCTTTGATGACCTGAACCAGTACTTCGCTACCTTTGCGGAAGATTTCCTGGATCGGCGGCTTGTTGCGAACGCTTCGTTCGTTGAAACGCTTGCCATTCCGCTGTTTCGCCTCTGTTTCTTCGTCGACCAGGTGTTTGAAGTACTGATTCTCGACGTCGCTGACGTGCAGAAAGCCGTTTCGCCCTACGCCAAAGTCGACGAAAGCGGCTTGGATGCTGGGCTCGATGTTGACGACACGGCCTTTGTAGATGTTGCCGACGCAGCTTTCGAGGCTGTTTCGTTCAACGTAAAGCTCTTCAAGGACGCCGTCCTCAACAACGCCAATCCGGCTCTCTTCCGGCTGGCGAACATTGATCAACATTTCTTTTTTCATGGGATCCCCCGATGTTGGGGGCATTCCCTCGCGCGATTCTTTCGGACGTTGCAGCGGCCCTTCGGGTGTCGTGAACGGTGGGCTCGTTTGTCACATCACACAAATCTGATGACAGGCTGCTAGCGACAGCTAAGTCATGGTACGAAGTGACGAAACAGTGAGTCGGATGTTCAGCAACTACGGAAGCAACGCATGATGGTGCGCCGTTGGCACCAGGAACTTCAGCGACACCAAATCGCGGTGTCATTCCTGAGGCCAGCCGGGCTTTCAAATTGCCAATGTTTGTTGACCGGGAAGGTGCAGAAACAGGAACGATGTGCCGTTCCGTTTCTGCGATGCGTACCGGATCAAAGTGTGGCAACTGCCTGATGAATTGGGGCAACGCTGGTCCGCACTTCCGGACAGACGCATGCAATTCAGGCGTTTGTGTAAGTACAGGCTGGTGTATTGCAGACGTCAACTCTTGCCTTTGGATCGTCAGAAATCAGTGTTGAAAGATCGCGAGGTAATACCCTGTGTAGTTTCAGTATGTCGTGGTGTATTTTGAATGGACGGCGAACGTGTCGTCAGTCCGTGACTGAGTTTAAGTATCTGGTGAGCCCGAAATTCGATCCGGGCACAGTCGGTTTAATTCAGTTCTCAGATAGTTCTCGACGTCTCTGGCGACATCGAGCGACAGTGCATGTTTTGCTATCTGTTCTGCGTCGTCGACAGAGAAGTTTCGGACAACATCCTTTACTTCCGGGACAGAGATTGGCGTAACGCTGACGTTTCGAATTCCCAAACCAATCAGAAGTGGAACGAATTTCGGATCTGAACTCATCTGTCCGCAGACGGTTACAGGGATACCCTCAATTCGGCCAGCATCTATCACCATTTGTATCAACCGGAGGATAGATGGATCGCCCGCACGGTACAAGCTGGCAACTGAGGGCTCGGCACGGTCAACGGCCATCGTGTACTGAATGAGGTCATTTGTTCCAATGGAAAAGAAGTCGACTTCCCTCGCAAAATTGTGAGCTAATAGCGCCGCTGCGGGAACTTCGACCATCATCCCAACCGGAATTTCTCGTCTGAACTCAACGTTTTCTTCTTCCAGGTCTTCGATGACGTCCGCGAGAATCATTCTCGCGCGTCGAAGCTCCAGCAGAGTTGTGACAAGCGGAAACATTATTCGAATGTCGCCATGAACGGCTGCTCGAAGGATCGCTCTGAGCTGAGTTTTGAACTGCCCCAGATGTCGAAGGCTGAGTCTGATGCTGCGCAGGCCCAGTGCTGGGTTGTCCGCCTTAGTACGAAATTCTTCGATGTCTCCGGGAATCTTGTCCGCTCCAAGATCCAACGTTCGAATGACGATGGGGTGATCGCCCATTTCCTCGATCACGCGACAATAGGCGGCGTAATGTTCCTCTTCCGTAGGCTCATGGTCTGAGCCCAGGTAAAGGAATTCTGTACGGTAGAGGCCAATTCCGTCGGCTCCGCGTTTGGCACACTGAGTCACTTCCTGTGGGAACTCAATATTCCCAAGGACCTGGATTCGGACGTCGTCGTTAGTACGAGCTTCGATTGTGTTGAGTGCGGCGAGACGTTCAGACTCACACTCTCGCTGCTTCAGCGAATCCTGATACCGGGCGATGGTTTCTTCGTCAGGATCGATGATCACTTCGCCGCGGTTGCCATCAATGATGACGACGTCACCTGCGGATACGTCTGCTAGAAACTTTCCAATTCCAACGACAGCCGGGATTTCCAATGCACCGGCAAGGATGGCAGTGTGGCTTGTGTGTCCGCCGGCTTCCGTCGCGAAGCCCTTCACAAAGTCGCGATTCAGATTTGCGGTTTCGCCGGGCGTCAGGTTGTGCGCGAGGATGACCACAGGCTCTGCGAGGTGCGAAAGTTCAGGCCGCTGTTCGCCCAACAGTGTTTTGAGCAGTCGCTTCTCAAGATCAAAGACGTCTGCTGCTCGTTCTGCGAGGTATGCATTCCCGAGGTTTTGAAGGGTCTTAGCGTAATTTCTTAGAACTCGACTTGCGGCAAACTCTGGCGAAAAGCACTTCGTCCGGATCAGTGTCTCAATTTCACCATTAAGCTTCGCATCTCGCAGCATCATACGATGGGCGCTGAAAATCGCCGCGTACTGATCACCAAGCTGCTCACGGGCAACTCGTTCGTTCTCGCTGAGTGCGTCACTGACAGTTGCGACTGACGCTTGAAAACGGCTGACTTCTGAATCGACGGCATCAACGCTTACAAACCGTTGGGGAATACGAAATCCCTGCGAGCCGAACAGCATGGCTGGGCTGATCGCAACGCCAGGAGAAACCGCGATTCCCGTCCGTGTCAGCATCGTTTTTCCAGTTAAATGGATAACAGGCGGATTCAACATCTACGGCGACTCAGCCAGGAACACCCATTGGAGCCGTCAACGATTGTTGAACTCTTCAGACGCAAGCTCAGCTTCAACTGGACGTTCTGTTCGCGTGACCTTCGAATCCCGACGCAAATAAATCAACCAGGTCTGCCATTGCGGGCCCCGCATCATCACCGGTTGCTTCACACTCTAAGAGTGTGCCTTCGCCAGCTCCGAGTCCTAGCAGTTCGAAAATGTTACGAGCGTCAGCGCTGGTATCGCCCTTCTTGATTGTTATCTGGCAGGCAAATTTCGAGGCGCGCTGAGCGATCAACGAACAGGGCACCATATGTAGCCCGTTCGTACCTGGCACAGTCACATTTTCCGTGACGGCGTCGCTCATGGTATTCGGCATAACTCTGGAAATTTGGAATTCAGTCAACGTGGCTCAGAAGTTTGAGCGGCTTCACTGGCACTGGTCATTGACGATCGTCGTTACGAAGTCGCGTCGCCATCTGCTTCGTCAAGAAGGTCAAGAATGTCCTTCTGAGTGTTGGATTGACGCAGGAAACTGCAGAACGTTTGGTCTCGGAGATGGCGTGAGATGTTCTCAAGTCCCCGGAGATGATCACCGGGGCGATCCGGAGGAGAAACCAGGAGAAACAGGATGAACACGTCTTCGCCATCAAGGCTTGCAAAATCGACTCCGCTCTTAGAAAGAGCGACTGTCGCGACAAGTCGATCGACAGAAGGATGTTTTGTGTGAGGGACGGCAACGCCATTCCCGATCCCCGTTGAACCGAGTTCTTCACGTTTCAGGATTGCGGAGACAATCCCTTCTTCGTCGGCGGCAGGAATCGCACCTGAGTCTTTCAGGCTGGCGACCATGGCTCGAATCGCGTCCTCTTTAGATGCCGCCTGCAGGTCTGGCACGATCGCGTCTGCAACTACAAACTCGTTCAACTTCATCGGGATTCCTCTGAAACGCTTTCTTGCAAATCAGCAAAGCTGCTCAACATGCGCCTAGGCACAAAACGTCGGCGCCGCAGCAGAAAGATTTTGATAGCTACTTATTCTTCTTTGAGAACTCGCCAGAATTGGGGAGTTCTCTAACCAAACATTGGGACGGTAGGCCGGAAAACTAAGTGAGTCAATGGAATCAAAGAATCGACGTGATTCGATAGATTCATTTTGTCTGTGTCAACTTCTGAAGAACTCCGGACATTTGACAATTCAGTTGCTGCTGCCGACTGACTTGCCCAGAACAGCAACATGCAGCTTTCGTTGAATCCGTCAGTCAGTTGGCCCACTCATCGGAGTGTCGCGACGGTGATTCTGAAGCTTTTCTTTGTATTTTCGGATCTGTTGTTCCATTTTGTGCAGGGCTGAGTCAAAGGTTGAACTCACCTCGTCACCCTCTGAGCTGGCGACGAAATCGTGCTTGTGTTCGGTGTCGACGAGGATTTCAACGGCAGCTTTTTCGTGCTCAAAATCAACGGTAACGGAGATTTCTGTCACGCGTTCGAAGTAGGTGAGTAACTTTTCTGCTTTGGTCGTAATGTGCTCACGGGCTTCGGGGCGAACGGTGCCGTGTCGACTCGAGACTTTTACTTGCACAGAATCAATCTCTCTTTGCCAAGGGGTGATGAATCGTGGTTGTGACCAATTTTATTCCTGTTGCCGGCTGATGATAATTGCGGCAATCGTCAGATGCCACCTGCGGCGTAACGACCGTAATACATTGCGACCTTTCCAGTTAACCAGGCCGGAACGGTCTGCTCGGTCGCCGCCAAGGGGATACGCTATCGATTTGCGGCATTGAGAAGCATGGGCATGCCGTCGGTATACGATATGTGACGGATTCTCGTTCACTTCGCGAAGAATCCCCCGACGTCAGAAGGCGGAGTTCAGAACCCGTCGTCTAGTCCCTGTGGAGTTTCCAGCGTTTTTGCGGACTCGGTGTCGGTCCTCGGGAGCAGGAATCGCGTCGGCTTGCTTAGTTTTGACCAGAGGCTCTGGTCTGGCGATGCCACTGCGGCCTGATCTTCGGATGGTTGCAAGTCGCCACTCAACAGGACGATGGAACTGCGGTCAGTCGAGCGGGAATCAGCCTTGACTGTCTGCACAGTATTGGGCGTTGGGCTGACGGCGGAGGTTCGCTGTCCTCCCATGCTCTGACAGCCAATTGTCAGACCAACGGCAAATATCAACAAAATCCTCGAAACTGAAGGTGTCATCAGAATTCCTGAACGGAAAGTTTGAGTTTACGCATCGTCACGCCTGAGATTTACTCATCCAGAATTTCAGGTTCCGACTGCTCGGGTAAAACGTTGACCTCGGGGAGCGGAATGACGTGATCCCGGTTTAATTTCAGGGAAAAATTCCCCATCTGGCAGCCAGCCGTAGCAGCCAGAATTACAACAAGGAAACTGATGCGTCCACGCATTGCTTGATTCCCACGCTTGTGTTGATTGTGTTCGAGGTAACTTCCTTCATCCTCGACATCCATCACGCTTAATAGTGGGAACTGCAGAATTCGAAAACAGCAAAGTTGTCGTACCTGGCTGGCAAAATCAGGTCGATTTCAGAACGATTCGGCACACTTCAGGAGTTGCTCCGATTCTAAGAGGGTGTTTGCCGGACAAACCTCGGCCGACAAACAGCAACGTTGGATCGGAACTGAATACTCCGGAAGAATATCGACATCCGTGGACGCTTGGTGAATACACAGGTCCAATACCCGGAAGAATAACCTGCCCCCCGTGATTGTGGCCTGCGAGCATCAGATCGACACGCTGACGCCGAGCCCATGAGAGATTGTCCGGAGTATGACTCAGCAGGAGTCGGAAAATGTCGTCTGGGACGGCATCAAATGACGGATGTCGTCCCATCCAGGGGCGCTCGGAACCTCCGATTGCCAGCCGTTTTCCAGCGATTTCGAGTGTTTGCAGAGTTCCCGCGACGTTTCTCCAGCCAAGATCGCTGATCGCTTGGCGGATTCGGTCAGAATCTAGGCCCCAGTCGTGATTGCCAAGGATGAAATAGTTGCCGAGCGGTGCGTCCAGTCGTCCGAGAGTTTTGGGCAGCCAGTCGAATAACTCTTCCGAGTCCAGAATGTCGCCGGTAATCACGACGATGTCGTAGTCCCACTTAGCGGCTCGGTTGAATACCGCCTCAAAGAATGGCAGATCAATCGTCCCGGTGAAATGCAGGTCAGTCATGTGCAGGATGGAAAGCCCGTCCCACGCTTTCGGGAGACGGTCGAGCTGGAACGTTCGCTCGGTGAATTTAACTTTGAAACAATCGTTGACTGGAAAGTCGAGCAGCGACGCATACGGACCATCGCCTACCGGTCGGCTGCCGAGTTCGGCTTCAAAGTCGATAACCGTTGACGAAAGCTCGGTCTGTTGCCGCGGCGGTCGATAGGTCCAGTATCGAATAACAGACCAGCTGAATCCGACGAAGCCGGCCATGCAGATGGTCATCCAGCCTTGAACAACGAGTGGCAGGCCTTGCCAGACCTCGCTTGGAGAAACCTCGTTAAACAGCACACCGGGACTGGTAAAGCCAATCACGACAATTAACGACGAAGGCCACAGAGGGATTAACAGGTCATGAAAATGTCTGACGTGTCGCAGCCGCGGCTCGCGAATCTTCGACGAGTGGATCCGGTTGACGACGGTCACCAGAACCTCGGCATTGCCGATCGAGAGGATCGCGAACCAGAGCAGATGCAGCCAGATCATGTAAGGTCAGCTCAGCGAGGGCGCGGGGCGAATAGTGGTTTTCGAGCGGTAGCTCGCATCGTGTCAAGGGCTCCGCCCTTGTCAGAAGCGTTTGCGAACGCTTTCGATTTTGCCTTCCTGAAGGATCGGCAGGTAACGGTTAGGAATCGCCAGAATAAAGCAGGCGACGGACGTTCCGAACAACCGCGAAGGCTTGCCTCCAGTAACGTAGCGAGGATCCCGCCACGATCCATCTTCGCCAGGATCGCTCGGTTTGCGCACCTGAGCAGTGATAAGCTGATCCCTCAGTGTCGGGTAGCTGTCTTTCCATGACGCGCCGCCGACCTGGTAAAGAGCCTGCCCCACGTAGTAAAGCGTGTAAGCGTCGAACGGAACTCGACCGTCGCCCTGACGCGGAGCCTTCAGATCTTTCACCGCGTCAGACAGCACGTCGAGATTCTTGGGAATTCGCCAGTCGTCGTACTGTCCAAACTCCTGAAGACAGACGACGCCTGCCGCCGCCATAGCGGTCGTGCCGTTGTGCCCGTCGTAAGTAAACTGTCCGGGGCCTTCTTTGATCTTTGGATCGTCCAGGCTGCGTGCTCCGTTCTTTGCCTTGTATTTCTGCCGGACGCTCTGGATCGAAAGTTGGATCACGTCGTTGCGAACTTCCAGCCCGCTGTCGACGGCGCTTCGCAGAGCCTTGGCCTGCATGACGACGAGGCTTAAATCGTGTCCGTAATTCTGACGCCGAGCCCGGTAATCCCATCCTCCGTCGCGTGATTGTGTATTCGCGATAAGTCGCAACGCCTGCTCAAGCACGCCCGAGATGCGTTTATCATTTGTCATGCCATGAGCCTGGCCAAGCACGAAAGTCGCGAGGCCGTGGTTGTACATGTCTCGCTGAGGGTCGGCGATGTTCAGAAGCCCCGATGGCTGAGCGTTTCGGATCACATAATCCAGCGCGCGTTCGACAACGTCTCCATACTTTCCTCGCCCAGGCAGGTGACCATCGGCGAGAAACGCCAGCGCACCCATTCCGACCAGGCCGAGATCATTCGATTCCCAATTTCCCTGCGGTCCCTGGTTCCGAGCAAGCCATTCCAGCCCGCTTGCCAGCGACGCCTCGCCCGCACCGGTCACTTCCCATTCATCCTGCGCCTGAGTGGAAGAATTCAGAACGAACAGGATTGCAGAAAGAGATATCGATGCTGCGAGAACCTTGATTGGCATTACACTCTCACGTGTCTGATGGCGATGTTGCGGCCGCATCTGTGTTGGCAGAGCGGCATAGTGGAGAGAGAATTGTCCTTTGCCGCAAGTCCGTACGGGTCAGCCATCAGTCAGTCGGGCGATTGTGTGAACGAACACGTCGAGGAAACTCCAGCGAAGGCACTTTTCATGAGCGGCGAGCAACGTCCAGAAGCGAAAGGTCGAGGTGCTCACGCCAGCCCTCCGAATCGTTTCGGGCAAGTGCATGCAGAGGCCGATCTGGAGCATGTTGAGCACGACGAGGAATACCTCGAAGACCTGCGGACTCTGAAGACGCAATATCTGCCGGACGACTCACGCAGCATTGTCTCAAAAAACGACAGCCCGGATTTGAACTTCAACTACAGCCTGAATCCCTACCGAGGCTGTCTTCACGGTTGTTCGTACTGCTACGCCAGGCCGACGCACGAGTACCTGGGACTCAACGCCGGCCTGGATTTTGAGTCGAAAATCTTTGTGAAGGAACGGGCTCCAGAATTGTTCCGCGACTTCCTGGCACGCGGCGACTGGAATCCGGAGCTCATCGCGTTCTCAGGGATCACCGATTGTTACCAGCCGATTGAACGAGAATACCGACTGACCAGACAGTGTCTGGAAGTCGCTGCCGAAGCTCGGCAACCGATTGGCATGGTCACAAAGAATGCACTGGTGACTCGGGATCTGGACGTGCTGAGCGAAATGGCCAGGCATCGCGTGATCACCGTTGCGATGAGCGTGACGACGCTCGACGCCGAACTGGCTCGCACGATGGAACCTCGAACCAGCACGCCCGACGCTCGACTGCGAGCGATCTCAGAACTGGCATCCGCTAACGTGCCAGTTTCAGTGCTGATCGGACCGGTCATTCCCGGCCTGAATGACAGCGAGATTCCGGCGATCCTGCAAGCGGCCTCCGAAGCCGGTGCGAAGCAGGCTTCCTGGACGTTGCTGCGTTTGCCGCTGGCCGTGCGGCCGATATTCGAGGACTGGCTTGCCCGGGTTCGACCGCTCGATCAAGAACGTGTCGAATCTAGAATTCGTTCGTGCCGTGAGGGCAACATGAGCGACGCCAGTTTTGGAAGTCGGCAGCGAGGTTCCGGTCAAATCGCCGAACAAATCTCACAGACCTTCCGAATCTTCGCGGCAAAACACGGTCTCGACCGAGGCATCGATCGACTCGACTGTTCCGGCTTTCGACCGCCCAGGCCATCGTCGGGGCAGCTTCGTCTGTTCTGAACGCTGATGTCGTGAAGCCTGTAGGGGGCACCGCCCACCAAGGTTCGCAGAATAACTTTGGCATCATTGGTGGGCATTGCTCACCCGCCAAACTCAACATCGATCAGTGCTTGCACTTCTTACATTTGCAATTGCACTTGTGGTCGTCGAAGAAGTGCTCGTAGTCGTCCTTGTCGTCCCCGTCGACAGCCATTCCAATCAGTCCGATGAGTGGGCCGATGTTGACCGACGTGTCTTTTTCACAGGTGGCATCTTTCGAGCCGCTGACGGTGCACCCACAAAGAAGCGAAGCAGCCAGACAACTAAGCAGCAATTGGCGAACGTCCATGTCCGGCCCTTCGAATGTCGAGATTCAAATGTGAATTCAGCCGGCAGTCCATTGCGAGGGGCGGAGCCTAAACGCTTTTCGAAGTCCCCGGCAACGCGACTTGGCTCGCTTATTCATCGGCTTTTTCAGGTGGCGAACTCTTTTCAAGTTGTTGCAACGCCCACTTTGCTGCCGCTGTATTGACATCCTTGGCCACCGTCGTGTGCACTAAATGGGAGAACGTCGAGATGGCCAGTGGGTATGTGTAGCCGTCCGTTAGGATTTGCGAATATGACCTTCCGATAACATTTTTTGGGTAGGCTTCAGCAGGTAACGGATTGTTAGTTGCGGCAGGCTCGTCTTTCGGTCCTGCGAGTTTTCGTAACAGAATGGGAAACGATTGCGATTTGGTGCCAAGGTTTTGCTGGTATTCAAGCAGCGTCTCGATGAGCAAAGAACCGGATGTAAAATGGATTTCTTGATGAACCGAGTGATACAGCCATTGGTCGTGATTCTGGTCAAGTTTATCGAGCTGTTTGATCAACTGCCCGTGCAGTTCATCCTGGAGTTTCGGTTCTTTCATCAGCGTTCTTAGTGCCCAGTGGACGTCGCAAAGGCGATACGTTTTATCAGGCAGTCTCTGGTTGGAAAGTCTGTTTAGTTCATTGACCAGGACTTCAGACAGACCTTCTGTCGTTGGCGCTATTTTACTGAGACAGACTGCGGCGGGGACTTGAGCTGACTTGTCAGCAAGCAACTCGACAAGGCGATCTCGCACTTTGTCAGCGTCGGATGCCTCGAGCAGTACTCCTTCGGCCACGATCAGCGGAGCCAGGAATGCGGTGGCCAGTTGCCGGATTTCGCCTTCAGCGTCGTGTGTTGCTGCGACAAATGCACTGACCTTTTGAGTTTTTAGCAAAGGGCTATCGTCGTTCAGCCGGATCTTCAGCCACGTCGAGTTTAGTTTGAAGAAGAATCGTCGCTGGTTGGAATTACCGGTGCGAATTGTGTTGGCCACTGCCGGCATAAGCACCTCTTCGTCTAACTCGAAAAGTCCCTGGCGGACGGCGAGAGTCAGTTCGACATTGGGATCACTCTTGTTGATAGAGTCACACTTGAATGAAGCCAGACAACCAAGAATCGCGTTGGCTGCTTCAGTGTCACGGCCGTCTTTCCCGAGCACGGCCACGGCGGTAACTGCTTCGCCCAGACGTTTCGGGCTTCGTTCGGTGGCGATGACGGTTAGCCATTCTTCGAATGTGCGGCCGTCGTAGAGTTTATTTGGCCTGGTGGCGGCGACCTGAGCGGCCTGAAGTTCAGCGACTCGATTTTTATGGAGTTGCATCCTGCGGTCATCGGGGAGGTAGTTCCAGACGACTGCAGATGCGGTGTCGATAAATCTCGCTGTTTCAAGATCTTCTTTATTTGTCCGTGGACGCTTTCTGAATCGGACTCCTGACCGAAATTCCGTTTCAATCAGATCGTACACGCTGGCGTTTCCATTCACGTCTCGCGGAGCAGGCAGAAAGCCCTCGGGATACCTCTTGAGTAGAGTCGTGGCGAGCTGCTCGCCGATTTCGTTCCGGACGTCGGAGTCTTGCGGTGGAGCTTCCAGAAGCAGCCGCATCATCAACAGTCGACGACTGAATTCTCCGTGGTCCGCGCTGTATCCCTTATTCTTGTTCCAGATTAAAGCTCCATCAGGGTACCTGGCAGCGGAAACAATGCGGGGCCCACTACCAGAGTAACCGTTTGAAGCGATCGGCATACCAGGCATGCCGCCTGCCATGTTTGGGGACCCGCTGCCACCGGATGGCGCGTAGCCGGCTGCGCCCTCGTCGGAGTATTTGTCCATTCTGTCGAACGCCGAAGGCGTTCGTTTAGGCGTCGGGACATTTGGCGGGGAGACGATTCGAAACGTTCCGACTTCATGACGTTCGGTGTCCTGAACGATCAGCTCGGCGAACTGGCGAGCGGTTTCTTCGCTGAGCGAATCTCCGCAGGCCAGCTTCAGAGCGACCGCAGCGTGCAGTCGATCGGCGTCGAGATCACGCATCGTCGTCGGTCTCGTTCTGGCAGGAGTTGGAGTGTCAGCAAACTCGGAATCATCATCTTGAACGCGTGGATGTCGCCGAAGAATGTGCGGCTTTGTTAGCACCTCTGAGAGCAATTTTTCGAGCTGCTGTTGCACCTCGGCATTCTTTGGCTTCGTCACGGCCAGGACGAAGGCCGCCTTCATTTGCTGCTCGGTCATTGCTGCCGCCGATGCTTCGTCCGCCGTCGCAGCGTCGTACGCTTCTTTGACCAGCCGAGTTAGAAGTTGGGCTGAATTCTTTTGCCCGAGCCCTGGCAGGTGAGCTTCAGTCTGCAGGATCGCTTCCTGAAGAACTGAGGGATGCTTGTCCCAGTTTTCGGCGAGGTCGTTGTACGCGTTGGGGAACTGCGAACTTGCTACGACTTTGCGACTGAACGCTCTTGGTTGAAGTCGAAAACCAAATTCAGTCTCTTCTACAGGCATCAGAAGCTCGTTCAGTAGAAACGCCTGACGTACGGGAGTGGTCTGTGCAAGGGCATCTTCGATCGGAGTCAACACTCCCACCCAATCGTACGAGTACGATGTTGCGATCGTCGTCACGAGGAACTTCTTTAATTCGGGCGTCAGTTCTTTCGGTTGCCGAATGACATGCCCAAACACGCCGTTTGCAATAATTGCCGCAGCCGTTCTTTCGTCAGGCGTTTTTGCCAGCAACGTAACTCCACGAAAGATGTCGCGCAGGTCATTAAGTGGTATCTCCAGGGATACATCTCGAAGATCAGACCACTCGGCGAACGACTTGCCTTTGTAAGTGACAAGCCGAGGAGCGTGTTGTTGAGAAGCTTCCTGACCGTACTCCTCGTCGCCACCGTATTCTCCACCCCCGTAGTCCTCCATCATTCCGGCCGAGTCGCCACCGGGATTTCCACTACCCATTGCGCCACCGGGATACCCGGCGTCCATTCCGGTGGGGACTATGCGAGCGCCGTTTGCGTCGATCTGCTCCAACTGGAACCGAGCCTCCTGGCCCGTGATTCTTCTAATGGCGACAAGTGCTGAGTCCAGTCGCTGAGGGCGATCACGAATTTGCTCGACGTCCGGCGTTAAAGCATCCGGCGACGGTACTCCTAAGCGTGCGTCCTGTCCGATAATTCGCTCAAGCACGAGCTTCTCACGAAACCCGTCAAAGCCGTAGTCTCCTTGAGGGCTCGGAGCGACTCCTGTCAGAGTCTTAAGGACGTTGTTGATTGCTGGTACCGTCGACTTAGCACGCGACCCGATTATCGCGAGGATTTCGATCGGTAGAAGCTGTCGATGGATCTCGAATCTAGTCTTGACCCGAGACGGTGACGCCATCAAATAAATTGTCTGCGGTTTGGCCAGGCTGTCAGGCACGTTGTCGATGAGTTTGGCGATTCGGCCGGCCGAACCTGACGCCAGCCTCCCCAAAGTAGCCAGTCCCAACCAGGCCTCAGATTCGTATGACCACCAGTTCGTAACACCCGATCCCCCAAGGCCAGATCGCTGTGCTGTCTGCTGGAGTTGTGCCTCGTTTTGGTTTTCCAGGTATGTCAGAAACACGTCTGCCAGTCGGGTACTCGGCTTGAGATCCGTCAGGCGCCGCGCCGCAACTAATTCAATGCGACCTGGATTTTCATTCCGGCTGCAACTGTCGAGAAAGGTGACCAACGTGGAATTCGGATCGTCTTCATCCAGGTTTTCGACAATTAAGTCAAAAGCTCGCAATCGATTATCCGGTTTCAATTCAGCGAAGATGTCGATCAGTGCGTCGCGAATTTCGATTGACTGTCTTAGTTGTGCGGCCAGCGATTCTCCCTCACCGACATAGGGAATGAGAATCTCTGGTCCGCCGTTCACCGCGGCGAGAAATTTCAGAATCAGGGCTCGGGTGTTGGTCCCACCGTTGCGTGCAGCTGTTGCGACAGCGGGAGTGATGCTGGGCGGGTCGAGGGTTCTCAAATACCTGATGGCTGAAGCAACCAGTTGAGGGTCGTTGCCTCCATTGTCCAACTTACAAGGGTAGGCGTCGACGACGTGCAGCACTGTCGAGGCTGCTTCGGCATCGCGATTCTTTCGGCCAAGAATGCACAATGCTTCGACCGCGTTTCTTAGTTCGACTGGATTGCGTTCTGTCAGAACGGAACGCTGCCATTCTTCGAACGTCTTCCCGCTAAAAACCAGCGTTCCAGAATCCTTCGTCACTTTTGAGGTGGTTAACGTGGCGACGCCGGGTTGGCCAGGCGGAAATCCGGATGCGCCGGGAATTGAACCATTGGGTGACGATCCGGGCGGCGCTGCTCTTAGCCCCGGATCCACGTCCTGCAGAGTCGGGAGGGAGCCGATGAAAGTTTGCTTTGTGACGTCAGTGGAATTCTTGTCCGGGTCTTCTGGCTGATCGACGTGATCCTTTTTCGAAATCCTCGCGATCCACTCGCCGCCACGCTCCAATGTAAAAACGTTGTTCTCAACCTTTAGTGAGTCGTACTCGTTGGGCAAGACGATTTCGTAGGTGCCGGAACGAATCGTCAGCTCGTTCTTGCCGACCGACAACGTTTCGTTGCTGTGAAACTCGCCGCCGGTTCGAATCTCAATGGGGATGTCACCTGACGGAGACTCGACAACCAGTGTTGCATTATCGGTCTGAATCCAAATGACGATGCCCGCGAGCAGGATCATCGGAACGAGCATCCAGGTCGCGATGCGCCGTCCAATTCCCCGAGGACGACTACCGTGCTCTGCAGCTTGCGTGACGTTGGCTGGTGAGCCTGGAATCTCTGCCTTCTGGACGAACGGAGGCAGTGTTGGGGGCTGCAGAACTTTCTCGTCTTCACGCAGCGCGAGATCTCGGCCACACTCGGCAAGGTCACTCAGCACGTGGCCCTCGCAGAATGCTATCAACGCATCGGCCAGCTCATTCGCTGAGGCGAACCGATCGTCGACGTCTCGCAACAACGCCCGGTCAACAATGGCAACCAGTTCAGTCGGCAATTCCGATCGGCGTTCAGCGACTGACGGCGCATCGATCGTTGCGAGAGCTTTCATCTTGGCGAGCGGAGTCCGCGTGCCCGGTGAGTCGTAAGGCGCGGTCGCCGTCAACAGCTTGAACAGCGTGGCGCCGAGGCTGTAAACGTCCGCGCGTGCGTCAATATCGTGGCTGTTGTCGCCCTGCTCGGGAGCCATATAGTCCAGCGTGCCCATGAGCTGACCGACGGTTGTCAGTTCGTCGAGGGCTTCGCTCGCCGCTCCAAATAACGCGAGGCCCAGATCGAGAATCCGAACCTCGCCGCGAAGCGTCAGCATCAGATTCGACGGCTTAACGTCACGGTGTATCAGCTCCTGCTGATGCGCATAGTCCAGCCCGATTGCCGCTTGACGAACAATCTCACACGCGCTGGCAACGTCGAGTGGTCCAACCAGTCGAACGAGTTTCGACAGGTCAATCCCTTCGACATAGTCCATTGCCAGAAAGTGTGTGCCGTCGACATCGCCCGCGTCGGTCGCACGGACAATCGTCGGATGATCGAGTCGCCCGATCGCTTTCATTTCTCGCTCAAACCGGGCGACGGCCGCGTTGTCTCTCAAGCGCCGAGCCGGCAACAGTTTCAGCGCGACCTGCCGATCCAGTCGAGTGTGACGTGCTCGGTAGACGGTCCCCATTCCGCCTTCGCCAAGCTCGCCGAGCAGTTCGTAATCTCGAATTCGCTCGAAAACTGGCGAAGCGGCTTCTGTACCGTTCGCCCCTGATGGCTGTTGTGACGGCGACGGTGGATCGATGAATCCTTCGATCTCGGCCAATGCCTGTTGCAGGGCAGGGCGGTCCTCATCATTTTCGGCGGCAGAAGCTAGGGGCTCAGAGCTGACGGAACCGCGGACGGCAACCACGAGCGAGTCAGACGTCCCTTCCAGATTGGCGACCGTGTCTTCGCAGGACTGGCAGTCGTTGAGGTGGTCCAGAACTTCCAGTTCACGCCGCTCGTCGAGCATCCCCAGATGAAATGATCGCAGGTCGTCACGATCGGGGCAGATTGAGGTCACCATTGAAGTCGCTCCGGAATTCCGTGGAGAGTCGTCATCAAACAGCGGTTTGTCGGTCCACAAAACCGCTTCCTGCCTGAAATAACGAAACGAGCGCGACAGAGAATTCTGGAATCGTCACTGATCGGCGGATCCGAAGCCACTCTGGTCGCCCAGTTCCTGCCGAATTCGTCGCAAAACCCGTGAACGAGTTTGTCGGACGGAGTTTGCGGAAACGCCGAATTCGGCCGCCACGGTGTCGGTTGCCTGGTCTTCGACGACGTTCCGCCAGAAAATTTCCCACGTGCGAGGGCGAAATTCCTGCCGAACCAGTTCCAACCCGCGACGATACAACGCGTCGATTTCAAACTGGCTAGTGAACTGGTCCGGATCGTCTGACAACGACTCGGCGACGTTCAGTAATCGTTGCCAGTTTTCAGTGCCACCTCCTGCGACTCCCTGGCGAGTGCGTTTTCGCAGAAAGCTGACGATCTGGTTGCGAGTAACCGTCCACAGCCACCCGCGAAATGAACTGCCCGCTCGATCTTCATAAGAGGCAACAGAGCGAGCGACGGATACGAAAACTTCCTGCATGACATCGGCCGCGTCGTGTTCCGAAAGTCCCTGCTGCCGGCACCAGTGAAAAACCAACGGTCCGTACAGCCGAGTAAACCGCCGCCACGCTTCGGGATCCCGATCCACCACTCGACGGATTAACGAAGGTGACGTCCCCGTGAAATTAGAGCTGGCAGTACTCAGTCCCGGCATGTTGTTTCTCTCGGATGATCTTCAGGAGAGAATCCAGCCTACGTTCGGGGCGAGCTTCCGTCGACCCGTAAACTTCATGCGGCCACACGAAGTTTCAGTCGGCCTGAGGAATGAAGTTCAGCGTGTAGTAGGCTTCTTTATGAAGCAGTGACAGGCCGGCTTTTGATTTGACGCCGTCACAGTGCAGCTCGTGGACGTGGCCTTGTTGAAGGCCGGTCACGTAAAGGCGAGCTGCCTGTCCATCGTCGCTGACTTCGACTCGGTCGATCGTTGGAGTTGTGTGGTCGACTTCGGGGCTCCCGTACGCCGACTGGAAGATGTAGGCGTAGGTGCCGAGTTTGTAGGACTCGACGTTGGCTGCTGCCTCACGATCGACGGGCTGAGTGAACGTCAGCTCGAAGCCGTCTGGTTTCGCTTTCATTTCGTGAATTTCGAACGGCACTTTGCCTGTCCAGCGAAGACGATCCAGGGCGTACGGCTGTCGGCCTCGTGAACCCCAACCGCGGTTCGTGCCGCCAACAAACATGCTGCCGTCAGAAGTGAACTGAACGGCGAGACTTCCGGAGCCGAAGCCTTCTCGGAAGGGGAAACACGCTCCCTGGTAGAAGCCGTTGACCATTTCCAGGTTGCATCGCATGACCGTGCTGAAAGTCTGATCGCCGACAAAAATCTGGTTGGTAAATGGTCCGAACTTTCCGCCTGACACGTCGCAGGCGACACCGCTGGCTGACTGGCCCATTTTCTTGTACGGAAAGTAGATCGCTGGTGGGACGAGTTCTGGAATCTTTGGTTGCTCGACCATCATCCGGCTTCCGCTTACAGGTTCGACTGGTTTCGGCCCGATGACCGACGTCGTGTCGTACCACTTGTTTCCGCCCGGATGTCCCTGGAACGAGCCCGGTCGAAGGTGCTTGAGACTGCACGTGCCGTTCCACGGTCCCTGGTTATCAGTGTAGAAAATGTCGCCCAGATAATTGGCTCCGATTCCGCCTGGAGATCGGATTCCACTGCAGGTTGGAATCATCTCACCGTCCGGCGTGACGCGAACGCACCAGCCACGGTACGGCGTGTTGCTGTTGAACGATCCGGTCAGGCAGAGCACAACCCAGATGTTGCCGTCTTTGTCGAACTTCGAACCGAACGCGTACTCGTGATAATCGCCGGTGATGCCCCACTTGTCGCAGACCGTTTCGATGATGTCGGCCGTGCCGTCTCCGTCTTCATCTTTCAGTCGTGAGACTTCGCCGCGCTGAGTCGCGTACAGCCAGCCGTCTTTCTGTGTGAGCCCTAGAACTTCGTGCAGGCCGATCGCGAAGGGCTTCAGTTTTGCATCGCCGATCGTTTTGGCGAGAGCGTTCTCGACCGTGTAGATGTCTCCACGCCGCGTTGAGATGGCTAACTTATCGTTGAACCACTCAATCCCGCCGATTTCCAGGACAAGCCCTTCCGGCAGCTTGAACGAGTCCATCTGGTAGTAGTCATTCTCGGTTGGAGCGTCCTGGGCCGATACAGAAACTGCAAAGGAACTCAGGAGAATGCCGACGGCTGAGAATGTCTGAAGGAGAAAGCGATGGGTTGTCATGGGACAATCCTTTTTAGTTATTGGTAGGGTGCGTCATGACGCACCTTCGTGATCAGTAACTTGATCGTCTTTACTATTGGTGTGTCGAGACGCACCCTATAAATAAGGCTCCTACCACTCATAGATTTGAGTGATCTCGGCCTTCCCATTAGTGAACGTTACTGGAATCAGTAACTCAGTCTTGCCACCGCTCTGACGAACGATCGCAGATTTCGTGTGTCGCGCATCCAGTGTCAGCTTGAGGTGGCCATCGAGAATGTATCCGCCGTTGACCGATTCAATTTTCGATGCCGAGGCGGCTCGAAAATAGATTCCTTCGGCCGATGATGGTGACTCAAGGGTGATCGTCCTTTCGAACGAAGCCAGTTGGTTATCGGTTTTTCGAGGAACGATCGCGTCTGAGATGGCGATCCGACCTTTGGAGTATCGAAAGATCGGCTGGCGGCTCGAATTGAAACGGTAACCAAGGAATCGATAACCCTGCTTGGCGGCTGACTCGGTCGGCCAGCTTGCTTCAGGACTGTCGAGTGTCGCGAACGGGACGCCGCGGACAAGGTCGTAAACATTGTCGCCACGTGGTGGCTGGAAACCCTGACCACGACCTTTCCAGTGTTTGGAAGCGTCGATGAAATCGTTTTCCCAGATCAATGCCAGTGAAAAGGTGTCCGCGTCAAAGCAGAGGTTGACGCGTTCGGGATAGCCGACCGCGATGCCGCGAGGGCTGACTCCCTCGATGAAGTTTCGGTAGATGATTGGTGCGGTTTCGGGCTTCAGGATGATTCCGCCAGTGTTCAGCCCGACGGGAATACCGGCTTTCTTTCCGTCTTCCAGGAAGAGCCAGACGGACTCCTTTTGCTGAGCGACCTGTTGTTCGACGTTTCCGACGTCAAGGACGTCTCGAATTGTCGCCTGCCCGAACGGCCACGGAGCCGGCATGCGCGTCCCCGGGCGGTATGTTTGAGGATTCGCCATGTAGCGGTGAAACCAATCCTTGCGGAGTCGTTCGGACATGATCGTCAGATCGATCGATTGAATACCCGTCGCTTTGAATTTGTCGAAGGTGTGGCACTTGATGCAGCCCAGACCTTTTTCTCCTGCCAGTCGACGGCCGATCGCTTTCATCTTTGAGTCCGGCAGTTCGTACTCCGGAATCATTGCTTCGGTTTTTTGATCAACTTCCTGCAATGCTGCCTGGAGATGGCCGACGTTTCCAGCACCAAACTGCGGCATCATGGTCAACATGTAGGGCCGATCCTTGGAACCGTTATCGAGGATGCCCTTCAGCCACTTCTCTGTGAGCTTGTCAGCAACTCCGTCGAGCGGCGGTGGGATGCGGCCTTCGTCACCCATTTCTTTCATCGTCGACGTGAAGAATTTGTTTCGAGCTTCGTCAACGCCGCCGACTTTGTTGCGGGAGTGACAGGCGAAGCAGTTGAACTGAGCCATCGTTCGGTGAATTGAAGCTTCGGGAGTGTCGGCTGCCGATTTCTGAAGACCTTCGACGGCTGCGGTGAGCTGCGAGCGTTGAGCATCGCTGAGTCGGTAGTGCGGAATGCCCTTCGTCGGCGCGGCTGCGAGACATCCGCCGGCGAGATTCGACAACTTAGCCAGCTTCTTTGCCGAAGTTGTTGACTTCACCAGTTGGTTGTTCTGCTTCAGATTATGGCAAGACGCACACCCGATGGACGAA
Organism: uncultured Planctomycetaceae bacterium; assembly: GCA_943787265.1. Classification (GTDB taxonomy): domain Bacteria; phylum Planctomycetota; class Planctomycetia; order Planctomycetales; family Planctomycetaceae; genus JABMPE01. The sequence goes on along the minus strand of CALSLT010000035.1, from coordinate 144,003 downwards.
AATAGCTCACGACCCTGCTTCGCCAGTGCTTCGTCGAGGACGAACACGTTGCCATCGACTTCTTTCTTTGGGCGTTCTCTGGTCGGGGTGGTGATGCTGGCGAGTGGCTGTCTCGACTGTCCCGGCCCTTGGAATTCGACAGTGAGACTCTCATGACCCCCGGCTTCGAAATATTCAACGACGACTTCATGAACTCCCGTAGTCAGTCTGCTCTTACCGGTGATCACGCTGTGTGGATGAATTCCGTCGTTCAAGATCAACTGTTTGCCGTCAACCAGCATTCGGCTTCCGTCGTCAGAACCCAGAAAAAACTGATACTCAGCGTCTTTTGGAATGTGGATGAAGCCTGAGAAAACGATTCCGAATCCGTCATTCTTCTGACGAACGCTCAGGTCGAATCCGCTCGACTGTCCTTCCAGCTTTGGCTTGAGCGTGCTGAAGTCGAGCAACTTCTGCTGCCAGTTACCTTCGTAATACGCATAGTTGACGTTGGCAGCGATCTTCTTGTCGCGGAAGAAGAACGAGGCGATGTCGCGAGCCTGCTTGTCGTCGAGTTTGAAATTCGGCATGCGCCCGGAAGGTCGCACCTTCAACGGATTCTTGACGAATTCGGTCAGGCTTGTCAGTGAGTACTTGTCGGCGATCGCACCGAGCGGAACTGAATTCGGTGGAGCTTCGACACCGTCTCGAACTGGAGCGTGGCAGGCAACACACCCGATCGTGTGAAACAACCGTTCGCCGCGAACGACCGCTGAAGAGTCGCCCATGACGTCGGCGACGCTGCCGGTCGTCGCGAGAAAGTGAGTCAGAGCTGTGACCTGTTTTGTTTTAGTCACAGAGTCGAGGCCTGCGAACAGGTCTGGCATCGTTGTGCCAGCTTTGGCATCGTGCACTGACGACAAATAATTCTGCAGCCACTTGACTTCAGTCCTGGCTCCAACGTTGTCGAGGATTGGCGCCTGCTTCGGCTTGTCAAGTGTGGCTGTAGCAGCTTCGGGCTTGTGGCACGATACACAGTTCAACTCGGTCAGCAGCAATCGCCCGCCTTCGACGGCGTTTGCGTTGTCGGCTGAGTAGATTCGGTCGAATCCCGGTACGACCGGATGCTGCGGTGATGCCGCGTGGATGGTTTGAGGTGCAAGTTGCAGGGCCGTGAACACGGCAGCAAGAGCAGCGATTGTGCTGCGGCAGGAGTGGATCGCTCGCATGAGACTTCCAGGGAATGATTCAGGTGGGAAGCGAGGTGGCGTTGTACCGTAAAAATGAAGGCGGGAGTCTACTGACGCCGTTCTGGGCGTCACAAGTCTCGGACGAAGGGCACACTTCGGGTGGGATACCTGGTCGGAACAACGTAATCTTTGCAGCGTTCTGTCTTCAAGTGTTGAGGTTTCGCGATGACTCGTGACTTTTGTGCTTTGCTGGTTTTCTCTGTCCTGATCGTTTCGCCGATCGCAGTCCACGCCGAACCTTCGTCATCGATTACGACAGAGCGGGGGACAATCCGTGTTCCCGACGGATTCACGATTGAACGTGTCGCGGGATCGCCGCTCGTCGGGCATCCGATGTTGGCAAACTTCGATGAACGAGGCCGGTTGTTTATCGCCGAAAGCGCTGGCAAGAATCTTCGTCCTGCGGAACTCGAGACTGAGCTGCCAAACTTCGTCCGCATGCTGGAAGACACGGACGGCGACGGAGTTTTCGATAAGAGCACCATCTTTGCGGACAAGATGACGTTGCCGATGGGGGCGCTGCCGTATCGAGGTTCTGTTTACGTCGCGGCGCCGCCGAACATCTGGCGTCTTCAGGACACGGACGACGACGGCGTTGCTGACAAACGTGAGATCCTGGTAGGCAAGTTCGGCTACAACGGAAACGCGGCGAGCATTCACGGTCCGTTCCTCAGTCCAACCGGTCGAATCTTCTGGTGCGACGGTCGGCACGGCCACGAGTTCCGCGACGACATCGGCGCAGTCACCAGTAAGAAGCGAGGCTCGGGTATTTTCTCAATGCGGCCCGACGGTTCGGACATCCGTATGTTCTGCGGCGGTGGGATGGACAATCCGGTTGAAGTCGATTTTCTTCCGACGGGAGAAGTCGTCGGCTCAGTCAACATCCTCTATACGAAGCCGAGGATCGATTGCCTCGTCCACTGGCAGGATGGCGGCGTCTATCCTCACCAGGAAGCAAGCATTGCCGAGTTCACTCGCACCGGCGACCTGCTCGGCCCAATTACAAAGTTCGGCCACGTCGCCGTCTCGGGAATGTGCCGCTACCGATCGTCGGTTCTTGGGGACGAATACAAAGACACAATTTTCACGTCGATCTTTAACACTGGAAAACTGATCAACTCAAAGATCGAGCGAAACGGCGGAACCTTCAAGACGACCGAAACCGAATTCCTCAGCAGCGACGATCCCGACTTCCACCCGACCGACGTTCTGGAAGACGCCGACGGAAGCCTCCTCCTGATCGACACCGGTGGTTGGTTCCGAATCGGCTGCCCGACCTCACAGATCGCCAAGCCAGACATTGCCGGAGCGATTTATCGAATTCGACGCGCGGGTTTGACTCAGCCCGCAAGTGACCTCATTGATCCGCGAGGCACACAACTGAACTTTTTCGCGTTGACGACTTCAGAGCTTGTGGAACTGTTGGCCGACAAACGACCTGCGGTCCGTGAACGATCAATCGAGGAGCTTTCCTTGAGACGAAACTTCGATCAGCGTCTGACACCTTACTTTGACCTCGGTGCGGAGCAAGGGCTGAGCGAACGAGGACGTATCAACTTGATCTGGGCGATTGCTCGACAGGCCAACCATCACCGAATCAAGCTGCTGGGAGACTTGCTTGGCAACCCGTACCAGCCTGAGAGTATCCGTATCGCGGCCGCAACGGCCCTCGCCGACCTGCTACGTGTCCCTGATCGAAAAGTCGCCCTTGATGAAAACCTACGGGTTGTGTTTGACAAAGCTGGCTCGTCCGCGTTGCGGCGATCGGTCGCCCGGTTGATCGGAATCGTTTACGAGGGGCATGGAAAAAGGCTGAATCATTCTCCAGAGGGAAGTAGCTTCGTCGTGAGGCTTGCGGTCCGCGGCTTGCTTCAACGACTTGGTCAGGAGCAGCGTACGAATGAGGAACCAACAGACCAGCCAACCGAACACGCAATTATTCTTGCAGCCATTCGAATTGCAGACCGCTACGGAGTGCTGCCTCTGCTGAGTGATGAAAGTCCGGTCGTTCGACGGGCTGCGTTGATCACGCTCGATCAGATGGAAGGCAAGAATCTGTCGCGTGAGTCGGTGATCGCACTTCTCGACACGGATTACGAGCCACTTCGGACGGCTGCATTGGACGTAATCTCGCGTCATGAGGGGTGGGCCAGCGGGACGCTTTCATTGTTAGATGGCTGGCTTCATCAGGGGCACTTGCCTCCCGGGAGGACGTCGATGATCCGTGGGTTCCTGCGAACTCAGACCAGCGATGAATCTGTGCAGAAGCTTGTTGCAGATTTATTGCTTGATGCGAAGTTGCCGCAAGCGTCGCGTCTTCTTCTTCTGGAAGTCGTGGCAGAGTCAGGCCTGTTGAAACTGCCGGAAAGCTGGGGAAAGCGACTGCCAGCCAATTTTGCCAGTCCATACCCGGCTGTTCGGCATCAGGCAGTACGAACGGCTGCCGCTTTTGATACGGCGGCGTTTGATGGTGAGCTGCTGACCCTTGCTCATGACGATCGGCAGGCTGTTGAGTTGAGGGTTGACGCACTTGCTGCGTCCGCTGATCGCCGGACAGAAGTCCGCGATGGAGCGCTGGACTTCCTGTTGAGTCAGATGGCCGATGACGCCAGTCCTCTGCAGAAGCTGGGAGCAGCGAGAACGATCGTGCGGCTGCCGTTGTCGAAAAATCAGCGGTTGAAAATTGCGGAGCAACTTGGAATGTCAGGCCCGCTGACGGCGGGAGTGCTCCTTCAGGAATTCGCCAGGGATCTAGACGGCGAACTGTCGCAGGCGGTGTTGAAGTCTCTCAACGCGTTACCGGATGGAGTCCGCTTGCCGAAGGCAGAACTGCTCGCGTTTCTTGAAAGCACGCCCGCGCCATTGCGAGCGAGTGTTCAAGGATTCGTCAGTAGTCAACTCGACGCAAGGTCAAACAAGTCTGTACTCGATAAACGCGAGTCGACATTGCTTTCTGGCAACGTCGAACGTGGCCGTGAAATTTTTGTCGGAAAGGCAAGTGCCTGCGCGAGCTGCCACACAATCGCAGGGCAGGGCGGTAAGGTCGGTCCTGACCTGACAAAGATCGGCGCAATCCGCAAAAGACGAGACCTGCTGGAAGCGATCATGTTCCCGAGTGCCAGCTTCGCTCGAGGCTACAAGACCTGGACCATCGTGACGGACAGCGGCCGAGTCCATTCCGGGTTGATCACTCGGGAAACGACGGACTCTCTAATGCTCCGTAAATCGGACCTGTCAGAAGTCAGAATCTCCAGAGGGGCGATTGATGAAATGCGAGAAGCAACAACGTCGGTCATGCCCGAAGGCCTATACCACCGTCTGACCAATCAGGAGCTTAGCGATCTGTTGGAGTATCTCGCGTCGCTCAAATAGAACGGTGTTTCGCAATCGTCTCCGGACGCAATGGCGGTTTACGTCGTGGCAGTATGAAGAGCCGCGGTGACTGGCTTCTGTTTCGGGCATCGCTATTCTGCTCGCTGGACTCTTAAACAGACTGATGTGTGGAGAATTCAATGTGCAGGTTCGTCGCTCGTGCGTTGCTGGTGTCGTTTGTCTTGGCTCAATATGCGGGAACGGTTTTCGGTTTTCAGCACGATCCGTTGGATGGGACGCGCACCGTGAATGACAAACCGAAAAATTCCGTCGGACTATCGGCTGACAACCCGTTCGTTGCGCCCAGCAAACTGGCGTTGCAGGCTCCGGCGTTTGATGCCATCCAGGTTGAGCACTATCTGCCCGCATTCATGGCCGGCATCGATGAACAGCTCAGCGAAATGAAAGCCATCGCGGGGCGGTCAGATGCGCCAACCTTCGAAAATACGATCGTTGCGTACGAGAAGTCGGGGGCGTTGCTGACGCGTGTCGAGCAGGTGTTTTCAAACCTGACATCATCCAACACCAACAAATATCTGCAGAGCATTCAAAAGGAACTCGCACCACTTCTTGCAGCACATTCGGACAATATTCTGCTCAACCGACAACTGTTTGAGCGGGTCGAAAAACTGTACGAGTCGCGAGAGTCACTGAAGCTGAACGGCGAACAGCAGGAAGTGCTTCGGCGCCACTACGAAGACTTCGTACGGGCTGGTGCGAGACTCCCGGAGGCACAGCAGAATCGTATTCGCTCGCTGAACGAGCAGTTGTCAAAACTACAGACCGAGTTTCGAAACAACCTGCTGGAAGCGACGAAAGAGCGGTCCGTGATCGTCGATGACGTCACTGAACTGGATGGCCTTTCGGGTGCGCAGATCGCGGCAGCCGCGGAAAAGGCAAAGGAACGAGGCAACGACGGCAAGTACGTCCTCGAAATCACAAACACGACACGCGTCCCGATTCTGAAGTCTCTGAATAATCGCAATCTGCGGCAGCGCGTCTGGGAAGCGTCAGCGAACCGGGCACTCGGACAGAACGGCGGAGTCGATAACCGAGGGCTTGTTCTGGAAATTGCTCAGTTGCGAGCCGAACGTGCGAAACTGCTGGGGTTCGAAAACCATGCGGCCTACAAGCTGCAGAATCAGATGGCCAGGACGCCCGAAGCGGCTCGCAAGATGCTGACCGATCTCGTACCAGGTGTCGTTGCCCGAGTTAATCAGGAAGCTGACGATCTGCGAGCGATGATGAAAAAGCTGGGTGTGAATGACGAGCTTGCTCCCTGGGACTGGGAATACTACGCGGAGAAAGTTCGCAAGGACCGGTATGACGTCGACGAAGCTGAGGTCAAACCGTACTTCGAAATGAACAGCGTTCTGGAGCAGGGCGTCTTCTTCACCATGAAGAAACTGTTCGGCATCGAGTTTCGTGAACGAAATGACCTGCCCGTCTATCACCGGGAAGTCCGGGTGTTTGACGTTCTGGACGCGGATGGGTCGCAGATCGGACTGTACTACATCGATTTCTTCAGCCGAGACTCCAAACGCGGCGGAGCCTGGATGAGTTCCTTTGTGCGGCAGTCAGGTCTGCTGAACCAGAAACCGGTGATTGTCAACGTGCTGAACAACTCCAAACCCGCCGAAGGAGAACCGGCTCTCATCAGCTTTGACAATGCCACCACCATGTTCCACGAGATGGGGCATGCCGTGCACGGTCTGTTTTCTGACGTGACCTATCCATCCGTGGCTGGTACGGCAACGCCTCGTGACTTTGTTGAGTTCCCTTCTACGTTCGAAGAAGACTGGGCCATCCAACCGGACATTCTTCGCAACTATGCTCGGCATCACGAAACCGGCGAGCCGATCCCGACCGAACTTCTTACCAAGGTCATACAGGCCAGCAAATTCAATCAGGGATTTGACACTCTTGAGTACCTTTCGGCGGCGATCCTGGACCTTGAGTGGCACACTCTGTCAGTGGATGAGATTCCGGATGACATTCAAGCGTTCGAGCAGGCGACGTTGAAGAAGTACGGGATCGACATTCCCGCTGTTCCGCCCCGCTATCGGACAGCGTACTTCGCTCACATCTGGGGCGGCGGATATTCAGCGGCCTACTATGCGTACATCTGGAGCGAAGTCCTGGCCACTGACGCGTTCGCCCACATGCTTTCCAACGGTGGAGCGACACGCGAAAACGGAATCCGCTTTCGCAAAGAAGTGCTTTCCCGCGGTAGCAGCCGCGATCCTATGGATTCATACAAGGCGTGGCGCGGAAACGCACCGACAATCGACGCGCTGCTGATCCGGCGAGGTTTGAAGTAACCAGCGATTTACTTTGGAAATCGAAAGCGGTGTGGTCACATTCGAGCCTGCATTACTTGGGTGGTTACAGCTGTTTAAACGCGGCTCAATGTTCCGGTCTGTCCCGCGAATGAATCGGTCTCGATGCCGAGTCTCTGCAGGATGGTGACGAAGAGTTGGGCCAGCGGAAGTTCTTCTGCCTCAATCTTTCCTCGCCACCCGACATCACTAACGATTCCGGCGCCAGCCTGATTGTCTTCATTGCCTTTGCCAAATTTTAGATACCGGCCATTTTCGAAACCAAGGTTCTTACCACCGGCCGAGATAATCGGATAGTTGCGAGAAAGGTGGAAGCTGCTGGACGCAGAGCCGTGCATGGCAAACGTGTTATCCAGCAGGTTGCCATTGCCGGTTGGCTCTGGAGTGTCTTTCAGTCTTTGAGCGAATCGACCGAACTCCTCGGCTTGATAGCGATTATACGTGCCAAGGTTTTCCCAGCCTTTGGGTTTCTTAACGGCGTGCGTCAACCCATGAGCGCCACCAAGGCCGACGGCCATTGAAAGCAGGTCATGTGGGCCTTCTCCGTTCTCTCTCCCCAATTGAAACGTAGCTACGCGAGTAGAGTCGCTAAGGAAGGCGAGATAAATCAGCTCATACATGGTCTGGAAGTAGAGTCGCGCTTCCTTTGGCTCTGCATCTAAATGCAGGTTGCGAGTATCAACGTCAGGTATTGGTGTATCAATCCACCTTTGAGCCTTCGCCAGCTTCACCTCTGTATCACGAACTGAGTCGAGATACTGCTTCAGTGTTTCTTGATCATGTTTAGAGAGTTGGCGTCCCAGTGATCGAGTATTGGCAATCAGAAGGTCCAGGGCACTCTTACTTCTCGCCAGTCTGGCGGCGGCGTCTTTGCTGTTCGTCAAAAACAGCATATCGAAGATTTGCTTTGGCTTATTCATCGCTGGAATCGGTCGTCCTTCACGATTGAAGGATTGCGTCTGTGCCCCGCGCGGTCCACCAACGCCGCCATTGGTCGACATGACCAATGAAGAATGTCGAGTGAATTCCCCGGCGTGCTCCGCGTACGCCTGATCGAGCGAGATCGAATTCCTGTACGGACCGTGACCACCTGTGGCCGCGCCCGTTAAATACTGATCCGCATTGGAATGGCCATGAACCTTCCTCGCCGCAGGATGGGACAATCCCGAATAGATCGTGATGTCACTTCGCAATGGCTCAAGCACATCGAGCACTCTGGTCAGTTCGAAGTCCTTTTCGCCGCCCTGAGGAAACCAGCTCCAATCCTTCCAGGCGGGATCGGACTTGAGCGGCAGGCCGACGCCGTCAGGGTGGTAAACGCTGACGAATCGTTTAGGAGTGTCATCTCGCTTCGGACTGCCCGCAGCAAACGTCTCGAACCACGGCAATGCCAGAGCCACACCGGTGCCGTGAAGGAATGTTCTACGATTCAGCAACGCTGATTTGTTATTCATCGTCTGTTCCTGACTCTTCCTGGAGGCTTACGCCACTCACTTTGAGTTGAAGATTTTGCTGCTGATGATCAGGTGGACCAAATCGCCGAGACGATCATCCGTTTTTCGGAACTGCGCAGTCAAGTCGTCTATATCAGCATGGTCACCAAAAGACAGAGGTCGGCCAAGAGCGTATGCAGTCAGCTTATGAACCATAGCCCTTGCTAATTGATCTTGTCGGTCAGTGAGTAGATATCGCTTTAATCCATCCATTCCTGCCAGCGTCTGCTTGTTGAACAGTTCGGACGTCGCATCCACAGGCTGGTTTTTGATTTGCGTTCGATAGCTTCCGAGAGCATCGTAATTTTCAAAAGCGATGCCCCACGGATCAATTCTTGAGTGACAGGAAATACAGGCCGCTTTGTTCCGGTGATCCGCGATCCGTTCTTTCAGAGTCATTTTCAAAATCGCCGGATCTGTCAGGTCGACTTCGGGGACATTCGGCGGCGGCGGTGGCGGTGGATCGTGAAGAATGCGTTCCAGCATCCAGACGCCGCGTTTGAGAGGGTGAGAATCCGTGCCGTCCGAGTTCATCGTAAGGATCGCAGCGCCAGTCAAAAGACCGCCGCGATTTGTTTGAGGCTCGATCGCGACTCTGCGGAAATGAGGGCCATAGACGCCTCGGATCCGGTAGTGAGCTGCCAGACGTTCGTTGACTATGGCGAAATCGGAATGAATGAAGTCCATGATGCTGCCGTTTCGTCTCAAGACGTCATCAAAGAAGGCGATGGGCTCTTCCTGCATGGCCTCTGTCAACGAGCTGTCGGTCACGTGAACGACACTGTCCAGGCCATCGAGCCCGAGCCACTGCCGAACGAAATTCCGGGCGAATCGTTGGGAACGCGAGTCCGCCAGCATGCGTTTGACTTGCGCCTTCAAGACGCCTGGTTCTCTTAAGTTCCCCTGCGCCGCGACGTCCAGCAATTCGTCATCAGGAATACTCGACCATAGAAATATCGAGAGACGGCTGGCGAGCTCCCAATCACTGATGGGAGTGCGTGTGTCAGCAGACCTGGGATCAATTTTTTGCGTCAGGTAAAGAAACTCCGGAGTGGCCAGCGCTGTCGCCAGTACTTCCAGCATTGCGTCTTCAAAATTGGAGAATCCCGGTCGGTATTTCATAAACAGGGCCATGAACTGATCCACCTCCTGCGAAGTGACTGGCCGTCGCCAGACACGTCTAAGGAATCGAGTCAGTACTTCGCGACCATAAATCTGCTCGTCGTTTTTGTTTCCGTTGTCGACGAAAATGTCCGTATGAGTTTTCGGTGGCCATTGCTCGTAAAACGGAGCACTGATTTCGATATGGTCGATGAGCAAACTGAGGGGTTCTTCGCCTCCCCTCGCATTTGAGACATTGCGGATATGCAGGAATTCGTCCCGTCTCGGAAATGTTGTCGTCAACTTTCTGAATGGGTTACGCTGAATGTCACCGAGAGGAATCATGAAGTCGATGAACTCAGGATCGTCTGCGGATGCCGTAACCGGGATATCATGCTCACTGATCGTGTTGGAGAAGTTGGCGTTGTTGCTGGTGTGAGCACTGAAAATTAGACGGAGACTCGCATATTCGTCTGGGGTCATGGTCGAACGTCCGACTCGAATGCGGACTCGCATGATGCCTTCGTCGGGGAGAAAACGATCCAGATTCAGCTTCAACTCGTTGGATCGTGGGAGGACCAGAACGACGGGAGAAACAGCGGGTGTTTGTCCCACTGCGGTCTCGGGCTGAGGCTTCGACTTTGCGTTAGAGAATTGAATGCCCTGGCCGGTCTCTCGATTAAGCAGATGCTGTCGATTCCTGTTTTTCTTGTAGCTCTCGTCATTCTTATCGAATGTCTTTGCGTCCTTCCCGGACGCCGCCCGGTCTAACTCTTTCTGCATCGAGATGACGTAAGTGACGGGGTTGATTCGCTCGCCGCTAACGGTGGCTCGCTTAAGAGCTTTCAGTCCGATTTCACGATAGGTCTCGAACTGCGTGGCTGACATTTGCAGTAGTTCAGAGCTGTTCTTGAAACCGTCCTCCGATGTCGCTTCTGGTGGCAGTTTGTTTGCCAGCGAGTAGGGCAAGCCGAGCAGGTCCTGCAATGCGTAGTTGTATTCGTACTTCGTGAGCCGACGAAAAGACGAGTGCTCCTTTTGATTGCGACGTAGTACAGACGCCTTGTTCAGTTCGTCGCTGAGCCAATCAACAATTCCGCCCCGATCCGCATCGGCCAGTGCATAATCAAGTTCATCGTCAGGCGGCATCTCGGAATTGCTCAGGACGTTATAGACCTCTCGCCATCGCTCAACATCAGGACCAGTCAACAGGTCAGGATTCAATCCATCGACTCTAAGTCTGCCCTCGGACTTCTCGGGACCATGACAGGCGATGCAGCTCCTGGTCAGGAGCGGTCTCACGGATTGTTGGAAAAAAGCAAGGTTGGCTTTTGGGACGGCGTGGAGCGATTGCGAGTTGCCCTTCGTCACTTGCAGGAATCGGGACTTCGTGCGACCGATCTCTTTGGCCTGTTCCAACGTGATTGGAGTCTCGGGGGCATCGGCGGCCAGAACCGCGCCGGCGCTACTAATCACCAGCAGGATGGCGAGTTCGAGGGGCTTCATAGGCTGTTCTTAGTTGTTTACCAGTTTCGGCGTGCGATCTGTCTGCACAACGAAACTGATGATCGAGCAGGAGGGACTGAGTGGGGGAGGGATTCGTGACAGTGCTTAGGCGGGGAGTGGAGTTTTTGATGAACTGCGGTCACGAGGCGCCGCGTCAGTGTACCACTACTTTGTGATATTATCGAGATTTGGCAGTCGCGTCTTGGTTTGGAGAGTTTTCACTCTCGCTATGACCTGATAGGTCAGCCGGGTTTGATTAGTCGTTATCGGTTTGCTGGATGAGAAGTTTCGCATGGTGGACTCGCCGTTCGAGATCCTGCAGCCGGAGGGCTTCCAGCAGTTTTCGACGTTGTCCACGATCGATCGTCACGGGGGCGTCGTCACCCAGTACGCCAAGCGGGATGTTTTCAAGCGGCCAGTCGTCACTTCGTTGAGTCGCGAACGGGATGTCGGTATTTCTAGCTGCCTGAAGATTACCGAGCGGGCTGCGGCCCCACGCATAGCGGTAGTGAATGGGGTGAGGAACCACGCTGCTACTAAGTTCCAGAGTCTTCGTATCTTTCTGTTCCCGGCCTCGATCGTCTTTGCCTGTGACGAGATGAGTGGCGGTTGCAGGATGAAACTTGCGATCTTCTCCTGCGACTGCGAAGCCGAGGATTGGACCGCCGTTGTCTACAGCGCTCGCGGCTTCATCCAGTCGAAGTACGAGGCGATCGGTTTCCACCTTCATCTCCTTAACGATGGGCGGCTTCCATCGAATGTCGCCATCAAATCCGTACTGAGTGGCAAGTGCCCATCTCGCGATTCGTTCACCAGCCGGGATCTTCAACTGAGGGTGGTACCAACGACGTCGCAAGTCGTAAGTGCTGACGAAGCCAATTTGCGAGTCGCCAGCTTGAAAGAATTCGAGGAATGTCTGGTACTGAGCTTCTCGGATGTATGGGCCAGTGTTGGCCATCATTTCGGAATAGTTATCGAGGGTCTGCACGGCTCCTTCGGTGCAGAGAGAGAGAATTCCGAAAGGCATCTCTGAGTCGTTAAACGCGGCACGCCAGGCTTTGATCATTTCGGGGAAGACTCGACGATACATGATCGCTCCCTGCGTCCCTTTGAAGCAATTGTTGTAACCTTGATGGAAGATCGCCCCCTTGATGCGAAGGCCTTCCAGAGGTGCAATCATGCTGGCGTAGCAGTTGCCTGGGCGATTCTGATCCATTGCCGGTCCAGGCCGCAGATCGGTTGGCTCCTTCTCGTTGGCAGGAAGTGTTTTTCCTTCCTTCTCAAACCGTGCCACTTTCTGGTGATAGCCTTTAATGCGACGATCAAGGTCTGCCTGAGAGTCCCAGTCCGAAACCTTCTGGTCCCATTCGGCCAGAAGGGTTGTGACCTGCTCCACTTCAAGTTCTTTGAGGACAGCATTCGGCGTCCAGGTTTCCACAGTCGTCCCGCCGCGCGAAGCGTCGATAATGCCGATTGGAATTTGCGTGGCCGTATGAAGCCGGCGTCCGAAGACATAGCCGATCGCAGACAACTCTCGCGCGATTTGCGGTGAGCAGACATCCCAGTCGCCCTTGCGGTAGTGGCGACCGAACCAGCCGCTCCATTCATGCAGGCGTGGGAATCCTGGTTTTCTGTCGGGGCCGTTTGCAGCCGGAACAGTCAGGATTCGGATGTTCGGATAGTTGGCCGAAACGATTTCGAGCTGCCCGTTCTCGATCCGGTCAAGTGGGAACTCCATATTGCTTTGCCCGCCGAGCACCCAGACATCTCCCACGAGAATGTTGTCCAGGGTGAGCGTCTTCGTTGCCCCTTTGATGGTCAGCGTGCGAGGCTCCGAACTGGCGACCATCGCCGGCAGGTTGACCTTCCACGATCGATCTGCGGTTGTGGTGGCGACCTGCTGGTTGCCATTCATGGTGACGGTGACGTCCTCGCCCGCGTCAGCCCATCCCCAGATAGCGACTGGCTTGTCGCGCTGCAGGACCATGTTCGCCTGGAAGACGTTGCTGACAGACAGGCCTTCTGTCATTACCGGAACGTCGATGACGTTCTCACGCGGCATTTTCTGCCGGCTATCCTGACCGTAAGAAATTCCGTTCGAAAACAGCCCCAGCAGGACACTAAATAACACCGGATATCGAAACATCAAAGACCACTCAATTCCGTAGAACTTCATCTGTGTGTAAGAAACGTCTGCCGAGCGTTCTCGCGCCCGCCGAGACCATCAAAGTCAATTTGGTCGTCAGCGAGGTCCTCGTGGAAGATGTTCGAGGAGATACCGAATGATGAGCATCCTCACATGGACCACGGTCTTTCGGCCTTCGCGAAGACCGTGATTTCGGTTGGGGTAGACCATGTAATCAAATGGTTTGCCGAGTTCGATCAGGCGATCGACCAGTCCTTCGATGATCTGAATGTGAGTGTTCGTTTCGCCGGACCCGGTAATCATCAGCAGTTTGCCTTCCAGGCCGTCTGCGAAGTTGATTGGTGCCGATCGTTTGTAGCCGTCGGCGTTCACTTCGCGGGTCCGCATGTAGATTTCCTGAAACCAAGCATTGTAAAGGTGCGGCTGAGGCTTCGGCACGACTGCGATGCCGACGTCGTAGACGTCCGGTTTGCGGAACATGGCGTTGAGCGTGTTTGAACCGCCGCCGCTCCAGCCCCAGATCGCCACTCGGGACAGGTCAACGTACGGCTTCATTCGGCCTAGTTCTTTGAGACCCGCCGCTTGATCTTCTGTGGAAAGCGGGCCGAGGCTTTTGAAGATTGAACGGCGCCATGCTGCACCTTTTGGAGCGGGTGTCCCACGATTATCGATCGACACGACAAGATAACCCAGGTCTGCGACGACTCGATGAAAATGGTTCTGAGCGGATCCCCAACTGTCCAGTACCGTCTGCGCGTACGGTTCGCCGTAGACGTAAACGAAGACTGGATACTTTTTCGACTCGTCAAAGTCCTTCGGCTTAATCATCGATGCGTCCATGACGACGCCATCTCCAATATCAAGCTGCAGGAACTCCGCCGGCTGCGAGAACTGTTGCTTCGCCTTCTTGCGGAGTTGCTCATTGCCTTCGAGCATTCGAACAACGCGGTGCTGCGGCAGTTCGACCAGTTCAACGACCGGAGGCTTGTCCAGAGTCGACCAGGTGTGGAACGCCCACTTTGCATCTGGTGAGAAATCGTAGTCGTGCGTGCCAGGCTGGTCTGCTGGCGTGATTCGTTTGAGCGTCCCTGATCCGTCCAGAGAAACGCGGTGAAGATATTTCTGTGTCCCGTTGTCCGGCGACGCGTAGAAGTAGAACCAGCCACCTTCTTCATCAACACTTGCACGGTCGATGATGTCGTAATTGCCTGGCGTCAACAGCGACAGTTGTTTGCCGTCGCGTGAATGAAGGAAGGCATGTCGCCAGCCATCTTTCTCGCTGATGACAATGAACGCCTTCCCGTCTTGAATCCAGGTCAGTCCAGAGTTCTTTCCCTGGCTGCCAACAGCCCATGCCTCATTCGTTTCCTGATAGATTTGTTGAACATCCCCCGTGGCGACATTCGCAAGTAAGAATTCGCGTTTGTCACGAAAGCGGCTGAGCTTCTCGACGAGCACTTCGTCCGAGTTTTTCGCCCAGTCAACCTGTCCGAGATAGTACCCCTCGGTTGGCGCGTCGATCGGCAGCCACTGAGGTTTCTTGCCTTCTGCATCCACCACACCGATTCGAAGTGTTGCGATTTTCTCACCGACTCGAGCGAACCGATTGTTCTGGACCTTCGGGTACGACGGATCGGTTGGCACAAGGACAGGTCGCAACCTGACGTCGGTTTCATCGGACTCGACAAACACGATTTGCTTGCCGTCGGGACTCCAGACGGGCTGGCGGTACCAGATGTCTCGTTCGTCCGGCCGATTCGTCAGCTGTGTTTGTTTGCCGGTTTCGAGATCGCGAACAAACAGGTTTCGCTCGCGAAATTCCAGGACTCGTGTGCCGTCCGGTGAGAGCCGCTTCGGATCGGCTTGCTTATCTTTGGTCGGTTGCGAGTCGATGCGTTTTCCAGTGCGGGCGTCGTACCGAACCTGGGCTGGTTCGTTGGATTGTGGATCGCGTTCTCGAACGATGTATCCCGAGCTGTCGGGCAGCCACTCGGCTTGAAAGCTCCGGCCGCGAAACCCTCCACGTTCGTAGATGTCACGTAGTCTTGACTGTGTTTCCTCCTGCCAACTCTTATCGAAAGATACCTGAGCGTTGAGGTTGTCAGGACCGACCCCGACCAGAAACACGCTTCCGCAAAAACATGCGAACGCAAATGTCAATTTTTTGTTCATACCGTTGCCTTATAGCTGCGTTTCAAGGAGTCGTTGTTTCGCCGGCCCGTAAGGGGTCATTTTGTCGGGAGAGATTCAAGATCAATGCCCGGCCCATTGGCCCCCGTGGCCTCGCAAGTAAACGTCTCTCCGGGGCGTCCTGTTTCGTTGAAGAAGCCGCAGTTTCTCAGGAAGAACTGCTTGCCGTCAGAGCCGCCGGTGAAATCGAGGCGATGACGACTGCCGCCGGTTGCGTCGACTGAGAATCGAGCTTTCGTGCACTCGTGCCATTGTCCGTCTACGTCACAAACCCAGACGTTTCCGTAGAACGCTCGCCGGCCGATGTACCCGCGAGTTGGCGAAAAGCTTTCGAGGAATGAATGATGACCTCGCAGGTGGGTGTCCGTTTTGGGACGTCGAAAGCTTGCAATCAGTCGCCACTCGTCGGCTTCCTTGTCGCCGAACCACGACGTGTAAACGGTGTTGCCCTTTCCGTCTGGCTGCACCTTTGTCAGGAAGCGGTAAGTCTTTCCAGCTTTCCACGGATAGACGAGATAGCTTTGTCCGCCCGAGCCCTCATTGCCGAACTCGCCGATGTGAACTTTCGGGCCGCGAGCGAGTGCGACAATCCTCTGTTCTTTGGGGATGTCCCGTGGGTTGTCAGTCTTGAACGGACTCCATACTGAAAACAGCACGCGACGTTCTTTTGGGCCGTTCACCTGGATACCGAAGTAACCCTGCCCGAATCCGTTGGCCATGTAGAATGTGCCGATCGGATCCTGCCCTTTCGGAACGGTGACTTCGGAGTACGAGTATCGCAGGTTCCGGTCCTTGGGAACCTGATAACCAAGATGCACTGAAGGTCCGCGGCGGCCCCAGTAGAACATACCGCCTTTGTTGTTTCTGACGAAGTCGGCGTTCAAGCCGTCAGTGTCCGACGAAACCTGCAGCTCGCCGATCTCGGCAAACACGTCACCCGTTCGCTCGACGCCCTGAAAATCGACGCGAACATATCCGGCGCCTGCGACTTTGATGCTGCCAACTTCGAGGGCTGTTGGCTCTTTCTCTTCGACGGCGATGTTGAATTTGTCCTGGCCAACCCGCGCCGAGATCGTCGAGCGACCATTCCTGATCGCCGCTTTAATCTTCAGCCGAAGTTCCGCTGGCCGATCCACATGAACGTAAGCCGACAACACCGCGTCGGGATCACTCCACGAGACTAATCCACTTCGTTGAACATCGTTCCCACCGGGCTCGGGAGCGGTTCGAAAAGTGTTGCCTGCCATCGGCACGGCCCAGTCAGCAGCCTGCGAGAAACGGCTCGCCAGCAACACCGCAAGCACACAGGTCACGCTAATCATGTTCTGTCGATTTGTTTTCTTCACGTTCCAGGTTCTCGCAGGAGGTACGACGAAATTCACAAGATCAGGAATTGTAGCGGAAGTCGGAAGCTTCAGAGACTTACACGAAGCCCACGCCAGTCACGGTACGACGTTCGTTGCATTAGTATAGTTGAACCAGCAAAGTTCTTTCATTCAGGCTGGTGAGCGAACAGGCGTGATCAATACATGCTTCTTCAGAATTCAGATTGAGCGGGTTCCTCAGGAATCGAGGAACATCGCCGCCAGCGTGGAACACTTGGCAATCGGAAATTAAGTTGCGAGTTGGCTCGCAAAAGAATGAACGCTTCTTTATCGACCAGAGTCGCGTTCCAATTCGATTCCTGGGCGTTTACATGGCCAACAGAAATGTCCGGCACAGTGACGCGTGAGAAAGGCTGATAATGCGAAGTGTTCTCTGTTTAGCTGCGAGTATCGTGTTGCTTTGCGGCACTACCGAAGCCGCTGCCGCTTCGGAGCCGAAGACTAATGTCGTTGTCATTCTGATTGACGATCTCGGATGGAATGACGTTGGGTGCTACGGGAGCAAGTACTACCGGACTCCGAACATCGACCGGCTTGCCAGCGACGGAATGCGATTTACGGATGGCTATGCGGCGTGCAACGTCTGCTCGCCGTCGAGGGCTGCGATTCTCACCGGGAAATACCCCGCGCGACTCCTGCTGACCCAATGGCTGCCGTCAGGACGCTGGAATGCGAATAAGAATCGCCTTCGCGAAGGGCGTTATCTTTCGAACCTGCCGCTGGAAGAAGTGACGATCGCCGAGGCGATGCGTGAATCCGGTTACCGGACCGGGTTCATGGGCAAGTGGCATTTGGGCACGGAGACGTACTACTACCCAGAGCACCAGGGCTTCGACATCAACATCGCGGGGCGCGACTACGGGGCGCCAGGCAGCTACTTCTACCCGTTCACGGGCAAATGGAAGATTCCAACCACGGGGCAGACGTTGCATAAAAAAACGCCACTTGCCGGAAAAGAGGGCGACTACCTCGTCGATCGGCTCGCAGAAGAGGCGGAGAACTTCATCCGTGACAGCGCTGATAAACCGTTCTTCCTGATGCTGTCACACTACGCCGTGCATGCTCCGTTGCAGGGGAAACGCAACAAGACTGCTCGTTACGAGGAAATTGCCGCGAACGATCGGCAGGGCAAGCCTGCCTATGCCGCGATGGTCGAAAGTGTCGACGACAGCGTGGGCCGAGTCATGAGAATTTTGCGGGAGTTGAAGCTCGCCGAGCGGACGCTGGTCATCTTTACGAGCGATAACGGCGGCTTTGCCAAAGCGACCAGCAACTCACCGCTTCGAGCCAACAAGGGTTCGAACTACGAAGGCGGTCTTCGAGTGCCGTTTATTGTTCGATGGCCAGGCAAGATCAAACCAGGTGCAGTCTCCGCAGAACCGGTTATAGGAATGGATCTCTTCCCAACGATCCTAGATGCCACACTACTGCCGCCGCGTCCTCACCAGCATGTCGATGGCGAAAGCCTCGTTCCCGTTTTGACTGGATCAGGCAGGCTCAAGCGAGACGCGATTTACTGGCACTACCCGCACTACAATCAGCACCCATCTGCATTCCCATCGGGAGTCATTCGTGCTGGGGACTGGAAGTTGATTGAAGCGTACGAAACCGGCAGATTGTCTCTGTTCAACCTCGCCGCTGATATCGGTGAGAAGATGGATCGGTCAGCTACCGAGCCGGCGAAAGTCGCCGAATTGCACACCATGTTGAAGTCGTGGCGCACAGAAGTCGGCGCTGATCCAATGAAGCCGAATCCCGAATTCACAGGCGGCCAGGAATGAAGAACGTCTTCGTAGGAAACATCGACGGGGAAGCTTCAAGTATGAAGGGTGGCCGCCGGTCGTCCGGAGTTGCGTCCCTCGCTGACGCTTCGCGTTTCCTGTTTGCTTTCGTCTGGTTGGCGTTATCGGGGATATCTTTGGCCGGCGAACAGCCCAACATTCTGCTGATCGTCTCTGAGGACAATGGTCCGGAACTGGGGTGCTACGGCGAACCATCGGTGAAGACTCCCGTGCTTGACCGACTCGCCAATGAAGGTGTGCGGTTTGAGAATGCGTTTGTTCCTCAGGCCGGGTGCAGTCAGTCGCGAGCTGCGTTGCTGACCGGGTTGTATCCGCACCAGAACGGGCAGATCGGACTGGCGACATGGAAGTTCCGGATGTACCGCGAGGACACCCCCAACATCGTTCGCAGTCTGAACAAGGTTGGATACCGCACGGGCCTCATCGGGAAGCTGCATATCAATCCGAAATCGGCGTTCCGGTTCGATATGCACGAAATTTCGACTTCGAATTTCAGTCGAAAGAAGATCGACGACTACGCGAAGCGCGCGGAAACGTTCTTTTCTGCTAGTGATGAACCATTCTTTCTGAGCGTCAACTATCCCGATGCTCACCGCCCATTCGTAGAACAAGTAAAAGGACTGCCGAAGCAACCGCTCACCGCTGACGATGTGAAACCGATGGCGTACTTCGGGCTCGACACGCCCGATCTGCGAAAGCAGACGGCCAACTATTACAACTGCATGAGTCGCCTTGATTCACTGGTCGGCGATCTGCTCGATGGTCTGAAACGATCAGGAAAGGCTGACAATACGCTTGTCGTTTATCTCGGCGACCACGGAGCCGATCTGCTGCGAGGTAAACGGACCTCGTACGAAGGCGGCGTTCGAATTCCGCTGATTGCTCGATGGCCAGGCAGGATTAAGTCGAAGCAGGTTCGCAACGAGCTGGTTTCGACGCTCGATCTGATGCCGACTTTCTTGGCCATGACCAATGCCGAACCTGTCAATGAACTTCCTGGACGATCCTTGCTGCCGCTGCTGAAGGATCAGGCGACAGAATGGCGCGAGTACCTGTTTACCGAATACCACCTTCACTCGGCGCACAACTTCTATCCCCAACGCACAGTCCGGAATGCTCGGTATAAGCTCATCCAGAATCTGCAGCCGGACCAGGTCAACCCAGGCCACGACTTCACATTGAAGCGGTTCTTTGACGACCTCCCTGAAACCATCGACGCAGCCCCTGAGCCCATTCGGTCAGCTTATCACCGGATGAACAAACCACCGGAATTCGAACTCTACGATCTCAAATCCGATCCGTACGAATTTCAAAACCTGGCTGAAGATGTGGGGCGCAATCAGGTTCTAACGGAGTTGAAGGAGCAGCTTGCCGGCTGGCGGAAGCAAACCAGCGACCCTCTACTCAAGAAAGAAAACCTACGGTGGCTGAAGGCTGAAGTCGACGCCTGTTTCCGTGATGGAATTCCTTCGAAAGACCGCCTTTCGCTGACCTATCCGGAGTACTTCTTTGCGCCGCGAGTCGGTGCCCGAGCTGTCCCGAGGCCGAACGTTTTGTTCATCGCGGTTGATGATCTGCGTCCAGCACTGGGCTGCTTTGGGGACGAAGTCGTGGTGACGCCGCACATCGATCAGCTCGCTGAACGCGGAACAGTCTTTACGAAAGCCTACTGCCAGCTTGCAGTCTGCAGCCCGTCCCGATTGTCGTTGTTGACCGGGAGGCGGCCGGACACGATTCGCGTCTGGGATCTGAATACTCACTTCCGGAAGGCAATCCCCGACGTCGTCACGTTGCCTCAACTCTTCAGGAATCACGGGTATCACACGCAAAGCATCGGCAAGATCTATCACGGTGGCGGTGCACCGTCTCAGGATCCCCCCTCATGGTCTGCCGATCCGCTTTTCGACACGGTGCGGTCTGCGAACGTACGTTACGCACTGCCAATGAATCTTAAAGGACAAGGGCTTAAGCGATCATCAACGGAGTCTGCGGATGTTGATGACGGCGTTTACCTCGACGGAATTGTCTGCACGGCTGCCGAATCAGCTATCGATGAGTTAGCCGGGAGAGACAATCCGTTCTTCCTGGCGGTTGGGTTCCGTAAACCACATCTTCCGTTCTGTGCTCCAAAGAAATACTGGGACCTTTATGAGCGTGACGAGGTTCCATTGCCGCAATTTTCAACTCACCCGACCTCTGCTCCAGAGCTGGCTGTTCGGAGTTGGAAGGAGCTCGAAGGCTACTTGGATATTCCAAACGACGGGCAACTGACTGAGCGACAGCTTCGAAAGCTGCGGCATGGCTACTACGCGTGTGTCAGTTACGTTGACGCCCTCGTCGGTCGACTGCTCGCCAGACTTCAGCATGCGAAGATCGAGAACGACACCATCGTCGTACTCTGGGGCGACCACGGCTATCACCTCGGTGAACAGGGCCTGTGGACAAAGGCGAATAACTACGAACTATCGACCCGAGTTCCATTGATTCTTTCGGTCCCCGGCCAACAGAACGTCGGCAGGAAGTGTGGACGCCTGGTCGAACTGATTGATGTCTACCCCACGTTGGCAGACGTCTGTGACCTGAAGACTCCCGCTGGAGTCGAAGGCGTAAGCCTGAAGCCTCTGCTTGAGGATTCGAACCGACCGTGGAAACAAGCCGTTTTCAGTCAGTATCCACGCGACCGGAACTCACATCGCCATCGTAGCCACGGAGACATCATGGGCTACGCCGTTCGAACCGAGAGATATCGTTACGTCGAGTGGCAGGAGTGGCAAACCAAAAAAGTCGTCGCTCGAGAACTGTACGATCACGCGACCGATCCACGAGAGTCGCGCAACATCGCCAACGAACCAACTCACTCAGAAACGATGATGAGGCTGGCGGCAATTCTGGAAGCCGGTCCCGAAGCGGTTGTGCCAGCTCAAAACGAATAACTTTCGAAAGACTCGGGCGCGGAACCGAACACCCAGCGTCAATTGACCTTCTTTCCAGCGAAATTTGTTTCGACGATTCGTTCAAGCAGATCCTCGCCGGGAAAGTCCATCACAATCGTGCCTAGTCGAATGGGCTTCTCTCGCAATTTTTGAATAAGAACATCCAGTGTGAATTCGTTCAAATTCGCTGCGTACTTCTTTGGTGTCAGTAATCGGCCCGGCACCGTGCCACTGCAGAAATTGATGAACCATTGATTGTTTTCGGCTGTGATGGCTTTGTCGAGGTGCGCTCGAATGAGCTGTTCTTTCAATTCCAACGGAGCCATGTACTCGTCCTGTTGCTGCAAACCGTCCCAATTGAGACCGCCCAGTGTGCCAACACGATCGACCAGGACAATGTGATTCCTGACTTCCCGGAGTAGTGGAACTTCACGGCTGATGTGCCAGAGCTTTTCATCGTCCTTCGTCACGTCGGAGAATGTCTCTTCAAATGAGCGAGTAGCACGCTGAGCAGTCGACTCTTCCTTGATTGACATCACGATGCATTCGGATGGGTGTTCCCGCAGAAAGTTCTGACACACATCGCGTACTTCTTTGAACGTCATTCGCTGAGAAATAACGCCGTGATGAATCAGAAACCCGTCGTCCACACGTCGACATCGTATATCGATAAACCGAATGCCGGATTTCAGTTGATCGGCAAGCTGCCACGACTGACATTTCGCGAACCCAAAAGACAATCCGTCATGAAGAGCACAGGAATTGTGAGTGCCGGGAAGCGACAACTGCGAGAGCAGGACTGAATCCGGTAGTCGCGACATCCACCTAGAGTACTTCTGAGTGGTGCTGGCACGTGGCTTCGCATCGAAGCTGGTTGCGGCAAGATTCTCGTCGGTCGGTGTAAACGCAATTGCGACCGAAACACCAAATGCCGTCAATGACATCGTGCAGATTGCCGTATGAGCCCGGAACATCGTCAACCTGTTTACTACGAGGAATCTGTGAATCGACTCACGAGGACGGCCGTTCTTGCTAATTCAGTTTCTATCGGACTCACTTGGTCGAGTCATCTTAAGTGAGCTAACAGTCTGGCTACTTCAGGTCATCATGGGGGAAGTGGATGACGTGATTTTGCCGTTGGGCTGATGTGCCCACGATAGGAAGGAGCGGACGAATTATTCGATCCGTGAACGTCATGTGTTGTTCTCAGACGCGTCGACTTCAGACAGCTTCTGTCGTGATTGTTCGTTCGTGTTTCCCGACAATTTCATGATGCCCCAGACAATAGCGGCCAGCACGAAGACCACTCCGTATTCAGTTAAAGGGATCCACGTAACCTGATGAATTTGACTCATTCCGATTTCGGAATAGACGAAACAGATGGAGCCGACGTAAGCGGCAAGCAACATCCATCGGGTTTTGACTGCCAGGCCGAGTCCGTGCATTTGCGTGACGATGAACAGTCCGGCAAACCCGAAGCAGAACATTTGCCAGAAGTCGGGAGCGTTGCTTAACGCCACGATCGTCCCGTGTACGAGCACGAGTATTTCCTGAGTGAGCATCCACC
This sequence comes from uncultured Planctomycetaceae bacterium, assembly GCA_943787265.1. Lineage (GTDB taxonomy): Bacteria > Planctomycetota > Planctomycetia > Planctomycetales > Planctomycetaceae > JABMPE01. Next base: position 120,940 of record CALSLT010000035.1, on the reverse strand, counting down.
AGCGGTTCACGTGGATTCGAGTAAAGAAAAGGCTGCCCTGGAGCAGCATCAGGAACATGTAGAGAAAGCCGAGCAGATGTCCGGGCGTGCTGACCATTGGGTGATACCAGAATGTATAGATCGTTGCCCAGGCGAAATAGTAGCCGTGGTACTTACGAAGTGCCCGGGCTGACTCGGTCATCATGCTGCCACCGACCTTACGCCCAATGAAGAGGCCGCGTCGCTGGTTCTCCATCAGCAACACAATGACAAGCAGCAGGATTACCGACCACTGCGAACTCTGTTCGGGGACGTCGAGAGCCAGGCCGTCGTAGAAGACGTGTGTCTGCACAAAATGCAGCGTGATAAAGATTGCGTTGGCCACAAGGGCCAGAATATTGATGCGGCTTAGTGACTTGCTGTATCGACTTTTCTGAGTCTGAGCCTTCCAGATCAGCCACCAGATGGTCAACTGATGAGCGGCATACAATCCCCAGACAGATAGACGAGTCCAAACCGTCGGGGCGGCAGTAACCCACGGGTACCAGAAAGCCACTTCGCGGTCCGGTCGGAGCTCGAATGAGTCAAGCCGTTCGCCAGTGAGCCAAATCAACGCGGTAATGCCAATGCTGAAGCAAATGCCGAATATCAGTCCGCGAGACTGGCTGATTTGATCGTGGGCTGGAGAATCCGACATAAAACGAGTTTACTCTCTCAAGCCCACAGGATTTCGACTTTCAGTACGATAGAGGAATTGAGCCACAATGCGACTTGCCAGCCTGACTGTTGTGATCATCGGAATGTTCGCGATGAACGCGGCGTTCGCTCAGCCGCCGAGCAGAACAAACATCCCTGAAGCCCCAGATGATGTGATCTTCGAAAAAGATATTGCTTATCGAAAAGGCCACGAGCGATGGAAGCTGAACGTTATTCATCCTCGCGAAGCATCACCAGATCGTAGACCAGCGGTTGTGCTTGTCCACGGAGGCGGTTGGACTGGTGGGGATCATTATCGTTTCGCTCGGCTGGGCTTCACGATGGCTCAGGAAGGGTACGTGGTGATGTTGCCGACTTATCGCATGATCAAAGATGGACCGTTTCCAGCGTGCCTGCACGACGTGAAGAACTCAATCCGGTGGCTCCGTGCCAGCGCAAAGAAATACAACGTCGATCCTGACCGGATTGGTGCGTACGGCAATTCCGCCGGTGGCACACTTGCGTTGACTGTCGCCATGACCGCGGGCGACAAAGAGCTTGAAGGTGACGGAACATTTCTCGATTCATCCAGTGATCTGCGGGCTGTTGTCTGTTCCGGAGCGGTGGGAGACATGCTGCATCCGAACCACAGCAAACGAGCAGCGTCCGTGTACCGAAATCTTGCCGGGGCTTTGGTTCGTGGCACGTCGGAAGCTGAAGTCGAGGCCGTGATGCGTCGAGCTTCGCCGTCGTCCTACATCCGCAAAGATGTGCCGCCAGTTCTGCTGGTTCATGGCGCAAAAGACACTGTCGTCTTCATTGACTCGACCGACGGATTTCATACTCGCATGAAATCCGCAGGTGCGAACATAGAGTACCTTCGATTTGAAGATGGGACTCACGGAGTCATGGGACAAAAGGGGCGTACGACGACACCCGCCATGCGTAAGTTTTTCGCGACCCACCTCGGCAACAACGCGGAGCAATGATCCGTTCCATCAGGTAATTCTGCACGATCACGCTTCGTGCCTGTATCCATCATCTGCAAAGAGCTCAATACCGGAGAGTCATCACCAATGATCGTTCGACTCACAGCCATCATCACATTCAGCCTGGCATTTGCGATACAGGTATCGGCAAAAGAACCGCTCAAGGTCTTCATCCTTGTCGGGCAGTCGAACATGCAGGGGCATGCTGAGATTTCAACATTTGACCACGTTGGAATGGACCCTGTGACGGCACCGCTCCTGAAAGAAATGCGAAGCGCTGACGGGACGCCGAGAGTTTGTGACGACGTGTGGATTTCGTCGATTGGGAATGATGCATCGGGAGAGGAATACCACGGTCAGTTGACCGCAGGTTATGGCGCGAAAGGCCGCGGAACGAAGATTGGCCCCGAATTCACGTTTGGTATCTTCATGCAGAAGCACCTGGGAGAGCCGATCCTGATTATCAAAACCGCCTGGGGTGGCAAGTCTCTGCACACCGATTTTCGTCCACCGACTTCCGGCCCTTATGAACTCAACGAAGGGCAGCTTGAGTCGCTAAAGAAAAAGGGGAAGGACATCGATCAAGCAAAAGCCGATCGGGTCATGGCGAGCGGTCACTACTACCGGCTGATGCTGGGCCACGTGAACAAGGTTCTGAGGGACATCAAACGAGTTTGTCCGGCATACGACGCTAAAGCGGGCCATGAGCTTGCCGGCTTCGTCTGGTTTCAGGGTTGGAATGACATGGTCGGGCGAGACGTCTATCCCAACCGTGATCAGGCCGGCGGTTACGATCTCTACAGCGAACTCATGTCTCGGTTCATTCGCGACGTTCGCCGGGATCTCTCGGCACCACAACTGCCTTTTGTGATTGGCGTCATGGGAGCTGGAGGTCCAGTCGCGAAGTATGGTCCGAGTCGGCAACGTTACAGCGCTGTTCATCAGAACTTCCGAGATGCGATGGCTGCTCCTGCATTGCTACCCGAATTCAAAGGAAACGTGACCGCTGTGCTGACCGAGAACTACTGGGACGCAGAACTCGCTGAGTTAAAGACCAGAGGTGGCAAAGTAAAAGCCCGATCCCAGGAGTTAATCAAGGACAAGAGTCTCACTCGTGCGCAGCGAGATGCGGCCCTGGCGAAGTTCAGGGCTGAGCTTTATACGCCACAAGAGACCGAGATTCTGAAAGGCAGCTCCAACGCGGAGTACCACTACAACGGCTCCGCCAAAATCATGGCACAGATCGGCAAGGGCTTCGCCGACGCCGTCGATAACATGAGCCGATCGCCAAAGTAAGTATTCGGCACGGACTACATCACCGACGCTCACGACACTGCTGAGACGTTGGTAGACCGGAAACATCGCACGTGGAGAAGTTTGATGAAATGCGTCGCGGCGATCCTTTCGCTAATTCATGTCAGTTCTCTCAGCGTGTACGCCGCCGATCTTCCGGCTGCATTTGTTGAGGCGGCTCTCGCACGTCGGAAGGAAATTCCTCTTGGCGGCGATTTCAAGCCGGATCCAAAGTCGCCAGTGTTCGTGGCGGTTGGGCATGGCGGGAGAATTCTGCTTTCTCGCGATGATGGTCAGACCTGGAAACAAGTATTCTGGGGATTTGCCGGATCCGATCACAGCCCGTGGGCCACCAAAGCGATTGCCTATACCGATGGTGTGTTTGTGGTACCGATCGGCTGGGGTGCTCCGTCTGCCTGGCTGGCCTCTGAAGATGGCGTGAACTGGAGACACCTCACCAATGGCCAGACAAAGCTCAAAGGAGTCAAGGGGGCTGACTCTGACTCGACCGTCATGCCCGGCACATGGGGGATCGCGGGAGGGAAGGGCGTCTTCGTCTCGGGCGGCTACATGATGATTGGCGCGACGGCAGATTTTGGAAAATCAATCACGACGTTCTCACTGCGGGAATTTAAGAACGATCCGCGGCCTCGCAAACTGGTTACCCACCACGTCGGACCGGTTTATTGCGGCGACGCCAGCGGTCGGTTTCTGGCCCTCGGAAATGATCGATCAACGGAGAATCCGGCCTTCGGGAATCTCTATGCGTCCGACAATCTCGGCAAAACCTGGAAGTGGCTCGAACCTCAACTGCTCAATGAAAAGTGCGATGGCTACAGCGGCATCGTCTCGAACGGCGAAGTCGTGGCCATCGCGGACAAGATGGGGGCCAACGTCTTTCTTTCAGCCGATGCCGGTGACAACTGGGACGGCCCCTTTCCAACTGGTGTCGAACGTGCCACGTTGAGTCTGGTGGGCAAAGAATACTGGTTGGTCGGTAGGACTTCGGCCCGAGCCAGCAAAGACGGCAAGTCCTGGCGTGATCTCCCGAAAGGGACTCCGACTGGGAAGATTGTGGCCTCACCCGCCGGCACACTCATCAGCATTGACCGCCGACGCTTCAACATCCTGCGGAGCGGCGACGGTGGTGCAACGTGGAATGAAGTCTATGTTTTCGAGCCGAAAACTGAGCACGTGCATGGTGCTCAGGGGCTTCGCGACATCGTGTTTGGCTACACAACAGAAGAGCCGATTAAGTGAAGTAACTGCCCCGCCGCAGATCGCAGATGACAAGACTCAGGGACGCTCATGATCGACCGAACCAATATCGTAAAAATTGCCACAGCAGTCGTTGCGTCCGCGGTCACCGTGCTCCACGGAGTTGCGGTTGAGGCGGCGGAGAAATTTTCGCAGCCAAACGTCGTGATCTTCCTTGCCGACGATCAGGGGTGGGGCGATCTGAGTTGTCATGGCAATACGAACCTGGCGACTCCCAACATTGACTCGCTCGCGACAGACGGAACGAAGTTGGAGAACTTCTACGTGTGTGCCGTTTGTGCACCCACGCGAGCTGAGTTTCTGACCGGGCGTTATCACTTTCGTACCGGTGTGAGTGGTGTCAGCGAAGGAGCGGGGCGGCTCAATCCTGACGAAACGACTCTGGCCGATCTGTTTCAGGCAGCAGGGTATGCGACAGGCGTATTCGGGAAATGGCACAACGGCACGCAGTCACCGTATCACCCGCTCGATCGTGGGTTCGATGAGTTCTACGGTTTTACGTCGGGACACTGGGGGCACTACTTCAGCCCGCCTCTGGATCACAATCGATCGCGAGTGAAGGGGAATGGGTACCTCCCGAATGACCTGACCGATCACGCACTCACGTTTATTGATGAGCATCACGACAAGCCGTTTCTGTGTTACGTGCCGTTCAACACGCCGCATTCGCCTTTCTATGTCGAAGACGAATTCTACCGGAAGTTTGACGGGCTCGATCCAGAGATGAGAAATCGCGACCCCGAAAAGGAAGACCTCCCGGCGACTCGCGCGGCGTTGGCGATGTGCGAGAATATTGATTGGAACGTCGGCCGCATTCTCAGCAAACTAGATACGCTCGAGCTGCGTGAAGATACGATTGTCATCTACTTTTCCGACAATGGGCCGAATAGTTTCCGCTGGAACGGCGGAATGAAGGGGAAGAAGGGAACGGTTGACGAAGGCGGCCTGCGATCTCCATTTCTGATCCGCTGGCCAGACAAAATCCCGTCCGGCCGCACGGTGACGGAGGTCACTGGGGCTATCGATTTGTTGCCCACTCTGGCTGAGATCGCCCAAGTCCCCGCCAAAACGGCGAAGCCTATTGACGGACGCAGTTTCGCCGAACTGGTGCTCCGCAATCCGACGTCGCCTAATGACTCTGCTGCCGCGGCTTGGCCGGATCGCGAACTGTTCAGTGTCTGGAGAAAACGGGTGACCGTGCGCACGGCGCAGTTCCGTCTGGATGAACGAGGCGCGCTATTCGACATCAGGAAAGATCGAGGACAGCGCGACAACGTTGCGAAAGACTATCCCGATGTCGCCAGGAAGTTGCGTGCAGCCGTTGCGGCGCATCGTGCGGAAGCTGTTGAACACTTCGCGGCCAACGCCGATCGGCCCTTTACGGTGGGATACGCGGAATCGACCACACTTCCGGCCCGGGACGGTGTTCCGCACGGTACGATCCAGCGAAGTGCGAAGGCTCCAAACAATTCATTTTTTACGAACTGGACACGAGACAACGATTCCATCACGTGGGATATCAAAGTCGGAACAGCAGGGAAGTATCGGGCGACGGTCTACTACACATGCTCCCGGTCAAACGTTGGGGCAACTGTCCGACTTGCATTGAGTAAGTCGAGTACCGAAACCACTGTGGCCGAAGTCTTCGATCCGCCTATCTGGGACAAATCGAAGGAACGCGTTGCTGAGTCTCACTACTTCGTGAAAGATTTTAGACCGCTGGAACTCGGCGTCCTGACGCTGAAAGAGGGCCGCGACACGCTCACATTGACTTCACCGAAGCTCGTTGGTGGCCGCAGCATCGATGTGTACTCCGTCGTCTTAGTGGCCCAGGAATAAATGGACTCAATGCCCTTCGTTAGTCCGGGACGATTGCTCATCACGGATTTACAGACGGTGGACGCAGCGTTGCCGCTTCCGGGTTACCCGGTTGCTTGAGCATCTGAAGCAGATCGCTTTCTGTTGATAGAATCAGTCGAGTGTCCTGGTTGAGCGTCATCTTCAACACATCCAGCCGTCTCAGAAATTCATAAAAATCAGGAGACTGGCCATAGGCTTCGGCAGTCATCTGGATTACTTGAGCGTCTGCCTCGCCGCGAATTTCCGCAGACTTCTGCTCCATTTCGCCTTCGATCTGGTCAAGTTCCTTCTGCGTCTGACCGAGGATTCCGTTCTTCTCTTCCAGTGCCTCCGATTCATACAACCGGGCGATTTTCAATCGTTCCGAGATCATACGTTCGTAGACGGTCGCGCGAACCGACGCGACGTAATTCACTCGTTTGATTCGGACCTTGACCAGCTCCATTCCATATTCCTTCAGGTCAACACCGATGAGAATTTCCTTTTCGACATCGTCTCTTCCGTTTCCAGCAACAATGTCCGCTTCAGTTCGTTCGAGTTCCTGGGTCTCGTAGATCAATTCGGCGTTGGACTTTCGGACAACATCGATCAGGTTGTGGCGCGCGACTACGTCGCGCACGGCTGAATCAACCAGATCGTCAAGAATTTTCTGTCCGCGATCTTCGTTTCGAACTTTCACGAAAAATGTCATTGGATCACTGATTCGCCAGCGTGCCCAGACGTCGATGTCGATCCGCTTTTTGTCTTTCGTCTGCATACTTTCGGGCGACCCGTCCCAGGGAAGCAGTCTTTTTTCCAAGTAGTACGCTTCCTGAATAAATGGCGTTTTGAAGTGCAGTCCAGCGGTCTGAACGTCGTTAACAGGCTTGCCAAACTCGGTGACGATGACCTGCTTGCCTTCCTCAACGATGAAGGTGCCTGCTAACAGAGCGATGACTGCCAATACGAGTGTCACGATTAAGCCGGTTGCAAGTTTAGTCTTCATCGTGCACCTCCGGTCCTGGCAGTTGGCAGCGAACTTCCCTGATCGAGATTCAGAATCGGCAGCACACTGCGGACTGAATCGTCGATGATTGTCTTGTCGCCTGCCTGTGCAAGAATTTCTTCCATTGCTTCCAGATAGAGCCTTTTCCGAGTCACTTCGGGAGCCTTGTCGTATTCAGCGAGCTGTGCGAGAAACGCGCTGATCTTTCCGGTTGTTTCGAGAACGACTCGATTCTGATAACCCTCGGCCTCGGCGATCGCCTTGTCTTTTGCTCCGCGTGCCGCAGGAATTTTGCTGTTTCTCTCGCCCTGGGCTTCGTTGACGACCTGCTCTTTCTTCTGCCGGGCGCGATTGACTTCCTGAAACGCGTCCTGCACGGATGCGGTCGGTGGAGATGTCGTCTGCAGTTTAACAGTCACAATCTCAACGCCTGCTTCGAAGCTATCGAGTTCTTCCTGAATCATTTGCTCGGCCTCAGCAGCAAGTTGTTCGCGACCGATCGTCAACACATAATCAATGCTGGAATCTCCGACCAACTTACGCATCACAGATTCGGAAACGTCACTGATGGTGTCGGGTACAGCGGCGTTGACGTCTGAAGTGACTCCGCTAGGTAAGTTGGTTTGGTATGCGTTCTCCGTGCCGCCAACTTTGAACAGAAAGTCCATTGGGTCTTTGACGCGGTACTGCACGACCCACTCGACGTGCCCCAGATTCAGGTCTCCGGTCAGCATTTCGGCGACAGCGAGGTCATCCGAATTTTCAGCCGCGAAGACCGTCTTTCGCCCGGCCTGAGAGGTTTCAAAGCCGAATTCCAAAGACTGAATTCGATGCACCGGCACCTGGTAAACTTTGTCGATTGGCCAGGGGAGCTTTGCATGCAGTCCTGGAGGAACCGTTGCTACCTTTCGGCCGAACCTGAGCACCACACCTTCGTCACTCGCCTCGACGCGATAAAACGCCGACTTGCCTACAAGCACGACGGTCACAACAGCCAGGCCGATCAGGATCAGGTTAATCTTCTTAATAACCTGGTCCCACGGTATGTCGTCGGGGTCAAAACCACGGCCTCGCTGGCCGCGATAATCATCATGTGAGGGCATTAGTCACCACGCCTTGAATGTGTCGTTATCTGGATTTGGGATTCGACAAGCACACCCAGCAGCCGAAGGGAATTCGCTTCGACGCCATGCTTTTTCGTCCCGCTCGACTGAGTGTAGTCCAACAGACCCCAAGTTGCGCAACTGTGGTTAACGTGCCTGCGGCTCACGGACTTGAGCTTTGCTCTTCGCATGTGTCGTGAGGCTTATTCGTCAGTTGTGGGCAACTGGTGACAGGGAAAAAGCTGAGTTGCAGCGGTCATGACTAAGCCATGCGGAGTACTCCGCCGTGCGTGCATGATGCGGCGTGTTGATATCAATTTTCGTCTTTCTGATATCTTTTGGTTGACACGCCTACTGATAGTAGGCATGATGCCTATCTCTAGTAGTTAGTTTGGACTGTCAGGTGATTGAAATGGCGAAGAACGCTCCACAGGCACTTTCCGAGGCCCAGCAGGAAATTATGGAGATCATCTGGGATCGCGAGGAAGTCTCTGTCAGCGAGGTCCGAGAGGTTCTACAGGAACGTCGGGATGTCGCTCGAAATACTGTGCAGACAATGATTGTGCGGATCGAGCAGAAGGGGTGGATCGAACACCGCTCGATCGGTCGCACGTTTGTCTACAAGGCCATCCAACCTCGGACAACAACTCTGCGGCAGCGTCTGGATGATCTCATGACGGCTGCTGGTCGTGGATCAGCAGAGGCTCTGGTTACGGCCTTGCTGGAAGACGTCAGTCTGTCGACCGATGCCGCCGACCGAATTCGTGACATGATTGATGAAGCCGAACAACGCACAAAAAAGAACAAGAAGGGGAACCGATGATGAACTACGTCTCACACCTCTTTGCTGGCAGCGAGATGATGGTCTTTGCCGCAAGTGTGTTGCTTCAGGCGACACTGATCATCGTACTTGCTTTGCTGCTGGGCCGCTGGCTGCGGTATCAGCCAGCCCTGCGACACTCGGTCCTCCTGGGGGGATTGATGTGTGTGTTGTTCTGCCCGGTGGCGACCCACCTTGCTGATCGGATTGGAGTCCCGCTGATTTCTATCGCCTGGCCGACAACCCCGGCTTCACTTCCAGAAGTGCCAGCTCCGGCCATAGCTCGTGAATCGGCCGTTGTTCTATCACCTGATAGCGTCGCTTCACCTTCAGAGGCACCGATTACTCTGGCGTCACTTCCGCCGAGCGACACGGGCGGACAAACAGAGAGGTCGCCGGACGTGGCCGAATCGGGCTCTACGTTCGAGCCGCCTGTGCCGGAGGAAGTCACAGGTGTATCCGTAGCCGAATCCGTAATAGCACTTCCGGACAAAACGCCGAATGTACTTTCTGGCACCGAGATCACACACGGTCCCGCCTGGATGAACGTGGCGAATATCGCCGGACTGATCTGGTTTATCGGGATGGCCGTGATTTCGGCGCGGCTGTTACTGGCGTGGCGATATCTTAACCGTCTCCGGGCGAACGCCGTCCCACTCGACGAACAGGACCTGCCTCAACTTCGGAAGGTTAGCGAAGACGTTGTCCGCGCGGTTGCTGCGAAACGACTGCCGCCCCTTCTCGTCTCCGGCCAATTAGTTGGCCCGTTTTCGCTGGGAATATCCGAGCCTGCGATCGTTCTGCCCAGGGAAATGACTCAGACGTTAAACGCGTCCCAGCTCCGGGATGTTCTCATTCATGAAACGGCTCACATCCATCGGCGTGACCACGTCGTCGTCCTACTGCAGAGACTCGCGGGTGCAATCTTCTGGCCGTTTCCTCTGGTCTGGCGTTTGAATGCGAAGATCGATGAAGCGCGTGAGGACGTTTGCGACAACTACGTGATAAGCCACACGGAAGCGTCTCAATACAGCCGGATGCTTCTGGAACTGACCGAGCGGGCAGCGACTCCCCAGGCGATTCCCCTGGCCATTGGGTTATGGAAGTGTCCGCGGAAGCTGGAGCAACGCGTGGTCGCGCTGCTCGATCCACGCAGGACGACGCGAACTCAATTGTCGCGGCGAACACTTTGCACGCTGACTGTCGCGTTCATTTCGATCGCCGTGTTGCTGGCTGGTTCGCGCATCACCCCGACGAACGATGCCGTGGCCGCGGAGTCACAACAGCCGACCGACGAAGAAGCGACGCAGCCGACGAAGCTGGAAAAGAAGAAGGATGTCACGCCTGCAGCAAAGCCGGTCGCGGTCGAAAGCAAAGATCAGGCGGATCCCTACCACACACTTTATGACGTGATCATGACGCGGTACGGCAAGGACGGGAAAGCGTACGGACGGGACGAGACCTCGCCATCAATCTTTAGTTGGTCGGAATTCCCGTTTGACGACAAGACGTTCGACAAGTTCGATGCGGCCTTGAATGCGTTTGCAGCTCTTCCGCAGAACGAAATCGATGAGTACAGCGATGTGAAACGTGCTTTGCTGCAACGCCATCTGTGGAAAGTCTTTGATACGACATTTAATTGGGACTGGGGGCCCGACTGGTGGTGGTCCGGTCGCAAGTCGTTCCCGAAGACTCATCTGGATCGTCGTGCAGCCGTCCAGCGGCCGATCGTATCACTGCTTCGGAAGCTCGCGCTTACGGAAGCCGAGATTCTCGCGCTTCCCAATCCTATGGCGGCGACCTTGAAGGGGGGCGGTTTCGCGCAGGCACATGATCCTGCTGACCGGTTCAAGCCGTTCCTTCCGGCCGACCTTTATGCCAAAGAAAGTTCGTGGATTTGCCTCGGGGAGGACAAGACTCCGATCCCGGCGTCACAACACACGAGCAAATCGTATAGCCGTTCGATGTTCCTGCAGTTTGTTCGTCTTCCCGGAGGTCGTGCTGAGACTCTCAAATATCTCGAACGGATTGATAAGCGCCCCCATCAGTTTCCCGTAGGGACACAGTTCGCTCTCCTCGAACAGCCGTTTCTGATCAGCAAAGAGGGGGAACTGGTTCTCAGCCCAATGGTCGCCAGCATTCAGTTACGGGCCTACCTGAATGTCGGGCGAAGATTCAGTTCCTCAGAAGACTCGCCGCAGGTCACACAATGCGTCGCCGAATTCGTCATGCAGCCGCGTGAACTCATGAAAGGCAACGCGATCATGAAAGCAATTGGGGCAGATGACTTCCGCTACGACGGCGGTGCGCCCGATTCCGTCGGTTTCAATCCTCGTGACCCATTCGAAGCTGGGGAAAACGGGGGCCGAATGCCGAACGCCTCACGTCTCAACCAATGTATGAGCTGCCACGGCAGCGCGGGTGGTCGCGGTGTAAGGACCAGAAGCTTTGCCGTTACGAATTCCTTCTACGAAAGCAGTGTAGAGGAGATCAGTAAAGCAACGTCTGCACAGAAACGCGATAGCGATGACTGGAAGACGCTGCGAGCGTTGTGGCAGGGCAAATCACTGCCCAAAGATGACGATGCAAAGATGACTGCAAAGGTCGAGCCGAAAAAGAAGCCTGAGAAGAAGCTGGAAAAATTTCCTGACACTCCGGAACTGCGAGAGTCACTGGTAAGTCGCATCGAATCCGAAGCCGCCGACGAGTTGAAGAAGCTCCACACGGCAATCCTGCTGGCAGAGACTGCGAAACTTTCCGAAATGTTCCAGCTCGAAGAAGCCGAATCCAACAAACTGCGTGTTGCCGCAGGAGATGCAGCGGAGAGTGCTGTTGAGAAAACTCGCACCAGCCTGAAGACCACTGTCAGCAAGAGCTCGAGCTACATACTAAACAAGAAGGATATTGATAAGTCAGCGTTCACGATTAACGACAGATTTGTTCGATTCGCGCCCAAGCCGAATACTCGCGACTCGGTTAAGAAAACCAAGGAACAGAATGGCTCCTACATCGATGCCGACACAGGTTGGTGGGTCGATACTACTCTTAATGTTGAAGTAGAACGTCGGGCTGCAAACGTTGCGATCTCGATTGGATTTCAGGGCAGCTTTGTCAATCGAGTCGGTCCTCAGGACACCGACGTACAAAATGAAGAAATCTGGAGCGGGGCACTGGCCGCTGTTCTGACCCAGGAGCAGTTGACTCAATACAAACAACATTTACAGAGCAGATCAAAATCCACTGTCGTCGACATGCTTTTGACGGCATTGCAGTTTGATCTCGATCTGCAACAGTCGCAGCTACCAGCCGTCCGCAAACGTGTCGAAGAACGAGTCAACCCCGACCCGTCAAAACCTTCCTCATTTATTCGCGGTGACATCGAACGCACCGTCGCGGGGTATCTTCAGCGACTGAAAGCGGAAGACCTCGCCGACATACTGACGAAAGAGCAACTCGATCAATTCCCGGAGCGCTCAAAAAGCAGGATCAAGTCCACGATCATCACCCTGATTCTGAGGGAGTTGCAATTCGATCTACACCTGCCGGATTCGCAATTACCACTCGTTCGCAAACAACTTGAAGAAGGAATCAACCCCGGCGAGCTGAATTACTCCATTGAATCCGCCGCGATGCGAATTCGGTGGAAAATGAAAGGGGACGTCGTCGCGGACGTCCTGACGGAACCACAACGTATGCTATGGCGATTTACGCAGGAGCAGCATTAACCGATCGACCAACGTCCGTCAGAGCCTGCAATCGTGTCACTGAAGATCCTGTCGTGTGACTCGCCGTGAATCAGCGTAGGAAAGTCAGGACACATGATGACGTCACACCAATCAACACAGAAGTCGGCATCGTGGCTTTTACATTCTGCTTGCGTCGGAATGCTGGTCTTTCTGTCCGGGCAACTGACCGCTCGTACCCACGGAGCCGACGATACGGCTGACCCATACGACACACTTTACGACGTGATTATGACGCGGTATGGGCCGGACGGCAAAGCGTATGGATCGAATGAGAGTTCTCCATCAATCTTCAAAGAGTCTGAATTTCCGTTTGACGATAGGACGTACAGGAAGCTCAACGCGGCGCTGGATGAGTTTGCAGCTCTTTCTCAAGAGAAGATTGAGGCGTACAGCGATATCCAACGGGCTTTGATGCAACGCCATCTGTGGCACGTTTTCGATGCAACGATTCCATTCCGTTGGATTGCAGATAGATCCGGCGAGTACATCTGGGGGATGAGCCATGCGGATCGCCGCGCCGCTGTACGTCCGAAGGTCGCATTGCGGATTAAGAGACTTGCACTGACGAAGGCGCAAATCCTGGCGCTGCCTGATACCAGAGCCGTCACAGTGGAATCGGGCAGCTTTACCCGTCATCACGACAGCGAAGATGCGTTCAAGCCATTCCTCGCGGCGGACCTGTATTCAAAAGAAAGCTCGTGGGTCGGAATCGACTTCGGTGAGGATCCACCTGCACCTTTTCACCAGAACAAGCTCAGATTTCGATCGGCGTTTCTGACATTCATGCGGCTTCCTGGCGGTCGTGTTGCGACACTCGATTATGTGAAAAAGGGCTCGCGGCAGAAGGGTGATGCGAAGCAGTTTTCTGTTGGGACGCAGTTCGCGCTCATTGAGCAGGCATTCCTGATCAGCGATGAGGCCGAGATGATACTCAGCCCGCTGATCGTCAGTATCAGTTTGCGCGCCTACCTTAATGTAGAGCGGAGTGCCTCCAAGAGTGGTCGCGAACCTACGCAATCCGTTGCCGAATTCGTCATGCAGCCGCGCCAACTCATGCGGGGCGATGCGGTCATGAAGGCATTTGGACCAAGTGAAATTCGCTTCGCCGCGGGTGACGTTGACATTCACGGCGAGGCCGTTGAACCATTCGAGGACGTCCCAGATGTGTTTTTTCGCGAAGACCAAAACGACATGCTGCGAAAGCCACGGCTCAAGCTCTGTATGAGCTGCCACAAGAGCCGAGGGCGTCGTGGGGTTATGGGAGGGAGTATATCCGACGTGAAGGAAAGCAGCGTGAAAGAGATCGTCAACGTAACGTTGGCACACAAGCGAGACCACGAAACATGGAAGGCCTTGAGCAAACTCTGGCAAGCGGAGTCAAAGAAACAGGTGACGCGAAAAATCGGGTCCGCCCAGTAGGAGTTCATACATGACTTGGCGAATAATCTTCACCTGCCTTTTCGTTCTTACGGTCCCGCTGCATCCGTTATTTGGCGATGAAAAAGACGAATTCGACGACCTGTATGATGTTCTGATGGTTCGTCATGCTCTTAACGGAGTAGCGTTTGGCGAAAACGAGATCACGCCGATGATCTTTAAGTTCTCCGCGTTCCCGTTTGACGACGCGACGTATCCACGACTGCGGGCCGCGCTGGATGGCTTCAAGTTGGGCGAGATCGAGAAATTCAGTGTTGAGCAACGTGCCATGCTGCAACGTCAAGTGTGGGCGATCTTTGACGCGACCACGCCCAGTCGGTTCGTCACTCGCCGGCCTCACGAAAAACGGCGGAATGCAGTACGGCAGCAATTGGCAGACTTGATTCGAAGTCTGGCACTCAAGAAATCGGAGATCCTCTCGTTGCCGCATACGCTGCGGGCGACCGTTGAAGCAAAGAAATATCCAACTCGTTTTGACCTTGATAAACCAACCAGCCCGTTTCTGCCGTCTGAATTGAGCGAAGACTCATCGGCCTGGATGTGCTTTGGCCGCAGCGGTTCTCCGGTCACGTTTCATGCGAGTGAAAGTGGGTGGCGTTCGGTTTTCTTTCAGTTCATTCGTTTGCCGAATGGACGCGTCGCGACGATTGATTACATCGATGATTGGAAGAAGGATGACGTGTTTCCGGTTGGCACACAGGTCGCCCTGATCGAAAAAGCGTTTCTGGTGAGTGACGAGGGCGAAATTGTCCTGAGTCCGATGACTGTGGGCGTTCAATTGCGTGCCTACAGAAATGTCGAGCAGCATATTCGCGACGCGGGCACAGCCACACAATGTGTTGCGGAGTTCATCTCGCGGCCCTGGGATTACATGCGAGGGGACGCGTTAATGGTTGCTGTGCGTCCAACTGATCATCGACTCAAGGTCCTCATGACCGGGGGGAAACATGATGTCCTTGAACTGGTGCATGATCCAAAAACTTCTGCCGTGCTTCGCCTGAAACAGTGCATGAATTGCCACGGCGGAGCAGGCACCAATTCACTCGGCGATGTTGTTGTTCCTCGTGGCAAGCTTAAGACGCTTCAACAAAGAAGCCAAACAGAGATCACAGAAGCGACGATGAATGCGAAGCGGGCAGATGATGCCTGGAAACTGTTGCGAAATGCGTGGAACAAGGGCACAAGGTGATGAGTTGCACTTTTGCACTCATCGCTAAGAACTGGGGGAGAACTTTGCGATGCTACGAATGACAGAGAGATTCACGATTCGCTGCCGTAACGCTCAGCGATTTGTCTGGTCCACATTGTTGCTGCTTTGTTGCCAACTGCCGATGGGCGAAGTCAGCGTGGCTGACGACACTGTCGACCCGTACGACGCCCTCTACGACGTAATGATGGTGCGGAAGGATTCCGAAGGGAACGCATACAGTAAGAACGAAGTCGGTCCCTTGATCTATGGACGCTCGAAGTTTCCGTTTGATGACGAAACATTTCCGAAACTGACGGCGGCACTGAAAGGGTTCAATGCTCTCTCTCAAGAGAAGGTCGAATCGTACGGGCCAGTGAAGCGAGCGCTGCTGCAACGTCATCTCTGGGTGGTCTTCGATGCGACCATACCCAATGACTACAAGCCTCCAACACACTTGGAGAGACGGCGTGCAAGTCAAAGGCTACTTGCGACTCTCATCAGGCGAGTTGCTCTAGCAAAAGCCGAAATCCTGACGTTGCCGGATACCCGAGCAGCAACCATGAAGAACGGCAGCTTTCCCCAGGAGCACGACCCCACTGACAGCTTCAAACCGTTTTTGCCCGCCGACCTGTACGCTAAAGAAAGCTCGTGGGTGTGCCTGGGGAAGGTCGGCAACCCCGACACCGATCATGCAAGGATGGACCGTTGGCGTTCCATGTTCCTTCAATTCGTGCGTTTGCCTGGCGGGCGAAAGGCGACTCTGGAGTACATCGAAAAACTCAACGATCGAGAAGCCTTTCCCGTCGGAACACAATTCGCGTTGATCGACCAGGCGTTCCTGATAAGTGACCAGGGAGAAATCGTTCTTAGCCCGGTCATCAACAGTATCGAACTACGCGCCTACCTGAATGTCATGATGACAGCTCTGGAGGCGAGACCCACACCAACCGTCTGCGTCGCCGAATTCGTCATGCAGCCCGGTTGAGCGTGGCTGGCGGCTCGTGGCCGGGGGTGGGCCTTACTTATTTCGTCTTTGTTTCGCTCTGGCTTGAGCGGACTGGTCGTTTGCGGCGTTTTGCGTCGCGGAGGCGGTAGCTTTCTCCGGATGCTTCGAGGATATGACAGCGGTGAGTGAGCCGATCGAGAGTGGCTCCCGTGAGCCGTTCGCTGCTGAGGACCTCAGTCCAGTTTTCAAATGGCAGGTTGGTGGTCACGATCAGACTGTTGCGTTCATACGCCGTGCTGATCACGTCGAACAACAGTTCTGATCCCACCTTGCTGGCGGGAACGTAGCCGAGTTCATCGAGGATCAGCAGGTCCAGCTTCGATAGCTGTTTGCGTAACCGCATCAGCACGCGTTCTTCACGAGCTTCCATCAATTGTGTAATCAGCTCCGTCACCTGAAAGAATCGAACGCGCCGCCCGTGACCACACGCAGCGATTCCCAATGCAGTGGCGACGTGTGTTTTGCCCGTGCCTGAATTACCGACGAGCAGGATGTTCTCCCGCTTGTCGATGTACTCACCTCTCATGAGTTCGGTGATCAACACCTTGTTCAATGACGGCTGAGCTTTGAAGTCGAACGCGTCGAGCGTTTTGTGATTCGGAAAGCAGGCTGACTTAAGTCGCCGATCGGCGGCACGACGTTCGCGATCGATCAGTTCCAGTTCGCACAACTGCAACAGGAACGCCAGGTGATCCATATTATCAGTGGCGCACCGAGCCGCGACTTTTTCATGTTCTGCCAGCATCGTCGGCAGCTTCAACGTCTTGAGATGATGTTGAAGAAGGACGGTGCTTTTCGTTTCTGTTTTCTTCATACCGTGGCTCCTTTCCCGAGCAGCGTCTGGTACACGGCAACATCCGTCTGAGCGACGCGTACAAGCTTTAAATGCGGTCGGCCGTCCAGGCTGAACAACGCCACGGGTTCTTCCTGCTGATACTCCAGGATGACCCGAATGGCATCGGCGCTGGTGGCATCGATCTCCAGACCGTTATGCACGGCTTGCTTGAGAGCTGGCAGCGAATGACGTTCCAGTAACCGGAGCACCTTGATGAACTCCCGTGTTCCGTGGCCGCCGAGTTCTGCTTCCAGACGGCGACGCAGAATGCCGAAGGAAACAGGCAGGTCCCAGTTCTCCAGAGGCTTCGCGTGATCGAATCCCCCCGGCTTACGTTCCAGCAGAGCCAGATAATGCACCGGGTCGAAGACCGGCTTCGCACGTCCCCAGTAACGAGGATGACGAGCCACCAACTGGTCGTTACAGATCAGTCGTACTTCATTGACCGTGGCCACGATCGTGATCTTCCGATGCGCGTACTCAGTTGGCACCGAGTAGTCGTTGGTCTGAAACCGTACCAGCGACAACGAAGTGGCATTCCCATGATCGATCCGATGCGCCTCGAAGGTTTGAACCGGAAGCGGCCTGAAGAACCGCTGGCGTTCTTCAGCCAGCAGCACTGACTTGGGCGACGGCTTGCCGCGCAACTGCCGTCCCAGATCAGACTGGCAATGACTCTCCAGTTCTCGATTCAATGCCTCCAGCGAATCAATCCGTGGCACTGGAACCAGGTAGTTCTTTCGAGCAAAGTCGAGCAGTCGTTCGACGTGCCCCTTCTCATTCGGACGACGCACCAGACAGAAGTGTTCTTCAAACAGGTAGTGACTCTGAAGTCGCTGAAACTCGTGAGTCACCTTGCGTTCGCGATTCCCCGTAATCTGTGCCACGGCAATCTTTGAATTGTCGTAGCTGATCCGAGCAGGAACTCCGCCAAAGAACTGGAAGGCACGCTTATGGCCTTCCAGAAACACTTCCGTGCATTCTCTGGGAAACGCTTGAATGTAGATCGCATCCGAATACGGCAGCGTCATCACAAACAAAGCCACTTTCGTCAGTTCGCCCTCCAGCCACACATCGGCAAACCCGAAGTCGACTTGAGCTTCACCGGGCGGGTGCGAGAGCGGCAGAAATACTTCGCGATTCGTCTGCGGAACAGCTCAAGAAGGGAAATTTCCTGATGAGGGCACTGGGACCGAAGGATTATCGATTCCAGACAATCTCAGCCGACACTGGAGGAAGAGTCGACCCGTTGGAGGCAATCAGCGCGGTCGACGTTCGAAACATGACACCGACTCTTCAAGGTTGCGTGTTCTGTCACGAAAGAAGTAGGGCCGGAGTCCGATCGCTAGGCGATTTCATGTTCGGAGACAGGAACGCCGATAAGTTGACGTTCGAAGCGGGCAACCCCGCCCATGTCGCCCAGTCCGTGGCTGTTGCGAAGCAAAAAGACAAGACGTGGGAAAGGCTGCAGGAACTTTGGGCAAGCTCATCAAATTCTCAGAGATGAGTACCATTGGGTTGCCGACATGCGAGCCCCGATCGCTGCGACGAATCATGACGTTTGTGTCAGCAGCGGGCCCATGTCTCGATCGAAGTCGATCTTCGCTTCGACGAGTACCCACAGCAGCGGAAGAGCCACCAGCAGCAATCGGATTAAGCCCACAAGCCAGGATTTTCTGGGGCGCAGAAAAGGAATCTCGGTCGCCCAGCAGAGGAGTGGAGCCAGCAGTATGGTTACAGCATTGAAAGTCGAAAGTTCCCCAAAGAATCGCCCGATGATCAACAGGCCTGCGAGTCCGACGACTCCGATTCCGATGATACCTGACTCGTAATTGTCGCCCGAATTACACGCGCATTTCTTAAACAGCCAGACCGCGCCCGTTGTAGCAGCAAGTGTCGCCGTTAAAGGAATTGCCGCCGCGCCGCCTTTGATATAGCCCGCAAGTATCACGGTGATTCCCGCGCACTGAACTGTCAGGCTCAACGCCAGTGGAACTGAAACTCCGGGAGAACGCTGATGTAGCGAGGCGAGCAGGATCCAGAAGACTGCCAGCAGCATGGCACAACAAGCGAGTATCACGCGGGCTTCCCAAGGCGACCATGTAAAGTCGGAGTCGCTCAGGTAGACGGAATTGTGCAGCAGGATTCGTGGTATGGCCGCAGCGAGGCTCAGCCGAAGGGACCACGCGAACCAGCGTGGGACGGAGTCAAACCCGGCAGCCAGTTCAATTACGGCCGCCGCTGGGATGACGATTGTTAAGAAACGGTCGAGCCCGTTGACGGGAGGACAGGCCAGTCGCAAGTCCAGCATCTGATAGCCGGCAGAAAGCCCGATGCCGATCCCGATTATCGACGCGGACTTCAGCCAGGCCATACCTGCAGGCCGTTTCAAACTCGCCATCGCCAGCACAGATATTGCACTGGCGATGGCGGCTGTCAGCATCGCTTGAAAATAGAGTTGTGGATCAGGCATCAGGCAAAGCACTTGCCGAGTTGGTTTGCAGTGTTTTGCGGACACTCTCAGCAGAACTCACGGATTGTTTCGAACCGCAAGTTCCGCCGCTGGAATAAGGACAACAACCTATTTTCGCACGCCTTCACAATCGATCATGATCAAGGCTTCGTCGCCGATTGGTCCAATGGCATTTTTGTCGAATCCGTAGTCGCTGCGTTTGAGGTAAAGTTCAGTCGAGAAAGCAACTCGTTTGACCTTTCCAAAGTCGTGCTCCTTGCCCCCCATCAGCACAATTTTGATCTTCTTTGTTGTGCCATGCATCTTAAAGTTACCCGTCACTTCGAATCCGCCTTTGATGACTTTCGTGCTTGTACTTTTGAACTCAATCGTCGGGAATTGTTTGGTGTCGAAGTAGTCTGGTTGTCGAAGGTGTGCGTCCCGTGCTTTGTTAGCGGTGTCAACACTTTCTGTTTTGATCGTCAGTGCGAAAGTTGACTTTGTCGGGTTCTCTCGGTCGAGCGAGAATTTTCCGGCGACGTCATTGAACCGGCCATGAATCCAACTGATGCCCAGGTGTCGGGCTTTGAAACTGACGGAAGAATGCACCAGGTCGTAGTCATACTCGTCGGCCGCTGAGACTGACGTAGTGTCCGCCGTAACAAACGTTCCAAATGCAAGGGCAAGAACCCACATTGAAAAATGTCGTCGCATGGTGTTGTTCCTTCTGAGGGGATTAGTAAGAACTGCTTTCAGGTAGCCGAGCAGCCTGGTGCTTCGGCTGTTGTGACGTTTACTCAGGCATCGGCAGAACAATGAGGGCATTTTCTGCGAATGACGATTCACCAGGTTTACCGTTGATCCGATACTGGATTCTCAGTTTCTTTTTGACTCCCGGTGCCGGGTCGCCGCCGAAGCTGGCGTTGTAACTTGTCGATGCCAGCGTAATTAGCGGGAGGTTGCTGGCTCGCTTGCGAAGCAGAACCGTTACGTCCTTCTGAGAGGCTCCGGCTCCGTATTCCGCTTTGATGATTTCAAGCTTGACATTGTCGAGTCCGGCGCCAGACAGAAGTTCTTTCACGTTGACTCCCTTGCCGCCGAGCTTCTGAGCAATTGCCAGAGCGGCTTGTGTCGCCGCGGGTTTTAACGGACGTGTGCCCATCGCTTTGGTGGCCAGTTGGAGGCCTTGTGGACTTGCGTGTAATTTCAAGACATCCAGTAGCAATTTTTGCTCGTCAATTCGAGTCGCCACGTTAAACGCGTTCTGGCACATTTCGACGCGCTGTCGTTCCGGCATTGCGAACTTTCTCGCGACGCCGATGTAACCCCGCAAGGCGCGAATTCTGAACTTCTCTGCGGGAGCTGTTTTCGCCAGGTCCAGCAGAACGGGTGCTACGTCCAGGTCATTCCACTTGCCCAGTAGACGGCTTCCGTCATCCTGAAGCTGTGGATCTTTGCTCTTCGCGGCCGTCGCCAGAGTCTGCAGAGCTTTCTTTCCCCCGACAACGCTCAGAATTTCCAGAAGTGCCGTTTTCGAGTCAGGCGAAGATCGTCGCAAAGCGGCTGCGAGTTTGGCGGCGCAACCTTCTCGATCTGGCATCCGGACACTTGCCGCCTTCAAAGCCTGTCGAGCGACTGCTGCGTCATCGGAATGCCGTGGGGCTAGAACCTGAGAGATCAGAACGTCCAGTTTTTCGAGTGAGACCGTTTCACCAAGAGCGATCAATGCGGCGCTACGCACGGTCTTGTCGGAATGGCCAAGCGTCTTTTCAACTTCTTCGACCGCATTAATGCGTCTTTGTCCGACCAGTTGAAGGAGCAACGTTTGAGTTTTGCCTTTGGATGTTGGCAACAGGATGACGATTTCGTCGTTGACATTCGGTCCCGGAAGATCGCCGAGTGTTTCCTTTGCAGCCTGTGCGAGTTCCGCGTCGGAGCCGACAGCGATTTCCAGCAGCGTGGAAAGGCAGGAGTCATCACCCACACGGCGGAGTGCATCGATGGCCGACAATCGAACTTGTTTGGGGCCTTGTTCTGCGGCTTTCAACACGGCCGACAGGATGACAAACCTCGGACGGTCAGCCATTGCCTGGATGATGAGAGCTGCCCGGTCGGGTGTTGCGCGAGTGACTTCCGCAGGAAGAAACGTATCCACGGAGTTACCTGGATACTCGCGAACGGTCCCCAGAGCGAGCTGGAACATCGCCTTATCCTTCGACTGGAAGAGTTCCAGCAATAGCGGAATGCCTTTTTGACTCCGTGCGAGAATGGCACCGCGAGTCGCCTCCAGAATTCTCTGTTTGGGGACATCGGCATTGCGGACGTCATCGTAGATTTCTGCGGCCACAACGGTGTCACCTTTACTGTACAACCGTTCTGCGCAGAGTACGCACCCTTCGGCAACGGCTGATCGCACGTTGTTTGACACTGAGGCCAGGCCGGCTCGCAGAGATTTCGTGGCAGCATTATTCCCGATGTGTCCCAGAGCCACAGCCGCAGCAGAGGCAACCTGGGCGTCGGTGTCGTGCAGTTTCTTCGCCAACAAATCGACCGCTTTCGCATGCTCGCGGAAGCTGATTGAATTGATCGTCCCTACCAGTAGCAAGCCGTTCAGTGAGCCTGCTGCTTTCCTCAACGCATCGTCAGATGCATCTCCTGGAATCACTTCCAGCGCGATCCTGGCCCATGACGACAGTTGCGGATTTGGAAGTAGTTTTGCGAGATCAGGTACAGCCTTGCTCGATCCGTAAATGGCCAGGCCCTTGCACGCGATTGCTTTTTCGGCTGCCGGCGCGTCCGAATGCAGCACGGCGAGCAGTTCCTGTTCTTTCTCCGCTGCTACGGTTGCATCGTCCGCGGCTTGGGCGGAAGTGCTGAAAGTATGTATCGATGCCGCCAGGAAAACGGCAGCCCATGTGAGTCGTTTGGTTGTATTCATGATGTTTCTCCAGTGGATGGAGGAAGGTGGTGTTAGATTTTTATTCGCAGCGATGGCGAGGTCGCCGAGGGCAACTGGCTACAGCCTCCAGGGTTCCCGCAACGCTTCCGAACGAAGGCGATTGGCCTCTGCGTCGTCGATGAATGTGTTTGTGGCATTGTCAAACTTGACCTGACGATCAAGGAGCAGGGCAATGTTGGCCGCATGACAGGCGATATGTGCGTTGCAGGCTGCCTGGGCATTCCCTTTCGGCTGACGACGAGTCTTCACGCAGTCGAGGAAGTCACGGACGTGGAAAGTGGCTGGATATCCGCCGATTTCTTCCACCTCTCGGCCAGCAAGCAGTTCCGGCGAACTCAACACCATCTTGCCGCTGTCACCAGCCTCAACCCAGCCGGTTTCACCTTCGAATCGCACGGGGCATGAGCCCAAAGGAATCCACCCCTTCTCGCGGAAGATCAACTGAGTGCCGTTTTCGTATCTCGCCATCAGTTCGCCGTCTTTCCTCGCGTTGTATTCAACCGGTGGAAGACAGTCATCGACGGCCCATTGGCAGAGGTCCACGCAATGGGAGCCCCACTCCAGCACACCGCCGCCTCTAAAAGCACCAACGAAACCGCCGCCCTTTTCAAAGTTGAATCCGTCCAACAACTTCTTGTTGAAAGGCCGCCATGCGGCGGGGCCAAGGTACATGTCCCAGTCGACCACGTCCTTATCCGGTTGTTCTTCGGGGACCAGCCAGCCGCTCATCATGGCCTGCATACCTGCCGGATGAGCATAAACCTTCTTGAGTTTGCCGAGCTTTCCGGTTCGAGCCAGCTCACAGGCAAACGCAAAGTGCGGCAGGTTTCGACGTTGAGTCCCGGCCTGAAAAACTCGCGAGGTGCGCCGCATCGTGTCGGCCAGGATCAAGCTTTGGGAGATGTTCTTGGTGACAGGCTTCTCGCAGTACATGTCCTTGCCAGCTTTGGCGGCTGTCATTGCTGCCGTTGCATGCCAGTTCGGGCCGGTGGCGATCAGCACGGCGTCGATGTCGCTGCGGTCCAGCACGTCTCGAAAGTCACGATAGGTTTCACATTTCTCATTACCGTAGTGCGTGTCGACAATCTTCTTCACTTCGCCACGACGCTTCTGTTTGATATCGGCTACCGCGACAAACTGGACATCTTCCTGCGGCAAGAAGCAGCTCAGGTCGTAACCTCCGCGGCGGCCGATGCCGATTCCTCCAACGATGACTCGTTCGCTCGGCGGAACGGCACCGTTCAACCCCATGACCGAACTGGGGATAATGGTTGGTGCCACCACTGCGGCTCCAGCGGCAGAAGCTGCGGATTTCAAAAACCGACGGCGTGATTGTCGTGTTGCCTTCTTCGGCATGGCTGCTCTCCTGATTGTGGTCCTCGAGTGTGCGTCGAGGATCGGTCCGCGCGAGTGAAATACGTTTCGTGCACGGAGAGCATATCGATGGCGTGGGCATCTTTGCACGGATACACGTCGTCGGCGTCTAATGTCGCTGGCGATTTATGGCGTCGGCGGCTGGCGGATGTTGATTCTTCCGCTAATGGCATCGAATTCGGGTTAACGAGCGACGTCCGTTACGATGGCGTTTTCTTATGGCGGATCGAAATGGCTTGCGTGGATTTGCGACGCGCGTTGACGCCTGGCATTTGATTACACATCGTGCAGCGATGCGCCCAGTCATCAGGTTGGCTTGAGATGCCCAGGTGACATGGCAAAGCCAGTTCATGCTGGTTGTTATTTCGGAGTTGCTGTGTGATTCCGGTGGAATCACGTGGATCATTCAGGCGAAAGGTGGACGCGACAGATGATGTCACATCAATTCGGCCCCCGGCGACGGAGTCTGTTATTCGCTGTCGTGCTGACGTTTGCCTGCATGTCTGAGTGTCATGTGGCTGCGCAGAAAGTCACGATCAACTCAGAGACTTCGACCTACGATTTTCATCCGACGTCGTCGGCTACGAGTTCTGGCTCCACATGGTTCGCGTGGCATGGGTATGCCGACGGTCGCGACCGAATTTTTGCACGGCGACAAGATGCTGACGGTGGACTGGGAGAAGTTCACACGCTCAGTCAGTCCGGCGTCAGTCACGGGCCGCCGACGATCGTTGGTGAGTCTGACGATTCAGTGTCGATTGTGTGGTCCAGAAAACACGGTGAGCGATGGCAGGTTGTTCATCGGCGTTACGTTGATGGTTCGTGGACCCAACCAGTTGTGGTGTCTGCCCCTTCATACGATGCGATTTACGCGACAGCAGTGACGCTGTCTGGTGAGGCGACGGCCGTCGCGTGGTCTGCAATGATCGATGGCAGTTGGCGAGTACGTTGTCGTCAGATAAAGGCTGGGCGACTGCTGGCAATTCAAGATGTCTCAGAGAACAGTGCGGATGCCTTTCGGCCGGAACTTGTTCGGCACAACGACGATGTCTGGATGTTCTGGGATCAGTACGAGCAGCCGGATTATTCAGTTCATGGTCGTGTTGTATATCCGGCCTTGTCGGAGATTGAGCAGATTTCACCGCCGGACGAATACTGCCTGACTCCGAAGGCATTGTCTCATCAGGCCGGTCTTCATGTCGCGTGGCTGCGGAAAGTTGATGTGGTCGGTGGGCCAGGAGTTGTCAGTCAGTGGCACAGTCTTCACGCGGCGGTTCGCACGGACGCTGGTTGGAAGCCAAATCGAAGGCCCGACGGCAGCACGGCAGCGGCGGACCTGACGCAGGGGCTGATGGCAAAGATTGATCCTCGGCCAGTAGCCACCGGCGGTTATCTGGGGCCACGCGTACGCCCGATGCTGCTTGCTGATGGCGACAGAGTCTGGTTGTTGTGGGAGCGGAAATCGGATCACCGTGGCAGTACCCCAAAGATTTCGGGTGATCTTGTGGGGCGGCCGAGTCTCGATGGTCAGTGGCAACCGCCAGTCGTGCTTAAGCAGGGCAGGGTGGACTATCACGCCATTGATCCGCCCGCGGTTCGTGATGGCAAATTCCGAGTGCTCGCGTCGCCGCTTCCTCAGCGAGGAATCAGACACTACGAAGAGTTCGAAGTTTCGCTTGCTGACGCTCAGGAATTTGAACAGGACGAGTGGACAGGCTGGGCTCCGGCGTCGTTGCCGTTTGAAAATGAATTGACACCGCGCCGAGAGATTACGGTTGACGGAAAAACTTACAGGCTCTTCTGGGCAGACATGCACTGCCACAACGGCCTCACCGCCGATGCCGAGGGAGAACCAGATGAAATGCACTTTTACGCGAGGGATCGCGCTGGACTCGATGTCGTCGTTTTTACGAATAACGATTTCTACAACGTTCCGCTGACTCAGTACGACTTTGAACTTGGCAATCTGTTTGCGGCGAAATTTTCAGAGTCAACGCGATCGACCGGTCGAATGTTTCTTTCGTTACCCGGTTTTGAATGGACGTCTCGCATTCCGGGCGTTGCGACTGTGAAACTGTCGGATTCAGGTAGCTGGCTTCCGCCTTATCGCCACCGTTCGTACCCGAATCATCGCAGCGTGATCTATCCGCCGAGCGGCGGACCGCTTGTCCATTTTACGGAAGTTGGCAACGACATCGCTCGATTGAATGAGGCAGTTGAAAAGGCTGGCGGGATCACACTGTCACAGCACAACGCGTTTAAACTGTCTGGACATCCCGTTGAAGTTGGTCTCGAAGTGACATCCGGCTGGAGCAACTATATCGCGGCCCGGCCGAAGCTTTTTCATGGACCATTAAATCAAGGAGCTCGCCTTGGCTTCACGGCAAACGGCGACACCCATCGCCGAGCTCCGGGGCTCAGCGGAGCTTTGACAGGAATCTATGCAGAGGAATTGACAGCCGAGTCGATTCTGGATGCCCTGCGGAATCGGCGTTGCTTTGCGACAATGGGATCACAGATCTTTCTCGACACGCGAGCCAGCGATGCTCTGATGGGGGCCGAAACCAAAGCCACGGACGGAAGCATCACGTTGACGCTTCACGCGATTGGCACACGCCCAATTATCAATGCTCGCCTTGTTCGCAACGGGGAAACAATTCACGAGGTGAAAGGCGACGGCACTCGCGAACTGAAAGTCAGCTTCACTGATCAGGGGCTTGCGAAGGGCACGCACTGGTACTACTGGCGAGTGACGCAATCGGGTGTTGGGAGTTCGCTTCCTGGCAATCTGATGCCAGCACACGGTCCACTCGCCTGGTCGTCGCCGACCTGGGTTGCCGTTGATTGAGCACACAGTGTGCTCAATTAGCCGACCATGCGCACATCGACCACGACGCTCAAAGGGCGAATCCTTGCAGTGGCACACCGGTTTGCCTGGCCCAGTCGAGCCATGCGGACTTTAGTTTGCTGACACGTTCGGGGTGCTGTGAAGCAATGTCCGTCGTTTCGGTTCGGTCGGCCTGAACGTCGAATAGTTCCCACTTGTGAGCGGTGGCTCCCCAGACAAGTTTCCAGCGTCCGTGTCTGACGGCTCGATTTCCGTAGAGATACCAGCACAGATACTCGTGGCCTTTTCGCGTTTGCCCATTAAAGATCGGGACGAGGCTATGGCCTTCCGCCGGCGGAATTGATTCTTCACGTCGGGAATTCGGGTACTTTCCGCCACTGAGTTCCAGCAGCGTTGGCATGAAGTCAACGACGTGTCCGACCTGCTGCGTTCGTGAGCCGGCTGCGATTGTTTTCGGCCAGCGAGCAATCATGGGAGTGGAGATACCGCCTTCGTAGGTCCAAACTTTATACCTCCGAAACGGCGTGCATTGAGCCCAGCCCCAGCCGGGAGCGACAAAAGCGTACGTGTCGACTCCGCCAGGCAATTCCTTGTTGTAAGCCAGGCGGCCGGCATTCTGTTTCTCGTCGGAATACCCAGGAAACGATGCACAGCCTCCGTTGTCAGACAGAAACATCACTAGCGTGTTCTCTGCTTCTGTCGACTCGTCGATGGCTTTAAGAATTCGGCCGATGCCCTGGTCCATGCTGTCGACCATTGCTGCGTACACTTCCATTCGGCGCTTCTCGCGGGCAAGGTCCTCAACCTCGGTCCACGGGGTGATATCGTAGTCGTATCGGAAATCGCCGAGCCGGTGATCCTGTTTCGAGAGTTTCCATTCGGCGGCGAGTAGGCCGAGTTCGACCTGTCGCTGAAAACGCTTCTCACGCAATCTGAAATATCCGTCATCGTATTTTCCGTGGTAGCGAGCGATGTCCTGTGGCTTTGCATGGAGAGGGAAATGGGGAGCGGTGTAACACACGTGGACGAAGTGTGGGACGTCGTCGGCGCGAAACTTCTGAATCTGCTGCACGGCATGGTCGGTAAAGGCGTCGGTGGTGTAGTAATCGTCGGGGAACTCGGAAATGGTCGTTTCGTTATGCAGAAACGGCCGTCTCTTTCCGCCGTTGTAGAAAACCGGGTCCGGCCGGGACGGATCGAAAAAGTTGCAACACCCGCTGGCAACTCCGTAGTACTCGTCAAATCCGCGATCCGTCGGTCGATTAGGAGCAGTCGCGCCGAGATGCCATTTGCCGGTCAGTGACGTCCGATATCCGGCCGCACGAAGAACTTCGGCCAAGGTGGTCATGTCTGAATGAAGCAGGCGATTGTTGCGGCGTCGTGGATGCAGGCCGGTCAACAATGCGGCACGCGTCGTAACGCAAACCGCACAATTGTAGAACTGAGTGAACTGCATTCCTTCGCTGGCCATGCGATCGAGATTCGGTGTCTGAATTTCGCCGCCATAGCATCCCAGGTCCGAGAACCCCAAATCATCGGCCATGATCAGCACGATGTTCGGACGAGGGGCCGTTTCTTCTGCACGTGCCGGCTCGTAGAACCAAACGGTTGCAAACAGAGTGATCAGCAGGAGTCGCTCCATGTGGATTCACTTTCGTTGTTCAACGGCGGATGCACAAAGTTTGCGAAAAGCGAGCCTGGCAACCATCTTTCAATGATGCGGAATGATTTTGGCCGTACGTGACTGCTGCCTGGAGGCGAATGATGCGACGCCAACAAACTTGCACTCTCGGGAGTTGTCGGTGCGTAGCGACATCGAGAGCCAGTTGCGATGATATTCTCTGAACTTACTTTGTCGACAACCTTCAGAAGAAAAGCCTTTCCCATGAAGTTGATTGTTCTGTTGATGCTGTTCTGCAATGTGTCCAGCAGTTTGAATGCGGCTGAGTTTAACATCACTCGCTTCGGTGCGACTCCGGACGACGAGAGCGACGATACAACTGCCATCGAGGATGCGTTGACCGCTTGTGGCCAGGCAGGTGGCGGTACGGTGTTTGTACCGAGCGGCACGTTCATTCTGTCTCGTCGCAACAGTGAGACGCCGATTCTGGAAGTGCCGCCCAACACGACGTTCCGCGGCGAAGGGACGTCATCGATTCTTAAGTTCGCTGCCCGTGCCAACGAGAGTAACTTCTGGCGAATGATCGGAGCACCGGTTGCTGGGGGGACGAAGAATGTCGTGATTCGGGATCTGCATCTCGACGGCTCAAATACGCACCCGAAATACGTCAAAGGCGAGACGCCGGAACACAACGCGGGACTGTGGTTTTACAATAAGAAACATGTCATCGAGAACGTGACGGTACTGAACGTCTTTGCGGAGAATTTCTCTGGCGATTGCATGGCGTTCTCATACAACTGCCGAGGCATCACTGTTCGAGACTGCACGCTCCGCAACTTCATTCGTCAGGGAATCCAGATGGGGGGCAGTCCCGGCTCTCGCGACTACCTCGTTACTGGTTGTCGAGATCTTGAACACTCCGTCAGGCCAGGTGGATCGACGATTCACGTCGAACACGCTCGTGGATTGAAGAATGTGATCATCGAGAACAATCAATGTCGCAAGTCGATTCTGGCCGGAGGCGTCGACGGCATGATCATCCGAGGCAATACCGTGACGGGCAAGGTTGTCGGCAACAGCAATAGCAACCTGCTGATCTGTGACAACATTATTCGGTCGGGAGGACAATCCGGTGCCGTCATGCAGATTGGGTATACCAAGGGCTTAATCATTCGCGGCAACATCGTTACCGGTGCAGAGAGCAATCCGACTGGCATCTATGTGTGGGGAAACTCTCGCTACAACGATCAGCCAGGCGAGGACGTCATCATCTCCGACAATCAGATCACAGCGACTGAGCACGCGATTTCGCTTAACGGAGCCAAAAGTGTGCGGATTATTGGGAACGTACTGAAAGCTGCACGGCCGTTGCTTGAACGACGAGCTGAAGGAGTTGTCAGCGACATTCCCAATGAGGATGCCGCGACTGAGTGATGACTGCTCTCCTGATCGAATCGGCGGCGACAATGATTGCGGCACGGGCAAACGCCACCGATGTCAAATATTGACGTCAAAGAATTTGCAACTGGCTGCTTGTTCCAATTCAACGCTCGAATCGAACTTTCGCCAGATAGATACTCGTTTTGCCCTCGTGCGATGAGTAGTAGCTGATCCATAGCAGCCCATCGTGCCAGACGAGCCCTGCGTAGCTGGTATCACCGCCGGACGGCAATTTCAGCGCTTCGGTCAATTTTCCGTTTTCTGGATCGAGCCAACAGACAGCTGTCCTGACCGGTGCGTCATACAGACGGACGACGGCGACGAAGCGACCATCAGGAAGTTGGATCATGTGTGGTCCGCCGAGTCGGACACCCAGACTTTTCCAATCCCAATCGGTATATGGCGGATGGGACGTGCCCAAACATCCGAAGTTTGGCTTTCCGTCCTGCCGCAACAGGCAGTACGCCGTATCGTCAGGCAGGAAAACAATTGACGTTTCGTTCGGATATGTGCCCTCGACATCAACATTCTCGATCAGCGTCTCGAATGACCGTCCATCGGAACTCTTAAAGAGTCGGCTGCCACGTTCGCCTGCGCCACATCCATAACCGAATCCGTACGCGTTTCCCTTGTGCCAGGTGATTCTCCACAGCCAGTTCTCTGGATCGCCGACCTTACGTTTGGGACTCCACTTTCTTCCATCGCTGGAGAACCAGACGAGCGATTGATGATGGCGACCGGTTGGCTTCTCGATCGCTTCGGCTCCCGCGAGCATCAATTGACCGTCAGGCGTCACCGTAATCTTCGCGTCGCGCAGATCGGAATTGTCCGATGTAACCAGCGCTGCCGACTTCCAGTTCTCTCCGTCGGCTGAAGTAAGAACTCGGAGTGCCCCGTCGGGCGAGACATGTCCTTTGCCTTCGCGGAAAACGCAATACCAGTGATCTTTAAAACGCACGAGGTCGGTGAACGCATTGTGTGGCGCGTTATTCCAGATTCGTTGCACGCCCACCAGGGTGACGCGAGATGCGTCGTCAGCAAACGACAGATTGGTGGAAAGCAGGATCACGGCGAAAGCGGAAGTAACGATTTTCATTGGGGATCGCCTTCATGTTGAGAACTGAAACAGCACGCCACAAGATGCAACTTCGATGGGAGCAGGTGCCAGGCTCCGGCCCGCATGTGCATCATCGGGAATAGGATACTGTCTTCTTTGTGTATGTGCCGGTGTCGGACGCCGGTGGGATTTCGCCTTCCATTCGGGGCAGTGGTCTCATCGGACTTCATCGTTGTCGCGAGACTTATTGGTGTCGCCGAGAACTGGGACACTGATGACAAGGCCAGCGAATTTTGGAGTCTCGGAAGGTTGCCGGAAGAGGCCGCCGTGGCAACTGAGACATCCACCAGTCAGTGGAATCGGCGTGGCGCGACGATAGAAGCCGTTCTGAATGACCTCAACTTCGGACTTGCCAGTAGCAAGTACTTTTGCCGCCTGTTTTTCAAATTCAGTTTCCGGTGTGTGGTCCAGACTCATTGGCTTCAGATTGACTGAGATCCAACGAGCCTCCGTACTCGACTTTCGTTGAATCTGAGAGAAAACGTCCTCCATTGCTCGTGCCGGAACGACGGCCCGATCGCCGCGAAAGTATCGGTGATGCATCACATCCAGCGTCGCGTCATAGATGTCGTGCATCAGCTTCGCACGATAGCGTGCCACGTCGACCGAGACGCGATTCGCATCCCTCGCTTTGGCTTCTGCGATAGCACGCTTCTCTTTAACCGACTGCGCAGGTGTTGATGAAGGGGGCTGAGCGTGAATCACGACGGTCACTGCCAGTGTGGCAATCATGAAACCGGCGGTCTTTAACGAAGAGGTCGTCATATCGTTGCTCCTGATAAGTGCTTTGAGTTGTGCCTGTCTGGCCAGCCCTCGAAATGGGGTGACGACGTGACCACGAATCAACCAGTAGCGACATCGCACAACGGGATGACGCGATTCTTTGACCGAAGAATCTGCCCGAGTGTTACACCCGCGAATGCTTCCTCGGTTGCGGCGTAGGCTCGGTCGAGTTCCTCGTGAAGCGGACAAAGTTCCGTGTGTGAAGGCAGGCCGAGCGGGCAGTGACGAATCCGCTCCAGTGGGCCGACAGCGTTCACGACGTCGAGAATTGTGATCTCGTCTGGAGTACGCGACAGCGAGTAACCGCCACCCGGGCCCGGGCGTGAAGCAATGAGTTCCGACTCGACAAGGTCTTTCAACACTTTGTTGAGATACCGGCGCGGAACTTTGGTCTGTTCGGCCAGTGCGTCGGCTCGTTCTGCATGGCTGTCATCACCAGACAGGCAAGCCACCGTGCGAAGCGCGTAATCGGCAGTTTTTGAAAGCATGAGTCCTTTCCTCAGTCGACGCGCAAATACTACACCTTGACGTGTAGGATTCAAAGAGTAACCTTGGATCGACAGCACTGTTAGTTCCGAAACAGGCAGTGGAGATGCTCTGATGACAAAGCGAATCGAGTTCCGATACGCAATCTCTGCGATACTCATCGTTGTTTCTGCACCGGCTGGGGCGGCCGATGGATTTGCTACAGCACCAATTAATTATCGAGACAGCGTTCCTGAAAACTGCATCTCGCGGCTCCAGTCGGGCCTTGATTCAGGTGCGAAGAAACTGACTTACGATGCGGATTACGGATATCTCAAGTCCGTGCTGACGTCACTCTCAGTTCCCGTGGAATCGCAAATGCTGGTCTTCTCAAAGACCAGCCTGCAACGCCGCCGGATTTCACCGCGGACTCCGCGAGCTTTGTACTTCAACGACGACGTCTACATCGGCTACTGCCAGGCGGGCGAAGTGCTGGAAGTCTCGGCGGTTGATCCCGAACTCGGCACGGTGTTCTACACGCTCGAACAGAAGCAATCCGACGCGCCGCAGTTCGAAAGGCGTATCGACAAATGCGTGATCTGCCACAGTTCTTCCCGTACCGGCGGCGTTCCGGGGCACGTGGTCCGCTCGCTGTTTGTTGACGCCAAGGGGCAGCCGCAGTTTTCAGCTGGCAGCCGCAATGTGGATCATCGGACTCCGATTAAGGACCGCTGGGGCGGATGGTACGTGACCGGAACTCACGGCTCGCAGACTCATGTCGGTAATTTGACGATCAGCACGAATCGACTCGCCGAACGGTCCGACAATTCGCAGGGACACAACATTGAAGACCTGTCAGATAGGTTTCGAGTGGACAAATACCTGACGCCCCACAGCGATATTGTTGCACTGATGGTGATGGAGCATCAGACGCTCGTACATAACCGATTGACAAATGCTGAATTCACCACGCGAAAGGCGTTATATCACGAGCAAACGCTGAATGATTCCCTCGGCAATGATCCGGGAACTCGCCTCGAAAGCACGACCCAACGAATCCACAGTGCCGGTGATAGACTGGTCGAGGCACTACTGCTTGTGGACGAAGCAGCATTGTCAGGCAGAATCCGAGGCACTTCGGAATACGCTAATCAGTTTGCCGAATCAGGAAGGCGAGACGCGATGGGGCGGTCACTTCGAGACCTGGAGCTCAATACGCGACTATTCCAGTACCCGTGCAGCTATCTGATTTATTCCGAAGCCTTCGACAGCCTTCCCGGGGAAATGCGAACATACGTGTGGCAGCAACTGTGGGATGTCCTAACCGGTGAAGAGACGACTGAGAAGTTTGCCCACTTGAGCAGCGCCGACCGAGCAGCCATCGTCGAAATCATCCGTGGAACGAAGAACGGTCTCCCTGAATACTGGACGACCGGGCCAACTCCGTGACTGCAGCGTTGTATCAGCCGACTCTTCACTTGGCTTTGCACGTGTACGGAACACGACGAATTCACTTCGGCTGGGTGCCAAACGAATCAATTGACTTGTCTGATGACAGACTCAAAGTCAAATTGCTTAGGTGCCATTCAGAACTGAAACTCGGCAGCCAGGGATTCTCATGTCAGCATCGAATTTTTCACGACGGCAGTTTCTTCGAACGACGTCGAGCGGGTTGATTGTTTCGGCGTCGTTGACGTCGCCGGATACTCAAGCTGCGGATGCGGGTGGCTCGTCTCGCGTTGCGAATCCCGTTGCTGGCGATGTCCTGCGAACGAATGGCGGACTTTCGAAAGACGGCAAACAGTTGCTCGAACAGCAACGGGCGATTCCAATTGCTGGAAAGACCGACGTCCTCGTTTGTGGCGGCGGCCCAGCGGGAATTGGTGCCGCTCTTGCTGCTGCTCGAGCAGGCGCTTCTGTGCAGTTGATTGAAGTCGCGGGTTGCCTTGGGGGCGTCTGGACTGTCGGTCTGTTGACGAAGATTCTGGATGGAGAAAACAAGTCGGGCATCATGTCCGAGTTGTTAAAGTCGTTTGCCTCGCGCGGAAGTCAGATTGCCCGCGACACTAAGGGGACCGTCTACGATCCTGAGATCGCCAAGATGGTGCTTGAAGAACTCTGTGTGGAAGCGGGCGTGAAGATTCGTTTGCATACTCGACTTGTCGGCGCAGTGACAGATGACCGAAATCGAGTTGTCGGCGTACTGACGGAATCGAAATCCGGTCGTGAGGCGTGGCTCGCAGAACGCTTTGTCGACTGCAGCGGCGACGGCGACTTGGCGGCTCATGCCGGCTGCCGTTTTGACGTGGGCATTGGTGAGGATTGCGGGTGTCAACCAATGTCGATGCTGGCACTTCTGACGGGCGTTGATCCGGATGCGATTCGACCTTTCATCCGCGAAACCGGCTCGGAAGCCAAGCGACGGCTACTGAAGTTGATGGAAGATCATGGAATAACTCCTTCGTATCGTGCGCCAACGTTGCGGCACTTACATAGCGGCATCTATTCGATCATGACCAATCATGAGTACGGCGTGTCGGCTTTCGACGCGGACGCGATCACTGAGGCAACGATCCGTGCCCGTCGTGAAGTCCACGAAATTGTCGACGGACTGCGGAAGCTCGGCGGTTCGTGGCAGAACTTGTCAGTCGTCGCCACTGCCGAGCAGATTGGTGTCCGCGAGGGGCGACGAATCCGGGGACGCTATGTGATCACGGCAGAAGACGTTGCAAAAGGGCTGCAGCATGAGCAAGCCGTGTGTCGGGCCAGGTTTCCAATCGACGTGCATGCACTGGATGCTCATGGCAATAAAGAGATCAGCAGGGACTATAAGGCCGGTGGTCACAAACCTTACGACATTCCGTATCCGTCCCTCGTTGCGGCGGATGTCGACGGATTGTTGATGGCTGGACGCTGCATCAGCGGCGATTTTATTGCGCATTCCAGTTATCGGGTGACTGGCAACTCCGTTCCAATGGGAGAAGCCGCAGGGCTGGCGGCGGCGGTTTCTGTGGCGAAGAATGTGATGCCGCACGAACTCACCTGGGCCGACATCAGACACACCTAGAGGCAATATTTTTCCGCCATCTGCATTCGACAATCTTCCAGAGAAGTGCAGTCAAGGACCATCATAGTGAATCACAGTGAAGTGTTTAATCGATGCGTCGTCATGCTTGTGTTGCTTGGGATTTCGCATGGTTCTGTTGCTTCTGCTGATGACGATGCAGGTCGCAAAACACATCGCGATATCGCCTTCGCAGAAGTTGACGGCCACCAACTGAAGCTCGACCTCTATCTACCGTCGGGAAATGCGAAGGCACCGCTGGTCGTGTGGATTCACGGCGGCGGCTGGCGAGCTGGATCAAGAAAGAAAGTTCCACTTCTTGGCCTGACAAAGGATGGTTTTGCCATTGCGAGTATCAGCTATCGATTCTCGAAAGATGCAATTTTTCCCGCACAGATTCACGACTGCAAAGCGGCCGTTCGGTGGCTCCGCGCCAATGCCGATAAGTACGGATACAACGCTGACTGGATCGGAGTTGCTGGAAGTTCCGCTGGTGGGCATCTCGCGCTCATGATGGGCGTTTCAAGTGGCGTGAAGAAGCTGGAAGGTAGCGTTGGTGGCAATTTGGATCAGTCATCGGCCACACAGGCAGTCATCGATTACTTTGGCCCGTCCGATTTTGTACTGCGAGGCAGGACTCAGCCGGGCCGTGCCTACACTGATAAGTCGGGAAGTTTCGCACTGTTAGGCGGCGTAAAGAACGCTCGGCTTGATCCCGAGGTAGAGAAGTTTGCGAGCCCCGCTCATTACGTTTCCAAAGACGATCCGCCTCTGCTGATTTTTCATGGGAAGATCGATACGACAGTGCTTCTCGATCAGAGTGAGCACATTGCGAAGCTATACGAGGAAGCTGGCCTGCAGGCTCGGCTGGTAGTACTCGACAAGGCTGGCCACGGAGGGAAGCAGTTCTTCACGGAAAAGTACTTCGAAACTGCCAGGATGTTCTTCGAGAGCCATCGCCCTGATTTAGAGTCACGTTAATCATTCAGAACGTAAACCAAAGTGGATTTTCGGATTGATCGGCATCATCCTGGTTTCCGATCCGCGCACGGTTCAATACGGTGATCATGATGGGTCTTGAGCAGTTCAATCATCGAGTGACTTCCGCCAACGAACTTGAGTCCCTGATCGGCTCACCGAGTGAACTTGTAATTCGCAAACAACTATCGGAACTCGACCGCCACATGCAGGCGTTTATTGCCGAGGCTCCGTTTGCGTTGCTGGGGACATACGGGCGTGACGGGCGATGTGATGTTTCGCCGCGTGGTGATCTACCTGCGGTCGCACAGGTGCTGGACCCAAAGACGTTGGTTCTCGCTGAGCGTCCGGGAAATCGCCGAGCGGACTCGCTTCAGAACATCATCGAGAACGGTCGCGTCGGGTTGCTGTTCGTTATCCCCGGACTTGGCGAAACGCTGCGAGTAAACGGCTCGGCCTGCGTGATCCGCGATGAGGAAGTCCTCGAATCGCTGGCCGTCCAGGGACGGCAGTCGGCGATCGGCATCGCGGTTGAAGTGGAAGAATGCTACTTACAATGCGCGAAGGCCTTAATCCGGTCAAAACTCTGGGAGCCGCCGGAGCCACTTAAGACGCCAGGACTTTCGTGTTTCGCCGAGATCCTTATCGACCAGACGAATATCGATGAGTCTGTGGAGTCGCTGGACGAGCAGATTCAACAGTCGTACGCCGATCGGCTCTATTGATGGTCGTTCGTCATTCCGGCATGTTTAACCATCCATCGCATTGTGGCTCAGCCTGCTTCTGCGGTCCTCACAGAAAAGAATGATCTCATGATCGAAATGTCTAGACTCCGCTCGGTCGTCCCGGTAGCTCGGGTGTTCTTCGCACTGATCATGGTTGTCGTTCTGTTGAGGTCGGCAAAAGCGGAGTACGAAGGGAAGGTGCAGATCCTCCTGCTGGGCGACAGCACCACCGAAGGCAGCATTCCCCGACTGCTGAAACCCAAGGGGCCTCATCTGGAAAAGGTGATCGAGCTCCTCCTCGCTGCGGAGGGCGATCTGCCGCCGTGCCATGTGATCAACTCAAGCCTGAGCGGGGAGTACATCCAGAGGCTGTTCACTTCAAAGCGCTATGAACGCAATGGCGAGAAGCTGCCCGGCCTGGACTTCATCTTCATTCGCTACGGGCTGAACGACCGGGCGCGTCGCGAGAATTTCACCGAGAATTTTCCGAAGGATTTCCACGAGCTTATCGCGCGCCTGCGCAAGGACCATCCAAAGGCCCGAATCATTCCCATGACCGTGATTCCATTCTCGGGCAAAGAGGCCAGCAAGGAGATCAACGACCTCGTGCGCCGGGTCGCGAAAAAGGAGAAGTTGCCGGTCTTCGATATCTACCCGCGTTACGCCGCCGAGCTGAAGAAGGGGCACAACATGCTCAACTACCGGCGCTATCCGGTGGAGAAAGTGCCCGCAAAATATCTGCCGCTGGTGAAGCCTTATGTGCATGGGGGGCGAGTCGTGGTGATGGACAACGAACTCGACGGCATTCTCGGCCATCTTCCCGGATGGACCTCCGACCGGCATCCCAACCTCGCCGGCTACAACGTCATCGCAGACGAGACTGCCCGATACCTTGCGAAATTGTTGCGTGCGGAAAAATTGAGCAAGTGAATGACGCGGGGCTTTCGGACCGAGCCGCAAATTGCTCAGAGATGTGGCTCGCTTTGAGAACCCGTTGATGTTTTGGCCCGACGCACGCACGACATTCCACAACTAATATTTTTGCTGAGATGTTCATCGCTCTGAAATGGGAAATTGATTGAACAGGACGCACCAGTTCCACAACGGATAGGATTGCCCAGCTCGGGTGCCGTAGGCGGAGTCGGCGAACTGATAGATTGCCTTCTCGGGATCGGAGTCGCGCAAGTTCCCATAGGAGTAGCTACGGAGTGCGGTCAGCGATTGTCCCACGGAAAAGTCTTTGTGGTTGCGGCGTTCGCGATTCTCGAAGCGAAGCACGGTGACTCCATCGTCTTCGGAAACGTGTCGAATCGGTGCTCGCGCGTAAGCGTCACCGGTGAGCATGTTGGTAACGTAGAAGAGCGCCCTCGGCGAGCAGTGGCTGCAGTTCGTCGCCAACAGTTCCATCAAGAAGCAGGTCTGTTGTGGGCTGCCCGGCAAGCTCCGGGCCTGTTTGAATGTCCGCGATCGTTCCAACGCGGCCTGAGTAAGGCAGGCCGTAGTTGAGCGTGAATGTGGCACCTTCTTTCAGCGGCGTCGCCAATCGGATTCTGATGAGCGTTGGCGATTCGACTTCGACAGCTGTGATTGCTGAGACCGCACGAACTGCGTCTCGAATCTGGAAGCCGTACAAGGAATGGAAGCCGTCGCCCATCGCGTACTGTTCACGAGGAAGAAATGTTTCATCCAGAACCAGCGGCGGCCGCGGAACCTGGAAGTTCACCAGGACACTGGTTCGATCCGTGGCGATCCACGCCTTTTGCGGCCGCAGCGGCTGCCATGTCTCGCCTTTCGTGAGGACACGATGAATGACCTTTCCAACTTGTTCGCCATACCAGCGTTCGCCGTCTGCTGACATGTGAATAGGATCGCCATGTCGACCGGCGTAACGACTGTTGACAGCACTCGGCACCATGTAGTGAGGGCCGACCATCGTGATGTTTGGATCCAGGTCGGCAGCCATCAGTTGAGCTTCGCCAGCCGGGCCCAGCGTCTGGTAGGTAAACATGGGAATCTCGCCGGCCTGCCCCGTGATCCGTGTCAGATCGTTTGACCAGTTCTTTCGGTAGTCGATCAGCCGATCGCGATACCATAGTTGGCCGGCCGGTCGAGTGATTTCTGTCTCCCATCGAGCTGGCACGATGCCGCCGGTTGGGCCTCCATTCGCTTCGCCTTGCATCCAGATCAGAGCGGCGATTGCAAAGTCCTCGCCCATCGATGACGCTTGTCCCCTGGCTCGACGAGCGTCATCGAGACTGGTCTGGTAATAGCCGCCGCCATGCTGTCTCGAGGTTGGAGTGCGCGGGTCCGTCGACTGATCGACGTCGGAAAGTTCATCAATGAAACGTCCACCCTGGCCCGCATAGGCGGTGAGAAAGTGGGGAGCTTCTTTCTCTCGCGATATCCTGTGGCGGTCGGAGCGGGTTGAAGCCGCTTTCAAATGATCCGCCAGGCCGTTGGCGATGGTTTCACCAAGGCCTCCGTATTTCTTCGCGGTAAGAGGCGTGAATCCAAACTGTTCAGCGGGACGCTCTTCCGGCGTGGAAACATGATCGCCGTAAACCCAGGTACGCACCCCTCGTTTGAATCGGTAGTTCCCCCATCCCGTATCAGTCGGCGTAACGATCGGCAAAGACTCGCTGCCGTCGCACAGAGATTGCCCCATCATCCACAGGCCGACGATGCCTCTCTTAATAACAGTCGGATCGGGGGAGAAACCTGGCTCGTCGGAGTGGCACTGAGTCGCCAGCAAGGCAACAGCGGCTACGAATAGCGAAAGATTCTTCATGATGGGGAATCCAGTTTTGCCGCTGACAGTCTGTAGCTATTTGGTTTTTCATCAGAAGCCGTCGCCAGGCATGCGAGCCGTGCACGCTTTTGAATCTCACACGAAGGCACAAAGACGCGAAGCAGGGGGCAACTTTGTGCCTTCGTGTCTTTGTGCGAGCATCCTCAGTCTGGTTGCGGCCACGCTTACTTCGTTTCCTGCCCACCGAGGTAAATCGCGTAAACGTGTGCCTGACTACCGACAGGGTAGCGAACTCTCAAGGCTCGCTTACGACCGGCGGTTGCAGGCTTTGACCATTCGATAGGAACACGGAGACCGCTGGTGGAAATCGTCGTGGTGTAACCCGGAATCGGTTGGGCTCGACGATCCAGCAGTTCAACCGTCAGCGGCACGTCGGGCGAAACTCCCGAGACGTTCAGGTGGATTGTCTCGTTCTCATCGAGTTCGAAAAAGTCGGTGATGAACTCGGAGTCGTTGTCCTCTTCCTGAGCCGACAGGTAGCCGAAGCCGTCTCGCCGCAACGTCGCCAGACCGATCTCCATCGTCTTGAGATTGCCCCCCGTGTCCCAGTGGGAGTACCACATCATGGTTCGGTCGCCGTGATTGACGAAGGCATGCCCCTGCAGCAAAGCGACGTCATCCCATGCTCCCGGTTCACCACGGGCGATGATCTTGAAGTTGGGAACCGGCTCGCGGAAGTGCACGCCGTCGTTGCTGATCACCAGGCCAAGGTCGATATGAACGCCCTTGTTCCAGCTCTCGCCTTTGGCCGGTTTCGTCGCGGCGTCCTGCCACATGCCGTGCAGACCAACCAGCACGTTGCCGCGATTCCACAGCCCCATGCCCATGTGCTCCTGCTGGCCGACAACGGGTGGGTTCGTCAGTTGTCCGGGCCGCGAGTAGGCGAGAGCCGTGGCTTGTGACCAAGTCGTAAAATCCGGAGACCGGAAGGCCAGCGTCGTGCGGCCGGTTTTGCTGCCGTCAGGCCGCCAGGCCCACGGCGAAAGCAGTTGCCCGGTGGAGTAATAGAAGTCTCCGAAGCGATAGAGCGACGACACTTCGAACCGCTCGCCACCCGCGTTGGCCGGTCGATCTCCCACGACTTTCCAGCTCAAACCATCAGCACTGGTTGCGCAGATGGTTGTCCCGACGCGACGTTCTTTGACACCGATGTTGCTCATGCCTCCCTTGATATCGTCGTAGGGCATGTGAGCGATGTAGGCCGCTTTGTATCGACGGCTCGGATCAGGATCGTTCGGTTCGTACAGGACGGAAAGGAAATCGTTGACCAGCGTCATTGAAGGAACCGCCCCTTCGATCAGGCAGATGTTGTTCTTCTTGTCGCCATTAAACTCGACCAGCCCCAATTCTGGCTTCGTCCATTTCACGCCGTCCCTTGCTTTCGGCATAGCACATCGGTCGCCACCAGCCGGGAGCCTGCCCCTTCTCAAAGCCCGGTCTGAAACATGCCGAGATACCACATGCGAAAGGTGTCGCCGTCTTTGAAAACGGTGCCGTACAGGATCGCGTGGCCGTGATCGGGTGCGCCCTTCGGTCCGCGACGCAGCACCGGGTTGTCAGGATGCTTGTCAGCCTGAACCAAAGTGACCTTCAGGTTATGACGCCACGGAATGCTGTGATCATCAAAAGCAAACAGCACACGGTCCGCCGCGGTGAGTCGACGAGAGACTCGTAAGACCCATAAGAAGCAGGATGGCGAGGATAATTCGAAGCTTCATGAGGTATGTCTTTCGGCGACGAGTTTAAACGAACGGAGCTCCCGGAATTCACCGGTCGCGGAATCGGGACTGGTAGAACTTAGGCACGACGGTCTTAATGAGTTGATCGAGTTTGGCACCGGGCGATTTTGTGTCGGCAGGGTTCGGCTGACCGTTAATCAGGCAGGCGTCGTACGACATCTCGCCAGTGACTCGCAGATCAAGCTTGTCGAGCGTCAGATGCCGTGCGGTCACTCGCGAGTGGGACGCAACGATCGCAGGCTCCGGATGGCCGGTGCGACGAAGATAAAGATTGTCGATCGCCAGTGTGCAATGAACATTGGCTCGCCCCAGTGACGATCATCGGTTTCTGAGCGGACGACAAGAGCGACGGCGTTGCTGACCGAGTAACGGCCGGTGTCCAGAAAGTAGAGATCAACACCAACGCAGTCAGCGATGAAGAGGTTGTTGTAACTCGTCTCGCTACTGCCGGTGTCGCAAATACCAGTTCCGTTGCCGATCGAAGTGAAACCGTTGACACGGTACTGCGCGGTCTCGTGAGCACTAATGCCGTCGTCGCCGCATTCGATCGCTTTGATATTTTCAAAAACGACGTTGCGACAGTCTCCGTGGATATTGAAACCGTCGTTCTGTGAATGCGTGGCTGTAAGATTGCGGACGACAAGATGTGCGTTGTCGCCACTCAACTGGACTCCCGCTGACCGAACGGGGAATCGAATGTTGGCTTGCTTGAGCGTTTGCCCCGGCTGCAGTTTGATGAAGAACGAGCCGCGTGCCAGGTCTGAATCAGAGCCGCTTGCCGACTTTGTGTGATTTCCTGTGAATGTCCACTCGCCGGGTTTAAGTTCTTCCGGTTCGAGGAACGGTTCGCTTTTGCCTTTCAGCACGCGTCCCATGCGATTGATCTTGCCATCAATCAGAAAGAACCATCGCCACAGGATTGCAAGGTTCAACGTCGGCAGGAGTTCGTCGTTCTTGAACAAGCTGGGTGAGACCTCGGTCCATGTCGCCGGATCGATCAGATCAGAGCCTTCCAGCGTGGCTCCATGCCCGTCCAGAGTGATCGGTTTTCCCGGCTCTCCCCGTTTGTTGTAGAAACCTGCGTATTCGTGGTAGACAGCCGGCGCGAGATGGATCGTGTC
This sequence comes from uncultured Planctomycetaceae bacterium, assembly GCA_943787265.1. Classification (GTDB taxonomy): domain Bacteria; phylum Planctomycetota; class Planctomycetia; order Planctomycetales; family Planctomycetaceae; genus JABMPE01. Next base: position 78,229 of record CALSLT010000035.1, on the reverse strand, counting down.
GCCAGCCTTCGCGATTCGAATTGCCTGCCTGATGGATCTCAGCGGCGAGGTCGTACCGTCATTGGCGTCGTCGCCGATGACGACGTCGACATGCAGATCACGCGCCTCGGTTTGGCCAAACGCGAGAGCGACCAATAATGCTGTCAGTGTAAAAAGTTTCATGCGGGCGACATTCGGATTGGGGCGAGTATGGTGAAGCCTACTGATTCTGCACCGCTCACGATTATGCCGAAGGCTCTGACCAAACCCAGCGCTCCGGCCACCCGCACAGAATGCGTGAAGGTGGTCTAAATTCCAAGGTCACGGCAGATGTCATCAACTTTCGACTGTAGCCCGTCAATCGTGCTTCGGAGTTGCTCGACTTCGTCTCGCAATTCCTGGTTCTGGCTGCGCAACTCAGCAAGCTGACTTTCCAGTGCGTCGACCTTCGTGTTGTCGATTGCGGGTGCTGCCGTCTGGGCCGCCGTTGTTGAAGCGACGGTAGACGGTGCAGGCGTCGAGGCTGGTAGAGCATCAGCGGGCATCGACGGCATGACGCCGCGATTCTCGTTCGGTCGATAGAATGCGTGGTCGACTTCAACGCCGCGGCGTTCCAGAGAGCCGCTTGCCTGAATGTAGCCGCGGGTCAGCAGGTCATTGAGCTCGCTTCTCAGCAGCGAAAGGTTCTCAATGGGAACCATCCTGCTGGCGCGGCCTCGCAGTTCGCCCAGTGTTTGCCTTCCGCGACAAAGTAACTCGGCGAGAATTGCGATCTGCGGCTCCGAGAACTCATACCGTTTTCGGACGTAATGCCGATACCTGAGTGATCGTCCGCTGTCCGGGTGCAGAACGCCGACCAGGCCCGCATCTTTCAACTGGTCGAGCGTTTCCTCAATGGCATCTTCGTCGTAATCGACGACCGGAGACCGATTGCTTTTCTGGTTGCTTCCCGTCATGACCGCTTTGAGCGTCAGCGGGTAATACTCCGGCGTCGTCAATCCCTTTTCGATGAGGACGCCGAGCACACGTCTTTGTCGCGACGACAGCTCGCGAACTTCGGGCCGATCATCATTCTCAAACTCGTCCATCAACCGCTCCGTGGTTAGGTGTAGTTCGCTTGTGAGCCGACGGCGCTAGCCGCGCGGCCTTTTGTTTTCGTCGATTTCCAGTCCTTGGCCCGACGCTATCGCGTTCGGCTCACATTCCTGGGCCGAGCCCGCAGACAACTCCCCGTTCCTCTGCATTTTTCCACTTTGCGACCTCTGCGTTCAAAGTCAGCATGAAGCCGCAAAGCGGTTGTTTACCGATTACCGAGCGTCTCGAAAAGTCGATCAGCCTTCGTCGCCCTGAATCGTAACCACCAGTCGCCGGGAGCCGGCCCGATTACGATGCTCGCAAAGGTAGATTCCTTGCCAGGTTCCCAGGCAAAGCCGTCCGTTGCTGATCGGAATGGTCACGGAACTGCCAATCATCGAACTCTTCACATGAGCCGGCATGTCGTCCGGCCCTTCGAGCGTGTGGCGATAATCAAAGTCTTCACGAGCAATTTCGTTGAACGCCAGCTCCAGATCGAGCGGCACATCGGGATCAGCATTCTCATTGATCGAAATCGAAGCCGAGGTGTGCATGATAAAAACATGCATCAAGCCGATTCGGAATTGAGGCAGCTCCGGGACCGCCGCAACGACCTGATCAGTAACAATATGAAACCCACGCCGAGCAGCAGGCAGACTGACCTCATGTTGAAACCAAGCCAATTCTTTTTCTCCGATGTGTTGCCAAGAGTCCCAAAGTGAAAGTTGGTGATGTTGTCACGTTCAAATTTCCGCTCGCCAACAAATACCTCGTCGGCAGTTTCTGGGGCGAAGTGGCCGCCAGCTCCAAAACGGTCATCCACCCCAGCACAGATTATCTGAAATGAGTCTGAGTTGTAGGGGACCGTTGAGTCTTTGTCTTTGTAATAGAGGTCCGTCGGGTTTCTGGCGTCGCCAGGCAGATAGATCGCGCAGTCGTCTTTCCGATACCCGGCACCGTCATAGCTGCTGAAATAGAGGTACGGTGCTTTCGTGCTGACTAATGGCGCACGGTATTCAAAACAACCATCACCATCGACATCAGTGAGTCGGTTTTCGTGGAACTCAAAGAATGGACCGTCGCGCGATCCGCCGCCTGAGAACGGAGCTAATGGATTCTTTGAGAACCCAGTCAAACAGAATTGATCAGAGGCCTGATGACCAGCATTGGAAACTGTGGGATGAACTCCTCCGAGAAAGAATACGAGACACTCTGCACCAGAGAGCCGGATGGCGTCCTCAGTGTCACCGTCGTTGTTGATATCCCGATTGCGTGTAAAGTCAAACTGCGGCCAGAGGCGTCTGACAAATGCCCGCGATCTAGCATCCGATTTCCATCCGTCGATCGATTCGTAGAGCATCATACCACTCGGCGGATTCGTACCGAATCGAACTTTGAATTGCGTGATCGATGCCTTAAAGCTTTCGATTTCGGATCGCACGCGGGCAAGACGGACCCCACTGATCGGGACAGATACTGATTGCACAACCAGAAAGCATTCACCGAGCATCACCGAAATGATCGCCAGGTTAGTTCCAATGGTGAAGACAGGGCGGCGGACGTCGTTTGTGTGATGCGCAACTGGACGAGGTCGCTCGTTGTCGGGAGTGGCTTTGTTTGTGAGTTTCTCGAATAGCAAACGACCTGTGAGTACCACAATTGTGGCAGAAACTGCGAGTTCAACTATCGCATTTAGAACACTGAGAAGTGTTGGAAGGGAGTTATGGCCGAGGGCGGGAAGAATCAATGCGGCAAGCACAAGAAGAATAAACAGAAGGACAACAAACTCTGCAAATCGCATCGTACACACTCCTTTCGCGTCTTTGCGGCCGAAGGCCGGGCGTTGCCCGTGTGGAAAGCCTACCACGGTGTCCAGTAGCTGTCTTGATGATTGTCCGGCAGAGGCCAGTTCGGTTCGCGAAGTCGGAAGCCACGTGTGCCCCGCTCGCGTGCGATTTTCTGTGGATCTGATAAAACGCTGAGCTTCGAGGGGTGGCTGAGAATGTCTCGTCCAGAACAGGCTGAGACGGAGAGGCATTTCGGTACTCACCTCTGACAAATTCCGATCCGCAAATTGCCTGCCGAGGATAGACGTGTCTGACCAGTCTGCGACGATTATTTATACTCACACCGACGAAGCTCCGGCCCTCGCGACCTACTCGCTGTTGCCTGTTATTCGTGGGTTTGCGAAGACGGCGGGCATTGCCGTCGAGACTCGCGATATCTCTCTCGCCGGGCGGATTCTTGCCGGTTTTCCCGAGAAACTGACGGACGAGCAGAAACAGGCGGACGCTCTGGCTGAACTCGGAGAACTGGTCAAAACTCCGAATGCCAACATCATCAAGCTTCCGAATATCAGCGCGTCGATTCCGCAGTTGACGTCAGCGATTCAGGAATTGCAGGAACACGGTTTCGATATTCCTGACTTCCCCGGTGAACCGTCCACGGACGAGGAGAAGGAAGTTCGAGCCCGCTATGCCAAAGTTCTCGGTAGTGCGGTGAATCCCGTGTTGCGAGAAGGGAACTCGGATCGCCGAGTTGCTGGCCCGGTGAAAGACTTCGCCAAGAAGAACCCGCATTCGATGGGTGCATGGAGTGCTGACTCGAAGTCACATGTTGCCTCGATGAGCGACAACGACTTCTGCGGGAGCGAGCAGTCGCACACGATGGCGGAATCCGATGCTGTCAGGATCGAGTTGGTCGGACAGGATGGCGGCGTCACGGTTCTGAAGGACATGCTGCCTTTACAGGCTGGCGAAGTCATCGACTCTTCCGTGATGAGCCGGAAGGCGCTGCGTGAATTCCTGGCCAAAGAAATCGACGACGCCAAAGCGAATGATGTTCTGTTTTCGGTGCATCTCAAAGCGACAATGATGAAGGTGTCCGACCCGATCATCTTCGGTCACGCGGTGAGCGTCTTCTTTGCGGATGTCTTCGCGAAGCATGCCGCAGTGTTCGACGAAATCGGCGTCAATTCGAACAACGGGCTGGGCGACCTGTTTGCCTGTATCGAAAATCTGCCGGATGAGCAGACGGCAGCAATCAAAGCTGATATTGAAGCGGTGATCGAAGCCGGTCCTGCTATGGCGATGGTCGATTCGGATAAAGGAATCACCAACCTGCACGTTCCGAGCGACGTGATTATCGATGCGTCGATGCCGGCTGCGATTCGAACTTCCGGTCAGATGTGGGGACCGGATGGCAAGCTCAAAGACATGAAGGCGATCATTCCGGACCGGTCGTACGCGGGCGTTTATCAGGCAACGATCGACTTCTGCAAGGAGAACGGAGCGTTCGATCCAACGACGATGGGCAACGTGTCGAACGTCGGCCTGATGGCTCAGAAGGCGGAAGAGTACGGTTCACACGATAAGACGTTCGAGATTCCGGCTGCCGGAACAGTTCGTGTTGTCACGGCCTCTGGCCAGGCAGTCATGGAGCATAAAGTCGAAGAAGGCGACATCTGGCGAATGTGCCAGACTAAGGACGCTCCCATCTGCGACTGGGTCCGGCTGGCAGTCAGTCGTGCTCGCGCAACGGGTTCACCGGCCGTTTTCTGGCTGAATAGCGAACGGGCTCACGATGCGAGCCTTATCGAAAAGGTCAACGCCTACCTGCCGGACCACGATACAAACGGGTTGGACATTCAGATTCTGGCCCCCGTCGAGGCGACGAAGCATGCGTGTGCTCGGGCGAAAAACGGCGAAGACACCATTTCCGTGACGGGTAACGTTCTGCGAGATTATCTCACGGACCTGTTCCCGATTCTGGAATTAGGAACCAGTGCAAAGATGCTGTCGGTCGTCCCGCTGCTGGCCGGCGGTGGTCTCTTCGAAACCGGGGCAGGGGGGTCTGCACCGAAGCATGTTCAGCAGTTCGTAGCGGAAGGCCACCTGCGTTGGGATTCTCTCGGTGAGTTTCTTGCTCTGGCGGTTTCACTGGAAGAACTTGGGAACCAGACCGGGAATCAGAAGGCCCTCATTCTGGCATCGGCGTTGAACGCGGCCACCGGCAGATTCCTCGACGAGAACAAGTCTCCGTCGCGGAAGGTCAACGAACTCGACAATCGAGGCAGCCATTTTTACCTGGGCATGTACTGGGCTCAGGCATTGGCTGCTCAAACGGACGATGCAGAACTTCAGGGGCAATTTACAGCTCTCGCCAGTGACCTGACCGGGAGCGAGTCAGCAATCGTCGCCGAACTGAACGACGCTCAGGGAAGCCCGGTCGACATCGGCGGTTATTTCCAACCAAACCCTGAAAAGGCCGAAGCCGCCATGCGACCGAGTCATACCTTGAACTCAGCGTTGGAAGCATTCCTGAATCGTTAGAGCGACCTGCAGGTTGCCTGACGCAACATTGGCATCAAGACCGTAGGCCGTTCTTTGCGTAGAAACTGCGTGGCAATCTATTCGTCTGGATTCGGACTAAACTTTCCAACTGCCGATTTTGGGATCTTCAGCACCGTCCCGTGACGCATGTGGGCAACCGGCAACTTCATTTCGCTGGACCGGTTTGTCCACGTTTTGAGGTCCGGGCTGGTTGCCAGGCAGTATGAGAATTCGCTGCCCGGAGCATCCCAGTACAGTCGCCATTCGCCATTGTGCCGAAGCAGCGATGGACCTTCGCCCATTCGGTTGACGATGCTGGTTCCCGCTCCGACGATCGGCGGGCCGAGTTTCGAGTCGTACGGTCCCTGCATACTTCTGCTGAAAACGAGTCTCAGATTCTTGCCACCATCCTTTTCGTACATCTCGTTCTTAATGACCATCACCCAGCGATCGTCAGCCTTGCTTAACGTGCCTCGATCGTCGTGGGCGATGTACGGGTCAATGACGCTCAGTTCTGGATTAGCCGGACTGTAGAAGAGTTTCGGCTCGGAGAATTCTTTGAAGTCCGGTGTGGTGGATGCGTAGCTCCGATGGTCCAGGTCATGCGGGTTTCCCGTGCCGTCCTTATCGACAAGTTCTGCGTCAGTCGTCGTGCTCCACAAAATCAGGAAAACGTTTTGCTCGGGATCCCAGTGCAACTCTGGGGCCCAGGTGTTTCGAATGTCTTTGCGGTTACGCCAGATGTCGATCTTCCGAGGCTTGCTCCAGGCGACAAGATCTTTCGAAGACGCGTAGCCGATGCTGCGTGACCACCAGCTGGTCGTCCAGACCATGTGGAAGACTCCGTCGTGAAAGAGGATCGACGGGTCGCGAGTCAGTGATTCATCCGGCCATTTCGGAGCCTTAAGAATCGGCTTACCGTCGTTCAGCCAGTCGAACGTTAAACCGTTGTCGCTGGCGGTCAGGTAGATGCCCGTTTCTCCATTGCCAAGAAAGTATGGCAACAGGAATACGTGTTCGGCATCGTCGGTTGTGTCAGTTGCCAGAGTTATCGGCGACACAGCGAACGCAAGCATGACAAACAGCAAATATTTCATGATCGTAAGGTGTCCGACTGGAGAGTGCTGACATTGTCCGATTCGAGCGAGTAATTCGTGAGCGACACTTGTCTATTGTAGACTGAGTCTTTCCCGGCGCGCGTGGTGGGAAATCTACAGTAAAGAGACTCCAAGTGAGAATCATGACAATGGATTATAGTTTCGTTCGATGGATGGCTGTTTTCGTGGCGCTTAGCGTCATGCCTGGATCAGATGTTGACGGTCAGGACTTTGTTCCGGCCAACACACAGGCGGACGGCGAAGGGCCGCTCCCTCCAGCAGAAGCGATCAAGCGGCTGCGAGTGCCGGAGGGTTTTCAGATCACGCTGGCGGCGGCTGAGCCGGATGTTCGGCAGCCGATCGCGATCACGTTCGACGATCGAGGTCGACTGTGGGTGGCTGAGAGTTACTCGTACGATGGCAGCACGTTCACGGACGAGCGGCACGATCGGATTTTGATCTTTGAGGATATGACCGGTGACGGCGTGCTCGACTCGCGGAAAGTGTTCTGCGACGGGTTGACTCATCTGACCGGGCTGGAGATTGGCTTCGGCGGAGTCTGGATTACTGCTCCGCCTCACCTATCGTTTATCGCGGATCGTGACCGCGATGACGTCCCGGATGGCGATTCTGTCGTGCATCTGGACGGTTGGTCGCTCAAAGCGGAACACAACAGCGTAAATGGTTTGACGTGGGGACCGGATGGCTGGCTGTACGGTCGGCACGGAATCAAACAGCCATCTCATGTCGGTCGGCCTGGTGATACGCCGGAGTCTCGCGTTGAGCTGAGTTGTTGCATCTGGCGATATCATCCCACGCGGCATGATTTCGAAGTCGTTGCGGATGGCACAATCAATCCGTGGGGGCTCGACTTTGACGATCACGGGCAGGGCTTTCTGACGACGAGCGTCGTGGAACATCTGTGGCATCTCGTGCCGGGGGCCCACTATGAACGTTGGAAAGATCGCGGAGTCCATCCCGACCCGTACGTTTACGAAGCGATGTCCGCGACGAGCGACCATTTGCACTGGGCGTCTGGTGCGTGGAACAAAGCGGGACGGATGGCCGAGGGAAACCAGAATCACGGCGGCGGACATTCACACTGCGACGCGATGATTTACCTGGGTGACCGTTGGCCGTCTGAATATCGAGGCACCGTTTTGACCAGCAACATTCACGGGCGGCGAGTTAACCGCGATAAGCTTGTTCGACGAAATGGCGTTTACCGAGGTGAGCACGCGGACGACTTTCTGGTTGCGGATGATCCGTGGTTTCGCGCCGTTTCGATGGAATACGGGCCGGACGGAGACGTCTACGTCACAGACTGGTCGGACAACGGAGAATGCCACGATCGAGACGGCGTTCATCGAACCAGCGGACGCATCTACAAAATCACGTGGGGCGATCCGCGGCTTGTGCAAGTCGACCTGCAAACGGCATCCAACGAGCAGCTCGTCAATTACCAACTACATGCCAACGACTGGTACGTTCGCCACGCCCGACGCATTCTGCAGGAGCGTTCGATGGCTGGTCAGGACATGGCGAAGGCTCACGCGGAGTTGCAACGCCTATTTGATGACACTCCCGACGTCACCCGAAAGCTGCGAGCGTTTTGGGCCTTGTATGGCAGCGGCGGAGCTGACGAGGCGTGGTTGCTCAGTCTGTTGAGTCATCAGAACGAGCATGTGCGATCTTGGGCCGTGCGATTGCTGGCCGATGGGCAGGCACCGAGCGAAGAGACACTGAAACATCTGTCAGAGATGGCCGAGTCTGACGAGTCGTGGTTGGTTCGGGTGACGCTGGCATCGACGTTGCAACGAGTGCCAGTCGGGAAGAGATGGCCGGTCGCTTCAAAACTTGCGAGTAAGGTTTCTGCAGACAGTGAATCGAATCTTCAGCGAATGATCTGGTACGGGATCCAGCCGGAAGTTCCCGAGAATCCTCGTCGAGCCGTGAAGCTCGCAACGCAAAGTTCGCCAAAGCTTCGGCAGTGGATCGCGCGACGATTGACCGAACACTCGGTTGATGTAGTTGCAATCCTGTTTGAAGAACTTGCTCGACTGAAAACGTCGGAAGTCATTTCGGATTTACTGACGGGGTTCAACGCCGGGCTTTCGTCATTGGAGATTGGCAAGCTTCCAGCATCTGCTGGCGACGTAGCGGCCAGGTTGATGGGGCACTCGGATGTCAAAGTTCGAGTTGCGGCCGTGACAGCCGCCGCGGCGATCGGTGACGAGGCAGCTGTTGATCGAGTTAGGACACTGCTGCACGACAGGCGAGAAAAATCAGAGACACGCCTGGCTGCTCTATCAGGACTATCGCGACGAAAGGCTGTTGGTCTGAGCGATGATCTGCAACGGTTGATCAAGGCTGGGCAGTTGACATCAGTGGCTCTACAGGCGGCAACGTCGATCAATGACCCAGCTTTCGCAAAGGAAATTCTTGGCCGTTACGAAGAATTCAGCGAGTCAGATAGAAGCTCTGTGATTGATTTTCTGGTCGCTCGCAAAACCAGTGCGCAACTTCTTGTCTCGGCGATCGAGCAAAAGAAGATCGCCGCGGCAGATGTGTCCGCTGCACAAGCGAGGCAGGTTTCGCGCCTCGGGGATGCCGCACTGGAAAAACGTCTGAATAAGGTCTGGGGAACTGTGCGGAAATCTTCCGGAGACCGACTTCGTCTGATTAAGAAATGGGAGAACATGCTGTTCCCGGCGAAGCTCGACGAGGCCAACCTGGTGAATGGTCGCGAAGTCTTCCGGAAGACATGCTCGTCGTGTCACAAACTGTTCGGTGTTGGGCGAACGATCGGGCCGGAGTTGACTGGAGCCAACCGTCGGAATCTTCATTACCTGATTTCAAACGTCGTTGATCCCAGCGCCGCTGTTCCTGTGGATTTTCGACTGGCAACGGTCATCATGAGCAGCGGTCGAGTGATTACTGGAGCGATCTCTCAACGTTCGGAAGCGGGACTTACCATTCAAACGGCAACGGAATCCGTGAGAGTTGGCTCGGACGATGTTGAGGTCGTGAAAGTGTCGAAGCAGTCGATGATGCCTGACGGGTTGCTCGACAAACTGACTGAGGACCAGACGCGGGATCTGTTTGCCTGGATGATGAGCGACGGAAGAGTTTCTGAAGCCGCTCAGGAAAAGCAGCCAGAGGCCTTGCCCGTTGTGATTCTGCTGGGCGATTCAATCAGGATGAATTATCAGCAGACCGTTGTGACCGAGCTGAAAAGAAAAGCGACTGTATGGTCTCCGAAGGAGAACTGTCGGCATACAGAGTTCGTGTTGGAGAATCTCGAAAAATGGGTCAAGGGCCGCAACGCCTCGGTCGTGCACATCAATGTCGGATTGCACGATATGTTTCTGAGTTCGGCGACCGGGCAACCGAGGCACAGCCTGGAAGTCTACGAGGGCAACCTTCGTGCGATTTTTACGAAACTGCAAGAGTTGACTGATGCAAAGATCATCTTTGCTCTGACGACGCCGGTCATCGAGAGTCGTCAGGCAGCTTCCGAAGGCTACAAACGTGTCGTGCGGCGCGAGGCGGATGTCGTCAGGTACAACGCCAGAGCGGCTCAGATAGCGAAAGAAACCGGCATCGAAGTCAACGATGTGCACGGTCTCTCAATTCGCGTCGGCACGGACGATGTTCTGCGAGAGTCCGACGGCATCCATCTGTCAAAGGTTGGCGAAGAGGTCATCGGCAAGCACGTTGCCAATGTGATTGCGGATGCACTGCGAGACTCAACGGAGGTCGACGGCAAGCCGAAAGAGGGCTTCACGGCGATCTTCAACGGTACTGACCTGGCTGGTTGGGATGGCAAGCCTGGTGCGTGGGAGGTTCACGACGGTGAGATCTGGTGTACGGGCAAGGCGGAACAGAAGAACTGGCTGATCTGGCGAGGCCAGCAGCCATCGGATTTTGTGCTTCGGCTTGAGTTTCGCTGGGATAAAGGGAACTCGGGTGTGCAGGTTCGAAGTGACGATCTCGGCAACTGGATGGTGCATGGCTACCAGGTGGAAGTGGCGAAGCAAAGTGTAATGGGCCTCTGGCATCATTCTCTGTTGGCCGCCGACCACCCGCGAAAACAGGCTCGTCACCTGATGGCAACTGCTGGTCAGAAAGTGATCCTTGCCAGCGACGGTTCGAAGATTGTTAAGCAGGTTGATAACCCCGATTCACTCAAACGGCGATTCAATGAGCACGCCTGGAACACGCTGGAGATCGTTGCGGGAGGAGACACTCTGACTCAGAAGATCAACGGCGTGGTCTTCTCTCAGGTGACTGATCAGGACAATCAAATGAGTCGCCGAAAGGGCTTCATCGCGTTGCAGGACCACGGAAAAGGCTGCAAGGTCGCGTTTCGAAACATCAGGCTTAAGGTCGCTAATCAGTATTTACCATAGATGTGGTCGTAAATTGTCATACGCGGATGTGTGCGGATGTTGGTCATTCGCTGCGACTGGGGGCGGGATGTGCGGATTCGATGTCGCTTTGTTTCAGAATTCGCCGCTAAACTGCCGATCAGCTTAAAGCAGGGAGCCACATACTGTCGGTGCGGTTCCAGAGTTGCCGCGGCGGAGCCGCAGGTTGTTGAAAAGGCGTTCTCAACGATGTTTGACCCGGAAATGATCGATCCAAAGCTGCTCAAGGCAATGGACGAAACCGCACATGCGATGCTTGAGTGGATTGGCTTTGGGACTCTGGTAGGTCTAACTGCTAAGGCAATTATGCCAGGCCGCGATCCCGGCGGAGCGGTCGTCACGCTGGTGATCGGAATTGCTGGCTGCGTGATCGGCTGCGGAATCGCGATGTACGCATTCGACAGTCCAAGACTCACACCGATCAGCACGCTTGGCTTTTTCGCGTCGACAGGTGGAGCATTTATCCTGCTCGCACTTTACCGTCTGATGGCCGGTCGAGTCGTTCGAGAAGGCGTCGATCCCGACGTCATTCCCTTGGATGCTCCTCGCAGACGTCGCCGCCGGCGTGCCGCTTGATTGAGGCTAAAAGCCGTTGTCGGGAATTGAATCTCTGATGCAGAACTGGCAGGATGACTGAAGTCGAGGCTCAATTGCGGGTCTGACTTTCAATTTCATGCTGGGGGCGATGAGTTCGCGACCAGTCGCCCGGAGGCCGCCATGCAGGCAGAAGCCAGCGTCGAAATCAATCGTCCGATCGAAGATGTGTTCGACTTCACCAACGAGCACGTTGCCGAGTGGAGCATCACGGTTGTTGAAGACACGGTGATCGAAGAAACGCCTGACGGGGTTGGCACGACGTTTAAGTGTCTCACTCAGAGCCACGGCAAAGAGATGGAGTTCCAGGGGATCGTTACTCGCTGGGAACGGCCCCACGTTTCGGCGAGCGAACTGGTTGGCGATTCGTTTAATATCGATGTGGCCTACTTCTTTGAGAAGACTTCAGAAGGTACGCGAGTTACTCAAAAGTCGATCGTGTCGCCGAAGGGCTTTTTGAAGATCTTCTTCTTTCTGTTCGGCTGGATGATGGGAAAAGCCAACTGTGACGCGGCCAGCAACGAACTCGAGAATCTGAAACGCATTCTCGAAAATCAAGACGCCGCTGCCGACTAGTGCTTCGTCAGTCTTTGGAATTGGGGTTCCCCGGTACTGTTGATTTTGAGACAAGTCTGGCAACCATGGAGGGTTGCTATGCAGAAGAAATATGTGGTTCGTTTGGCAGATAACGAACGGGAAACGCTTCTGAGCGTGGTGAAGAAGTTGAGCGGGTCATCGCAGAAAGTGCGGCGGGCACAAGTGCTCTTGAAAGCCGATGCTGATGGTCCGTGCTGGACGGACCGCAGAATCGCGGAGGCCTTTGGTTGTCGAATTAATACGGTAGAGAACATTCGGCAGCGGCTGGTGACGGAAGGTTTCGAAATTGCTTTGAATGGAAAGCCACGCGAAACGCCGCCACACGAGAAGCTCTTTGATGGTGAGCAGGAAGCGAAAGTGATTGCTCTGCGTCTGGGTAAACCCGCCCAAAGGTTTTGCCAACTGGACTCTGCGTTTGCTCGCCGAGAAAGTCGTGGAACTGAGCATCGTCGAATCGGTGAGTCACGAGACCGTTCGCCAGACGCTGAAAAAAACGGCATGACGCGACGGAAAATTCAGTACTGGGTCATTCCACCGGAAGCGAACAGCGAGTTCGTTGCTTGTATGGAAAACGTGCTGGACACGTACGCCCTGCCTTACGATGCAGACTTTCCAGTGCTCTGTATGGACGAGCAACCGGTGCAATTGCTTAAGGAAACTCGCGTCCCGATCGCTGCCAGTAGACAGCATCCACGCCGTGTTGACTACGAATACGAACGCAACCGCCAGCATTTTCATGTTCACCGAACCACTTTCCGGCTGGCGCACGGTGCATGTTCGCAAGCAACGCACCAAGGTCGATTGGGCTGTTGAGATGGAAGAACTTCTCCGCACGCGATACGCGAATGCACAAAAAGTGATTCTGGTCTGCGACAATCTGAATACGCACACCATGGGAGCTTTCTACGAAGCCTTTCCCGCCGACAAAGCTCGCGAGCTCGTCCGTCGCCTGGATTTTCGCTTCACTCCAAAGCACGGCAGTTGGCTGCCCCTTAATCATGAACAGGGCTCAGAGAACGAACTCAGCTCCATGACGCGTCAGTGCCTGAAGGATCGCCGCATCGTAGATATCGACGAACTTCGAACAGAAACGAATGCCTGGTCCGCTGCCAGCAACGACAGGCAGCGAGGTGTCGATTGGCAATTCACAATCGACAACGCACGCACCAAGCTCAAATCCCTCTACCCGCAAATCAAAGTATGACGAAGCACTAGGTTCTGCTGGTCGGAAGCAACGGGACTGGCTGGTCAAGCTGATCGAATTCGACGGCGAAGACTTCACACCGCTCAACCTGCTGAAACTTCCCAAGGAGTTGCTGGGCCCGCCGCCGGATGAGAAGAAGATGTGAGGGATGTTGATTGGCCACAGAAAACGCACGAGAAGGCACAAAACGAAGGCTGTGCCGTTCTCGTGAATTCTTGCATTTTTATGTGGCTATCTCCCCGGATGTAACATCCAGTTCTGCTGGCTTCTGATGCCGAAATCCCGCGACGCGAGACACGCTGGCGACACCGGATTGATCGACTAGGATACGCCGCGCGCAGACTGAATTTTCACGACGGAATGGTTTCTTTTCCAATCGTCGCTTTGCACCTTAATTCATACAAAGCTGAGCAGCATGTCCGACAAGAAACGACCAGTAGTACTGATTATTCGAGACGGCTGGGGCCACAATCCGCATGCGGAATTCAACGACTGCAACGCCATCCATCTTGCGAACACTCCGGTCAACGACAGACTGCTGCAGGAATACCCCCACACTCAGATTCACACTTCCGGGGAAGACGTCGGACTGCCCGACGGAGTCATGGGAAACAGCGAAGTCGGACATCAGAACATTGGTGCTGGGCGAATCGTCAATCAGCAGTTGATGAGGATCACCAACGCAATCCGCGACGAATCCTTCTTTGACAACCAAACCCTGGACGATAGCGTCGCCCACGTCGCTCGCACCGGTGGGACGCTCCATCTTCTGGGACTTCTGTCTGACGGCGGAGTTCATTCACACATCAATCATGCCATCGCACTGGTTGAGTACTGCAAACGTCAGAACGTTGCCGCCGACAAAGTCGTCATCCATGTGATCACCGACGGCCGCGACACCGCTCCGAAGTTGGGGCTGGAGTTCGTCAAACGCTTTGAATCAGAGATTCAAAGAATCGGCGTCGGTCGAATTGGCTCTGTCATCGGTCGATTTTATGCGATGGACCGGGACTTTCGCTGGGACCGCGTCACCAGTGCGTACAACATGCTTGTTAAAGGGGCCACTTCGCGAGCCTCGGCAACTGAAGCCGTGCAGGCGTACTACGACGCTCCGTCATCGGATACTCAAGGCGGCGACGAATTCGTTCTTCCGGCAAGCATCGGCACAGACGAAGAAATTGCTTCGAACCTAATCAAGTCCGGCGACGCGGTCATCTTTTTCAATTATCGGGGCGACCGTCCTCGTGAGCTGGCAAAGGCGTTCGTTCTGGACGATGCCGCCTGGGCAGCCGTCCCCAAAGGCGGCTTCGACAGAGGTGCCAAACTGGACGATCTGTTCTTCGGCACGATGGCGGAATACGAAGCCGGTCTTCCTACGCAGGTTGTCTTCCCAACGCCAGAACGGATGAAAAACACTCTAGGGGAAGTCCTGGAAGACAACGGGCTGTCTCAGTTGAGATGTGCGGAATCAGAAAAGCACCCGCACGTCACCTACTTCTTTAACGACTACAAAGCGGGATGCTTCCAGCAGGAAAATGCAACTCGACATTCCGTCGCCCAAGCACGTTCCTACTTATGACTCTCTGCCGGAGATGTCGGCCGCCGGCGTGACAGACGCCGTCGTGAACGCCATTAAGTCTGAGTTGTTCGACTTCATCCTCGTGAACTTCGCAAACGGAGACATGGTCGGCCACACCGGCTCATTGCCTGCGGCCATCGAGGCCGTCGAAAATGTCGATGCGGGCGTTGGTCGAATTATTGACGCCGCCTTGCAAAAGGGTGGCGGAGCCGTGGTCACCGCGGATCACGGAAACTGCGAACAGATGCTCGATCCGGAATCAGGCGGACCTCACACCAAACACACGACGTACGACGTTGATCTGATTGTTGTAGATGCGAAGGCATCAGGAAAAGAATTGCTCGGCGACGGACGCCTGGCAGACGTCGCGCCGACCGTGCTGACTCTGCTTGGCGTGGCTCAGCCAGCTGAGATGACCGGGACATCTCTGATTCCAAACGACTGACTGTACCGAGAAACGCGATACTCTGTTGCCACCCGGTCGCGGCCTACGGCCTCAGCCAGCGTGGGGCGATCTGGTCGGTTTCGTCGGCCGTCGTCAGCCAGTGAAGCAGACGGTCTTTCATCTCGAAGATGACTTCGCGGTGCGTGGGATCGTCGGCAAGGTTTTTCATTTCGTGCGGATCGTTCTGCAGGTCGTAGAGTTCTGCATATCCTTCAGGGTAGTAGTTGAACTTCCAGCGGCGAGTGCGGACCATTTTTGCATCGGGATGGCGAATTCCCTTGATGCCAACTCGTTTTTGAAATTCAAAGTCCAGCCGGCCGCCTGTGATCACTTCCGGAATTACATTTTCACAGAAGACAGCATCGCGCGGTGTATAAGCCTTGCCCGTATCGGCGATCAGCGGAGCCAGGCTGCGGCCCTGATTCTCGTAGGGTTCCGATAGTCCTGCCAGTTCGAACAGCGTCGGCAGCACATCGATCGACTCGACGAGGTGATCGAACTGGCCCGGTTTGATTCTCTTTGGAAAATGGAAGGTCAGCGGCACTCGTACTGACGCATCGTAGAAGCAGTTCTTGCCCATCAGACCGTGCTCAAGCAACTGGTCTCCGTGATCGGAGCTGAAGACGACAATCGTATTTTCCGCCAGCCCGGCGTCCTGCAACGCCTGCATCATCAGGCCAACTTCGCGGTCAATCTGGCTGATCGCTCCGTAATAACTGCGGTACATCCACTGAAGCCGCTCGCGATCGAGGTCGTAAACCGGCCGGCCTCGCAGAATCAGCAGCCGCAATGGCAAGGGCAGCCGTTTGATATCGTCTAGCGTTTGCAGATTCGGCAGCGGAATCGTAACGTCGTCGTAGAGGCTGTCGAACGGGACCGGCACTTCGAAAGGTGAATGCGGTTTCCAGAACGAGCTGAAGATAAAGAACGGCTTCTCTGACTCGCCGAGAGACCGGATGTAGTGCCGAGTTCGCTCCCCCACCCAGGTCGTTTCGGTGTATTTGTCGTCGATGGCCTGCCGAAACGGATTCTTCCCCGGTGGGATGTTCTTCGCGAGAGCGCGGTACGAAATGTTGCCCTGCGGGTCATGCTCTTTTCGCCAGGCGACGTAATCGGAGAACCGGTCAAGCAGCCCCACCGCGTCGTGCAGCTCGACAAAATCAAAACCGGTCCGTTTGGCCTCGGCGGCGGTCGGTGGATGAAGATGCAACTTACCGACGGAGGCCGTTGTGTAACCGGCGTCACGCAGACGAGCCTGCATGAGGATTTCGCGGCGATCAAGCGGCGTGTAGTTAACTCGGTTGCGGTGGGAATGAGGGTAGCGTCCCGTGAAAAAACTCGCCCGCGAGGGCACGCACACAGGAGCATTCACAAACGCGTGCGTGAAGTTGGCGCCTTCAGCCGCAAGCCGATCGAAATTTGGCGTATGAATCAGCTTGTTGCCGTTCGCCCCGATGCAGTCCCAGCGGTGCTGATCGGTCATGATGAACAGGATGTTTGGCGGACGAGGCGAGGTCGTGTCTGCTTCTGCCGAAACCGGGCCGCGCAAAGACACTACCAGAGCCGACAAAATCACCAACAGAATCGCTGAACGTTGCATGTCAAGATCCCTCATCGAAAGACGGCGTGTTCAGCGATCCTCGGCCTGAATTTTGCCGAGCTGCCTGCTTAGCGCGACGACGACATCGGGATGGTCGTTCCAGACATTCTTCGATTCGGACGGATCATCATCGAGATTGTAGAGCTGGCCGCGTGGGCCTCCGACTTTGGCCGGATCAATTTCTCTCGGGAATGTGAACCCGCCGGAGCCTCGACCAGCGACCAGTTTCCACGAACCTTTCCGGATGGCGAATGTGCCCCACAGCGAATGATGGACGGCGAAATCTCGGACGGCTTCATCGGGTTTCACTTTAAGCAGGGCCGGCAGAGCGTTGCGGCTGTCTTCACCGGCGTTGGCTGGTAAGTCGGTCTCGACCAGCGACGCGCATGTTGCCAGCAGGTCTGTCAACTCGATCAGTTCGTTACTGACAGCCCCGACTGGAGTCTTGCCTGGCCATCGGACGACGAACGGAACTCGATGCCCGCCTTCCCAGATGTCGGCCTTGGTGCCTCGCAGGTGTGCGTTTCCCTGATGGCCGAACTGTTTTCACGTACTGACCGCGAGCTCGCACTTTGTAGTGCTTGACATCGTCGGCCTCTTGCGGCTTCCAAGAGTGGTACAAGCCGCCGTTGTCTGACGTGAAGATAACCAGTGTGTTATCGGCCTGACCGGTTCGGTCCAGCGTTTCAAGGACGGCTCCCACAAACGCGTCTGTCTCGGCCACAAAAGTCGCCATAATGACCAGCTTTGCTGGTGCCTCGATACTCTTCGTTTGGAACGAGCGGCAGGTGTGGAGCCGTCAAAGGGGCGTAGAGGAAGAACGGCTTCTTTGTTTTGCTCTCAGACTGCCGCTCAATCCAGTCGACGGCTTCACCCGCGAGTCGAGGCATGACTCCGTCGATGGCGAAGTCCGGCGACCGGACTCCTTCGTCGACGCTGATGAATTCTGTAGAAATCCTCGGCTGATGCAGCACGGGCAGGCGAACAGGGCGATCGTTTTGGATGTAGCAGAACGGCGACATGTTAAGAGACGCCGAAATTCCGAAGTAATGATCGAAACCTCGCGCCGTCGGTCCGCCGGTGACGGGGTGCGAGTAGTCGACGTCAGCTCCAGCTCGCGGTCGGCCTTTCGTCTCGACCGGAATATACGGCACGGGTTCCCCCGACTTGTCGGCCCATTGCATCCCGAGATGCCACTTCCCGACGCACGCTGTGTTGTAGCCGTGTTGCTTCAACACAGCGGGCACGGTCAGACGGCCCTCTTCGATCAGCGGCGGATCGAACCCGTCCAGCACGCGGAACTTCATGCGAGTTCGCCAGGCATAGCGACCGGCCAGAATTCCATAGCGTGTCGGCGTGCAGACTGCCGACGGAGTGTGAGCATCCGTGAATCGCATCCCCTCAGCGGCAAGGCGATCAACGTGTGGCGTCTGAATCTTCGACTCCGGGTTGTAGCAACTTACGTCTCCGTACCCGAGATCGTCGGCAAGGATGTAAACGATGTTTGGGAGTGGGCGATCGGCAGACTCTGCTGTACTTGCCGAGTTGAAAGCCGCGAATTGCAATACTGCTGCCAGAAGGAAGAGCCTTTTGGCCATGAGCCAGGTCCTGTCTGATAATCGGAATTGTATTCTGAACTGAAGTCAGGCGTGCTGAGTCATCAGAAGCGTCTGCAGGATTGTGCCAACACGTTCCGCTCGACTCTACTGTGCGACGTAAAGTCATTGAGATCCGAGAACAAGAGCGAGATTCTCCGCTGTCCCTGCTGGTCGCTTCGGCTGTTCACGAGAAGTTGGTAACAAGGTTGCTCCAATGAAAACTCCGCTTGTCACGAATGATTTTATTGACCGAGCTGCTTTCGTTTTCGGAGAGCGAAAGGGAATCATCGATGAAGACGATCAGCCGGGCGGCTCGCTGGGAGAGTTGACGAATGCTGACGTTGACCGAATGTCCAAATCGATGGCCGCCGCGCTGGACAAGCTTGGAATCGGATTCGGCGAGCGAGTCGCCATTGTGTCGAAAAATTCAGCACGGATGCTGATCTCATTCTTTGGCGTGACCAGTCATGGGCGAATCCTGGTACCGATCAACTTTCGCCTGCAGCGGGACGAAATTGCCTACATTGTCGAGCACAGCGAAGCATCGCTGTTGCTGATCGATCCGGAACTCGAAGAAATGCTGGCGGACGTGCCGTGCCCAAGGAAGATCGTTCTGAATGGAGAGAGTGACGACCTGCTCTTTCGAAACAATTCCGGCCCCAATGCCTGGCAAGCGGACGAACACGCTCTCGCCACAATTAACTACACAAGCGGAACAACGGCCCGCCCCAAAGGAGTTCAACTGACTCACCGAAACCTTTGGATCAATGCGACGGTGTTCGGGCTGCACGCCGGAGTCAACGACAACGACGTATATCTTCACACGTTGCCGATGTTTCATTGCAACGGGTGGGGCATGCCGTTCGTTCTGGCCGGCATGGGAGCACAGCAGATCGTGCTGCGACAGGTTGATGGTCAGAGAATCCTGCAACTCGTCGAGCAACACGGTGTCACGTTGCTCTGCGGGGCTCCGACGGTTGCGTTGATGGTTCTTGAGGCTGCTCGAACGTGGGATGGCCCGATTCCCGGACGCGACCGAGTTCGAATCGTCGTCGCCGGCGCACCGCCACCGACAGAAGTCATCTTGAGAATCCAGGACGAACTTGGCTGGGAATTCATTCAGATTTACGGTTTGACCGAGACATCTCCGCTGCTCACGGTTAACCGAGCACGTTCTGAAGACGACGAATTGGAGCCAGAAGCACGCGCCCACAAACTGGGCCGAGCCGGTGCTCCTGCTCTTGGAGTTTCGCTAACGACTGATAAAGAAGGAGAAGTCCTCGCGCGAGGCAACGTGGTCCTGGACGCCTACTGGCACGACCCGGACGCAACCGCGAAGGCACTGAAGGATGACTGGTTCCACACTGGCGACGGAGGCACGATCGACGCAGAGGGCTTTCTAACAATCTCTGACCGCAAGAAAGATGTCATCATCACGGGGGGAGAGAATGTTTCGTCGATCGAAGTGGAAGACACACTGTTCTCTCATCCCGCCGTTGCCGAAGTCGCGATTGTCGGAACTCCACACGAAAAATGGGGCGAGACGGTGACAGCTCTCGTCGTTGTAAAATCCGACTCTGCCGCGACCGAGTCTGAACTGATCGAGTATTCGCGCAGTCGCCTGGCTCATTTCAAGTGTCCGACTTCGGTCATTTTTCGAACAGAACTGCCTCGCACAGCAACGGGCAAATTGCAGAAGTACAAACTGCGAGAGTCGCTTCGCACCGATGATAAATGATTGACAACTCAACCAGTTGGGTTACCACGCGGTCCAGCCGCCATCGACCAGCAGGTTCTGGCCGGTGATGTAGCTTCCGGCGTCGCTGGCTAAGAGCAGCAGCGAACCCTTCAGCTCGTGCGGTTCGCCCATCCGACGCATTGGCAGCTTTGTTTTCAGTCGCTCGACCATGTCTGCAGGTGCCTTCTCAGAAGGAAATGGTCCGGGACTCAGACAGTTGACTCGCACACCATCTTTTGCCCAGTAGCAAGCCAGGTGACGAGTCATGTGGATGATGCCACCTTTCAACGCGTGGTACTGGACGGGGCTGGCTGTGCAGACATCTTCGTAGGCATCGGGGTAAGAGCCAACGACGCCGTACATCGACCCGATCATGACCACCGCGCCCGATGCTTCACGGTTCACGATGTGGTCTCGAAAACGCCGAGCGAGCAGGAAGTATCCAGTGGCGTTTTTCAGGTCCTCGCTGAAGGCCTCGCCGGTGACGTCGGTCAGGTCGAGCGGGTGCCCCTTCTGACCGTTGTTAATGAGAATGTCGACCTGGCCTGCTGCTTCAACGGCAGCATCGAAGCCGGCGTTAAGGGAGTTTTCATCAAGCTGGTCGAGCTGCACGCCAAAGTGCGACGCCCCGCCTGGTGACGGCAGTTCTGCCGCAATCCCATCAGCACGTTCCTGGTCGCGGCTGGCGATCACGACGCTCGCTCCGGACTCAGCCAGCGCGCGGGAAAACGACTTTCCGAGATATCCGGAGCCGCCCGTAATCAGGGCGACTCGGCCAGTCAGATCAAACAGGTTCTGGATTGATGGCTCCGTCATAGGTGTTTCCAGCTTTCTGTGTCGACCGATTCCAGAGCGGCCAGGTTAACCTTCAATGTCTGTAGACCTTCAGCCAGTGTGCATGCGGCTTCAGACTCGCCATTCAACTGCGAAAGAAACGCGCGAGCCTGTGCAACGAACATGTCGTCTCGCTCGAGTGCAAACCGTTCTTCGACCTGCCAGTCAGAATCCGGCTCGACGCACGACGACCAACTGGCGTGATGGCCTTCGTAACGCACGGAGCCGCGTTCGCAGAGAACGGTCAGCGTCGATTCATTCGCCGGCTGATGCTGATTCAAACTGAACGAGCCAGGCACAGAACCATGCCGTGTGATGAGATGCACGGTGTCCTCAACGTCGACCCCTTCAAGAATGCAGTGTTCGGCATCGGCGACCAGTCTGGTCACCGGTCCGACCAGCCACTCGGCAGCGTTGACCATGTGTGTCAGTGCGTCCTGAATCGCTCCGCCGCCGGTCTCGTGCCGCGTGTAATAGGTCTCGCGATATGCCGGTCGGTAGAACGGGAAATGCTGCCCGCCTGAATAAACAAGCTGCACGGGCCGCCCGAATCGCCCGGAGTCGACCGCCGCTTTCATTGCCTGTATCGCCGGGTGTTGCCGCATCACGTAGGCAATCGAAACTGGCAGGCTCTGAGAATCAATCAACTCAGCAAGCTGGTCAACTCCGTGGGGAGACGTGCTGAGCGGCTTTTCGATCAGGATGCCCACTCCTCGTTTCGCGAGTTGTGTTGCCATGAGGATGTGAAGGTGAGCCGGCGTGCAGATTACCGCTCCATCGAACTCTTCTTCGAGTGCCGCATCGAATGCTGAAAACACATTGCTAAGTTTGTAATTCTCAGCCAATCGCTGCCGAACGTCCTGCCGAGTCTCGCACAAAGAGACTTCGGCCTGGCCGGTGTTGAGAAAGCAACGAGCGTGTCGCTCGCCGATCGAGCCTCCGCCGACTACAAGTATCCGCTTCACGTTGTGACTCCAGGCTGTACGCGTCGTTGGTCAGGTACAAGATTTCGACAGCGTTGATTCTGAAAGACCGGGCCGCGAGAAACCAGGGTACGGCACCATCTATTTTAAGGACGTGACATGAGCGAAATCCGAATTGGCGTGATCGGCTCCGGCTTCATGGGCCGTACGCATGTTGACGCGGCTGACAAGTTGGAGTCTACGATTCCCGTCGCCGTGACCAGCGGAAGCCGAGCGGAGAAACTTGCCAGCGACTACGGAATCGATCACGAACCCGACGTCCAATCACTGGTTAATCGTGACGATATCGATGCCGTCGTCATTTCGACGCCCCACTGGCTGCACCACGAGGAAGCAATGGCCGCGGCCAATGCGGGTAAGCACGTTCTTGTCGAAAAACCAATGGCGACGTCGCTCGAACATTGCGACCAAATGATCTCGGCGTGTAAGGACCGGGGGCTTACGCTTTCTGTCGGCTATCACCAGCGGTTTCGCGAGTCCAACTACACAACTCGCAACCTGATTCAAGCCGGCGAGATCGGCCCGGTTCGCTGCATCCAGATGTCGGCGTTGTTCGACATCACCGCGTTACGCAGCGATCCTGGCTTCGGCGGAAACTGGGGCTGGTGGACGAACCCTTTGGCGATGGCCCATCTAATGAACAGCGCCCCGCACAACATTGATCTGCTTCGATGGTGGCTGGGAAGCGATATCGTGAATGTGTCCGCTCAGTGCGGAACATATCGAGAAGAAAATCCGAACGAGAACACAACGATGGCGTTGTTAAAGTTCGACTCCGACGCGATGTCGACTTACTGGTCGTCCAGCGTGCTGCCGTCTCCCGGATTTCCCGGCGAAGAGTTTCGGTTTCCGCATCATGGGCGAATCTGGAATCATCGATTTGAATCCGTATGGTCAGTTGAATATCAGCCGCGACGGAAAGATGGAAACCGTGTTCGAACAACCGAAAGTCGGGCACGAAGAGGCGGACTCAGCGTTTGCCATGCCGAGAATGCAGGCGTACTGCGACCAGACTCAGGGATTCGTGAATTCAATCAACGGTACGCCCGGAGGAGAAGGCACGGCTGAAGACGGGCGAGCCGGAGTTGAAGCGGTGCTTGCCATGCTTCAATCTTCCGAGAACCAACAGACAACCATTCTGAAGGAAAACGCTTGATGTCCGAGACAAAGATTTCCGCAGAGGAACTGCGATCTTTCAGCCAGCAAATTTTTGAAGCCGCCGGAGTGACCTCAACCGACGCTGAGTACGCGACTGACGTGTTGATCTGGGCGAGTCTGCGCGGCGTCGACACGCACGGAATCCGCAATTTGAAACGATACTACATCGATACCGCTGGCGGAGTCGGACGACGCGACGGAGTGATCCGTTTCGATGCTGAGCTGACGACTGAATTCGAGTCCCCAACAACTGCTGCACTGAATGCAAACTTCGGCCTGGGACTGTCAGTGTCAGTTCGAGCGATGAACCTCGCTATTGAGAAAGCGAACGAGACCGGCGTCGGCATTGTGACCGTGCGGAATTCGACACACTTCGGCCCGGCCGGCTACTTCGCTCACATGGCCGTGCCGAACGACATGCTCGGATTCGCGTCGACGGGTTACTTGTTTGCGAACGGACAGCCGAAATCGGTCGTTCCGTTTGGCGGCCTGCTCCCAATGCTGTCGACAAATCCGCTCGCAATGGCCTGTCCAGGAGCGACGGGGCCGGACTTCGTGCTAGACATGGCGACGTCTGTCGTGCCGGTTAACCGTGTGGAGATGCTCGAAGAACTTGGCAAAGCAATCCCGGCTGGATGGTCACTCGACGAGAACCATCAGACGACCGACAACCCGGACGCTGTTCAGAAGATGGAACCACTCGGCGGCGCGACAACTTATGGCGGACATAAGGGGTTCGGTCTGGCAGTGGCTGGCTGGATTTTGACCGGACTGCTCGCGGGTGCCTGGCGAAAAGATGCTGACTCCAATCGAGTCCTCGGCGACAACTCCGAAACGAAGCACGGATTCGCTCAGGAAGGCATCGCACACAGCTTTGCAGCGGTTCGACTCGACCAGTTCGGCGATCCGACACTGATCAAGCAGGGCCTTGATGCAATGACTCAAACGTTCAACGAGTCCCCCGCAGCACCTGGCTTTGAACGCGTCATCATTCCTGGCCAGCTCGAAGCCGAAACAGAAGTCGAACGGCTCGAGAATGGCATTCCACTGTCGCCTTCAACCGAGGTCGACCTTCGCAGCCTGTCTGAAGAGTTCAACATTCCGTTGAGCATCTGACGCAAAGCCGCGGCGACAATTAGAAACTCTAACTAAGATGAGTTGGTGCAGCTCTGAAAGCTCTCGGGCGACGATGCCTTTTTGTCCGGTACGAGTCTACGTCGCCAGCTGTGCTCTTTTGCCAAATCGGTTTGCGAAGTCTCCACCTCAATCGTGCCATGTTGCTGTGGCTCGTGACTGCGGCGAGTTTCGTATGGCTGGCAAAGTGTCGCCGCGTCAGCATTTTCGGAACCTGCTGTTCGTTGCGTTTTCGTATCTCGGTTTCAAAATGATTCGAAACCTGAGCCCTGCGACTGTCGAGAGTGGTCTGGTCCTGTGTGCCAATCTTTCGAAAATCTTTCAGCTTCAAAATGGTGACACGGCTTCAGCACGTGCTAAGCGTGCAAGTAGCCAGAGGCATAACGAAGAAAACGCCAAACAACAAAGATGCTCGATTGCTCGGGCGGTTGTTTTGTTCGGCGATGCCTAAGTCATTTTTCTGGGCATTCGGGACGTCTGACCGACCACGGAAATCGTTTCGGCCTAGCAGCAGCAGTCAGGTACTCGCATGGCGCAAGGAAGTTCGCTAGGCGGCCTGAGTTTCCCGACCGCGCTATCGTGGTCAGCTCCGGACCGGCAACGGTTTACGAGTCTCACAACGGTCCGACTCGGCGCGTATGCATGGATGGTCCCACGCACCTCTTTCCGCTCGCCACATTCGAATCCATGCATTGAAATGGTGGCCCAAGACAATCCCGCGTGGCAGCCGTTGCGCGAAGTGGCCGATGGGAATGCCAGCAATTGTCCTAGGCAGTCGAATCGAACCGAATGAGATCAATGGAATCTTCCGCATGCCGCTATGGCAAATAGTCTTCGCGGACGCTGCTGCGGTTTTCATCGCCAGCGATCTGCCCAACTAACTGAATCTTCATCCGACCCGCCCGCCACCGCGTTCTCCACGCTAGACGCCAGCCACCACAAAGTTCCACCGATTTGTCCTCGCTCACGCGCAATGATGTTGTGAGGTGCGGTGGACGCTCTGTCGGAAGGTGTCATCACCAGTTGGTGACCACATACACACGTGTTCGCCATAGACAACAATCGTTTACGCTCGGCGAATCAAGTCCATTCCTCAACTTGGCGAACAGTGAAGATGACGCACAATCTCGAGCCTCTCACAATGTGAGGGCCCGCTTTCAGATTCGCACCGACTTGAGATTGTTGGCCACGCTGAACTTCCGCAGTGGGCGTATGCAGTGCCGGCGTCATACTGATTATCGGGTTGATCGCAGTGTTGATGGTGCCTGACGGCGTACGACAACCAGCACCGGAAGTCGCAGCTCACCCACACGACTCCGGCCGAATCATCGACAGTTTCGGCCGTTGCGTCGTCTCGGAACGAAAGTACAGACGAGAATCCAGACCACGTCGGCGTCATCCCTGAATACTTCAAGCCTCGCCCTGGCCACTGACGCCACCGTAACCTCGCCATCAAGCGGGACGACCGCCAATCCGACCGAAAGTTCTGGTAGACGCACTGAGCCGTTTGCCAGCCTTGCGGATTTGATTGAAGCCGTCGAACCGTCCGTCGTTCGGATCAACATCTACGCCGGGCAACGTGTCGGCGGCAACGGCAGCGGATACATCATTGACAAGGAAGGCACGCTGGTCACCAACCGGCATGTGATTGAAGGAGCGACCAAAGTCACGGGCCTGTTCCAGGGTGACGAAACTGAGTACGCCATCACCGGTGTCTATTCAATTAACGCTCCGAAAGACATCGCCATTCTGAAAATTGACTGCCCGCCAGAAAAACTGCACCCACTGGTGATTTTCGATGGCCAGCCTCGCAAAGGCACCGAACTCGTCGCGTTTGGAGCGCCGTTGGGGCTCGACTTCACGGCGAGTGAAGGAATCCTCAGCGCTATCCGCAAGGCATCTGATCTGACAAAAATGGGAATGACTGGCCACGAAGGTTTGTGGTTTCAACATACCGTGCCCATCTCGCCTGGAAACAGCGGCGGGCCACTGGTCAACATGAAGGGCGAGCTGATTGGGATGAACACGATGCAGTTCACCATTGGCCAGAACCTGAACTTCGCAATCTCGGCAGCCGATGTCACGGAAGAGTTGGCAAAGAAATCGAGTGTCAAACCGCTTCAATCTGACACAGTTCCCGTTCTGGCAAGAGCGTCAGGTGGTCAACCGAGTCCCGACGTCGAAGTCGAGGACATTGCTGGCACCGACGCGGCGAACGAGTACCTGGCCAAGCTCGACAAGATGACCGTGTACATGCTGGCGGCCCGCTTTGATCCGACTCGGCGAATCACATCGACCGTGCGATCAGATGTCGAAGACTCAGTCCGAAAAGCCAAGATCCGATTGTCGTCAAACAGCGAAGCCCGAATGTTCGTTGGGATGAAACTCTCATCAGCCAGTGGCGCCGTCGGCACCCAAGCGGTAACAATTGTCACTCTGGTCCACGTACTTGATCTCAGCGGCCCGAGTCCAGTCGTCTATAAGATCTGGGACGAAGAAGAAAAAGTAGGGACAGTTGCTGGTCGCGCATTTCTGCAGGGAGTTGTCCCAGACCGCCTGCGAGACGGCATCAAAAAACACTTCCGAAAGTTCAGCGGAGCCGTCAACCGCAACCGACTGCTGCTGGAACGAGAGAAAAAAGCCAAAACCGCCACCAGCCGGTAACCCATTGAGTTCATCTGGCGAGGAGTGGTTTCCAGCAGCCACTATTCGACTTTTGCAGCGGCACATGCAAAATCGAGGCGGACGGTGACTTTCCCGTCGACGCTCACTTTGCCCTTCAGGAAGAATGCGTTTGATACGGTTTCGGTCAGCTCGACCTCGATGTCCAGCGTATCACCGGGCCGGACCATCGTCCGGAATTTCGTATTGTTGACTCGAGTGACGACAGGAACGTGGCCCTCGCCGACTTCCTGAGTTTTCGCGATCAGAATCGCGCCAGCCTGGAATGCGGCTTCGAGCTGCAGGACACCGGGCAGGATCGGGAAGTGGGGGTAATGGCCCCGGAACACGTCCAGTTCCTCTTCGATCTTCTTTTTCGCGTGAATCCGCTTGTCAGCGATTTCGACCACTTCATCGATCCACAGAAACGGATCGCGATGAGGAATCAGGGCTTCGACTTCGTTTCTGTTCATGTTGTCACGTCGACTCTGGATTGGTTGAATTTCGGCAGGAATCTGCGGGGTTTTAGGGTGGCGAGCTCGCCAGGTCGAGTCTGCCGAATGCTTTCGGAAACGACACCTGACTCAGCATTATTCTTTCCAGCGTAGTCGCATCGACGGCCCCCAAGGCGGATACCCCTGTTGATTCTGATTACGAATCAGCTTGCCTGCGGACGGAGAACTTTGTCACTGCCAAAATCGTCCTGACTATCTAGCGAAACGATGTCAGCAAAACATCGCCATCCATTGGATTCTGTACCGAATCGCTCTAAATGTGCCGACATGTTCTTTAACGCAACCACCTTCCCCTCGCCATAAACGGGGTTGATTGCCGGGCGAAACTCCCCTAAACACGATCCGTGCGTCCAACTTATACTCGCCACAGACTTACCCAACAAAATGCACGCTCCAGGAAGAAAATGAGCGATTACAACTTAACCCATCTGAAGCAACTTGAGGCCGAGAGCATTCACGTAATCCGTGAGGTCGTTGCTGAATTCAACAATCCTGTGATGCTTTATTCAGTCGGAAAAGACTCAGCGGTCATGCTGCATTTGGCCATGAAAGCGTTCTATCCGGCCAAGCCTCCTTTTCCTTTGCTGCATGTCGATACGACATGGAAGTTCAAAGACATGATCGCCTTCCGCGATCAGTACGCTCGTGATGAGCTGGGTCTGGAACTTCTTGTTCACATCAATGAAGAAGGAGCAAACCTGAACATCCACCCCCTGGATGACAGCGAAAAGCATACAGAGGTCATGAAAACCGACTCGCTGAAAGCTGCTCTGGACAAGCATAGCTTTGACGCGGCATTCGGGGGCGCTCGTCGTGACGAAGAAAAAAGCCGCGCGAAAGAGCGGGTGTTCTCGTTCCGAGACAAGAATCATCGGTGGGACCCGAAGAATCAGCGTCCGGAACTGTGGAACGTCTACAACACGCGAGTCAACAAGGGCGAAAGCATCCGCGTCTTTCCATTGAGCAACTGGACTGAGCTGGATGTCTGGCAGTACATCCACCTCGAAAACATTCCGATCGTTCCGCTGTACAAATCAGCGATGCGCAAAGTCGTGGAACGCGACGGCGTGTTGATCATGCTGGATGACGATCGAGTGAAGCTTCTTCCCGGAGAAGTGCCGATGGAGAAGATGGTTCGCTTCCGAACGCTTGGCTGCTACCCGTTAACCGGTGCAGTCGAATCTGAAGCCACCACGCTGCCGGAAATCATTCAGGAAATGCTGCTTACCAAAACCAGCGAACGCCAGGGTCGAGTCATCGATCAGGACGAAGGCGGCGCTGGCATGCAGAGAAAAAAGGAACGCGGGTACTTCTAGGCCATTCTCCCCAGTCCTGCTGACACATCACATCGGTAATCGAGGCCCCAACCGGACACCGGCCCATACCGCCACTCATTTACAAATAACAAGATCCATGTCACATCACTCAGACCTGATCGCAACCGACATCGACGCGTACCTGAAGCAACACGAGCAAAAGCAGTTGTTGCGATTCATTACGTGCGGCAGCGTCGATGACGGAAAAAGCACGCTCATCGGCCGCCTGCTGTTCGATTCAAAGATGTTGTACGAAGACGAACTGGCGAAAATTGAAGCCGATTCTAAAACTCAAGGTGCTGTTGGCGGAGAGTTTGACCCTGCGCTGGCAACCGACGGACTGAAAGAAGAACGCGAACAGGGAATCACGATCGACGTGGCCTATCGCTACTTCAGTACGGCCAAACGCAAGTTCATCATCGCGGACACTCCGGGCCACGAACAATACACTCGCAATATGGCCACGGGAGCCAGCTCTGCAGATCTCGCAGTCATCCTGGTTGATGCCCGACATGGCGTGATGACTCAGACGAAGCGGCACAGCTTCATTGTGTCTTTGCTTGGCATTCGTCACGTAATCATTGCCATCAACAAGATGGACCTTGTCGATTTCGATGAAGCCACTTACGACCAAATCTGTGCCGACTACAGCGCATTTTCTCGACGTCTCGATCTGCCCGATCTCCACTTCATCCCATTGTCAGCGCTTAAGGGTGACAACGTGGTGGACCGCAGTGAAAACATGCAATGGTACAACGGCGGCACGCTGATGAACCGGCTGGAGTCTGTCTACATCGGATCCGACAGAAACCTGCAGGACTTTCGGATGCCCGTCCAGTGGGTCAACCGACCGAATCTCGACTTCCGCGGCTTC
Organism: uncultured Planctomycetaceae bacterium; assembly: GCA_943787265.1. Classification (GTDB taxonomy): domain Bacteria; phylum Planctomycetota; class Planctomycetia; order Planctomycetales; family Planctomycetaceae; genus JABMPE01. The sequence goes on along the minus strand of CALSLT010000035.1, from coordinate 48,488 downwards.
TGCGGCACCATCGCTTCCGGCATCATTCGCAAGGGCGATGAAGTGATGGTCATGCCCAGCAAAAAGACAACGCGTGTCAAAGACATCGTTACCCACGATGGCGATCTGGATGAAGCCTATGCCCCACTTGCAGTCACGCTGACTCTCGAAGACGAAGTGGATGCCAGCCGAGGCGACATGATTGTGAAAACCGGCAACGTTCCAGTGACGTCTGATACGGTCGAAGCAATGCTGGTCTGGATGTCTGAAGAACCGATGGTCCCAGGCAAGACGTACATGGTAAAGCATTCGTCTCAGTTGATTACCGGATCCATTGAATCGCTGCGTTACCGGATCGATGTGAACACGCTGCACAGCAGCCCTTCGCCGCAACTGAATTTGAATGAAATTGGTCGTTGCCGACTTTGTCTCAACGAGACCATCTGCTTCGATCCTTACAAAAGCAATCGCTCCACAGGCGCACTCATTCTGATTGATCGGATCACAAACGCGACCGTGGCCGCGGCAATGATTCTGGATCGAAGTTCCGGCGGCAAAAGGCTGGCAGCGTGGGAAGAGGAGATCGCCGTTGAAGATGACGCAAAACAGGCTGACGCTCTCAACGGAGTGACTGGCGAAGAACGCGAAGCTCGCTATGGCCAGAAGCCAGCCACCGTACTACTGACAGGTCTGACAAGCAGTGGAAAGACAACGGTTGCCCAGGCAGTTGAACGCAAGTTATTCGACAGCGGGCGGGCGGTCACCGTTCTGGATGGTCAGCAGGTCCGACGTGGACTCAGCAAAGATCTTGGCTTCAGCTTCGAAGAACGATCAGAGAACCTGCGTCGATCGGCACATCTTGCAAACATCCTGAACGATGCCGGCATCATTTGCATTGCCGCATTTGTGGCCCCGAACGCAACGGTTCGCGACAAAGTGGCCGGAGTTATTGGGACCGACAGATTCCTGACAGTTTACGTCGACGCTCCTATCGAATTGTGCCGCGAACGTGATACTCGTGGGCAATACGCTGAGGCCGATGCAGGCAAGCTGACTGAACTTGTTGGAGGCACTGCGCCTTACGAAGTTCCGGAATCGCCTGATCTGGTACTGAAGACTGGCGAGCAGTCAGTTGATGAATGTGCCAACGCCGTCATCGAACTGCTGACATCAAAGGGCTTCCTGCGGTCCTGATCGCGACACGCGGAATCGACGTTACTCTCCCAGGATGTCTGAGTAGGCGACTACAGCGCAAACCTAGTCCTGCGGAGTTCTTAGGGCTTCGTTGTTAAGTGCGGCTGTGAGTTAGACTAGACGTACTGCCTCACGAAAAGTACCCCGACGCGTGCCGTTCTTCTTAGGTATTTTCGCGGCCGTATTTCCTGGCAAGAGATGATGCTAGTCTTTGGTTTAGCGAGGCACTTCCCGCTGAGATTTCGACTGGATGTCTGGGCGTCCTCAGCCTTCCCGTCCACCGCCCCCTAACGACCAAATTCTCAAGACGCAGTTCTAGGCAGCCGAGACGACGTTCCTGCCGTCCGGCGTCAACGCTACGCTCATGACATAACCGGAATGTCCCTCCAGCGTGGCTGTGCACTCGCCGCTGGAAAGATCCCATAGCCGAACCGTGGAATCGTCTGATCCCGAGACGACGCTTGTGCCGTCCGGCGTCAATGCTACGCTCATGACATAACCGGAATGTCCCTCCAGCGTGGCTGTGCATTCGCCGCTGGAGAGATCCCATAGCCGAACTGTGGAATCGTCTGATCCCGAGACGATGCTCCTGCCGTCCGGCGTCAATGCTAGGTCGTACGGACATTCAGACCATGTCTGTGATTAGTGCTGCGAGCCAGATGAAGCCGGCGAAGTTCGCCGGCTTTTTCTCGTAGCGTGTGGCGATGCGGCGGCAGCGTTTGATTCTTCCAAAGAATCGTTCGATGAGATTGCGGTGTTTGTAGACCGTCCTGTTGTATCTCTTTTTCTTTTTGCGTCCGGCATTTGGCTTGATGCACACCTTTGCCCTGAGCTGTCGGGCACGCTTGCGGATCGCGTCTGAATCGTACGCGGCGTCAGCGATGATGGTGCCCACATCACCGCGTTTGAAGTCTTTGAGCAACTGTTCTCCCAAAGGAGCATCGCCAGGTTGACCGACCGTCAGCTGGAAGGTGACAAGCCGGCCGCTCCTGCCAGTTACTGCGTGAACTTTGGTCGTCAGTCCGCCACGAGAACGGCCAAGGCAGCGTCGTTCGTCAGCGTCTTCTTTTTTTCATCTGCCAGGCGGCGTCCGGTGGAAGCGACCGGGTGAGCTTTGATGCTGGTAGAATCTATCTGTACTTCCTGCAATTCGTCTGTCAGTCCTGACTCACCGATGGCCAGGAAAATCCGCTCCCAGACGCCTCGGGAACACCAGCGATCGTACCGCTTCCAAACCGAGTTGGGTTTTCCGTATCGACCAGGAAGATCTTCCCAGGGAATGCCAGTTTTCAGCACAAACAACACGGCGTTGATAAACAATCGATTGTTACGACCTGTCCGCTCTGGATCACTTTTCTTTCCCGGGATCAAACTCTTGATCACATTCCACTGTTCATCGCTCAGTTCATGACGTCGGACCATCGTGCTCCTCCTTGAGACGATAGACATCCTCATTCAAACTAACGACAAACAGCAAGATGAATGTCCGTACGACCTAAGCTCATGACATAACCGGAATGTCCTTCCAGCGTGGCCGTGCACTCGCCGCTGGAAAGGGCCCACACGCGAACCGCGTTGTCAGAAGATCCCGAGACGACGCTCGTTCCGTCAGGCGTCAACGCTACGCTCATGACATAACCGGAATGTCCCTCCAGCGTGGCTGTGCATTCGCCGCTGGAAAGATCCCACACGCGTACCGTGCCATCATCCGATCCCGAGACGATGCTCCTGCCGTCCGGCGTCAACGCCACGCTTCTGACAAAACCAGTATGTCCCTCCAGTGTGGCCGTGCACTCACCGCTGGAAAGATTCCACACGCGAACCGTGTTGTCACAAGCTCCCGAGATGACGCTGCTGCCGTCCGGCGTCAACGCCACGCTGTTGACAGAACCCGCGTGACCGAGCGAACGGATTTTCTTCAGGACAGGTGGGTGGAACGCTGCTCGACCAGGATCACCAGTCTGGGACGTTTCATTTATGATGGTCGGCAGTTCCTTTTTCTCCGACAGTGCCCGAACGGATTTTCTGTCTGTGTCCGATGAATCCAGCCGGCAGGCACTCAGCATCTTCTGATAAGCCGCTTCGCTCCGATCCTGCCATTCCAGTCGAGCGAAATGCCGAATGCGAAACGGCACTTCCGCATCGTCCAGTTGCACGGGAATAAACCGCTGCTGCTTGTTCTGCGGATCGCTGAAGAGAAACGTCCCACTCTCGTATTTCGTCCAGTCGGACTTGTCGAAATTCTCCGACAGCAGCATCAGCAACACGCGCGAACGCTCCAGCCCGTCGCCAATCATCTGAGGAATCGAGTCACTAGGCTCAATCTCCCAATCATCCAGCCAAACCTTCAGCCCATCCCCGCGCAACCGCTCTGCCAACGGATGAACGATGGACACGTCCTTGTGGCTGTGACTCAGAAAAACGTCGTATTCAAACTTGCGAGGTATCTGCTCGTCTCCGCCGAAAGTTAAGCACTGCACAAACGGATCATGTCGATGTCCGGCAACTTCCGGCAGCGACGCAGCACAGACCTTTGAAACAGAGCGGCAGCGAGTTTACTGTGGCACGCGACTTTGTCGCGTCAGCCCATTTCATAAGGGGATTTCCGCACGGAGTGCGGAGCCACTGTGGGGAAATTGTTTAAGAGCCTTTGCGAGAGACTGACCGCATAACTACCAACAGAGTGACAGCAATGCCCGACTCCGAACTTTGTTTTCTGACAGCGACCGAGATGGCAGGTTTGATCCGCACTGGCGAGCTGTCGGCGCGCGAGGTCATGGAAGCTCACCTTCAGCACATCGACCGGGTCAATTCGAAAGTCAATGCGATCGTCACGCTGCTGCCTGAGCGGGCGATGGAGTCAGCTCGCGAAGCCGACGAACGACAGTCTCGCGGTGAAACTCTGGGAGCTTTGCATGGCCTGCCCATTGGTCATAAGGACCTAGTCAGCACAAAGGGGATTCGAACGACGTTTGGCTCGCCGATTTACAGCGACCACGTCCCGACGGAAGACGCGTTGATCATTCAGCGACTGCGAGCGGCCGGCGCGATCACGATCGGAAAAACAAACACTCCGGAGTTCGGAGCCGGCTCGCAGACCTTTAACAAGGTCTTTGGAGAAACGCTGAATCCCTACGACACGACTAAGACCTGCGGAGGCAGCAGCGGTGGAGCGGCGGTTGCCCTGGCCTGCGGAATGATCGCGATCGCCGACGGCAGCGACACGGGCGGCTCGTTGAGAAACCCGGCCAACTTCTGCAACGTCGTCGGACTGCGACCCTCGCCCGGCCGAGTCCCTGTTTACCCGAACGAGATGGGCTGGTTCCCGATCTCCGTGCAGGGGCCGATGGCCAGGACTGTCGAAGACGCTGCCTTGATGCTGTCAGCAATTGCCGGCCCTGACGATCGGTCACCGATTTCGATCACTCAACCAGGCAGCCTGTTTGCACAACCGCTCGACCGTGATTTCAAAGGGGCGAAGATTGCCTGGAGTCAGGACTTCGGTGATCTGCCTGTCGAGCCGTCCGTCACGACCGCCATTGATGGCAAGCGGCAGGCGTTTGAGTCACTCGGCTGCGAGATCGCCGACGCGGCACCGGACTTCACCGACGCGGACGAAACCTTCAAAGCCTGGCGAGCCTGGAAGTTCGAGCACAAGTTTCGACCGCTGCTGGAAACTCACCGCGACCAGATCAAAGACACGATCATCTGGAACGCCGAGTCCGGAGCGGAACTCACAGGGCCTCAGCTTTCAACGATCGAGTCCAACCGAACTCGGCTTTACCACCGCGTTCGAGAGTTCATGGAAACGTACGAATTTCTGATACTGCCCGTCAGCCAGGTTCCGCCGTTCGACGTCACGGTTCCGTACATTTCCGAAATCAACGGCCAGCAACTCGACACGTACATCGACTGGATGAAATCGTGTTATTACATCTCAGCCATCGGCCTGCCGGCGGTCTCCGTCCCGTGCGGCTTCACGGAAGACGGTCTGCCGGTCGGAGTCCAGATCGTCGGCCGGCATCAGGACGACCTGGGAGTTCTGCAACTGGCCTACGCTTTTCAGCAGGCGACGGAGACCTGGAAACGTCGGCCCGATGTCGCGACTGGTCAATGATGCGGGAGTGGTGAATGGAACGTGAAGTTTCCGCCGAATGTTCAACGAAACGCGGCACACCGAGCAGGTGCATCACAGCGGTCTTTGTTTGCTTCGGAATTGTCCTTCTTTATCCGTTGAGTACCGGACCAGCAATGTGGTGTACCGAGCGAGGATTTATCTCGGAACGTACGATTGAAACAATCTATTCGCCTCTCAGCAATGTGACTGCCAGGATCCCGTTCCTATATTGGCTTCTCGATGAGTACGTCGTTTGGTGGCAGTAGCCGGACGATTGTCGGCGCTACTCGCCCAGTGACAGAGTCTTGCCGGGGAGTTCGCCGGTGAGTTTTCCGTCGGCCAGCACCAGGCGGCCTCGGACGATGACATTCTTTACTCCGGTGGAATGTCGGTGAGGCGTTGCGAATGTTGCGTGATCGGTCACCGTTTCCGGATCAAACACGACGACATCGGCCCAGGCTCCTTTTCTGATGATGCCTCGATCTTTCCACCTCAGTCGAGCGGCGGGTAGAGACGTCATTTTGCGGATGGCTTCTTCCTGCGTGAGCAGATTTCGTTCACGCACGTAATGGCCGAGAACTCTGGGAAAGCAGCCGTACGAACGGGGGTGAGGATTTCCTTCGCCATACTCGAACACCGATCCGTCGGACGCGACGCAGGATTGGGAGTGCTGCATGACTCGGTCGACGTCCCCGCCAGGGCGTTCTTCGAGCGTGTGGTTGATGCCTCGCGTGCCGTGCGAAATCAGTTCAAGCAGCAACTCGCAGCCATTGTTCAGCGTCGCCGCCTGCTTGCGCTGATGCAGGATGTCGGTCAGAGTTTTGCCTTCCAGCGACTCGTCGTGCTTTGATCGGGCGACGCGAATTCGAGACAGTGCCTTCGCTGTATGACGCGTGTTATCCGGGCTCTGATCTGCTTCGTAAATCTTGCGGATCAGCAGTTCTTTCACGCCGGCCAGGATTTTCGATTTTGTGTCATGGTCTTTGAGTCGTTTGCGAAATTCATCAAGCCCGCCCGAAAGTGACCACTGCGGCACGTACAGCGACATCCCGCCACTGCCCGCTCCGTACGGATATTGGTCCAGCGTTACGTCTCTGCCGGCGGCACGAGCTTCGTCGATGCGTGCGAGCGTCTGCCGAGTTAATCCAAACACGGAGGCCGACGAAATTTTGTGGTGCGAAATGTGGACAGGAACGTTGGCTCGTTCGCCGATCAGTAGTGATTCTTCGATGGCCTCAAGAATTCGAGTTCCTTCGTCACGCATGTGTGTTGCGTAGAAGCCGCCGAATGGTGCGATCTCTTTGGTCAACGCGACGATTTCCTCGGTGTCAGCGTAGGTGCCGAGGCCGTAGCGCAGGGATGTCGAGAGGCCAACTGCTCCGTCCTGCATCGCCTGCCTGACGGATTCTCGCATTTGCACGAGTTGCTCTGGCGTGGGTGCTGCGTTTACCGTGCCCATGATGCGGGAGCGAACACTGCCATGTCCGATCAGCATCGCGACGTTCGGCCCGACGCCGGCTTCGCGAACGGATTCGAAGAACTTGCCAACGTCGGTGGGAGAGCTTCCGCAATTTCCACACAGCAGAGTCGTCACGCCCTGACGGATGTAATTTTCCGCGGCACGGTGCTGGAGAATGCCTCGATCGGCATGGCTGTGTAGATCGATGAATCCCGGACTGACGACGTGATTTTTCGCGTTGATTGTCTGTCGTGCTGTTGCGTTATTCAGCGAGCCGATCGCGACGATCCGACCGTCACTAATTCCGACGTCGGTCTGCCTCGCTGGTACGCCGGAAGCATCAATGAGCGAACCGTCGAGAATGAGCAGATCGTAATCTGTTCTGGCGGGATGAAGGCCGTCGCTGATTCCGGACTTGCTGAGTGGAAGATCGAAGTAGAACACTCGTTTGGAGTCGAGTTCCGTATCGACTTCTTCCGGAGCAAGGAACAGCCGATCTCCCAGGATAGTTCGCTTCACGATGGAACCATCAGGTCCGGTCACAAGAAATTCGGCGGGATGCACAAAGACCAGGTGTCGCCGGTTTTCTCGGGAACGAGCCTGCAGAATCGGATCGTTGCGTTGCGGACCGAACATCCCTCCAGAAGGGCATATCAGGAAGTCCGCTCCTCGCTGGCAGAAGCCGCCGACGACATCCGGGTAGCGGCGATCGGCACAGATCATGACGCCAGTCTTGCCGAAGTCGGTCTGAAAGATTGATGAAACCTTACCCGGCTTGTTGCGACAGGACTCGTGCCCGAGTCTTTGTTTGTGATACCGCCCGATGAGTTTCCCATCGGGGCCAATCATCGCCGCCGTGTTGAAGCGATCCTCGCCGTCGGCTTCCATCATCCCAGCGATCAGGTAGACGTGAAGTTTGGCCGCCAGGCCTGCGAGTTTCTGAAAGTACGGTCCGCCTGGAATCTTTTCACCGAGCGCACGGTACTTGTCGAGCGGAATCGACTTATCCGCGATCGCGTAACCGTCGAGGAAACATTCAGTCGTACAGACGATCTTCGCTCCACCAGCCGCAGCTTCGCGAATCATCAATTCCGCACGCCGATAATTCGCTGCCTTGTCGCCGCGGACCCATTTCAGAACGACGCCCGCAACACGGACAGTTCCCTTTGCCGGGGGCTTCGGATCAGCCAAGGCCGGACCAACGCACACGGCAGTGATAACGCCCAACATAGCGGTCAGAGCAACTCGACGACGTTTCATCAATTCTCCATTCGATGAGTGATTGACGACGGACTGAAACCAACGGTCGGAACCTTGACGTAACAAAAGATAGCTCAACGGGATGTCGGCCCGCTTGCGCAATCAGCGATTCATTGGGCCTGGCAATGTCACTCAATCAGCCGGCCGCGGATTTCATCTGTTGGACAATCGACGTCCAGAGTTCGGCTTCTGACAAGCCGCCTGATCGGACGATCGTACCGGACGAGTTTACCAGCAGAAAGAATGGCGCGACTCTCGGAGCCAGGGTCTCTGTGACTTCGTCGTCTTCTTCGTAGGCCACGCGAAACGGCAGGGACTGTTCTCTCAGGAAGTCCTCGGCCGTGAAGAAGTATTCTCGATTCGGTGGGTCGCTCGGGAACAGCCGTTAGCACGTGCAGCCCATAGATGGCATGCCGCATGAATTTGGCGATTCGCCAGTAACGATACATGAACTCGTTGTAAGGTCCGTTTCCTCGATACGTCGCCAGGTTGCAGATTATCAGTAGCTGGTGAGGCTCCATGCGTTCGAGGGTCTTTTCCAGGTCGACGTCCCGTCGCCGTCGAACCTCGAGTTCGGGATAGACGTACGATACTGGAAACTCCGCACCGGCCCATTCGTCCTCTTTACGTGGACGATCGCCTGTCAATTTTTCCAACTCGTCTGCGAAGCGGTCGCAGTCAAAGTGTCCGAAGGCCTGCTCCATCAACTCGATGCCTTCGTCTTCGTAGCCGTCAAAAATCAGGTCTTTTGCGCGGTAGAACTCACCGATTCCCCTGTAGTCCAACGTCCATTTGTATTCTTCGGCAATGAACGCCTCGAAGACTGGCATGGCCTTATTGGCTCTGCCGAGTTCGAACTGTGCTGCAGCTCGCAACAATTCGGCTGGTGTTGGTTGGTATTTCCCTCGAGCAAGCTTTGCCAATTTTGATGTGAGGCCTTTGCCCGCCCGCTCGACAACTGTCGTAGCGGCTTTCAGCAGTCCGTCCCAGTTTTGCGATTCCCACAGACTGACAAGCTCGGTCTGGTCAAAGTTGGGGTTGTCCGCGGAGTCGATGATGGCCTCGTCGGTTTTGCGATACTCGGCGCCGAGCGGAATCCCAGTGCATGTCGCTCGGACGAGTTCACCACGTTCGAAGAGATAGAACCGGTATTCGTAGTCTTCTTCTACGGATGCGAGCCTGTCAAAGTCCAGGCGTGTGGCGGGGCCATTGTTGACGTCCAGGAGCAGATCCCCGACTCGAACACCTATTGCCCAGGCGGGAGAGTTACGGGCTACGTCTTCGATCGTCAGAGCTAACGTCGCAATTCGTGGTGGTGGTGGCGACGCTGGTTTTCGACTGATGGAAGAAACGTGTGAACGAATAAAATCTTTCAGCATCGCAGTGGCCCTGTTGCGTTGTCGGTTCGTCTTGAGGAACGCGGCTTGGTGTTTGTGTCGTTCGCGCGCAGACTCACGGAAGTCTATCTGGAGCTGCGTTCTGTATCGAATGTTCGAAACATCCAGACGCGAATCGTGGGTACTGTCACGATTCGCCGGCCTCACTAAGACGATCTTTGACGATCTGAAGCATCAGCGGATGGAGACCGAGCGGTGGGCAGAGGTCGAATTTGACTGATTCGAATTCGGCGGAAGCTTCGTTTCGGAAACGCTCGAGGTCTCGCGTGACGTGTGAGCCCGCACTCAGAAAATACGGCATCATCAGTACATGGTCAGCACCGGCCTCGACGCATTGCCTGGTGCCTTCCGGGATTGAAGGTTCGGCGAGTTCCAGATAGCTGGGCACGATGATGGAGTAGTCGCTTTGCTCTCGCAGTTGATCGGCGACGATGACCAGATCGTGGTTTGCTTCTGCTCGGCGGCTTCCGTGAGCAATTAGTAAGACGGCGGTTGTCATTGGCGGGGCTCGTGGCTTCTGTTCGGTGATTACTGATGGCACCCGGTTCTGGTACTCAAGTTAATCGTAGGCATCTCGTCGGATTTTCAAAATCGCGGCGTTTAGACTTGATGGTTGTCTTGACTACAGCAGCAGATTGTTCTTTGTCCGACGAGGCGACTAAACTCAGGCATTGATTTCGCCATCCAACCTTCAAAAGTTCAACTCGGAGCCATTGTATGACTCAGCAGAATCGTCGTAATTTTCTGAAGACAACCGCCGCTGCAGCCGGCGCCACGATGCCATACTGGTTTACCAGTGCTCAACGCCCGACGTTCGGCTACGCAAGTGCCAATGAGCGGCCGGTTCTGGGATGTATCGGAACGGGAAGTCGGTGGAACAGTGTGGGACCTGCCGCGTTGAATTTTTCGGACTGTGCTGCGGTATGCGACGTCGATGCCAACCACGCTGGAGCCGGACGCGACAAGGTCGCTGGGATTCAGAAGAAAAAAGGCGATGAGCGAAAGATCGACGTCTACGAGGATTACCAGAAGATCCTGGATCGCAAAGACATCGACGTGGTCACGATCGTCACGCCGGATCACTGGCACTCCAAGATTGCCATTGAAGCTATGCAGGCGGGCAAGGATGTCTATTGCGAAAAGCCTCTGACGCTGACTGTTCATGAAGGCAAGCAGATTATCAAAGTGCTGGAAGAAACCGGCCGCACATTCCAGGTTGGAACTCAGCAGCGAACTGAAATGGGGCAACGCTTTCTTCAGGCCATTGCTATGGTTCGCGACGGACGCATCGGCACAGTGAAGAAGGTGACCTGCAACATCGGTGCTTCGTCAGACAGCGGTGCAATTCCGGTTGCCGATGTTCCGGAAGGATTGAACTGGGAGAAGTGGCTCGGTCAGGCTCCGGTCGCTGAATACCGCATGAAGGAAGGTGGTCGCTGGGGGAAGACTCGCGGTCACTACGAGTTCCGTTGGTGGTACGAGTACTCTGGCGGCAAGATGACGGACTGGGGTGCTCATCACGTCGACATCGCTCAATGGGCGATTGAGCAGAACGGCAAAGGGCAGGGCGTGGTCTCCGTTGAGCCAATCATGCAGGAACACCCGGTTCCGTACAAAGACGGCTATGCCACGATGGACGACCGCTACAACGCGGCCCACGAAGTTCGACGTGAAGTGCATGTTTGCGAACGGGGTCGAGATGCACATCGTCAGCCATTCGTCAGACGGCAACGGAATCCTGTTTGAAGGAACAAAAGGTCGGTTCCATGTCAGCCGAGGCCGAACCAAAGGCGGTCCAGTCGAAGCTCTGAAGGACAAACCACTGCCGGATGGCGCCATCGATGCTGTCTACGGTGGCAAGAAGCCGACGTCACACATGCAGAACTTCATGGACTGCATCAAGAGCGGCGAGACACCCATCAGCGACGTCTGGTCTCACCACCGAGCGATGACGACTTGCCACTTGGCGAACGTTTCTATTCGACTCGACAAGACGCTCGAATGGGATCCGAAGACCGAGATGATCACCAATGATCGAGCTTTGAATTCGTGGCAGTCTCGTGAGCAGCGAAAAGGTTACGAGATCAACGTTAAGGTCTGATTTTATCAGGCATGTTGTTGAAAATGTCCGCGGACAGGGCGGAGCTTCGGAGGGATCCAGGCTCCGCCCCGTTGCATTTCAACGAATCCGTAATCCGATGCTGCTTGAGAGTTCGTCAGCAAGCGGCAATGTTTTGTTGTGCGGTTGTTTCTTGTTTCGCCGCGGTTGATCGCTTCCGAATTTAGTGCCGGTAGCGATGCGGTTATCAATATCAAGCTTTCTTCGACTCGATCAGTCAAGAGGACGATTGACCAAATGCAGTTTCTAAATTTCCGTCGATGTGCCGTTGTTCTCGCCGTTCTGTCACTCGCGGGTTGTCGAAAAACTCCGCCAGTTGAGGAAATCTCCGCACCAGCGACCGGCGTATCGGAGGCAGCTCCGATTAACGTGTCAGATGACGACTGGGCGTGGTGGCGCGGACCAAACGGGAACGCCACTCAACCGTTGATGGAGGTGCCGACGGAGTTCGGTCCTGAACTCAATGTCCTCTGGAAGTCGACGATCGCGGGGCGTGGTCACTCTGATCCGACGGTAGTCGCCGATCGAGTCTACTTAACAACTGCTGAGGAAGACTTGGAGACGCAGAGTGTTGTTTGTTTCGATCGGCATTCTGGAGATCAACTTTGGCAGCAGACGCTTCATCAGGGGGGCTTTGAAAGGAACATGCATGCCAAGTCGACTCAAGCATCGAACACGATCGCTTGTGACGGCGAAAGGCTGTTTGCATGTATGCTGAATGCGGAGAAGATCCACCTGACATGCCTTGACCTTGAGGGAACCATTCTCTGGCAGAAAGTTCTCGGAGACTTTCGGTCGAAATTCGGATATTCCGCCAGTCCCGTAATGCACGGCTCGCTGGTCATCGTCGCGGCTGATCATTCTGACGGCGGCTTTCTGGCCGGTGTGCATCGGGAGTCTGGCGACATCATTTGGAAGAAAGCCCGTCCGCGAGAATCGACCTACGCGTCGCCAATCGTGGCTCATGTCGCGGGGAAGGATCAGGTGCTCATCGCCGGTGCCGATCAGGTGGCTTCGTACTCGCCTGAGACGGGAGAACAACTCTGGTCGTGTGAAGGTGTGACTTCATCCTGTGTCGGGACTGTCGTCTGGGGTGAAAACAACGTGTTCGCTTCAGGCGGGTACCCTGGCGAAGAGACGATCTGCATTAACGCGAGCAATGGTGAGCCTGTCTGGCGAAACAAACAGAAGGTCTATATCTCGTCACTGTTGGCGAATGACGGATTGCTGTTTGGCCACAACGACAAAGGCATCGCTTTTTGCCTGGACGCAGCGACTGGCGACAAGAAATGGCAGGCTCGTCTGGGGGGCAATCATAGCGCCTCACCAGTTTTGATTGGTGAACATATCTATGCAGCCAGCGAAGAAGGCGTGGTTACCGTCTATAAACCATCAGGAGATGGCTTTGAAGAAGTCGCCAAGAACGACATGGGCGACCAGATTATGGCGAGTCCGCTTGCGGCATACGGCGATCTGTTTCTGCGAGTGGCCGATCATTCCAGTGGACGCCGCGAGACGCTGTACTGCATCGGGGCGATGAAGGACGTTGAGCAGCCCTCTTCTGATTCGGATTAGCCGCGTCCTGCTGCGAGAAACCCAACCGTCAGGCGAAGCAGCCTTCTGCATCGTCGTCGGGTCCGGTTGGCTCGGATGAACGCCGAGGCTGACCGATGTGAGGCGGTGGCACCTGGCGATTTTGCTTAGCTTCTGGAGTTGACTCTTTCGTATTGGTCGTGGCGACCACCTTTGAAGGTCGCATGTAGAGCAGGCAAGGGAGCAGGATCAGGTCGCCGATCAATGCAACGAACAGTGAAGTTGTCATTAAGAGGCCGAAGCGGACGGTCGGGCCGAAGTTGCTCAATCCGAGCGCCAGCATTCCCAGACCAGTAATGACGGTTGCCTGCACAATCGGAGGACCAGTTGTTTCCAATGCGACTCGTGTGGCGTATACCGAGTTGCCGGTCTTGTCGAACAGGCGGCGATAGCACGTTAGAAAGTGGAATGTTCCATCGACTGCGATGCCCAACGCGATACTTCCGGTCATCATCGTGCCGATGTCCGTGGGAACGTTCAGCCAGCCGAGCGTTCCGAAGACCAGCATGATGGGGGTCACGTTCGGAATCATGGCGACGGCGCCGGCAAGAGGTGATCTCAGGCAAACAACCATGATGACGGAGATCAGGCAGAACGCCGTGAAGACGCTCTTCCAGAATCCGTCAAAGATGTCCTGTTGAGCACGCTCGATCAACGGTGCGATACCCGTGCAGACAATTTCAACGTTGTGTTCCGCAGCCAGTTCCTTTGATTTGGCGGAGAGGACATGGAACAGTTGTTGGGACGTCGCGTTCTCGGACGGCTCAACGCGTGCGGAGATTCTCCAAAGGTGGCCACCGTCAGCGATGAAGTCGTTGTCTTCTGATTGTTGCCTGATTGCTTCCAGTGCCGGCGACAGCCCCTGCGGCAATGGGTCTGGCAGGAACGTCGTTGCTGAGAGGACAAGTTGCACATGCGGCACTTCACGCAGCGAATCTTCCATCTGCCGGATGGTGTCGATACGCGCGGTGTCAGGGATGTCCTGCATGCCGAAGTCGACGACGAGCTCGACCGAGTCGGTACTCGCCATTTCGTTGTGCAGATAGTGAGTATCCTGGAGAACCTTTGAGCTTTCCGGGAAGAAGTTCAGCGGTTGGAACTCAGCTTTGATCCAGATGACGCCCAGACCGCACCACACGACCATGCCACATACAGCCATCGTTGTGACGACACGGTTCAGGTATAGACGAGCGGCGGCTTTGCGGAAGAAGCCATGCAGGCATTGGCTTTGGAACTGGTCGGGAGGATAGAGCGTCAGAATGGCGGGAGTGATTCCCAGGCCTGCGATCAGCGCTGCGAACGTCCCACCCGCGGTCGCGATTCCGAACTGTCGTACCGGTGGAATGGCACTGATGCCGAGCGACGCCAGGCCAATAGCCGTAGTGAATGTCGCCAGAAGGCAAGGCCAACTTACTCCGCGAAGTGTCTGACCGATTGGATCATTTTCGTTTCGATGAGCGGCAAAGTGGTGCAGGTAGTGGATGGCCACGGCCATGCTGAAAACCATTACCATGACCGGAAGTGAGTCGAGGATGAAGTTCATCTCGCCGCCACCGATGCGGACGCAAGCCAACGTCAACTGGAAGGCCCAGATTGTCTCGATCAAAATGAGAAACGCGGGAGCAAATTGCTTCAACGTGAAGAAGAGCACTCCCAGACAGATGGCGATAGTGATTCCGAAGTAGACCTGATTGGCCTGTTTTCCCCCGAGTCGATTTAACTCGGCAACGATAACGGGGGCACCTGTTATCTTCAGGTTTGAAGTATCAAGCTGACAGTACTCCAGAACTCCCGTCACCTTGCCCATCGTAGCGGCACGGTCCTTGAGTCCTTCGTCGGTGAGCAACGCCACAATTCCAGCGAACTTGCCGTCCTGCGAGATGGCGATTCGATGAAGCCTTTGTTCGATCTCGGATTCAGAGAGATCAAACTCGGCCATCATTGATGAAAGGCGTTCCGGCGACCAGACCTTACGGATAACTTCGAGTCGTTCCAGGCGACCGCAGACCGCTTCGATCAACTTGGGATCGTGCTCGGTTCGGTCGAGAGCGACGAGGATCAGTTCTTCGCCACCGAAGTGGAAACGGAAATCCTCATAAACCTGTCGCGCTTCGTTTGCGTCGGACAGCCAGGTTTCGGTGTTGTTGTTCGGCGGGATCGATTCGGCCAGTGGATAAAGAACTGCCAGCGACGCAAAGAGAGCCACGATTATGGCTTTCGAGAAACGCTGGTAGAACCGAGAAATCATAGGCCTGCAACTGATGTTGGCTCGAAGGAGTGGCACTCCAGGTGGAATACCGCTTTAGTTCGAACGGGCTTTGTCTTCGGCAGTCGGACGTAAGCCAATCAGTCGGAACTCAACGTGATCTCAGTTCACTCGGAACCGGCAGCTTGTGACTCGATGCGAGTCTCAGGTTGATGGTTCATTGAGAATGAGACGCTGGTGCTGAGGATGTTCGACTGCAGCAGGTTTGACGCAGACAGCAGAAAACTGGATGTGGACCCCGCGTGGGAGAGTGAGAGTGCCAGCGGCCACCGGCAGACCGAAATAGTCCTCTCCGTATGCTTGTCATCGAACGCGGCGGGAAGCCGGCATCAGTTCATTTGGATCGGACGTAAATGGGTTGCGGTGGTCCGGCGAGCGTATTCGCCATGATCGTCACAGGCCGCACGACTCACGAATTGTCGAGGGGAACACCTGCATTCACCGACGTTCGCGCGATGAAGTGGCCTCGTCGTGAAGAGATGAACCTGACACGGGCAGGTCAGTCGCCTGTTTCATTCTGAAACACGTCATGACGAGCGAGCGCGAAGCCTCAACTCATCTGGCGATTATGGCCAGTGTGATTCCGCACGGAGTTCTCGCGGATCGAGAACTCCGGGGAATTGGCCTGAGTGGTCGAGTTGGATTACTCGTCCAACTTCCCGA
The DNA here is from genome assembly GCA_943787265.1 of uncultured Planctomycetaceae bacterium. Classification (GTDB taxonomy): domain Bacteria; phylum Planctomycetota; class Planctomycetia; order Planctomycetales; family Planctomycetaceae; genus JABMPE01. The sequence goes on along the minus strand of CALSLT010000035.1, from coordinate 32,441 downwards.
GAAACTGTCCGCCGCTGATGAACATGCCGTTCTCACACGGGGTACACCATTCGAGGCGAACGAGATATTTGTATTCGCGAGTGTCGCTAGCCATTTTGACGGTGACATCGCCCATTTGGAGCGAGCCGCGGTGCAGCAGTCCGATGCCGAAGCGGCTGATTTCCCGTGTCATAGCCGGGATGGTGCTTCCGCGAGCCGTGATGACTTCAGCGGGGACCGAAAGGTCCAGTCGCTCAGCGGCACGTTCGTGGTCGCCGTCAGTTTTGCCGATGTTTTCGAGGACCTGCTTGAGGTCGTCGAGAGTAGGGCGGCTCCAAGGATCAGCGGACATCTGAAACTCCTGATCGGTCAACGCTTGTCTGTTCAATATGGTTTGTAGTTGCTGCGAAGCCGTCTTCGCCGCACAGGCAAACCATAAGTCACAGGACGTGATCGCCGAGGTTCATTCAGAAGATTTATGACTCGGTGCTGGTTCCGGTTGTGACGAAAATGCCGCCTTGGGCCTTCCTGCGGAAGAACAGGCCGATCGCTGTGCCAGTGAGTGCGAGGAAGAAGACCGTCGTTTTCCAGGGAAAGCCTCCGTCGGCAGGCGCGACAGCGATTTCTGATTCGTCAGGCCACTCGAACGCAGCTTGGCTTGTTTTCGGAGGTTCAGGCACCGACGCCAGCGCTGCGGCGACTTCCGCTGCATCAAGGCTGTGGTCGGTTCGGTTGGCGGGAATGATCATGATCATTTCTTCGCCAGGTTCCGCTTCGACGGCCAGGGCTGGCGGGACAGTTGGAGATTCTTCAGACATCGGCGGAATCATGAATGCTGAGTGGCCAGAGTGCTGACCAGCATGCGGGGCGTTCGTACTTGGGTTGGATTGTTGCTTGAGGCCGTCGCCGATCGCCTGAACGGCGCCCGTCTCGGCTGAGGCATCGTCCCCTTCAAATGACAGGCGTCGAAATTGCGATGTGTCAGGAACGGATCGGGCGGGAGCAACATTGGAAGAGACTCGCGGTTGAATCGGTGCCCACTGGCCACTTTCGATGACGACTCCAGCTCCACGGTCTCCGGGAACAACACGAACGACAGGTTGCAGGTCAGGGCCAGGAACTGCCGCAGCGGCTGCCTGGCGTTCCAGTTCGCCGCGATTCATCCAGCCCTCGGAAGTAGTGAAGAGCCGCCGGTCTGGCACCATAGAGCTCGGGACGATCAATTGGTTGACGGTCTGTGGAACTCGATCTGGCAGTCGCTGCGGCGTGAAGGCTGAGCCGGCAGCGTTTGAGTCGACGGGGGAGCCAGACGTTGATGGGGTCGGATTGGGACTTGAGTGTGAAGTTCCGGCGACGTTCGTGGTTCCTCTGTCCCTTGAGGCCTGACGAGCCAGGACAGACGACTCCATCTGGTTTCGTGATTCCCGGATCAGGTTGTCGACTTCAGGTCCGGTGCGTTCCTGTGCGAACCTGGCAAAGTCTTTCCGCAGAGAATCGGCTGGTGGGGTTTCAGTGTCCGGAAGCCTCGCGACTCCAGGAGAGGGGGCGTTTGCCGTTGCTTCGTCGGGCAGCCGAGGCGTACTTGTACTTCCTTTAGTCTGGCGAGATTCTTCGATGACTTCTTTGAACAGTTTCTGAAACTCACTGTCGAAGCCGCTGACAAATTGTCCATTTCTGGGGGACTGGCCTTTTGAGGGTTGAGGGGCACGTGCCTTCTGAACTTCCGGCAGCGATTGCTGTGCGACGCTTGCGGCTCGATTCTGGGAACTGCTCTGACCAAAGTCTGTGATTCGCGTTCGTCCAACTCCGCCAGATGGTGGATGCGGGCGTTGGGACGCCGCCGGGGGATTGAGGTCGACAGTCTGAGTTGTCGCGGGTTTTCTGCGAGGCTGTGGCCGAACAATCACGCCCTTGCTGACAGGCTTCTCGACTTGGTGGACATTGGGAGCGGTCGGGGCCGACTCAGTCAGAAATGGGTCGGTGACAAGTTGAGGACGCTCGGAAACCACTCGTCTGCCGCGGTCGGAGATTTCGACGCGACCGGTAGACGAGTCTGACTTGTCGCGACGCATCCATTTGAAAGGGCTGAATCCTGAAGTCACTTCCTTCTTCGGCGCGGGTTCGCGTTTCCAAAGTCTTGAAATGAATTCGCCGGGGCCAGCGGCCTGCGTGAGCACGGCGCCACCCAGTGTTACCACAACGGCGGAAGCACAAACATACAGACGAAGCCGGGGCTTAATCATGACTCGTCACCGATTCAGTTCGGAAGGGATCATCGACGGGTAGTGATCGCCGGAAATCCCCAAACGTGCCGATGAGCACAGGCACCAGGATGGGGGAAGGCTGACTGATGCACCGAGTGCAGAAGTCGATCCGGCTAACATCAGGGGATCGGCTGGCGAGAGGCTTCGGGCTTAATCAGTTTCCCGTGTCCTGCCTGGACTTCCTGAAGTGGCGATTCTGCCAGGTTTGCCGATTTCGGCGACAGCGGCGAGGTGCGAAGGTGGGTAGCTTTGGTGCAGTCTGTCGTTCAGGTGGAGCGGTCTGTTTACGTCCGGCGCGTTTGGCCGATCATCTCCGCGACTGACGTCGTGCTCACCGAAGAGATTACCCCTCGCTCCGTGATGATTCCGGCGATCAGCTCTGCCGGAGTGACATCGAAAGCTGGATTCCAGACGTCCACTCCGTCTGGAACAGTCTGCTTCCCAAAGCCGTGGCTGATTTCGTCGCGAGCTCGTTCTTCGATAGGAATCAGATCGCCAGACGCAAGGCTCATGTCGAACGTGCTCGACGGAGCCGCCACGTAGAACGGGATGCCGTGAGCTTTTGCCAGAACGGCTACTGAATAAGTACCGACTTTGTTGGCGGCATCTCCGTTAGCCGCGATTCGGTCTGCACCAGTCACGACCGCTTTGACCTTTTTTTTCCGCATCACAAGAGCGGCCATTGAGTCGCAGATTACGGTGACTGGCACGTGGCGCTGCTGGCATTCCCACGAAGTCAGACGGGCTCCCTGAAGCAGCGGTCGAGTTTCGTCAGCAAAGACGTGAATCTTCTTGCCTGCTTCCGCGGCTGCAAACAGAACGGAAAGTGCAGTGCCATCTCCTGCTGTCGCGAGGCCGCCGGCATTGCAGTGCGTGAGGACTCCGCCATCGTCTGGCATCAGTTCAGCGCCGTATCGACCAATCGCCGCACACATCTCGCGATCTTCGGTCTCGATAGCCCGAGCCTCGGCCAGCAGTCGCGTCACGACGTCCGTTGGAGTCGCGTCGGCCAGTCCCGCAGCGACATTCTTCATTCGCGCTAAAGCCCAGAACAGATTGACTGCCGTTGGCCGGCTGCTCGCCAGATGGTCCGTAACTTCAGCCAGTTTAAGGTCAAAGTCAGCACGGCTCAGGCTCGTTTCGCCCTGCAGACCGATGACCGTTCCGTAAGCGGCCGAAACGCCAATCGCCGGAGCCCCTCGAACGCTAAGCCGCTTAATCGCATCCCAAACCTGCTGCACGGTTTCACAATCAATCTCGACAAACTCCTCCGACAGCCGAGTCTGATCAATCATCCGCAGCTTCCCCGGCAACTCGCCGATCCAGCTCTGCGTCTTCGGAATCTCAGCCATCGTATGTGCGTCCCTTTGGGAGTCTTCGACAGAGTTATGCCAACTCGCGTTGGACTCACGAACCGCGAATCTTGAGAAAACGAACGGAGTCTGACGTCCTGCCTGCTGCGCGGCAACGAGTTACTGCTGCTTCCGATCGTTGGCATGGCCGATTTCGCCACTGCGAAGAATCGCGTGAGGCATCGAGCTGCGGACGAAGGGGGAAATCCCTCAATTGCGACAGTGAGTGGCCCGACAGTTCGGATTGCGCCGATTAATCTAACGACAGCTTTAAACAGTGACTGGCTGGAAACGCGAATTATGATTCAGGTCATGCAGAAACGAGTTTTGAGTTCGAAATACCGGAGAGCAGATACTGTCGGTTTTCGGATTTTGGGCCTCGGGATTCTTTTTGGAAGCCTGGTGGGCGGAACCGGCTGTCAAATGGCTACCGATTGTGGGCTTGTACGCGGTTGGGCTGATGTCAATTCGATGGGCAGCCCGGCGGCATTTGTCGATCAGATGCGAATGGATGACTTTCGAACTGCCGCACCGCCCAACGTTTTGCATAACACAAAAACTATAGAGCTGCCGCGAGACGTCTCTGGCTCGACACCTGACGCCTTTGAAGTGTTTCCGGTGGGCGAGTTGGACCAGGAAGTGCAGCAGACATCGGGTGAATTTCGCCAGCCAATGCACGCTGAGCAACGTGCCGTTAAAACTGCGGGGGCATGGCTCTTTTAGACGAGCGACAATCAGGTGACGTGTGAAGTCGGCCAATTGTCGAGTTTCGCTTGAATGCCATCTTCGAATAGCAGCTCACAGTGAATCTTGAATTGCATCTCGGGACTTGTGCCGGACGGCGGCGTCCAGGGCGATCGCTGAGAGCATCATCATGCAGGGGATGATCGGGACTCGGTATCTCCATCCGTAGTCGACCTGGAGCATCGCATGCATGGCGGAGTATGCCAGAACCATCGAGAGCAGTGTGGTCACCAGCCGGTCGCATTGCTCGCGATTTCTGAACTTGCGAAGCGTCCATAGGACGAGAGTTACGGCGCTGCCCAGGAACAGCGGGATGTAGAACACACAGTTGTAGAGTTTATGAGCGAAGCTGAATTCGCTTTCGTAACACGCGAACCAGTAGCGCAGTCGGTCGAGCGTGATCAGGTGGTAGTCCATCAGTGTTTCGGGCTCCGCGTGGTAGGTCGCGTACCGCTTCCAGACAACCTGACCGTCGTCGTAGTAATGAGCCGTGTAGCTGATATGTCCGCCACCAAACGGGAGTGGCCAGCTTTCCGGGGCGGACATGAAGTGGGCAAAGACGAGAAACCCTGCCTCGACCACAACAAGTGTCACCAGCAGCGTGAAGGCTCGTTTCACCTGGAAGCGTTTCGGAAGCAGGCCAAGCAGCCCGCAGACACTCAATGGCACAACGAGTGCAATGCCCGTTGGCCGCCAGCAGATTGCCGCAATGCTCACTACAGCCGCGACGCCCAGCAATCCTATCCGTCGCGAAAGACGGCCTGTCCGAGGTTTGATGCAGCCTGCGGAGACTGTAACAGCGGACGTCGCCAACACGAGAAACGTTGGATCAGACAGCAAGCCTTTGGACCAGACGAGTAGGTCAAAAGCAATCATACACCAGAATATGGCGCAGAGTCTGGCCTGCCAGCAGATGCTAGATCGACGTAGAGCATGTGTCAGGACTGCCACGGTGACTGCGTTTGCAATGGCGTTCCCTCCGACGACAGCGGCGGGCCAGTTTTCTCCAGCGACGGATTTCAGTGCGGCGCACCAGGTGACAAAACCGATGTACTGTGTGAATTTCGGAGAGCCGTTCAGGAATGCCTGGAAATCAAATCCGGCGGCGACAAGCTGGTCTGTTCCAAGCATGTAGAACGATGAATCCGGAGCGATGAACAGGCCCTTGTAGGCGAGGTAGACGGCATTGACGACCAGCATGGCCGCGAAACCGAACAATGGTCCAACGAATCGCTCGCGCTTTGACGGAACTGGCAAATCCATTTGCTCACTGTCGTTCATTGTGCTCGACCCTTATTGCTGGAGTCGCTGATCGTCGGCATCGACATCTGCCGTCGTCGTCCGGTGCGATCTGTCGTTTTCTGAACTGGTTCATCAGGTTGGTTGGCCATATCTCCCTGAACAGCCCCCAGTAGAAATTGAAACCCCAGAATCAGCGGCAGCACGGCCAGCATGACTGTACCAGTCGTGGCGACGACTCCTGTTTCAACAGACTTCCACCAGTGGTAGCTGCCCCAGAACGTTCCAGGGATCAGCAGGGCCATCGCGAGCACAAAATGCAGGCTGACCGCGTTGAAGTCTCGGAGAAAGTAGCAGTAGAGGATTCGCTTCACGAAAGCTCGTGCGTAAAGCGGAGGGAATTCAAACAGGACTCGCCCAATCCGCAGTTGGCTTTGTTCGTCTTCGTAGACCGACGCCATCGGGACATCTTTTACAACCGCTCGGATGGTTGAGAGTCGAAACAGCATGTCGCTTTCAAAAAAGTAACCGCGAGAGATTCGGTTGAGCGGCAGTTGTTGCAGAGCGGCGCGATGGATGGCAGTGAAACCGTTTGTGGGATCAACCACGGTCCAGTATCCGCTGGTGACCTTATTGATGATCGACAGAGCTGCATTGCCGAGCAGTCTGATGTACGGCATCGACTTCATGTCTTTCAGGCTGTAAAAGCGGCACCCCTTCGCATAGTCAGCCGAACCGCTGACGATCGAACGCGTGAGGTACGGCACAAGTGCTGGATCCATCTGCCCGTCGCTGTCGATCTTTACCGCGATGTCGACGTCAGCGTTCAAGGCAGCTCGGTATCCCTGCACGACTGCGCCGCCGACTCCGAGGTTCTTCTCGTTGCGGATTATTGTCAGACGAGAGTCGGAGTAATTTTGCTCGACAAAGTCCGCTGTCGATTCCGGGCAGGCATCATCGATCATAAAGATATGGCTGACTTCGGGACCGACGGACTCAAGCACTTGCAGAATGGTAGCCGTCGCCTTGTAGCTGGGGATGCACACGGCAATTGTCGGCTGAGTATCCATTCCCACGGTACGTTCCATCCGTCCCTCGTCATTAAGCCAAAGGTTATTCGCCGATGCAGTAAAGGAATCTGTCCGTCCGGAGCAAAAGTTGATTCCCGTTGACGGCCGGGCTGGCGTTCACGAGCGTTTCGTCGGACTTGATTACGTTGACGGCCAGTTCTTTGTACTCGGGTTTCGCTGCGAGGACGACAATGCCTTGATCGCGGGTCGTGACGTAGAGCTTGTTTCCGGCTCGGACGATCGATGAGTAGATCCTTGACCGAGTCGGAAGTCGCTCCCGGTAAACTTCTTTGCCGTCGGATGCTCGAAGACAGTTTTCGATAGCTTTGTCGCTTGCCCAGTAGAGGTGTCCGTCGTGATAAACGGGTGACGTGACATTGGCACCGGTTGTTGATTCCCAGAGTTTATGAGTCTTCGTGACGTCGCCGCGGCCTCCGAGTTTCACGGCAATGGCGCGGTTGCTTCGTCCTCCCAGGCAGTAAGCGATGCCGTCGTGGAAGACGGGGACGGGGACGATGTAATCCTCAACGCCGGCGCACCACCAGAGTTTCTTGCCGGTGATCGGGTCGAACGCAAAGATTTCATTCTTCTGATTCATGATGAGCTCAGGCGGTCCGCCCGGAACTTCAGCAATGCACGGTGAACTCCATGATTTCATGATGGAACCGGCATGCCAGACTTCCTTGCCGGTCTTTTTATCGAATGCGAACAGGGTGTCGCTTTCGATACTCGCGTTGATGTAAACCATCTCGCGAAACACAACTGGTGATGATGCCGAACCAAAGCCCGCGGTTCCCTCGCCGATTTCTGCTTCCCACATGAAGTTTCCATCCATGTCGTAAGCCACGACGCCGGAAACTCCGAAGCTGGCGTAAACAGCTTCACGATCGGTGGCGGGCGTTGCGGTGGCGTAGCCATGATCGGCGACGCGTTGTCCGAAATTCTGCGTTGCCGAACTCGCTTTGATCGACTTGTCCCAGAGCAGTTGCCCGCTGTCGCGTTCGAAACAGAGGACGTGCAGACGCAGTTTCTCCTTGTCGCCAGGCTCTTCGGTATCGACACCGAATCCCGTGTAAGCTGTCAGGAAGATGCGGTTTCCGGAGACGACTGGGCTCGATGCTCCGCGTCCGGGCAATTCAGTTTTCCAGACGATGTTCTCAGAATCACTCCATGTGGTCGGTGGGTTCGAATCGGGAGCGGATGCGTTGCCTGATGGGCCTCGAAACTGAGGCCAGTCATTCGCGTTTCCGATTGAGCAGATGCAGAGAAGAGCTGTCAGGATCAGCGGTCGTGCGGAAGGCATGGATTCTTTCCTGGAGTGTCATCATTGAGGTGGGATAGTCTTACCAGTTGACCGCGGAGTTAAGCTCGGACATCGGCCGCGAGGGAGCTGAGTATGACAGAACGTGACCGGTCAGACTACGATTCGACATTCTGTGTTTCGTTAGTTGATCAGCATGAACGAGCAGCGTCGATGGTCACTCATCCTTACAGATTGCTTCGGTACGTTGCGGCGGCGATGGTCATGCACGCCGGGGTGGCGAGTGATCTCGCGTTCGGGCAAAGTGTTGTCGCGGCTGACGACAACGTCGCAACGATCAAACTCACGGACCGAGTGCCTTACGGCCGGGAGCCTGTCGACTACTTCGGTACTGAAACCAACGACGCGGTGTCAAAACTTCAGCAGTTGCTCGCCTTGGGGAAAACGCGACTGAATGCGGATGATCGATTCGGGTATCTACTCTCAGTGCTTGAACGACTGGACGTTCCGCTGGAGTCGCAGTTGCTTGTCTACTCAAAGACTGCCCGCGCTCCCGACCTGGTCAGTCCGCAGACGCCGCGAGCCATCTTCTTTAACGATGAAGTTTCGGTTGCGTGGATCCCGGAGTCTCGCGAGCTTGAGATTACGGCTGTCGACCCGGTGAAGGGAGTCAATTTTTATACTCTATCGCAACCGCTTGCCCCGTCGGTCGGCGATAGCAAAGCCGGAGTTCAAAAAACGGATCTAGAAGAGGCCGCGACATCACAAAAATTTCTCCGACGTGACCGCTGTCTTGCCTGCCACGCAGGGCGCTCGACTTTGGAGGTCCCTGGGCTGCTTCTTCGAGCCTTTCAGACGGACCGTACTGGCAAGCCGATCGTTGGGTTTTCGCGAGTCACTCACGACATGCGTTACGAAAAGCGGTGGGGAGGCTGGTACGTAACGGGAAGTCCAGTTGGACTGATTCATCGAGGCAACTTGGTAAGCAAAGACGACAACGCTCGACACAAAAATGAGCCGGGGTTCGCCACGTCACTCAAGGAGCTGAATAAGAGTTTCGACGTGGACGGCTATCCTTTTCCTCAAAGTGACCTCGTGCCGCACTTGGTAATGGCACATCAGGTTCACGGTACGAATCTTCTGATTCGAGCTGGGTTGGAGGCTCGGCTTAATCGGCGATCCGATGTTGAGTCTGACCTGATTCGTTACTTGGTCTTTGCGGATGAGCCGCCGTTGGAGTTGTCGCGTTCGGCTGGGGAGTCTGTTCTGGCTAATTCACCGTTTGTGGCTTTGTTCGTCAAACGTGGGCCGCGCGATGAGAAAGGGAATTCGCTCAGAGATTTCAGCCTCGTCGGTCGACTTTTTAAGCATCGCCTCAGTTACCTGATCAACTCGCGATTGTTCGACGAATTGCCAACTCAGTGCCGCAATCGACTACTGGAGAGATTGTGGGTGGGGCTGTCGACGGAGTCAGGCGACGAAGATTTCGATCATCTCGGCAAACTCGAAAGAAAGTCGATCATCAAAATTGTCTGTGCCACGGTCCCGCAGCTTCCGCAATGCTGGACAGTTGGCGAAGCGGCTCCTCAGTGAGGAACTGCTATTCGTTGCGCGGCCATAAATGCCATCGTTTTCCCCGGCGATGCTCACCGGCTTGCCGGCGAGCGGCGGACGTTAGTCCGCTGGCCAGAAAACTCTACGCAAAAGTTGAACTATCGGATTGCCAGTAGCCTGACGGCTACCGCTCGCCAAGAGCGGTACACAAGATTGCCAACCTCTCAAGTTTGCCCGCGTGAATTTTCAGCCGCTGCATTCATCGCAGCGAACAACTCGCCCAGTGGAGCATTCACGATCAAATTGGCGATCGAGTCAAGCGGCGTTGGATCACGGTTGAGAATGACCAGCTTCGCACCTCGATCGCGTGCCATCTGAGGCAAACTGGCTGCCGGATGCACGACGAGTGAAGATCCCAACGTGAGGAACAGGTCGGAGTTGGTCGCCCATTGCGACGCCGTTCTCAGGACTTCGGTGGGGAGCGACTGGCCGAATGACACGGTCGCGTGCTTCAGTCGTCCGTTGCACTTCGGGCAGTTGGGGACGCGGTCGTCGGCAACGAATTTCGCGACCCAGGCGTCGGCTGGTTCTCGCCAGTCGCAATCCATGCAGGCGATTTCGCGAGCGGTCCCGTGAAGCTCCAGCACGCTCTGGCTTCCGGCATCCTGATGCAGGCCGTCGATGTTCTGGGTGATGATTCCACGCAGTTGGCCGTTGCATGCCCAGTTGGCCAGAGTGTTGTGTGTGATGTTAGGCGTTGCGGCTGAGAAGTCTCGATGCGCTTCGGACTTCTGACGCCAGTATTCGTAACGCGAGTCGGCATTCGCCATGAAATCGTCGAAGTAGACGGGATCGTTCTTCGCCCAGACTCCGCCTGGAGAACGAAAATCGGGGATGCCGCTTTCCGTGCTGATCCCGGCGCCGGTGAAGGCAACGGCCGATTGAGATTCAGCGAGCCATTTCAGCAGTTGTATGGCTGCCTGCTCGACTTCTTCTGGTCCGAATCGTAGCCGCATCGTGATTTCTCATGCTGAACGTTGTGATGCTTTCAGAAGTTAAAGCCACAGAGTTCACAGAGGGCACTGAGAATTTCGGAATTGATTTTCTCAGTGCTCTCCGTGGCTTAAATACTTCCGCGTGGACAGACTCAAGAGTCGGCGAGTTCGGCCAGATTTGGGAAATCGTTCTTGAGCGATCGGTAGAGCTGTCCATACATCGGGTAGGCTTTGTCGTAGGCCGCCTTGGTTGCTGCGGAGGTTGCCGTGCTGTCGGTCACGCTGATTGTTGCGGAGCACGCTTCGACGACATTTGAGTAGGCACCCGTTCCGGTCGCAGCCAGAAGGGCGACGCCGTACGCCGGGCCTTCGTCCGAGTTGGTAACGCAGATGTCCTGGCCGTAGATGTCGGCCTGGAGCTGTCTCCAGAATGCGCTGCGTGCTCCACCACCGGAGACTCGGATTTGGCTGATCGGGATGTTCATGCCTTTGATAATTTCCAGGCAGTCCCGCATAGCGTAGGTCGCTCCCTCCATGACGGAGCGGATCATGTGCGGACGTCCGTGTCGGAGGGAGAGTCCGATCCATGCTCCGCGGGCGTACGGATCGCAGTGCGGAGTTCGTTCGCCGGTCAGATACGGCAGGAAGTAGAGACCTTCCGAACCGGCCGGTGCCTTGTCGGCGGCCGCCGTCATCAATTCGTAAGCCTCGGTGTCCATGCCGGCCGCGACGGCCGATTCCATCTCTCCGAACTGATTGCGATACCACTGCAGACTTCCACCTGCTGAAAGGACGCAACCCATCACGTGCCACTGTCCGTTGACGGCGTGGCAGAAGGTGTGAACTCGGCCTTCGGGGTCAGTTTGAACTTCGTCCGAATGAGCAAACACAACGCCGCTGGTTCCCATCGTGGCGGAGATTGTTCCACCGCTGACGATGCCGTTGCCGACCGCTCCGGCTGCCTGGTCACCGCCGCCGCCAACGACTGCGACGCCAGACGGCAGTCCGAGGGCGGATGCTGCTACGTCACTCAACGTTCCGCTGACGACTTCCGATTCGAAGACTTCCGGCAGGAGTGCGTTGTCAATTTCCAGCTTGTCCAACAGCGGCTGGCACCACGATCGATTCTTCACGTCGAGCAGCAGCGTGCCGGAAGCGTCGCTGACTTCGGATGCAAACTCGCCAGTCAACCGGAAGCGGACATAATCTTTCGGCAGCAGAACCTGTTTTGTTTTCTCGTAGTTGTCCGGTTCGTTGTTTCGCAGCCACAAGATTTTCGGTGCTGTGAAGCCGGTCAGAGCCGGGTTCGAGACCATGTCGATCAGTGCGGACCGGCCACCAGCTCGCGATTCGATTTCTTCGCACTCGGCCTGCGTTCGCTGGTCGTTCCACAGTAGGGCAGGGCGGATGACGTTTTTGTCCGCGTCGAGGAACACACTGCCGTGCATCTGGCCGCTGAGGCCGATTCCTTTGACCTCGCCAGGATCAATGTCACCTTTCTTCAGGACGGCCTGCACGCTTTGAACGGTCGCCTGCCACCAATCTTCGGGATTCTGTTCCGACCAACCGGGCCTGGGTGTGTAAAGCGGATATTCGACTGTGTCTTTGGCCAGGATCGCCCCATCTTCCCGCATCGCCAGAGTTTTTGTGCCGCTCGTTCCAATGTCGATGCCAAGGAAAACGCTCATCTAAGTAGCTCCGTGAAGTGTGATCAGTGCCAGAGTTTGCGGAAGATTAACGGACGAATGAGTTGTTTTCGACAGTCGCGACCGAGGTCGCCAGGCGGTCAAATTGTTGTTGATTTCGATTTTCTGATGCGGATGCCAGGATTCCGCGACACATATCTGCCCGTCGCGCAAATGTTTCTGCAGAGAAACAACACTGCCGCAAGACGGTACTTGAGACTGGTTAGCTGGAAATCATCCTTTGACTACTCGCCCGGAGTCCTCCGACGACGTGGCCGGATTGCGATCAGGCAGTCCGGAAGCATGGGGTGCGCTGTGTGAGACATACAGCGAGCGACTCTGGAAATACGTTGCTCGATTACTCGGCTCAAATCGCGACGCTGTCGCTGATGCTGTTCAGGAAACGTTTCTGGCTGCAGCGCGTTCAGCTTCGAAGTTCGATCCTGAACGGGGAACAGTCTGGGCGTGGCTGACCGGCATTGCTCATAACCAGGTAGCGTTGCATTGGCGAAAGGCTGCTACTCGGCGAATCGATCCGGCTGAGCCGTATTTTGACGACAGTCCAGGCGGTGGAGCGTCACCGGAAGCAAATCTGCTGACAGAGGATTCAGTTGAGCAGGTGCGAAAGATTCTGGCGGACCTTCCACCGGATTACACAAGTTATCTCGTTGCGAAATATAACGACGGGCTTTCGGTCGACGAGATGGTCGAGCGGTTTGGTGGGACGGTTGATAGCGTGAGATCCCGGTTGGCTCGAGCACGCCGCGACTTCAAAAAACGATACGAGGCGGCGACTTTGTCAGAAGCCGGCCAGACTGACTGAGGATGATTCCAGGAACCAGGCTCTTCGATCGTGATGAATTATGACTGCTGATTCGAAACACGATGATGACAAGTTGTTGGGCAAGTTGTTTAGGCCGCTCGACGCTGATGCTGCGCCGGTGGATGTCGAGTTTCTCGATCGGCTGAAAGATCAATCTGCGGCAGAGTTTGCGCGAGTTGCTCATGAGGCCACAGACAGCGACTCAAGTATTGCGTTGAAAAACGACTCGGTGACTATTTCTTCGGGCAGGGACAGAACGATGCTGACACTCACCGCGCGACTGGTTTTTTTTATTACTGCTGCCTGCATCGGTGGTGCTGTCTGGCTGGCTGCCTGGACCGGTTCTGGAGAGGCCGTAGGGGCCGTCACTTTGGGGACGGTTCTCTATCAGGCTACGGAATCAGAGACTCTCGAACTGAAAATTGTACGAGAAGAGGTCGAGGCCAGTGTCTGGATCAAAGAAATGCGGCTTCGTTGGGAAGAGATGCCGTCTCTGTACCAGATCGCCGAGGGATCGAGGCTGTGGAGCATTGATGAAAAGGAGAACACGGTTGAGAGCAGTTCGACACCTTGGTTCGTGAATAAGAAAATGACCCGGGGTTTTGATCTATTGGCAATGCTTGGCGTCAGTGATGCCTTTGCACAGGTCAACGGACTTCGTGCTTCCGAGAGAGTTCAGCACATCGATCGTGACTGTCGGGTTTTCAGATTCAACGCGATGCAGGACGGACGGCGAGTCCGTGTCGAATGTTTTGCGGATGCGAAAACTAACGAATTGCTCACGATCGCTGCCTGGCCATTTGAAATGGCGAGTAATGACGGGCCGCCGGTCGCAGAGCTGCGACTGATCGCTCGGAACGAGCCGGTTGACGAAGCGAAGTTCGCTGTCGCTAAGTCGCTGTCGAATGACGGTCGAATCGGGCGAGTGCTGGATGCTCAGGGAATCGTGATGTTGCGGCCTGTGATGCGAAGTCGCTGGACGCCGATTGCGCGGCAGATGTTGATTCGGCCGGGAGACTGGCTGAGGACTGACGTTCGAGGTGCCAATGCGGCGGCGGTGGCGATGACTTCTCGGTTCAAGGTTGTCGCCGGGCCGGGCAGTCTGGTTGAGATTCAGAATCCGCGGCAGATTCTGCTGCATGGCGGCGAGGTTCAAATTACGGGCAGTGAGCACGCTGATGAGGAGCTGACGCTGCTTGCTCCGAACGATCAGAAAGTCGTTCTGAAAGCGGGTGAGTCCGGACTGTTTCGGCTGCTTGCCAATCGAACGTTGCGGAAAATCGAGAAGAAACCGATCTGGCTGGCTGGCTTTGAAGGATCGTCGAATGAAGAGTCGATCGGATCGCTGATTGCCAACATTGATGGTCGCAATGTTCCACTGACGGTTGGGTATCACAAGGTCAAGGTCGAGATTCGCGACCAGATCGCTCGCACGACGATCGAAGAATCCTTTGTGAATCGCACGAAGATCCGTCTCGAAGGTGTGTTCCACTTTCCGCTTCCTCAGGACGCATCGATCAGCGGGTTTGGAATGTGGATTGGCGGTGAACTGGTAGAAGCCGACGTGGTGGAGAAACAGCGCGCTCGCGAGATTTACGAAACGATTCTGAGAGAACGCCGCGATCCAGGGCTTTTGGAATGGACGGGCGGCAACATCTTTAAAGCTCGTGTGTTTCCGATCGAAGCGTTCTCTGAGAAGCGGATCAAGATTGTCTACACGCAGGTGTTGCCGCTTCGCGCGAATCAGTATCGATATTCGTACGCATTGCGGAGTGAGCTTTTGCAGAAGACTCCATTGCGCGAGTTGTCGGTGGACGTCCTGATCAATTCGGAGTTGCCGTTGCGCAGCGTGAAGTGCCCGACTCATTCCGTTCGTTCGTCATTTGGTGGACCGATTGGCGGGGGCGGAGGACCAGTTCGGTCGGCGCATCTGGAGTTTGCCGCTCAGGAGTATTCACCGACTCGCGATTTTGAGGTTGTCTGCGAGGTTGATTCGAAACAGTCGGACGTGGTCGTGATTCCTCATCAACGTGGTGACGATGGCTATTTTCTTGCGCAGGTAACGCTGCCCGGCTCGGACGGGAACTGGCAACGCGAAGTCCTGCCCGATGGCGATCCTCTGGAAGTGCTCCTTGTCTGTGACACGTCGGCGTCGATGGATTCGGACAGTCGAAAGAAGCAGGGCGAGCTGGTGGCTGCGATTCTGTCGTCGCTCGGGCCTGAGGATCGATTCAATCTGGCAGTGTGCGATGTTGACTGTCACTGGTTGTTTGAGGACTCGGTCCAGGCAAGTGCTGACAACGAGAAGGCGATGACGAAGGCTCGGCAGTGGTTGAGCAACCGAACGTCACTTGGGTGGACGGACCTCGATAAGACGTTTGCGTCACTTCAGGAACGTGCGAAATCGGGAAGCCATGTGATCTACATCGGGGACGGCATCGTGACGTCTGGCGATGCAGATCCGCAGGCATTCGCAAGCCGTGTCGAGAATCTCTTGAAAGAAGAGTCGGATGATTCGCAGCAGGATAAACCTTCTCCGACCTTCCATGCCGTTTCAGTCAGTAGCAGTTTTGAGTCGGTCGTGCTGAAAGCAATTGCCGGGGTTGGTGGCGGATCGGTGCGTTCGATTGGGGGTGAACGAACTCCTCAGAAGGTCGCTTTTGAACTGTTGAATGAGATC
Organism: uncultured Planctomycetaceae bacterium; assembly: GCA_943787265.1. Lineage (GTDB taxonomy): Bacteria > Planctomycetota > Planctomycetia > Planctomycetales > Planctomycetaceae > JABMPE01. The sequence goes on along the minus strand of CALSLT010000035.1, from coordinate 16,795 downwards.
GCTCAGCCCGGCATGACGGATGTCAAACTGCAGTTTCGAGGTCTGGAAGTCGCAGCGGTCTATCCCGAGAAGTTACCGAATCTTTCGGCAGGGACTCAGCAGATTATCGTCGGACGATATCTGCCGCATGGTGGAGATCAGACGGGCGAGATGATCATCACCGGAAAGCGTGGCGGTGAAGATGTCCGTTTCGCGGCTCGGGTCTGGTTAAAGGGAGCAGAGGCGGGGAATTCGTTCATTCCTCGGCTGTGGGCGAGGGCTCACATGGACCAGCTTCTTCAGCAGGGCATCAGCCAGTTCATCAAAGATGAGGTCATCGGTCTGTCGGAAGAGTTCCACATTATCACGCCGTACACGTCGCTGCTTGTGCTGGAGACGGACGCTGACCGCGAGCGGTTTGGCGTCACTCGACGTTTCGAGATGCGCGACGGGCAGCGTTTTTTCGCCGAGGGCAGAGACAATGCGAAGTACGAGTTGCTTCAGCAGCAGATGAAGAACGCGGGTGACTGGCGGATCGGGCTGCGGCGTTCGGTGCTGGCAGAGCTTGCTCGGTTAGGACGAAGTACCGAGGAAATGCAGCAACTTCGGCAGATGTTTGAGCAGCCTCCTGGATACGGAGACATGGAGCGGGGCTATCCGTTGTTCAGCCTCAGTATCAGTGGCTCGGCGTCGATGATGCCTGTGTCGGGCGGGGTCGGTTTCAATCAGCTTGGGCGATCGAGTGGCTCCATTTCGCAACGAGGATTTTCGACATACGGCTTCTATAGCGGAGCCGGAGGCGGCTTTGGAGGGATTTCGACAAGGACGACACTCGATGAGTTGTCCTCTGCCGTTGCTGGCGACCGTAACGGTCGGTGGGATATGGAAGCCGACATGGAAGATATGGACCGCGATGAGGAAATGTTGCTGAGCGGCGACGATGACATGTTTGGTTTCGCTCGAGATATGTCGGAATCTCGGAGTAAGAGTCTTATGTCTGGGCTGCAGCCGGCTCGGCTACAGATGAGTTACGAGCGAGCCAGAAGTGGGAAAGCGGAGAAGTCTATATTCAGCAGTGTCCAGGGAGCTGCTCGAGCGTCGTCAGCGCTTAAGAAGAAGTTGTCGGGAGATTTTCAACAGATGAGAGAAGCCAGGCAGCCGTGGAGCGGTCGGGCGAACGGATACTACAACGGTGCGGAGTATGTGAACTGGATCAGCCAGTTGTTCCCGGAGTTGCCAGGGACGGCTCCACCGCAGAAATCTGCAGTGAAGACAACCTGGTCTGACGAGGCGATTGAGATCGCGAAGAGCCTGTTGCAGAAAGAGGCTTTGTCTGGGCTGACTACGAGTCTGGAAGTTCGGACTGTGGCTGAGATCTTTGACGCTCGCTGGAGCGGCCGAAAGACGACGCAGAGTTCGACCATCGAGTTGATTGCGAAAGATCGTTGGTTGCGAAGCTCGGTCTCGGCTCCGACTCAATCGATTGTGCAGTGGTGCGATGCTGAAGAGCGTGGCGTCTTTGGAAAGGGCTTTATTCTGGGCCGAGTTCGCGAATCGAAGCCGGAAGAGTTGAAGGTGACTTCTCAAGCAGTCGCTCCCAGGTCGCAGTCTCTGATGCACGAAGCATTTCAGAGTTACGATGCTGAAGTGCAGAAACAGGACGACCGAACGATTCTGAAGTTGTCACTTCACGACCGTCCGGATAGCCAGGTTCGAGTGACGATTGACTCGACGCGAAACGTCGTGCTCAGTGTCGAACACTCGACGGACGGTGAGCTGACCTCAAGAACGGTCTACGGACCGTATGAAAAGATTGCTGGCTTCTGGTGGCCGATGGCTAAGGAACGGTTTGATAGCAAGGGTCGACGAACGACGGTTGATCGGTACTCCGTGAAACCGTTGGAATCGGATGCGTTTGAAAAACGTTTCAATGACGAGCTGTCACTGCGAGAGAAAGTTCAGTTTATTCGCGAGCCGTTTCCGTCGGTGCGGAACGCTGAAGTGGCGGCAAAAGATGGTTCGGCCGGATTTGAAGATCGAATTGTCCTTCTTCTACGGTCGTCGTGGATTCAGAAATGGGACGACGTGCTGGCTCAGCTTGACCATCTGGAGAAGCTCGCTCCGAATAAAGACGGACTTCGGTGGGTGCGGTCGTCTGTTCTGCGAGCGGCTCGGCGAAACGAAGATGTCCGGCAGTTGCTGCTCGCTCGAAGCGACGAACTGGTTGCCGGACTGCCGGATGACTACTTCCTCGCAAAGTTTGTGATGGGAGAAGCGAGTCGTTTGGCTTCTCAGGAAGAGCAACTGGCGATCCTCGACAAGCTGCGTCCGGTGTTTGAACGTCAGCCGGCACACGTCTACGGCGTCAAGGACTGGCAGACTCGCCGCGTTGGAATTCTTCGTCATCTGGGCCGCAATGAGGAATACATTCCTCTCCAGAAAGTGATTGCCGAGAACGCAAGGTGGGATCTCAATGCTCAGGGACAGTATGCCAGGGACCTTGTCGGCACGGGTGACTACGACGGTGCCTATCAATGGTTACGGACGGAACTTGATCGCGATGCCGAGCGGCACGAACACGAGATCGATCAGTTACGACGAGTTTACATCGACCTGCTGAAACGACAGAGCAGGGCGGCGGACCTGGTCGACTTCCTGCAGGAATGGGTCGACGGAAAGTCGGAGAATCAGCAACTCTACACGGAATATCTGACGGCTCTGGGGCTGGCGAATCGTGACGACGAGGCGGATGGCTTTGTGAGGAAGTGGCTGGCGGACGGGCGAGTCGACAGTGAACTTGCCGGAGCCGAACTGGCGCGATTTAACGCCGCCCTGTCGTTTGCTGTCGGGCAGCGTCAGGGATACAGCATGAGCTACATCCAGCCAGAATGGTTGACGCCTCTGGCAGAGACGTGTCGCTTCTTCCTTGGGCACGAGCATCACTTTGCCTTCGCCAAGCGGATTCTGGACACGTACTACTTTCAGCAGACCGACGAGTTTGATCAGCTCATCGTTGAAATCTCAGTCATACTCAAAGCGGATGCTGACGAGTTGCCGCTGGATGTGGCTCAGTCAATGGTGACGTGGTGTGTCAGCAGATCGAAGCTGACAGAGGATGATTGGGGCGGGATCGCGGAGACACTCCACAATCGTTGGCTGGCTTTGGAGGAAGTGCAGGATCGTCAAACGCTCGGATACTCGATCGTGCAGATTTTCAGAGCGAAGTCACCCGACGACCGATTGTTGCCATTCATGCGGGAGCGGATCGAGAAAGCAAACACGTTGAAGGAAAGCAACGCGGCGACGTTCACCGTGGAGCTGTTCAATGAGTTGCTGACGCGTCCCTGGAGCGAAGAATTTGAAGCTGAAGCCTTCGCTCTGCTGGATTATGTATCGGCTGCGGATTCGATGGCCGTTCGAGTGACCTCTCAGGTCGAATCATTGCATCGATTGGTGGATGCGATGGTCGCGGCACGGTTTAAGGCTTCGATGACAAAGTTGCAGGATGAAGGGCATCCGGAAGAGTTGACTCGTACCGAGTTGTCGGTGAAGCAGATTGAGTTTCAGAAGGCCGCGCGGACGGGGATGGCTGACCGACTGGCTGATGAAGCCGCGAAACGTTCTGCTGACGACGGAGATACCGGGTGGGTGTCGACCATTCTTCGCGATTGGATGAACGTCGAGCGAATGTACCTCGACGTGCGTCTGGGAAGGAGTCAGCAGGAAGTGGCGACCGAGTGCTGGAAGATTCTGGGAGACTCGCCGCCGGCACCTCTCACCGAAGAAGAATTGGAAGAACTCGATACTGATGCGGTGAAGCAACTCGTTCTGAAGGAGCTGCTACGAAGTCGAGCGTTGGCGACACTGACGAACCTGGCCGTGCGACGTTCGGCTCCGAAGGGGCTGGCGGATCGAGTGTTGAAGTACATCGACGCGGCGATCGAACTGGAACAGCGTGCGGCATCGGATGAAGGCGACGAGGCGTTCGACTGGAAGACGAAGAAGTTTGGTTTGCTCGTTGCGTTGGACCGTCCGGATGAACTCGAGGTGGCTCTGCGAAAGTGGATTGGCTCGGACGAGTTTGTTTCGCCCTGGCAGTTGGCTTTGGGGCGTCTGCTGGCGGAACGGGGGCGTATCGAAGAAGCAATTCCGTTGTTCGAAGTCGTCGAGAAGAAGTCACCACTTTCGCCGAGCGACTACGAGAGTCTGGCGAATTGGTATCTCGTATCGGACCGCCGCAACGATTACGAAAATGCGAAGGTGGAATCGTTCCACGTCATGCAGGAGTACGAGATTCGAAACTGGATTAACCAGCGGCTGAATCCGTGGCAACGTTCTGACATCAATTTGCCGAGCGAGTTGGATGAACGCGTTCTGTTTGCTTTCAAAGCTGTCTTCAAGAAGTCGCAGAACCCTCAGAACTTCATTTACCAGCTCAAATATTTTTACCAGGCGTGCCGAGACTTCCGGCTGTTGCAGGTGGTGCCGGACATCGTCGTCGGTCGCACACCTCAGCAGGTTTACTCGGTTCTCAAGAATCTGCATACCAATCTGTTTACGGAAATTCGTGACGAGGCAACGGCTGACGAGATCATTTCTCGGATCAAGACGCTGCAGAAGTCTGCAGAAACGGCGATTGACAGGCGGGCACTTGATCTTCTGGAAGCGATGGTCGAGCGGAAGTCGTCCGAGTTGCTCAATCAACCCGGTCCGCATGTTGATGCTGCGGTCGCCGCACTGAAGCGAGCATTCGATCGCGACTGGGCGGACGGCGAGGCTCGGCAAATGGCCGACTTCCTGCAGGCATTGGGAAAGATTACGCAGCCGAAGTTGGCCGACGAACAGATGAGACAGCTCACGGAACTGCATCGTCGATCAGCGCCAGGAACCGACGATCGATTGTTTATCGCGTATTCGTTGGCGAGTGGTCATTTCAATTCGTACGGTCGCCGCGACAAAGGCATCGCCGTGATGGAAAACGCGATTCGAGAATACGACCAGACGCATCCCGCCGGCTGGCCGCTTAGTGCGAGTGCTCCGCTTTCCGGGTACGTGACGTTCCTTGAGCAAGTATCGAGGTATGCACAGGCCGAGAATCTGCTGGACGGTTACTTGGAGAATCCTCTCAATCCACAGACTAAATACTGGTTGCTGAACCGCCAGAACAAGGTGTTCCATGCCGCGATGAAGGGGAACGGCCGAGTGTCGCTCGGTGAAGGAACGACGCTTTATCGCAATCTGCTCGAACGAATGGTCAAGCAGACTCAGGAAATGGACGCGTCGTACCAGTACACGATTCTTTCCGAGCTGGTCGGCGTGTTCCGCACGGCGAACAATAAACACTGGGCAAAGGTCAGCGACGATCTTCGAAAGTTCTCGATAGATCAGCTTCCGTCTTTGCTGAAAAATCAGACACATCAATACCGGACGTTGGTCAGTCTGTACGCTCAAGCGTCACGCGACATCGGCGGGCCTCGAGACGGTTTGGTATTTCTGATGGATCGTACGGATGGATGGCCTCGGCGACTGCGATACGGATGGCAGAATGCGTGGAGTCAGTGTGGGCACAACATGGCAAGGTGGTGGAAGGAGACCGCAGGAAAGGCACAGGACCTGGAACCGCGATTGTTGAAGATCGTACTGCGTGCTCTTCGTCGGGAGCTGACAACTGGGGATAGCCGATCGAGCTACTTTTTCCGGAACCACTACAGCTATTACTGGAAGGCCAAAGAAGCCGACTTTGCTCGCGAGGCCGAGAGAGCTCTGAAGGAGCGTCCCGATTCGCCTCGTACAGTGGAGCGCGTTTCAAACTATCTCTGGGGCGGTCTGGAGCATTTTCGACGAGCGATCGAAATTCGGCTGATTGCTCACAGAAAGGGACTGGTCTCCGAGGCGAATCTTTATCAGTTGGTGCAATGGCTGCATCATCGGAGTCGGTGGGCTGAAGCCATTCCGATTCTGGAACCGCTGGTGATCGAGTCGCCTGATGTCATGAAGTATCGAACGATGCTGCTGAGGTCGTACGCCCGATCGTCTCGGCCAGAACAACGCGACGAACTGCTCGCTCAAATCGATGAGCACTTCCGCAGCGGCGGGCGCTGGACGGAATCCAACATCTCGCAGCTGGCTACGATGTGTGTTGAGGTGTCGCTGGACGATGCGGGCGTCAAGTATTACGGCGAGTTGATTCCGCTGGCGCAGCGTTCGCGACCGAACCGTGGCATCGGTGAAGGGACAGTCTCTGAGTACTACCGACGACTGAGCCAGTCACACGCTCGGTTGGGAAATACGCGAGAAGCCGTCGACGCAGCGTCGGGAGCGATTATCGCCTGGGGGCCGCGGCACGATCGACGACGAGGGGCGGTTAACCAGATGAAGTCTGCAATCCGGCAGGCGAAGGAACTTGATGCCTTTGTCGAGTTTCTCGATGACCAGTTGGCAGAGTCTGGCCAGGACAGTCCGATGATTCGAAGAATGATCGGAGAAGTTTACGCCAGTCGCGGCAAGCACGACGCTGCGATTGCACAGTTGCAGCTCGCTGCGGAGTTGCAGTCGTTCGATCCTGAGACGCACGCCGCTCTGATTCGATCCTACGACGCGTTGAAGGATGCCGAGTCGGCGGTTGCTCAGGTTCTGAAGCAGCTCGACTTCGATCGTCACAATCTTGAACTTTACAAAGACCTGGCAAAACGACTGAAGAACAACGAAGGGCAGTCTGAGCGGGCGGTGACCACGCTGGTCGAATCCGCTCCAAAGGAAGCAGAGCATCACGAAGCCCTTGCCGTGATCCGGCAGGAGCAGAACCGCTGGGGCGACGCCATCGACCATTGGAAGCACGTCGCCGCTCTGCGGGCTCTTGAGCCGACCGGCTTGCTGAAGCTGGCCGAAGCACAGATTCACGAGAAACGCTGGCCAGCCGCGCGGTCGACCATTGGCAAACTGAAATCCAAGTCGTGGCCGTCAAGATTCAGCAACGTCGAAGGGCAGGTTCAGCAGCTTGAGAAGCGAATCAAACCGTAAAAGCCTCTTCAGCAGACCTGTGAATTTACCAGTAAGTCATTCCCGCGAGGGCGGGAATCCAGGAACTTCACAAGAAAGAATGCCCGCCCGAGCGGGCGAGTCGTGGCTGGAACGAAATGACTTAGGTCTACTCATCAGACAGTCTGATTCTCAGTTCTTCTGGTAGCCAATTCCAGACTGTTTGATAGTAGGCACGATTTATCGAAGAGTAATACTTCTCTGCAAATTGCTGCATTCTTTCTGGATCTGACAGATTGCTCGGCTGGTGAAACAAATCGTTGATCTCTGCCAGAAGAGAGAACAGCTCCTCCAGGTCGGTTTCTTCGACTTCGATGGTTAGTTTTGACATTGCGACAAGACAGTTTTCAATGCTGGTCTGGGTTCCCGCCTGCGCGGGAATGACGTTGTGAGATCGGATGACTAAGACGTGGCAGGGCCGTGTCTCACTATCTATTTAATGTGCTTGACGCGGATGTTTTTGAATTCGGTCCACATCGGTTTTCCGGCGTGCAGTTGAAGGGCGAGGATGCCTTCGAGCAGGGCGTTCTTTTCGGCGTCCTGGAAGTCGAGGACCAGGCGACCGTTCATGTAATGCTGAATGTGTCGACCCTTCGCGATGATGATCACGTCGTTCCATTTGTCGACTTTGAACAGCTTTGAGTATTCATCAGCCGTGATCAGAGTTCCGGTGACCTTCTTGCTGCCTTTCTTGCCGTCGGGGATCCATTCGGCTTTTTCACCGACCAGGCAGGTTCGGCCGCGGCCGCCCGTCAGGCCGCCTTCGTCGTAGATGAAGCCTGAGACGCTGGGCAAAGTGTTCTCGTTGCGGATTTCGTGCTGGTAGCCTCGGACGACCCATTCGTTGCGGACTTTTCCGTCCGTGATGTGTTTCGAGCGGTACTGGATGCCGGAATTGTTCGAAACGCTGCAGCGGAATGAGAGCCGCAGTTCGAAGTCTTTCAGTCGGCCGTCTTTCCAGATCAGGAATGTGTTTCCGTTTGCTTTGACGGCGTCCGTCGTTTCTCCGTGGATGACTCCGTCTTTTACTGACCAGAGCCGAGAGTCCCCGTCCCAGCCTGTCAGGTCTTTTCCATTAAAGATTGCCTTCATCTCGTCAGATTCAGCGGGAGCTTTGATCGCGTCGGCGGCGAAGGCTGGAATCGTAAGAAGAGTCGAAAGTGCGAAAGCGAGTGAGCGTGTCATCGTTGTCTCCGAGGGGAAGTCAGGTGGGAAGATCTACGGATCAGATTAGATCCGACGCCAGGCAATCTCAACCAGAGGTGCGGTGTTGGATCGCTGCCGCGTATGGGGGCTGGAGATTATTTTGGCGTGATTGTTGAGCCGACTTGTGTACGAATACTCCTGTCGAATCGGCGAAATACTGCTCCGCGAAAGTCAAATGGTGATTCTGAGAGCGGGGCGGAAAGCCGTCGCGCATTCGACTCAGGCGGGGCAGTCGGAGTACGGCGGCAGATCGATTCGCACAGTCCTGCGAGTGCTCTGTAGTTTTGCAGGCACATTGCAAATTACCCAGTGTTACGCATTCAGCGTCAGCATGGCGGGGTGATGGCCGTCAAAGTCTGCCATAGCCTGCCCAGCCGGATCAGGCCGCAGAATACTACCTGAAAAACGGTCTAATTCTCTGTGGTTTAGGGACTTACAAAGTTCAAGGGCGTCAAATTGGCTAACCGATAGCTTCGATGGATCAGGTCGAATCGAAGCTGTCACTAAAGCCGCGTGCTTCGATCCGGCTGAGTCTATCGCTCGGAAAGCTGCCGTCTGATTGTGCAAACGTCATTGAGGAGGCTGATGCACGCCGGACGAAGGTTTCCCTCCAACAGAGCGAAGCGTGATGTGAAGTGTCTCAGAGGCGAAGTCTGAGGCAGTTCGAAACTTGGAGACGAGTCAATTTTTTGCTGGCCAGACAATTCTGGTCCGACCGGGAGACCGTGACGCGCGTCATGAACGGCGTCTCTCCCAGTGTCTGTTGATACTTAACCCTGGGCATCCCAAACGGGATGGACTTAAGGATCAGCGGGCGGTTCATCATGGCGACATGACGATTCGGAAAATGAGACGCCGTAAGTTGAAGACCTCAACCCGGATTCTCTGGCGAGCGACCCTGTTCAAGCGCAAGGAGACGCTACGAAATGAAATGGATCCAATCACTGACTGCCGTAGTCGCCCTACTTGGAATGAATGCCAGCGCTGACGCTGGGCTGTTCTCTTCCATGTTCGGTGGTGGCGGCAAGTGCGGAGCCGCGAAGAGCTGCGGTTGTGCTCCGACTTGCCAACCTCGTTGTTGTAAACCAACCATTGCCCGTCCGTGCCACGGGCAGACGTTCGAGTACCAGCGAAAGGTCTCGACTCAGCAGGCACCATGCTGCAAGCCAGGCGGATGCTGCCCGGCCAAACCAAGCTGCTGTGCACCTGCCGCCTCGGCATGTGGACCAAAATGCGGAACTAATGGAGGAGCATGTGCTCCTAAATGTGGAACGAACGGTGGAGCGTGTGCTCCAGCTTGTGCCCCTAAAGGTGCCAACTGTGCCGCTCCATGTGCAAGCAACTGTGCTCCTGCATGTGCACCAAAAGCGAGCAGCTGTGCTGCTCCGTGTGCATCGAAGTGTGCTCCTGCTTGCGGACCAAAAGGTGCTAACTGTGCCGCACCATGTGCGTCAAAGTGTGCTCCTGCCTGTGGACCTAAGGGCGGAGCATGTGCTCCAGCCTGCGGACCTGCTGGCAAGAGCTGTGCCGCTCCGTGTGCATCAAAATGTGCACCGGCCTGTGGACCAAAAGGTGCAAACTGCGCCGCACCATGTGCGTCAAAGTGTGCTCCAGCTTGCGGTCCTAAGGGAGCCAACTGTGCCGCTCCATGTGCAAAAGCATGTGGTCCTAAGTGTGGCTCAAGCTGTGCTCCAGCCTGCGGTCCCAAAGGTGCCTGCTGCGGTGACGATCGTTGCTGTGCAGACGCTTGCGAAATCGCTGAGCTGATCTACACGTCTCAGACTGCCTGCTACGCCAAGCACCGTGCGAAGGCGATTGACACTCTGGGCGACGACTACAACTGCAACTGCAACCCTGAAGTCATGGCTGCACTGGTTTACGCTTTGAACGATTGCGATGAGCGTGTTCGCGGTGAAGCTGCTGACGAAATCGGCGACCAGGTTCGTCGAAACGGCTGCTGCTGCATGTGTAACAAAGCTGTTGAAGCTCTGACGATGGCTTTGGCTGACTGCGATCGTAACGTTCGCAACGAAGCTGAAGAAGCTCTGGAACTCTGCGGCTACGAAGTTGTCGATTGCTGCAAGCCATCATGCGGAGCCAAATGCGGCTCAGCATGTGGTCCTAAGTGTGGTGCTTGTGCTCCGGCTGGCCCGGCGTGCAACCCAGCTTGTGCCGCTCCGACTGCAACTCCAGCAATGCCAGCTCCTGCTCCGATGAAGAAGGGCGTTGCTCCTGCTCCTCCGGAAGAGAAGAGTGCTCGTTCACTCTTCCCGATCCGTCGGAACAACAAGCTGTCCAACCTGTTTGGTCTGCTTAAGTAGAGAACTGAACCGGCAACTCGCTGTCGGTAGCTGATTGAGAAGTTAAGTGGAAAGGGTCTCGGTCTTCGGATCGAGGCCCTTTCTCTTTTTCCGGTGTACTCCTACGTTTGCTCGACAGATTTGTATTGCGTATGACAAGCACGGCGCTGGCGTAACATTGCGACGTTGCTGCTGACAGCACAATGCTATCCATCAATATATGGCGAGACAGAACGACCCAATGACCGAAGCACACCAAGAGAAACTTCGTGGAATATTGGAACGCATGCCAATGTCCGACGCGCCCGAACCGTGGTCTGTCGCCGGTAGCTTTGCAGTCGGTGGATTGACTGACATTGGGTTCGTTCCAAACAGTGACGACCTGCTGGTCATCTCCAGTCAGGGACGTGGATTATTCGATACGCTAAGCGGGGAAAAACTTTCACGTGACGATGATGAGTTCTTCGATAATCCAGACTCAACGGGGCTCTCAGCGCCCGGAATCGGTCGCGCCAATGATGTCACTGTGCCACTCGCTGGATTGCACGGTGGCGGCCTCTCCCGTTGCACAAAAGATGGTTGGATGATTGACGTGATCCATTTGCCGTGGCCGCGTCATGTTCTGTTTTTGTCATCAAACTACAAACCTTGCTACGATGAATCTGGCAACTCGTGGAAGATTTGCCACGATGGTGTATGCGAATACCGAATGGCTGGATTCTCGCCGTCTGGCCGTGCATTTGTATTCGCCTCGTCGTGTGAACTGGTCATTTACGGTCGAAATGCGGGATAACATCTGCTGGATGCCGATTCTGTGGCCAACTTCTGTGAGACGCTGCTTCGGATGTCAGGACTGAATTCATGAGTAATCCCCGTGACAGTCTCGACGTGCTCGTCGTCGCTCCTCACCCGGACGATGCCGAGATTAGTGTTGGAGGGGACAATCATCACATCTCTGCAGCAGGGACTCTCAGTCGGCGTTCTGGAGCTGACCGACGGTGAGCCCACGCCCCACGGAACGAGAGAAAAGCGTATCGAGGAAACTGCAGCCTCGACGGAAGTCCTCGGCGTAAGCTGGCGAAGCAATCTCGGTTTACCGAATCGCCAGTTGCAACACACGCTCGAAGCTCGACAGAAGCTGGCGAATGTCTTTCGAGAAGTCCGCCCCAAAACAATTCTTGCACCGTACTGGGAAGATGCTCATCCGGACCACGTCGTGGCGAGCGACCTGGTTTGACGCTGCGAGGTTCTGGAGCAAGCTGAGTCGCACCGGCGAAGAGGGGCAGCTTCCCTTGAAGGGCGAACGCTTCTGGCCGCCTCGAATCTTCTACTACTGGAGCATCCATCTGCGAATTCACCCGAAGCCAGCGTTCGTGCTGGATATCAGTTCGGCGATTGACCGAAAGATGGAAGCCGTCGCCTGCTACGACAGTCAGGTGGTGCAGGGGCGAGGCTCCGACCATCCGACTTTGCTGGACGATATCCGCGACCGAGCCCGGTACTGGGGCTGGACGATCGGGGCTGCCTACGCAGAGCCGTTCGCCTGTCGGGAAGAGATCGGCGTCCAGGGACTGGGACAGATTCTGTAGTCGCACAAGTCGATGTCGATCTATGCGGCGGTGCGAATCTCGGTGTCGTTTGACGTGGCCCCGCGGCTCTCGCAAGAATCGCCGTCTGCTATGAAAGCTGCACGTAAAAGATAAACTTACTGAGTGAGACAAACTCAATTTCACCTGGAGATACATCGATGAAACGCGTTCTGGTTTGCCTGACACTGTTTGCTGTTGCTGCGTCTGCCGTTTCGATCGGCGTCGCCGGTGCTCCGGCTGATGTTTCGAAAGCGGTTGGTGCTAAAGAACTTGCCGCTGCGGCAAAAACGAAAGCGGAAGATCTCGGCAAAGCAGTCGCCAACGAGGCTGCTTATAGTCGAGCGATGGAAAACAAAATCGTCGCCAAAGATGCAGGAGTGATTGCCTGCCTGGCTCAGGCTCTGGTCGAGCACAAGGATGGCGAAGCAAGCGGCATCAACGCGACAGGACTTCGCGACGCTGCAATTGTGCTTAGCAGGACAAAGAAGCTTGCCGATGCGACAGCCGCATTGAAGAACGTCAACGAGGCTCTGTCTGGCAAAGGCGAGAAGGGCGAAAAGGATCACCCTTGGAACAAGCTCGTCAACATGCACCGCATGATGGAAGAGTTTGAGTTCCAAGGCGGCAAACTTCGCCGGGTTCTGAAACGCCCACGCCGTCTGGAGAACTACTCTGAGAATGCCGCAGTTCTGGTCGTACTCGGGCTAGCGATGGAGGCGGACACTCACGAAGTCAAAGACAAAGCCAAGCTTCCGCAATGGACGAAGTGGTCAAAAGAGTATCACCAGGCCATGAGCGGATTGAATACGGCGATCAAAGCCGGTGATGGAGCCAAAGCGAAGTCAATCTTCGACGCGGCCAACGAAAGCTGCGAAACCTGTCACGAAGTATTCCGTGACTAGTTGACCGTTGTTCGATGACCACAATACGAGCCAAAACAGCTCGCCGCATGAATTTGCGGCGAGCTGTTTCTCGTTTAGGCCGTTGGCTCTCTGGCATGCAGAACTCCAGAATCTGGAGAAATGTTCGGGATGAGGCAATAAATTCGCGATGCGCGCGGGTCATCGAACAAGAGGGACGTTGAAAATTGATGGCTGGCACGGCGAGTTATCAACGAACGGAAGGTCGCGATCGACAGAGGCGACTGGCCGACGGAATCGAATGAAGCCATTCAAAGACAGACTTGCAGACGGCGAAGCGGCCGCGTTTGAATTGCTCTATGAGCAGTGCAGCGGCGGGCTGTTTCGTTTTCTGGTGTCAAAGACTGGCTCCGACCATCTTGCGGCGGATGTTCTACAGGAGACATTTATTCGCGCGGTCAGGTTTCGAGATCGGCTGCGCGACGTGAGGCTGATCGACTACTGGTACGCAGTAAGCGGACGGGGCATACCGATCTGGCTTGCGTATCTGATGGGCACGAAGTTGCTGCTCGGACAACGACCGAATTGGACGATCGTGACGAGATCGAAGCGGCCTTCACCGAATTGACGGCTGTTGAGAGTGAGATTCTGGAGATGCACTTCTACGGTGGGCTGACGTTTCGGGAGATTGCTGAGGTGACTGAGACTCCGCAAGGCACAGTGGCGACGAGGTATCGTTCTGCGATGGCGAGACTTCGGAAACGAATGGATCCCGTTTCAGCGACGCCGGTGGACGCGATCAGGGAGACGAAGCAGTGATGAATAACGACGCCGCAAATGATGAATTCGCGGGAAAAGGCGATGTTGTCGCGGACGCAGATGAGGATCACCGAGTTGCTGCCTGGCTGAATAGTCGTATGCCAGCGGAAGTTCCTTCCGGATTGACTATCGCAGTCCGTTCAGCAATGGCGGCAGAATTGGTGGCGGGCGGACCGACATCCAGTGCGGATGCCTGTCCAGCGAAAGCTGTAGATTCAGCCGGCAAGCGTCGTCGTCCATCTTTGGGAGTGGTGACCGCAGCGTTGGTCGTTCTCACAATCGGATTAAACATCGTCGTGGCGTGGCGGAGTGATCGTCAAATTGCGGCGGTTGTCGGTAACGATGGCGGACGAGCCAGCGTTCCGATGAATGAAACTGATGAATCAGCCACCAGAAGAATAAGCGTTGCAGCATTATTTGAATTCAATGCGAGCCTAATTCAGCGGGAACTAAATCATGAGCGAGTCGAATCCACCAGAATCGGTGTCCACGAACGACGACAGTCAGCCCGCCCGACCGAAGAGGGGCATCCGAAAGAAGTTCCTGATCGGTCTGGGGCTGCTGTTGGCCCTGGCTCTGGGATTCAACGCCGTTCAAAGCTGGCGAGCTTCGTCACAGCTTGAGTCTCGGTTGGAAGAGCTGCGTGATCAGGGCGTGGCGCTCACCCTGGATGATCTTCAAGCGGAGCGGCTTGCCGAAGATGACAACGCTCAAACATGGATTTTGCGAGCGAAGTCACATACCGAGGCACTCGACAAACTGCTTCGTGACTATCAGGGAAGCGAGGAGTTTCGATCTTTTCTCCCAACGGACGAGCAAGTCGAGTGGCTGGAGAAGGCTTTCGAAGATCACGCCGAAGCGTTCGAACTCTACGCGAAAGCTGCCGGTTGCTCGGGTCTGCAGTCTGACTGGCGAATCGAAGATCAACCGTCGGAGTCGCTCCAGGTGAATATGGATGATTGTGCGGGAGCACGATCAATCATGCGACATTGTGCTGCTCGCGCCGGGCTGCTTATGGCGCAGGAGCGTTTTGATGAAGCGTTGCAACTGGGGCTTCAGATGTTGAAGTTTTCACGTGCGGTTGAGCATCAACCGATGGTGATTGGTCACATGGTCGGTATTGCGTGTCGTTACATAAGCCTCAACGTTCTCGTCGCGGTGTTCGAGCGAACGCCATTGACTGACGAGCAGCGCGGCGAGATCGATCAGGCTCTGGCTGGGTGTGAATCCGTGGATAGTTTCCGACATGCGCTGGCTTCCGAGCGGATTTACGCATTGGCAGTATTTCGGTCGGAAATATTTGGTGGGCCTGTTCAATCGATGGTGGTCTGGACATTCAAATTGGATGCGTGTGAGTATCTGGACATGATCGCTCAGGTTGACGAGTGGTCGACAGACTCACGGCATTCAATCGGGGCGAAGTTGGATGTTCTCGCCAGGAAGGAATCGAGGCCGTTAACAAATCTATCAACATCTGCATTTCTACAGTTTCGGCTCTCTCACGATCGAGCACTTGCTCGGGTACGCTGCGTTCGCCTGTTGAACGCTTTGCAACGCCACTACGGTGCTGCGATTCCGAATGCCCCTGAGCTCGGTGAGCTGCCAAGCTCCGAAGAATCGCGGCAGGATCCGTTTTCTGGTCAGCCATTGAAAGTGCTGGTTAACGATGACGAAGTTGTTGTCTACTCGGTCGGGGAAAACGGCACAGACGAGGGGGGGCGATTCGATGATGAGGAAGATCAAGGGATTCGGATCAAAGTGAATTAGAGCTGATCGGCCGCTACTCGTGGTGTGAGAATTGGCCGGCGACGGTTAGCAGCCCGTTGAAAAACTCGGCCGACTGACCTGGTCAGAAGATGCGTTCGCGCTATCCTGCTCGGTGTCTTGATATTGAGCGATGGAGGATGACTGATGGCTCTTGGTGAGCGTCGTTCGGAGCGGCAGCAGGAGTTGTGGGTGGCGACGGCGAAGTTGCCGGCGTCGATCGGGCATGTGTTTTACGACGCCCTGAATCGTGTGCTCCGTGACGGGGAGTTTGACAACTTTGCCGAGTCGCTGTGCGAGCCGTTTTACAAAGAAGGTGGTCGTCCAGGCATTCCGCCAGGCGTTTATTTCCGCATGATCTTTGTGGGGTACTTCGAGGGAATCGATTCGCAGCGAGGCATCGCCTGGCGTTGCCGGGACAGTCTGTCGCTGCGGAAATTTCTCGGGTACGAATTGCATGAGAACACGCCTGAGCATTCGAGCCTGACGCGCATCCGTCAGCGTCTTCCTCTGGAAGCGTTCGAGCAGGTCTTTGCGTTCGTGTTATCGCTGGTCGAAAAGCACGGGCTACTGAAAGGTAAGACCGTCGGCGTTGATTCGACTCTGCTGGAAGCCAACGCGGCAATGAAGTCGATCGTTCGCAAGGACACCGGCGAGGACTGGGAAGCATTCGTCCGCCAGTTGGCCGAAGCTGACGGCGTCGAGATCAAGAACGACGATGACCTGCGAAAGTTCGATCGAAAACGCAAAGGCAAGAAGGTTTCCAATCAGGACTGGCAAAGCTCAAGCGACCCTGACGCCCGCATCATGAAAATGAAGAAGGGGCACACGCACTTGTCGTACAAGCAGGAACACACGGTCGACCTGGAAACCGAAGCGATCCTGTCCGCCGAGATCTATTACGGCAACGAGTCCGACGGCAACACGCTGCTGGACAGTGTCAACACTGCCCAAGGCAACCTGCAACAGTCCGACAGCGAAGCGGTGATCAAAGAGGTCGTCGGCGACAAGGGTTACCACAAGAACGAAACGCTGGCGAAGTCCCGGGCGGATGAATTGCGAACATACATCTGCGAGCCGGATGGTCCGAACCGTCGCTGGACGGACAAGCCTGCCGATTACAAAAAAGCGTACTGTGCCAATCGACGTCGCCTGAAAACCGACCGCAACAAGCGTCTGCAAAAATTACGGAGTGAACGAGTCGAACGCAGCTTCGCCCACGTCTGCGAAACCGGCGGAG
>CALSLT010000034.1 GCA_943787265.1 uncultured Planctomycetaceae bacterium | reverse complement strand
CGCCGCTCGGCAACATAGCTGGCAACTTCCTGTTCAATGGCCGCAGCCAGCATCTTCTGAGCACCCGCTCGAAGAATCTCTGTCAACGCGTCACGAGGGGAATCCGCCCCTGAATCGCTCTTAGCAATTGGATCAGAAATTGAAGAACCGTTACTCTCAAACATGGTGGCGTGCCTTTCAAAATGATTTGGAATCTTGTTGAACAACCAATTCATCTCGAAACACGCCGCCTCTTTCAACTTCTCCTCAAACACAACTTTCTAAAGTAACTCGGCGTCGTCACCACATGGTTCTGGCTCTGGAGGCCAGCTTCGAGTGCCAATCCCTGAGGACTCTTCGCTGCAACACCAACAGCGTCCGCTGCCGCCTTGAACGAGTACCCCCTGCTTGACCACAAGATCGACGGCGTCCCGCTTAAATTCAGCACTGTGCGGTAGCCCATGACTGGTGGACACCTGAAGGATTTCTAAGATTTCTTTCAGGAGACTTTCATGTCAGAGAAAACGAAGCGAGCACGTCGTTCATTCAGTGCTGAATTTAAGCGGGACGCCGTCGATCTTGTGGTCAAGCAGGGGTACTCGTTCAAGGCGGCAGCGGACGCTGTTGGTGTTGCAGCGAAGAGTCTCAGGGATTGGCACTCGAAGCTGGCTCCAGAGCCAGAACCATGTGGTGACGACGCCTCGACCGCTGCGTTGCAGGATGAGATCAAGCATCTCAGAAAGCGTCTGCAGCGAGCTGAAATGGAACGTGAAATTCTAAAAAAAGCCACAGCGTATTTCGCGAGGGAGTCACAATGAAATACGCATGGATCAAGCAGCATCGTGACTCGTTTTCAGTGACGTCGATGTGTCGAACTCTCAATGTCAGCTCGAGTGGATTCTACAGGTGGCTGAAGGCCGGGCCCGGCTTGAGGGCTCAACGGTCGGCTCGAATCCGCACTTCAATTAAGCAGGTCTACGACGAGTCGCACGGGATTTATGGCAGTTACAAAATCGCTGATCGACTCAAGGAAGATGACTCTCTGGAAACAGTCTGTCGCAACACAGTCGCAGCGGCGATGCGGGAAATGGGACTGAAAAGCAAAGTCTCAAAGAAATTTTCGCCAACGACAACGGTTTCTGATCCTTCAAAGATGGCGGCACCAAACGTTCTGAATCAGTCCTTCAAAGCAGGTGCTCCGAACAGAAAGTGGGTGACCGATATCACGTATCTGCCGACGGCAACCGGCTGGGTTTATCTGGCTGTTGTCCTGGACTTGTTCAGTCGCAAGGTTGTCGGTTGGGCGATTTCCGAAAGTCTCGCCACGCCGTTGGTCAGCTCAGCTCTTCGTAACGCTGTTGAATCGCGGAAGCCTGACACGAACGGTCTGCTTCACCACAGCGATCGAGGCTCGCAATACACCAGCGATGAATACCAGCAGACTCTGAGAACACTCAACATGATCTGCTCGATGAGTCGTACCGGATGCTGCTACGACAACGCCGTCATGGAACGTTTCTTCTGGTCACTCAAGCACGAATGGACGAAGTTCGAAACCTTCGAGGACATCACTCAAGCAAGACTCAGCGTCTTCCAGTACATCGAAACGTTCTACAACTCCAAGAGAATTCATCAGACCCTCGGATACAAAACACCTGACGAATTCGAAGAACAACACCAAGCAAAGCTTGCCGTCTAAAAACTAATTCAGGTGTCCATCCCAACTGGGCAATCGCACTGAATGAACGACGTGCTCGCTTCGTTTTCTCTGACATGAAAGTCTCCTGAAAGAAATCTTAGAAATCCTTCAGGTGTCCACCAGTCATGGGCTACCGCAATGTGGACTTAATTAGCGAGCTAATTCCAAAACTTGGACAAGAAGAAGGACTCTTTAGGGGCTTGTCTGCGATCTTCTTAGATCGGGATGCTCTGTTCTATTCTGAACTAGCTCAAACAGGAGAGCCAGATCAATTCGGGGCGTGTCATGTTACAGGACTGGGAACTCGGTAATGCGCTCAACCGAGCCCTGTGCTACATAAAGCCAGATGTGCAACTCCGGGAAGCCATAGTAACCGGAAACATGCGATCCAGGGAGGATGTGAAACGTGAGCTTTCTCGCATGCTCGCAGATGACAGCATTCGAAAACCGCGGATCCTTCAATTTTTCAGAGAGTATTTCGACTACGACCTTGCGGCAGGATATCTGCAAGGACGATAAGGCCTTAACAAGAACAGGGTATAAAAGAGCACCGCAGCATTTTAAAAGGAACCGTGCTCTACAATATGGCTAGCACAGACCGTTTGGTTGAATTAATCCTCGAGGAAGATCAGCAAGTATTGAAGGAACTCCTGACGACTCAAAAAGTCGTGTTTGCCCATATCAATAAGGGGTATTACCCCGGTATAAAGATAAGGCGCCCAAAAAAAAACACAGCCGAAAGAAGATGCAAAAACACCCGAGAAAACAACTTCAGAAGAGAGAACCTGGAAGACTATTAGGAGGGAACTTGAGTCAGAAAAATCTTTCACCATGGAGGAGAGGATTGAACTGCTGCGAGAACATCACGTGCTCAAATACGGGCACGAAAAAGGGTATCAAGCACCTGAAATCCCGTCAGACGCAGATGCATTCTACGCAAGAGTGGGCCATCGCTCATATGGAACAGGCTCATTTAAGCCTGAGAGATACTTACACAGCGCACCTAAAGGGCAACGTCTTGGAATCCTAACACAACCTTCCTGGCTGCTCTCCCATTCAGATGCGATGGATAACCATGCGATCCACCGTGGCATATGGATTCGAGAGCGCCTTCTTGGTGGAGGGATACCAGATGTCCCTATTACCGTCGATGCCCAGCTTCCGGATGAGCCTGATACTCCACTGCGCGACCGTATGCGAGTAACTCGTGAGGAGTATTGCTGGAAGTGTCATGAAAAAATGGATCCGCTCGGCCTTCCGTTTGAGATGTACGATCACGCAGGGTTTTACCGGACTAAAGAACTCGGCAAACCAGTTGACACCACTGGGGAAATCGTTGAGTCAGGAAGCCCAGAGCTAGACGGCCCCGTCACCGATGCTCTTGAGATGATTACAAAGCTTGCAAATAGCGAACGCGTTGAACAAGTGTTTGTCCGTCACGCCTTCCGTTTTTGGATGGGACGCAACGAGACCATTCATGACAGACCCGTCCTCCTTGCTGCCCACAACGCCTATCAAGAAAGCAACGGCAGCATGAACGCCCCTCATTACTTCTCTCGTTACATCTGATGCCTTTTTGTATCGCAAGTAAAGCAGTCCCTCCTTTACCTGGAGTGTGCCTGCCGAATCGCTAAGAGGCCCTCGTCCGCCTCGCAGTTGTGTGGGCGCCATGGATGAGATGACGTTTTGGAACGTGGCGCTTTCCCCTGATGAAATACACGACATCTATCAACAACATCGGCCTTGAATGCATGGGCTGCGATAAGGAATTTGAAAACATCTATGAGATACCAAAATCCTGATATCAACAAAGGGATGAAAATGAAAAATCGAAAGTCCATCGTGCTGGGAGTGCTCATTTCCGGTTTCATGTTGGGCCATTCTGTTTTCGGTGCGGAGCAGACGCGCCCGAACATCATCGTCATCATGGCAGATGATTTGGGCTACAACGATGTCGGCTGTTATGGCTGCCAGGACCATCCCGACACCGCATATCGATTCGCTGGCAAAGGATGGAGTGCGTTTCACTTCCGGGTATGTGACCTGGCACATGTGCGGCCCTTCACGCGCCGGATTCTTAACCGGGCGATATCAATCGACGTTTGGTTACTACAAGAACCAAACTCTGCCACTGGATCCCAAGCAGGGTCTGCCGAAAATGGAGACGATCGCCAGCTTGCTACAAAAACAGGGTTACGTTACCGGCGGAGTGGGAAAATGGCATCTGGGTACCACCAATGACCAGCATCCAAACTCCATGGGCTTTGACGATTGGTTTGGATTCCTAAGCGGCGGGCTGATGTACTATCCGCTAGATCATCCGTCCTACAAAGGAAGATTCAATCCATTAAAGCGGCCGGCCAGGTGGCGTGACATCCATCATACCCTACCTCTGATTCATAACATGGAACCGGTGCAATGGGATCAGTACCTGACGCGCGAGCTGACCGATGCGGGGGTCGCTTTTATGAAGAAGAATCAAACGGAACGGTTCTTCCTGTTCATGTCCTACAATGCCCCACACCTAGATCTTGAGGCGCCGGAGGAAACGATTGCAAAGTTCCCCGCGGACAAGATGAGCAAGGTTCCCGGCGTGAAGCCGGCGGCTCGCAGCGTCTATGGCGCCATGGTCTATGAGTTGGATCTGGGTGTCGGACAGTTGCTAACGGAACTCGATCAGTTGGGCCTTACCGACAACACCGTCGTGTGGTTCTTGAGTGATCACGGCGGGAATGCAAAGGACGAGTGATAATCGTCCGCTAAAGGGGGCCAAAGGCAACGCGTACGAGGGCGGCCTTCGTGTGCCGATGATCGTCAGGTGGCCCGGCAAGGCGCCCAAGCGGCGGTGTGCTGGAAGAGGCGGTTACTTCATTGGATATCGGCGCGACTGCGATCGCGATGGCCGGGGGCGATCCGGCGGAAGCCGGCCTGCACGGGAAGGACATTCGTCCCTACATGACCCAGCAATCAAAAGACCCGCCGCATGGACGTGCTTTACTGGCATACGGTCAGAGGCCCAGGTCTTGGAGGCGTGATACGTGAAGGGGACTATAAACTGATCGTTGGCAGGAAGCCAAAACTGTTCAATTTGAAAGACGACCTCAGCGAAACAACCGATCTGGCTGCATCGCAGCCGGAGCGGGTGCAATCGATGCTCGCTCGTTGGAAAGAGTGGAACAAAGGGAATGCGCCTGATCTGTGGGGACCTCCTGAGAAGCCATACCAATACGCTGACTATGAGTGGCTCAAGGGCAGTCAGGCACTACAAAGCCACGCCCGAAACAAAAGCGGAAAAAAGCGACTGAAAAATCGGCGAAGGAGGAACTGGTGGATGTGTCGGAGGGGCGCCCAGTGGTTCGATTGTGGCCTTTGGAGCAGGTCGGGCGGTGCGGCGAATCGGCTGAAACATGACGTGACCCGTCGCGGAAAGGTTCGGTATGAAAACGTGAAGGATCCGCACCTGGTGCTCTTTTCTGCTCTAACGGGCTGAGCCGACTCCCGCGGTTTGTCTATTGCCCTGGGGGGTGCCTATCAACATCAGACGCCTAAGCCGGAAATCATCGAATGGGCTGAACGAATGCGGGGTTACGGTTTTTATGCTCAAGTATCGGGCTTCTGGCGATCGTGAGGCGGGCCTTTCAAGATGTGCAACGTGCGATGCGACCTGGTGCGTCAGAATGCAAAGAAATGGAATATCGATCCGAATCAACTTGGTGTGGTCGGATCGTCGGCGGGCGGGTCATTTGGTGTTGCGCTTGAGCCAGCATTATGATCAACCTGCCTATCCGAATGTCGATGATGCGGATCAGCGGTCTTGTGAACCGAATTTTGTGATTACCCGGTTCGGCGGCCTATTTGTGGTGTAAAGGGAACGCAAACAATTGCGGAGGAGTTCCCGATGAGCGGCAAGATCGCTCCGACATTTATGGTCTGTGCGCCTGGATGACAAAAGCCATGGCGGTGGCAGTGTGTGGTCTATGAAAAAGCACTGGACGCTGCGGGCGGAACCACGGAAATCATGGTCTCTGAAACGGGTGGTCACGGGGTTAAAAGACGTGAACTGGTTCTCACCGTGCGAAGCATGGTTGCTGGCGCAAGGCAATTAAGATTAGCCCTGTAAAATAGCGGGAAGGATCGGGGCGAAGAGTGTCGGAAACCGATGAAGTTGAAGTGGCTCAGAAAATGCGCGACGTCTTCAGAAACACCTAACAACAACTACAGAAATACTGAAATCAAGAAACGTCGAATGAGATTTGAATACACATTCTTAGTTATATTCATAGCTTGGCCTCTTGCTGCAGCAGCACAACACTCTGCCATCATGCCTCCCCAGCACAAAGAGATCGTCACTCGCTATTGCTTCGACTGCCATGATTCGGGCACGACGAAGGGGCAAGTCGATCTTGAGGACCTTTCCTTTGATCTCGGGATCGGATGTGCAAGTCGCGGAGCGTTGGCAAGAGGTGCTGGGGCGCCCTGAACGCGGGTGATATGCCTCCCGATGCATACGTCAGTGGGAACGCAAAGCGCTCGGCGGGCGGATTTCACAGCGCGGTGTTGTTAGTGGTGTCCCGGTTGAGCGTGGCTGGCGGCTCGTGGCCGGGGGTGGGCCTTACTTATTTCGTCTTTGTTTCGCTCTGGCTTGAGCGGACTGGTCGTTTGCGGCGTTTTGCGTCGCGGAGGCGGTAGCTTTCTCCGGATGCTTCGAGGATATGACAGCGGTGAGTGAGCCGATCGAGAGTGGCTCCCGTGAGCCGTTCGCTGCTGAGGACCTCAGTCCAGTTTTCAAATGGCAGGTTGGTGGTCACGATCAGACTGTTGCGTTCATACGCCGTGCTGATCACGTCGAACAACAGTTCTGATCCCACCTTGCTGGCGGGAACGTAGCCGAGTTCATCGAGGATCAGCAGGTCCAGCTTCGATAGCTGTTTGCGTAACCGCATCAGCACGCGTTCTTCACGAGCTTCCATCAATTGTGTAATCAGCTCCGTCACCTGAAAGAATCGAACGCGCCGCCCGTGACCACACGCAGCGATTCCCAATGCAGTGGCGACGTGTGTTTTGCCCGTGCCTGAATTACCGACGAGCAGGATGTTCTCCCGCTTGTCGATGTACTCACCTCTCATGAGTTCGGTGATCAACACCTTGTTCAATGACGGCTGAGCTTTGAAGTCGAACGCGTCGAGCGTTTTGTGATTCGGAAAGCAGGCTGACTTAAGTCGCCGATCGGCGGCACGACGTTCGCGATCGATCAGTTCCAGTTCGCACAACTGCAACAGGAACGCCAGGTGATCCATATTATCAGTGGCGCACCGAGCCGCGACTTTTTCATGTTCTGCCAGCATCGTCGGCAGCTTCAACGTCTTGAGATGATGTTGAAGAAGGACGGTGCTTTTCGTTTCTGTTTTCTTCATACCGTGGCTCCTTTCCCGAGCAGCGTCTGGTACACGGCAACATCCGTCTGAGCGACGCGTACAAGCTTTAAATGCGGTCGGCCGTCCAGGCTGAACAACGCCACGGGTTCTTCCTGCTGATACTCCAGGATGACCCGAATGGCATCGGCGCTGGTGGCATCGATCTCCAGACCGTTATGCACGGCTTGCTTGAGAGCTGGCAGCGAATGACGTTCCAGTAACCGGAGCACCTTGATGAACTCCCGTGTTCCGTGGCCGCCGAGTTCTGCTTCCAGACGGCGACGCAGAATGCCGAAGGAAACAGGCAGGTCCCAGTTCTCCAGAGGCTTCGCGTGATCGAATCCCCCCGGCTTACGTTCCAGCAGAGCCAGATAATGCACCGGGTCGAAGACCGGCTTCGCACGTCCCCAGTAACGAGGATGACGAGCCACCAACTGGTCGTTACAGATCAGTCGTACTTCATTGACCGTGGCCACGATCGTGATCTTCCGATGCGCGTACTCAGTTGGCACCGAGTAGTCGTTGGTCTGAAACCGTACCAGCGACAACGAAGTGGCATTCCCATGATCGATCCGATGCGCCTCGAAGGTTTGAACCGGAAGCGGCCTGAAGAACCGCTGGCGTTCTTCAGCCAGCAGCACTGACTTGGGCGACGGCTTGCCGCGCAACTGCCGTCCCAGATCAGACTGGCAATGACTCTCCAGTTCTCGATTCAATGCCTCCAGCGAATCAATCCGTGGCACTGGAACCAGGTAGTTCTTTCGAGCAAAGTCGAGCAGTCGTTCGACGTGCCCCTTCTCATTCGGACGACGCACCAGACAGAAGTGTTCTTCAAACAGGTAGTGACTCTGAAGTCGCTGAAACTCGTGAGTCACCTTGCGTTCGCGATTCCCCGTAATCTGTGCCACGGCAATCTTTGAATTGTCGTAGCTGATCCGAGCAGGAACTCCGCCAAAGAACTGGAAGGCACGCTTATGGCCTTCCAGAAACACTTCCGTGCATTCTCTGGGAAACGCTTGAATGTAGATCGCATCCGAATACGGCAGCGTCATCACAAACAAAGCCACTTTCGTCAGTTCGCCCTCCAGCCACACATCGGCAAACCCGAAGTCGACTTGAGCTTCACCGGGCGGGTGCGAGAGCGGCAGAAATACTTCGCGATTCGTCTGCTTCCACGCTCGAACCGCATCCTTGACGATCGTCTCGCCGCCTTCGTAATCGTGTTCGTCCCGCAGACGCTCGAAGATACGCTTCGCCGTGTGCCGCTGCTTACGATGCACCTGCCGATCACTCTTGAGAATCTCGTGAATGATGGGCAGAAACGGCTCCAACTTCGACGGCCGAGGCTTCGTCAGCCGATAGCCCGGCGGCTCAGGATGCTCCAGCATCTTCTTCAAAGTCTGCCAGCAAATGTCGTATTCACGACAGGCTGCTCGCTTGCTTATCTCGCCGTTCAACACGCGACGGCGCACTTCGGTCCACAAATCCATGTCTGTGATCACCCTGTCACCTGCCTCATCCAGAACCAGACTCCCGGAAAAACCGAAAGACTGCCTGAACTTCAGCAAATGATCATCTGGGCGCTGTGTAGTCTCGCCGCCCGCCACTCACCGCCGAGCGCTTTGCGTTCCCACTGCCGTATGCACCTGTGTGAATCGCATGCCCATGCGTGCGATTCGCTCCATATGCGGCGTCAGGTAATAATCGCTGCGGGTTCGCGGATCATCCGGTTTGATCTGAACTGAAGACCCCACCCAGCTCTGATCGTCAGTGAGAATAACGATAAAGTTTGGTGTTTCACTGAGTGGCTCGGCCGCACTCAGGGAGCGATTGAACAGGGCAAGCGTTGCAAAAATGGTCAGCAAATATCTCATCGGCTTGGTGATCCAATCACGTGCGGTGGTGCTAGAAAACGACTTTATCATCAAGCGGGCTCACTGGATGAAGACCCGCACCGAGCGGTAGCCTGACTCATGCAAGGTCGTATTAAAGTAATTTCACTTTGATGTTTTTCACCAGGACAATACTCCCCGGGTCATGCGCTTGGATTCCAAAAGTTCCTTCCGACAGCTTTCTTTTACCCTTTACATCTGTGGGTTCTTCGTAGACGACGACGGTTTTTCCGTTGACCTTTGTCTCAATGCGGTTGCCCTTCACGATGATTTCGTAGTGGAACCACTCGTTGTCTTTAGCAGGCGCCTCGAGGTGCTTTTTCACGATATAGACGCTACCAGTTTTGACCGGATCTTTTTGCGTCTGGTTGATTTGCGCTTCGTGACCTATGGGCCAGCCTTTGTCCTGATATTTGGTGTGGAAAAAGATGCCGCCATTCGCGCCCGGCCTTGTCATCACATCCGCTGCGAAATGAAAATCCTTCACATTCTTTCGTTTGCCGGAATAGTAAATCATCGAAGGTTTACCGTGGCATTTGATCGCCCCGTCTTCAACCGAGATACTCTCCGGGTTCCATTTATCAATTTGCCAATCGGTCAAATCCTTGCCATTAAACAACAGCTTCCAGCCATCAGTCCGTTCCGATTCGGTTAGAGCATTATCTTCTGCAATCACCGGTGTGACGAATGAGAAAATTCCAATGAGACTTGAGAGTAGTACTTTCTTCATGTTCTTCCCTTGTTGAACTATAAAACGAAACGGAATCATGTTAGCAGATTCCACCGGTTACGAAGTATCGTCGAAAATCAGACACCGCTCCTCAAAATCACAGCGGCTTCGCAGGCCGGACCAAGCGACACGCAGCTCCGGCGGTTGCAAGTTACCAGGACGATATCATTCCGCATTCTTTCGGAGCTACGCTCCTTGATCCGTGCGTCTTTTTCTCTCTTACTTGAGCAGGCGATCGTGCAACTGTGTAATCGTTTTCTGATGCGAATCGCTTCCCGCGAGATTCTCGTATTGCCTCGGGTCCTTCTGAGCATCGTAAAGTTCTTCACTACCGTCGCCGTATCGAATGTATCGCCAACGTTTGCCACTCAGAACGTAGTCATCTGCATTCACGTAAGTCTTCACGACTCGACTTGTGCTGGCCGAGGGATTCTTCAACAGCGGCAGCAATGAAACACCGTCCAGGTCGCGAGATGGCAAACCAGCCATCTCCAACAGCGTCGGGTAGAGGTCCAGCAAGCTAACGGGCTCGCCGCAGAGTGCACCAGCTCCGGTTTGCGGACCGCTAATAATCAAGGGGACTTGCGTCGAATGAATCCAGCCGGACTGCTTGCCCCATGCCTGCTTCTCTCCAAGGTGCCAGTCATGATCGCTGAATAGAACAACGATGGTATTGTCGGCATGTTGGCTTTCGTCGAGGCAATCCAGCAGACGGCCCACCTGGTGGTCGACAAAGGAGATACATGCCAGATACGCCTGAACCGCATGTTTCCATTGCTTGTGCTTAATCACGTGCACGTGAGTTCCCGCAGTGACCGCGTTCAATGCTCGTTCTTTGCCCGCAACGGGCACGTCTGCCAGGTCATCAGCGATCGTGTCGGGCAACTGAATTGACTCAAGCGGATACAAGTCGAAGTATTTTTTGGGTGCATAGAGCGGGATGTGGGGACGGTAAAACCCAACAGCCAGAAAAAACGGTTTGCCCGCGCCGTGCGACTTCATCTTCTCGATCGACCAATCGGTTATCTTTCCGTCGCCGAATGCTTCATCGGGCAAGTCGAACGCTGACCAGTCAAACACTCCCCTTTGCGATCCTTGGGATATCGTTCACTCGACATGTGATTGAACGGCAAAACGTAGCGTTTTCCACCGGGGCCATTGGCGATCACATGTTGCGGGTCTTGCGAGCCTTTGCTCTGAAGTTCCCTTTTCGAGTACTCGACATCCTTGCTGTCGAATGGGCTCCAGCGCTGCTCTGGCGTGTAGCTATCCTGAAAGATTGCCCTCGAAACGCTCTTCTTATGGTGAATTTTTCCGGTGCCGTACGTCGTATATCCGTGATCGGCAAAATACTGAGGCAACATTTTGTAGGCGGTGTGGTCGAACTTCCCACGGTTGCCATAGACCTGGGTTGTCGTTGCGGCGAGACCGGTCAGTACAGCGGTTCGCGACGGCTGGCACAGCGGCGTCGTGCAGTGTGCGTTTGTAAAAGCAACTCCGCGACTGGCGAGTCGGTCCATGTTGGGCGTTGTGACCTGCGGGTGCCCTTTCAAATACCCAACCCAGCTATTGAGGTCGTCCACACTGATCAAAACGATGTTTGGACGCGATTCGATCGGAGCGTTTTTGAGCACTCCATCTGCAGCTTGACCGACCGACATGACAACCATCGACGAAATAATCGCCAGTACAGACCAACGCCAATTCATACTCAAACTCCCATCGTCCTGGTTTGCCATAGCCTTCAAAGAATCGCGGAGCAGACTCGACGCTGAACATCGCCACCAGGCTCTGTCCCACGCACGACCTCATCCGGCTGCAGTGCGGGAAGAACGTCCTGTGGCTGATCGATCCCTGCGAGAACAGCCTTCGAGTTGTAGCGTTTAGGTCCTGGAGAGTCGCCACAACCGTGCCTGGAAAACGAATCATCGTTATTGAAGATACACGGGCTGAGTGAATGCGCCGTTCGTTGCGATGTCCCAAACCTCTACACGAATCCAGCGTTGGCCGGTCACGTCAACGTCGACCTTGAGCGACTTTTCTCCGAAAGACTCGGTCGCAGACAGGTCGACTCTTTGGCGTTTGATCTTGTGGCCGTCTCCAGTGATGACTTCCGCGTAAGCCAACGGGAACGTCCATTTCAGTTCCAGGTTAACTTCAGCATTGCCGCCGTTCACGATCGTGGCGTTCTCTCCGGACTTTCGACCGTTCACCGTGAATTCGGGAATCAATACTTCTCCCGTGGTGACGAAGAACTGCCCGCTCCGCAGCGCGTCAACGACAGGTTGCCAGCCGTCTTCGAACCTGGGCACGTCGTCAAGACGCAGGTAGTTCACGTTCATGTGGGCGTAAAGCTCATGATCCGCTGCGATCTTGAACACGTCCACTTCTCCGAGAACGACTGTGGGCGTTCCCCAGTTCGACATGTCATTCAATAGATCGAGCACCCGAGAGCCCAGTCGCGGCTGCGACAAGTCGGCCGGCATTGCTTTCCAGGCGGCACCCAGGAACTGCTCTGACTGATAAAACAGGCGGTCGCGGTAGCTGTCTGGAAATCCGGTCGAAGATTTGATTCGGGGATGTGCGGTCCACGCCAGCCCACCTTCGTCTCGAAACAACCGCCACACGTCCGCCTCGCCACCGACGTGATACACAGATCCAAACTGGGGGTGCTGCGCGACAAACGGCGCTTCACCCGGACGGTTCAGTACCCAGTAGACCGGCTTCGGAAACAAGCTGATCCAATGGCCGCCCAGATGGACGTTGGGCTCCTCTCCAGGCAGCAGTAGAAATTCATCATCACTGAGACGCAGGCACTCCTTGTGCAGCGTTTCCAATTGCTTCAGACGTTCCGGAGCTTTGAGTTTCGGCGTACGTCCATTGTGAAATTCCGCCAGGTGAACGATATCGACGCCCAATCGTTTGAAGACCTCAACGAATTCGGGCGACTGCAGCTTCGGTGGCACGCCATCGGAAGATTCCTGAATGACGACCAGTCCGGCATCAATGGCCTGTCCACCTCCATCGTTCCGGCAATGGCCGGCGATCACATTTGTGCCTTTGCCAAGGGTTCGGAGTGCCTCGGGACTGATGGGAAGGTCACGATACTTGGTGCTGAATCCAGTAACGGACGCCGCAAGGACTCCATTCAGGTAGACCTCGGTATCCTCGTCATGGTGCAGTATCAGTCTCGTTTCCGCGGGCGCGTTTTCAGTTAACGTGAAAGCTCGTCGGAGCCAGATATCCGAACTGTCCCATGACGTGCCAAACTTCAGGCCTTTCGTACCCTTTCGACCAAACCCGCCCGGTCCCGACTTCCACTGGGAATCATCGAAGCCCCGCTTCGTCCAATCACCGGTGGGATGCTCCAACGTGTACTTCCAGACCTGGGGCTGCTTCATGGAGGAAGGAACAACATCCGTGTCAGTGGAGCTCTGACTCTGCCGCAAAAAGTCGAGAGTGTGCTCCACATGAAAATGGCTCGCGAACTTGACGTGACCTGGAATATCGGCGAACCGGTCGGTCCGAGTCAGTTTGGCGACGTCTTCCAACATCTGATCTGCTGAGCCATCCGAGAACACCAGGAAGACACCCATTTCCTGTTCCGTGCCCGGTGGTGCATTGAACCAGGGCACATAGCGATTGTCGCCTTCGGGGTCATGCCGAATACCGAAGCCGAACGAAGACTACTGATTGGCGTAGTTTGGCCCCATCCAGATGTTCTTGAGATTGGTGGAGTAGTCCAGCGGGTAGAAATATCGGTGTGGAGGCGGAAACAACCCGATCGATCCACCGGAGAACCGGGCAGCGATTGCCCGACCGCGAACGGCGACGTGCCTGGGCTTTTTGATCGCGTCCACCACTTCGGTCTGGAGCGGTCCAAACGAATCTCGCCAAGACATTTCAGTCGGCTCAGTTTCGCGGCAGACCAGGCCGGTGTCGTAGAGATACGCTGTGCCGTCCCGCTCCGTTTTCAGCACCGCTTCCTGAAGGACGAAGGAACTGCCGGCGTAAAACGTCCAACGCAATTGCCCCTGAAAAGGCCCCGCTGACACATCGCCAATCGTCAGCGTGGCGCGACGCACGTTGCTGGTGACGATCGCCCGTTTCTGTTCGACTCTGGCGCGAAAGACTTCACTTGGTTTCCTCTGCATGCGATCAAAGAAGACTGTCCAACTACCACGTTTTTCGAGATCACGGTTTCCAATGCGAATTTGAACGATCGGATCAAGCCCTTTGGCGATCGCCCGAAACGAGGCAGAGCCTTTCGGCGATGCGGCCGCGGTGTGAATCAAGGGACGATTGCGTGTCAGGTCAAAAGTCAGTCGGCCGCGGCGACCGGCATCCAGTGGCCAGGTGACCTGGATCAACGACGCGTCCTGAGTGACCTCAATGCCACACGAGGATTGGTAGTCGTCAGTGTTCAATTCGATCCGCGGTTGGTCCGCTGTAGCGTCTGGCTTCGCGGACGGAGACGACGAATGCACATTTGCAGTCAATGCTTTGGCGTAGTCGTCGGCCAGGGCGTCGGTGCGCTGCCGCATTCGCTTCAGTAAGGCTCGGTTCTCCGCGTTGCCTGCCAGATTGATGAGTTCGTCCGGGGCGTTCTGTAAGTCGTGGAGATACTCGAAGGCGGGCTTTTGATCTACATACCGGGCGTATTTGAAACGCTGCCCACGCACACCTTCCCAGGACATTGAGTAGCGCGGGTTAAAATGTTCGCAGAAAAATTCTTCGCGCCATCCCTCTGGTTTGAGGTCGCCTTCGATCACTGGTTTCAAACTCGCGCCCTGGTAACTGGCCGGAGCCGGTACGCCGGCCCAATCCAGAAAAGTGGGCGGTAGATCGAGGTTGAGCGCAGTCGTATCGACAGCACGTCCACGAAGCTCCTCCGGCAGTCGAGGATCGTAGATCACCAGCGGCACGCGCAGAGATTGTTCGTGGTGCGACCACTTGCCGGCGAAACCGCGATCGCCCATGTAGTACCCGTTGTCCGCGGCGTAGACGACGATCGTGTTGTCCGCGAGGCCCTCTTCTTTCAACGTCTGCAACACGCGATTCATCACGTGGTCGATCCCGGTCAGCATCCGAAAATACGCTCGCATGTTCGTCTGGTATTTCTCAGGAGTGTCCCATCGCCAGTGAAACCGTTCGCGGTGGTTTGACTTTTTGAAAAATTCAGGATGCGCCTCATAGATCGCCGGAGCAGACAAGCGTGGTGCCGGAATCGTGACGTCCTCGTATTTTCCGTCCATCGCCCTGGGCCACGGGTAGTGCCCGATGCCCGGCACGCGATCGCGATCCTCGGCATGTCCGGCGTTGAACCAAAGATTCAGACAGAAAGGACGCTTCTCGTCTCGCTGAGTTTTCAGGAATTGGATCCCGCGATCTCCAATCAGCTCCGTGGTGTGCCGACGCGTTCCATCCACCATCGTTTTGAAGTAGGGATTGCGGAAAATTTTCTCGTACTCTTCGAAGTGGTCCTCGGGCCTGAAACCCTTTGGCATTTTAGCGTGCCACTTTCCGAAGAATCCCGTCCGATAGCCGGCACCCCGCAGGAGGTCTGGAAACATTTCAGCAAGCGCTTCCGGCTTGACTCTGTCGGATCGATCCGGCTCAACCGACGAGCGCGAGAACAAGCCGGTCAGGATCGTGGTCCGGCTCGCGTGGCAGGTTGACCGGGTCACAAACATGTTCTCGAAGCGCACGCCGCTGTTTGCGAGTCGGTCGATCGTCGGCGTCTGTACAACCTTGTGCCCGGCGCATCCCAGCGTATCGTGGCGTATCGTGGCGCTGATCATCTGCGAAGAAGAAAAGGATGTTGGGCCGTGGCTCATCAGCGTTGCATGACAGTGCCGCTGAAAAGAACAACGACACCGTGATGACGTATCGTTTCCCCATTCCCTGGCAGGTTTGTCGCATCAAATTACTCCAGTGCAAAACATCACGAAGCCGCCGGTATAGATGCCACGCTGGCGGTGCACTGCCAGCGTCTGGCCACTGAGCCACGCAACCCTAAACCCTACGCGTCCGAGTGACCTGCCTCGCGTCACCCCGCCTCAAGCCCTACTTGCCGTCGTTCCAGATGATGTGAGTCCCGCTTTTTCCTGGAACGACAATGTCCTTCCAGCCGTTGTCGTCGAGGTCGTGAACTCGAATCTGCAAGCCGATTCCCGGACCTTTGCCCGCAGGAGCTGTCGAGATCAGGTGCTTTGCCCAGGTCCCCGTTTCGGGCTTCCAGTCATAGGACTGTACGGTGATGTCGTCTTCGGCTCCTGCGTCGCGGCCTGAGTGGGCGTAATAGCGTTTGCCGGTGATGAGTTCCGGCTGGCCGTCGTTGTCGACATCGTCCCAGGCCAGCGCGTGGCCCTGCGAGAATTTCTTATCGATCAGGTGCTGCCGCCAGGTCGTTGTGCCATCGGACTGTGGCTCCAGTTGCTCGTGCCAGTACAGCCCGTAACTGTGACCGTCCGCCCAGACGATGTCGTTTCGGCCGTCTTTGTTGAGGTCAACAACCAGAACCGGACAACTGGCGTGAGGGAGATCGAAATCATGGCGATATTGCCAGCGGCTGGAAAAAGGGTCTGCTTCAGGCTGCTCGTACCAGCCGGCCTGGAACAGGATGTCCTGCTTACCGTCTCCATTGATATCGCCGAAGCCCATGCCGTGCCCGTTGGTGCCGACTTCGGAAACGAGATGTTTCGTCGCGGTCACTTTGCCGTCTTCGCCTCTGACGAGACGGACAATCTGCGTGGGGTTCTTCACGTTCCAGGAGTTTTCGACGAACTCCGGCGTCCCGTCGCCGTCGATGTCGTGGAGAAACGTGGCCTCGTTGTGCGCCGTGCCGGTGTCAATCAGCTGGTGAACCGGCCAGGCTTCGACGTCGTAGTTTCCCGCTCCCCGATTCTCATACCAGTTCACGATGGAATTTGTGAAAGCTCCGGCGAGCACGTCGAGATCTCCATCCCCATCCATGTCGTAAAGGTGCTCGGAGTTATTCTGCAGATAGTCTGCGCCGAAAGCCTCGAGGCCACGAACCGGGCGTTGTTTGAAATCAGGTGCCTGATACCAGAACTCGCCTGCAGTAATGTCGTGCTTCCCATCGCCGTCGATGTCACCAACGGCGATGCCTTCGTTGTTGTCTTTATGAAGCAACTGCACGCGCCACTTGTGCTTTGGTCCGCCTTTGGCTTTGCCCTTCTGCTGAGCAGATGCGTCGACTGCGATTGCTGAGATAAGAATTACGGGTATGAGGTAGTTGAGTTTCATGGTTGAGAGTTCCTGAGTTTGCTGGATTGTCTGCTGGCGGCATCAGCACCGCCAACTTCTGTACTGGCCGGTTTACTGGCGAAGAAAGTTTTGTTCTTTCAGATAATCGTCCATCACGCGCAGGAGAGCCGCATAGTGGTCGAGATTGAAAATGAACCATCCGTGTCGGCCACCTTCGAAAGTGAATATCCGGCAGTCGTTGCCGGCAGCCTTCGACAACTCGACAAACCTGGCGGCCCCCACGTAGGGCGTTACCGTGTCTCCAGTGCTGTGGCAGATCAGCATCGGCGGCAGCCCTCGTTTCACATGGTGCAACGGAGACACTACTCGCCAGCGTTCGCCGATTTTCTTCTGACCGTATCCGTCGGCGGAAGTGTCGATTACGGGATTCAGCGGGATCAGCAGATCCGGCACACAGGAAACGGAAAGGTCGTCCGTTGATTCATCAACATCCGGGCTGTTCTCAAAAACGGCAGTTCCCAACGCTACATGCCGAACCGCCGCTGACTGCAACCCGTTTCGGATCGATTCCCAGCATCCGTGCATGTGCCCTCAGCCAGCGCACCGCCGAACGACCGTCCTTCACGCAGTCGAAGACAGTCACTCCAGCCTTCGCATTGATGAGACGGTATTGCAGGCTGATCGCGAGCATTCCCTTTTTCGCGTAGTGATCGGCCATTGTGTAGAACTTCCGTGGCTCACCACCAGTCCAGCCGCCGCCGTGAATAATGAGAAAACACGGTCGCCGGTCTGTCGAAGGAGCATGCCCTTCCGGCTCGAAAATGTGGAGTTCGAGGTCGCGTTCCCCCACCGACTTGTAGACAGTTTTTCGCGTCGGCTCGAGCTTCGCTGCCAGCGGCTCAAGAACTCGCGTGAGCCGCTCCGGCGATTGAGCAAAAGTTTCAGCGCCATCCGACGCGACTACGCTGAACGCAAAAATGAAGAAAAACGCCAACCGATAATTAAGTTTCATATCAAATTGAACCTGAGTTCGTAGACCTGAAAGCTGCCGCCATTTATCGCACGAACTGCGTTTAGCCGCGAGCAAACGCGGGAATTCTCAACCGAAGTCACAAAGCGACACAAAGTGATCCAACCTTCTTCTTCGTGGCTTTGTGCCTTCGTGCGAAGTTGTAACGACGGCGGTCACTGATCCTTTTCCGTCGGTGGAAACCGCTTGCGGTTGTCGCTGTCCACCGGCTTGCCGTTACGAACACTCCACCACTCGGCGGCACGGGCGGAGTCGTAGCTCGGGTTGGGAATCGGCATGCGAGCCAGCGCATCCTGACGCCATGCCTGCAGTTTCTTCTTCAAGTCAGCGACGCGGCCGGGGCGTCCGGAAGCAAGGTTCTTTGTTTCCCCAATGTCCTTGCCGATCTGGTAGAGCTCGATGTCTCCCGTGCCGTCGAGATACTCGATGAGTTTCCAGTCACGTTCGCGAATACTGCCGGCCGGTCGATCGTGGTGGTAGTGAGGGTAGTGCCAGTGCAAGGCATCGCGACCGAGTTTCGTGTGCGGGTCGGAAAGCAACGGCTGCAGACTGAGCCCATCGATCGTTTGGCTCTGCGGCAGTTCTCCGTCAGCCAGTTCAACGACAGTCGGATAGAAGTCGTAAGTGATCGTCGGTTCGGAACAGATAGCGCCGCCCTTGCTGAGTGGTGGATACTTCACGATCAGCGGTACACGAACTCCGCCTTCGTGCAATGATCCTTTTTCACCCTTGAGTGGAGCAAGGTCGGCTACCGTATCATCAGCGTGCTCGCGATAGTCGTAACGTCGATAGAGGCCGCCATTGTCGGAGGTAAAGATGATCATCGTGTTATCACTCAGACCGTTGTCGTCAATTGCATCGACAACTCGCCCAACCATGTCGTCACAGTGTTCGATCATCGCGGCATACACCGGATGCGGGAGTTCGCGTTTCTGCTCCGCTGATTTTCGGCGGTACTTCTCGACCTTGTCCGACATCGCTCCTAATGGAATGTGAACGGCGTACGGCGACAGCATCAGAAAGAATGGTTGCTCGTGGTTGTCCTTAATGAAGTCGACACATAAGTCCGCCTCAAAATCCGTGCGGTACTGATTTGGCCCGGGCTTCAGATTAGGCCGGCCCTGAACACGATACTTCCCCGGAAGATGCGGTCCGCCGATTACGGCCGAGAAGTCGTATCCCTGACGGTCGGGCTGAAACTGCGGACCGGTACCAAGGTGCCACTTGCCGACATAGCCGGTCGTATAACCCGCCGACTTGAGAGCTTCGCCAATTGTCACCGTATCAAGCGGCAGCGCCATCGTCGGACGCGGCGTAATCACTCGCTCAAACGGTCGCCAGTGACCGGGGATGTGAGCAGTGATTCCGATCCTCGCCTGATTCTGCCCCGACTGCAACGCACATCGCGTCGGCGAACAAACCGCTCCGGCCGCATAGAAATCTGTGAAACGGACTCCTTCGGCAGCCAGTCGATCAATCCGAGGCGTCTCAACGAAGTCATTGCCATAACACCCGACATCCTTCCAGCCCAGGTCATCAATGAAGATGAGCACGATATTGGGTTGGCGTGGACTGTCGGCGGCCGTTGCCGCAACGGCAAAAAGCGAGACGATTCCAGGAACGAGCAATCGGAGCACGCCGCGTCCGACAGTTCTGCTATGAGTCTTGTACAAGAGGGTCACCTTTCGACACGTATCGAATGAGAGATTGGGATCAGTTAAGAATTTCGACAAACTTCCGCCATGTGTCTGTCAGGCGTGCAGTAGATTCGCGTTCCCGTTGCTGCTTCCAAATTTACCAACGTCGATATTGTATTTGTGAAGCAGCTCAAGCCACAGGTTGCACAGCGGCATCGGATTCTCCAGGACAGTGTGAGCCTGGTGTCGGTAGCCGCCACCCGCCACGATCGTCGGAAGATTGCTGCAGGTGTGATTGGATGCGTCGCCAAAGTTGCTGCCAATGACAACCGTTGTGTGATCCAGCAGTGTACCGTCACCCTCCTTGATGGCGTCGAGGTCAGTCAGGAATTGATTGAGATGCTTGACAATGTCTATCTCGATTCGGCTTAGTGGCTGGAGCTTGTCCTGTTTGCCGCCGTGATGGGACAGCGTGTGCCACCCGCCAGTTGCGCCCGGAACATTAATGGCTCCGTAGACCCAGTCCATGCTGAAGGTGATCACGCGGGTTGAGTCGGTTTGAAATGCAAGCTTGGACAAATTCAGCAGGTTCTTTATCTTCGCGGAAAATGCAAACTCGGGATCCTTGCTGAGTGTGTTGGGAATCTCTGGCTTTTTCGTCTTCAGCCAGAATGCTTCATGTTCGAGTTGCTTTTCGAGTTCGGCAATGACGCTGCGATAGGATTCAATTTTGGCACTGCGATTTCCCTCGCTCACGCTTCGGGTTTCCAATTGATGCATGTCACGTTTGAGGCAGTGGATGACATGTTGATCGTTCTCGATCTGTCGACGCTTCGCTGTCAGGTCTTCTTCGCCGAAGAGCTTGTTGAAGATCCGAGTTTCATCGTGCAAAGTCGGAATGGCCACACCGCGATTATTCCACGAGCACCCCCAGCCGCGGTCGTAGATGCTGAGAGGTAGAAATGGGAATCGCGTCTCGCCACCCATTTTCCGAGCGAGTATCTGATCCAGTGATATCGAATTAACGAAGTTAGGAGCTTCCGGTTTAGGGACGCCCGTAAGAAACGACTTCTCAGAATCGTGATTACTCGTCTCCATACCAGGATGATAGAGATTCTCGAATACAGTCAGCTTGTCCTTCGTCGCAACTTCTTTCAGGTACGGTGAACTCGCAAGATCACCACGAGTCTTCGGAAAGAAGTACGGCTTGTAGAACCCGAGCGAATTGCAGATGAACATGATTCGCCGTGGTGGTGACGAAGGCGTCGGTTTCGTCGCCGCTCGAAGATTCAGCGAGCGCATCGCCAAGGGCAATGCCGCTCCAAACTTCAGGAACTGTCGACGTGTTGTCCCGTTCATTGCGAATCTCCAGAAAGCGAATAGACCAGCACCTCGGTTACCAGATCTTTCATCCGACAGTCGTCCTGGTCGATCATCGCAAGTAGTGCCAGACGTTGTTTCATGTCCGGTTCATAGCCGTTTACATACTCGAAGAACTTCCTGGCGAAGTTATAAGCGATCTTTCGATTGCCGGAGAGCAACAGCTTTTTGAGTCCAAAGATGTCCGTAAATTTTTGATCGTCGATTTCGCCCGCTGTATCAACCGCAGTGGTCAATCGATAGTAACCATTCAGGCGAAACAGAAACGTTCCTTTGTGTGGCGTTTCGGTTCGATATTTGTCTCGCCATTGTCCAGTCGAATCAAAACTCTCCAGCGCAAAGCCGTAGGGATCGATACTCTTGTGGCACGCGTAACAGGCTTCATTGCTTTTGTGCTGCTCGATCTGTTCACGCAGCGACGCCGCATCATCTCCATGCTCCGGCTCGATTGCTTTCACGTTTTCCGGTGGCGGTGAAACGGGTACGCCGACAAGATTCTTTGAAATCCATGCTCCACGAAGAATCGGCGACGTATCGAAGCCATCGGTCGTCACCTTCAGAATGCTGCCCATTGTGAGCAGCCCGCCGCGAGGAACGTCTGGCTTGAAAGAAACTTTTCGCAACTGCTGGCCGATGATTTCGTCGATGCCGTAGTGCTGGGCAAGCCGCTGATTCAGGAAGGAATAGTCGGAATCGATCAGATGGCTCGTGGGCTGATTTTCGCGAATCAGATGAGCGAGGTATGCCTGCGTTTCGAGCGGCAGATAGTGATCGAGCAGGTCATCGTAGCGCGGGTAGAGTTTCAGTGATGGCGAAACACTGTTCCACGATCGTAGATTCAGCCATTGA
Source organism: uncultured Planctomycetaceae bacterium (assembly GCA_943787265.1). GTDB lineage: Bacteria > Planctomycetota > Planctomycetia > Planctomycetales > Planctomycetaceae > JABMPE01. Next base: position 22,122 of record CALSLT010000034.1, on the reverse strand, counting down.
TTGCAGAGCGACTCGATCATCCGGTCTGATCGCTCGTCTGCGATCATCCACGCAATCTGATCACGCAACGATGCAGTTGATCTTTGAAGCTCGGCATCCGGAATCGATAGCCACAGAATTCGGGCAAGCTCTGCCTTTTGTGAAAGCTGTTGGCTGGAGTGTTCGCCCGGAGCCAACAGAAATCGGTGGGAACATATGACAGCTTTGAACCCGACTTTCGCGGCCTGAACGAAATCGCCATCGCGTTCGAGTGCGTGAGTGGCAACATCGAAATATGGTTCCAGTTCGACATCGGTCAACTTCGACGAGAACGCTCGCTCCGTAAAACGCCTGATGACCTGCTGCATATCTTCGGAGCGATCTGAAACGATCGACACTCTTGTCTTTTGCAGGTCATCGGTTAGCGAAACGACCACGTCGAGCTTCCCAATCGACGCCAGCGACCGACCATCAAGACTAAAGGATTGAGTGGCGAGAAACTTGACGAAACGGCTGGTCGTGGCCTCATGAAATGGAATCGGCTGTTCGTTGGCGAGCCGCGTTTCGAGGTTGCCCGTGACGAATGGCTCGCCCCAGTTATTGCCATCTTCGGATGTATAGACTTCGAACTTCTCAATCTGTCCGTTGCCGTTGCCGCCGGACCACGTTGCATACGACAGGCCTTTGATGGGGCGTTCATTCGGGTTTTTAAGGATCACAAAATGCGGCGGCTTCGCGAGCGTCGGCTTGAAGCGTGTGTGCCAGAACGTGCGGTTTGAGCCGTCCTGCATGTTTTCCTTTTCCATACCCTGCTGAAAACTGCTGACCGTGATAGAACCGCCGATCTTCTGCAGGTTACCTTTCATCTCGACAGGTAGATCACCAAAGAGCATGCCGTAGCGGCTGGGTGGCCACTGATCCTGCAACGGTCCGTGAGCCTTCATCTGCCGGATGTAAGTGCCTTGCTGCGGGTTCTCGTTACGGAAATTGTGCTTGCTGTAACAATGTACGGAAACATTCTCACCGGGCCTGAGAAAAACCCGAATCGACTTCGATTCAAGCTCGCTGTTCCCCACTGAGATGACATCCAGAAGTCGCTGCGGCTGAGGGCGATCATCAGCGTAGTAGTACTTGCCCGCGTGCACCTGAATGCTGACATCCTCTTTGAAGTCGCCAACCTTTGCGGCGTCAAAGGTCAGTTCATACCAGCCAGCTCCTGGTGGATCGAAGTTGTCGTAGAAGAACGAGTAACTATTCCCATTGTTTGCTCGAGTCCACGAAAACAGCACGCCGTCTTTGTAGTCGCGAACATAAATATTGTAGGTCTGGTGGCTGTCCTTCAGCTTACTGGTTACCCAGGTTTGTTCGCTGATAAACCCGTCGGCGGGCAACGCATGATCGAGCATGTCACCGGCTACAGCGAAGTAGCTGCCAAGCATCTCGTGACTTAACTGAATTCGACGATCGGAATCGAAGTCTCGCGTGCCTCGATCTTCAGGAATCCTTCCTGCCAGATCGAGCTTCGTACCAAGGAGGTCATTTACGCTGTAGACGAATTCGTGACGGCTGATCCTGCGGAACGAGTTTTGTTTCGATTCTGCTTGCCGATCTGCCAGCCAAGTGAGCATCTCGCGGCGTTCTTCGTTTGAAGGCTGGCCAGCATCGGCAGGTGGCATTTTTCCGCTGGCGACGTTTTCAAAGATCAGCGTCGCATCAAAGTGGCTCCTTATCAGCAATGCAACGACATCAAGATTCGCTTCAGCTGATGGACCTTCATGGCAATCGATGCAGTAGTGCTTGAATAACTGTTTCGGTTCGTTGGCTTGTAACAGCTTGTGAGGTCCGAAAAAGACCACGCCCAGCATGTAATACGTTACGACAATGATGACTCGCCTGGCCATCAGCGATTCTCCTTAGTGAAAGTGCGGTATGACTCGTCAATGGTCGATGATTCACCTGGCTGCTCAGGTTTCAGGTTCCCCGTGCTTCGAGCGAACTGCCCTCGTTTGCACTCCCAGACGTGCACATCAATCTCCCGAATTGAGGAGATGAGGTGATCTCCTATGAGCATGTCCGGGTATGGAAGGCGGCATCTCGAACAAAGACACCAACACTAAATGACTCCGTCCTGTTTTTGTTTGAAATTCAATAATATTCAGCGGTGAAAGAGTCTCATTGCTCTTTCATTTCTTCAAGCGTCAGTCGTTCGTCATGATTGGCATCCCGCTTTTTGAACAGCCTTGTCAGCGCGGGCACGTTCCGGTCTTTCGGATCGCCGATGAATTCTTCGAGCGTGACGAAGCCGTCTTTGTTTTGATCTCGCCGTTCGAAAAACTTAGTCAGGTCTCGGGGCTTATCCTGTGCCTTGCGCGTTGCAGCCCGGATAGAACGGAGTGCCTTGCGTTCGGCTTCGTTGAGGGATCCCTTGTTCGCCAATTTAGGAGTAATCGCTGGGCCGCCGGGTGAGACGACGGCTGTCGGATACGGTGTGGCGACGGGGTTATCGTAAGGAACCAGGTAGCGAGGGTCCGGCTTCACGCCAGCCGGTGAATGCGAGGGGTCTCGACGAAATCATTGCCGTAGCACCCAACATCCTTCCAGCCCATGTCATCAATAAAAATGAGCACGATGTTGGGACGCTCGGCAGCATTGGCCACGTGTGAACAAAGGGCGCAGACAAATGTAATCGCCGCGCACCGAAGCACGGTTCTTTGGTTTTTCATGTTTTAGTTTTCCTTTTTCTTCAGCAACTTGTCCACGAAGAAGTCAACCAGCGATTCGTATTCGGTTTTCGCTCCGGGGTACTTCAGGTGAGCCTCAAGATTGAGGGCGTCCGTTTTTTCTTGGAGAGCGATGCCGAGGTTCACGTGATGAATGAGCCAGCCGCGCAGTCGCGCGGGACTGGTGGGCGGGTTGTCGTTCGGCTTCATTCCGTAGCTCATAAAGATCGGTGGGTCGTCGGCGGAAACGATATTGATTGCCGCGTGGCGAGCGGCGATTTCGTTTGCTTCCTCCAGAGTCTTTGCACCCCACATTGCGGTACGGAGTTTTTCGGGGTCTTGCTCGCCGCTAGCTGGGACCAGGAGCGATCCGCTCTTGCCCTCAGGTAGCAGATGACCAATCGTTTGATTCCAGAATTCGGGACTGTTGTTTGTCTGTCCGCCAGCGGATGCGACGCACGTGAGTCGCGTTGACTCCCGCTCGATTGGATCAGAGCTATCGGGCTTCGCCATTTCGTCGCTGTACGCCAGCCACATGCATATTTGTGCTCCCGCCGAACCACCGAAAGCGGCAATGCGGGTTTTGTCGATATTCCACTCGTCGGCTCTGGAACGCATTTGCTGCAGTGCCCGCTGGGCATCGTGATGAGCGGTTGGCAGTGGATGAGTGGTCAGAAGCCGGTAGTTGATGGAGGCGACCGAAATCCCTGCCTTCAACAATTCAGACAGTGAGTCGGATTTGAGTTTCTCCTTGCTGCCCGACTTGAACCCTCCGCCGTGAATGTAGATAGCTAGTGGAGTTGGCTTTGATGAATCGGCCAGCCAGATATCAAAGACCTGTCGCTCGTGCTCGCCGTATTTGACGTTGGCGTGAGTCGGCTTTTTCTTCGCGCTATCGGTTCGCGAGTTGCCTGGGTTCGGATTGTTCTTTCCGGCTCGTTTGGCCGCTTGCCGTAGTACAGCTTTCGTTTCCGCATCGGAAAGAACGCCGTCTCCGTCTTTGTCGGCTCGCGAGAATCGCTTGAGAACCTGGCGACGGACTGCCGCTTCTTCCGCGTCGGAGATGACTCCATCTTTGTTGGTGTCGGCCTGCGGGAAGAGCTTGAGGATCTGTTGCTTGATCGAGTCGTCCGCATTCACAGCAGAGAATCCAATCACAATCGTAAGTGCGACACAGGCGGAGCTAAGCGCAAAGTGTTTCTTCATCAGATAGTCCAAAGAGTTGAGACAATGAGTTGGTTAAAGGCTGGCAGCCCGATGTGTCGGCGAGGGACAATAGTTGGCCGTGATTCCTCACTCGTGCATGGTGCAACCTCCTGATAGTCGGGGCTGGATAAATCAACCTTCCAGACCCGGACATCATTCAACACCAAACGGCTCTTCGAGTTTCGTCGAATCGCTGAAAAAATCTCAGATCAACAGGCTGTGTAAAAACGCCGATCATCGTAGTAGCCCATACCCCGACGCGAAGCTATCGACACTAAAAGTGAGTCGAGCTCATTCAGCGACCACAAACTGCGACGTCAGCAATGAGAGAGCGACGTAGAGTATTCGGTTTGATCGACTTCTCATTGAGCAGTAGATCCTCGCTTACGACATATGAGATTCGCAGCGTGATCACTCATCGCATTTCCAGAGCCGGACGGAGTCAAACATGATCTGGCAATTCGGGCCTCCTTTGAAAGTGAACCGGGGCCCGAGTTTGTCCTTTGCATTGATGATGGTGACTGCGTCGTGTTTGTACGTCTCGCTGGAACCGTTGACGCCAATGGTGATCTCACCTTTCCTGTATTCAATGACCAGGTCGATCCATTCACCGAGCTTCATACCCGACTCCGGCGCGGTGAACGATGGTCCATCCGGCAGTTTGATTCGATGGCCTCTTTCTTCAAGATAGCCAAGGACGATCATGTGGTGGCCGATTTGAAAACTGGGCCGACCCGGTGTGAGTTTTTTCGTCTCGAACTTGTAACGCATGTGACAGACAAACTGTTTGGGAATCCGATTAAGGTGGACGACCGGTTCCAGGCCGAGATGATGATCGCGTTTGAGGGCCTTCATTGCTTCTTCTTTTGATTTGAACTTCGCCGACACGATCAGCTTGCCGTCTGCGATCTGTTTGTCCCTCGTCGGTGCTCCCCAGCGTTCTCGGTTAATCTCGCCATCAAAATCGTCGGAGTAGACCAGCGTACCTTTCTCAAATAGCTGAGACTTGAAAGCTGGATCGGCGGCATGTGTGCAGGGACACAATGCGGAGCAAAGGACGGCAGCGAATGTAATCGCATATTTCATGCTTCAAGTTTCCTCGTTATCTGATGTACATTTTTTTGATTGCCGCCAGTTGACACTGGAAAAGTATGTCGCACAAAGGCACAAAGACACGAAGCAACCGTGTCGATCAAGGCCGCGGTCTCATGAATCTTTTACTTCGTGACTTTGTGCCTTCGTGAGATACAAGTCCCTCGCTGACGCGTCGGGTTACTTTTCTTACTTTGTCCGGAACACGTCGCTTTGAACGAGGGAGTGAACGAACTCGCTGACGGCAAACTGTTTGCTCTTCGCTGAGCTGACAATTTCCTTTGACAGTTGCTCGTCGGTGAATCCGAACGGGCGGCCTAAGGCGTATTCGATCAGGTGGTTGGTGAGGCCGTGGGCGAAGTCGTCTTCTCGCTCGGCGATGACGTCGCGCAGCTCGTTGTAGTCGTTGAAGGCTGGGCCTTTGTGGAGTGCTCCTGAGGCGTCGATCTCCCACGTCTTTCGTTTGCCGACTCCTCTCCCTCTCGTGTCTCGCATTTGGTAGCTGTCTTCAGTCCGCCACTTTCCGGCGGCGTTGAAGTTTTCCAGGCCGAAGCCGATCGGGTCGATTTTGCGATGGCAGCTTGCGCACTGGGCTTCTTCCTGGTGTGCCAGGAGTCGCTCGCGTGCGGTGAGGATCTGGCCTTCCAGCCGCGAGATCTGTGGGACGTTGGGCGGCGCTGGCGGCGGGGGATCGTTTAACAGATGGCGCAGAACCCAAGCTCCGCGTTCGACGGGGCTGCTGTTGACGCCGTCGCTGCCCATTGCGTGGATGGCGGCCATTCCGAGGAGTCCGCCGCGCGGGGAATCTTCTGGCAGGGAGACCTTCTGGAACTGATCTCCGGTGACTCCGTCGATGCCGTAGTAGTTGGCCAGGAGGCCATTGACAAAAATATGGTCGCTTTTCAGGAGTTTTCCGAGGTGGCCTTCCTTTGAATTGCGCAACAGGTGGGCGAAGGAGTGGTAGACTTCCTGGCGAGCGGCGGAGCGGGTGCTTTCGTCGAAGTCGCGGTGCAGCGTGGTATCGAACTGAAAGAAATCGAGCCGCTCCATGTCGAGCCATTGGTGCACGAAGCCGGAAACGAACTCGTCCGAGCGAGAGTCGGTGATCAGTCGATTGACCTGCTGGTGCAGGATTTCCGGGTGGCTCAGTTTCTGTTGCTTCGCCAGGTCGAGTAGCTCCTGGTCGGGCGGGGCACTCCAGAGGAAGTAAGCCATGCGCACGGCGAGCTCGCGATCAGTGAGCTCGCGCCGTTCAGGCGCGTCGTTGGGTTCGTTGAGGTAGAGGAAGCCCGGTGAGGCGAGGATGACGCTGAGCGGCAGGCGGATGGCGACATCGAAGGAGTCGCCTGCCTTGCGGCGGGAGGCGAAGATGTCGGCCAGCCGGTCGATGAATTCGACCTCCGCTTCGGCGCCCCTGAAGGCCTGGTAGGCAAATTGCTCGAGGACCTTGCGTGCCCGGGAGGACTCATCCAGTTCGCTGGCGTCGGTGATCCACCAGTCGTTCGTGCTGGAGTCGCCATTGGACGCATTCAGCGGACCTTCCCACTCCACCCAGTCGATCCATAGAGCGGGCTTGGGACCGACGCCGGTTTCTGCCCGGGCGGCCCGATAGCGGCGCAGGTCACCCTCTGGGTCACGTTTCTCACGCAAAGCGAATTTGCGCGGACCACCGTTGGTGAGCTGAACCGGTACTTCGATGGTCTGAGGCTTGTCTGTGGAGCCCGTGATCTGAAAGGTCGCCAGATGATTGAACTGGTCCTTTTCCGGAACGGCACCGAGGTCGACAAAGTGGCGGTCATGTGGCGTGCCCTTGACGGCACCGATGCGGAATCGCAGTTTGTAGTCGCCCAGAGGCAGTGTCGCGACAATGTGCTTCGTTTTTCGCCAGCCTGAGGGATGTTGCGGTGGCAGCGCGATGAACTCTTCTTTGTTGACGGGTGTTATGGTCAGGAAAGATCCGGTTTTCGTGAGCGGATCATCGAGGTAGCGACGGAAGGTCGGGCCCTGTTCTTCATACTGACGAATGCGGAACTTTGCTTCCTGCTCATCAGCGATGCCTTTCTGCGGCTTTCCGGTTTCCAGAAATGCTTTGGCGTTGTCATGGCCGCCCTTGAACCAGCCGTTGTACGTGCCACCGACCTTTGCGTTGGCATGGAGTTCAACTTCGCGGCGTTGCTTCCAGTGTTTGGGAGGGGCACTAAGAGGCCCTTCGAGTTCCACCCAGTCGATCCAGATGGCCGGCGGGTGGCCGTAGCCGTTCTTCGCTTTCCAATTATTGTGAGCGTCCCAGAGCTCTTTCAGATTCCCGGTGTTGGGCTGTTTCTCCTGGATCGCGAATTCCCTGGGCGTATCGGATCCGACGGTGAGCGGGATTTCGATCGTTTCCGGGTTCTCGATGCTGCCGACGACCTGATGGGTGCTGATGGCACGGCCCTCGAGTCCCCAGTTTCTGCTCTCGATCTGGCGTTGAGGATGTCCCACCTGAATGAAACGTCGCTCGGCAGGAGTGCCTTCAACAGCCCCAACACGCACGCGCATGACATAGCTGCCGGGGGGCAGGTTCTTTTTCTTTGGAGGAACAATGATGCGCCCGGTGCCGTGAGCAAGCTTCAAGTAAGTGCCGCGATCACGATGCGGCAAGGCGGCGTAGTGCTTGTGATAAGCCAGCTGCGCACGATCCCAATTCGGATTGGCGGCTGCAGCTTTGCCTGAATCTCTGAAACCGAAGTCTCCCGGGTCAGGAGCCGCATTCAGCAAGTGGGCATATCTGTAGAAGTGAATGGGATGTGTGATTGCGGATTCCTTCTTGCTCAGCTCCGCGATCTTTGCTTTGTTCTCCGGCGTTGCTGCGGCCTTGTCGACGCCGGCCTGCCACTGCGTAAACCGCTTGTACGCATCTTCGATCTGTGCGATTTCTTTTTCATTATCCGGATTGATCGTCTTCTCAGGTTCAACTCGGACGACTTTGGATTCAGCGACTTCTCCGTCTGAAAGAGGTCCTTCCAGTTCCATCCAGTCGACCCAGATGGCGGGTGGCGTGCCGTAACCATTCTTCTGCTTGTGGCGGTCGAACTCCTCTCTGAGAAGTTTTGCCGACCTGGGCTGGCGTTCCTGGATGCCGACATCGCGCGGGGGGCTTGCGCCGATTTCGACGTTCACCTCAATGATCTCCGGGTTCTCAATGGTGCCGGAAATCGGTTGCGTACTGAGCAGTTTGGCGAAGCCGGGTGACGTTCCGTTGAGTTTTTGGGGATGACCGATCTCGATGAAATGGCGGGAAGGATCGGAGCCTTTCACCGCGCCGACCCGGATCCTGAGCCTGTAGGTGCCCGGAGGAACGTCTTTCGGATCGGGGCGAACGTCAAAGCGTTGAACCCCGCGTGAAAGTTTCAGATAGGCACCCCGATCGTTGTGAGGAAGCTCAGCGTAGTGCTTCATGTAGTTGTGATATCGCCGATAGGGGCTGTACAAGGCGGCAATGGCATTGATTGGATCGCTGCCGCCATAGTCGCGAGGATCGGGTGCTCCTTTCAGAAGACCAGCCTTTTTATACTTGAGAGTAGGATTGGAATCATAATCCGAGTGCTTCTTGCGAAGGGCGGCCACAATTTCCTGGTTCTCACGAGCTTCGGCTGCCTTGTCGACTCCTCGTTTCCAGGGGAGCCATTTCTTCTTATAGGTGTCTTCCAATCTCTTGATAATTTCCAGGTTCTTTACATTGACGGTGCTCTCCGGTTCGACTCGAAAAGTCTTCACCGCATCCTCCGCAATAGGACCTTCCAGCTCGATCCAATCGACCCAGATGGCGGGCGGAGTGCCGTAACCGTTCTCGCGCTTGTGGCGGAAGAAGTCCGTTCGAACGGTTTTTCCATTGCTGGGGCGGCGTTCCTGGATGCCGAATTCGCGCGGGGTGTCGACACCGATCTCGACGGTTGTCTCGACTATCTCTGGGCTGTCGACCGTGCCGGTGACCTGATGGCTGCTGAGTGGCAGACTGGAGAAACCGGCCGGAACCTGGTTGACGCGTTGCGGATGTCCAATCTCGATGAAATGACGGGAAGGGTCGGAACCTTCCACGGCCCCGGCTCGAATTCGCAGCTTGTATGTCCCCGGCGGAATGTCTTTCGGATCCGGGACAACGTCGATGCGCTGGATCGCCCAGGCGAGCTTCAGATAGGTGCCGCGATCACTATGGGGAAGCTCAAGGTAGTGCTTCATGTAGGCATGGGTGCGATCGTATCCGCCTTGGAAAGAGAAGGAGGCGGCGTTGGCGTCGCCGAAGCCAAACTTCGTTGCGTCGGGCCCACCCTTCAGAAGATTGGCGTTTTGGTACAGCCTGAGATTGTCGGTAAGATCATCGAGTTTGTACTTCTCGCGAATCTGCTTGAGGACGTCCTTGTTCTCAGGGAGAGCGGCGGCTTTATCAACTTCGGCCTTCCAGAGCAGGTAGCGTTTCTGCACTTCCTCCTGCTTTGCCATGTTCTCGCGACTCTTCACATTGACGGTGTCTTCGGGCTCGACCCGGAAAATTCTCGTTTCCTGTCCTATTGCTGCCTGACGTTCGAACAATTCATCGATCGCGCTGTGTCCGAGCTTCAGGTACTGCTCGATCTGATCGCTGGAGATGAACTGCGAGGCACCCACGGTATCAAAGGTGCCCGATCCGCCATCGGCCGGCAGTGAGCCGATATCGACTTTGACACCGGTCAACTGCTCGATGGTGTTGCGATACTCACGTCGGTTGAGCCGTCGCATGGTGATCCTGCCGCCCGAGTCCGACAAAGCCCGCCGCGCGGTGACCATGGTTTGAGCAAGGTCATCTAGGAAGTCCGCCTTCTCAGCGTTGCCAGGCTGTTCAGAATCTTCCGGCGGCATTTCGCCCGAGTTCAGCGCGTTGAGAACCTTCTGCCAGAGCTCCGCCTGTTCGAGCGTGGTGATCCGGAACGGCAGCTTCTCCAGATCCACCTTCCCTTCCTGAGTCTCGGAATCGTGACAGTCCAGGCAGTGTGCTTTGAAGAATGCCTGGTGCTTCTCCGGAAGACGCGCTTCTGGCGGAGCGGCATGCGCAAGAGAGCAGAGCGAGAAAGCGGCGATACAGGTTGTGTATATTAGATGTTTCATAGTTCGTTCTGTGGTTGCTTTTGGTAACCCGACGCGTGAGCGAGGGACTGTCCGGATTGGTCTGTGGAGCTCCGATCCCTCGCTTACGCTTCGGGTTACCAGTGCTCCGCATCGGAGTGCTACGCCTGCAACTCATTCACAAGGCCGGTGCTGTCGCCGTGTCGTTCGGCGTTGATGCCGAGGCCCTGCAGCATTGTCAGCCACACGTTGCACAACGGCGTGTCCTTCGGCAGGACCAGGTGCTGGCCCAGTTTCAAGTTGGCTCCGCCGCCGGTGAGAACGGTCGGGCAATTGGTCAGGTAGTGGATGGAGCTGATGTTCGATCCGAAGGCGACGGCGGTGTGGTCGAAGAGGCTCGATCCGTCGGCTTCCTGCGTTGCCTTGAGTTTGTCGATCAGGCGGGCCAGGAGTTCGCTGTGGGCCTTGTCGCGCGCCTTCGAGGCTTCCATGCGTGCGCCGGGTGAGTAATGGCTCACATTGTGCGCGCTGGGTTTGAGGTCGAGGCTCTGCAGGAGGCTCTGACCTGGCATGCGATAGCTGAGCGAACGGGTGCTGTCCGTCTGTAACGCGGCAACGATGAGATCCTGCATGATCTCGATCTCGGCCTTCCCCTTCAGACCGGGATCCGGTTCTTCGAGGGGAGCCTTAGCCTTGGGGACATCGAGCCAGGCTTCGTCCTTGTTAAGGCGTGTCTCGATGTCGCGGACGCCCTGGAAGTATTCGTCGAGCTTGTCTGTGTCGGTTTTAGAAAGACCGCGCTTCACACGCCGGGCTTCGCTGAGCACGGCGTCGAGCACGCTGCGGTTCTCGGCGATGGCCGCCTGACGTTGTTCCAAAGGCAAGTCTTCGGCGGAGAAGAGCTTGTGGAACACCTGAACCGGGTCGTCCTGACCGGCGACAGGTTTTCCGCGCCCGTCCCAGGCCAGGGACAGTCCGGGGCCGTGCCCCTCAAGACTGGCAGCGTTGAGCTGGATCGAGGAGAAGCGGGTGTCCTGCCCCAACTGCTGCGCAACGACCTGGTCGACGGAGATGCTGTTGGCCATGTTCTGGCCGGGCACGGAATAGCGATTGGCTCCGGTGAGCCAGAAAGTGCTGCCCCAGTGCGCTTCGTTGGTGAATTGATTCGAGCAACCCTGTACGACGGTGAAGTCCGACTTATGACGTGCGAGGGGAGCGAGGCCTTCGGAAAGCTCGTAGTCGGCTCCCGTTTGCTTGATGTCTGGATACCAGGTCTCTTTGGTCACCCCGAAACCGATGCTGAGAAAGACGCAGCGTTTGGATGGGGCAGCAGGAGCTGTTGAGGCAGCCGAAGCAAAACTGCGAAAGCCGATAGATTCCAACGCAGGCAGCGCAACCAGTGCTCCGGTTCCACGAAGCATTTGACGGCGATTTAATTGATTCTGCATAACGAGAGGTCTCTCCAGGTAAAGCCCAAATGCGACATAGCCGCAACCGAACCGAGTAGTCTCACACAAAGACACGAAGGCACAAAGCTAATCATTGTCTCGCTTTGTGATTTCGTGTGAGATTGATTCAACAATAAATCCAATATTCCCTTTGGACGCAACGCAGCAACCCACCGCTGCCGGTCCAAGTCGGATTTAACGCAGTAAATTCGCGATTCTAGAGAATTTTTTGTAATCGCGGAGCGTGGGCAGTTCGCATTCGGTCTCGATCAATTGTCAGTAAGACGCTGTCAATCAGATCGACCACGGAACTGAATCGTTCATCCACGAAGTAGAGTGCCTACACTTCTTTGCCGCTGCTGTCATCTTCTTCACGCTTCGGATAACCGACCAGATCCAGCAACTGAAACGCGTGCGGGTCGGCGTTGTCGATCTCGACGGGGCACACCAGCGATGGTTGATCGTCATCAAGCTGGTCGACTTCAATGAGCAGGTGGTCGGGCGGACCAACGACGCCGAACGAGAGTGGCCGCACAAAGGCCCGGATTCCCGTCACCGCGAGAACGACAAAGCTCAATGCAGTCAGCTTCGAGACGAAGCTGCGCGGATGCTTGTATATGAGCCCATGAGTCAGCGCAAAGTGGTAATCCGACGCGTGAGCAAGGGATCACGCTGCAGTCATCCCTGTTCGCGCTTTCCGTTACCAATAGCGAGATGGTCCAGGAAATAACGCTGGTCGTTGCGGTCAACTGCCTCGGTCAAGATGACCAATGAGGCAGTCCAGTATGCGGATTACTGAAATCGAGCGACCAGTTCTTAACGGGCAACGCCGGGCGTTTGGGAATGCGCGTTCTGCGGGAAGTCGAAGGTCAGCACGAGCGGTTCAGAGCCCAAGTTTTCGATTTCCACACCGCCGTTTGCGAGTGCGGCCTGAGTGATGAATCCGATCTCGGGGTAGATCTCGCCAAGCTTCATATCCTGGTGATATCGCACTTCGAGCTTTCCAACGCGGCCGCTTCCGCCATTCGTGTGGAATAATGCGGGACTCTCCGGACAGAAATTTGTCTTGCCACCTGGCGCCACGGTAAGTCGGAGAATCGAGCACTTCTGGTCGCCGAGGAAATCACCGTAAACGATCCACTTTGCGCCTACTCCGTCGCCTGTGAATTCTTCAGCGGTGATTGCCGGACGCGAATTCTTCCGGACGAAGTCCGAGTCCTGATTCGCTTCGAAGTCGAACGTATCAACCAGGAACTCCCAGTCTTCGTGCTTGTCTTTTGGATAGTCCTCTTCCCGGCAGGCGTAAAACGCATCCGCAGCTCCGATACGTCCGTCAAGGGTAAGGTCTTCGGCCAGAAAGTGCTCGTCCATCGTGACGTGCAGCTCGTGCGTGCAAAGATCCGTTGGCGAGTGCAGCACACCGTTCGGCATCACGAAGCCGTTATCAATATGCATCATCGTGTGAGGCGACAAGTGACGGACCCCGTTGTACTCGCCCTGTCCCCAACGCTTCATGCAGTCAAGGAACTGATCCTTCGTCACGAACGGGTACAGTCCCATTGCCGTGGTGTGATAGTGCGAGGGACTGACTCCAGGATTGTCGAAAGAATTGATGTCGTAGACTTCCCACTTCGACCAGTGAAGATGGTGCGGAATCGGATTCAGGTTGTCGAACTTCTTAGACACAATCGGCCAGGTCGGATCGCCGTACAGCGATTTCGAAAAGGCCGTAACCTTCTCACCCATGACCGCTTCCGGATTGGCAACGATCAAATCCTGCAGCGAGATGACCTGGCCGTTCGGAGTGAGGACGTGCGCTTCACCTTCGCGAAACGGAGCCTTGTTCGTGCGTGTATCGATGACGCCCGTCACGATGGGAACGGTGCAGCACATCCAGAGTTCATCGAGCCCCGTACCGTTCATGTAGTCCGGATAGTACGATTGCTCATCAAGGCGAATGCGTCTGCCTGGCGTACAAAAAGTTCGGCCAGCGTAGCGGTGCAAAAGTTGCAACACCCCGTCGTTCTGATTGAGGCAGTCATCAAGAATCGAAGCCGATCCTCCGTCGATGACATCCTGTTGGGGGTACTCGTGTAGTTTATCCGTGAGAATTGCCGTCGAATCAGCCATGAGTGATGCACCTAATTCAGTCTGACTAGCATGTCGGCTCCGAAGAGCGTTCTGGAGAGATGATGGGGATTTCCAATTGGCGACAACACGACGAGGCGGGCTAAAACCGAGTGATCCGAGGCGTTGACAGATCGCGGAGTGTAAAAAAAACAGTCACAGGAGGGAATGGACCCTGACCACCCCCCGGACTTTGATCTATTGCGAGTGAGAGAATCGAGTTAAGTAATTCGACTGTGTTCTGGAGGCTGAGGCGCAGCCGAAGCCGGAAGAACACAGTCGGCCGCATAGGCGGCGGGGGTTTGATAGTCCAATGCACTATGGATGCGGCGATGGTTGTAATCCAACTGCCGGCGGTTGAGACTCGGTAGGGTGCAGCAGAGGACTTCCAGCGATCGAGTCAAACTCATGCGCCAGGTGATCGACGAGCGGTTCAAGCATGAGCGACAACTCCCGGTTGTCGGGCGGTCGAACTTTGCTTGTCAGTCTCTGATGCACGATCGCCAGTCGCGACTCCTAAGCAACCTGACTCGATGGTCGTGCCTGTTGAGCCAACAGAGCCGGAAGCCCATTCGGATGGCGGAGCAGCTCTGTGTAGAGTTGCCCCGCCGCGACCGCATCACCACCTTGATAAGCAAACGGAAGTTGTACAGCCGCGTCAATTGGAAGCATGGCAGCAAGACAGAGCATCACAGACGTGATTGAATTGGCCTCCAGAACAATTCAGATTCCCTCGGCGTAAGTTTCTGATCGTGCACGGGACGAGCGGGCGACATCGAATGAATAATCAGCAGCAATCTGCCAGGTCAGAATTGTCTGACATTTATGGGAAAATTCCGAATGTATCGGACACAACAAAGCACCCATGTCCATTCCGTGACATGGCACCATGACGAAAAACTGTTCGACCTCTCAACTAAGAATCTTGCAATTCGCACAGAATCTCCACTTGAGACTGAATCTGGCGTCATCGCCCCGGTCGACAACGGGACTTCTATTATCTCGGCTCTGCTCCCGGTCGCGAAAACCTGACAAAGGAGCGAAATCACCGTCGAGTCAGCCTGACTGCACGTGCCGTGCGAATTCGGACAGCTGAGTGACTTATATTGTTCGCTACTTTGGTGGACCGTGAGGCTGAGTTACACGGAATCGAAAATACGCTCGGCCCATTGCATGTGTTAGACGTTCAAGATTCTGTGTACTTAAGGATTGTCTCAGCTGAAACATCATGGCGCCAGTGGCGCATCCATTTGCGGATGGTTGAGGCGGGGACTCGGTGGCCGGTTCTGCTTTCGGTGGCGAGAGCTGTGGCCCATTGGTCGAATAGATCGTCCGCGACGAACTCTTTGTATTTGAGGAGGACTCTCAGCTCCTGCCACCACGAGGAGTCTGGTTCGGCCAGTTCTACTTTGTAGCCGTGTGCGATGCCAAGGGCTGCGAACTCGTGAGTTTCCGGGTTCAGGCCGTTGCCTCGGTCGATGATGATGGGGGAGACGCTTCGTGTAAGAGCGTCGCGGAACTGGGCAAGGTTCCAGGCACGAGCGGCCGGAAGCAGGTCTTTGTCAAATCGTATGACAGCTCGTTGTCGCCGACCTGAGTGTAGAAATACTGGTCGGTTTCCAGAACGACTCCGTCGGAGCCGGCCAGTCGGTTAGCCATGTGACTTTTGCCGCAACCAGGCAGGCCTCTCATGAGATAAACGATGTTCGTTGTCATTTGAAAAACTCCGCAGACCGGATTCCCGGACCGTTTCTGCCAGGCGGCTCGTAAGCTGTCGGACTGTCTCTGCCTGGAATCCAGCCTGCGGTAGACAATGTAATGCGTAAGAAACGACTTTCCACAGTGGCTCCGCACTCCGTGCGGTAAGCCCGTCAACATCGAACAGTCAAATCATTCTCGCACGTGCCGAAGAGGTCAGCGGCTTGCTTGTGACGAGGGGGGCAAAACGACACGGTGTGTCGTGCCACGGTGCAGCTGACAACGACCGAGTAGTGAAAAAAAACGGCCACTCGGAATAGATTCCGAGCGGCCGCATGCTTCGAGGCAGTGATTACTGCTTCACTTTGTCCTTCACTCCGCCGATCAGATGATCGGATCCTTTTTCACCCTTGAGATCGTCCTTGTCGAAGTCGTCAACATCGTCACCCAGAGCGAGCAGTGCGTTCGCGAGGCTGCCAGATCCCCACGCAGACAATGCAGAATCGAGGGCACTCTGGTCGTCCTGATTATCCGTCGAACCGCCGATCAGCAGGTCGTTGTCACGGCCGCCTTTCAGCTTGTCCTTGCCATCCCCACCGATGAGGATGTCGTTGCCGGAGCCGCCAGACAGTTTGTCCTTCCCGGCACCGCCGATCAGAACGTCGTTGCCACGACCACCCTTTATGTGGTCGTGGCCGTCTCCGCCGAGCACAATCTGCGAGATAGCGATGTCGTTGCCTCCGTCGGAGCCGCCATCACTGCCACCGTTGTAGTGGTCGTTGCCGCCGCACAAGATGGCGACGATCTGGTCGATGGCAGATGCCATGTACGTTTCTTTGATACGGTCTCCGCCGCCATCTGAACCACCGTCGCTACCGCCTTTCTTCTTGCCTTTCCCTTTGTCCTTGCCGCCGTCTGAACCGCCATCGCTGCCGCCCTGGTTCAGTTTGACGTCGACCTTCAGTTGGTCCTTCTTCTCGTTGATCTTGATGTTGACGTGATCCCGGCCGTCGGTGCCGATGATGTAGAGCGTCCCGTCAACAACACCCACGCCCTGGGCCACTGCCACTGTGGTCAGTGCATCCGAGACGGCTCCGTCGCTGTCCGTGACAGTCACGGTGATTGTGAAGATGCCGCCGGTCGCGTAATCGTGCGTGCCGCTGAAGGTGTCGGCCACCTGGTCGACAGACACGTTCTCGACCGTGCCGTCACCCCAGTCGACGCTCACCGTGTGAGTATCAAGTCCCGGGTCACCGAACGAACCGTTGATGGAGACCGTGCCGTCCTCAGTGCTGTTGCACGCCTCGTCGTGATCAGAAGAAACACCATCGAGCGTCGGAGCAACATTGTTCACCGTCAGCAGGAAGCTGGTGTTGACGATTCCGCCATTGCCGTCGTTGGCTGTGATGGTCACCGTCTGAGATTCATCCGGGCCGTCGGCCGTGTTGAAGCTCCAGTTCCAGCTGCCGTTTGCATTCTTCGTCACCGTGCCGGTAGAGGCCGACAGGGCGACGACGTCGGATGCGTCGATGTCACTCCACGTTCCCGAGTTCGCAGCCGTCTGGCCTTCATCAACGGTCACGTTACCGGCGTTGTCGACTGCCGGGTCGTCGTTCAGTCCGGTGATCGTAATCGTGACCACTTCACTGTCCGTGCCGTCGGCCGACACCACAGTGAAGCTGTCGGCGACTGATTCCCCGACTGCCAGCGACTGCAGATTGGCCGGTGCGGTCGTAGGTCCAGTTGCCAACAGCATTGATGGCGAATGTGCCGTACGTTCCGACTGAGCCGGTCTGGGCCTGGAAGACATTTTCGCCGGTATCAACATCGCTGACACTCATGACACCGCTGTCGCCAGCGTCGTCTTCGGTCATGGCTCCTGCGTTGTCACCACTGATCGATGCCGCATCGTTGACGCCGTTGACCGTGATGATGACTGTCGCACCGTCGGTCTCACCAAATGTGTCTTCAATCTGGTAGTCGAAGTTGACCTGAGCCGACTGCCCGGCCGGCAGCGATTCGAAGTCGCCATTCGGGTTGAAGGTGAATGTGCCATTGTTGTGATTGGTGAGCGTTCCCGATGCCGGCGACGTCAGGTTGACAGTCTGGCTGGCATCGATATTGCCTTCGGCGTCTGAGTCGACTCCGTGACCATTGTCAGCCAGAACGTTGATCAGCAGCGACGTGTCCTCGTCAGTAGAAACATCATCGTCCTGAGCAACCGGGCGGGCGTGTTGAGCTGTACGGTCACGTCGAACGTATCCGTATGGCTTCCCGTGTCGTCGTCTTCAATCGTGACCGTCACGGTGTAGGTACCGTCGATCGTGTAGACGTGATTGAGGTCAAACGTCTTCGTGGCCTGGTTGATCGCCAGGTTATGAACAGTCGCGCTGTCGCCATAGCTGACCGTTCCGGTCCAGGAATCAGCTCCCGGGTCGGTGAAGCTCAGTGAGCGACTGAAGCTGCCGACAACCGGCGGCAGCAGCGTTTCGTTTGAACCGGCTTCGAAGTCCGGTGCCACGTTGTTGACCGTCACGCTCGGGCCAACCAGACCGAAACGGCAAGCGAGTAAGTTCGGCTAGTCGAACCTTCGACCACCAGGTTGGGTACCGACAACGGGATCACCCGCACCGTTGCTGCTGTAAACAATTCCCCCCGTACCACCACCGCTATAGGGGACCGCGCCGGTGCTCTGAGTGTAATAGCCCAGCAGGTCGCCAGCTTGAACCGGAATCGGAGAGGCCAGCGAGAACGAGCTCACACCAGTTGCAGACGGAGTCACCAATGGGCTCTCGGCGATCAGTTCGTAAGAACTGCCGGTCTGTCGGAAGATCAGCAGTCGGACGGGCGTTGTCTTCGCGGCATAGATTTCCCAGGAGTCCACGAGGCCCGAAGCGGCAATTGGACTGTTCTTGTCAATGATTGAGAAGTTGCCATAGGAATCCAGAGCCGGACGATTAATCGTTCGCGTTGCCATTTGTTACAGGCGTGGTGCCCGATGTCGTGCCGCCATCATCGTCAGTCATCATCACGTTGATCGTGTGCGTATCGCTGCTGGTGCCGGTCCCGTTGTCGTCGGGATAAGCATGCTCAACGGTAAACGCTCTCGATACGGGATCCCAGGTGACGCCCCCACCATTTAGGGTGTCGTCCCCAGCGAGATCGACTGAGAGTTACCTGCCGTTGCCGGGTCACCCCAGTTGATATCGAGCGTGAAGGTGTCCAGGCAAACCTGGATCAGAGGCCACACCGCTCAGCGTGGCCGACTGGCCTTCTTTGATCGATGTTGACTTAGATTGAGACCAACGATTGACGGTGCCACGTTGTTGATCGTCAGCGTGGTCGAGGCCGTGTCGATATTCGTTCCGTCGGATGCTTCCACAGTTACGGTCGCTGATGCATCGTCGTCAGACCGAGAGCGGCCAATTGAGCTGCGGTCAGCGTCGGTGTGGCCCCAGTGACGTTTTCGTCGTTGTCACCGTCACCATCGACATCCCAGCGGAATGTCAGACCGGCAAATCCATCATCGGCGTCCGAAGAAGCCGACGCATTAAGTGACAGGCCGTCACCTTCGTTGATGACGTAAGCACCGCCAGCATCCGCGATCGGAGCCGTGTCGTCGTTGACGATCGTGCCCGTGCCTTCGGGAGCCGGCAGCAACTGCTCCTGCAGCTCGAATCCACTCAGGACTGCCGCGTTGATCCGCCTGCCGGGGTGTAAACGATCTCGATCGGTGTCGAGCCATCCGCTGGTGAAGGTGATTGCTGCTTGTTGATGGAGTCGCAGGCGCAGAGCCGCCGTCGACTGAATTCCCTGAGCACCGGACGCGTCGGCCGTGACGGCTCCGTTCACACTGCCGTTCTGGATGAACTGTCCGGGGAAGTTCGTGTCGTGGTGGTAGCCTGTGAAGACATAGCTACCGGCTGCCAGGTTGCCCAGACGCAGAGTCATAGTGCCGTAGATGAAGCCGAAGTCTTCAAGCATGTCGCCATTGGCAATCGTCACGTCCGTACGGTCACGGAAGCGGTTGGCGAGAAATTCGACAGTCACATCGGAGCCGGATGCCGCAAAGTCGCTGGCGAAGTTAGCAGCCGGCGGAGTTGAGTTGTCACTGGACGTGATCGAATTCCATCCCGACTCGACCGTCTGCCCGGTCAGCCCAATGTCGACTTGCAACGGGGAGCACCGGCTGTTGCTCCACCGCCGCCACTGACATCGTTTGTGCCCGACACTCCCGTGGCAGTAACCGTCAGCGTTTCATCGATTTCGACGAGGTTGTCTCCAGTTGTCGCGACGGTGATCGTCCCACTGGTCTGACCGGCCGGAATCGTCAGTGTTCCGGTAACGGCGGTGTAGTCACTACCGTCCGCAGTCCCATCTGCTGTCGTGTAGCTGACGATTGGTGTCGTGAGCGACGGCACTGCTCAGCGAGACCGCAAATTCCAGATCGCGCCTTCGGTGACGGATGCATCGCCGATCGACAGGGTGGACTGCAAGTCGTTCAGAGTGACCGTGACAGTTGCCGTATCGGTTTCTCCCCTCACTGTCTTCCACCTGAACAGTCAGGCCAAACGACGGAGTGGTTTCGAAATCGACGGTTCGCGGCTGTTAGCTACCGTGACCTGACCGTTCGTCGCGTTGATGGCGAACGCTCCGCCTGTGTTTCCCGCAGTGATTGACCATGTGAGTGTGTCACCTGGCAGATCAGCATCACTGGCGACTGCCGTTCCAACGACCGTGCCGTTGGAACTGTTCTCGTCGAGCGAGAAGGACTGGTCGTTGACAACCGGAGCTTCGTTCGCACTGACGGCCGTCAGAACGACCATCGTTGCCAGTGTCGCCGTTGTAGGTGATCTCGTAATCCTGCCCACCGATTGTCACAACGCTGCCGTGGCACCCGCACCGGCGAACTTCCACTCGCTGATGTTGTCGTCCCGTCGTTGGCGACGATCGTGATCGATCCGCTTGGGGCGGCTCCGGTTGTGCCGGTCAACGCCGCGCCATTGATCGCGACGGCTCCGTTGACAACAAGCTGATCATGCTGCGTTACCGGCGTGTCACCATTGATACCAACATTGAGCGCGGACCCACTGTTCAGTGTCAGATTTCCATTGAGTGTTCCTGATCCGGCAATAGCTCCGCCGTGGGCTGTGAAGCCGCTTGTGGCTGTGACAGTGTTACCGAGCACGTCCCACTCACCGGAGCTGACTGTGACCGCAACAAAGTTTCTGTTGAAAGCGGGCATCAGCACATCGCCACCACCGGACTTGTCAATGTCGAGGTAGTGCAGTGCGCCATTGCCGGTGAGCGTCTGATCACCAGCACCGACCAGTGCGACGGTCGCGATTCGGTTTCCGCTGCTGCTGGTGCTCAGATAGTCCGAATCATTGGACGTGACGTCGCCACTGACCTTGATGGCCGCAGCGCTCGAATTCGATCGCTGAATGCCCTGGACCTTCTGGATCGTCAGATCGTTGGTCACATTCAGGTCCGCGCTCAGCGTCAGACGCTGGTTCTGATTGACATACAGGTCGTCGATCGTACCGGTGAAGCTCGTCGAGACATTGTTACCACCAAAAACCAGACGGCCGGATGTTTCCGTTCCCGACGTGTTTTTGATAGCTCCGCTGCCACTGAAGCCGCCATCGCGGACGATGAAGTTCGCTGGCAGCAGCACATCACCGCCGGTTTTCGAAACATTGACACTGTGCTGTGCGCCATTGCCGGTGAGCGTCTGATCGCCAGCACCGACCAGTGCGACGGTCGCGATTCGGTTTCCGCTGCTGCTGGTGCTCAGATAGTCCGAATCATTGGACGTGACGTCGCCACTGACCTTGATGGCCGCAGCGCTCGAATTCGATCGCTGAATGCCGGCCGTCGCCTGAATCGTCAGGTCATTGGCGACGTTCAGGTCCTGCGCCAGTGTCAGACGGCTCGAACCGCTCATGTTGACGACGGCGTCGTGGACGTCGGCGGCGCTGTTGACCGTCTGATTCCCAGGAACTGCTCGGTTCCCGTTCCGGCGTCGAATCTACCCGCATCAGCAACCGCGAATCCGCTTTGTGTTGAGAGGGTGTTTGCGCCGAGACTTACGACCCCGGCAAAGCCTGCCGAAACATTCAGACTTTGGACGGAGAAGTTTCCATCGATCGTTGAATTGGCTGCAGACGCTGCATCGAACGTCACCGAGTCATCGGCGTCCGGGAGTCCGTCGGCGTCTGAGCCGGACGTCACTGTCCAGTTCCCCGCGTCCGACCAGTTTCCGTCAACTCCGGCTGTCCAGCCGAATGCAGCCAGAAGCGTACGTTGTTCCAGAGCTTCCATCGAAACAGCATTCTGACGACGCTGAGTTGATCGGCGGCGAGCCTTACCGAATGAACGGCCTGATTTCGGTGCTGCAAGACGACTGAGCCAGTTAGTGATTCGCATGATTGATTGCCCTTAAAAGTGATACAGGAAATGAAGTCAGTCGGGCCCAATGACTTGGCAGCTCCGCTGTTCTGGTCATGTTGCGGATGTCCGCAGAATGTCTATGCAGATCGGAATCAGGATCGTTACACGGAAAACTCAGAATTTTCCTGATACCGTTCTCGGCCGGTGGCATTTGCCGGCATAGCTGCGGTCTGTTGCGGCTTACGCGACGGAATCGCGTGCCAGTGTGGCTCCAGACTCCGTGCGGAAAGCCTCTTCGCGATCGAGTCGCGGTGCACGGTTGTGCTACTGGCTGCGGCGTGTGAGCCTACGGGATCTGCTGGTTCAGCCAGATGCGGCCG
>CALSLT010000033.1 GCA_943787265.1 uncultured Planctomycetaceae bacterium | reverse complement strand
ATTTTCACGGTTTCGCTGTGGATTCAGGACGCGATCGCGAATTTGTTTCCGCAGCGAGCCTCTACGTAGTCTTCAAGCCGCTGAGAGCTACATCTCTATCAAACTCTGTTCTTGCCACTCACAGAAGCAATATTGAACGCAAACAACCGACTTGGAAAGTCGTGACGTGAGGTTCTGCTCAGCAGTTTGCAGCAAGTCATCAAAGTGGCTAATTTCCCGCACCGTTAAGGGCTGCCGGTTTTGCGTATATTGCAAATTTGTTGCGACCGTTGGTTTTGCCCTGCTTTGATGGCTCTACAGGATGAGAGCCCCCGAGACATCCAGCACGACGCTGGGTGCAAACGTCTTTGGTGACGCGGCATGAATGCCGTGTCCCAGCGACATTCGGATGCACAAAGCCAGTTGAGATCTGAGCTATTGCGAGTTCTCGATTTGCTTCAGTGCTTACCGTTTCGACGGGATTCGGGCGAGCAGAGGTCGGGGATGAACGTTCGGGGTGAGCAGTGTGCTTTGCCGATCGGGGTCTCGACCGATGCGAACGTCGGACTGTGTTTTGAGAATTAATATCAGCTTGCGAGTCTCTCTTCTTGCGGAAGAGGCACGCGTAATCAGGAGTCGGAATTATGCTTGGAAGCGTTGCCGCTACATGTTTTGCTTTGTCGATCGCTTTGGAACCAGATGCGGCTCTTCAAATGGAAGCCGACAGGCAGGCTGCTCAGGAGTGGCTGGTTCAGCACCCAACACTACTAAGAATGATGGAGCTCCAGAATCAGGAGCGTGCCAGGTACGGGCTGCACCCGCTGACCATCAATCCAACGATGTGTCTGGCGGCTCAACGTCACGCCAACTGGATGGCCTCGACCGGCTGGTACCAGCACAGCAATCTTGGGTGGCCGGAGATCATTCACTCCGGGCCGTATAGTCCCGAGGGTGCGGTCACCGGGTGGATTTATTCGCCCGCTCATCACTCGATTATGTTGAGTGGCGGAACGCAGGCTGGCTTTGGCTATTCGGTCAAGAATGGTACGCCGTTCTGGGTGACCGTGATTCAGTAGTTGAGTCTGACAATGAGCTTCTGGAGCCTGATCGGCCCATGAGGCCTCGCTTAATGGTTCGATCGAAGCCTTCGAGTTAGCATGACGACGTCCCTTATCCTGAAGGAGCCGTCATGAATCGTGTAGTCGCTGTCTGCTTTGTTGGTGCTTTCGCTTTGTCGCTCGTCGACGTGTCTGCTCAGGCGGATCCTGTCAAGCCGGGTGGCACGATACGGTTGAGTGACGTCGTTAAAGCTCGCTGTGTCGAAGTCTTAACGGGCGGTCTTTACAGCGACGAGTTCTGGCCATCGATTCATGCGGCGGAAGGCCTAACGCTTGGTGGACATGGCGATGTCGTTCGGAAACATTTTGGTCCGAAGTTGCGGACGCAGCTTGATGACCAACAGCGGTGCGGCGTTAGTCGAGAATTGATTCGTGCTGGAGATCGCCAGAAGCGAAGCATCATGCTGGGAATTCTCGCCGGCAAGGATGACTTCGGCCACATTCATTCGGCCGAGAGCCTTTACAAGGTCGAAGAGATCGGCGACGGCGTTGCGATGCGGCGAGCGTTTGAGCAAACGAAGAATCTCCGACTGCGAGTAATGGCGGCCGCTGCTTTAGCACGTTGTGGCAATCCCGAGGCCATGACCTTTATCCGAAGCATCCTCAACCACGACGACCCCGAAGTTTACAAACTTGGAGCGTGGGTTCTTGGGCGTATCGGCTTGGAAAGTGATATTCCGCTGTTGAAGAAGCACGTGAACCGTTGCCCTGACGAACTGACACGCGCGTACTTTCATAACTCGCTCGCCGCACTGGGCGATGCGGACAGTCTGGAAGCTCTGACGAAAAGCCTCAAGAGCGACGATCCGGCCATAAGGACGTACGGGGCAACATTTGCAGGAGACGCACGAGCTGTCGGAGTTGCCGACACACTGGTCAGCATGCTCGACGATCCGTATGGCGATGCTCGATACCGCGCCGCTCAGTCTCTGCTGTTTCTATCGCTGCCGGCTGGCCTCTCACGAACGAAGGACGTTTCAACCCTTCTTTGGAAAGCGACGAAGAAGAACCCTCGCTACACCGAGGGCTCGATCGTCGAACTGGCTGACGGTTCGCTGTTGTTCGCCGTGACCGAGTTCCAGGACAGCGGCAGCGACTTCGCGAAAGCACATATCGTCGGCCGAGTTTCGAACGACGGAGGACAGACCTGGAGTGAGCCGCGTGAGTTGCAGAAAAATACCGGCGGAATGAATGTCATGAGCGTCACGTTGCGTCGTGTCGGTTCAGACATCGCGATGTTTTATCTGCAAAAGAACGACGTCAACGACCTAGACATGTTCGTGCGGTTCTCCAAAGACGAAGCAAAAACGTTCGGCGACGCAACACTCGTGACGGCAAACTCGGGCTACCACGTCATCAACAACGACCGAGTCACACAGCTTTCTTCTGGAAGGCTTCTCGTTCCTGCAGCGTCGACGCCCGACGTGAAAAAAGTCAACCACTTTGTTTCACACTGCTACATTTCGGACGATGGCGGGAAGACCTGGCGAAACGGCAAAGGACACGTCGACGCTCCAAAGCGCGGGGCGATGGAGCCGGAAGTTGTCGAGCTGAACGACGGACGCATTCTGATGATCATGCGGACGCAACTCGGGTACATAGGCAAGAGCTATTCCAGTGACGGCGGAGAAACCTGGAGCAAGCTGGAGTCGCTCGGTGTTCGGGCTCCAGAGGCACCGTCGACTCTGCGAAGAATTCCGTCAACCGGTGATCTGGTCCTTATCTTCAACGACACATTCACACCGGGAGCTGGCCACGGTGGAAAACGAACTCCGTTAACGGTCGCGATTTCCTCGGACGATGGCATGACCTGGAAGAACGTCGTCAATCTTGAATCAGACGCCAGCAAGACGTTTTCTTACACAAGCCTGACGTTTGTCCGGGACCGAGCGGTGATGAGTTATTGGGAGAGTGGCGAAGGTCGACAGCTCTCATGCCGATTCCGATCGCTCCCGGTCAGTTGGTTTTACCGATGGGTGATTTCCAGCAAACCGATCATTGAGCGATGATCACGTCGTCGTCGTCGATTTGAAACACGAAAGACTCAAGTCTGTGTCACGATGATTCGTGTTTCTTCGTGTCCATTCGTGGTTCAGAAAGACAACATTGTCATCGCACGGTCGAGCGTTCAGTTTCGGTCCGGTATTGCCGATTGGTAGAACTCGGCAGCGTCATCGCGGAAGGCGACTCGCGACGAGTCCCAACTGTAAAACATGTGCCCGCCGCTGTAGTTCTTCGTGGACAGATTCTGTTCTTGGTCCTCGGTCAGCTTCATCAGGCCGACCTGACGCCCGGTCGCGTAACAGGGAGTGATCAGGTCGAAGTAGCCGTGAGCGATGAAAACTTTCATGTGCTCGTTCAGGCTCATGCCATAACGCAGATCGTCCATCGCTCCGACTGCTGACTTGAAGACGTGCTCAGAAGCTTCGTGTTTCCATTTCTCGAAGACTTCCATGCACAGCAGGCGATAGTCGAGTTCTGAATCAACCTTCAGCGTCGACCGCAATTGCTGATTAATCGCCGCTGTGAAAAGCGGATCGATCGACAACAGCGATGGATCCGGGCCTTCGAAATTCGTTCGATCGGGGAATGGGTCGGCTGTCGAAAGCGACGCATCGTACAGGCCCAGAACCCGGGCCTGACCTTTGAGTAACTCACGACAGAACTGCGGAGCCGTGATTCGGCCTCCGGCATTCTCGATGAACGCTTCCGAGAGGCCAGTGAGTTCTGCCATGCGTTTAGTGATTTCCGTTCGCTCTGCTTCGGGCAGCGCATCGCCCAACGCGAGCCACCGAGTGAGCTGCTGTGTCGCGAAGTCTGCTGCCAGAGCCACCACATCTTCCAGAGATTCTGCCCCGTCCACATTGTTCGTCAGCCCGTGTTGGTGAGCGGTGGCGACAAGCGACGGAAAGACTTCGATCCAGTGCGTGAGGTTGTAGTCTGTTCCGAAAAGCCCTTCGAACTCGATCGCTGGAGATATCAGAAGGGCGCCGCAGAGTCCGACGCCGTGAGTCTCCTGGAGCATCCGAGCCATCTTGGCAACTCGAAATCCACCGTAGCTTTCTCCGGCGATGAACAGCGGCGACGTCCACCGATGTTGCTGGGACAGGATTCGGCAAATCAACTCGCCCAATGAATTAAGGTCGCGATCGATGTCCCAGAAGCCGGTATCTTCGCTTGGCCCAGCAGACTGGCCGTCAGCTTTGGCGACACTGTCAGAAGTGGAATCTTCCTTCAGAGCCCGGCTGAAGCCAGTACCGACTGGGTCGATGAAAATCAGGTCCGTAAACGTCAGCCAGGTTTCCAGATTGTCGAGTACCTCGACAGGCATCGGCGGGATCGTTCCCGATTCTCCGAAAGCCACTCGTTGAGGCCCCAATGCTCCCATGTGAAGAAACGCGGACGCCGCTCCCGGCCCACCGTTAAAGACGAACGTCAACGGGCGACTCACGTTGTCATCAGTATCGACGAAGTACGAGGTGTGGAAAACTTCGGCAACCGGCTTGTGGATTTTGCGAAGCGTCGTCCACTCGGCGATCGCGCGGTAGCTGAGCGATTGACCGTCGAGCTCAATCGTGTGGTGCGTCGTCGAGCTTTCCGTCCGAAACGCCGAGGCCGGTCCGGAATCATTGTTGTCGGGTGCTGAGGAAGCGTTGGGCATGTGCTTGTTCTGCGTAAGTGGAATGTCGAACAAATCGGAGACTATGGCAGCCTGAATCGAACGTGGTCAGTGCTCGGACGCTATCTCGCCCGTCGTCAATTCGGAAGTGAAATTCGGAATTCGACTGGCCGAATGCGAATCGAGATGTCACAGTCAAACCTTCGCTTAACCGTTTATTGCCGCTCGCGACAACTGAGGTGCCATCAATGTCTCGATTGTTTCTGCTCACTCTCTCGACAGTCCTTTTGTGTGTGCAATCAAGCCATGCCGAAGACCCGGTGTTCTCTGGTCCCCAGATCGGAGAAAAACTTGTTCCGTTTGAAGCGAAAGGAGTCTTTCGTGACCAGGCCGGAAAAAAGTTTGACCTGGTCAAGCAGGCGGATAAGAAGTCAGTTGCTTTAGTTTTTGTGCACGCTCGAACGAGACCAGCTTTCGGCCTGACCAATCTAACAATGAAATTTGCGGCAACACGCGCAAAGGCTGGCCTGAACAGCGGAGTGATTTTTCTGACAGAAGACCCCACAAGCACGGAAGCGTGGATGAAGCGTGTCGAGAAGCACTTTCCCAAAGGAGTCGCTTACGGGATTTCGAAGGATGGGGCGGACGGCCCCGGAGCCTACGGTTTGAATCGCAACGTGACGCTGACGATTCTTGTCGCGAAGGAAGGCAAAGTGACGGCGAACTTCGCACTCGTTCAACCCAGCATCCAGGCAGATGGGCCGAAGATTCTGAAAGCGATCGCTGGTGTCACCGGCGGCGGCAAAGTGCCGAGCATCGACGAACTGGGGGGGGCCGCGTTACCGCGGGCAGGACCAGAGAAAGCCACCAGCGAGACAGACGGATCCTAAACTGACATCCCTGCTTCGGTCGATCATCAACAAGCAGGCTAGCAAGGAAGACGTTGAGAAGGCCGCTAAGGAGTTGGAAGAGTACGTTGAGAAGAACGAAACAGCTCGTAAGGAACTCGGCAGAATCACCACAACCGTCGTCGACTCGGGAAAACTGTCGAACTATGGAACGGCCGCCGCACAGACAAAGCTGAAAGAATGGCGTAAGAAGTTCGGAACAAAGTCCGAAGAACCGAAGAAAGAAACGTCGAAGGACAAGACACCGGAGCCGGCCAGGAAGACCGAGTGAATCATGCACGCAATTCTGATCATGATGCTCGCGGCGAGTCCAGACGCGAGTGATCCGAGCATTGACTTCGACACTCGCGTAATTCCTGTGTTGACCAAAGCGGGTTGCAATACGGGAGCCTGCCACGGTGCCGCTGCTGGCCGAGGTGAGTTCAGACTGTCACTTTATGGCAGCGATCCCGAGTTTGATCACCGGTCGATCGCTTTCGAACTTGAGGGTCGGCGGGTCAACCTCGCGAATCCTGACGAAAGTCTGCTTCTCCTCAAGGCGACTGAATCGATCAACCACGGCGGCGGACCTCGTCTGGAATTTGAAGGTTCGGGCGTGAAGCTTCTTCACCAATGGATCGATGCTGGCGCGCTGCGGGCGAGTTCGACGTCGTTGAAACAGTTTGCTGTGCAGCCCCGATCGACTGTTCTGTCGGGCGTTGGCGAGACCATCGATCTTGGAGCAACTGCTGAGTTCTCACATGGCGAAGTCGAGGACGTAACGAAGTGGACGGTGTTTACACCTGAAGACTCCGCGGCAATCGAAATCGATTCCAAAACTGGCACAGCGAGGGCAATTCGGCGCGGCCGGCACATCGTCGTTGCGAGATTCCTTGACCATGTTGTGCCGATTGAGATCATCGTGCCTTTGTCACACGACACGGTTGACCTCGATGACGAACCTCGGACGAACTTTGTCGACGACCACATTCTGCAAACGCTCGAAGTGCTCCGTCTGCCCGTGTCTCCGAAGGCGACCGATGCTGCGTTCCTTCGCCGAGTCACCCTGGACTTGACCGGGCGGCTTCCGACACCTTCGGAACAGGATGAATATCTGAGTGATGCAAAGCCGCGTAAGCGCGGCAGACTTATTGATCGCTTACTGGCATCAGATGACTTCACGGAATACTGGACGCTGCGTTTTGCAAAGCTGTTGCGAATTCGTTCACAGCCTGGCGATACGACGGCCGCGTTGAAGTACCACTCGTGGCTCAAGCGGCAGCTCGATGCGCGAATTCCGTATGACCAGATTGCTCGCAGAATTCTGACCGCAAGTGGCGACACTCATGAGGTCGGCCCGGCAAGTTTTTATCGAACGGTGGCTGGCCCGCGAGAGCAGGCGGAATTTGCCAGCGAACTTCTGATGGGGGCCCGACTCCGTTGTGCCAACTGTCACAATCATCCGTTGGACCGTTGGACACAGGACGATTACCACGGTCTCGCTGCTATCTTTGCGAAGGTGAAGCAGGGACGAGTCATTGACGTTGCATTGAACGGCGAAGTGACTCATCCGAGGACCGGTGAAGCCGCGCTTCCCAGAATTCCTGGCGATCGTTTTCTCGACAATGGCGATGGTCGGACGGAGTTCGCCGACTGGCTGACTCGGCCAGAGAATCCGTATTTCGCGAAGGCCGCGGTCAATCGTTTGTGGAAGGCGATGATGGGACGCGGGCTTGTTGAATCGACCGACGATCTTCGTGCAACAAACCCGGCGACGCATCCATCATTACTGAATCAACTGGCGGATGACTTCGTTAAGCATCGCTACGACTTGCGGCACACGCTGCGAACGATTGCGTTCAGCAGTGCGTATGGGCGAAGTTCCAAGCCGCTTCCAGAAAACCAGTCCGACGACCACTACTACTCACATGCTGTGTCGACGCCGCTGGAGCCGGAAGTGCTTGCCGACGCGATTGCTGATGTCACCGGCGTCTTCGAGGAGTACGCCGGGCACCCATCGGGAACGCGAGCGGTGTCCCTGTTCGATCCAAAGATCAAGTCCGAGACGTTGGCGATTCTTGGGCAGTGTTCACGTGAAACTACCTGTGAATCGAATAGTGAAAGTGACGGCGGTTTGACTCGGAAGCTGCATCTGCTCAACGGACCGTTGCTCAATCGCAGAATCACTTCCTCGGAAGGACGGCTGGCGAAACTGATCGATGCCGGAAAGACTGCTGATGAAATCGTTCGTCGATTTTATCGACTGGCTCTTTGTCGGCCGCCGACATCAGCGGAGCAGGCGTTCTGGCATGATCAATTCCGGAGAGACAACGGCCGAGAAAAAGCCATCCTGGAAGATTTTCTATGGGGCCTTCTTACCTGCAAAGAGTTCGTGACCAATCACTGAATTGACAACTGTTGGCTGGCAGATATTCGCAGCGTCGGCGAAACGCCGGAGACATGAATCATGAAAAACACATCTAAACTCGGGAAACATTGTGATCGTGTCGCCCGGCGAGACCTTATGCGCATCGGAAGCCTGACTGCTCTTGGGTTGGGCGTGGGCGATTTGTTCCAACTTCGTCGGCTTGCGATGGCAAAGGGACAGAACTCGGCTTCACGTCCAACCGCAAAGTCGTGCGTGCTGATCTGGCTGGACGGAGGACCAAGTCATCTCGAGACGTTCGACGTAAAACCGGACGCGCCGAAGGAAGTTCGCGGGCCGTTGGAATCGATCGCGACGAACGTCGCTGGAATTCGAATCAGTGAATGCCTGCCTCGGACAGCAACGATGCTCGACAAGGTGGCGATTATTCGGTCGATGACTTCGCCGCTGGGCGAGCACAACTTTGGCACACACTATCTGATGACCGGCTACAAACCGACGCCCGTGCTGGATTATCCAACGTTCGGAGCAGTCGTTGCTCACACTCGTGATGCGTCAACCGTGTTGCCGCCGCATATCGCCGTACCTGAGTTTCGTGTGGGTGGCGGGCGAATGACCGGCGGCGGCTACTTGCCGGCCACGACTCGTCCGTTTTCAGTCGGTGGCGATCCCGCGAAGTCCGACTTCGAAGTTCGCAATCTTGACTTCTATCGAGGGCTTAACGTGACGCGGTTGGATCGTCGTCGGCAATTCGTGAACGCATTTAATGATTTCGGCGACGGCCTCGAACGGCCGACGTCTGCCAGCACGGATTCCGACCTGGACCGAGCCTACCAGTTGGTGACTTCTGCTGATGAAAAAGCTGCGTTCAACCTGTCAGATGAGCCTCGCAAGGTTCGACAGCGGTACGGGAGTAAGTCAATCGGGCAGAGCTGTCTATTGGCGAGACGACTGGTCGAACGAGGAGTTCCTTTTGTCACGGTGAACAATCGCGGCTGGGACACGCACGACAATCTCTACACGCGGCTGAAGGAAGGCTACACGGGAGCGAAGGTTGGAGTTGGATTAATCCCTTCGCTGGATCTGGCGCTTGCGGCGCTGATCGAAGATCTTGAAGAACGCAACATGCTGGATGAGACACTGATCGTTGTGATGGGCGAGTTCGGTCGAACTCCGAAACTGAATGTTTCGGGCGGCCGCGATCACTGGCCGCGAGTCTTCAGCACGTTGCTGGCTGGCGGAGGTGTCTCAGGCGGACAAGTCATCGGCAGCAGCGATTCAGTTGGCGAGAGTCCTAAAGATCGTCCGGTGACACCTTCGGATCTCGCCGCCACGATCTACTCGCTGCTCGGAATTGATCCGAAAACCGAGCTTCACACCAGTGACGGCCGGCCGGTTCGAGTGACGCCTCACGAAGCAAAGGTAATTTCAGAGCTCACGGGATGAGCAGAACGTTTCAGCAGCAGCCTGAATTGAGACTGGCGAAATGTAAGTCGACACTGTCAGTCAATAAGCCTGCTACTGTGGAACGATGAGCGGCTCACCAGATTCGGCAATGACTTCCAGTGGCCCGGCTTGCTCGGCGTCGGCTTCTGCCGTCGCTGGACCTTCTGACGTTGCGATTGAAATGAAAGCAAACAGCAGCCCAGCGACCGCTCCAATAAGAAACGCGGTTGTACGCTCAACGCCAAGAGATTTCAGAAAACCAGGCGAGCGAAGTCGCCGTTCCTGTCTCGCCTTCTCCGCTGCACTTACATTTGCCATGATCATTTCCTGTTGCTCCTCCGCCTGGATTGACGGAAGAACCGTGTTCTAAGGCTGTGAATTCGCCGATTCTTCTTCCGTGAACTCGCGCGTTGAATTTATTCCACCTGCCCGCAGAATCCCTTTCACCAACACACCCGGTAGTAGACGGGAAACATCCACTGGATTCTCCATTTTCTTCGAGAATTCTGTTCCGCCAAATCGAACGAATTCTATTTTTCAACCTGTGACGGTTGTGCAGTTTTTGATGAAAATACCGGCTACCAGCCGCAAGGTGGGTATTTGACAGGAGATGCCGTGCTGGTGTTTGTTTACGGAACTCTGCAGCGAGGGCGGGCTTTGCATGAGCATCTCGCCAAGCAGCGGTTTGTCGGCAACGCGAAAACGCAACACGACTACCGGCTGTACCGGATCGACTGGTATCCCGGGCTTGTCGAAGCGCCAACTTTCGGGCAGGGGCTGGCAATTCATGGCGAGGTGTGGGATGTTGACGAAGAGGCGTCGCCATTGCTCGATGAGGTCGAAGACGTTGACTCTGGCTTGTACGAACGCCGACCGATTCGGCTCCAGAAACCATTCGACCAGTTGCCGGTGATCGCTTATTTTTATCTCGGTGATGTTGAAGGTTGTTCAGACAACGGCGATCGCTGGTAAACCATGTGGCAACTCTTCCTGCATCTCTCCGACGGCTACCTGCTGACGATGGCCGCGTGGCTTGTCGTGCTTGCACTGACGCCTGTCGTCCTCGTGCGTTTGCGGAGAAAGTGGACTGCTCAGAAGAGTCGTCTCAGGTTCGTTTATGCGAGCCTTTCGACATGGCTGTGCTTTGGTCTGTTGACACTGCCGGAACTCGGCTTTGCTTTGCTTTACGACACAACTGATTCGTTCGACATGACGAACGTTTCAAATCGTTGGTTCCAGGTTCACGTAGAACCCGAAGTTCGTACGTTAGAATTCGTAAATGACACTGGCATTAGTTACCGCAATGATTCGGACATCGTTCTGAGTCCTGAAGACGACGTCCGGCATGTCTGCTTTCTGGGCGACAGCTTCACATTCGGACACGGCGTGGCCAAAGTCGGAGACCGGTTCAGCAATCGCGTCTTCCGATCGATGGACAGCGAACTATCCAGTTCAATCGAAGTGTCGAATCTGGCATGGCCAGGCACGGATCTTCTTTGGACGGAATCTGTTATTAAGCATTCATTCGAGTCGGGTGGCCGAATCGACGACGCGGTGTACGTGCTTTGCCTGAACGATATCGAGGCGTTTCACGATCCCACGATGTCACGCAGTTCAAGCCTGGCCCATTTCGAGCCACCGACGTTTCTCTTTCGAGACACGTACTTTTTTAACTGGTTGTTTTTTCCGAACTCAGCTTCTGCTTCAATCAGAAACCCGCGGGTACTACTCCTTCGTGAAAGAATACTACGAGGGTGAACCCTGGCAGCGGTTTCGCGAGGCTCTGGCCAGGACGTCGGCGATGTGCGACGAACACGGTTGCCGGTTTCGCGTTGCGGTTTTTCCGTTCCTGCATAATCTCGGTCCCGAATACCCGTTTCGGCCGATCCACCATCGAATCATGGCGGACTGCGAAGACTTCGGAATCGACAGCTTCGATCTCGATCCCGCCTTGTCAGAGCACTCGGACGAACGTCTGACAGTCAACCCGTTCGACGCTCACCCCAACGAACGTGCTCACGAAATTGCCGCCGAGGCATTGACCCGGTGGTTGAGTGACAAGGCTGAGGATTCGATCGGTCACCAAACAGACTCCGGCCAGTCACTGGAAAGGCCAATTGGCGACTGATACGATCGCTTCGCGTGTTCTGTAGCCGGTTTGATTGCGAAACACGCAAACTTCTTTCCCCGCCTGTGTTCCGTCCAGGAACGCCGTTTCTTCACTCCCGATTCGACAGAGTTTCAAAACTTCGTCGACTGATCTGATTCAAAAGCCATCGCCGTTTTGCTGTCAACATCGACGGCGAGCGATCGTAAACAAAGCAATATTCTTCAAGGAACGTTGATCATGGCCAGGAGCCTTTCCAAACGCTGGACACTCACCGCGGCTGCATGTCTGGTAGCCGCCGGATATTTCGCTGGCTGCAACGGAGGAGGGGGAACGCCTGATCCCGAGAAAGATAAGACAGATAAAACTACGTCCGGCGGAACCGCGTTCCTTAGCATGGGCACGGCACCGATCGGTGGAACATTCCCAATCGTCGGTGACGCTATCGCTCAAACGCTGAACACGCACAAGGGCGAAAACAACTGGAAGGTTCAGGCCAAAGGGACGAAAGGTTCGCAGGCCAACATTCGAGGCCTTGCCAAAGGCGATCTGCAACTCGCACTGTCAAATTCGGCCATCTCGTACTTTGCGTTTCGAGGCGAATCGTCATGGGATCAGAAGTACGACATCCGAGCGGTCGTGACGATGGCTCCGAACGTCGCCATGTTTGTGACGAAGGCAGATTCGGGCATTAAGTCAATCGCTGACCTGAAGGGCAAGCGAGTTGTCATCGGACCGGCTGGTGCAGGCTTCGAAATGTTCGTCGGTCCGATCCTCGAAGAGCACGGTGTCAAGCTGACAGACATCGACAAAGTAAACGCTCCACAGGGTCCGGCCGTTGACATGCTGTCTGACGGTGCTGCCGATGCTGCATTCCTTGGCGGTGCCGTTCCGGCTGCCGCGATCAGCCAGGCATGTGCCTCTTACGAAACGAGTTTCGTGCCATTCGATCCTGAAGTTCGTCAACGTCTGATCGACAAGTACCCATTCTTTCACGCCATCACGATTCCCGGCGACACGTACCAAGGGCATGAAGAACCGTTTGAAGGGCTGAACGTCGGATCGATGCACGTCATCACTGCAGCGTCGACGGACGAAGAGCTGGTTTACCAGCTCACCAAAACGACCTGGGAGAACCGGGCAGACATCGCCGCCAAGCACGGAGCCGGCAAAGCAATCAACGAAAAGAACGCAGCTCGTTACACGGGCACAGAGTTTCATCCGGGTGCCATTGGTTTTTACAAAGAAGCTGGCATCTGGCCTGAGTCAGAAAGTGATTCGGATCCAGCACCGGCCGACGATGCTCCGAGCGAAGCTGAGGGACCGACCGAAGCAAAAGATAGCGAAGCTGCGGCCGAAACCGACGAATCAAAGTAGCGGCGGACGACTGGAAATAAGCTGGCAGGCTGGAACGTTTTCACAACCGTTCCGGCCTGCCTTCAATTCATAGGCTTCTGAATCTCAGAGGCACGATTACGCCGGATAATCTCGTTTCGGGAGCTTCCCAGAGTGACAGACAACGCGAACGATCAATCAAACTCTGAATCTCAAGGGAATCCACAGGCTGAAGATGCCGACAGTGATGCTGCAGCCTCCAACCCGTCGACGGCTGGGCCAGGTGCGTTTACGAAGATGACGAAGTTCGTTGTCCCGTTGCTGAGCGTTTTACTCTGCCTCTTTACGTTGGCCGAGGTTAACTACAACCTCATGCAGCCGCAGTCGGCGCTGGCGTTGTTTGTTCTGTTCGGAATGGCTCTTTGCTTTATCCAGTATCCAATTCACCCGAAACTCAAGGACCACCAACTCGCTCGTTGGTTTGACGTCCTGTTGGGAATCGCGGCCTGCGCCTGCTGTGCCTACGTGATCGTTCAGACGGAACCCTTCTTCGAAAGCTTCTGGCTGAAGGGACAGTCACTCGCGAATCGGGCTGGCGCCGAACAACCGCTGGACTACAAAGTCGGACTGGTTGGACTGATCCTTGTTCTGGAAGCCACGCGGCGAACGATCGGACTGATCGTGCCACTGCTCGCCCTGACTTTTGTTGGGCATTCATACTATTGCTTTGCCGTGCAGACTCATGGATGGCCATCCATGCCTGAATGGCTGCTTCCCCACGCCGGTCAAAGTGTCGACGCCATCGTTGCCACAACGTATTTGCAAACTCTTGGAGTGTTCGGCCCGGCAGCGACGGTCATGTTTAAGTACGTGTTCCTGTTTGTTGTCTTCGGAACGTTTCTCGAAATGTCTGGAGCCACGCAGTTCATCATCGATTTTGCCGAAAGAATCTTCGGTCGGAGTCCCGGTGGGCCGGCGAAAGTTTCTGTACTCGGAAGCGGCTTGATGGGATCGCTTTCCGGCAGTGCCGTTGCGAACGCAGTCACGACGGGCGCGTTCACGATTCCGATGATGAGGAACGCGGGATTCGAACGGCATGTCGCGGGAGGAATTACCGCTGCGGCTGCATCCGGCGGGGCGTTAGTCCCTCCAGTGATGGGCGCCGGCGCGTACATGATGCTGGAGCTTGTCCAGCCTCAGGTCACCTTCCTGCAGGTCGCGAAAGCTGCGCTGGTGCCGGCAATTCTGTACTACCTGTCGATCTTCATGATCGTGCACTACTACTCAAAACGAGTCGGTGCAAAGGCGATTCAAACGGACGGAACAGACAAGGGGTCGATCTGGAAGTTTGAAGCGGTCGTATTCTTCGGTGCCCTCGGGATTCTTGTCGGACTGCTTGTCTGGGGCTTCTCCCCGTTTAAGTCTGTGACGGGAGCGTTAATCGGGATTCTGTTCCTGTCGATTTTCCGAAAGCAGCTAGCCCTGGGGACCGCTCCCAGGTATCTGGCACTCGGCGCATTCGCGGCCGGGACGTTGATCCACCATTTTGTCTTCGCCGAAACGGTCGCCGAACCGTCAATCAGACAGGTTGCGGAATCATGGCTCGATTCGACCCTCATCGGAACATTCTGCCTGCTCGTCTTCGGGTTGCTGCATCCAGCGTGGCGGCCGGCGATGTTGAAGGCGTTTGGTTCGTCGGCAAAGAACGGAGTTTCACTGGTCGCTGCGAGTGCCTGCGTTGGGATCATCATCGGCATCGTCCAGCAAACTGGAATTGCCACTGACTTCAGCGCGACGATCCGGGGAGTCGTCGAAACGAATCTCTTTGCCGCGCTGATGGGCATCATGGTTTGTTCGCTGATCCTCGGAATGGGTGTCCCGTCCGTTGTTTGCTACCTGCTGATGGCAACGCTGATGGGTTCTCTGCTGGGCGAACTCGGCGTCATTCCGCTGTCCGCCCACCTCTTCATCTTCTACTTTGGAATGATGTCGATGGTGACGCCGCCAGTCGCTCTTGCCGCCTATGCGAGTGCATCGATCGCCGAAGCTCCGATTATGAAAACCGCGTTCGCTGCTTTTGCGTTCTCGCTAGTTGGCTTCTCGTTGCCATTCATGTTTGTCTATCGACCTGAGCTGACCCTGCAAAGCGATGCTCCGGAAGTGAAGTTAATCTCGTACAGACCGGCGGATGAAGCTGGGGAACCGGGGATTCTGCGTGTCACGTTCGACAAGTTCGGAAAGACTGTCCCCGGTGCAAAAGTGTCACTTCTGCAGTCCGGACAGGATGCTCCTGTCAGCCTTGAAACTGGCGACTACGGCAGCATTCGAACGGAACTCACGCCGGGTGACTGGACACTGACGCTTCAGTTACCGAATTCGCAGACCGATAAGGAAAATGACTCTCCGATTTCGTTTGGAGAGTCGCTGCACATTGGCTCGATCGATGTCTACGAGTCCGCTCGTGACGAGGCATCGATCACGGATGAAGAGAAGCAGAATTTCTCATACACATGGGGGAAGTTTACCGACCAGCGGCTGTCGATCATGAATGTCATCATGTCGGTTGCGGCGGCGGCGATCGGAATCATCGCTCTGGCCGCAGGCCTGGCAGGTTATATGCGAAACCTGTTGAATCCATTGTGCCGCGGACTGTTGTTTGTCGCGGCTGCGTTTCTGCTGTATCCAGGATCCGGAATCGACGTCGGCGCGTTCCGGCTGCCGATTTCCGACCTGATTGGCTGCGTGCTGTTCGCAGGTACCGTCGTACTGGCGGGTAAGGCGGCAAACGATAAACCAGAATCTGTCGAACCTGCCGCTGCTTAGGCGACTAAGTTTTAAACGACCAGATTCTTCCAGCCGGTGATTCGTTTGACCGCTCGGCGGAATACACCTGGACGGACCATTGTGAGCAGCACTCCTGCCATCAGTGCCTGGGCAGGTGCGGAATGCTCGACAGCTCGTCGATTGTTACTGACGGATTCTTTCAAGAGAGCCGGCTCGGGCAACGGTGGAGGTACTGGTCCATCGACTTCCGAATTCTCAGGGACGACTCGCAGCTCACCATCTTCGTCCATTGGGAGCAGCATCGGAAATGCTTCTTTAAGTCGCCGTGGCTCGGTCTCTGACTTACCTTCCGCTGGCTCCTCACCCGCGACAGGTTTCACACTTTGTCGCTCTGCGTCTGGTCGTTCCTGGAAAAGCGAATTCACCACGTCGCGACGTCGCTGCGTTGTTGTTTCACCAGGCAAATCGGGATCTTGCTCTGCAACTCGGATCGGACTGTCGCGTTGTTCCCGCGGGATCGCGTCCGGAGTTGGTTGCAGGTCGGGATTCCGCCCAGCGGTGCTCCAATCGGGCGAACGTTCCGTTCCGATAGCAATGGTGGCGTCGGGCTTCGAAGCGTGTACGACGCTGACAAAGATCGGCGGTGGAATAAAGTGAGCGTCAAGCGGTTCATTACGCTGCACGACTGGCTGGAACAATCCGACGAGCAAGTCGGAATGCCGAGTGTTCGTTGTCAGGTCAGAGTAATCTTTGGCAGGGAACGCTTCGGCAACTTCGTCAACGTCGGCTCCATCGAGCGTCAGTGTTCCACCGTCGTTCACGATGGCGGATTCATTCTCGGGCGAAACCTGCAACGTGAGATTTTCAAGAGTCAGCGAAACGCCGTCTTGAATATGGAAGACTGAATCGATCTGCGAAGCATCGATGATCGATTCGTCGAGACCAGCTCCCGAGATGACAAGATCGTCAGTGATCTCAAGGTCGCCGGAAGCTGCCGTGTGGTCGGCTGCCCCCTGCAACGACAGTTCAATCAGTCCGGGCGGCAGCGTAATCGTGTCAGGGCCGACCGTCGCGTTGGCTTCCTGAACGGCAGCTCGAAGAGTGGTTTCCCCAGACTCGGTTTCGGCAATGCCGTCGCCAGGATTTGCGTCCGGCTGGTCGAGTGGCGAGTCGACAACAAACGCCGAGAGCATCGCTTTAGGCTCGAAGCGTTCTGCAGATTTGATGAGGCTTGTTCGTCGGCGTCTTTTCGGAATCGCCCAGCCAGCGACTCGAAGCAACCAGTTTGGAAGATTCATTCTGCCTGCCTCGATTCATCCTTGAAGGCTGCGCACGTGCGGAATCTGGACTCAAAAGTCCGGCACCAACTCTTTAGATCGGCAGGCGTTTGCTCCCGGCATCAGTGGAAACGTGTTGGATTGGGGGGATTTGATCGACTTTTCCGGCCCTGGCGGTGCTGGCTGCCGGGTGGACGGTCGGAGTGTCAGAATGTGGCTCGGTTTGAATTCGCGAGGATTCCGCAAGAATACGCGCTCACAGCCACGGGTTTGCCAACGCCCTCCCTGCCCCGTCGTTTCGTCGTCCAACGCTTCTCCTGATTTTCCCAGCCTGCGTGATGCCCAAAGCAAACTGCCCAATTTCTACTGACGTCTCCCACGCCACCGAGATTCTTCGGGATGGCGGATTGGTCGCTTTCGGGACGGAAACCGTTTACGGACTTGGAGCAAACGCCCTCGATGAGCACTCAGTGGCTCGAATCTTTGAGGCCAAGAATCGACCACACTTTGACCCACTGATTGTTCACATTGCCGATGTGAAGTGGCTTGATCGTCTGGCTGAGGAACTTACACCAGCGGCGAAAGCTCTGGCCGATGCGTTCTGGCCGGGCCCATTGACGATGGTGCTCCCGAAGAAGGACATCGTCCCCGATCTGGTGACGTCAGGTTTGCCGTCAGTCGCAATCCGAATGCCGAGTCATCCTTTGGCGCTGGAGTTGTTGCAGAAGGTCGATCTTCCAATTGCTGCGCCCAGTGCCAATCCGTTCGGACAAATCAGCCCGACGACCGCTCAGCATGTCCTCGACAATCTTGGAGACCGCATCGATCTCATTCTTGACGGCGGCCCGTGCGACGTCGGTGTGGAGTCAACGGTCGTTTTGATGACCGGCGATCGCCCGCAGATTCTTCGGCACGGAGCGATCACTCAGGAGCAACTGGAATCATTCATTGGGACGGTCGATGTTCATTCAGGTGGAGATGACGACGCTGCTTCGGCCGAAAGTTTTGAGAGCGGCACTGAGAAACCACAGACCGGCGTGGCAGCGCCGGGGATGTTGTCGCAGCATTATTCACCAACGACGCCGCTTGTGTTAGCTGGCGACGTCGACGCCGAGTCAATCGATGACAAACACGTTGGTCTGCTGCAGTTTTCCGCGACAAGCGACATCTCACGCGTTGGCGGCAACTTTGCCAGCGTTGAAACGTTGACTACCGACGGAAACCTGAGAGTGGCCGCGGCCTCATTCTTTGCCGCATTACGCAGACTTGACGCCGAAGGCCTGGATCTAATCCTCGCAGAACCATTTCCGGATCACGGTCTCGGTCGAGCCTTGAACGATCGACTCAATCGAGCGTGTCATCGATGATGGTTCGAATCGGCGGCTATTCGATTGGAGTCGCGACGGTATCGTCTGATTGTTGAGGATCAGGTTCCGATGCAAGAACCAACTCCGGTGGCATGTCACCTCTTAGGCGAGCTCTTGCGTATTCCAATTGGGGAGCGAATTCCTGATTGGATGAATACAAGGCGATGACGCTGTTCCAGATTTTCTGGGCATCGACGAGCCGGCCGGATGTCAGAAACTCGTCGGCCTGCAACAGTGACGAATTTACAAAGCTGATGCGGTCGACTGACGTGTCGACGGTGGCTTCGATATCGGCGATCTGCAACTGCGCGAGCTGGATGTAGTAACGGTGGTCGGATTTGTTCTCTGCGGACTCATTGTCGCCTGGCTCCCTTTTGGCATCGTCCTTGGCTTTCAGCAGAACAACCATGCTGCGATATTGGTCGAGAGCGGTGATGCGGTCTCCGAATTGTTCGAACCGCCAGGCTTCCATGAAGAGTCGTTCGGGCTCTGATTCCGGGTCCATGTTCAGTCGGGCCGAGTTGATCAGCCAGCGTTTCAGCCGACTGACCTCAACCTGGTCGATAAAAGTTCGTGCCTGGTCAGCGTGTTTGCCGTCGGGGAACCGCCCGAGCATCGGTTCCAGGTAAAGTTTCACAGCGTCGCGATGGCTGACAATGTCGTCGCTTTCCATCAATGGCTGAGCTTGAGCAAAGAGTTCTTCTTCACTCGCTGGCCACACGGCGAATGCGACAGCACCGATTAACGCTGCCAGACAACCTGACAGAAACCAGCTCGTTTCCCAGAAGGGGCCTTGTCGGCGGCGCTTCTTTTTCTTCTTGCCGGACTTTTTGAGAAGCTTCTTCAGCTCCGGATGAACGGTGGCCATTGATTTGGTGCCGGGGCCGCCGGATGTCATTTGTGTGGAGACGCTGGCCTGGTCAGCAACCTGCATGACGACGTTTTCGAGGGCCATTCCCGCTGAGGCTGCGTCGTGGGGGCGATCTGCCGGTTGCTTTGCCAGAAGCTGAGCAATCACTTTCTCAAGCCAGATCGGACATTCCATAGCCAGGTGCCGTACGGCGGGCGGCTCTTCCTGAAGGTGCTTGACCATTAGTTCTCCGGCCGAATTGCCCTCAAATGGGGTCTTGCCGGTCAGCATTTCGAAGAGCACGCAACCGAGTGCGTAGAGATCGGTCTTGCCCGTGATGGAATGCTTCCCGTCGATCTGCTCGGGAGCCATGTAAGCGTACGTGCCGACGGTCATTCCGGTGGCGGTCAGGCCAGTTGCGTCCATGTCACGGGCAATTCCGAAGTCACCGAGGACAAGTTTTTCGTGGCCAGTCTTTCGATCCATCCGAAGGAACAGGTTTGCCGGCTTAAGGTCCCGGTGGATGACACCGTGCTCGTGCGCGTGGTCAAGGGCGTCGCAGATTTGCCGCCCGTATTCAATGGCCTGTTCCCAGGGCAGCGAGCCTTTTCGTTTGAGCAACTCGGCCAGCGTTCCACCGCCCATCAGTCTCATGGCGTAAAAGTGCTGCCCCTTGCTCTCGCCGCCCCCGTAATACCGCGTGATGTTCGGGTGGTCGAGCTTTTCGAGGATGTCCATTTCCCGCTCGAATCTCGCAACGAGTTTGGGATTCGCGGACAGCTCGGGAGTCAACACTTTAAGCGCGACGACGCGGCCGTTCTTCCGATAGGTCGCCTGATAGACGATGCCCATCCCGCCTGAGCCGAGCTTTCCCTTCAAGTCAAACGGGCCGACAGATTTGGGAACCATGCGGGGATCCTTACACAAAGTGGGCGGGCCCGCCGATTCGATTGTTGCGCGGTGATGGAGGAGACGCAATGGCGGGAAACACCGTCAGCGCACCGTCTTCCCAGTCACTTCCTCACAAGGCAATAACGTTGACGCTTCTCAACAATCAACATCGATGTTGCCTGAATGCAACCTCCTGCCATCTCCGATAGGGAGAGCGCGATCGTGCTGAGCGATCACACATTTCCGCCTTTGCCGGTCAGGTAGGCAGATGTTTCCGACTCGCCTCCGCAGGGAGGGTATATCTCATTACGGCGAAATTCCGCCGCCGTGCGCACGAGATGTTGGCGTCTGATTTGAGGCTCGTGAGCGGCTGCGGCGGATTCAACTTGTTGAGCACCTCACTCTGTCTGGTGGCAATATGTCAGAACAGTTCGAAAATCACGGCAACGCA
Source organism: uncultured Planctomycetaceae bacterium (assembly GCA_943787265.1). Lineage (GTDB taxonomy): Bacteria > Planctomycetota > Planctomycetia > Planctomycetales > Planctomycetaceae > JABMPE01. The sequence continues at coordinate 91,427 of CALSLT010000033.1, read as the reverse complement.
GTCCGCTCGATCCGCCCGGTGCGTCAGGTACTGGTCATCGAGCCGGTTCAGCAGCATCACGGCTTGCAGGCGATTCTTCTGCTGCCGGGAACTCAGTGTACGATCGGCTCGTCGCGAGCCTGTACCCTGACGGTGCGAGCCCAGGCCATCCTGCCTCAGCATTGCCTGATTGTTTCCGGAGCGAACAGCACGCTGCTCAATGAGTGGGGCGACAGCACGTGGCTGAACGATCGACCGATCCGAGAGTCAATCGAGCTCATGGAAAACGACCGTCTGGCAATCGGCCCGACCGAGTTCCGCATTCGTCAGGCGAACGCAGAGGAAGTCGACGCCGCGTTCTCAAACGCCGGTGACGATGACAGCGTTGACGACTTTCCGGTGGAAGAGCTGAATCATCAGCGTTCTCAACTGGCTTCGCGCGAAAAACGCCTTGCCAGTGAAGCCGCCGGGCTTGACGATCGTGAAAGAAAACTGCTCGATCGCGAAAAAGAACTGAACGCAAAATTCGACGAACTCGACGAACAATTCAAATCGCTGTGCGAGCGGACAAGCAGCGTTGAGTCATCAGAGTTGGATGCTCAGTTACTCGCGTTGGAAGGCGACGGCGATGCTCTGAAGGAAGAACGCAACGAGTTGGAGAATCTTCGAAAAGAGCTGGATGAATCCCGAACCGAGCAGTTGAAACGCGAAGATGAGTTCAAAGAACGTCAGAGGGATCTGGACCGGCAACGCGCAACACTCGCGAACCAGGAACTGGACCTGGAACATCGGCGAAAGGAATTCAAACAACGCGAAGAGGACGCGGAGAAACTGCGAGCAGAGTACGCAGAGCAGGAAAAGTCAGTCGACGCTCGCCGTGAAGAATTTGACCGGCGGCAGAAAGAGCTGGATGAGCAACGCGAAGAGATTGAAGCGTTGCGTGACCACCTGACCGAAAAAGGCGACTGGAGCGACGATGAGATGTCATCGGCGAAAACGCTGATCGACACCGATCGTGCAGAACTCACTCGACTGAAAGCTCAGATGGAGCGTGAACGACGGGATCTGGAAGCTCGGCAGAAGGACTTCGAACTCAAGCAGAAATCCGTTTCCTTCGAAGTCGAAGATACTGATCGTCGGGTTTCGATGCTCAAGGATCGCGAACAACGACTTGCTGAGCAGGATGAAGAGCTGCACCGTCGTGAACGAGAGCTCGACGAGCAGTTGATCCTGCTAACCGCGAAAACAAGTGCAGCGGAAGGAGAGGACGGTCAGCAAGAAGCTTTCCGCGAACAACTTCATCGACTCGCCGAGTCGCTGCGAAACCGTGAAGAGACACTCCGAAACCAGATTGAACGATACAACCGCGACATCGCTCAGTGGCAGGATCAGCTTGAATCACAAAGAACGCTCCTGGAAAGTCGACTGAACGAAGCCGGCCGTAAAGAAGAGTTTCTGTCAAAGAGAACTCAGGAGCTGGCCGATCGCGAACGCGATCTCATGAAACAGCTCAGCGACGTTGAAAGAAAAACGGTCGACACGTCCGCGCAAGAAGTCACTCTGCTTGACCTTGAGACTCGAGTTAAGCGGCAACAGACGGAACTGGATGCCCGTGAGACTGGACTGCGATCGCAAGAGTCCGAAATCTCGGAGCAGCGGAAATCGTTTGAAACGACGATGGATGATGTCGAAACGCGGCGAAAGGAACTCGAACGCCGCCAACTGGAGCTCGACGATCGGACGCGAGAGTTTGAACGAACGTTGTCGACACGTGAATCTGACGTTGAAAGCCGGGCAAAAGAAGTCGAAGAACAAAGCGACTCCCTGAAACAACGTCTTCTGCTGGCAGACTCGATGGAGAAGACGCTGGCCGAGCAGCAGGAAGCCTGCGACAAGGCTCGGGAAGAGTTCGATCGGCAGAAACTCGAGTGGGACCAGCGAGTCCACGACTCTGAAGGAAAGATCAGCGAGCAGGAATTCGAATTCGAAGAACGCACATTGGCGTTAAAGTCGGAACTCGATGATCGAGAAACACGAGTTGTTCAGCGAGAGTCTGACCTGCAGAAACTTCGCGAAGAGATCCGCAATTCCGAAGACCGACTGAGAGTCGAGCAGGACGAGCTGAGCAAACAGCGAGTCGAATTGCAGACTCTCACAGAGAAGGCTTCGAGCACTGAAGGAGATCTGGAAACAGCTCGGCAGCAACTGATCCAGGACGAGCTGCGAGTCCAGGAAGACACGAGTCGGCTTACTCAGGAACGTCATGATGTAGATCGTCGCGCAGAAGAAGTGACGCGTGATCGGTCTGCACTGGCTAAGGAACATGAAGAACTCGTCGCACAACGTGCTCGTGCATCGGAGCTCGAAGAACGACTTGAGCAGAACGAATTGAAACTCAGCGAAGAACGCAGTGAGCTGACGGTCCAACTTGCGAGATGCCAGGATGAGCAAACTTCGCTCGAGGAACAGCGGAAAGAATTGGACCTTGTTCGTGACGAGCTGGATCGAAAGAACTTTTCTCTTGTCGAACAGGAAGCTCAGCTTGAGCAGGAACGCGAGTCGCTGCACGAAGACCGAGCGACGCTCGAAACACAACTGCTCGATCTGGACCAGGAACGGAACAAACTTGATGAGAAATCTCAGGCATACGGGACAGCTCAGTCGGCACTCGACGATTACCACGCATCGTTGAAGGCTGACCGCGAGCGATTGGAACGCGATCGTAAGAAATTCCAGGAAGCGCAGGCCGATCTGCGCCAGCGTGACGCCGAACTGGAGAGCCAACGCTGCGAAATCGACGAGGAACGGCAGCGAATTGAAACAGAGTATTCAGGTGTCGAAGCCGCAAAGGAATCGTTCCAGCTTGACAAGGTGGCGATGCAACAGGAGCAGGCAGAGCTGACGTCTGAGCTGGACCGACTCGAAGAAGCGCGAACGGACATCGAAGCGGCACGCGAGGATGTTGCGACGCAGACTGAGGAGATGCACGAAAAACGGATGCAACTGGAAGAGTTGGATGTCGAATCGACGTTGAAGCTGGAAGAGTTGAACCAGACCGCTGTTCGCCTCGAAGAAGAGCACACGGCTCTTGATCAGGAATCGGCTCGACTCGATGAGTGGCAACAGGATTTGAACGCTCGAGAAGCTCAACTCACCCAGAGTCACGGGGAGTTGGAGCGAGATCGGGAAGCGATCACTCAGCAACGAAAAACGATGGACGCTGAAGCTTCAAAACTGGAGGCCGTCCGCGTTGAAGCAGAAGAATTGCGAGAGTTGACAGAGTCCGCCGCTGCAGAGCTTGACTCTCGCCAGCAGGCGTTCGAGGCCGAACAGCTTGCTCAACGAGAGAAGATCGAAGAAGAGCGTCAGAGCATCATCGAACAGCAGGCCGGTATCTCACGAACTCTCGACCAGTTCGCGCGAGACAACTCCGATTTCGATGACGAGCGTGCTCAACACGAAGAAGAGCTGAAAAATCGACACGCCGAACTCGATACTCGATTGTCTGAACTCGCTGATCGCGAAGCACAACTTGACGATGCTCAAGTGACTTTTGCTATTGCTCAGGAGCAATTGGCCAATGACCGTGCTGAACTTACGCGAAACCGACGGGAGTTCGACCAGGACCGTGACGAGTTGGATGCCGCACGTGGCGATTTCGACGAGAAACGAGAGCAACTCGAAAAAGAATTAGCCGACCTCGACAGCGAGCAGAAAAACATTGCCAACGAGAAGTCAAAACTAGACGAAGAAGCGGCGCAACTTGAATCGCGCAGGTCAGAACTGGCGACGCATCAGGAAGATCTGGATGCGGGGCGAGCCGATCTTGAACAGCGTGAATCGATAGTTACGGAAAATCAGCAGAGCGTCGAGCACGCATCCGAAGAGCTGCGTCTTGAGAAAGAGACGTTGGAGCTTCGCGAGGCTCAGATTCAATCAGAACAGGCAAAGATCGATGCGGACCGCGAGTGCCTTGATGAACGTGACGCCGAAATTGAAAAAGCGGAGGCAGAGCTTGCCGAACAACGAGTCGAGTGCGACGGTGATCGCGACGAATTGAAAGATCAACGGACCCAGCTCAACGAACTCCGAACAAACCTGGAATCAGAACGTGGCGAGGTTTCTGCTGAACGAGCTCGCCTTGCACTTGAACAGGCGAAGGTGGAATCTCAGTACGCAAAAATCGAGGCTGAGAAGACGAGAATCGATGCAGACCTGGCTCGTGTCGAAACAGAGAAAGCGGAAGTCGCGGCGGATCGGCACCATGTTGATGCGTTGAAGCAGAAGCTGGAACTGCTTGAGAACCAGCTCGGAGATGCGAAGACAGCGTTGAATGACGACCGCGAATCCCTGCACGGCCGCATGGAAGAATTGAATTCAGAACACGCCGACCTGCGTGAAGAACGACATCGTGTTGAAACCGGAAAGGTTGAACTGGCAGGCCAGGGAACCGAGTTGGCGGAACGGGAGCAGGAACTGACTTCCCGGCTTGAACAGGCTGTCCAGGAACTGAAGGTCGAGCGTGAAATGCGGGACGGTGACCGTCGACGCGTCGCCGAACTTGAGCAGAAACTGCTGACCGGCGACAGCGATCCGGACGAGGCACAAGCTCAGCTTATGGAACGTGTCGAGGGTGCGTTGGCCGAACTGGAGAACGAACGACTTCAGCGGGACAGTGATCGTCATCGCGTTGCGGAAATCGAAAAACGCATGGCCGACGAACAGGCTGAGTTGGCTTCACTGCGATCCAGAATCGCGCAGGATGAAGAGAAAGTTCAGTCCCATCGGCTCGGTGTTTCCGCGAAGGAAGACGAACTGTCGACGTTGCAGATGAAGCTGGCTCAGAAAGAAATGGAGCTGACTCGGGTTCGCGAAGAAGTGGAAATCGAACAGCACGCCGTCAGTTCTCAGATGGAGCAACTTGGGTCGGGTCGCGAGAAACTCAAGTCGGACTGGCAACGTCTTGATACGGAGCGGGACAACCTCGTTTCGCAAAATCACAACGTCAGCCGGCAGGCACGCGATCTTGCTCAGCGACTTGAAGATGCCATCGAGCAATTGCAACTGGAAAGGCAGGCTCGCGAAGCCGACAGATCGCAACTTCACGAAGTGGAAACACGATTCGAAGAAGGCCAGCGTCAGCTCCAGCAGATGCGTCAGCAATTGAGCGTTGAGAAGCAGAAGTTGGTGGCTCGTCAGCGAAAGCTCGCTCAGAAAGAAACCGAAATCAAAGGGGCGTCAAAGTCGCTTGATGCGAACCGCGAAGGTTTGCAATCACAGATTACGGTGATGACTGGCCGTATCGAACGCTTGCTGTCCGAACGCGACGATCTCGATGGCCGTCAGCAGGAACTTACTCATCAGCTTTCAGAAACTGACGACGCGCACATCCAGGAACGTCTGCAGATGGCTCTGGAAGAATTGCAGTACGAACAGCGGGCTCGGCACCTGGAACGCCAGCAGCTTGCACAAATGGTTCAGCAATTCTCAAACGTCAAACAGCAGTTGAGTCAGGAACAGAGTCGGTTGCAGCAATCGGTCGGCGATCTCGCTGAGGATAGTTCAGAGCGTGAGCAAACAATCGACCTGGATTTTGATCTTGATGAAGCTCTGACGGGCGAAGCAACTGACGAGGCTGATCTTTGGGATCTCGGCGACACAGAAGCCTCACGGTTGGAAGGCCGCGTTGAGGAAATTGAAGCGGAAGTTGAATCACTTCGCCAGGAGCGAGACGAGATTGCTCAGCAGAAGGAAGAGACTGAAGAAGCTCTTAGCGATTTACTCGACGAGGCACCGGCAAATGAGGACGATCTGTGGGACGTTTCTGACTCAGAGGTTGACGCTGAAGAGGCAGTAGAAGATGAGGATTCGCAGGAAGCTGACGTCGACGAGTCCGTGGTTGACGCCGCGGTCGAAGATGTGAAGGAAAAGTTGAGCTTCTGGAAGTCTCGTAAGAAATCCAAGAGGAAAACGAAGAAGCGTAAGGTCGCTCTTTCTGATCTAGCCGAAGCGGCTCAGGATGCGGGCGGAGAAGAAGAGCAGTTGCAGGCATTTCGGTCGATGCTCGGATCGATGTTCGGAATGAAGAAGCCGGGTGACGAACTCGTAGACGAACCGGCTCCAATCGAGAGTCCCGCCGTGGATTCGGCCGCGAATGAAGAAGGGCTCTCCATCGAGGAACCGGTCATCATTCAGGAACCATCGTGGGCTCGCAACGTGACGCCGACGGCACCGGAAGTTGACCGCTCCAGTGCCAGAGAAACCGGACAGAAAGAGTCAACCAAGACCGACGATCGACATGCGAAGAATCGAGACCTTGCTCGGCGGATGGCGATGACATCGTTGCGTGAAGTCGCGAATCAGTCGGCAAGAAACGCGCTGGCCGAGCATACTCAGAGAAAACTGAAACGAAAGATGTGGATCGATGGTTCGCTGGCGTGTATCTCGATGGGGCTGGGCGGAGCGTTCCTGTCGCAGAATTTCGATCAGGGGCTTTCGTGGAAAACCTACGGCGGGGTAGCGGTGATCATCGGAGTGATCGCGATCGTTGAGATGTTCCGCACCTTTATTCGCTGGCAACGGGCAACGGCGATGAGAAAGTCAGGCGCTCGCCGGACTCGTCGGCCCAGTTTCGAGGATCGTTACGATCAGCAAACGCGGAATACTCAACCCGGTCCGACGACAGCCTGGCCGCCACACCCGCAGCATTCGCACCAGCCCGTCGATGACGGTACAGAAGTCGTCGAAGAAGCCACTTCGACGGTAGCAGATGTGCCTGTCTAACCGAATTAGACATTGATCGCACACTCGAGGACGGAGCGATTGCTTCGTCCTCTTTTTGTATCTACAGCGGTTTGCATCGGCTGCCCGGAAGGTGAACCCCTCCGCTAAATCCGATTCAAACCGACCGTCCTGACAAACACGCGTCGGGATTCCAATCGTGTCGGTGTGAAACCCGACTCGAATCACAAAGCCAGGTTAGATTCGTAGCGTCAGACGTTCCGTCGCACATTCATTACGCAGAGTAATTCAAACTTCTGGTTGAGGTTTTCTTCCTCAACCATCTGCGGATGCGGCGGTTAAACCCATTGCCCACACCTGAACTGACTCCCGGGATGGACATCTGGAAGCCATGACTCGTCGAATCTTTTTCGCATTCCTCTCTCTCACCGCGCTGGCTTTGCTGTCGGCCGTGATGAGTCCGATTGCTGCCGGGCAGGACCTGCCTCATCACCGACAGATTCTGCAATTGCCGGAGCCGATTCCTGCAGTCGACGCTGGTGCCGTTTCTTTGCCAAGTACCGGAAAATCGATTTCCAACGAAGAACACTGGATCGTCAGCGCTCGACACTGCCAGCAACGATGCCACGGCTGTGCTCACGAGTGCTGTTTCAAGTACGTCCGATCGGACTGGAACGGGTGTGCGACTGAATCGTCGGACGCGGAATTTCATCGATGGCTAAAGCCCGGAGTTCCAGTCTGCATCATGGTGCATGGCAGTTTCGTGACAGCAGATACTGTTGCCGAGGATTCGAAGAACACGTTTCGGTGGCTCCGTCGCGCGGCCCCCCACTTGCCGTTGCAGGTTGTCTTTCTGACCTGGCCCAGCGAGGGCCTTCTAACGCTCAACCCGGCCATCGCTGGAACTTCTGCAGTGCCGGGGCTTGATGTCGCGATTCTTGGCCGACGAGCCGAGTTCAACGGGATTCGGCTGGTCAAGTTGATCCAGTCAATTTCGCCTCAGTCGCCGATCTGCCTGATTGGTCACAGCCACGGTGCAAGGATTGTTACTTCGAGTTTGAACCTGATGGGTGGTGGTGAGCTGTGCGGTGTAAAACTTTGTGACGGGCCATCGCATCGGATGCGAACGATTCTTGCCGGCGCGGCAATCGACCACGACTGGCTATGTCCGGGCCAGCGATATGAGCATGCACTGAACGCGACGGAATGCTTGTTGAATATCCGGGTCCGTAAGGACTGGGCGTTGATGATCTATCCACTGCGGCGACCTTTCTCACGACGAGCCCTCGGAAGTGCTGGTTTCACCGAAGGAGATCTGAGGCAGTTCGGCAGTCGAGCGTCGCAGGTTTGCAACTACGACCTGTCTGAGATGATTGGCTACGGCCACATCTGGCCTGATTTCTATGAGCATCAGTCAATCGCCAATGAACTCGTCGACTGGGTCTACTTCCGCGATTAGTAGTTCCCCGGGCTTTCACTGGCTACAACCTCACACTTCACCAGTCAGTGCGTGGTATCACGGAGCGCGAACGTGGAAGTCGAGTGGGTTGTTTTCGATGCTGTTGGCACGGTCATCGATCCGGAACCGAGTGTGGCCGAGGCTTACCACAGAATCGGCCAGCAGTTCGGGTCCGAACGCAGTCTTGATGACGTGCGTTCGCGTTTCGCGGCGGCGTTTTCAGAAACGGAACGCAAGGACGCGGCAGCCGGGACGGGCGGGCTCACAACCAGTGCCACAATTGAAGAAGCTCGCTGGCGATACATCGTCGCCGAAGTCTTTCCCGAGGTTGAAGACGGGGAAGGCTGCTTTCAACGATTGCGCGATTACTTCGGCGAGCCGACCGCATGGCGAGCGTTTGATGACACACTGCCAACTCTTCACTCATTGAGCGAACGCGGCATCCAATTGGCCATCGCCTCAAACTTCGACGAACGCCTGCATCCGATTTGCGATGGACTCCCGGCGCTGGGACTGTTTCAGAAACGGTTCATCTCTTCAGAACTTGGATTCAGAAAACCGTCGCCCGATTTCTATCGAGCGATCGTCTCAGACTTGAAAGCCGACGCTGAGAACATCCTGATGGTCGGTGATGGGTTGCAGAACGACGTTGAAGGAGCACTTGCCGTCAAGATGAACGCCGTACTGGTCGACCGGAAAATTGGTCGATCGAGCGTTGTCGATCAGGATGTCCCGTACGGGATTGTTCGTTCGCTGACCGAACTACAGGGACTCTTGTCGTGATTCGTCCGTGGGTTGCCATTCAACGAAACCCTCGGTCTGGCAGTGGGAAACGCCGTCGTTTTCTGTTCGACTTTGCTTCCGCCTTGAAACGTCACAACCTGCGTCCTCACATTTTTTCGCGTCGCGAGATTCTTGCCGAACGGTTGAATGATCCTGAACGTCGTGCGGCGTTGGTTGGGATCGTTGCGGCCGGTGGGGATGGCACTCTGACCGATGTTGCGAATCGGTTTCCCGGAGTTCCAGCCTGCCCGTTTCCACTCGGCACTGAGAACCTGCTCGCGAAGTACCTGGGGATTCCGTTGGACGGAGAAGCGGCTGCCAGAATTATTGCGGCCGGCAACGTCAGAAAGTTCGACGTGGGTCAGGCTGGGAAGGAAACGAAGTTCCTGATTATGGGCAGCGTCGGTTTTGATGCGGAAGTTATCCGGCGGCTGCACGATTCACGTCGAGGCAACATTTCTCACTTGAGTTACATGTCGCCAATTTTCCGTTCGGTGATGAGCTACTCATTTCCGAGACTGACGGTGACGGCTGACGAGTTACCTGAGCCGATCGAAGGTTCGCTCGTGATTGTTTCAAACTTTCCGGCTTACGCTTTCAAGCTGCCAGTGAATCCTGATGCGGAGCCCGACAACGGATTGTTGACTGTGCGAGTGTTCGAAAAATCCGGCCGATGGAACTTCGCAAAGTACTGCGCGATGGTCCCCCGTCGTCGTCACCTGGAAAGGCCGGACGTTCGCGTCTTCAAGACTTCCTCAGTCACGGTTGAAGCTGAGGCTACCGCACCGGTTCAGATTGACGGCGACCCATTCGGGACAACGCCCGTCACCTTCCGTTGTCGACCGGGCGAATTGGAACTGTTCGTTCCTGAGAGCATTTCGTAGGTCAGGCTCGGCCTGACGAAGTCTCTACTCTCAAATAATAGAACCACGAAAAGAACAGAAAAACACGGAAGGCAGCGTGACCTTTCCGTATTTTTCCGATCCTTCCGTGGTCAATTCAATCGTCTGGGTTTTGCCAGACTCCCTCAGGTGAAGCTTGACCTATAGATCCTGACTTCCTTCGATTCGACGCGAGATGGCCAGGCCGAGCAGCCGAATGAATCCGTTTTCAACCTGAACGCGAACTCGGAAGCCGTTCTTGAGTGAGCGTGCGTCGGCACGAATGATGTCGCTGCCGTCGGCTTCAAAGGCTTCCAGAGCAAGTGCGGCGAATCGGCCAGGTGTCTCACGATCTGACTGGTTGATGTTGATCCACTCGGTCAGGTTGACGATGACCTGAAACGGTGCCAGTTCGCCTCGTCGCAGCCCGGTATCATCGCCCGCGGCCACGCGGTCGATAGCTGATCGCAGTGTGGGAATCGCGGCGTCTCCTCCGACACAAAACCAGAGTGCCTGGTTGTCGGTTCCGAAGTAGAGTGCCGACTCCTCTCCAAACATCCGTTTGTCACCACGGTCGCGATTCTTGCTGGACAGTCTGTGAAAGACGATGTCACCGTAAGAGTCGACTCCCAGTTCGACATCCATGTTGGCGTCAGTCCGGCTGGCCTGTTCGAGTACGTCGCTCAGTCCCGAACCGAACGCCGAGGCGTTCATTAGTTTGACGCCGCCGACGATGACGAATTTTTCACCAGGTTCGCCGAAGAATTGAACGAAGCCGTCAAGGTGTCCTTCTTTGATCGTTTCGCGAAGTGCGTCGAAGAGGTCCTGAGTTGCCTGCTGGCCAGGGATGTCTTCAACGGCAATGTCTTTATCGAGGCCAGCCAGCCCGCGGTTGGATTCCTGTTCGCCCAGGTTGAACAGGTCGAGCAATGTCTTACGGCCGGGCTTGTCCATCATGACGGAGATAGAGCCGCTCAGAGGGATACTCTCGTTGATTGCCGATGCAAAGTAGCTCGGTTTGGCAATGCCATCCTTCAGCTCTTTGGCGAACGAAGAACCAGGAGTTGCCTTAACGACAAGTTCGAGCGATGCGTTCTTTGCGGTCTGGTCGACTTTGAAGCCCAGCGTCAGTTCTTCACCGTCTCGCAGAACGTTCTCGACGAAATGCAGGTTGCCTTCTGCCTGAGAACGTCTGAGGTTGTAGACAGCTTCCGGTTCGTCGTCGCGCCGCTGCATGGATGCTTGCGCGGAGTTTTTGATCGTCATCAGGATCAAGTCACGAACGGCTTTTGGAGTCTTTCGCAGGTTGGCCGATGCGCAGATGTCGTAGCGATTGGCCAGAGGCCCAGCAAACTCTTCCGGCAAGGCGAATGTCCGATTGATACTTTCTTCGTTCTGCCCGATGAACGCGTAGTCGCCCTGAATCACGACGAAGCTGGTTGGCCCTCGGCGAGGGATCAATTCGTAGCGGTCTTCTTCTCCGGGAACGGCCTTCAGTTGAGCGCCCATCGTGCCGAACGTCTGGCCAAGTTCACCGATGTCTTTCACGGGAAGAAAGCCGACAGGAATTGGCATCGGAATCAGACCTTCCGAAATGAAGATCATCAATCCGCCGGGTTTAGTTCGGTCCAGGCCTTCGAGGTCACGAAAATTGGCAAGTCCGGCGCCAATCATATCCATCGTTTCCGGGCGTTCTACTTCGCCGAAAACGTAGCCGATGTGATCCATGATGCGGTCGACACTGGCCACACAGACTGTGACGACGGGGTACGCTGGAGCTTCGTCGGTATCCGCCGAATCCTGCGCGGACGAGGTGTCGACACTGCCGACCAGAAGGATCGCGAGCAACGTGAAAATAGCGGTGAGCCGGTGTGTTGGCAAGGTTTTCGGGCTACTCAGTAAGACTGGTCGATCGATAGACAACTGCACGATGAACTCCAACAGAAAATGGGGCGAACTCTTTGGGGCCTCGACAATACCCTGAAATCTGGCACCGTGTTTCAGCCGGACAATGAAACACCGGTTTCAAACGACTTCGGAACACTAATAAACGCTGATCTCCACTGATTTAAATTAGCGAATATCAGCGGTTATTAGTGTTCCGGAGATTTTGTTTCCGAAACTGAAACCTGCGAGCGGAGACGTGGTCACTCGCTGGACGGAATGCCCAAGGGTATACTCGCCCGAAACGACTGTCGCCACTGATCGGGGCCTCGCTGTAACTGAAAACGCAGCCCAAGGTTCCACTCAGAATCCTCATTTTCTTCTGAAATCTCATGTCCGAACGCACGTGCCGACTTGTGACCCTCGGGTGCAAAGTCAATCAGTACGAAACGCAGCTCGTCAAAGAAACGCTGCTGAGCAACGGTTTTCGCGAAGCAGCGGAAAACGAGGCGGCGGATCTGTGCGTCGTTAATACCTGCACAGTCACAGGCGAGGCGGATTCCAAAGGTCGGCAATTGATTCGGCAGTTGGCGAAGAAAAATCCCGGCACACGCACGATCGTGATGGGTTGTTACGCAACTCGCGACCCGGAAGTGCTGCGAGACCTGCCCGGCGTCTTTGAAATTGTCCGCGACAAGCGTGAGCTGCCCGACGTCTTTGACCGGTTGGGCATCGTCGACATGCCAGAGGGCATCAGCCATTTCGATGGCCGCCGGCGAGCCTATGTCAAAGTCCAGGACGGGTGCATTCTGAACTGCACCTACTGCATTATCCCTCAGGTTCGACCGGGTTTGCAAAGTCGCACTCCCGAGTCGATCGAAGCCGAGGTGCGACGCCTGATCGACAACGGTTATCGCGAGATCGTGCTGACCGGCATTCATGTTGGGCACTACGGAGTCGAGACGACTCGCGGCAAATCGGGACTCCCGCCGTTTCGGCTATGGCACCTGTTTGAAAAGCTGGACCGGATTCCTGGCGACTGGCGAATGCGGCTGTCGAGTATCGAAGCGGTCGAGGTCAACGACGAATTCATCAACGCTGCGGCGAACTGCGAACATCTTTGTCCGCAGTTTCACCCTTCACTGCAGAGCGGTTCGGAAACGGTCCTTAGGCGAATGCGGCGGCGGTATTCGATGGCCAGATTCCTCGAAAAAATGGAACAGATGCGGGAGCAACTTGATCATCCTTCGTTCACGACGGATGTGATTGTCGGGTTTCCTGGCGAGACGGATGCCGAATTTGAAGAGACGCTGGAAGCCTGCCGACAGGCTCGGTTCATGAAGATTCACGTCTTTCCGTTCAGCGCGAGGAAAGGCACCCCCGCCGCAGACTTCCCCGACCAGGTCAAGCCGGAAGTCCGCAAGGAACGCTGTCGGATTCTGAGCGAACTCGAACGCGATCTGGCGGAAGACTATTACCAAACGCTGGTTGGCCGAGAGTTGGAAGTTTTGGTCGAGCGCGAGTCTCGTGACCGACCGGGCTGGGTTCGAGGAACTGATCGAAGGTATGCTCCGGTTGAAGTTCCGGGCACAACCCACGACATTGGCGCGTTTGTGACAGCCAAAGGCGAGGCGGCGGAACGTCAGCAACTCACCGCCGTTCGAATTGGAAGCGAGTCGCTGGTTGGCTCACTGTAGAATTGAAGATGTTTTGTTGGACGACCTTGTTCACTAACTACGGGGTCCAGCAACCACGGGTTTCATGACGAAACGAACTGAGAAAGGGCCGGTATGGGCCTCGAAGATTTTCAACCTCGATATCTCAAAGTGGCCGAACACGGCGACAACGTTGTTGTTCAGTTTGGGGTTTCGCACATAAACGACGAAGAAAACATCGAGGATCTGGGCCACGAACTTTTTCTGCTGCCAGACCAGTTCGGGTTTCAGAAGATTGTTTTAAACATGGCCGGGGTGGAGTACATCACCAGCTCCGTCGTCGGCAAGATGATCACACTCCATCGCAAGCTGCACCGCAACCGCGGAAAGATGGTCATTTCGGACCTGACGCCCGGCGTTCAGGACGTGCTGGATGCCAGCCGGCTCCTCAGCTATTTCACACATTGTGAAACCGAAGAACAAGCACTGGCGATTCTGCGTGCCCACGAAGATTTCGAAGGCGATTCGACGGTTGGTTGAGACTTCGTCTTCATACGAAAGACCAACCTGTTGAAAAGAGACTCTCAAGGTAACCCGAAGCGTCAGCGAGAGATGGTTGCCTGGGAAACAGCGGGCTCAAGTCCCTCGCTTACGCGTCGGGTTACCGTTCTCAACAGCCTGCCCAGCGAACGATTGGATCACGACCGTGTTGATTGCCATTGAAGGAATTGATGGTTCGGGCAAAGGAACTCAGGCCAAGCGGATGCACCAGCGGATGCTCGACGCGGGGCACACATCTGAGCTGATCAGTTTCCCTCGGTACTCCGAAACGCATTTCGGACAGACGATTGGTCGATTTCTGAACGGCGAATTTGGGCAGCTCGACCAGGTCGATCCGCTTCTTGCTGCGACGCTGTACGCCGCAGACCGCTTTGAATCGATTGGGATGCTATCCGAGCTGCTTGTCACGAAAGACGTTGTCGTCGCTGACCGTTACGTCGCTTCGAACGTCGCTCACCAGGGAGCCAAGAAAGTCGGCGAAGAACGCACAGCGTTGCAGGATTGGATTCTGAAGACCGAACACGAAGTCTTTCGCCTGCCACGAGCCGAGCTGGTCATCCACCTCGATCTGCCGGCAGAGACCGCTCAGATGCTGATCGCTCGAAAGTCGAAACGCGATTACACGGACCAGGCGGCAGACTTGCAGGAAGCGGATCGTGATTACCTGGATTCAGTCCGCCAGGCATATCTTGAACTGGCGTCTCGCGAATCGGATTGGTCAACGATTTCGTTGCTCGACGGTGAACGGCTGAAGTCGATTGACGAAGTCGGCGAGGAAATCTGGAAGGTTGCGGCCGCGTTGCTCGATTCCGGGAAGAACGGATGAAGCTTGGACAGATCGACTTGAAGACGGTCTCCGGTGGCGTGTGCCATCTTGACGCCGGAACGCTTTACGGGGTTGTGCCGCGAGTTTTATGGGAACGCAAAACTCCGCCGGATGAGAAGAACCGAATTCCTCAGCAGACCAACTGCGTCGTCGCGACGATTGATGGTCGAAACATTCTGATCGACACCGGCTACGGTTCGAAGTTGCCAGAGAAGCAGCAGCGGAATCTCACTTCCGAGTCGGGTGATCCGCTTCTGCAAAATCTAAAAGAGGCAGGCTTCGAACCTGAAGACATCGATGCTGTCGTCTTCTCACATCTTCACTTTGATCATGCCGGAGGCGGCACGTGCCTGAACGAGGCTGGCGACATCGTCCCCTCTTTTCCCAATGCTCAGTACATCGCTCAGCGCCGTGAGTGGGTGATGGCAACTTCGGAGTTGCCGGAACTTCGAGGCGCTTATCCTCAGGAAAACCTGCTGCCTTTACAGGCTTCCGGCCAGTTGAAATTGATCGACGGCAATGTCGAAATTATGCCCGGACTACGGTCGTTAGTGACCGGCGGCCATACCGAAGGGCACCAGGCATTGTTGCTCGAAAGCGATGGCGATACCGCAGTCTTTCTGGGAGACATCTGCGGAACTCGGATGCACCTTCCCGTTCTGTGGTGCATGGCCTACGACACGAATCTGCTGCAAACACGACGGGCCAAAGCCGACCTGTTGGGCGAGGTCGCTGACAACGACTGGCTGGCGATACTCGATCACGATCCGGATTACGCAGCGGTTCGACTCAGCCGGGATGATCGATCTGACTTCGTCGCGGCAGAAATGATTGATGTTCTGTAAGCCGGCGTCGTAATTGAACAGTCGAAACGATGACTGAGGTGGCATTGGGGCATCGCCCTCCCTTTCGTCCGGCGCAACCCGCAAGGCTGTCCGAGACTGATCACGACTCAGGAGCCTAACGACCACGACCCGCGCTCACGCGCGTCGGGTTTCAGCCTGGACTTCAACGAATTCGTTTCGGATTCCCGCGAGCGTTTGCCGATCGTTCTGAGTGATTCAGCTCTGAATGGCGGTGTGCGCCCGCTGGACTCTACCACTTCGGTGGAACGATCTGATTGTGACGACTTTGAGGTGCAACGATGATGGGCAATGATAGTCGAGAACTTGATCTCGTGGCAGAACTTCGATTGCGACAATGGGCTCGTCGAAACTACGTCTCGGCTGCAGAACGCTGCGACTCTGACTGGCACAGCGTCGTCGTCAATGAAATGCGACGAATTGATCGAGACCTAAGCCTTGTCGACATTCCTCAACACGTTGTGACATCAACAGGCGTTGTCCCCTTGGAGCCCTCCCAGCATCAGGCGATGCGAATTGACGAGCCGCACGCTGCAGTACCCGCTCCAAAGATGCAATTCACAAAGTCAGCCGATGCTCAGGTCGAGACGTTCATCCCTCGCTACGTCTGAGAGGCTTGGTTCAGCAGCTCAATCAGGGTAGCCGGACTCGCAAGAGTTCGGTTTGCTGAATGTGAAATCGCCCGAATTCTTGCGAATCCGGCTACGAAATTCTGTTTCATTTATTGAGGCAAACTCTGGCGATAGCCGGTCCATTGGGCCGGCTTTTTTATTCTGGCAGAGGAACTTGAGTCGGCGACATTAGATAACCGACCAAATCCCGGACCTGCTTGTCCTTGAGCACGTTCAGCAGATTCTCAGGCATCATCGACAGTTTCGAATCCTGCATGATGTCGACATCGTCTCGTTGAATCACGACCTGATCCGTTGCCGTTTGAATTGTCAACGTTTTTTCGTTCTGGGCAAGCACGACTCCGTTCAGCACACGGCCGTCTTCCAGCAGCACGACTCGCATTTGGAAATTCTTCGAGACGGTCGCACTCGGATCGACAATGTTTTCCAGCAGGTAGTTGAGATTGCTTCGCTGAGCTCCTGTCAGGTCAGGAGCGATTTTCTTGCCTTCACCGAACAGTGTGTGACAGTTCGCGCACGACTTGCTGAACAGTAATCGTCCGTGCGACGTGTCAGCGCTCGCGAGCGTTTCTGACGTCAGCATCTGCCGCAATTCCGCAATGCGTTCTTTTTTCTCACGGGATTGCTCAGCCAGTTCTGGCCAGATTTTCGCGACTCGATTGCTGATATCATCGTCGCCGTAGCTTTGCATCTGGCGAAGCTGAAATGCCGAAACGGCATCGCGGGCGATCTTCTTCTCGTCGACTGCGTCCAGCAGGACGGTCGCAAACGCGACTCGTGAAACGAGCGTGTTGATGGCTTCCCGTCTCGCGGCGTTCCGAAATCCGCCGAACTTCGTAACCAGGAGCTGCGGTGTTTCTTCATCGCCAAACGCAGCGAGCCCGTTGATGGCGTCTTTCCCAAGGTCGCGGTTGGTCAACAGATTCTGAAGGAATGGGACCATCGTCTTGTCTCTCGCAAGAACGAGTGCTCGGATCGCCGACCGGCGTTCTTCCAAAGCTGCACTGCCGTCTTTTGCAATCTTCTGCAATTCGCTCATGGCTCGTCCGTCGCCAAAGACAAGTGACAGCTCACGATTCAGCCGGCGGACCTCTTCGTCGTCACTCGTTGAACGAGCATGGGCGAAGTCTCGCCATCCTTTTGGCTGTGGAGCCTTTCGCCATCCTCGAAGCGCGGCGTTCATTCCTCTTAGGACGTCCAGAGACAAAGCAATGTTGCTGCGTTGAAGATCTGCTTCCTTGATCACCAGCTCAATCGCAAGCGGTTGTCGTTCCAGGTCTTCCGTCGCTCGCCGAGCGACGAATTCTCGAACCTTCGGAATCTGACAGCTTGCCGCCATACGACTGGCGGCTTCCGGATAAGCTGTGATCGCGGGCTCGATCCCGTACCAGAGCATCAGCGGGTAAACGCGATCGTCTGCAAACTCTTTCCGCCTTCCAAGAGCGGTGGCAAGCGGCCAGCGATACCCATGCGGCATCTTCTGCAACGCGGAGCAGAGGTAAGTGAGGACCAGCCCGGATTCGTCCTCAGCCGCAAGTTTGTCGAATGCTTCCAGAACATCCGGATCAAACTGTCGGTTATCGGTGAGCAACCGAATTGCCTGAACCTTGATGCTTTCGATGGGCGTCGCAAGAAGTTTCAGCAGGTGCCTTTTGGTGGCGAGTCCGACAGCGTTTGCTGTGAGAATTTCGTTGACGGTCACGTCGGCATACTTTGATGTCGTCATTCTGCGTCGAGATTTGGCATCGAGTTCGGATTCGAACCATCGCCCGAGCGCTTTCTCAAGCTCGACCAAATCCTGCCGAGAAAGTTCGGAAGTGGCGGCTTTGGTGAAAAGTCCTCTTTCAGCAAGAACTCGCAGCGAGTGTCGTACCAGCCAGGGATCATTGGAGCATCGTGACGCGTAGAGGAGTTTCTGAAGCGAATACTTCTTCAGGTCGGTCAGCACCGGCTGCTTCGAAGATCGTGTTGGAGGCGTCACGCGATAGATACGCCCCGACGTTCGATGCACGCCGTCGTTTTCGTGACATTCTCCGACGTCTGACCAGTCGGCGATGTAAAGGACGCCGTGCGGGCCGAAGTGAAGTTCGACGCCGCGGAACCAGGGGTCGGACGCCTGAAGGAAATCTTCGGCATGTTTGCCCGAGAAAGTCGCTCCTTCGCGGACGAGTCGGTCGCGGTTAATTCGCCGGCCGTGAAGATTGACGGTCAGCACTGAATTGTCGTAATTCTCGCCCCAAAGACCGGGGGGCACGATTGCCATGCCCGAGTGAGCGTGTCCACCGCCGGCTTCGTCAGTGGTTTTCGTGACTCCGAGCTTGCGAATGTCGCTCCACTGCTCTTTCGTGTCCCAATGGAAATGGTCGGCGGTCTGTTCAATGACTCCGTAAACGTGCGGATTGAGATGTTCGCCGTACATGCGGCGGAAGTACGAGCCGGGGATCGCGTGCCAAAGATGGCCGATGACGGTGTTAATAAAGAAGAGTTCGCCATTCTGGTCCCAGTCCATTCCCCAGGAATTAGTCGTCCCCTCGCAGACGACTTCGAATGTGTGTTTCGTCGGATGGAAGCGCCAGACGGAACAGTTGAGCGATGTTCGCTGGTCGGGAGTGGCTCCGGGACGGCCGACGTGTGACGTCGCCAGAATTCCGTGTCGACCGTACAGCCAACCGTCTGGTCCCCAGCGAAGTCCGTTGACGATGTTGTGTCGCACGGCACCGTCATCCCAGCCGTCGAGCATGACGACAGGTTCGCCATCCGGCACGTCGTCGCCGTCGCGGTCCGGAATGAAGAGAAGATTCGGCGCGTCGAGAACCCAGACCCCGCCGTAACCGATCTCGACGCTCGTCAGACGTCGCCCTTGGTCCCAGAACTCCGTTCGTTTGTCGAATTTTCCGTCGTCATCTTTGTCTTCGAGAATCACGATGCGGTCACGCATGTTATCGTCGAAGTTAGTTGTCCGTTGTGCGTAGGTGTAGTTTTCCGCAACCCACAGCCGCCCTCGATCGTCCGTTGCGAGGGCGATCGGCTGGTTGATATCCGGTTCCGAAGCAAACAGAGAAATCGAAAAACCGTCCGGCAGTTGCATTCCGGCGAGGGCGTCCGCAGCGGTTGTGAGCTTTGCTTCCGGGTTCTCCGTATTGATCAGTTTCGGAAAGTCACCTTTGTTACCGGCACTCGAGTCGGCAGCGTTCGACTGGTAAATGATCGTTCCGGTGGCTGACAAAGCGACCAGCACGAGGATTGTCGAAAGACCATGTGCGGAGTTTGTGGGAGACATAGTTTCCTCGCTGGAAATTCCTGAACTGACCTTATGACGCATCTCAAGACGCCGACGGATCAACCACCGAAGATGCGTCCGATAAATCTAGCTTCTTTGGGCAGTCACTTCATTCGAGTCGCGATTCGAATGTTGGCAGTTTGAACCTTGTTGCAGGTCGGACTTTGCAAGACCTAAAGGTTCTGACCGGTTCCGTCTGAAACAGTTAATCCCAACGCACAGTCACTCTCTTACGGAATCTGCATATATTGACATCGGGCAACACCAGAACTAACGTCACCATGACTTTAGGCCGATTGACGAAAAAACTCTCTCACGATCATTTTCAGTCGCGATGGTTCTCACCAGCCAGGCTGACTGACGGATAACAATCGCTCGACTGGTAGCAGCTCCGCGAGTTGTGCTTCGCCAGACGGACGCGACCTCATAAACACTGGGCTCCTTTTCGGATTTCAGACTCAATCGTCCCTCCCGTGTGGAATATTTGCGTGTGCGGCGGTGGCCATGATGGCTTAGCTGTACTCGTCTCGCCCTTTCCCACTCGAACACTCAGCAACGAGGCTGGACCATGCTCACACGACGTCAATTTGTTTCACGTTCGCTCGCAACCGGTTTGGCCACATCAATGGCCTTTGGAGCTTCGGTCGCTCAAGCGGACGAAATGTGGGCCGAGAAGATGTTCGAAAAGACGACCCACGATTTCGGTGTCGTCGCCCGCGGATCCGATTCCAGCTACCGGCTCAAATTGAAGAACCTCTACAACGAGACGGTTCACATTCAGGAAGTGCGGACCACCTGCGGTTGCTCAGCTGGGAAGCCCAGCCAGGAGACGCTGCTGAGTCTCGAAGAGGCGTACGTCGAAATCACGATGGATACTCGTAAGTTCACACGGAGAAAAGACTCCAACGTGATCGTCGTGTTCGACCAGCCGTCGTACAAGGAAGTGCGAATTCCGATTACGGCTTACATCCGTACCGACGTCGTGATCGATCCAGGCTCCGCTCAGTTCGGCAAGATTGACCGCGAGCAGAAGAACGCACGGACGCTGAAAATAGCGTACGCTGGCCGCGACGACTGGAAGATCAAGGAAGTTCAGACGAACAGCAAACTTGTCGACGCAGTCGTCAAGGAAACGACTCGCGGCGGCGGGCGTGTTAATTACGACTTGACCGTGACGCTGAGTGACAAGGTTCCTTTCGGCCCGTTTCGGCACAGCATCACTTTGCTGACCGACGACGAAAATAGCCCGAAAGTTCCACTGCTGGTTGAGGCTGAAGTGACGCCTGACATCGTCGTCAATCCTTCGATCGTGTCTCTGGGAACGATGACTCCGGGACAGGAAAAAACCGTGCAGGTTGTTCTTCGAGGCAAAAAGGCGTTCGAAGTTTCGGCTGTCAATTGTGTCGAGGCGAAGGATGTTTTCCAGGTTCGGTTGCCGAAGACGGCGGCTCCGATCCAGATTATTCCGTTGACCGTTACGGCACCGCAGAAAACCGGAAAGCTCGACGAGCAGATTTCTGTGACGATCCCGGGACGTACCGATCCGGTGACGTTCCGAGCGTACGGCAGAATCGCTCTCGCTGGTTCGTGACGGTGGCGGCTTGTTTAAGATAGCTTTGGATTATCAAAGCCCGGCTTCTTTGTAAGAGGCCGGGCTTTTTCATCGTAGTGACAACCTGCGTGACCGCGTACCTGACCTCTCCTTCCGTTGAAGACGTTTCGAAATGCCAGCGCCGAGACGCATCAGCTTTCTGATCACCGAGCTCGACCACGGAGGAGCCGAGCGGGCACTCGTGCGCATCGCGACCGGCCTCGATCGAAGCCTTTGGCAGCCGCAGGTGATTTCGCTGAACGACCGAGGCCCACTCACGGAAACATTGGAAGCTGCGGACATTCCGGTGACGGCGATCGGTGCCGGGCGTGTGCGAAGCCCGCGAGGACTCTGGCGAGCGACTGTCGGATTGGCTCGGTGTTTGAAAGAGCAACAGCCGGTAGTGCTTCAGACATTCCTCTTTCATGCCAACATAGCTGGGCGACTTGCCGCGAAACGAGCTGGCGTTCCGGTTGTCGTTTCAGGAATCCGAGTCGCCGAGAAACGCGGGCGCTGGCGACTGACGCTCGATCGTCGAACTGACCATCTCGTAAACCGCCATGTTTGCGTGAGTCAGTCGGTCGCAGACTTCTCGATATCCGAGTCAGGGCTGCCAGAGTCGAAAGTCGTTGTCATTCCAAACGGCGTCGACGTTGAACGTTTTGCGACAGCAGAGCCTGCCGACTTGTCTCAATTCGGCGTTCCGAAAGAAGCCACAACTATTCTTTCCGTCGGGCGGCTCGATGAGCAGAAGAACCCTCTCGGCTTGCTGAACAGTTTTGCGTCGATCGCCGATCGGCACCCGAGAGCTCACCTTCTCTTCGTAGGCCACGGCCCTGACGAAGCTGCCCTGCAGACGGCCATTGCCGAGCAGCACCTGGAATCGCGAGTCCATCTTGCAGGCTGGCAGGCCGACGTTCCGGGCCTCATGAAAGCCTGCGACCTGTTTGTGCTGGCTTCGAAGTGGGAAGGCATGCCAAACGTCCTTCTGGAAGCTGGAGCGGCTGGAATTCCCATCGTTTCGACGCGTGTGGAAGGCGCGGAAGAGATCATCACCTCCGGCGAGAGTGGAGTGCTGGTGGGGATTTCCCAGCAGGATGAACTCGCCAATTCGATCAGCGACTGCCTGAGCGACCCTCAATCGGCCCAACTCCGAGCAAGTCGACTGCAAGGCGTTATTCGAGAACAGTTTACGTGGGATTCAGTCGTCGAATCGTACTCAAAACTGTACGCGTCTTTGCTCGGGTAAAACTGGCCTCTACGTATTTGATGGGCCGTCCCGACAAAAAACTTTCGAAGTCACAAGTTGCTTTGTGGCAAGTACCTGCGACCAATCGAGCCACCGGTCTGTCGCGACTTTTGAAACACTGGCTTGACCATCGGGATCTGCTGATTAATGTGTGGAAAGTTGTGGAGTATTGTGGGACTGTGTGGAAAAACCGGGAGTAACTGGTGACAAATGGCTCTGACGGGGACGTGGCCAAGGACGCTCGACGACAAAGGGCGGCTAGCCGTCCCGAAGCGTGTGCGCGAAGACTTGGGTGGCACGGACCTGAAGTCGCTGTTTCTGGCTCCATGGACGGAAAAGTCGCTTGCCGTTTTTACTCCGAAAGATTTCGAAGCACTGGCTCACCGCTTCTCCGAGAAATCGGCGGGCAAAGCCGACGTCCGCAACTACATGCGGCTCTTTTACGCCAGGGCGGAGCACCTGGACGTAGATTCTCAGGGCCGCCTGCGGGTTCCCGACCGACTCAAGGCGTTTGCAGAACTCAAACGCGAAGTCGTGCTGCTGGGAGTCAGCGATCATCTGGAACTTTGGGATGCAACACGTTGGGACGCGTACGTTGCTCAGTTGAATCCTCAGTTCGACGAGATCGCAGAACACGCTTATGAGTGACTCGAACGAGTTGGACTCGTTTCGAAATTCGAACACGACAATTGCAAAGGAGGCTGCCAACCGACCACGGAAAGGTCAGAGACGACGGATCGTTTCTGTTGATGGACTGAAGCCGCGCCAATGGGGAAACCTCTTGGACTCGTCAAGGAAGGCGATTGCTGGCTGAGCTGTTCGGTATGAGCGTCATGCATCGATCACCGCACCACGGCGAGCAGAACTAGCCATGGATTGGCATCTGTCGTTGGTGTTCGTTGCTTGAAATCAATCCTGGATTCGCATCAGAGAAGTACATCACGGATGTTGTCCGCTGCCTGACCGGGCCTCGCGGAACTGGACACTTGAGGGATCGAGTGCATTTGGTGTCGCCCCATCTTCGACACCAACTGGCTGACTGCTTCTGATCGGATGCAAGGACGCACCGGGAAGCACGAAGTTCCGATCGCTCATGGAAGAGTGAATCAGAGAAGAGATGGCGCTCACTCAGCCGCCTCGCAGGGATGCGAGGCGGTCTTTTCTTGCGCGGAGCGGTTTCTGCACAAGTTTCATCGAGCGGCCAGTTCCGCACGCGCCCCTGCGACGGGCTGAGGCCGTTACTTTTCTGCGGCGTAAGTCTCGAACCAGCTTGAAATCTGCTCTTTCGAAGCCGAGCCGCGGTGGACGACCAGGCGGTAACGCAGCTCAAGGGGTTCTTTGGTGGGGAGTTTCACAGGCGTTCGTCCGGGGTAGACCGGGTTTTGCATGCTTCGAGCTTTTCGAAGAATCCACATTTGAGGAAAACCCGGCAACGATGGGTGGCAGAGAATCGTCACACCGCTCGTCGAGCCTTTTCGATTACCGTTTGCTTCGTCGAACGTGCCGGAGATATCCATCCACGGACTCGCGTTGACTGCCGTTTTTTGAGGCTCGACTTCTCCCGCCTCGGCCGTGAAGTGAATGTCTTTGGGGAGTCGCAGGCGCGGTGAAAATCCTCCGTACCCTTTAACGTCGTCTGATCCGCCGATTCGAACTTCCGGTTCGAGGGCTGCCAGTTTGATCCGAATATCGATCGTCCGGCTATTTTCCTGCTCGGGCCAAACTTCGATCCGCGTTTCCTCACGAACAATCGGCTTCTGAGCTCCTGCTTCGTCCAGCCAATCCGGCGATACCCAGTGCGCAGTTGCCAGTATCGCGGCCGTGTTGACGCGGCTTTCGACGATGGCGACATCATCGACTCGCGAAAGAAAGTTGCGGCAAATCCACGGATCGCCGATCTGTGTGTCGCCGACGTAGAGCTGGTGCCATGCCCAGAAGATTCCGCGGTGGTGAAGATGGTCAGCCGGAAAATCCTCAGAGATGACATTGCCATCGAGATTTCGCAGCGGATGCACATAGCCGGATCGTTCGAACTTCCCATCCAGTGACTTTGGTTTTGCCTGGTAGAACAGGATCGGCTTTCCGCCATCGCTAAACTCAAAGCCTTCGGCATGTTTAGTTACTTGAACGCCACGCGAAGAGCTGTCTTCCGCTGACGCGGTAATTCGGCAGAACAGGATTCCTATGACCAAGATCATCCTGGGCAGATTTGAAATTCTATTTGTCATCTCGAAGCCTTACAGGACGAGGCAATTGTCATGTTAGCCATTAGCTGGTCAGTTCTCACGATGAGAATGTCGGAGAGTCTTTGAAATGGCAAGTATGGCCGATCCTCTAACGACCGCAGGAGCTCAGCGCACGAAAAAAGTCGAGCGAAGCCAGTGCTTCGCTCGACTCAGGATTCATCAATTTCGTTAACACGATGGCATGTACTTAGGCAGTTGCCATTCGTTCTTCTTTTTCCTTACGGCGTTTTTCGATGACTTCGGTCTGGACGTTTCCAGGCACCTGCTTGTACCGCAGGAATTCCATCGAGAACTGACCTTTCCCCTGCGTCATCGATCGAAGTTCATTCGCGTAGTCGAACATTTCGGCCAGTGGAACTTCTCCGACGATGTAAGTCGTTTTGTTCTTCGCATCGCTGGAATTAATCAGACCTCGCTTACTGGAGAGGTGACCGCAGATCGAGCCCTGGTATTCTTCGGGGGCTTCGATGTCCAGTGTCATGATTGGCTCGAGCAAAGCCATTTTTGCTTTCTGCAGCGACTCTCGCCCACAGTTGAAGCCAGCCGTGTTGAACGCCATTTCTGAGGAGTCAACATCGTGATAGCTGCCGTCGTCCAGGTCGATCTGCATGCCGACAACTTCACATTCGCAGAGAGGGCCTTTAGGGATACATCGTTGGAAGCCCTTATCAACGGCCGGAATGTATTCCTTAGGAATACGTCCCTGGGAAATATTATTGTTGAAGACGTAAGGCTCTTCAGCGTCTTCCGGCAGTGGGGTCAGCTTTCCGACAATGTGAGCGAACTGGCCAGAACCACCCGTCTGCTTTTTATGTTTGAAGTTGAACGAAACTTCTTTCGTCGGGCATTCGCGGTAGGCGACTTTCGGCTCACCGACGACTGCTTCAACGTTGTACTCTCGCTTCATCCGCTCGATGTAGACTTCAAGATGAAGCTGCCCCATACCGGCGATGATCGTCTCGTTTGTCTCGACGTCGGTCATGACGCGAAACGTTGGGTCTTCGCGGCGAAAACGCTCCAAGGCCTTGCCGAGTCTGTCCGAGCCTTCCCGCGTGAGCGGTTCGACTGAAAGGCGGATGACGGCTTCCGGTACGAAAATGTTTTCCAAGGCGACGTTTGCACCGTCGCCACAGAATGTGTCACCAGATGCGCAGTCGACACCAACCACGGCGACGATGTCACCAGGGCCAGCTTCTTCGATTTCTTCGCGGTCGTCAGCGTGCATTCTGAGAAGTCGTCCGAAGCGAACCTTTCGGCCTGTTCGAGCGTTAATGTAGCTGTCGCCTTTGATGATCTTGCCTTGGTAAACGCGGCAGAACGTCAACTGACCGAACGCTTCCATGACTGTTTTGAAAGCCATCGTGACGAGCGGTTTGTCTTCATCTGGCGTCAGTGGGATCGGTGCTCCTTTACCGGATTCGTCAAGATTCTTGAGGTCCTGGCCGAATACTTCACGCTCTGGTGGGCTAGGCAGGTAACGGACGACGGCGTCGAGGAGTTCCTGCACACCGGCGTTCCGATAGGCCGTTCCCATCAGTACCGGAGTGATCTCCTGAGACAGGGTCGCTCGTCGGACAATCTTGTGGATATCTTCGACCGATGGCTCATTTTCTTCGAGCAGCGTTTCCATCAGGTCGTCATCGAACAACGACAGTTGCTCCAGCATGTGAGCTCTGGCTGCGTCGGCCGCGTCTTTCAGGTCGGCAGGAATTTCCTTACGAACGACGTCGACGCCCTGCTCGCCTTCAAAGTAGACGGCTTCCATGTTGATCAGGTCGACGGCACCTTTGTAATCCGCTTCTTTGCCGATTGGAATCTGCAATGGGACGGCAGTCACGCCGAGCTTGTCAATGATTTGTTCAACAACGCTGTCTGGGTCGGAACCCGTTCGGTCCATCTTATTGATGAACGCGATTCTTGGGACACCGTAACGCTTCATCTGACGATCGACCGTCAGAGACTGGCTCTGAACACCGCCGACGGCACACAGAACGAGGACAGCTCCGTCGAGGACGCGAAGTGAGCGTTCCACTTCGACGGTGAAGTCAACGTGGCCCGGCGTGTCGATAACGTTAATCGGGCTGCCGTTCCATTCGACGGCCGTGCATGCAGACTGGATCGTGATCCCACGCTCACGTTCCAGATCCATGAAGTCCATGGTTGCTCCGCCATCGCCACCTTTAACTTCCTGGATTTTGTGAATCCGTCCGGAGTAGTAAAGGATTCGCTCGGTCAGTGTTGTCTTACCCGAGTCGATGTGGGCGGAAATACCGATGTTGCGGAGTTTGCTTAAGTCTTGCATGGTTCAACTACGACTGGCTGGCGGGGCATACCGCCGGAATGGATTGTTTGACGCGACGTGCCATTTCTAATGTGCATCAAACGTTGCTCACCGCGAGCAACCGATTTATTTTTGATCGAATTCTGACCACCAGAAAACGACTTTGGTTCGACCGAAATTCGGCTGAACCGAGTCTGCCAGAAACCTCGATATGAGGTTCTTCGCAGCAAACCCTTCGCAGGAATTGCAGTCAAACTGCTTCCTGACCGAGGCTTGAGTACCGAAAGCTGGACCACGACCTCAGACTCTTCGTGGAAACAGTTCCGGGAAATCTTTTGACCGGGGAAAACGAGCCAGAAAATGCTCTGTGGAGGGACGACACAGCCCGATCCGTTGGGCTACGCGTTGATCAGCTCTCAGTTGCAGGCTCGATGCTCAGGCGGGGTCGCGAACGACGTTTTCACAGGTTTGCCGGATTTATCGGCACTTTCAGGCTGTCGGCCTGAGAGTCCTGACCAGAAAACTCCGGTTCGCGGGCGACGCATACTACCGATCAGCGAAACAGATCGGAACAGGAAATCGTGAGAATATTTGACCAAATCGCGGGTTTGGATGGCTCCAATCGTGCAATGCAATTCTGACTGAAACTGTGAGTGGTAGGTTTTCGGCGTAAACTAACCTTGAATCCAACAGGTTGAGGATCACGCTGCCCAGTGTCTGCAAATCATTTCCACATCGAAGGTTAGGTGCGACCGGCGAGCTGTGAGTTCGGACTGTCAGCCATGTTGCCAAAACTCGCGTTGACGTGTTTCGAGAATTTCTGCAAAACTTGCCGTCCACTTCAGATTCTCCTCAAGTTTTCCCGTCGCAGCTCTGCGAGATTCCGACTTCCGCATTTCCCGTTCGGAATTTTCTCGCGATACCTTCCCGTAATTTTCGGTTCAGGTCGGCTGTAAATCACACCCCACGTCTCTTAGAGCAAGGACGCTCGACCATGCTGTCAGTTCTCGTCCTGACTTCAATGCTGGCAATCAGCCCAGCCGAAATTGACACCACCACGACCGACCAACAGGCGGTTTCGCTTGTCGCTCCAGAACTGGTGTTCGCCCAACCGTTTTCGGCACTGGAAATCGATTCTCGTCCGATCGTTGCAGCCAGAAAGACCGTGATCCGTGGCCAGGCACCGGGTGTGGCTTACGACGAAGAGCCCGTTCAGGCAAATCTAGGAAATCAGCAGTATCTCGGCCAACCGCCGATGCAGCATGCCAGTCAGTGGAATCCGATGGCCCCCGTCTGGCCAGGCACGCCGCTGATTGATCCAAATGGACTCGGCGCACCATTCTCATCAATCCCCGGCGTCAACGGAGCACGACCATTCCAGTGCGGCTGGGCTCGAAAACTGAATGTCGCGTTTCTTCCCAAAGAACGAACGACCAGTGCTGGCGGTGGAGCAGTCGGCCAGTTCGGAGTCTTTGAAGTCAATTCCGAATTTCGATACACAGCCCCGCTGCCAACTGGATGGGTGTTTCAGTTCGCGCCTCAATTCAACCTGAGAAACTGGGACGGACCGACGGCTCCTGACCTTCCGGGAGATGTTTACCGATTTGGTTTGGACCTGGTCTTGCGATCCCCAACCGTCGGACCATTCTCGGTAGAACTCGCTTTCAATCCATCGCTCAATACCGACTTTGATCGAAGCCCGGGTTCAGACGCGTGGAACTGGGACGGCCGAGGTGCAATCCATGTTGAGGCGGGGCCGGGTACTCACGTCGTTCTCGGAGCCCTGTTCTGGGACCGTGTCGATGATCAGGTTCTGCCCTACGGTGGAGTCGTCTTCAAAACTCCCAATGACTACTTCGAAGTCCGAGCACTGTTTCCACAATCAGAAGTCAGCATTTTCCTGGGAACGCCGTGGGGAGTCCCGCAATGGTTGTACGTGAACGGCGAATACCATGTAGAAGCCTACGAAATCGGCGGCGGCAGCGCAGGCGACCGACAGGTCCAACTTCAGGACTGGCGAGTCATGCTCGGAGTCCGCAGTGATTCCGGCGGAGTCCAAAGCTTCCTCGAAGGCGGTTGGGTCTTCGACCGCGAAGTCGAGTTCAGCCGCGGCGGTGGAAACTTCGAAGTCTCCTCCGGCTTCCTCGCCCGCTTCGGCATCAAGTTCTGAAGTTGCTCGTTGGGGCGGAACTTCGGACTACGCGGCCAATTCTGTGACTCTGCCAGAGTGGATGATCCGATAGAGTTGGCCACAGACCGTGGTTAAATCAGAATGTCGGAGCTTGCAGCCCGACGCTGATTCAAACCTGAGGTCAATCAATGAGACAGATTTATTGCGTCACTCTCGGAATACTACTGGCCGCCGCACCGATGGCCGTGCAGGGTCAGACGCAGGCCGTTGACACCGCGGTTCGAAAGGCCGCAGCCAACGTTTCGCAGATAATCGCTCACCGCGGAGCGAGTGCTGAGCGGCCTGAGTGCACACTTTCGGCAATTCGACGCGCGATTAAAGTCGGGGCAACGGCAGTTGAAGTTGATGTCCGCACCAGCCGAGATGGTCAATTATTCATTCTGCATGATGCCACTCTGAATCGCACAACAAATGGAACGGGCCAGGCGTCGGCCTTGACGCTGGCTGAGCTCCAGAAACTTGATGCCGGTTCATGGTTCGACGCGAAGTTTAAGGACGAACGGATTCCATCGCTGATTGAGTCGGCTCGTGAATGCAAGGGCAAGATCGATCTGCTGCTCGATCTAAAAGAACAAGGCGATGACTATGACCGAAAGGTCGTCGGCATCATTCGCAAACATGGCGATCCGACACGGACGATCGTCGGCGTCCGCAGCATCGCTCAAGCAGAACGCTTTCGGAAGCTGCTGCCGAAAGCTCGGCAGCTTGCACTGATCCCGTCCGTGGATGCGATCGAGGATCTTGCCAAAGCCGGAGCTGACGTCATTCGGCTGTGGCCAAGGTGGCTCGAAGATGGAGACAGCCCGGTCAAGCGTGTCCGGGCCACCGGCAAGGGACTTCACCTCAACGGCACAAAAGGCAAACTGGACGAAACCCGGCAGCTACTCATTCATCAGCCGGATTCACTTTCGTCAGACGATCCGCGAAAGCTGCTTGCAACTTTGAAGAAGCTCTCAGAATCGAATCCGCGATAATCGGAAGCTGCGGGAACGACGTCAGACTTTGATCTTGTCGTTGACTGCCTTTCCAAGGAAATCGAGATCAACGTCGGCAACTCGGACTAATACTCGGTCGCTGGCTGGAACCTTGAGTGTGCCGCCGCTCGATTTGATTAGCTGGATCGAGACGCCCATGCCGGCGCCAAACGAGAAATTTGAGCCGGGGTTTGGATTTACGAAGCTCTTTGACAGCTCAGCGGTTTGCCACTCGTCTGAGTTGGCGTTGGCAAGTTTCAAGTCGACGGTTGTTGAAGCAAGTTCGCGAGACTCATTGACGTGTTTCGTCTGAGCGTTGAACTGGAAAAAGACGAGTCGGCACGTGAAGTTGGAACGGAACGTGTTTTCGAAGAACTCGGGCGAAGACGCCTCTACTCGCAGTCGGACTCGGAAAACGTACGAACCTGGATACGGGCTACGGACCTCCTGGGCGATGTACGCTTTTGAGTTCTGTGCGATTTCGAGCGGCGTCCCATCCGCCAGATTGAATCCAAGTGCGGCGGTTTGTTGATCAAGATCTCGAAGTACCGACGCGCCAAGAACATTCCCATGCAACGAATTCAACGGACTCGCTCGCCAGCCTTTTGGTCTTGATGGCTCCGTGATTGGCTTTAACGGTTCCTTTTCCGCGAAGTCGGTATGGACGAGGTATCGCGTCGGATCAAACGGTGGGACGCGGGCGATGTCTCCAGTTGAGGGCACTCGGAGGCTGGTCGCCGGTTCGCTCCCGAGCATTGTCCAGAGGGGTTCGCCGCCCGTCAGTCGATGAGGACGATCCTGGGCGTCAATGAAGTGTCCCTGGTGAGGGACTCCGAGCAGGTGGAACATCGTTGCTGTCAGGTCGCCTGGCTGAACTCGGTTGCTGGCAGGAAAGCCACCGTTCTTATCACTTGAACCGTAGACCTGCCCACCGCTGATTCCGGCTCCGGCCATCGCGAAACTGAAGACTGAACCCCAGTGATCTCGACCGCCCTTGGCGTTGATCTTGGGCGTGCGGCCGAACTCGCCGATCGTGACGACGAGCGTTTCATCGAGCAGGCCTCGCTGATCGAGGTCCTCGATCAATGCAGAAAAGCCAACGTCGAACATTGGACACAGAACATCTTCGACTCGGTCGGCGTTTTGGGCATGAGTATCCCATAAAGGATTATCAGAAGCATTGTCGCCGGGTTCGCGTGGCCAGTGAACGTGCACCAGTCGGACTCCCGCTTCGACCAGCCGCCGAGCCAAAAGCACACTTTGCCCCCAGCGGTTTCGACCGTAGCGATCGCGGACCGCGTCAGGTTCCTTAGCAATGTCGAATGCCTGCCGAGCTTTTCCCGACGTCAACAAGTCGAAGGCTTGCTGCTGGAACGAGTCGTACGTTTTAAATGAGCCATCGAGACGCCGGAATCGATCTTCAAGTTGCGACAACAGCAACTGGCGCCGCCCAAGTTGCACCGGAGTGATGTCTGTTTCTCGAAGGCTTTCGATTTCGTAAGTCGGTTCGGCGGGATCGCCCACGAAGACTTCGGGGTTCCATTGTGGCCCGAGAAAGCCCGCCGTCTGACCGGAAGGGGTAACGTTCTCGTTGAGCCGCATAACGTCTGGTAGCCAGACGGAGGTCAATGCTGGCAACATCTCGCTTGGCTTTAGTTGTTTGACTACGGAGCCAACGTAGGGCCAGTCAGTCGGCTGAATCGTTCGCGCGTTCGGGCCTCGGTACTTGTAGCCGGTGAGAACCCAGGCACCGCTCGACGAGTGCACGTTGTCGTTCGTGGCCATCGATCGGCAGATCGCCAGCTTGTCGCTCATCGCCGCCGTGCGAGGCAACAGTTCGCAGAACTGGATTCCTGGAACGTTCGTGCTGATCGGTTTAAACGGGCCTCGGATGCCGTCTGGAGCGTTCGGTTTTGGATCGAACGTCTCGTGCTGTGGTGGTCCTCCGGCCAGATAGAGGAAGATCACGTTCTTCGCTCGCCCGAATGCCTTGTCAGAAACAGGAGCCGGCTGTGCGAGTTCCTTTGCCGCAAGTAACTGCGAAAGTGAAAGTCCGCCCAGCGTCAGCGAGCCAACCCGCATCAATTCACGACGCGAAATCCCGTCGCAAAGTTGCGTTCCTTTGTTAAGGATAGAGAACACCGCAGCACCTCGCCGGAAGACTGGTCTCTCGCCGGTTCGTCCGGCAGACTCGCAGCAATTCAGTCTGACCGCTATTCATAATCGATCAAGGGGAATGCCGAGTGAACGAACCTCGCAGTCCGTACGTTGTCCGATAATGAACTGTCTCGAAACGGCATATCCGCAACCAGACTGAGCATACTCGCACAAAGACACGAAGGCACAAAGCTGGTCGTCCAATTCTTCGTGTCATTGTGCCTTCGTGCGAGATTCAAAAACTCGCACTCGGGACTCGTGACGGAAGAAGTAGCGTTCTTTGTCTCGCCGTTCAGCGTGCGCATAAAGAAAGCCCGACCAGACTAAGTCTGATCGGGCTTCACTGATTACTCTGATATCCGCACTGATCTTCAGGACCTAAGTCCTGTGTGACTTCCTTGCCACGTCGGTCATGAGCTTCCCCTGGCGAATGACTCCCGACCTGCTTTTGATCAGGCGAACTGCTTCTTACGACCGACAAGCGTTCGAATTCGTTCTGCAAGCAGAGCTGAGTCGAACGGTTTACGGAAGGTCTCATTAAAGATAGTCCGGTCGAAACCGGCTGCATTGTCTTCGTCGCTAAGCAAACCGATCAGTACAGTTTCGGCGTACTCAGGATTGCGGCGAAGGTTCTGAGCGATCAGCAACGCATCGTTACGTCCCATGGCGAAGTCAACGACAACGCAATCCGGGTGCAACGATTCGGCCTGAATTCCAGCCTCGAATCCGCTTTGGGCGTATTCGATTTTGAAGTCTTCAGGCGTGATCATCTCATTCAGGCTAGACTTGATCACAGGTTCTGCACCGACGAGCAGGATTTTACCCATTGCTTCGTCTTCAAGTTCACCAAGTGGCATTCCGTGTTCTTTCAGGAATCGGATCAAATGCTCTCGCGGGATCCGACGGTCCTGGGAACCAGGAATTCGGTAGCCACGAAGGCGTCCCGAATCAAACCATTTGCTGACCGTTCGTGGTGCAACTTTGCAGATCTTAGCTACCTGTCCAGTAGTGAAGATCGTCTTCATCGCGGGCTCCAGTTTCACTTTACTATGCAGAAGATCGGTCTCACGCGAAATTCTACACCCCCCTACGATGGCTGGCTCTCTTAAGCCGCTGGGTCCTTCCTGAGAGCCACCGTTGGTGTTGGGTCGGGGTTTGTCTCCAGTTACCGGGTGAACAATCGATATCTCCCATCGATTCCTCACCTGCCTTACGTCGGCAACACAAAACTGAGGACTTTCGTTTCTCCGCTTCTCTTCCTCGAGGAAACTCATTTTCCAGGGTCGCCCCGAAAAGTCTCGACCCAGACTTCCTGTTGTGAAGTCTTTGTCGACTCGCTTCTCAGGTGTCGCTTCCGACCGACGTGCCTCGAAAGATGTCTCGATTGAGATATCTCTTTTGACAAACCGCTCGTCATTGACGACGGGCGACAGAAACGGATGCCAATCGCCATTGCATCGATGTTCTGTCGAGCAGCTCTCCCTGCTGCCAATCCCGAAATGGCCATTGTCTGGCAGTTTCGTCCTGCTCCCTCCAAGTTGCAGGACGGGACTGATCAGTCGCCGACCATCTGACCTTACTTTCGGCCCTTACCGGCCGATGACTTTAGAATGATTAAGTCAGTGTCAAGGTCAGAATCAGGATCGAAGCTTCAGACCGGCTCGCCAGGAGATTTGCCAGTACCAGACCAGAAGCCTCGATAAACAGAAAACATCGCTACAATCGCTCCATCCGGGCTCGTTGCAGGCATAGCCACTGCACGAACCGTTGCGATTGGAACAACCAGCCCTCTATCCAGTATTTCGTATTGTTCGCCTTTGACCGGCGACAAAACGTCTGCGGGTTTGTGAATTGAGAAGGTCTGGGCTGCGTGTAACGATTATTCCGGATATTCGGCCATCGTGGTCATGACGAAGATGTCATGCCGCGCAGGTTTGTCATGAAAGACCGATCGCAACCATTACAGACTCGCGTCAGACAACCGAAGTCTCGAGTCTGACAGTTACAAAACTGACAACAGGAAGCATGACCGTGGAACGAGAACAGCTTGAATCGACACTCAATCAACTGCTCAACGGCTCGTCATCTCTGACAGACGTGGTCGACCAACTGGCTCGCTCACAATCTCATGTCGGACATCCCTCCGCTTCAGAACAAAGTCCCTCATCCGCCAGCAAGACCGCCCTCACCCCCGAAGCTTGCGTGGATCTCGGCCGAGCCGAACGCTGCGGATTCCCGGAAGTCGTCTACGGCCGAGGCAAGACTCCGGAGGCAATCGTCGGAGTCTTCGAAGCATTAACCGCTGCGGGCCAGGCATGCCTCGCAACGTTAGTTAACGACGAGCAAGCCGCCGCAGTCCAGAAACAATTCCCTCGTGTCGTCTTTAACAAAACTGCCAGGACTTTGAGGATTTCTCCCGAAAACCAGAAGCCGCAGGGACGGGTCGCCGTGGTCAGTGCTGGAACCAGCGATCTCTCAGTGGCTGAAGAAGCCGCCGAAACAATCCGGTGGATGAACTGCGAGGTCGATCTAATCGTCGACGTCGGCGTCGCCGGCCCGCAAAGACTACTAAGTAGAGTCGAACAACTTCGCCAGGCAGACTCCATCGTCGTGGTAGCCGGCATGGAAGGAGCACTTCCGTCCGTCGTCGCCGGCCACGTGAGCACTCCCGTTTTCGCGGTCCCAACCAGCGTCGGCTACGGCGCGAACTTCGGAGGCGTTTCCGCACTCCTCTCAATGCTCAACAGCTGCGCTTCGAACGTCGCCGTCGTAAACATCGACGCCGGCTTCAAAGCAGCCTATCTTGCCGGCATGGTCGCCCGAGCAACAGCCACCGCTTAAGAACGATCAAGGGCCCGGGTAACGCCATGCAAAATTCAAACGGCAAACCGACGACCAGAACTCTGCATTAGCCAAGGCCAAACTCGTGGGCTACGATATTCGCCACCCACGGAAACGGGCCGGACGCTCGTTCTGCAACAATTGATTCAACACTTGTGCCCCAGAGAAACCATGAGCATTCAGGAATTTGTTGAACCATTAGGAAGCCGGATCCTGATCCGGAAAGACGAAGCCCGAAATACGACCAAAGGAGGCATTGTCCTTCCCGACCAGGCCGAGATCCCAACCATCACCGGCCGAGTCGTCGAGATCAGCGCTCAGATCGCCAACGATGAAGACTTCCCCGTTCGAAAATACGACAAGGTCCTATTCCACCCGAAGAATGCAATTCCCGTCGATCTGGAATCCGACAACGTCCTCTTCGTCGTAGAAATCGACGACGTCGTCGCCGTCTTCCGCCGCAGTGCCCGCTCCGAAGCCAGCGTCGACTCATTGGACGACGCCGACGAACGCGACGATTTTTGATCCTCTGGCAAAGAAACCACCAATAGACACTAATGACGGATGAAATTCGTGTCCATATCGTGGTTCAAAAACTTGAAGCAAGATACTGAGCAATAGAAAAGGGCGAGCATTTCTGCTCGCCCTTTTGCAATTATCGCGGTTCGTTGGCTTGCTGAAGTTCAAGCTTCATCCAGCCAACTTTCTGCTTACTCTTCTTCAGAGTCGTCTCCGTCTGAATCGTCGCCTTCCGCGTCAGCGTTCTGCTCAGCCAGAACGGCTTTGCGAGACAGTTTGACTCGGTTCTGGTCATCAACGGCGATAACTTTGACTTCGAACGTGTCGCCGACTTTGCAGATGTCACCGACGCTCTTAACGAAACCGTCAGACAATTCGCTGATGTGACACAGCCCGTCTTTGCCTGGAGCGATTTCGATGAACGCTCCAAAGTCTTTGACGGAGCTGACCTTGCCGTTGTAGATACGGCCAACTTTGACGTCTTCGGTCATAGCTTCAATGCGAGCCAGGCAGTCTTCAGCACCGGCAGCTTCTGTCGAAGCGATCGTCACGACGCCAGTTTCCTGGATGTCGATCTGAGTTCCGGTTTCTTCCTGAAGGGACCGAATTGTCTTTCCGCCAGGTCCGATCAGCATTCCGATTTTTTCCGGGTCAATCTTCGTCTGAAGAAGTCTCGGTGCGTGCATCGAGATTTCCTGACGCGGACGAGAAATCGCTTTGAGCATAATTCGTAGCAGTTCTCGGCGGGCGTCTTTGGCCTGTTCAAGAGTCGCTCGAATGATCTCTTCGCTGATCCCGTCGATCTTCAGGTCGAGCTGAATTCCGGTGATACCTTTTCCAGTTCCAGCAATCTTGAAGTCCATGTCGCCATAGTGGTCTTCGTCGCCCAGGATGTCGGTCAGAAGGTTGAACTTGTCACCTTCCTGAATCAGACCGATCGAGATACCAGCGACTGGCTGGTTGATCGGAACACCGGCGTCCATCAACGCGAGCGTTGTTGAGCAAACCGAAGCCATCGAGCTGGAGCCGTTTGATTCGGTGATGTCCGAAATCGCTCGGATGACGTATGGGAACTTGTCATCTTTCGGCAGAACCGGCGCGACAGATCGCTCAGCCAGCATCCCGTGTCCGATTTCTCGACGCCCTGGTCCTCGAATCGGGCGACATTCGCCAACCGAGTACGAAGGGAAGTTGTAGTCGAGCATGAATCGCTTTTCGTACTCTTCGACTGGTCCGTCGACTCGCTGAGTGTCACGAGCTGTTCCCAGAGTAATCGTTGCCAGCGACTGAGTTTCACCGCGGGTGAAGAGTGCTGAACCGTGGACTCGCGGAATGATCCCGACGTCGCCCGCAACAGCTCGCAAGTCGCCAGGAGCTCGGCCGTCGAGCCGAACGCCAGCGAGCAGCAGATCGCGGACGGCCTGCTTGCCAACGTTGTAGAACGCTTTGTTGAACTGAGCGAGCGTTTTGCCGTCTTCGGTTTCTTCCGCATCGTCCGAGAAGAATTGAGCTTTCAGTTCCGCCTTGATCTCATCTGAGACTGCATGGCGTTCCTGTTTCTGCTTGCCGGTCTTACTTTCCTTGAGACGGTCATAAGCAAGTTCGTGCACGATCGAATCAAACGGGTTGACTTCGGGAGCTTCGACAACTGGCGGCTCAACTCCGCATTTTTCAGCAAGCTCAAGTTGCATATCGCACAGTTCAGCAATCGCTTCGTGCCCGAACATGATGGCGTCTGCCATCACGTCTTCCGGCAACTGATCGCCAAAACCTTCGATCATCAGGACCGATTCTTTGCTTCCAGAGACGATCAGATCGAGCTTGCTTTCCGCCAGCTCGGCTGCCGTCGGGAACAGAACCAGGTCTTCACCGACGAGAGCGACTCGAACAGCACCAATTGGTCCCAGGAACGGACACGGTGAGATCATCAAACCAGCGCTGGCACCGTTGATCGACAGGACGTCCGGATCGTTCTCGCCGTCGTAGGCCAGAACGTTGCTCATGATCTGAACTTCGTCGTTGTAGCCTTTCGGGAAGAGCGGACGGATCGGACGGTCAGTCAGTCGGCAGGTCAGAATTTCTCGCGTCGTTGGGCGACCTTCTCGCTTCAGAAATCCGCCAGGGAATTTACCAGCTGACGCGAACCTTTCGCGGTAGTCGACCATCAACGGGAAGAAGTCAATTCCTGCACGCGGAGTACCGGTCTGAATGGCGACCAGAATGGTGGTTTCGCCGTATTGAACAATGACACATCCGCTAGCCTGTTTGGCGATTTCGCCAGTTGTCAGGCTGAGGGTACGGCCACCAATTTCTCGTTCGACTCTAACTTTAGACATCCTGTTTCTTTCCTTTACATTTGTCGCCGGCGCAACCCCAATGGGTCCTGAATGCAAACGGCGAACGAGGCTTCAGCCAATAGCGAGGCCTGAAAGCGGACACTCACAACAGTCTCAGGCCGTTCTCTCCACAGCAAAAGCTGGCAGTGGAGTGACTTCGGAGAACCATTCCACCTTCAAGGTAGAATCGAAAGCTCCGAAAACTGAGACGGCAACGGTGAACGCTCATAACCAGAGCGATGACGACCGAGCCTCTTTCCAACACGAAAACTAACAATGACTCGACGGCTGCGAATCCGTACGACAATTCTGCATCGAGTAAGCACGTCGCGATGACGCTCACTCTGGCAGCAATGGATTCTTCCAATCAGCCGTCTGAGAGTTCCGCAACGAGCAGAACTCAAACTTGTTGGGACAGGTAACTCCAACTGCAAATCAGGGGAGAACCTGCACCGAAGTGCGGCCGCCTTCCAACCGAACTGGCGGGCAGCCAAAAGAAAAAAGGCGACGCAATTGCGTCGCCTTAAAACTACTTTCGAAGTCCGAGTTGCTCGACGAGCCCCTGGTAAGCTTCTTCACTGTTCTTTTTGACATAGTTCAGAAGGCTTCGACGGCGGGCGACAAGCGTCAGCAATCCGCGACGGCTCGAATGGTCCTTCTTGTTCGACTTGAGGTGTTCAGTCAGATTCGTAATTCGATGACTA
Source organism: uncultured Planctomycetaceae bacterium (assembly GCA_943787265.1). Taxonomy (GTDB): domain Bacteria; phylum Planctomycetota; class Planctomycetia; order Planctomycetales; family Planctomycetaceae; genus JABMPE01. The sequence goes on along the minus strand of CALSLT010000033.1, from coordinate 52,794 downwards.
AGCACCGCGATCTGAACCTCAGGTGAGCCGGAATCGTTGTCCGACTTCTTGAACTCACCGATCAATTCTGTCTTTTTTTCCGCTGTAATCGACATTCTCTACTGACTGCCTTACTGTACGAGTATTCCTTTTGCCTCTGATTTACGCCGCACACTTTAGCGAGCGGCCCTGAAGATTCAATCGAAGCAGGATATCCGACATTTTGTCGTGTCCACCCGCCCAGTCAATTCAACACATCAGTATATTCTTGCAGAGTTTACGACGATCTGCAGCTCGATTCGTCACATCGGGCAAACTTCCGCTGAGCAGAGTTGACGGAGCTTGCCCTCACCGTACAAACTCCGAAACAGTCGCAGCGAGCTGTTTCTGGCCTCTGCGGCTCACAAGTTAATTGACTCTCAAATCTTACGCACAACTCGGCGCATCCACATTATGAGCAACGATTTCGATTTCACGCCGCATGAAGACTCGGACGACGCCCCGAAGAACGAAGGCAACGACGACGAGAACAATCCGGACGTCCAAAGCCAGGAAATCCAGCACAGCCAGGTTGGGGCTCTGGTTCCTGAAAACGTCGCCCGTGGAGTCTTCAGCACAGGCGCGGTCGTTCTCAACGGAAACCACGAATTCGTCGTCGACTTTCTGCTTCGAATGACTCGTCCGCATCAGGTCGCTGCTCGAGTCGTCATTCCACCGCCGGTCGTCCCGCGGATGATTCAGGCACTCACCGACAATATCGAAAACTACAAGAAGCGATTCGGCGAACCAAAACTGCCAGACGCTGCTCAGCCAAAACCCGACCAGCCACAACCGCAGGTCAACGCTCAGGAGTTGTACGATCAGCTCAAGTGGGGCAAAACCGAAATGAGCGGCACGTACGCCAACGCCGTGATGATTGGTCACACACCGACCGAGTTTTCGTTCGACTTCATCACGACGTTCTTCCCGAAATCGGTCGTCTCCAGTCGAGTCTTCCTGTCCGCTCCGAACGTTCCACGACTGCTCGAATCTCTGAAGCACTCGTGGGGGCAGTACGAGAAGAAGGTGAAAGATTCCCAGAACCCTCCAGAACCGCCGACCGGACCGGAATCCTTCGACACGACGCAGTTCTAAACAGTCAGGCTAAATCCAAAATCTTCCGTAAGGTGCGTCTCGACGCACCAAAGCAAACCGGCAAGCGTTTCCTGTGAAGAATTCCAAGCCTGTATTCACTGATTCGGATCGCGACGCCGCCAGCCGTTTGATCGACCTGGCACTACAGGAAGATCTCGCCGGAATCGGTGACCTGACCTGCAACTCGCTGATCGGTGAGAATGACCGGGCTGAAGTTCTGGTCGTCGCTCGCGAAACCGGCATCGTCGCCGGTTTACCAATCGGTGAACTCGTCTTTGCTAAAGTCGATCCGCTCGTAGGCTGGGTTCCCGAAGTTGCCGACGGCACTTTGGTTGAAGCCGGACAAATTGTCGCGCGAGCGGCCGGTCCTCTGGCTGGCATTTTGATCGGCGAGCGCACCACGCTGAACTTCGTCGGGCACCTCAGCGGCATCGCCAGCCTCACGCACGAGTTTGCAGATGCCGCAAGCGGAACGGCTGCAACGATTCTCGACACACGGAAGACACTGCCCGGCTGGAGAAGTCTCGCCAAGTACGCCGTAAGAGCAGGCGGAGGCACCAACCATCGAATGGGACTCTTCGACGGAGTCCTCGTCAAAGATAACCACATCGCCGCCTGGTCCAGACTCGTTGGCAACTCGCGGCTCGCCGACGCCGTGCGACAGGCCCGTTCAGAATCTCCCCCCGGAGTGTCCGTCGAATTTGAAGTCGACACGCTCGAACAACTCAGAGACGTCCTTGAGGGGCGACCGGACATCGTCCTGCTCGACAACATGACGACAGACCAGCTCTGCGAAGCTGTCAGGTTAAGAAACGAATCCGCTCCGCAAGTTCTGCTGGAAGCTTCGGGCGGCATCACACTTCAAACCGTCCGGGCGATTGCTGAAACCGGCGTCGAGCGCATCAGCATCGGCGCGTTGACCCACTCAGCTCGATGCTTTGACCTCGGATTCGACTTTCACCACATTGGCTGATCATTCAGCGACGGTTTCTCCGACCGTCCGCTTTCGACGCTCAGCACAGGAGACACAGCATGCGAGTTCAGAAGGACGCAGGAATCATTCAACGATCAATCAGCCGCCGTGACGCGTTGACGAAAATTTTCGCGACTACGGCATGTGTCGGAGTTTTTAATCGATCGGCCGGTGCAGCAGGTATTGACAATCAATACGAACGCCTCAAATCGGAAAAGTATCTGAGCGACCTGAAGATTCTGGCGACGATCGAAGACCAGAAAGTTTTCACCGAAGGGCCGGCTGCTGACGCGCATGGAAATCTGTATTTCACGAATGTGCCCGCCAATAAGATCCTCAAGTGGGACGGCAGATCGCTGACCGTCTTTCGCGAAAACTCCAACGCCGCTAACGGGCTATACTTCGAACCGGATGGCAGTCTGCTGGCTTGCGAAGGCGGCTCGAAACGCGTCACTCGTACAGACATGAAGACGGGCGAGATCAAAGTCCTTGCCGACGGTTACAACGAATTTCCGTTGGCGTCTCCCAACGATCTTTGCTGCGACGCCGCCGGACGAATTTACTTCACATCGCGGCCCGGTGGTGAAGATCCGGCAAAGGGCAATGTTAACGCCGTGTACCGAATCGATCCGGACGGCAAGTTGACTCAGCTTTTGAAATGGCCAGACATTCACATGCCCAACGGCATTGTCATTTCGCCGGACAACCAAACTCTCTACCTGATCGAAGCTCACCCCGACGCCGACCGAAACCGCAACATCCTGGCGTTCGATCTTGGGAGTGACGGTTCACTGACTAACCGTCGGACGCTGATCAATTTTTATCCTGGACGCAGCGGCGACGGGATGTGCATTGATTCCAAAGGCAACCTGTACGTCGCCGCGGGACTGCACGCGACTCGGAAGACCAGCGAAACGCTCGACACTCGCCCGGGAATTCACGTCGTGTCTCCAGTCGGCAAGCTGCTCGCGTTCATGAGAACTCCCGAAGACACAATCACAAACTGCACTTTCGGTGGGCCTGATCTCAAGACTCTTTTCGTTGCCTGCGGAACAAAGCTCGTCAGCATCCGCACCACGATTCCAGGCAAAGCTACATACCGGCCTCATAGCAAGTAACTGAAAAGGCGAGCGGTCGGCGTCAGCCGATTGGCAGTCATCAAACCGGCAAGCAATTCCGACTGTGCAATCCAAGATGCGTACACAATCATCAGCCAGGGAAAGAGACCAGTCCGAGTCACATGAAATTCGCATTGGCGACCGAGTGCTGCCGTCGCGATTCTTCCTCGCTCCGCTGGCCGGTTACACGCATCTTGCTTTCCGAACGGCGCTCCGTGAGCTGGGCGGACTTGGACTGGCAACAACCGACCTGGTACATGCAACGTCGCTGCTGTCAAAGAACCGAAAGTCTTTGGAACTGATCGCGACGAGTGAAGTCGACCGACCGTTATCGATTCAGATCTTCGGCAGCAAACCAGACGTCCTCGCGGCAGCCGCACTCTGGCTCGAAGATCACGGCTACTCAGGCGTGGACATCAACATGGGATGCCCTATGGCCAAAGTAAACAGCCAGGGCGGCGGCGCCAGGATCGCGTGCGAGTACGACTCAGCTTGCGAACTGGTCTCTCGAGTTGTCGATGCGGTACAGATTCCGGTCACGGTCAAAATGCGACTCGGCTGGGACCGTGACAACCTGACGGCTCCAGAACTCGCCGCCGCTTTTGAACGGCTCGGCGTGGCCGCCATCACGATCCACGGACGCACCCGAGCACAAGGGTTTGGCGGTTCCGTCGACATGGACGGAATCCGACAGGTTGTCGAAGCCGTTGAAGCCATTCCTGTCGTTGGAAACGGAGACGTCCGAAGCGTCAACGACGCCCAAGCCATGCTGAAAACAACCGGCTGTGACGCGATCGCGATCGGCCGCGGAGCGATGCTCGACCCCTGGATCTTCCGCAGGCTGGAACTGGCGGCTCAAAACAAAGACTGGGACTTCGAACCAACGCCTGACGAGCAGGTCCACTTCCTCCGTCGTCACTTCCGGCTAATGACCGAACAACACGAAGAATACAGCTGCAAGCTCTTCCGAAAATTCGCCGGCTGGTACGGAGCCCGACTCGGCATCCCCGAAGATCTGGAAGACCGACTCCGCCGCTTCGAATCTTTCGACGAGTTCGAAAAGATCGCCGACGAAATCCGTTCGCGCCACGGCGAACGAGAATCCAGCGTCGCCACAGCTCTGGTCAAAGTCCCCAACGGTCCCGTCGAACGCTGGTGATTTGACACTCTCAATGAAAGCTACAAACGGCAGAGACCGACCAGCCATGAACACAGCGAAAATCAGCTACGACCTCATCATGGAAGACGATATGTCATTCGTTGAGGGCACCTATCGCCTGCCTGGACAGGATTGGCAAGTCTTCATCTTCACCCGCAGTGACGTAGCCGCTCCAGTCACTAAGGACGGCAAGTGGCATAGTGGAATTACAGGTATTCACGTTACCTACCCCAGTGGCGAATCTCTCGATCAGACGACTGTCGAAGAGCTACTCGGCACACATCTGGAAATCGAAAACTGGGAGGTAGTTCGTGGCCCGGATTCAATGATTCTACGCTGACTGAAAGATTATTCTTCAGCAGCGGGCTTTGCGGTCACCGTCGATTCGATGAGTCCATTGATGCGGCTCATGAGCAAGTCTTCGACGTTCGGAGCGAAAGCGCCAGGCTGGACGACGGTCGTCATGTATCGCATGGCTCCGCCGGCTTCGTAGCCGCCTTCAAGAAGAATCCGCAGGCTCGGGATATAGGCGAAGACGTCGTTCGAATAACCGGCCACCCAAACATCTGGACCGTCTTGCTGTCGGTTTTCCCGTTTGATGCGAAGCGAGTAGTCAACGACCGTTTCGCCTGGCAACGCGACCAACAGAACAGCATCGCCGAATCTCACGACCTGAACCGGCGCGGGATAGCTTGATATCAGCGTCCCGGCTTCCATTTCCTTCAGCAGTCGTTCGGCGTATTTCTGATCGTACTTGTTAGTCGACTGAGCCTGTTCGAGGAGTTCTTCCTTTGTCTGGGCTTCGGCGTATTCCAGGTCAGCCGTTGCGAAGGCCATTCGCAGCGAACCATTGATTGACCGTTTGGGCGTTTCCAATCCGGCTTCGACAGCGGTCGCCAGCGTTTGGCCATGCTGTTTGGCGAGTTCGAGCTTCCGGCGAGGGTAAGGATTCTGATCGCCGCCGCAGCCCATCATGAACATCGCAACGGTGCCAGGGTGAGCTTCTTCGATGTAATGCTGAGCGTAGCCAGCGTAGTCACCGTTCATCTGATAGAAGCCGAGCGTTGTGTTATGGCACGCGTACCCAAAAACGATCGCCGTGATCGCTCCCTCAGTGTCTTCAACTCGGAGCAGCGGAACGTCGTGGTCGACTCGACCTTCCGGATTCGGGCTGTTTCTGTATCCGGTGTCCGACGGAAGCCGGCGGTTCATTGCAAAACCAGCACGGGCCTTCTGGAACGAAATCGTTGCCGGAGCCAGTTTGATGAATGCCGCGTCGATGGATGAGAGAATCTTTGTTTGCAGACTTTCGACGTAGGCAACAGCTTTCTCACGCCGCTCCGGATCGAGTCCGTCCAGCGCTGTTCCAGTCGTCCTGATCTCAGGGCCGCTGTGAGTGTGAGAACAATTCATCAGCAGATTCTCAGGAGCAAGACCGTGAGACTGCTTCAGCTTGTCTTCGATGTGCGCTCGCAGCGGGCCAGGCACGCTGATCAGATCAAGCGTGACCATGACCAGCGTTTCGCCGGCTCCGTCCTGAATGACCAGCGACTTTGCAAACAGGTCATGCTCGACACCGTCCGACGGTTTGTCGCGAGACGCGTAGCCGGCCATCCACGCAGGACCTTCGGGCGTGATCTTCACGCTGCTGACGCCAGCTTTCCATGACGACGACTCTTCGCCCGAACTCTCGTCAGCCGTCAACGACACCGGTATGCAAGACAGCATTGTGGCGAGAACGAATGTCGAAAATCGATTCATGGCGGACGGTTCCTGATTTCAAGATTGTCGATCTGGCGGAAAGTCTGGGCTGGCTCGTTCTTACAGCAAGCCGTCCCGTTTAAGGAAGGCAAGAATCTTCGCGACCACCTCGGGATGACTGGCTGCGATATTGTTTTCTTCACCGATGTCTTTGGTGAGGTCGTACAATCGCCAGTCCGGTTTGGCCGGAGCTTGCGGCTTCTTCGCGTTTTTCTTGACCTTGGCAGGGCGATATTTGACGAGCTTCCAGTTTTCGTAACGGACTCCGACAGAAGTCTGGCCTTCGAGGCTCGCGCAATAGAGGTATTCGTGCTTCTTCTGTTTCCCCGGCTGACCGAGCAGAGTTGGCAGGTACGAAATGCTGTCGACGTTGGCTGGCACTTTGGCCCCAGTCAGTTCGCAGGCTGTCGCCAGGAAGTCGTAGCCACCGGATGGGTGATCGGATGACGTGCCCGCCGCAATCTTTCCGGGCCAGTGAGCGATCGTCGGAACTCGGTAGCCGCCTTCGTGCATCGAGCGTTTGAAGCCTTTGAGCGGGCCGTTCGAGTTGAAGTATTCGTGATTGTGGCCGCCTTCGTTGTGAGGTCCATTGTCTGACGTAAACACAACGAGCGTATTCTCGTCGATCTTCAATTCCTTGAGCAGCTTAAAGAGTCGCCCGACGTCAGCATCCATGTGTGTAATCATGGCCGCGAAACCTTTTTCTGGATTCGGCCAGTCTTTGTCGGCGTAGATTCCGTAACTCGGAATCTCCATCCCGTCGCCGTGTACTCGTCCGCCTTCGTTGTTGGCGTGAGGGATCGTCCAGTGGACGTGCAGCAGAAACGGGTTGTCTTTGTTATCGCGAACAAAGCCGAACGCGGCGTCGGTCATGAAATCGTGCGAGTAGCTGACTCGCTTTGAAGAAACTCGACCGCGGCCGTTGGGGTAATCACCAATGACGTTTCCTGGCAACGTGACCTGCTTGTCGTTTTCCCAAAGAAACGTCGGATAAAAGTTGTGAGCGTTGCTCTGGTTGAGGTATCCGAACCAGTAATCAAACCCGTTCTTGTTGGGGTGTCCGGCATTGTTGATTTCAGAGGGTTCATCGACGTTTCCAAGTGCCCACTTGCCGACGCCTCCCGTTGCATACCCCACATTCTTAAGAGTCCTTGCAACGGTCGGTTCCGTCGAGGTAAGGCTGCGAGGACGATTTCCGGTCAGCCCCGTGTGCCCGACATGCTGCCCCAGCCACAGCACCAAACGTGACGGCCGACAGACCGTGTGCCCGGCATAGTGATCGGTCAGTCGCATTCCCTCAGCGGCCATCCGGTCCAGATTCGGCGTCTTGATCACCTTCTGACCGAAGCAGCCAAGGTCTCCGTATCCAAGATCATCAACCATGATGTAAATGATGTTTGGCCGGGCCGCGTCTGCGGCGGAGAGTTCAGACACCAACTCAACGGATGGGAATACGGAGGTCACCAGGAAAATAAGAATTAGAAGCTGGGCGTGAACTCGAAATCTCATTTGTAATCGCTTTCCAATTCTGGTCCGTGCGGCTGCCGATGGGGAAAAGTCAGGAATCTGTCCGAAACCCGAGTATCTTCGCGACGCCGAAGATGGTCAAACGGTTGCCTCAGTAAATCTGACGCTGCCAACGGGTGAGCGACCAGGGTAATCACATCTTGACGCGTTTCCGAAGCTTCCGCATAGTCTCGCGACTACTCGGTTTACGTCGTCAAAGGAGTGACGGAATGAAACGATTGCTCGCAGTCGGAACGATCGTTGCCTATCTCGGTGTGCTCGTGGCAGGCCTCGGATCGCACGCGTTGAATTACAAAACGGGTGCCCACCCGACCATGTATTTCATTGTCTGGGACATGTTCTGCGGCTGGTCTGCCTACGAAGACCGGACCCACATCATCGGCCAGGGAGAGAGCGGTAAGTATTACGACCTCGCTCCCGCTCCGTGGGGTGACTACCGCCCGTTCGGCGACATCGAGCGGCATCATTACGACCCGTTCGCCACGCACGCCGGCAATCTGGCCATGAACACACTGCGGTACTCGGACCACGAGCCGATCCAGCAGATCTTCGTTGTCCAGGAAGCCTGGGCTAAGAAATTCAATCTACCGGACGACCTTTGGGCCGAGCGCTATCCCGAGCCGAAGGATCCGCATTCGTACTTCCATGTCCGAAAGGTTCTCGGTCCTGACGGCATGACTCAGGCGTCGAACCTGGCGTGGTTTGATCACCAATCCAAGTTGTGCCTGTCCGACAATCCAAGGCTGGCTGCCGATTCAAATCGCGGCAAACCTTTCCTCGAGATGCAGTCTCAGGTTCAGGTTACAGACACCGGTTCGCGGCCGATGTCACATTCGCAATAGATGAAACAGCTCTTCGCGGTCGTTTCGTGACGAATGATCAAACATCCAAGACTGGAGAACGGGCATGAGTGACCAACACTCCCCCGAAGCAAAACGAAACTCGCTGACGGAATTCTTCTTCGCGGAAGAGGTGCCGTACGGGATGGCCGTCGCGAGAATGCTGCTTCCGGCAGTTCTTCTGTTGGTGATGGTCCCACGCTGGTTCCACGCCAGAGAGTTGTTCTCGCTCGACGGAGCCGCCGCACCGCTCGCTGACAATTATGGGTACTTCAATTTCCTTCCGGTCCCGAGCGGCCCGATGGCCGTTGCGCTGGCGACGTTGCTCGTCCTCACGCTGCTGACGTCGAGCCTGGGCTGGTGCACTCGAATATCGCTTTGCGTTTCGCTGGTGCTCTACACGTATTTGAATCTGCTGGACTGTCTGTCGACGCTGACGAAGTATTCGGCAATCGCCGCTCACGGATTGCTGATTCTCTCGCTGTCAAACTGCGGAACCGTCTGGTCCATCGACAGTTTCTTAAAACGTCGCGCATTGCGGCGAAGTGGAACGGAAGATCCAGAGTTGTTGAAACCCCAACGGCATGCAGTGTGGCCCAAGACGGTTGATGCAACTGATGATCGGAATCGTTTACCTGGGGGCTGCCTTCACCAAGATGCACACTCCGGCCTTCTTCAGCAGCGATCAGATGCTTCACTGGCTGCTGACCAACGTCAACAACTCGAATCCGGTCGGCGAGTACCTGTCGTATTACCCTGCGGAGTCCTGGGTCGTATCGGCATACATCACGATCCTGTGGGAAGTTCTCTTCGTGTTCATTGCCTGGCGAGGCTGGAATCGTGCGATCATGATTGGCCTCGGAGTCTTGTTTCACCTGGGAACGACGTTCCTGCTTGGCCTCTACATTTTCCCGCTCGTCTGCTTCGCCACTTACGCCGCATTTCTTTACGAGGAAGACGTTCAGCGTTTCGGAGCGTTCTGCAAACGGCTTGAGGAACGAGGCAGTCGCCTGCTTTCAAAACTCCGGACGATTGGCGAATCAATTAGCCACGCGATTCCTGAAGCCACTCCACGGCAGGGCTCGCTGGCATTCGGCCGCGGTCGTTCTTCTGGTCACGTTTGGCGGTGTCGGCATCGAGTACCAGCTCGATCCGAATGGGAACACGGCGTGCCGAAGGAGCGTGGCCGCTTAAGGAACTGGATCCGGCGACCGTCGTGCCGATGCTTCAGCAGTCCGAACGGATCCGCGAATCGGACAAGTATCTGTCATTCAGCATCGGATCCGACATGCTTGGTGACGTGCTGATGGATCGGAAAGATGTCTTCCATCATGGCGATCCGATCGTCGCGCAGTGCACGCTGAATCCGCCTCACGAAGACATGTGGATCGAATGTAACCTGCACGACGGCGACGGCCGCATTCTCGATCGAGTCGGCCAAGTCGCAGACCGAACCATGCTGCGAGTCAGTTACGGGTTCGTACTACCGGAGTCTCTGCTGCCTGGTCAGTACTTCCTCGTCGTCCGCAGCGGCGGGCAGGAAATTACTCGGCGAGCGATTACTTTGGTAAGTCGCTGAGCAGCAAGTTCCTGCGTCCCGTAGACAAAGCAAAGGATACGCAGAAAGGGGCGGTGTGGCCTCACCGCCCCCGTCTTTGTAATCCGCTTTTTGAACTCAACATTTAGAGCTCAATTTCGGTAGGTTCCGCCACCTTTCCGGTAGCCGAGGCTGTGAAGTACCTCCAGCACTTCGCTCCACGTTGGAAACTGCCGACCGCTTCGACGCTTGTAATTGTCCATAGCCCCCATGAACTCGACTTCGGCATCACCGTAGTCACGTTCGCAGGTTTGTTGGATCAATCTGCCGCCGCCGCTCCACCTTAGTTCGGCGTTCGGGCAGCGGTTCGCGTCCTTCTTCTTCGTCCGACGATTCCACTTCAACACCCAGAGCAGTTGCTACGGATCGTTTGGAAATGCGTCGGCTTGTTGATCGCCGATCTGTGATGAGTTCGGCGGTCGCAGAAACATTGTCAAAAGTCATTGGTAAGGACCCTCAGTCAATCGATGAGACGAGATGCGTCACCTCCATGCACATCGGATCCATTGGTCCGACAGGGGAAGCCGGACAAACGTCAGTCAATCAGGGATTTCGTATCACGGAAACGGAGTTGGAACAGTCACCGACCTGTGAAGCGTCAAGCCAGAATTCATGGAGAACGCGCCCCTTCTTACGATGAAGCAGCTACGTCCGAACACCCGCCGAAGAAACCACGGCCTCAAGCAGAACCACGCCTTGTTGACCACTACTGCTGCTGTGTGTTGATACCCAGTGGTCGTTAAAACGGAGCCAGAGCCCGAGGACCAGATACGGTCCCACGTGGATCAGTATCGGAGAAAACTCTCGGACAGACTTTCCCGGTCACGAAAAGTTTCCGAATGGGGCGAAGGTGGTAGATCAGGCGAAGTTGCCGGATGAGGCAAACATTCCGGATTTGCGGGCCGCTTAGACACCGCAAAATGCAGCCTGAATGTTGCCACTTAGGACTAGGAATCCGACTGATCCTTATCATTCCCGGATGGCTGCGAGCAGAAACTTCTGTTCTTGATGGATTTTGCCGACTTAGGCTACCATCGATGGCCCCAAAGTCACTGGCAGAAGGAACGTTACGAATATCCGGCTCTTCGAAAACCCAGTTGTTTGCCGGACCAACGTGCCTCTACGGAAACTTCGAAGTATCATCATCCACCGATCCCATTCAAATTTGATTCGATTGATCGCAACGACCGTCGGCTGCCAGGTCACGCTACCAGAGATACACGATTGCCGTCACTAAAACGTGTATGAGTTCTGGACTTCGATTCGAGTCACATGTTTCAAAACTACTTCCGGGCCACAATCCTGGTTGATTCAGCGGGGACGAATCCTGAATGTTGGAGTTGATGGTCAACGGCCCTGAGGCCAACCAGCGAGTGGCGACGTGAAGTTCCCGCCGGCGAAGTAATTCGCATCGGTCGAGCTCCGCGCAGTGGCTGGGCTGTCCCTTGGGACTTGCTGATCTCACGAGAACACTGCGAAATCACGTTGAAAGGTCAGTCGATCGGCGTGAAGCGGGCTCGAGGCCGCCCGAAACCCTGTCTACTTCAATGAAGTTGACACTCGAGAATTCAACATCTCGGCTGGTCAGGGTTTTCGCATCGGCCAGACGATGTTCCAACTGGTGGCGGTCGGCCTTTCTGATGGCTTATCGGCTTCGCATCTGGAAGAACAATCATTCGGTCCCGACCAGTTGAAGCTATTCAAGTTTCAGAATGCTGAAGAGCGACTGGACGTTCTGGCAAAATTACCAGAAGCAATCTCAGCAACTCGGACGGATAAAGAACTCGCCCAGGCAGCGATCAAAGTAATTGCTCGACGCGATGCCGCATGCCCGCGCCGCGGCCTGTGTGCGATACCCGCCAAACATGTCGGTGGAAGACGAACCACTGATGATGCAGTGGGGACAGCCGAACGGATGACATCGGGCGTTTCCAGTCCAAGCCGCCGGTTGATTCACGCAGCCATCGATCGAGCAGAAGGCATTCTGCACGTCTGGCAGGACACCGATGATTCAAACCCAGCCTTCACGGTCACAGGAAATCTGGACTGGGCGTTCTGCATCCCGTTCAAAGGCGACCATTCCAAAGGTTGGGCGCTTTACGTGTCCGGCCAGTTTGGAGCACCTGGGGCTTCGGCAATTGGTGAATCTGATCTCAAAGGCGACCTGCGTTTCACGGAATTGATTTGCGATCTCATCGGCTCAATTCGTCAGGTCAAGACTCTGGAATCTCAGCAGGCAGGACTGGCTCAGTTCTTCTCACCAGCCGTCATCGAAGCAGTCCGAACGGCCGGTGGCGAAGATATCCTGGAGCCACGCGAGGCTGACATCTCGATTCTCTTCTGCGACGTTCGAGGGTTCTCGAAAAAATCAGAAGAAGCGAAGGATCTCCGTGAACTGCTCGACCGAGTCAGCGAAGCACTTGGAGTCATGACTGCCGGCATCATCCGTTACGACGGAGTGATCGCGGACTTCCAGGGTGACGCCGCTCTGGGCTTCTGGGGCTGGCCCGGCGACTCGGAAGAGGGCCCCGTTGCCGCCTGCAGAGCAGCTATCCACATTCACCAGTCATTCCGTAACGCGAACAACCATCCCGAAAACCCGCTTTGCGGATTCTCGGTCGGAGTCGGAATCTCACACGGACGCGCAATTGCCGGGCGCATCGGCACGACCGAGCAGATCAAAGTCGGAGCATTCGGCCCTGTCGTCAACATGGGCGCACGGCTTGAAACGATGAGCAAGCAACTGCGAGCATCAATCGTCATCGACGAAGTCACCGCCAGCTACGTGCAGAAACTACCCGACAGTGATCTCCGTTGCCGAAAACTTGCGCGAGTCAGACCGGTGGGCATGAAGACGGACATGACCGTCTTTGAATTGCTTCCGCCCGTCGCTCAGGACGACACGGTCAGTGATGACACAGTGGCTGTTTACAACCAGGCCGTCGACGCGTTTATCAGCGGCGACTGGACAAACTCCACGGAGCTACTGAATCGAGTTCCGGCAGACGATAAGACGAAAGAGTTTCTGCTGGAATTCGCCGCCGCAAACAACAATCAACCGCCTCAGGACTGGGCCGGCGTCATTCACATGACCCGCAAATAATCAGCACAAAATCAGTACCCGTGCAAAAGCACCACATTCGGAAGGACGGGTAAATCTCGTGAAAATCACATTGGTCGAGTCGTCGGTCGGGCATGGACCGCGGCAACAGATCCTGGCTTCCTACATCGTCAACGATTCAATCGTGATCGATGCGGGAAGCATTGGATTTGTGTCACCTCTCGACGTGCAGAAGCAGGTGAAGCACGTCTTCATTTCGCATTCCCACACGGATCATCTGGCATCGTTACCGATTTTTATCGACAACGTTTATGTGCCAAGTCCGGAATGCCCGACGGTCTACGGAAACGCCGACGTTCTGGACTGCCTGCAAAAGCACGTCTTTAACGAACGAATCTGGCCGGACATGATCCGCCTGTCAGGCGAAGAAACTCCCTTCCTGAAAATGGAAGAAATTCAGAGCGAAACAACGGTCGAAGTTGACGGAGTAAAAATTACTCCCGTCGCGCTTGACCATATCGTGCCAGCAATGGGGTTCATTCTGGAAGACGACGAGGCAGCCATTGCCATCGTCTCGGGATACCAATCCAACGAACCGGATCTGGGAAGTCATCAACGAACAGAAGACTCTGCAGGCAGTGTTTCTGGAGTCAAGCTTTCCCAATCACATGGGCTGGCTCGCCTGAGAAAGCGATGCATCTCACCCCAGAAATGTTTTGCCGGCGAGCTTAAGAAGCTAACACAGCCCGCTCGCGTCATCGCCATTCATATCAAGACGGCATTCGACGAGCAGATCAAAAAAGAACTGACCGACCTGAATCTGTCGCATGTCGAAATCGGCGAACCCGGAAAGACCTACGAGTTTCATTGAGCGATCAAACTGAAACCAAACCGCCGTTGTACGTGTTCGCCGGAGGCGGCACGGGAGGCCACCTTGCCCCCGGCATCGCGGTCGCCGAGCAACTCCGCCGCGAGCAGCCTGACTTGCAGAATTCGCTTCGTCGGATCGGGCCGACCAGTCGAGCAACAAATGCTCGAGCCAACTGGCTTCGAGTATTCAATTCTTGAAACGCTGCCACTCAATGCGGCGAAACGGCGACCGATTCAATTCGCCCGTTCTCACTGGAAAGCGTTCCGAGCGTCATGCGATGACATCGATTGCGACCGCCCATCCGCAATCATTGGCCTTGGAGGGTTCGCAAGCGTCCAACTGGCACGGGCCGCGAAGAAACGCAAAGTCCCTTGCCTGTTGCTTGAGCAAAACACAGTCCCGGGAAAAGCCAATCGCTGGCTGTCGAAGTGGCACCCAATCTGCTTGACGTTTAAAGAATCCGCTCAGCACTTGCCGGCACGAGCCGTCTCGTATTTAACCGGCAATCCATTGCGTGGTGAGATTCGCAATCTCGCTACCTCGGACCATCAACTTCCATTCTCTCCCCCGACACTTCTAGTCCTTGGGGGGAGCCTCGGCTCGCGTCAGGTCAATGATTCGATCCTGAGCGTCGTGAACGCCTTTTCGTCAGAGTTTTCCGACTGGAAGATCGTGCATCAAACCGGCCCAGATGGCGCTGAAGCCGCGCGGGATGCATACTCAAGGCTCGGCGTCGCTCATGAAGTAGCGCCGTTCTTTAATGATCTGCCCACTCGACTGGCAACAACAACCTTAGCAGTCGCCAGAGCCGGCGCGACAACCTTGACGGAACTCGCTGCCGTGGGAATTCCCGCAGTACTCATCCCCTACCCCACCGCAGCCGACGACCACCAGGCAAAAAACGCTCAAGTCTTTGCAGACGCGCGAGCGGCGAAAATCGTCGCCTCGCCCAACCGAAGCTTCGAACCAGTCGAGCTCGCCCCTGCGTTACTCCCGTTGCTGACTGATCAGAACAAATTGTTCAGCATGAGCCAGGCTATGAGAAAACTCGGCAAACCAAATGCGGCATCCGAAATAGCAGCCATCCTGCAACAATTGATTGGCTGAATCGGGCGTCCGTCGGCGCGGCTGCTCACATGCTGATCGGCCAACACCAGTGGCATCAATCAATGGTTGATGACGAACTCGTTGGAATTGAGCAGTGACCAGAAGATGTCCTGCAGACCGACGACCGGATCGCGGTATTTCCCCTTGGCGTAGACATCGTTGAAAGCGTCGAGTTCGGTCGGCGTCGGCTTCCGAGATAGCGCGACGAGAAACAACGTCTCGACCTTTGCGGGTGTATTCTTATTTCTTGCGCGAGCCGCCCGTGTTGCAGCGAGACGAGCTTGAGTCGCAGTCTTCGGGGCGTTTTTTGAATCTTCATCCGGCCGGCCTGTGGCGGACAAAACGACTCTCCGCAGAAAGCTACCGCTGCCACCGCCGAGAGCGTTTCTCATTAACTGGCCATTCATCAGTAAGAGTGCCTGAGGGATCGTACCGTTGAAAGAGGTACTTTCATCATTCTCATCCGTCCCGAAGGTCTGCACAAACTGCCGCAGCCAGGTGGCCCGTTGAGCCTGCGCCTGGTCCGAAGTTCGGTTGGCCTGATCGGCGGCAGTCGCGACCAACAATGAGTCGTAAAGTTGTTCAGCACGAAACTGCTTGAGGTACATGTGGCTGAAAATCGGCATCTCACCGGCAGACGGATTGTCGTCCAGGTTGGCCTCGTTGAATTTGCTGGTCAGATTGTAAGCCTCACTGGCCGCGATCCATCGAATCAGCCGCTTGTTGTCATACCCTGCTTCCCGGAACTGGCCAGCGAGATACGTCAACAACTCCGGGTGTGAGGCCTGATTGTGAGGCCCCATATCGTCGACTGGCTTCGTAAAGCCATAACCGAACAGATTCCCCCAAACTCGATTGACCTGAGTTTCCGCAAGGAAAGGCTTGCTGGGATCGGTAATGTAATTGGCCAGTTCTTCGCGTGGCTTCGCAAGTGCTTTCTGCTGTCCACGATTTCGGAGTTCCAGAATATCGACCGTGACGTCCAGCTCAGCGACCTTCGCACCGTCGCCGTCAAAGAACTGCCGACGTGCTGACTGCATCGTTCCGTTGCGTTTCTCGAAGTCGACCATCGTTGCTGCTGGAGCATCGGTTAGCGTCACCGCTCCACGATTCGGATTGCCTTGCCGACGTGTCCCGCGGAAGAACGCATTCATCCCCCAGAACTGAGCCTGTTGCCAATCATTGAACGGATGATTGTGGCACTGCGTACATTGCAGTTGCCTGCCGAGAAATAATCGAGACGTGATCGACGTGGCAGGAACAGCCATTTCATTCAAATGGCTGGACAGAAAAACTACGGCACCGTTCTCATCGCTACTTCCTTCGGCGGTGAGTAATTCTTTGACAAACTGATCGTACGGGATGTTGGTGTAAATGGCGTTTCGCAGCCAACGGTCCAGAGCAGCTCTTCCACCACCTCGGTTGTTTGACCGTCCGACAAGCAAGTTACCCCAGATGCTGGCTGAGTTGCGGATGTAGTCCTCGTTGTCCAGCAACTGATCAACAAAACGCTCCCGTTTATCGCGTGCTTCTGATTCAAGAAACTCTGTCAGCACGGAGTAAGTCGGGATGCGGCCAACGATGTCCAGCGACGCTCGTCGAGCAAACTCGGCATCGTCTGCACGCTCAGACGGAGTAACTTCGTTGTCTTCCCACCCCTGACGAATGTGTTGGTTGATCGTTGCCACGATGTCCGAGTCAGAATCCGCACGAACATTGACCGGTAGAATGCCAGCAGCCACGACAACCGCACAGTTGATCGCCGCGAATCGTCTCATCAATGAAGACTGCATTTGTCGCCCTAACCTGAATGATCAATAACCGATCGTATCGCCATAACGTAAGTCTTGGCGCAATGCCCCAACGAATCAAACGATTGCACAATACAATCCGATTTTGAACCACGAATGGACACGAAGAAACACGAATACAAGACAACCAGGCGGAAATTATTCGTGTCTATTTGTGTCCATTCGTGGTTCGTCTTCAATGGACCACCGCTAGTTTCGGAGTCTTGACGGTCCGACTCAATCGCCAGTCTCCAGCAAATGATGTCGCAGCAGGTTCAACGCCCCTTTGGCGGCTCGCGGACGAGCGATGGCTGGATCGACCAGAATCTTGTGCTCGTGTACTTCGTTAACATTCTCTCCTGCGAGAGCGATGAACGATGTCGCCGGCTCTCCGGGAGCTGACGGTTCGGTGAACGGAGAAATCGACAGAGCGAAATCGCTTTCGAAACGTCGTCGAGCGTTCTGTGCCATTTCCAGAGTCTCTTCGGCCGACACAAGACTCATTGCCCCGGCATCGGAGTCTGCGTCGACAGCTCCGTCGTCATCCCCCAGTGAGATCACAACACTCGGCGACGCGTTCAGGACGACGCCGCCGAGAAAGCACGAGTCTGCCCCTGGAGTCGTGCTCAGCATTTGCGCCAGCAAGCCTCGTGTTCCGGCTTCGACCGTTGTGATTGCCTGACCGCGTTGCAGCAACGTATTGACGACGGATGATTCGAGCGTGTGATCGTCCTCGCCAAAAATCAGATGCCCCAGCTTGTCCGCAATCATCGCCTTTGTTTCGGCGATGGCGTTGTCGCATTCTTCGATGCTCGAACCGTGCGCCGCGATTCTCAGACTGATCGTTGCCGAAGATGCCGTAATGCCAACTTCAGGATTACGGTCTCTGGCCGTCAGATCACCGAGCATTTCTTCGATGTTCGACTCGCCCTGCCCGAAACAGTGAACACTGCTGCGACGGATGACTCGCTCGCCCTGCGGTAACCGCGGAAGCACCTGTTCTCGGTACATCAATTTCATTTCGCTTGGCACGCCTGGCATCGCGGCCAGCAGGCTTGGCGGTCGACCTTCGCGAGCAACTTCCATCCAGACGCCCGGAGCCGTACCAACTGGATTCTTCAATACTTCGCTGCCCGCCGGAAACATCGCCTGAATCTTATTCCGGTCCGCCATCACCCGGCCGCGTTTTTCGAACAGGTGCTGGATGTACTCCAGTGAAGGTTCATCAAGAACCAGCTCCGTGCCGGTCAGCTCGGCAATCAACTCACGCGTCAGATCGTCGAGTGTCGGTCCCAGCCCTCCGGTCACAAGCACGATGTCTGACCGATTGACTGCGGTCTGAAAGACTTCGAGCATCGTCTGCCGGTCGTCGGCCATCGTCGCGTGAAAGTGAACGGGAATGCCGATCTCAGAAAGTTGAGTGCTCAGCCACTGACTGTTGGTGTCGAGCTTCGCCCCGCTGGTGAGTTCGCTGCCGATCGAAATAATCTCTGCCTTCATGGCGACTGTGTTCCTGAATCTATTCTTTAAGGTATGCTGAATATCGATTGGTTAAGCGAGGCCGTCGATTTTAGTCCTCACTGGAGTCAGTGTTGTCCGGCGCTTCTGAATACTGCGGATCATATGTAATTTGGCACTGATCACAGTCATAGAAAAGATGCTCGCTATCATTGAAGTCGATCTCATTTCGCGACGTCAAATGTTGATGGCATCCCGGACAACGAAACTGAGTGTAGATCAAATACCAAACCAGCGACGAGACGCACCATCCGACGACAACGGGCCAAAGAATCGATCCAGTGTGCCAGATGGTGGCAAAGACTCCCGCCCAGAAGACCAGTTCGATGGCTCGGATGTATCGGGGAAACTGTCGAAGCGGCTGTACCGGATACGGATGCTGCCGAGGGATGGACGGACCTTGGTAACTCATTTTGAACTGTGGCTCAGATTGCTCGTTGGCGATATGGCACGTCGTGAAGAAACAGGTATGTCCGGCGGCGATTACTCTATCCGTTGGATGATGAACCATCATCAAGCAGGGGCTGAGTTGCGTCCAGAAGCAGGCCGCAGATGCCCGAGAACAGAAACGCTCCGGCACATACTAGAAACATCATGTTCCATTCTCGAAGCCCCGGCGTTTCGCCCAGGAAGGCATCGTAGATCAAAGGGGAGAACGCGGCCCCCAGGTTCCCCCACATGTTTCCCCAACCGAGTACCGACGCAACCTGCCGACCGCCAATGTCCTGAGTAAATGCCCAGATCGACGGTGTGCCGAAGTCCGTCGAAAACGCGACGACCGAAAACAACCCGACGAAAACCCACGGAGTGTTCAGCGACGAATTTTCAGGCAGCAACGTCGTGATGCCGACGCAACAAAGATAAGCAGACAATGCAACAACGCGCGACCCGGCGATCGGGAGCCGTCTCCCCCACTTGACGCCGAGTTTGGCTGCCATGATGTCGGTAAACTTGCCGCCTGACATCATGCCGATCATCCCGATCAGCACCGGAGTCATCGCCATCGTGCCGCGTTCGAGGATCGGTACGTTGTGAACATCCAAAAGGTAACGCGACAACCAGGTCACCAGGAACACCCATCCAACATTCGTGCCCCACTGCGAAAAGCAACTGCACCACATGTTGAAACTCAGTACGAGTGCTTTGATCGGAGCGGGCTCCAATTTTTGGCCGTCGTGCTTCGAAAGCTCTTCGCGGCCTTGCAGAATCATCTCGTGCTCAGCCTTGTTGCTCCACGGGTGAACTTCAGGGCGATTGTGGAAGAAGATCCAGAAGAAAGCGGCGACGAAAATCCCGGCGAACCCATAGATATACATGATCGGTCGCCAGCCTTTTCCGTAGAGCTTCGCCAGCCCTCTCGGAAACACTCCTTCCAACAGGAACCGATGAAACCGGACTCGCTGGTCGCGCGAAAGTTCTTCGCCCTCGTTCACCAGGGCCAGCATGCGAAGGCCTTCTTTAGGCAACTTCACCGTGCCCATCTGCTGCTCGTTGTAAATTTCGTCAGATTCGATGATCTGATTCAGCATGACGACGAGGTCTTCGGGATCAACGCCCGAATACTCTTTCGTTTCGTCGTCACCAGTCCCCTCGACCGTAACCGTCGCAGCGTCCAGTTTTTGAGTATCGGTTGGCGTGAGGTGGTCGCGCAAAGAGCTTGCTTTCCCATCGGCCTGCAGACGTTCGATCACCTCGCTGGAGATCAGAACATCTTTGGGAACAAGCTCGACAGGAGTCCCCATCGGCACAAACTGAACGATAAGATAAGCGGTGAGCACCGGAGCAAGAGCACCGCCAATGCGGCCGCCGTTGGCAACAATCGCGCTCGCGCTTCCGCGAGCTGTAACCGGCATCCAACGTCCGACTATCGATGCTGCCGTTGGATAGGCTCCTGCCTGACCAAATCCCAGGCCGAGCCGCGACACGATCAGCATCGCAAAACTGTTGGCTGCTCCGATCAGTCCAGTAAAGAATGACCAGGTCAGGATATAAATAACCAGCATGATCCTCGCGCCGTATCGGTCGCTCAACCAGCCGGAAGGTACCTGAGCCAGGGCGTAAGACCAGAAGAAGGCGCTGAGAAACCATTTCACCTGCCCCTGACTCATCCCCAGATCCTGGCGAATGTAGTCAACGGCGAAGGAGACGCAGAACCGGTCGAGATAAAGCAGGAACGACATCAACGTCGCAGCGGCGACGATCAGATAGCGAATCCGCGTGGCACGTACCTGCGTTGCTACTTCCTCTGGCATGGGACGTTGCCTTTGCTGAATTCAGAACCGGTTCGGACACGGCAGATTGAGTAAGTCGCTCAGCAGGTTCATACCATCGGAAACAGAATCGCGCCGGCAATGGTGACAACGAGCCCGACGACGCCCATCAACGTTGTCATCGGCGTGATGTATTTCAAACCTTCGCCTTCGGTCATACCGCTCATTCGAGTGATCACCCAGAAGCCGGAATCGTTCATCCAGGCGATCGGTTTGGAACCGCACCCAATGGCCAGAGCCAGGTAAACCGGATGGAACGGCAGCGTTCCCGATTGAGCAAGACCGCCGAGAATCCCAACGGCCGTCATCATCGCCACTGTCGCCGATCCCTGAGCCGTTCGGATCGCCGCGGTGATCAGCCAGGCCATCGTGATAATCATGGCCGGCGAAGTGACCGACAGGTCCTGAATCAGAGTTGCAACTCCCGTTGCCTGAAGTGTCTTACCGAACGCTCCGCCTGCGGAGGTAATCAGAATGATGATCCCTCCGCTGGCCAGCGAAGCTCCGACCGCGTCGGCCAGCTCTTTGCGTGAAAGTCCACGAGACCGGATCAGCGTGAACATCGCGATCACCGCGGAAATAATCAGAGCGATATTCTTGTCACCGAGCGTGGCAGCAATCTTGCCGACCGTTGGCGACATCTCAATTTCCAAAGCCTTGATCACGCTGTAGCCAGCAATCAGTACGACGGGCAGGACGATCGGGAGTATCGAAAGCCAGAATGGCGGCAGTTCCGATTCTTCTCGGTTAGACAGTGCTTCCAGATCCTTCAGCGAAAAGTCAGACGTCTCACGCAGTGGTAACGTCCAGATGTTGTTGGCAAACATCGACGCGTACAGGTACCCGAATCCCGCGGTGAAAAATCCGACGCAGCAGCCGGCAAGAATCATCATGCCAATGTCGACGCCGAGTTCCTCAGCGACGACTAGCGGTCCAGGCGTCGGCGGAACGAGCGAGTGCGCCATCGTCGCCCCCGCCACGATTGTCAGCACGAAGAGCAGATAGTTTCGACCGGTCCGCAGCTGCATCGCCTTGCCAAGCGGAATCATCAGATAGAAGACCGTGTCGAAGAACACCGGCACTCCCAGCAGAAATCCGCTGAACACAAACGAAAGCGGAGCGAACTTCTCCCCGAACTTAGCGAGAGCCGTGCGAACAATTCGGTCCGCAGCTCCGCTGTCCAGCAGACATTTCCCGATGATCGATGCCATCGCGATCAGAATACCGATCTTTCCGGCCGTCGTTCCGAAGCCAGAAGCAACGCGGGATGCAACCGTCTGTTTCGACTCTTTCACCGCCGACGTGTAGAGGTGAGGCTCGATGATGAAATCGCCAACCTGAGGGCGATGATCGGCAGGTTCGTCGACAGCAACCATGACTAAGGCCGTCGACGGAGGCTCGTCGCCGGTATTGGAACTCAACCCTTCTACCGGATTGATTCGCGGATAGATGACGCCGAACGAATCACCCGTCCGTCGAATCAGCATGTATTCGCGATCGGTGGGAAACTTGTCTTGGTCCGAAATTCCGATCAGCACATTGGTCGCAGGAGTGAGACTGCCGTCCAGATCGGCTCGCTCGTATTCGATATTTTCCGTGTAGGTGACCTCGGTCGCACTCTTGCTGATCTCATAATTCCGCGTGGCTGACTGCGGAGTCATGATTGCCACAACCAATGCGGCAAACGTCAATGCCAGGAAGGCATGCAATCGCAATACAAGGATGCCGCCGATGACGATCAGCATTCCGATGCCAAGAGTTACGATCGTCCAGATTGCAGAAGCTTCCATTGATGACATTCCTGGTAGGTCAGGCTGTGCCTGACGAAGTCTGATGCGTCAGCTTAGTGACTCAAAACCGCGAACCACGGACCAGCTCACCCACGAGGCCGGCCGGTCACCGGGTAAGCCGTGTCCTGGAAGCCTTTGCCGCTGTGCTCGCCGACCGGAATCAGGTCGTCGATGAAGTCTTCATCCGCTGCCGTGATCTCGACATCCAGGCACTTCATGTTGTCTTCGAACTGTGCCTGTGTCTTCGGCCCGAGAATGATCGACGTCAGAATCGGATTCGCCAGACACCACGCCAGAGCGAAGTGAGTCGGCTCGCAGCCCTTCGTGTTTCGTGCGTAGTCAGCAATCTTCTGCGAAAGCTCGATGCTGGCGTCGCGAAGTTCGGCCTGCTGCATCCGCGGATCGTTGCGCGAAGCTCGGCTGCCTTCTGGATAGCCCTCGCCGAGTTTGTACTTGCCGGTCAAAATGCCGCGAGCAAGTGGCGAGTAACTGACAACTCCGAGGCCCTTCTCCTGGCACATCGGCAGAACTTCGACTTCGATGTCGCGGTTCATAATGTTGTAAAGCGGCTGCAGCACCGAGAACGCGTGCAGGTTCAGCTTGTCGCTCGTCCAGCGCGCTTCGCAGATTCGCCACGCTCGGAAGTTCGAGCAACCGATGTAGTGGACCTTGCCCGAACGAACCATGTCGTCGAGTGCTCGCATCGACTCTTCGATCGGCGTCGAGTAATCCGGCGCATGATAATAGTAGACGTCGATGTAGTCGGTGTTCAGCCGCCGCAGACTCTCGTCCAGAGCGTGCATCAGGTGCTTGCGGCTGGCTCCCTGATCATTGGGACCGTCGCCCATCTTCTGGACGCCCTTCGTCGCCAGCACGACATCGTTACGCCGATCAGCAATCGCCTTGCCAGTGACAACTTCCGATTCGCCACCCGCGTACATGTCGGCGGTATCGATAAAGTTAATCCCCAGATCATTCGCCTGGTGAATAATCTTGATTGAGTCCGCTTCGCTGGTCTGCCCCCCGAACATCATCGTTCCGAGACAGATGGGTGAGACTTTGACGCCAGCTTTTCCGAGATTCCGGTAGTCCATCACGAGTCCTGCTGCAGTGAGTCCATGAAGTTGCGAGGTCACATCGACGAACCTCGATTATTGAGGCTCACAGTCAGGATGTCACGTCGCGGCAGAGGATTCGCTGAAGTCACCGTGCAAGAAACATCATCGCCAGAGAGCCAGAATACTCAGTGAGAAGGAAGTTATATCCCCGGCTCACTTTCGCCATTCAGACAATCACCTTCACAAAAGGAACATCAGGAGCTCTGAAATGGCGTCGATCGTTGCTTGCGGACCTGTATTTGGCTGGGAATTGGTTTGGGCACTTTTGATCGGTCTACCCACCGAATACCCCATCCACTTCGGATTGGGCATTGTTACTGCGGCAGCTTTCGGACACTACGCGATGAAGCTGTAGAGAGGGTGGCGCACAAAAAAAGCGTGACGGATGACCAAGGTCATCCGCCACGCTAAGACCGACGGTAACAAGTGCGGGCCAACGCCTGCTACCGCTGAGACTCCCTTAATGCATTCGTTGTGCCAAACATGTGACAAACTTCAAAATGTCAGATGTTTCGCCTTTCAACAACCTATTCGTTAGGGATTACGCTGCCATCCACCGTTGCGGCATGTCGCACACTGTAAAGTGCCGCATTATGCACTGCTGCGTTTTGCCTCAGTTTTCCGCAGAATCATTCGAGCACTTTGCTGCATCGGAATGCGTCGATCGGTTCACAAGTTTCTGTTCCCGCCTAACTTGGAACGTATGTTTCGCCCCAGATAAAACAGGCGTTTCACTTAGAAGCAGAGAGTGGATCGCCGTTTTCCTTCATCCAGCGATGCAGAGTCGTCGCCATGCCGATCCGCGTGCTGGCCCGCTTTGGATCGTCCGAGAGGTCGTGTAATTCGTCAGGGTCCTCGGTTAGATGGAACAGTTGGACTTTGTTGACGGCCGGGTACTCGATGTACTTCCATCCGGAGTAGCGGATCATCCTCTGAAACGTACGAAAATACCCAACAACAAACGGATGAATCTGCTCCTTTTCGCCGAGCAGAGCGGGCTGAAGGCTTCGACCGTCAATCCGCTCACCCGGACCTTCAACGCCGACGAGATCGCAGAGCGTCGGAAAGAGGTCTCTTAAGTAGCACTGCGTCGCGAGCCGTTTCCCTTTTGAAATGCCCGGCCCACTCATGACTAGCGGCACGCCGATTGTGTGTTCGTACATACTCTGTTTGCCTCGCAACCCGTGGCTGCCGACTCCAAGGCCATGATCGCTCGAAAAAACGATGACCGTGCTGTCCAGCTCGCCGCTGGCTTCCAACGCTTTCAGAACTCGGCCGATCTGCGCGTCCATGTGCGAGATCACCGCATAGTAAGCAGCGATCTCGCCTCGAGTTTCCTCCGGAGTCCTCGGCCAGGCGAACAGCTTCTCGTCGCGACCGTCAAAGTTGCCATGATCAAACGGGTGCCGTGCCGCGAAGTTTTTGGGGAGAGGCATCTTCTCCGCGTCGTACATCGCTCCAAACTTCGGATCAACCATCAGAGGATCATGCGGAGCCGTAAAGTTGACGTGAATGAAAAATGGCTTGTCGCTCGGCTGTTCGAGCAACTCGATCGCTGCGTCCGCAAACTTCTCGCTGATGTCTGACGTCAGCCCGACGCCGCGTTCGGGATACTTCGTTCCATCGTCGTCCTGAAAAATCCAGCCGCGATATCCAGTGACCGGCCGCCCGAACCAGTCGACTTGAGGCTTGTACCACTTGCCTCCGCCTCCCCGATAAAGACCGTTCGTCTGTGAGTAACCTCGATCGATCGGCGCTCCGTCGTTGTGCCACTTACCGACGTACGACGTTCGGTAGCCAGCATCGGCAAACCACCGAGCCATCAGCGGCAACTCGGGATCGATAGGTTTTCCAAAGTCAATCACACCGTTTCGAAAGCTCGAGCACCCGGAAAGGATCTCCGCACGACTCGGAGTACAGATTGGATAACCGCACGTTGCTCGCGTGACCGCTGTGCCTTCTCGAACCAGGCGGTCGAGATTCGGAGTCTTAATGACATCGTTGCCCAACGCCGCAATCGTGTCCGGCCGCTGATCGTCACTCACGATCAACAGAATGTTTGGACGATTCTTCGCAGACACCACGACGCCGTGCGAAAGAACAATAACCACGAGAAAGCAGCTCAAGCTCAAAAGTCGAGAGCAAGCAACGTTGAAACTCGTCATGTTCAGTCCTTAGTTACAGTCATCGGCCAGGAGGATTTCAGACAGGGACGTTCAGTGAGAGGAACCACGAATGGACACGAATCTCTAAAGATCATTTCTGAAGTTCTTCATCGTTGATCTTCAGTGACCGGCACGGCGCTAGCCGCTGGTCATTCGAAAGCCATTTACTCGCGGCTAGCGACCAATGCCACCAGAGTTGTGAGCCGTGACGCGTAAGCGGCCGGGCTTCACGCGCTGCCCGAGGCCTTACGGCCAGCGGCTCACTCATGAAAATCGACAACTCTGGGGCCATTGGGCTAGCGCCCATGAAAGCCAATTTTGAAAACGGGTCAAAATAATTCGTGTTTATTCGTGTCCATTCGTGGTTCCGTCACAGAAATAGAAATGGCCCGGCTGACAAAGTGTCAGCCGGGCCATCGTGCATGTTTTCGCAGCGGAAATCGAGTCACTCGACTCAAGTCACGCTTCGTCGAGCAAGTCGACAGCTTCAAAGTTCTTGCCTTCCAGCATTTCGAGGCTCGCTCCGCCGCCCGTGCTGATGTGCGATACATGGTCCGCGAACCCGAGCTGCTGAATTGCCGCGGCGCTGTCTCCGCCACCGATAATGCTCGTGCTGTCTCCGTCGGCGATCGCCTGAGCGACCTTCGTCGTTCCCGCGTCGAATGGCGGAATTTCGCAGACACCCATCGGTCCGTTCCAGACGACTGTCTTTGCAGTCAGAACAGTCTCGGCGTATTTCTTTGCCGTTTCCGGTCCGACGTCGAAGCCTTCGAAGTTGACCGGGATGTTGCCCGCCTCGACGACGCACTTGTTGCAGTCGCCGCTGAAGTCGTCGCCGCAGTGCGTGTCTGTTGGCAGTTCGAGCTTGTCGGCGCCTTCTTCCATCAGCTCTTTGGCGAGTTTGACATAGTCATGCTCGACGAGGCTCTTCGCGACATTGCGGCCTTTGGCCAGTTCAAAGGTGTAAGCCATCGCGCCGCCGACCAGCACTTTGTCGCAGATCCCGAGCAGGTTGCGGATGACGTTGATCTTGTCGGACACTTTGGCTCCGCCCACGATCGCCACGAATGGTCGTTCCGGAGTTGAGATCGTGTCGGCGAGGTATTTGATTTCCTTCTCGACAAGGAACCCGACGACGCGCGGCTTGCCTTCCATCTTCAAAGGCACGAGATACATCGACGAGTCCGTGCGGTGGCACGTGCCGAATGCATCATTCACGTAAACATCGCCGAACGTCGCCAGCGTTTCGGCAAACGGCTCTTTGACATTGTCTTCCTGCTTGCGATCTTCGCCCGGATTAAACCGAACGTTCTCCAGCACAAGCACCTGGCCGCGCTGCAGTGCTTCGACTTTCGCTTTGGCATCGTCTCCGACCGTGTCCGTCGCAAAGGCGACATCCTGCCCGATCAATTCAGCAAGCTTGTCGGCGGCTGGCTTCAAACTCATCGCCGGCACGACCTTGCCTTTAGGTCGAGAAAGATGGCTCATCAGGACGAGGCTTCCGCCACGTTCCAACACCGAGTTGATCGTCGGCAGGGCCATCCGAATACGCAGGTCGTCAGTCACGTTCAGGTCATTGTCCAGCGGCACGTTAAAGTCGACTCGAACGAGCACTCGTTTGCCGGAAACATCCACATCTTTGATCGTCTTTTTGGCCACGTCGAACAGCTCCTGAAGATTCTGGTCGGCTGATATCAGCCGTATTTTCGAGGGGAAACAATGATCTCTGGCATCCTACGTCGTCGTATGACGAACGCAAGCCAGCCCATCTCAACCGACAGACGCATCGACTCAGCCAGATACGTTCGCTGTTCGCGTCGTCTTTCGGAAAGTATCGTAAACTTTCGGTGCAGAAATTTACCGTCGAAAAAATCAAGGAGCGACTCTGGTTTCAACGGGAGTGAGCAGAGGAAACAGAGAAGACTTTCGATACCCGCCTCTGTTGTCTCCGCTTGCTCCTGTTTAGCATTTTTCAAGAAGCAACCAGAGTGAGAGGTGTCTCCCCTTGCTCTGATCTCAGAAAAGACTGACCGATACTCAACTGATCCAACTGGAGTTACGACCCGATGAACCAAAAGTTCCCTGGACTTTCAATAATCGCCGTCATCGGCGCTTTCATCCTTAACTCGTCTGCAATGGCCGACAACTGGCCCGGCTGGCGAGGCCCCACATCAAACGGCATTGCCTCTTCCGGTGACTATCCAACATCCTGGAGTGCCACTGAAAATGTCGAGTGGAAAGTGAAACTCGACGGCCGAGGTGCGTCGACTCCGATCGTCTGGGAAGACAACATTATTCTGACTCTTGGTCGCGGCGGGAAGAATGTGCTCATCAGCTACGACCGATCCGGTAAGCAGAACTGGGAACTGGAAGTCGGCACCGAAAAAGCGGGCAAGCATAAAAAAGCCAGCGGCAGCAACCCGTCCTGCGTGACCGACGGCAAGCTTGTCTTTGCCTACTTTAAGAGTGGCGACCTCGTCGCAGCGGACTTGAAGGGAAATCTCAGATGGCACATCAACGTCCAGGAGAAGTTTGGCGAAGACACTCTGTGGTGGGACCTGGGCACGTCGCCGATTCTGACGAAGTCTCACGTCATCATCACGGTGATGCAGACCGGTCCCTCATACCTGGCCGCGTTTGACAAGGCGTCGGGTAACTCAACGTGGAAGGTCGACCGAAATCTGAACGCTCCAGAAGAAGCCGCACAGGCATACTCGACTCCGATCGTGGAATGGGTCGACGGCAAAGAACGCATTTACGTGCTCGGAGCTGACCACGCGACCGGGCATGACGCCGCAACTGGCAAAGAGCTGTGGCGAGTCGGCGGCTTAAACCCGACTCACCATCAGTACTTCCGATCAATTTCCGGACCGGTCCTTGCGGGAAGTACACTCGTCGCACCGTACGCTCGCGGCGGTTCGGTAACCGGCATTCGACTCGGCGGCAGCGGCGATGTCACGAAGAGTCACGTTGCCTGGACGGCTCTGGAAGTCGGCTCGGACGTTCCTACGCCAACCTTCCTCGGTGACCGCGTTTTCATTTGCCGTGACAGTGGTAAAAGCAAAGGCAGCCTCACCACTCTCAATCTGAAGTCAGGCGAAGTCCTCGACGAGATCCTACTGGAAAAAAATCGAAACGGCTTCAGCGCATCGCCGACGCTGGCCGGCAATCATCTTTACCTCACTCGTGAGGATGGCACGACATTCGTCGTTAACGTTGCTGACAAGGCCAAGGTCATCGCGAAGAATTCTCTGGAAGATGAATTCACCGTCGCCACGCCGGTCCTAGTCGACGAAAAAGTCCTACTGCGAACGTACGAGCACCTCTACTGCATCGGCAAATAAAGACGGAGACTTCTCGCATGGCGAAGTACCGAGTCGCAATTATCGGCAGCACGAATCGAGGAAACTACGGGCACGGTCTCGACGGCCCGTGGCAGCATCTCGATTCGTGTGAGGTCGTTGCTGTCGCGGACGAGCATGAAGGCGGTCGCGCGGCAGCGATCATGCGTTCGGGAGCAACGACCGGCTACGCAGACTACCGCGAGATGCTTGCCAAAGAGAAACCAAACATCGTCGCCATCTGCCAGCGCTGGATCGATCGTCATCATGAAATGGCGATGGCGTGTGCCGAACACGGCTGCCATATCTACATGGAGAAACCATTCTGCCCGACTCTCAAAGAATGCGACGAGATCATCCAGGCGTGCGAGATGCGACATCTCAAAATGGCCGTCGCGCATAACACGCGGCACTCGCCCGTCGTTCGAGTGGTCAAAGGTTTGATTCGAGACGGCCGAATCGGAGACGTGCTGGAAGTCCGCATTCGCGGCAAAGAAGACTCGCGACGCGGAGGCGGAGAAGACCTCTGGGTGCTGGGAACTCACATGCTCGACCTGGCCGGCATGCTGTTCGGCGAGGTCGAGAACTGTTTCGCCACCGTCCGCGAAAACGGCGAGCCGGTTTCGAAGAAGCACGTGAAGCCAGGCAATGAAGGCATCGGCCCGTTGGCTGGCGATAACATTCAGGCGAACTATCAGTTTAAGAATGGAGTTAACGGTTTCTTCGCCTCGAAACGCGGAGCCGGCGGCAGCCCGACACGTTTTGGCCTGAGAATTGTCGGCTCAAAGGGGCAGATTCATCTGCAGTCAGGATACGGCCGCGCGGCGTACATCCTGGAAGATTCGAGCTGGTCTCCCGGTCAATCCGGATCGAAGTGGCAGCCCATCACTTCGAACGGAATCAGCAAACCGGAAACAGTCTCGGCCGACAGTCACGACGGCGGAAACACGTCTGCAGCCGTCGACCTGATTTCATCGATCGAAAATGACCGGCAACCACTAAGCAGCATGTACGACGCGCGAGCCGCAACTGAGCTGATCGTTTCCGTGTTTGAGTCCCACCGTCTCGGCACGCCAGTCAAGTTGCCACTGAAGACGCGTGAAAATCCGCTGACGCTGCTTTGATCACTTGAGAAATTCCGAGTGAATTGCCCGGTAATTCAAAAACCCGAAGAGACGTGCCGGAATAGATTCTCGTTCTTTGCGGGCTTGCTCAACGGAAGCAGCTCTTTGCCCGCAGCGGTCGACCAGAACTCATGTTAGAGATTGCTGGTTATGCGGATTCGTCCGAGCAGTGCTCTGCGTCGTGGCGATGTCTTTGTTCGATGTTTGGTTTGCCCGAATCGATCAGTCCGTTTGTACCGATTCTCCTGAAGCCTGCACCTGGTTGTCGGCAACACACTCATCCGCCGCGCGGCGGAACCACGCTCACGTACCTCGCGGATGGTGACAAGGATGTCCCGCAACCGCTTAATCTGTTTGCTGCTCCTCGCTGCCGTCTTCACGGTTCCGTTGTGCAGGGACTCGTCCTTTGATGGCCTCGCCCCGTCGGCCGAAGCGGCGCCGCACACCATCAGCAACGTCGAGCATCCATACGACGCGGACTGGCCTGACGTCCGCCTGATGCTCGCTCAAAAATGCAACGCGTGCCATCGTCCCGGCACCGAACAAACCGATCTCACCAGCTGGGAAGCGATGGTCGACACACCGCATCCTCACGGCGAACAACTTGTCGTGCCCGGCAAACCGGAGTCGTCGTTGCTTTGGCAATACGTCGCCTGGAACGTTGATGAGCAGTCCGATTCTGACGAAGCCGAAGAACCGCTCATGCCTCCGGAGAAAGCCGAGTGGCTGACGGCCGGGCAGCTTGAAACTATTTTTCGCTGGATCAAAAACGGCGGCCTGAAATACCGGCTGCCGGATACCTGCGACACGTGGCCGCTCACCGAGTTGGACTTTCCGTCAGCCAAAGAATGCAGCACTTGTCACCCGAAGCAGTACACCGAGTGGTCGCGTTCGATGCACGCCTACGCACAACACAGTCCGGTATTCGAGGCGTTCAACCTGACACTGCAGGAACGGACCAGCGGAACTCTCGGAACGTTCTGCACGCGATGCCACACACCGCTCGGCACCGCTCTGGGTGAAAATGGCCTTCGACGAAACGTGAACCGGTCACGACTTTCAATGGAAGGCGTGACCTGTGTGGCGTGCCACCGGATCGACAAGACGTATTACAAAGCGAACACGCGGCGTCACATCGTGCCAGGCAAGTTATCGGAAGGCTGCATGTACGGCCCTTTCCAGGATGCAGTTTCAGTGGATGAAAACTCGCACGGCGCCGCAAAGTCCGTCTCGATCAGATCGAGTGCTTTTTGTGGAACCTGCCATGACGTCTACAGCCCGGAAGGCATCCGTCTGGAAGAAGCATTCAGCGAGTGGCAAAACAGCCCCGCCGCAAAGAATCAGCAAACTTGCCAGCACTGCCACATGGGACCGGTTCAGGGAAAGCCGTTTCTTGAATGTGAAAGACCGCTTGGTCGAGCCGCCACCGTGCCGGGAATCGATCCAGAAAAGATCCCCCTGCGACCGCTTTCTGACCACACATTTGCCGGTCCGGATTATTCATTGCTCCCGGACACGGAGTTCCCACACAAACTCGACTGGATGTACGAAACCGACTACCGACGAACTGAACGACTGACGCTTCACCAGAAAACCACGCTGAATGAGCTTCGTCGAAAAAACCGAAAGCAGCTCCGCATCGCTCGCGAGAAGCGATACGAACTTCTGCAGAACGCAGCTGAGATTCTCGTCGCGGCTCCGGAAACAGCGGCGTGCGGTGATCGCATTCCTGTTCGCGTTGACGTCCGCAGCCTGGTCGCAGGACACAACTTCCCGACCGGCTTCACTGAAGAACGCCAGCTCTGGGTTTCAGTCGAACTGTGCGACGAATTCGGCAGGTCAGTGTTCGTGACCGGCGACTTCGACCACAACGGAGATCTCAGAGACGAGCACAGTCATGCAGTACTCGGCGGGCATGCTCACTGGGATCGGAACCTGCTGAACTTTCAAAGCAAGTTCGTTGGTCTGGCCACGCGAGGTACAGAGCGACCGCTCATTCTTTCAGTCAATCGACAACTCGCACCGCTCAACATTTTCCGCCCCGCCCCCGAGCCGACAGCCGCGTTCGGTCGTCCGTCAACGTTTCGAATATCAAAAGGCAGCCTCGCACCACTCAGCACCGTTTCGAAAAAGTACGCGATCACCATTCCTGAGCAAACGGGTCGCTACTGCCTGCGAGTTCGACTGAACTACCGCCATCTCCCACCGCATCTGATGGACGAAATCGGAACGCCACACCTGAAACCGCTGCTCGAAACAGTCATCATTGATCAGCGCGACTGCGTGATTCAGGTTGGGGATCGTCGAGGAGGACTCTTCCTGCGATGATCAGGTCAGCACTCCTATTACAACTCCTTGGAAAGATCATGCGCAGTCGCGGTGTGCGACGAGTGTGCATCCTGTTGGCAACTGCGGTCATCGTGACGGGGACGTCTACCGGGGCCGACCTTCGGCTCCTGCAAGGTGTCAACCGCCTGCTGGAGTTGCCCTTGCCAGCCGTCGCGAATCATCAACCGCAATCCACGATTCGAATTGCCCATCCACCCTCAATGTCTGCCTTGGCAACTCGGCCGTCACCTGGATACGCCACGGTTTCATCGAACGAACCTCAATCCGTTGTTCGAAACGTCGGTCACGAAGAGAGTGACACCAGCCCGGCTCAGCTAAGCGCTGGCAACATCCCCACTCCACCAGAACCGCGCCAGTTCGAAGCGACAGCCGCTTCAGACGACGACGATCCATTGCCTTCTCTGGCTGCCGAACTTCAGCGTTTCGGAGGCTCGTCTCTCTACGAAGCCGAAGGTGGACACGCGAGCGCGGCATTCCTTGCGCACGGCGACGATCAGGTCAAGATTCTCAGACTCCCAGAGTCCTGGGAAAAGCCTCTACCGCCAGCGACCGCGTATCAGGAATTCGTCGGATCGGATCCAATCGGTGCGTGGGATGGGTTGAAATGGTTCGGCGACAACGGCTTTCAATGGGAACCTCGATTGGTCGCTCATGGTTCGTACGAAATGTTCGGACTGTTTCTTGAACAAGGCGGAACTCGCCAGGACAGCGTCGGCCATCAACTGATCGTCGATCTGGATTTACGACTGACCGGTACCGAGCGTGCTCATGTTCAGTTTCGCCCGCTAGGTCGTCGAAACACAGGTGGATCGTTCTTTCGACTCGACGATCCATCAGGCTACGACGATAACTCGACCGGCATCCCCGATCGATGGTGGATTGAAGGAGAATTCTACAGTCTGTTCGGCGGCCTGATCGACGACCAGTTCACGCCGCTGGACTATCACATCACCGTTGGAAAAGTTCCGTACGCCGTTCACAACTCGCTGCTAATCAACGACGAAGTCACCGGCATCATCATCAACAAAAACACGCTGCTGATTCCACCGCTCAGCAATCTGAATGTTCAAGGATTCTATTTTTTTGACGATGTCGACACGGCGACGCCTCGCTCGACGGAGCTGGTCGGGATGCACGCCTCAGCCGACTGGCGTAACGCTTTTATCGAAGGAACGGTTGCTTACGTCAGCCACTCCGGCGACGCGAGTTTTGACTCACGCTACGCCGCAGTCAGCGCCACGAAGTTCTTTGGACCGGTGACGCTGGCCGGCCGGGCACTCTTCAAAGGCGGCGACGAAGCTGGATCCGGCGATGGGGCCTTGTTTGTAGCCGAGAGCAATCTGACTCGCCTCGCCCCTCATGAAATCAAATGTGCAACCGGCATCGAGCATGCAGTCTTCTACGGAAACTTCTTCAAAGCAACCAGCGGCTGGAGTCCGATCAGCGGAGCGAATTTCAATCGCCTGCGAAGTTCATTCGCCGTCGACCCGTTGATTCGAATCGGCCAGGGCGTCAACCCGGCTGACACAATCGGAGCGTCGATCGGTGTTCAACTCTTCCGCGACCACGAGGACGAGTCGATCACTCCCGAAATCGCCTGGGAACAACCACAGGGCGATTCCGTCTGGGGAGCCGGCCTGCGCTGGCAAAGAAAACTCGGCCCACAAATTTTCCTCGACGCATCCGGAATCATCTCCCGGTCCGACAACCGCCAGCTCGAACGCGAAGGAATCTTCGTCTCAACGTTCGTCGTCTTCTGAGTGAGCCAACTATTGAAAACCCGGAGTAAAGGCGAGCGGCGGACGTCAGTCCGCTGGCGCCGGAACAAGCAGCGTCGACAAGACCTGCGCGTAGACGCGGTGACCAAAGTCGTTCGGATGGTTGACCCCGTTCCCGGTGAGATCCCAGTCCTGTTTTCGCTTCAGGAACTCCGCCCAGATTGACGTCATGTCCGCGAGGGCGATTCCTGGCTCACAGAGTTCTTTTAACGCGTCGCGGTACTGCGGAAATAATTCCTGCTTGAGTCTCGGCCAGTCTCGATTGCCCAGCATCGTTGCCACGAGAATGAATTCGGTGTTTGGAAGCTGCTGTCGAATCTTCGTCATGACCGCTTTCGTATTGGCCTGATATTCCTTCGCCGATCGTCCGGCGGCATCGTTCATACCGAATGCGACGATGACCAGGTCTGGCTTCGGCTTGACGACCAGATCAATTGTCGACAGCACCCAACGAGTATCCTTGCCACTGACAGAAGGATTCGTCATTTGCACTTTCGACTCATATCGAGCTTCCAGGTGCTGCTCTAGCAGTCCAGGAAATGATGGTTGATATGGTGCTCCGCCGGCCCAGCCCGACGCGTTACATCCCGACGAAATACTGTCGCCAATCAGCACGATGGACACGGGCTGCCCTTTTCGGAGACGTCCGATTGTTCGAGGCAAAGCCTGCTCGTCGAACTTAGGAATGATCTTGCTCCAGTCTTCGACATCATGCTTGTACGTGATGCATGTCTGCATGTTGTGATATTCAAGCTTCGCGCCGAAGAAGATTTCTCCATTGCCGTCGCGATGGGTCAACTTGTACTTCTGAGAATCATCGGGGCGGCGCAGGTCGGCTGGCATGAAAGAAGCGATCCGAGAACGGGCTGGCAAAATGATCTCGCGGGTTCCTGGTTTCCACAGATAGTCCCGACCCGCTTCGTAGGTCATGTTGCCGGCGGAGTTGTGAACACTCAGCACGGCATCGATCGGAAACAGCACTGACGCTTTCGCGGTACCGGACGTGGCATCCTTGATAAACAACATCGACTCGCCCTCGATCGTGTCTCCCTCCCAGAATGGTCGAAGCAGTTTCGGAGCGTAGTCCCATTTTGAATCTGAAAGTTCGTCGGCGAGCACAGCATTCGCCGAATGGGATGTCAGCATCGCGACACTCACGAACAACGCGCACGTGGCGAAAAACAGGTTTGAATGCGGATATCGGCGGCGGCGAGTCGGTTTGTTCAAGGCATGCTCCGAATCTGTCGTGGGAAATCATCATGGTTGATGTTGAGCATCTTCTGTGACTCGGTACATCGCAACCGTTGGTGTCTAAGAAACGGAAAGTCACAACGGAAGAAAGCATCACGCAAAGCCGCTAAGACGCAAAGTTCTGCACCTCAAGCTTTGCGTCTTTGCGTGAGATAGGAAACGCGGAACGTGCATATTCGGCGACGCAGGAATCCACGAGCGTGACACGATTGCTGCCCGGCTGAAAACGACACGAAGTGGTCTTGTGGCGTTTTGGGATCGCCTCTAGATTTGGCCATTCAAATTTGAAGTGGCAAATTTGAAGGAGCAAATCAGTGGCCACGGAATCAGGGAGGGTGAGATGGCCGGAGCACAGGCGAAGGAATTGACGGAGCGTGAGCTGGTTGTGATGCGAGCCTTCTGGGACGAAGGGCCCGGCACGGCCGACGAGGCTCGGCAGCGGCTGGCCGAAACTG
This sequence comes from uncultured Planctomycetaceae bacterium, assembly GCA_943787265.1. Classification (GTDB taxonomy): domain Bacteria; phylum Planctomycetota; class Planctomycetia; order Planctomycetales; family Planctomycetaceae; genus JABMPE01. The sequence goes on along the minus strand of CALSLT010000033.1, from coordinate 16,719 downwards.
GCGTCGAGCTGGCGTATGTCACCGTTGCAAACGTCGTACGAGGACTCGAAGACAAGGGCTTCCTGAAGCAGCTCAATGAGTCTCGCCCGTTTCAGTATCGCGCGGCACGGTCGTTTGAAGACGTTTCGAAACGGCTTGTCGGTGATCTGGTTGAACGAGTGTTTGACGGTTCAAGACAAAAGCTGCTCGTCCAGGTTCTGGACAAGAGACGGTTGTCGAAGACCGAACGCGAATTCCTCAAACAGATCCTCGTTGATCAGGGAGAGGACGCATGACTTCGATCGATTTAATACTCAGCCTTACGCGAATCACCGCCGTCGGAGCCCTGGCAGTCGTTGCCGGATACTGGCCGCTGCGTCGCCGCCCCGACATTGTTCCTGGACTTTCGCTCGCCGGATTGCTGTCTGGCTGCATGCTTCTGGCCGTCTCCGGAGTCGACCTGCCGACACTCTGGGAATCACCGCTTCCGGTGGCTCAGCCTGTTGCTGATGCAAGTTCCAGCGGTGGCGGTGAAATGCTGTCGGGCACGGACGCAACTCCAACACCTGGAATATCACTGGCAACGGTTGGCGAGTTTCTTAGAAACGTTGACGCTGATGACTCAACAGCCACGTTCAGCACGAGTTTCAATGTGATGACCGTGCTGGGGGCCCTTGTTGCATTGGCATTCTACCGACTTCTACTCGGCCTGGTCGCCATGTTCCGATTTCACAAACAAAGCACCGTCGTCACCGGCGCGCGTTTGCAGAAGCTTCGATCCACATTCGGCGGACTGATCGAAAATCTGGATGAGCTGGAATTTCGAGAATCCGAGCACGCTCACGCCCCCTGTGTCACCGCGATTAAGCGATGCTGCATCTATCTCCCCGCTGATTGGCGTGACTATTCTGACGACGAACTCGCCGCATCGGTGATGCATGAACTCGGTCATCTCAGCCGAGGCGACGCGAGGTGGCGGCTGCTTGCTCAATTCGCCACGGCGTTTCAGACCTTCCACCCGCTCTCGCACGGTCTGCTCCGTCAGTTGGTCATTGCTCAGGAACTGTCTGCCGACCGGTGGGCTGCCGATGCCGTTGGCCAGTCTCGGTTTGTTCGCGGGATTTCTCAATTAGCACTTCGACTCGACAATGCTGCCCTTCCGCGACGAGCCCAGGGAATCGGGATGTCGCACTCTTCTTCATTTCTGATCAGGAGGATCAAAATGCTTCGCAATGGAATGCCTGCGTTTCAAGGAAAGACTCACTGGATCGCGAAACGATTCGCCACGCTTTCGATCGTGGCTGTCGCTGTTGTGGCCGCTTCGTGGTCCTTGTCGGCTGAGGAGCCGATCCGGGTTGCCAGTAGAATTACTGATGCCCCAACTTCAAAGCTCACCGAAGACGACGCAAAACTCTGGACCCTATTGCCCGGAAGAGCCGGCTACTGGTCGCTCAACGTCAAAGCTGCATTGGAGCACCAGGTGCTCGGAGCATTGCTCACCCAGGCGGATGCAACCTTCCTCACGCCCGGCTGGATGATGATTGCAACCGACGATGCTCGAGACCGTCGAGCCGAGCTTGGCTTATCGATTCAAAATATTTCCAGACTATCCGGAACTGTGAAAATGGTGACGAAGACTCTGGAAACCGAAGAAAGTGAGCCCAAGTATCATATGTCCGTCGGGGCGGATGAATTCATCATGACAATGCGTCGCGACGTGGACTGGTCGATGGTCGCGGCCTCTCTGCCGGAAGATCGACTGGATGCTGGCATCCGAGGCCTGATTGGCCCCGACTTCTCAAAAGAAGGTGCTGAAAAACTCGCCCAGCAAAACACATTCAGCGACTTCTTCGCACTGCAAACCGATCCACGCCGTTTCATGCTCAAGCAGGAAGCCGAAGAAGAATCGCCACCGACCGCACAAGTCATCAAGTCATTGTGGAAGGACTTCGGCGGAGAGATCGCCACCGCGGTGATAAAATTACCGACCATGATTGGCCCGACCGAAACGCGGATGCAGGAGCTGATGCATACGCTTCACGAATCCGCTGAATACGAAGTCATCAGCTTCGACGTCGCCAATTCCCCGGAACAGGTTAGGTTGAGATTCGGGATGACGCCGAGCATAGGCACCACTGCAAAAGACCTCCTGGCAACCATGTCTGCAGTGATGCAAGTTGGACTCGAAGAGCAGAATCAGGAAGTCGCTTCATCAGGTAAGACACTCGACGCTGCCGAAATAGAATTGAACCGATTCCTGGAATCAACAACGCTGGAAATCCGCCGCTCATCCGACCCGGCTCTGCCGAACGTCGTGATGCTGGAGGGTGACATCGACCCACGCATTTTATGGGGCGGAAGCTTCTGAAATCAGGCTCCTCAACGCCAAACGACGTTGCCGAATCGCGGCAACGTCGTTTTGCTTTAGATACACATCGCAAACCAGCTCAGCCCGTTACATCGGCGCGATGCGTTCTGAGCCGACGTCTGTCGTCTGCATGACGTGCGAGTTGAAGCTCTTCCAGATCAGTTCGTTGCGGACGTTGGCAAAGTCTGGGTTGTCCCAAAGGTCGTTGAACTCCCAGGGATCAGCCTTCAGATCGTAGAGCTCGCCAAGCTGCTGATCGTGGTAAACCGTCAGTTTATATTGCTCATCGCGATACATCGTGGCGTAGCTTCCCGGACCGCCCGTGAAGAATGGATCAAGCGCTTCGAAGTACTCGCAGCGGACCGTGTCCCGAAGTTTGTCGCCATCTCCTTCACCGCGCAGAACCGGTAATAGGCTGTTCCCCTGGAAGTAGTCGGGAACTTCGACGCCGCACAGGTCCAGGATGGTTGCAGACATGTCGAGCAGCTCGACCAGCCCGTCGCACTGCAGATTCTGCTGAAACTGACCCGGCCATGAAAAAATCAGCGGCACGCGCACGAGCCCTTCGTAGAAGCGGCAGCCTTTGAACATCAGACCGTGATCGCCGAGAGTTTCGCCGTGATCGCTGGTGAAGATGATGACGGTGTTGTCTCGCTGGCCGGTTTTATCGAGGCATTCAAGGACCCGCGCAAACTGATCGTCGATCAACGCAATCATCGCGTAGTACTTTGCCTGAGCGTCATTCGCGTTGTGTTCTTCCGGAGTCCTGATTTCATCCTGAAAGTCAACATTCGCGAACTTTGCCTGCTGAGCGAGATCGCTCTCCTGGAAATATGGACCTGGCATGTCTTCCGCTTTGAACTCCTCGGCGTAAGACTTCGGCGGAATGAACGGCGGATGCGGATCGTAAATGTTGACGTTAAGCAGCCAGGGCTGATCACGCTCTCGCGAGATGAACTCAATAGCCCGCTCCGACGCCCAGGTGGTTTGATGCAGCTCGGCCGGAACCCGATCTTTGCTGTCACGTAGCGCGTTGAGGTCTCCGCCCTTTGCACGCACCCAGTCGGCATAATCGTGAGTCCCCTCGGGCCAGTCGTCGCGAGGCGCGTGGCTGTGCCACCAGTCGTTGAAGCCGTCATCGAGTCGCGGCTCCGGCCGATGTCCACCGCTCGACAGATGGAACTTCCCGATCAGACTGCAGTCGTACCCTGAATCCGCAATCATCTTACTGATCAGCGGTGGTGAATCGGGAAACGTGTCGTTGCCGTTTCGCGTGTTGTGAACTCGGCTCGGATACATGCCGGTCATGATGCTGGCACGGCTGGGCGTGCAGATCGGGCTCTGGCAATACGCATGAGTAAAGGCCACGCCCTCACCGACGAGCGCGTCGATGTTCGGCGTGCGAACGTGCTCGTTGCCTAACGCTTTGATCGTGTCAAAACGTTGCTGATCGGTGCAGTACCACAGAATGTTCGGTCGAGTCATGGTGTCTGGAATTTTCTTGAAAGGCCGACGAAGTGCCGCATCCTCATTGTTCGAGTATGAGGCGGGTCAGGAAGTTGTTGCAGTCGGAATTTTTGCTCCGCGGCGGCGTTGAATCTGAGGCACGACCAGCAGAACGAAACTAATCACAAGGAAAACCGCCGACATCGGGCGAGCAACCAGCGGAAGATAACTTCCCCCAGAGGCCATTAGACCGGCACAGAGATTCTTTTCCGCGACCGGCCCCAGGACGAAACCGATGACAAACGGAGCAAGCGGAATTCGCAGCTTCTCCATCCTAAATCCGACCAGCCCAAAGATGAGCATCACCCAGACGTCGAACATCCGGTTTCCGAGAGCGTAAGAACCGACAACGCAGAATGTCAGGATGACCGGGATCAGGAACGCTCTGGGAACATCCGTCAGGCGAGCGATCTGCCGCACGGCCAGCACCAGAAATCCGAACATGAAGAAGTTGGCGATGAAGTACGTTCCCATGATCGTGTAAATCAGCGAGGGGCTCTGCTTGAAGAGTAGAGGCCCTGGCTGAAGGCCGTGCAGCACGAGCGCGCCGAGCAGGATAGCGTCGATCACGCTCCCCGGGATTCCCATCGCAACCAGAGGAATTAATGCTCCACCCACCGTCGCATTGTTCGCCGCTTCCGACGCAACGATGCCTTCTTCGCTGCCGTGTCCAAATTTCTCGGGAGTCTTCGAAAACGTCCGAGCCGTTGAGTACGCCGCCACCGATCCGATGTTTGCACCGATGCCGGGCAGGATGCCGATCCATGTTCCGATGACTGACGATCGAAGCATGTTGACCGCGTGCGTTTTCCAGTCGGCGAGTGCTGGAAAGAGTTTTTGATTTGAAATGGGAATCTGCTCGACCGAATTGTCGATACGCAAGACGTCGTTAATCACCTGACTCAGCGCGAACAGCCCGATCAATACTGGCAGCAGTTTCAGCCCGCCGTTCAGGTCTTCGAATCCAAGTGTCATCCGCACTTCGCCTGTCGCTTCGGCAACTCCCGGCATTGCACACAGGATTCCGAACATTCCGGAGAACATCGCCGCACTCAGTGATTTGCCACCAACCGACGCGATCAGGACCAGAGCCATCATGACCAGCGAGAAGAACTCAAACGGGCCGAATTTCGTCGACAGCTCGGCCATCGGTTCTGAGAGCAGAATCAGAAACAGCCACGACACAAGACCGCCGGCGAATGATGCCATGATACTCAGCGAAAGAGCCCGGCCTGGATTTCCAGCCTTCGCCATCGGGTAGCCATCCAGCGTCGTCATTACCGATGCCGGTGTGCCCGGCATGCGAAGTAGCGTCGCTGTAATCAGTCCGCCGCTGATCGATCCGACGTACATGCTCACCAAAAGGATCATCGCGTTGCCGGCGTCCATCGAGTACGTCAGCGGCAACGTCAGCGCAATCACCATCGCACCGGTGAGACCGGGAATGGCTCCCACGGTGATCCCAAGACTGGTCCCGATGGCAATCAGGACGAGTCCGGTAGGAGCCGTAAGCAGTGCGATGGCTTGTTCGGTCGGTGTCACAATGATTCGTTCTACTACGCGGTGAGTTGGTCGTTCTACGGTAAGTCAGTGACAACGATTTTTGTCAGCACAAACTGAACGCCAAAGGCGACGAGCAGCGACGTCTCGACAAGAACCAGGGCGTGCGATCGTTTGTGCTGGCTGAGCAGAAAACCGCCACAGGGGATGAACGCAAGCGTCGCCCAGACGAACGGCACACCGTACTGCATGGCAAAAACGTAAGCCGCCGTTGCCGCCAGAAGACCGACCGTTCGCATCGTCGCAGGTGAGGCCTTTGACACTTCAGGGACCGACGTTTCAGGGGCCTTTGCGTCCACATTCGCTGAGCGCCGTCGTTCCACAATCATTGCCACCACACAGGCGACAAGTACCCAGCCAACTCCTGTGGGAATGTCGGGGACGTCCGGTTTCTTTTGCTCTCCAACCTTCTGAGCCCCCGCCACCTGGTTGTCGATGTAGTCTGCAAATTCCTGCCCCTGCAGAAAGTTCGGCTCCATCTTCAATTCGGCGAGCCGTTCGCGAACGTGTTCCGTCTGCATGGCCTTCTTCAGAACGCCAGCGATGTATTCACTGCATTCTTTGGGAGTCCCCTTGGGAAACCACCAGTAGTGACGGTTGGAGTCGACCACGTCGATGCCCTGTTCGAGCGCCGTCGGAACTTCCGGCAACGCGTCGCAACGTTCTTCCCCGAGGTAGGCTACCGCTCGTATGCCCTGCGACTTAAAGCCGACATACTCGGAAACCGAAAACGACGAGACCTCAATGTGATCACCGACGAGCTTCTGCACGCGATCCGCGCCGTCGCCTGACTGAGTGAATCGAAACTTCGATCCCTCAAACGCCTGTTCCAACTGCAATCCGGCAAAGTGTGTCGGAGCTCCAAGATTCACACCGTTCGTGACAGTGTCCGGTTTCTCTTTGCACTCTTCGAGCAACTGCGTCAGCGTCTCGAAACGAGACGAATCCTTCACGACGATGACCATCCCGATCTCGCCGGTCGACGCGACCGGTTCAAAGGCCTCGGGACCGTAGTTGACCTTGCCCGAGTACTTTGCCGTGATGATCGCATCATGCAACAGCAGCAGCGTGTAGCCATCGGGTTTCGCATCGCGAACGTACCGGCTCCCGATCGTCGCGCTGCCTCCCGGACGGTTGATGATCACAAACGGCTGAGACAGCAGCCCCGCCTCATCAATCCCACGTTTGATAATCCGCCCGAAAGTGTCACTGCCGCCGCCCGGCCCGAACGGAACGACAAGCTTGATCGGCCGCGCCGGATAGGCTCCCCCATCACTCCCCGAGTCGCCTCCGAGGCTCGCCACCATCAAGGCAACAATGGCCCCCCACACCAGAAGATGTCCGAAAATCTGTTTCATTTTGACTTCAATTGCGACATCACAAAATCCGGTACACTTACCGGAATGACTCGGTAGGTGCATGAAGAAGCCCGCAATGATGAACAAAGCTGGGCATTCCAGTAAAACTTGTCAGAAGCTGAAAAAAGAATCGAGTCAACAAAGATTAGAGCGAAACTCCTTTCCCGTGAAGCCACTGCTATCTCGCTCTGACAGGTAACGGTCAATCTAATCTTAATCCGATTCCGCGAGACAAGTTCTGGCGGTTGTAAGATCGATTGACATTTACTCTCTACAGGCAGATAACCAAAACCTAGCATCTCTCGTCCGGACTCAAGAATTGAATCTCGCTTGCTCGAAAGGAGCACTCCGTGAGTTGGCGGCACTGGGCAATTGCTTTCATAGTGCTCATCGCTGGGGCTGGATGTGACTCCGAAATTGAAACTGACGAGGGATCAACAGCCAGCCCTAACGAACACGAAAATGCACTACCCTCAATGGTCAACGACAATCACGACGACCATTGGCAGCAGACGTGGGATGAACGTCTCATCGCCCTCGAACACGAATTCGGGCCATCCGATGACAAAATCATTACAGCGATGCCGCCGCTTTATCTTGGTGGAGGGGCTGACGTCCTGACGTTCAAAGAGCACACTGACGGAATTGCCTACGTAACTGCAGGACTCATAGGTGACGGCGGCCAGGAAAAAACGGAGCTTGGCGAATACGAGCTAGTGATGTGTGTCCGAGACGAAAATGAATGGGCACCATCGCTTTTGTCACGACTTGCACCATACACATTTGACACTGCGGTGAACCCCGGTGACACCATGGACATCGCCACGGCGATGCCGAAAAACTCAACAATCGCGGCCTTGCTGTTTGTGTCGTATCGAAAGTTCAAGGTCAGCGAAACAGATGCCAGTGCACTGCTTGCCATGGGCATTACCGAAGCAGAACTTACTTACTGCCGCGAACACGGGTGCGAGGATGTCTTGTCAAAGCTCAAAAACACCGGCATCTTTCCTTTCACAGAACCACGCCGCAAATCAGTAATTCAGTAGTAGCCCGCCACGCAAATCAATCAGCGCCCCGGGGCTCCGACGGCTGGTCTCGGTATCGCGATTTACTCAACCCACAAAAAAGCAACGGCGAAAACAGCAGCTGCGGCGTAGAGTAACGGATGAACTTCTCGAAACCGTAGCATGACGATTCGCATAATGACGAAGGTCAGCATGCCGTAGCCGATTCCGTGCGAGATAGAATAGGTCAACGGAATCAGCAGCAGCGTGACGAATGCCGGGATGCCGATGTCGGGTTTTGTGAAGTCGATCTTTGTAATCGACTCGGCCATCAGAAAACCGACGACGATCAACGCCGGTGCTGTCGCCGCCGCCGGCAGCATGGCGACCAGTGGGGCGGCGAAAATGCAGAGCAGAAACAGGACGCCGACGACGACTGAGTGCAAACCCGTCCGAGCTCCTTCCGAAACGCCAGACGCGGATTCGATATAACTGGTGACGGAGCTGACTCCGAAGAATCCTCCGATCGCGGCACTGGCGGAATCGACAGCCAGAATTCTGCGCAGACCGATGACGCGGTTCTGCTCGTCCTTGACGTTTGCCTGATCGCCGATCGCCGTGACGGTTCCCAGCGTGTCGAAAAAGTCGACCATCAGGAGCGTCAGCAGTAGCGGGAGAAACTTGAACTGCAAAGCCGCCATCACATCGGCTTGACCGATGAGCTGTTTCATGTCGCTGAGACGCGGCAATGAAAACAGCGTGACACTTTCCGATGCGGATGCCTCAACTTCGGCTGTCGCGTTCAGTCCGGCGGCCCAGTGCAAGGCTGCTCCGCAGACGACGATTCCAATCAGAATGGCGCCGGGAACTTTTCTGGCCAATAGCACACCGGTCAACACGACTCCGGCAAGCGTGATCAAGACAGTTGGGTCGCTGAACGATCCTGGCCGCACCGGTGGAATGGGAATTCCCGATGACTTAACGATCCCCGCGTTAACACAACCGATCAGCGCCACGAAGAGTCCAATCCCGGCTGCCATCGCTCGACGAAGATCGATCGGAATAGCATCGAGCATTGCCTCGCGCAGGCCAGCGGCGACCAAAGCCAGAATGATTAACCCATCGAGAACGACCAGTCCCATCGCCGCCTGCCAGGACCCCATCGCGGGCGCGGCCGTAAACGCGATGAACGCGTTCAGCCCCATTCCACTCGCAAGTGCCAACGGAAAATTCCCCAGCAGTCCCATCGCGATGCAGCAGATGCCGGCCGCAAGAGCCGTACAGATAATCGCCGGCTGAAGCGGAACTCCGGCTGCGCTCAGAATTCCGGCGTTGGCGGCCAGGATGTACGCCATCGTGAGGAACGTCGCGACACCGCCACGCAACTCTGTCCCGACAGTACTGCCTCGTTCTTCGATATGAAAGAATTTATTGAGCTGATTCATGAGTGACTTCGGAGAGACGAATTCATCGTCATGCAGGCTGGGTGAGAATCGTCGTTCGATAGCTCAATCACTTATCACTCTGCTTCCCATTCGGTCTATAGCCGCCGTTGAGCCGTTGTCGAGTCGGCCCAGCCCCGTTGCCCTGCCCGTTGGAAGGTCGATTTAGAAGTTTGTCGAACATGCCCCACAGCCGGGTAAGACTTTCACCAGCTTGGGGCGAAAGACGACGCGTTACCCAGACCTGTTGCAGATATCGATCGCCCATTTCCTTGGGCATACCTGCAATGCCCTTCCGACGATTGTCAGGCAGGTTGACGAAAACCCGGTCAAGTTCTTCGTCAGTTGGCTTCAGCGAGACCGCGACTCGACGCGTCTCGTCAAACAGCCCACGGGCGAGCAGCGTCATCACCATCATGTTTTGAGTGTTGGCAGGGCGACCTGTAATCGCTCGCCGCATGCTTGGATCGCTGAGTTTGCTCAGTAGAACTCTTCGCAGTTCGTCGGGAAACATCGGACGAGGTCGATTACCAGTTCGACTGATCGCCGTTTTCCAACCGGGAAGAATTTTGTCCAGAATCGCTGCGAGCACGGAAGAGTGATACTCAAGTTGGCCTATCGGTGTTTGGTTTGCGGGCTCGGTGGGAAGCTCCACCCACCTGGCCCCGGCCCTCATCATCTGTTCGTAGTCATGTAAAGGAACTCGAAGATTTGCGAATTGCGTTCGCGTTACCATATCCAACGCTGGTTTGAATTCCTGCTTCGAAGGCCGCGACTCCACCTTCGCCTTCAGCCGGCGAATCATCTGTAACCGATCTTCCACATTCACTGTTGCCAGTAATTCTTCGCGTTCGGATAAAGAAAGCGTCGCAAGCCATGAGTGAAATTCTGCAATCGTGTTATCGAGTTGCTGGTCATCCTGCGCGGCATCATGGATCAGCTTCACACGTTGCACGTCCTGATGCGAAAGTATTTCGAACTGCTGCTGGTTATGTCGCAATCGATCTCGTTCGACGCGAGACATCTCTTCGATCGCCTGGCGGTTCTGCCTCATCGCTGGCGTCTCGGCTCGCTTTGCTTCCGAACGAGCCATCATCAACACGACGAGCGCGCCAGCCAGGTACCAGCGATTGTCGCTCAACCATGCCAGAATTCTATTCTGCTTCTTCGGAACAGGCTCGCCGTCTTTCGAAGGCGAATCAGTCTTGAGGAGCTTTGTCTCGCTCATCGAACAATCCGCTTTCGTTAAGAGATTTGAGAAACTCGACGTCGCCAATTTCCTGGTACTCATCCAGCCTCTGGATTACCGGCAATTCGGTCAACAGTTCATCCATTGGTTCACTGTTTTGTTTGAATGCGCCATTGAAGCCAGCCGTCGCGACAAACAGCAGCCCAAAGAATGCCACGGCGCGAATGCCCCAGGCAAATACACGTCGAGATGCATTCGACTGGGACTTTTCGGCCGGCGAGGTTTTCTCAGCCGTATTCGTGTCCGGAACGCTTTCCTTTGTACGAATTGCCGTGAGTGTCTTCTCGGCAAACCCGTCTGACGCTTTTGAAGCTGGCAAAAGATCGAGCAGGTCAAACGTCTTTGTTAATTGCTCAACATCACTGCGCACCGCGGCATCATCGACAAGCGACTTCTCCACACGCGAAGCTGCCTCGTCCGGCAGTTCGCCATCGAGGTAAGCAACGAGTTCTTCTTTTTCTTTGTCAGACGCCACAGTCAAATTCCAGTGTCACAGGGTGGGCACTGCCCACCAGAGTCATTGGTTGCGGTGGGCGGTGCCCACCCTACTTGTTCGCTCTCTCCTGGTCGGACGAGCCGGTTAGATACGGCTCGAGCTGCAAACGAAGATTTTCTCGAGCTCGCGTCAGCAACGACTTGACGGCCTGAACCGAAAGGTCCATCGATGCAGCAATGTCTGCGTAGCTCATGTGTTCGAACTTGTTGAGCAGCAGCGCCATCCGCTGCCGATCGTTCAGTGTGTCCAGAGATTGTCGCACTACTTCACGCATCTCCTGCTTGTCGAGTTGCCGAGTCGGCATCAACGCAGACTTTTCAGCCGCCAACTGTTCGGGAGTCGGAAGCGATTGCTGCCCGGAATCCGCCGCTTTCATCGAGACTTCTTTTCGACGCGACAAAGATCGCAGCCGATTCGTCGCCAGATTATTCGCAATGCGGAACAGCCAGGTCGCAAACTTCGCTGTCGGCTGATAACGATGCCTCGCCCGATAAACTCGCAGGAACGCTTCCTGAGCAAGGTCCTCGGCCGCGGCACTGTCATGCAGGACGTGCGTGAAGATTCCGATCAGTCGGTTTTGATAGGCCTCGACCAGTTCTCCAAACGCAGCTTCATCGTCATCCCGCACTCGCAGCATGCGCTGCACGTCCGGATCTCGAAGCCAGGCGTTTTGATCGATCTGGTGAGTGGCGGAGGACATTCCGGTCCAGATACGGAGTTGAAGTGAATAGCCAGCGGAGAGGAGTGTTACAGAATTCTTCGCCTGGATCGAACTAATTCACCGTCGGCAAAGACTCAGTCTTCGACGAGAGTAAGAACGGAGGTGTTCCCGCTCAAACCCCGTCACTCCGCGAAGGTTTCGAAATTGATGGCGGCGACCGCCAGAGATCCACCCGCGCAGCATAAAAGCCGGCAGGAAATGACATACCTGCCGGCTGCTTTTCTCATCTCAGAATGCAGCGGTCTTCGATTTGCGTTTATCGCGAGATTTCTCAGCGATAAGTCGGCAGCGAGTCCATCGCGATAGTCGGCTGCATCATCTGCGGATACGCAACTTGTTGCTGCGGGTATGGTGAAATGGCGACTGGTCCCTGTTGAGGATAACCGGTCTGAATCGTGCCAACTCCCTGGTTGTAACCGACGCCCGGAGGACATCCACCAGGACCGCAACCGCCCGTGGCACAACCGCCGCCACAAGCTCCAAACGGGTTCCACAGCGGAGCACAGCAACCACTCAGGAGAGAAACAGCACAGACACTCGCCATCGATAGAACAAGGCGTTTCATGGGAATCCTTTCCGCAAGATTCTGGACGGGACCGCATTGTCGACAGCCGAGTTGCGGAACGAATTCCACCGACGGTGCCGTTTGCAGGTAAGAGAAGCTGAAGAAGCGTCTCGGAGGGAAGTCAGAGAGGTGATTGGTCGAGCCAGAACGACTCCACCGACAGGTTGAGCGCGGAAATTACGCAGATCACCAGAACGGGTCAAGATGAGGTTTTCTGATCGATTTTCAGAAAATTCAGCAGATTCGCTTCTTGGCAGAACTTCTCTTCGATGGCACTGCCTGACAGCCTCGATGTTTCCTGCTTGGCCTTTTTGGCACGGTCGCGCGCCGCTCGCACTGATGGAATCAGCAGAAAGATCAGGACCAAGATAATGAGGCAGACAACCGCACCTTCACCTTCGTTCTGGATTCCGGTGCGGACAACGTAAACGTAGACAAGGGCGATGCCTGCGAACACAGCCAGACCGACGAATCCCAACTCCAACGCTACCGAACCAGCAAATGACACACAGCACAAGACGAGTAGGGCCTTGCCTATAAATCCCGACTTTTGGAGTGCCTCTCGCTCGGCGATGTATTCGTGACTGACAAGGGACTCGTGTACTTCATCAGCGTCATTTGCAATGCAAATAGACTCGGACGGATGCCGTCCCAAGTAGGCATAGCCAATCTCAACGGCATCTTTCAACGATTCACTCGTCCCGATACTTGCAGACTTAGCCGTCAGCCGGCCGATGACGCCACGAGTTTCGTCGCGCTCAACGTATGACACAACTAACTCACCGTCACGGTGGACGTAGACGTGATAGGCCATTCAAGTGCCTGACTGTGGAAGACTGACTGTTTTTAATCGTGTCGCTCACTCGCCCGGCGGCGAGCGGTGGAAGTGGATGTGCTTCCATTCGCCGTTTTGTTTTTCCCAGATGCGGGTTTCCTCGAAGGCTGACGAAGGGACTCTGCCGTCGGCGTTGAGACGCTGGCAGATTCGGATGTAAGTGATCACGGCGCAGTCGCCGATCACTCGGATCAATGGCGAGCTGATGCCTGACTGTTTCGGCAGGCCGCTCGCTTCCAGATCGAAATAGAACTTGTGAAAAGCCATGCCTTTGATGACGTTCCCGACGCCTTCGGGTTCGAAGGCGGTCAGCTCGGGATCGCACAGTCGCGTGTACGCTTCCCAGTCCTGCTGATCGATTGAATCCAGCAGTTGCTGCGAAAGGTCGAGTAGTTCTCGTTCAGTCTGTTCCACGGTGTTTCTCTCCGCCTCGTGTTTGATAATTCGTTTGAGCCAGCAACGGTCGGCAATGACGTTTGGCTATGCCGACCGCTATTCGAGCAGGCCGGAATCTTCCGCGGCAGCCGGAAGTTGTCAACGAACTCGGCCACTTCTCGATGTGGACAGGTGACACGGCCCTGGAATCCAGACGCCATCACTTCCCGCACAATCGTTAAAGGTGGAACCCGCTTCCGGTCGATGGGAGATGGTTGGACGGCGTTTTGTCGAGGCGCTGTCCGTCTATCAATTTCCGTCACCGAACCGGGGGGAACGGTGTGACAGGTCAATTTACCGGGCAAGAAGCCGCTCGTGGTCGAGCATCCGTGCGACGAACCATGCAGCAGAAACTTCGCTGCCCGATGCTCTTACTCTGCCTGACAGCCACGCTGGCTGTTGGCTGCTCGCGCGAGTGGTACCGCGATCAGGCCGACGAAGACGTCGCGTGTCTGGTCGAGGAAAAGGCGACTCCAGAATGGGGCGTTCCGTTCCAGAGTGTCGAGATGGATCCTCGCAGCCGCTTCCACGACGTTTATGACAAAGTCAATCCGCCGATGCCGCCGGACGATCCCACGTCGCACGAGCTGATGCACTACGTCGATGACAAAGACGGTTGGGATAAGTGGCACAAAAACGGCGACATCACCGACCTGGAAAACCCTGACTGGCAGGCATTGCTCGGGCAGTATGTTCCGGTCGATGACAGGGGCAGGTCATTCTCGATCTGGAAGGAGCCGATGCGTCTGGCGAAAGATTCATTCGACCACCTGGCAGGGTTCAGTGGAAACGCTGTACCTGTCCGCGCTCGACGTCAGCACCGAACGGTTTCGTCTGGATACTCAATTCTTTGGCGGAGCGGGCACCGGCTCCGGCGGCGCTCGTTCTTCAACAGCTCGACTCGGAGCTCTCCGGCAGCAAGTCGTCCCGGCGGGAGCTCGTTCGACGTTGGCACCGAAACTGACATTCAGCTGCGCCGTCGATGGCGACAGCCGGCGAACTTGTCGTCGGATTCGCGAACTCCTTCGTCTGGACATTCTCCGGGGGCGACACGAACTTCGCGTCGTCGGCGATCAACTTCTCACTCGTGCAGCCACTGCTTGCGAGCCGGCGGGCGACAGATCGCTCTGGAAACGCTCACCATTGCCGAGCGAACGCTGCTCGCCAACATGCGAGCGTTCGCGCACTTCCGACAGGGCTTCTACACAAATATCGCGATCGGCAGAACGGAACGACGTCGGCCTCTCGACGCGGGTGGGTTCTCGGGGGCTTCGGGCTTTCAGGCTTCAGCGGCCAGGGAGCTGGCGGGTTCGGCGGCGTGGGAGACGCGACAGGTTTGGCGGTGGCGGCAGGCTGGCGGCGGTGCTGGCAGTGCCGGAGCGGGCGTCACGGGTTCTGGCTTTGCGGGCGGTGGTGCCGGTTCAGGTGGAGGGTTCATCGGACTGCTCCAGGCGAATCAGCAAATCCGAAATACAGAATCCAGTCTCGCAGCACAGCAGCAGCAATTGCAGCTTCTGGAAGCTCATCTTGATGCCGGCCTGATCGACATCGCGCAGGTCGACCAGTTCCGGCAGAGCATCGAAACAGAACGAGCCAACCTGCTGCAGTCTCGCAACGGCCTGCAGAATCAGCTCGAAGGTTTCAAGACAGGCACGCTCGGACTGCCGCCGAGACCTGCCATCGTGCTGGACGAGACTCTGATCGAGCCGTTCCAGTTCCTCGATCCGGAAATCGCAAAGATTCAAGCGGACCTGTCAACTCTATCGACACATTCGGGAGTTGGAAACGGTGCCGACCGTCGGAGCTTGCGAACAACCTGCAGCAACAGCAGGCACTTCGACTTCGTATTGATGAACGACTGCTTGACGTGAAGCAGGAAATCGAACGCCTCAAAGCAGCGACGCCTGTTCGTTTCAAACGATGACGCCGACAGAACAGCGAATGCTCAAACGGACATCCAGCAACTTCGTCGACAATCTCGGATCGAATTACCAAGACCTTTGAGACAGACAGGTGCAACTTTGACGGCACTTGAAAAAGGACTGAGCGAAGAGAACCGTCCAGGCCACGGTGCCGGCCATCATCGCGGCGAATGTCGAGATGGCGAGTCTGCTCGGCGAACTGACACTCGTCGAGGCTCGGGCAAGGCTGGAGACAATCTCCGTTGAATCGATTGAACTGTCCTCACCGAGGCTCTGGAAATCGCACGTGCAACCGGCTCGACTGGATGAACAACCGAGCCGCGCTTGTCGACACATGGCGGCTGATCGAATTCAACGGCAATCGCCTGGAATCGAACCTCGACGTCGTTCTGAACGGTGAAATGGGAACGGTCGGTGACAACGCTGTCAAATTCCGAGCTCGTGACACAACAGTGTCGGCCGGGCTCCGCTTCGACACGCCGTTCAATCGCCGAGTCGAACGGAACGACTTCCGGCAGCAGTTGATTTTCTATCAGCAGGCTCGCCGGCAGATGATTCAGTATGAAGACGGCGTGAACCGCGGCTTCGAACACTGTTGCGAGAGTTGGAGCAACTCCGCGTCAACCTGGAAATTCAACGCCGAGCCGTCGCGATCTCAATTCGCCGCGTTGACCAGACTCGTGAGAACTTCAACAAGCCAACGCCTCCGCCGGCTGCCGGACAGAAGATTACGCAGTTTGGACCAACGGCTGCCTTGAACCTGCTGACCGCACTGTCTGACCTGCGAAGTTCACAGAACAACTTCATGAGCGTCTGGCTGAACTATCACGCCGGGCGAATGAGACTGCTTCGAGATCTAGGCATCATCCAGATCGACGACGACGGCGTCTGGATCGAACAATCCGTGCAGGAAGCAGTCAATGCCGCGATGGCCGGAGTGCCGGTCGAAATGCCGCCGGACGTTCCCGATCAGTGGTACGAAACACTGGACAACCTTCCGGAACCTGACGACGCCGAATCGAACGGCGACGCGGCGAACAATCAGCCCGACACATCGAAGGCCGCAGGAGCAGCTGCACCAGAACTGAAAGAAGCTGCTCCAGGCCCTGGGTGCCGATGTCGCACGAGCGGGAAACGGAAAGTCTGGACACGGCAGATGCGGGATTAGTCGAAGCGTCTACTGGGAACTCGATTCGCAAGCCTGTTTGCTGGCCAGCAGACTGTGAGCACACCAGAACGCGAACACGATTCCGCGTTCCGCCAAGGCGGAAGCATCAGA
>CALSLT010000032.1 GCA_943787265.1 uncultured Planctomycetaceae bacterium | reverse complement strand
GCCCCAAACCAGGGCACGGTATTCTTTGGTGACTTCACGTTTCTCGAACTGGCTGCTGAGTCGACTGTGAATCTGGTTGTCTTTCGCAACGATAATCACGCCGGTCGTGTCGCGGTCCAAGCGGTGGACGATGCCGGGACGCAGCTGGCCGGCCATGTCGCTGAGCTGGTCGAAGTGAAACTGCAACGCTCCGGCCATCGTGCCGTGATAGTTGCCTCGCCCCGGATGGACGATCATGTTGGCCGCTTTGTTGATGACAACTAGGCTCTCGTCTTCGTAAAGAATGTCGAGCGGGATGTCTTCTGCGGGCAGCGAAGAGTCCGACTCCTGCGGCAGCTTGACGCTCAGAGTGTCGTTGACTCGAAGCCGGCGACCGGTTTTGGCGGGAAGACCGTTAAGCAGAACGGCTTCCTGGGTGATCGCTTTCTGAAAAGCGGATCGGCTGTAATTCGGGTAGAGCCGAGCGAGGTAATGATCAATCCGCCAGCCGTGCGCGCGAGCTTCTACCGTGATGCTGATCGCTTCGTTGGCTGAAAGTTCGCTCATTCCTTGGGACTTGACTCGCTGGCCGTGTCGTCCGTTGCGGGTTCTGTAGCGGAGTCATCTGTCTCTGCTTCGGCGTCGGCCGGAGCATCAGCTTCTCCGTCTGCTGGGATTTCAAACGGTGGAGCGTCATCGACGTTCAGGTCAGACCAGTCGGCAGGGAACAGCTCGTCCGGAATTGGTGGCAGTGATACTGGCAGTTCTGGATGTCCGCCTGGCAGGCCGTCCTGTGGCTGTGCGCGGTCCTCCGGTTTTGGAGTCTGCTTCGAAAACCAGGCGTAGAATTTTTGAGTGTCGTCCTCTTTCAGAGCTTCGATGCGGCTGTCGACGAGCGAGGCGTAGATCGAGTTCGGAATCCCTTTGACTTTCTCATAAGCGGCGATGGCTTCGTCCATGCTGCCGTTTGAGGTCGCTTCGAGCAGTCGAGCTTTGCCGAGCAATGCCCGTTCTTTGGCGGTCGGGAGCAGGTCAGCCTTGTCGATGACGGCATCGAGGGCTTCGCCAGCTTTCTTGAATTGTCCTACAGCGGCGGCTCGGTCGCTGAATTGAAGCTGTACGGCCTCGCGAAGCAGCATTTCGCCTTCGGTCAGACGGGCCCAGATCGAGACATCCGAATTGGGGTAGTCCGATGCGACGTTCGCAAAGTCGGCGGCAGATTCAGCAGCCGCGAATTTTGACCAGCTTTCCTCGGCACCGGCTCGGCCCGAGTTAGCCACGAAGGACGCGACGGCGAACAGGACTACCAGCGCGATCGCGCCGAAGGCGATCTGCTTGCCGTATTGTTCGATGATGTCGGGACCGAGGTCTTGTTCTTCGGTTGCCTGAACTTCCTGCGGGTTACCTGTGCTCATCGAGCGTGCCTTGCCTTGCAAAAACTTTTCGAAAGTCCGCTGCGTCCTGAAGACGGACTTGCCGCACATTTGTTAGCTCAAAGTTGGCTTCCGGTTGGCGACAGCGGCTGACTGCAGACGGTCGGTGCCTGAAATACAGTCAACGCGGTGAGTATAGGGGCGGCTGATTTTGACCGTCAAGGAGCGAAAGACAGCGAGTTTAGAGCTTTGTAATTGTATCTTCAGTCAAAATGCTCGTCGGCGGGATCGAACTTCGGAATCACGATATTAATGATCTTCATTGTCCCGATCGCCCGGTGCCGGACGCCTGGCGGAATTCGGATGCACATTCCTTGTCGCAGCTGGATGATTTCCTCGTCGAGCTGCATTTTCGCGTCGGGGCCGCATTCGAGGATGAAATAAGTCTCTGTCAGCCGTTTGTGGTAGTGCAGTTCGGCGTCGGCCTTGATCTCCGTCACGTGGATCGTCGCCGGGTAATCGTCAACTTCGGCGAACGCCCGTTTCGCGGTGCCGCAGGGGCACGGAGTTCCTGGCAGCTCCGCAAAGTCGACGACTTGCCATCGGGGCTCTATGGTATCGCTCATGCTGAGTGCTTCGGCCGTTTGGGGTATGTGGTGATTTCTGCCGCGGGACCGGATTCTGATCCGATTTTGCAGCGGGAACCGTACTCTCAACGCTCGACAGACAACTCTCAACCCAATCTCGTCCAGACATATCGGATTCCGCTTCCCGATGGATGCCGTGCTTCCGAAACAACAATTCCTACACGACAGAAAACGAAAGACGCAAGATGGCCGCTAACCGACGTGCAGAAGTAGATGAAGCCCTCGCCGACGTTGACTTCGACGCCAACACCTACCAGATCGAATTCGAAACGACGGCCGGCAAAATGCTGCTCGATCTGTACCCGGACGTCGCACCTGGTCACGCCAGAAACATCATCGGTCTGACGAAAATCGGCTACTACGACGGAATCATTTTCCACCGAGTCATCAAAGACTTCGTGATCCAGGTCGGCTGCCCGAACGGCACCGGCACCGGCGGACCGGGCTACACGATCGATGCCGAGTTCAATGAAGTTCTCCATGAAGCAGGCGTCCTGTCGATGGCTCGGACGTCCGATCCAAACTCAGCCGGGTCACAATTCTTCATCTGCATGGGCCGAGTTCCGCACCTCGACCGCCAGTACACCGTCTTCGGCAAAACCGCCAACGACGAAAGCCTCCAGAACGCCCTCAGCGTTGGCAACTCTGCAACAGACCCTAACGACCGACCAGTTGAAGAAGTGAAGATCACGGCTTCACAGGTGATTGTCACACCCAAATAACAGTCACCCATGCAGACACTCATCGCCAGACTGCTCGGCCGCGAACACGTCGATTCAATCGACAGTGTCGGAGTATCGTTTGGCGCCGACTGGGCTCACGATGGGCCGGCGTGGCTGCTGTTTGGCTGGCTGGGGCTCGCGTTTGTCTCGGCGTGGTTCTACCTGAAGTATCAGCCGCGAGCTTCTCGTCGTCGGCAGGTGCTGCTTGGCATGCTGCGCGGAACACTGTTGTGCCTGCTGTTGTTGATTCTTGCTGACCCGATTCTCGAAGTCGCGTTTTCGTCGCATCCACGCCCCGTTTTGTGGGTGCTGCTCGACGGGACCGACAGCATGAACATCAGCGATCGGCTGACCGAAGAAGATGCCGACCGCCTTGATTCAGCGTTCGGCACCGGCGGTTCAGAAAGTTCGCCAGAGCAGGGGGGAGATGAATCCCCTGGTTCGGCGTCAGGGCAAGGGCCGACCAACGAGATCACTCGCGAGGCCCTGGTTAAACGTTGGCTGACCGGCGATGGCACTCCGCTGGAAAAACTAGCTGAGCGATTCAGGATCGAAGTGTTCCAGTTCCGCCGCGCGGACGAAGTTGCGGGACTGGCCCTCGCCACTGACGACTCAGCAAACTCTGAAATCGACCCGAAATACGTCGCGAGTCAGTACACAGCAGATGGACCAATTACGTCGCTCGGAGCTGCGTTTAACGAACTTCGGCGTCGCCACACCGCAACCGGACTGACGGCGGTCGTCGCGGTCAGCGATTTTGATCACAACTCGGGAACGTCGCCGATCGAGGCTGCAAAGCGTTTGAACGTTCCCGTTTTCGCGGTCGGCGTTGGAGCGACTCATGCGGTCGACCTGGCCGTTGACCTGCAGACTTCTTTGAAAATGAAGAAGGCGGAAATGTCGAACGTCACGGTGACGTTAAGGCAGCAGGAACTCAACGGCGTGCAGGTGGCCGTTCGGGTGACGGCTCATCCGCTCGAAAGTGGCAGCGATCGCGCGACCGGCGAGACACTTTCTGTTGGCGAACGAAGCGTGACTCTGTCCGGCCCGTCGACCGTGCTGGAATTTCCGTTTTCACCAGAAGATGCCGGTCGGTTTGTCTTCGCAGCGGAAGTCGATCCGATTGATGGCGAAACGGTCGTGCAGAACAACCGAGCCGAACGTGAAGTCACGGTGATCGATGATTTCCTGCGACTCCTCTTCGTCGAGTACGAACCCGCGTGGGAATGGCGATTCGTCAAAGAAGTTTTTCATCGTGACAAGCTGGTCGGGCTGCGAGGGTTTCGAACTTACCTCCGCTCTTCCGATCCAATCGTTCGTGAGACGAATGAACTTTTCGTGCCGACACTGACCCTGCCTCGAAACGAATTCTTTGAGTACGACGTTATCTTCCTGGGAGACATGCCGGCTTCTTCACTCAGCACTCGCTTCGGCGAGATGGTCAAGGAGTTCGTCGGAAAGTTCGGCGGCGGACTGGTTGTGATGGCTGGGCCTCGGTTCGGTCCAGGAGAACTTGCCTCGACGCCGATCGGCGGGATGCTGCCGGTCATCGTCGATTCGGATGCACAGTTTCGCGATGACCGAGAATTCGAAACGCAACTCACACCTCTGGCTTCGTCGTTCGACTTTATGCGGCTGGGCGAGTCGGATTCGGACAACGCCAAGGGCTGGCAGAATCTCGGCCGACTTCCCTGGTATCAGCCGGTTCGCCGAGTCGAGTCCAGTGCGACGACCGTGCTGGCCGAACACCCCCGCGACACATGCGTCGATGGAAAAACGCCGCAACCGTTGATCGCGATTCGTCGGTACGGTCGCGGTGAAGTCATTTACCTGGCTCACAACGAAATGTGGCGACTGCGGAAGAAGTACGGCGAGAAATACTATCGTCAGTTCTGGGGGCAGATGATTCACCGGCTGGGCCTCAGCCACGCCCTCGGCAGTCAGAAGCGTTTTGTAGTGAGAGCCGACCGCCAGCAATACCAGCCGGACCAGACGGCGTTGATAACCGTTGAAGCGTTTGACGAAAACTTCGAACCACTGACCGGCGACATGCTCGACGAACGGCACCTTACTGGTGAAGTCTGGTTACCGGGGCGTTCGACCGAAGCTCTCGGCGAGACGCGTCCGATCACGTTGTCTGAATATCGCCCCGGCGTGTTCGAAACGAAAGTGCCTGTCAGTGAAGCGGGAAATTATGTCGTACGAGTCAACGATCCCGTCTCGCTTGAACCGGTCGATGTGTACTTTCAGGTTTCCGACCTTTCTGTTGAACGCCGCAGCGCCACCCGCAATCGCTCACTCCAGGAAAGCATCGCGGCGGAAACCGGCGGCCGCAGTTGCGAACTGCTCGACGCTCGGGAAACGCTGGCGAAGTTTGATCCGCCTCGTCTTTCCGAAACGACGGTCGAGGTCATCCCGTTGTGGAGTACTTGGCTGACGTTTGGGTTGGTCATCGGCGTCATGTTTTCGGAGTGGCTGTTGCGGAAATTCGCCAACCTCACCTGAGGGGCTGTCTGGCTTTGCAATCTGGCTTCGGGCGATGATTGTGGCCACAAAGGCAATAGCTTGGTTGCCGAGTTGGGGCTTGATCGACGACACTGTGAATCTGTCTTCATCGTATCTTTACGTGACGGCTGTTTGCGTACTTGCTCGAATTCAGTCTTTCGAGTGGTCGCTCGTGTCTGGCGGTTTTTGCCGCATCGTTTATCCGCGGTCCGCAGGGGAGTGCGTTTCAGGCGGTGACTATTGGTCACCGTTCATCAAACGCCCTCCCTTACTGGTCGCGGCTGAACGAGTCTCATTCCTCAAGAGACTCATCAGGATGATGGAATGTCTGATCGGTTGATTACGGACCAGCAGGAGTTTGACGATCTTTGCTCGCACATTCGCGAATCGGGACTCGTCGCTTTTGACACGGAGTTTATCTCCGAAAATACCTACCGTCCCAAGCTGTGTCTGATTCAGCTGGCGACTCGGGAGCAGGCGGCCGCGGTCGACCCCTTCGATGTCGATGTGTCCGACTGGTGGAACATTATGAAGGACGACCAGACAACGGTTGTCGTTCATGCCGGGAGGGAGGAATCTCGCTTCTGCCTGACCTTTACCGGAGAACGTCCTCGGCTTCTGGTTGATGTGCAACTGGCAGAAGGATTGAGAAGTTCAAGCTACCCGCTCAGCTACGAACGGTTGTTGCAGCGAGTGCTTGGCCAGAGTGTCAGTTCAACCGAAACTCGTACAGACTGGCAACGCCGACCGCTGACGGATCGCCAGATCACGTACGCGGTCGATGATGTGCGATACGTCCTGGAAGTTTGGGATCGGCAGAAGGCATGGCTGGAAAAGAAGAAACGCCTGACGTGGGTGGAAGAGGAATTTGAACGCCTGCTCGACGACATGGAAGCCGAGCGTGACGGCGGGCAGTGGATGAAGCTTTCCGGCGTGCGACGTTTGAACGCTCGTCAGTTGGCGGTCGTTCGTGAGTTGTATCGTTGGCGTGAAGAAACGGCCGCGGCACGAGATCAACCGATGCGACGGATCCTCCGAGACGACCTGATGATCGACCTCGCTCGTCGTCAGCCAAAGACCGAACAGGAGCTTCTCAACTCTCGCGACATGAATCGTACGAACTTTCGCCGCAACGCTGGCGAGATTGTGGCTCGAATCAAATCAGCTTTGGCATTGCCGCAAAGCGAAATTCCACCGCGGTTCCGCAATAACGACTCCGGGCCGGACGAACCTGTGCTCGGCAAGTTGCTGGCACTGGCACTCGCCAATCGATGCGCCGAACTTCAATTGTCTGCGGGGATCGTCGGAACGTCTAACGACCTCAAGGAGTGGATTCGCTGGTACGGCGCGGGTTCAAAGGAAAACAAGGCTCCGCGGTTGAGCAAAGGCTGGCGAGCCGAAGTCTGCGGCGATCTCCTGCGAGACGTCCTCGAAGGCAAAGTCAGCCTGCGAGTGGCCGATACGAATTCTGATCATCCGCTCGTCTTCGAGCCAGTCGATTCTTAAGCGATCAGTTGCTGAATCGTCTGACGCATTGAGTTCTTGCATTAAAGATTTGAGCCACAGAGCTCACAGAGGGCACGGAGCATTTAGTCGAACACTAATCTCCGTGTCCTCTGTGATCTCTGTGGCTGATTTTCGTATTACGGCTGGGAGTTTCGCTATGGCAAGCTGTTTTGTTTCGGCCATTCGTATCGTTGTTCTTCTGCTGGTTGTGGCCAACTTCTTCCCCGCACAGGCTGCCGAGATTCCAACCGCCGCACCCGAAGACGTCGGCATGTCTTCCGCAAAGCTGGCCAAGGTGGATGAGGCTTTCGAAGGCCTGGTCGAGGAAAAGAGGCTGGCTGGAGGAACCGTCGTTATCGCGCGTCGCGGAAAGATCGTTCACTTCAAGTCGTACGGGCTGGCGGACATCGAAAAGCAGCGTCCGATGAAGAACGACGCGATCATGCGATTTTACTCGATGAGCAAAGCGATCACGTCGGCTGCTGTCATGATTCTCGCCGACGAAGGCAAGCTGGACGTCAACGATCCCGTGTCGAAGCACATCCCGTCGCTTAGGAGCCTGAAAGTCACAACAGCCGGTGGCCTGGTTGCTACGAAACGTGACGTCACGATTGCGGACCTGTTGCGACACACCGCTGGCTATACCTATGGCAGTTCCCCTCAGTCTGCGTCCGACTCTGCTTTCAAGAAAGTCGATCCGCTTGATCACGAACGAACGGTGGAGCAGATGGCCGGGCGGCTTGGCGATGTACCGCTCGCGTTTCAGCCGGGTGAGGATTGGATTTACGGAATTTCGATCGACGTGCTGGGCCGAGTGATCGAAGTTGCCTCAGGACAGAAGCTGGACAGGTTTCTGAAGAAGCGAATCTTTAAGCCGCTCGGGATGAAAGACACCGGTTTCTTTGTTCCTGAAAAGAAGCACGGTCGGTTCGCTCAGCTTTACAACTCGGACGAGAAGGGAAACCTGACGATCGGCGACAACGAGGGGCATCGGGACTTCACAAAGCCGCGAGCGTTTCTGTCTGGCGGCGGAGGGCTGGTCTCAACAGCTCGCGACTACCTGCGGTTCCTGATGATGATCCAGCAGGGGGGCACCTTCGACGGAAAACGAGTCGTGTCTGAGAAGTCTGTTCAACTGATGACGACCAGCCAGCTTCCCGACGGCGTTCCTCACATTTATTTCGGCGATCAACAGCGAGTCGGCGTTGGCTTTGGTTTCGGATTCTCAGTCCGCGAAAAGATGTCCGACTGGGATCCCACCGGTCGAGTCGGCGAATACGGCTGGGGCGGCCTTGCGAGCACCCATTACTGGGTCTCTCCCAAAGACGACCTGATCGTCATCACGCTGGAACAAACCATGCCCTACTCCTTCATGACCGAATTCGCTGTCAAAGGCCTGATCTACGACGCGATTGAAGAAAAATAGTTTTGGCTGGGTGGTCAGTCCTGGCGCGTCCCAGCATTCGCAACGGTTGTTGTGGTTAGATTCAATGCGGAAGAGGTTACAGCATTTCAAATTTTTCGTCGCCATCAAGCCAAAAGAGATTCGCGATTAGCCAACGGTTGTTACTACGTCGGAGATGATATTCGTAATCAGATATATGCCCTGTTGAGCTTGTATGTCGCGTCCTGACTCGACATTGGCCGTCACCAGGAGCAAACGAAACCAGTCGTTCAAGGTCCGGGCAATGATTGGGGGGATTGCCGAATGACTTTGGTAGTGATTCGGTTTCCTCCACACACCACTTCGCTATGAGGTCTGCGTAGGAGTTCCTGATGAATGCTTTCGACTTTCGTGCGTCATCCCCTTTGTATGCGTCGTGAGATGCAAGTTCCCAGTCACGTAATGCGGTAATGAAGCCAACTACTTTGTCTCGTATGTCGTCGGGAATTTCTTTGGTGAATTCAGGTTCGGTGTCGTTTTCAGCCGGAATAACGTGACCAGAGTTCTTGTTGTTTGTGGTGTCGCCACTGAGTTGAGGTTCGCCAAACGTCATGAACACCAAAGTCGTGCCAGAAGGGCCGCGATAGCCACCTTGAGCATCATTTAGTTTGCAGGCAAGAGCAGTGAACTCCCAACACTGATCTTCGGTGGCCGAGAGTTTTCGGGTTGTCAGAGTTGAAATCTTGTTGGCCTCGCCATACTCAAGAAGTCGTGTTGCGTGGCTTCGCAATGGAGGCTGAACTGATGGGTGGTCCCATGCCCATAGCCAAGTTGAATCCGTCGTATCGAACGTTCCGATTATTTGAACAGAACATTTGGCAACCATTCCGTTCTTGTTTGCAAACTCGATTTCACCTGTATCCTGATCGACGCTCCAATCCGCTTCGCCAAGGTGCCACAAGCGGTCGTGTGCCGCCGTTTTTAAACGAAGTTCTTCGATGCTCTGCTTAAGGAAGTCTTGATGCGTCATTGGGTTTCGTTCATTTGGCTGTTGCTCCGAAGGACCACAACCATATTGGCAAAGCAGCAGCAATGTCGTTACGACCGCGCCGTATGTTGATGCTCCGCGGGGCAGCCATGCTTGCTGAGTCCCACTGAGACATTGTGTGTTGCACACTAATTTTTCCCGATGGCATAGAGCGTTTCTTTGCGACTGGCTCCGCTTCCGGTGGCGACTCTCAGTAGGATTCGGTCGTCGACGACGGTGGGCGTGGCGAATGATTCTTCGCCGAGTTGGTTCTGGGCGATTGGTTCGAAACGTTGCGGGTTGGCTTTGAAGACGAAGGTCGTGCCTCGTTCGTTCGATGCGTAGATTGTGTCTCCGACCAGGACTGGGAAGTACCTCGAACTTCCCCACGGCATCCCGTCTCACGACACGATTGGCCGACTGCTGGCGGCGCTGCGGCCAGCCGCCTTTCAAGCATGCTTCGAGCAATGGATTGCAAGTTTGCGTCAACGGGACGCTGGTGGCCTCACTGATGAGGTGATCGCGATTGATGGTAAAGCTTTGCGGCGTTCGCATGACCGGAAAAAAAGTCTCGGACCGTTGTTTCTTGTGAGCGCCTGGTCCGTGCAGCGAGGAATCAGTCTGGGACAGTTGGCGACCGAGGAGAAATCCAACGAAATCACGGCGATTCCCGAGCTGATTGATCAAATCGAGCTGAACAACGCGATCGTGACCATCGATGCGGCGGGCTGCCAGAAGAACATTGCCGCAAAGATTGTTGACAAAGGTGGAGACTACCTGCTGGCTCTGAAAGGAAACCAGGGCACGCTGTATCAGGGGGCGATGGACTGGGTGATCGAGCAAATGGAAAACGACTTTTCCACAACCACCGTGATGCTGAGACGGGGCCTCGCAGGCGGGTCTTCCACATTTCGCGTCCGGTTTTGGCGTGCCAGCAGAAGGCGATGCCTCCGTCGTCGACGGCGTAAATGTGTCCGTTGTGGTAGAGCATGGACTGTTCGTAGCACTTAACGTTGTTAGACCAGCGAATCTCGCCCGAGCCGTCGGCTTTGACCGCAACCGTTTGTTTCTTTGGGTAACCGCCGCTGGCGTAGATCGTGTCGTCGTCCCACACGACGGTCCCGCATGTGGCCATTGTCAGGCAAGGCTGACTCCACAGTGGTTTGCCGGTCGCCGGATTGTAAGAGGCGATCATCTCGCAGCCGCTGATCAGGAGCTGATCCTTCCCGGAGATGTTGGCGACGATCGGGGATGACCAGTTCAGTTTGGTCGGACGATTCTGTTGCCAGACGATGCGTCCGGTTTTCGTGTCCAGGGCCTTGACCCAGGCGACGGTGTCGCTGTCGCCCGAGATGATCAGCTTTCCTTTGTATAACGTCGGAGCAGCGGCGTAGCCGTACTGGTACTGTTTCGGAACGAAGCCACCGACGTCCTGTCTCCAGATAATCTCTCCGGTCATGTCCAACGCGACAGCTTCGATTTTGTTGTGGTGATTAAACGTGGCGTAAATCTGGTCGCCGTCGCTACAGGGGGTAGACGAGGCGTGCGTGTTCTTGGCGTGGAGTTTTGGGAATCCACCCTTGCTGATGGCTTTGCCCCATTTCATGGTTCCCGTCTGTCGATCAAATCCGAAAACGCCCTGCTGCTGACTTCTCTCGTCGGCGCTGGTCAGAACGATCAGATCTCCAACGGCGATCGGCGACGAATGCCCTCGGCCAGGCACGCTGACTTGCCAGGCCACATTCTGAGAGGAGCTCCACGAAGTCGGGACAGTCTGTCCTCGGTCGGCGACATTGTTGTGGTTCGGTCCGCGCCACTGAGTCCAGTCTGCGGCCTGCAGCTCAGATGTCGTGAGGCTTGTAAAACAAAGCACGCCGAGTACGGCAGCGGTGATGGGCAGACGCATCGTCAATATCCTCGATCAGAGATTGGGAGTTTTCATGGGAGCAACCACCAAAGTGTCGCAACCCGCAACGCTCCGTCAAGCGGAGCAGGCTGAACCTTCTGCCGCAGATCGTGTCAGGCATCGGCCGAATGCCCGGCAGCAAAGGAAGGTGCGACATGTCACGGCACAATTACAAATCAGACCAGCCGTTTTTTCGAGACAATGAGCAAACGTCGGCGTGGGTTCCCGTCTGAAACACAAGTGAAACGCGGC
This sequence comes from uncultured Planctomycetaceae bacterium, assembly GCA_943787265.1. Classification (GTDB taxonomy): domain Bacteria; phylum Planctomycetota; class Planctomycetia; order Planctomycetales; family Planctomycetaceae; genus JABMPE01. The sequence continues at coordinate 49,500 of CALSLT010000032.1, read as the reverse complement.
GAGCGGGTTGTTCATGGCGACAAGCTGCTGGAAGAAAAGCTCGGTCGCAACGACCTGTGCCCATGCGGTTCCGGCAAACGCTTCAAGAAGTGCTGCCTGAAAAAGGGCCACTTTTGACGGCGTGCTCCGTGATCACTACTTTCATTGACTGATGAAATGATGCAGGAGTCTGCCCGTTCGGTGTGAAGACCGGGCGGGCGTTTTGCTCCACTGTGGCGCTTCGTGCTGGTATGACCTCATTGCAAACTAAACTCGAAAATGGTCTCAGGTCCAACCATGACAAGAGCAATGCCTCCACAGAATCCAGCCGGACGTTTCGAGCCGGTTGCCGAGTTCGACGAAATCGTGAAAGCTGAGTTGATCTCGTCAATTCGACAGGCACCTGCCAGCCTGCGAGACGCGGTTGACGGGCTGAGCGATGAGCAGCTCGACACGCTTTATCGGAACTGGACGATTCGGCAGATCACTCATCACATCGGCGACAGCCACCTGTACAGCATTATTCGCTTTAAGTGGGCATTGACCGAGGACCATCCCACGATCAAGGCGTATGAAGAAGGCGACTGGGCTCAGTTGGTTGATAGTCGGCAGGGAGCAGTTGAACCGGCGCTTGCGTTGCTGGAAGGTTTGCATCAGAAGTGGGCTCAGCTTCTGGAAGCAATGACGCCGGAGCAGTTTGCTCGAACTTTCCTGCACCCTCAGTCCGGTGAATTCGTTAGCCTGTGGCTCGCCCTTAATAATTATGCTTGGCACGGTCGGCATCACACTGGCCAGATTTTGTGGTTGAGAGATCAGCATGGCTGGTAGACCGTGTTAGTCGACACTCGGATGTGAAGGATGAGTTTCTGATGATTGCCGAAGTGCTCAACAGCTACGATCTTCATCTTGAGTTCCTGCGGACGCTGGTTTCGGATCTCAGTGCCGAGCAGATGGTCTCGCAGCCTGAACGTGTGCCGAATCATCCAGCGTGGACGGTTGGGCATCTTGCTTTCAGTTGCCAGGCGATCGGCGGCGAACTGGGGCTTAAGGCATGGCTGCCGGCCGACTGGGAAGAAAAATTTGGCACCGGCAGCACTCCTGTCGCAGATGAGTCGGCCTACCCCGGTAAGGAAGCTTTGCTCAAGGCTCTTGCTGACGGAAAGTCGCGACTGTCGGCAGCGTTACGAGAAATGGGAGACGTTGGGCTTGCTGAGCCGCTGCCCGATGTTCGTTATCGAGATAAGTTTCCGACAATCGGGCACGCGGTGATTCACATTCTGTCAGGCCACACGGCGTTGCATCTCGGGCAGTTGACTGTGTGGCGACACGCGATGCAGCTGCCCTTGGTTGTTGAGCCGTTAAATCAGAACTGAACCGGAATCACGCAGGAATCTAACGGGTATCGCATGGACGAGTTTCTCGAATTGACGCAGATTATCGACTGGCGGCATGAGTCGATTCTGGCAGTTGCTCGTCACTTAACGCGCGAGAAGTCGGATGAGTTGTCGACGGCTCGCCGAACGTTCGAATGGGTCCGCGACGAGGTCGACCACAGCGTGGATTTCAGTCGTTCCGATGTGACTTGTCGGGCGTCGGACGTTCTCGAGAAACGAACCGGGTTCTGCTATGCGAAGAGCCATTTGCTGGCCGCTCTGCTACGGGCGTGCGGAATTCCTGCCGGATTCTGTTATCAACGTTTGAGCGTAAATGACGATGGCACCGAATTCTGTTTGCACGGATTGAATGCCGTTTTTCTGCAGGAGCACGGCTGGTATCGGGTCGACGCTCGTGGAAATACAGACTCGATTCAGGCTGAGTTTAGTCCTCCGCAGGAACAGCTGGCGTTTGCGATCTCGGTTGAAGGTGAAGCCGACTTGCCAGGAATCCACGCTGCACCTCTGCCGTTGGTTGTGGACGCGTTGACTTCGGCGGAATCCGTTCAGCAACTGGCCGCAAATCTGCCCGACATGAAACCGTCAATTTCTGAGTAACGAGTCAATTGGGACGTGATGCCGGGCCGAGTTGCCAGGCATGCTGCGGAAACGCCGAACCTGCGCCGGACTGCTGTGTCCGGTGCGAGCGTATTCGGATTGCGATGGTGGCTGGTTATCGGCTGCCGTATCGACGACCACCGACTGACTGAAGGATAAGAGCGATGACTTTGGATTCCCGACTGTGAAGAAGAAAGGTTGCTTGAGGCACGTTGGCGTGTCTTAGGCCGCTTCATGCGAACTGCGTGGCGATCAAATCGCCGTTGCTTGTTCGTGCCTTCACATTCGAGGAACCATCATGTCTTCGCACCTTCGAAAGCGTTGCGCAAAGCGCACGCTTGATGAGCTGATTCGCGAATCAGCTCCGACAAACGGCAAAGCTCGCACGCCGTACTGGCGTCTGATCACGGCGATCCGAGCGTCGTCACAACTATTGCATCCTGAACCGTTTCGCGGTGATGCGTTGTTGGCTTCTCATGACGACGTGCTCAGAGCCTGCATTCAGGTCGTCAGGAAGCGTGGCTTCTGGAAGCGTCGACCGGAAACCTGGGTGGCGCCAAATGCAAATCTGTTCGAGCAGTTTAAGTCGCTCGTCAGTCATTTGTTTGAGAGATTCGACGTGCCGATGTTCTTGACGCCTGCGTGGTGCTCGTCCGATCGAAAATGCTGGCAGATCGATCTGTACCTTCACCTGGCGGTGGGACGCAGCATTCGTCAATTCGAATGGCCGCTTCCGTATCCCGTTCCGATGACGAAACGCGAAGCTCGCTGGTTCATGCAGGCTCCGGACGATTGTTTTGTGATTGGTGCGTGGCGTTGGGCTCAGGTTCGAGCTTTGGGTGGGGACCGCCGGCTGGCTGACATTCTGACGATGGCTCCGGCACTGTTGATTCCGACGGAACACGAAGACTTCTGGAAATCGGTCATTCGCTTTCTGATTAACAACGCACCGATGACGGCTGTTGAGATCAATGAAATTGTGGCGTTCATCAATCAGCAGCGGTTTCTTCCCGCAGACAGAGTGTGGGGCCGCGGAGCTGGTCAGGAACCCTTGCAGCCTGAGTTCTCGATGAAGGGCCGTTCGCTGATGTCGCTGCGGCGGCACATGGTGAACTGGAGAACGGACCTGCTGACGAAAATTCCCGCACTGACGCAATCAGATCCAGGCTGGACGAGGACAAACATTGGAGCGTTTCGACATTCGACGGGCGACACTTTGTGGACGATCGATGAACTGCTTTCAGATCGAGAATTAAGAATCGAAGGCGGCATCATGAAGCATTGTGTCGCCACCTACATCCAGGAGTGTGCTCAGCGAGGAACTTCAATCTGGTCGATGAAGATGCAGCAGGGGGAGCGTCGGAAACGAACGCTGACGATCGAAGTGCTGCCCAATTCAAAAATCATCTGGGAAGCCAAGGGAAAGCAGAACGATCCACCAGACGAGCCCGAGATCGAGATGCTGCAGCGTTGGGCAGCTCAGGAAGGACTCAAGATTCGATGCCTGTAACCAAGTGGCCTGTACAGGCACGGGCGGATGGCACATTCATTTGTACGGTCTTCGGGCATCGGTTCCTGACATTCGTGATTGCTTACCACCGTTGCTATTACTTCAACGTTCCTAAACCGTTTTTAGAAAACGCAGACTGAACCCGCCGCCAACTGCTGTGTCGAGTGCGGTCAGAACCACATCCAATATTTGTCTAACAAGGAACTTTTCGAGATGACGTGTAATCAGAAATCGACAACTCAAATCACTTGTTACATAGGCCAGGATCAAATGTGGAATAGTCATGCGCAGAAAGAAAGTATCATCCGCGACGGAACAGCCTGACGCGGAGTTTTTATCTCATATCAGTGGCCTCGGCATTTCTACGGTCGAGGAATATCAGGACTGGTGCGGCCGCAACGGGTTCAGCCGCAGACTGATCAAAAACTGGAGGCAACGTTGCCGGGAACGCTCACATTCTCAGGCGGCGGTCGCTCAAGAACGTCTTGATCGTCAGAAGCGTGAAAAGAAAAATCACGTTCAGGTTCTGCAAGGTGTTTGTGCTGGCGAGTTGACTGAAGCCGACGTGTCGCAGCCGCACCTCAAGCGACTTTGTGAGATCGTGCGACTCGCACAAGGTTCAAAGCAACAACGCCACGCGAATCAGCAGGTTTTGCAGCGCCTGCTCACGCATCTCGCTAAGTGTCGTGCCAAGTTCTTTGACGGCTCACCCGTGATTGCTTCGCTGGGACTGCTGCCAGGCAACACTTTTGTTGAAGCATTGGCGATGGTCGCCGCGCACGCTGATGCCTGGCAAAGACCGATCGAGCAGTGGAAGCCGAGGTCTCGCAGCGCGACTCGGCAGTTTTCGTCGTTGCTGAGGCATTTGTTTGTTCTCTATGACGATGTGCCAGCGTTCTTTGATGCCGTTTGGTTTGCCGGTCGCGGCAAAGACGCATCAGAGCGACGCAAGTGGTTTCTGCATGTCGGACGAGGACTGAATATCCGCAAGTGCCAGTTGCCGATTCCTCTGACAAAGAAGATGGCTCACCATTTGATGCACGCGCCGAGCGACATCACGATTGATCAGGCGATCCGCTGGGGCCAGGTTCATGGCTTGGGCGGTGACGAACGGCTCGCGCGAATTCTGTTCGGCACTCGGCTGGGCGAAGGTTTCGAGCATGACGACTTCTGGTCATCGGTGATTCGATGGTTCGCCGCCAACCCAATGCTTGATCGAGCGCACGTTGGGCCGATCGTCGATTACCTCCATCACCAGAGGTTTGTTGGCGAGGAAACTTACATTGCACCTGGTCGTCGGTTGGATGCAGTGCCGGCTCAACCCAATTTGTCGATGAAGGGTCGGACTCCGGAAACGTTGCTGCAGCAGGTGAATGCGTGGCATCGGTCGCTGGCCGAAGACAATCGATACCAGATTCGTCAGTGGCCGTCACTCGGGATTCGAGGCTTTGAGTTTCTGGAAGGATCACACCAGAGTCGAAATTTGAAATGTTGGAGAATTCGAGAACTGCTGAGTACGAAGGCTCTGGTTACCGAAGGGCGTCAAATGCGGCACTGCGTCGCAACCTACGCTTCCTCGTGCGCACGAGGTCACTGTTCGATCTGGACGATGGAAGTCGAATCGTACGAAGGAGTCAGCAAGGCGGTGACGATTGAAGTCCGGAACAACTCTCGACAGATTTGCCAGATCAGAGGAAAGGCAAATCGATCAGCGAATTCGAAAGAGAGGAATGTGATTTTGCGTTGGGCGGAGTCTGCAGGATTGCAGATCTCGAGTTACGCGTGAGCGGCTGTCGCGTAATTCACTCAGCAGCGGCGGGCGAGCAGCCGTTTTGCACTTACTTCCGAAGGCTGATGACTTTGCCTTTTGTCGGAGTCAGTTCGAGGGTTTTAATCGTTGTCTCGCCGGCCGGAACCTGCACACGGACGTGCACGATCTTTGAACTTGTGGGCATGGAAGCCCGGATAGTTTGCCAATCTGATGACGCGTCAACTGGAATCTGCACTCGATTCTCTGTGGCGAATTCTTTCTCGGTGGGAGTTCGCCACGAGAATCGGATCACCCCTTTGTCGGAAGCTCTGAAAGTGATTGCGGCGGTGATCGGGCCTTCGATATTCAGCGCGTTTCGGGCCAGGAACGGAGTTTGCCGCTTTGACTTTTTGTCGGCCGTAATTCGTAGGCCGTCCTTCGTCATTCGCATTCTTCCGGATCGAAGCAGCCACGGAATGTTGGGAGCGTTGGCCGAGTTCGCAGCATTTTTCGGATCGAACTTGTCTCGTAGCGGGGTTGGTTCTTTTCCGTCCAGATAGAAATCGAAGTAAGAGCCCCATGCGCCGCCGTTCGGCATGTCTTTGGCAAGTCCCGGTGGAGACAACTCGTCTGCCCAATCGCTGAGTCGCTTTCTCAGGCGAGTGGCGATCTCAGGGTGGTTTGCTGCAAGGTTGTTTTTTTCTTCCAGGTCGGTGTCCAGGTTGTAGAGATATTCCCGGTTTCCGCCTCGGAGGAGCTTCCAATTGCCTTCGCGAATGGCGGATTGAGAAACCCATCGCCACATTAACGCATCATGTGGCGCGGCTTTATTCTGGCCAGACAGAAAGGGAATCAGATTCACCCCATCCAGGTCGTCAGATTCCGTTTTAACGTTGGCGATGGCGGTCGCTGTAGCGGCCACATCGAGCGCGCTGATCGGGTGTGGGTATTCCTGTCCGGCCGGAATCTTCCCAGGCCATGACACGACGAACGGAGTGTGCATGCCGCCTTCGGACAGCATACCTTTCTCGCCGTTCAGCGGATCGTTGAGCGAGCCATCCCAGCCGGGGCCACCGCCAGGCGTGTCCGCTTTGTGAATCTTCAGCGGGGCTCCGTTGTCGCCGATGTAGAAGATCAGCGTTTTCTCGGTGAGGCCGTTTTCTTTCAGCGTTTTCGTGACCAGCCCGACTCCGTCGTCGACTGCGGAAAGCATCGCCAGTGCCTGACGGCGTCGTTCGGGCATCTTGCCAGGAAAACGTTTGAGGTATTGCGGTGGAGCATCGAGCGGCACGTGTGGTGCGCGATAAGCCACGTATAGAAACAGTGGCTGATCTTTGTAGCGTTTGATGATTGACGCCGCTGCCTGACTGCAACCATCGACGTGGTACATCTCCGGCTTGAGAGGGCTCATCGGGCGATCATCGCCACCTGCTGTGATGTTGGCAGAAAATGGGCCCTGAGAATTTTGAGCGTACACATGCTTGAAGCCGTGCTTTGGAATCTCAGCCGTCGGTCCAAGGTGCCATTTTCCAAACTGAGCCGTGATATACCCTGCTGCCTGAAGTCGTTGCGCGATCGTGGTCTCACGATCGAAACCGTCCAATGGCCGACCGTTTGATTCGACGCCAAATCTCGCCTGGAACTTGCCGATCATCAGGCCGGCTCGTGAAGGAACGCATTGCGGCGCGGTGCTGTAACCATGCAACGCTCTGACGCCACTGGCAGCCAGGGCGTCGACATTCGGAGTGCGAATGTCATCGAAAACGTCCTGGCAAGACAGGTCCGCGTAGCCGTGATCGTCCGTGTAGAACACGATGATGTTGGGCCGTTCGTCAGCATGCCCTACAGCGCTGCTTATAAGTAGGATCAGGAGTGTGATAGCTCGTCGAGCTTTTCGTGCGGATTTTGTCAGCATGGATATGGTCTTTGGATAAAAAAAAGAATGCTCACGGGATGAATGCAGTCAGCCAGACTGCGTCGTTTTAGAAACGCCACTGATGAAGCAGCTTTCCGGTTGCATCGGTTAGCTCGACGCTGGAGATCTGAATCTTGCCCTGATCGGTTGACGGATCGATTCGGATTCCGGTCACGGGATTCTCAGGGGAAAACGTGACGGTGTATTCGTGTTTCTGGCCGTCGTGTCGAAGGTCAAACGGCTTGCTTCGATCGCGGAAGTAGGCAGGAACAACGTTCTTCTCACGCCAGAAGAGTTGCCCCTTGCCTTTCGAATCGGAAGTCATCGCGATGTGCAGGGTCAACCGCGAGGCCGTTACTTCGGTGGGGAGTTGATAGCTGATATGTGGATCGCCGCCCGTGCTGGTTACCAGCAGAATTCCACCGCGGCTTGCTAGTTGGCAGGTGCCTCCGGCCAGCCAGCCGGCAACGGGTTTTGCTGGTTTCCTGTTCCCGGATGTTTTCTTTCGGGGGCGAGCACTGTTCTTGAGTTTGGCTTTTCCTTCGAGTTCGGGGAGGTACTTTGCTTGGTCAAATCGTGGGTTGGGAAGTGGCAGGACGGGTTTGGTGTCTGCCAGGAACGAGTCGATCATGGCGTCGAGTTTTCGCACGCGGTCTGGGAATTGCGAAGCAAGATTCTCCGATTCGCCAAGGTCGGTCGTCAGGTTGAAAAGTTTGTAGCGATGTTGGCCGTTGTCGCCGCCGTGAAAGATGCGGATTAACTTCCAGTCACCACTATGCACGCTGACAGCCGGAGGCAACCAGTCCGGTACACCGGGGCCGTGGGGGAAATAGGTGAAGATGCCGTCTCGCTTCAGCGGCTTGCCATGCAGAGCCGGGGCGATGCTGATTCCATCAAACGACTGATTCGGCTGCGAGTCGATTGCCAGTAGCTCAAGCAGTGTCGGATAGAAATCGCTGCTCTGGATGACTTCGTCGCTTCGAGAGCCTGCTTCTACAACGCCAGGCTGCACGACGATCGCTGGTCCTCGAACGCCGCCTTCGTACATCGTGGCCTTGCCGCCTCGAAGCGGAAAATTACTGGTCGCGGTCGTTCCGTCGACTTCGTTGTACATGTTTCCGCCGTTGTCCGAGCCGAACACGATGATTGTGTTGTCGGAAATTTTCAGCCGATCGAGTGTGTCGAGCAATGTTCCGACGGCGTCGTCCATGCTCTCGATCATCGCCGCGTAAGTTGGCGATCGTTGCGGATTGGATGGATCGACCTGTTTTCTGTACTTGTCAATCAACGATTGCTTGCCGTCAAACGGTGCGTGGACGCTGAACATCCAATAGTTCAGGAAGAAGGGCTTGCCCTGATGACGCTCCATGAACGCAACGGCTTCTTTGGCCATACGGTCTTCGATGTGCTCGTCGGGTGTGTCGGGGTCGAAGTCTGGAAACTTCCACGGTGCGACGTAGCTTCCGGCCGGGCCCGGCCCAGGCCAGTGCGGCACATCGACATCGAAGCCGTGCTGCAGTGGCGAAAACGGTTCTGCACCGAGGTGCCATTTTCCGAAGTGCCCGGTTGCGTAGCCATTATCCTTGAGCGTTTCAGCCAGCGTGAAGTATTTCGTGTCGAGCCGTGAAACGGACTTCGGGGTCGTCGCTTTCTGGTGGGGAGGGGCTGTTGGTACGGCCGTTGCTTCGAGGACGACGTTTGGAAGATGGCAGTTGGGCGTCGTGATGCCGGTCCGAGCTGGGCTGAGTCCCGTCAAAATGCTGGCGCGAGTCGGTGAGCACAGCGGGCTTGCCGAGTAAGCATGAGTAAACGTCATGCCTCGACGGGCCAGCCGTTCGATGTTTGGTGTTTCGTAGAAGCTGGTTGTGCCGAACAGTGTCGTGTCGCTCCAGCCGAGATCGTCTGCGAGGATGAACACAACGTTCGGTTTTGATTCGGCGGCCGCAGCCCGAACACTGTTAGCCTGCCAGCAGACAACGACGACGATTGCACAAACGTATTGAGCGAAGTGTCGTAGTCTGACTCGGGGTGAGCTTGTCATGCGAATTCCTGGTGAGCACGCGATTGTTTGAGCGTCGCCACTTGAACGAAGATGCTGCGTTGGTGTGTGAGGCTGATTGGCCCTGGCATCGCGAGTTGGTGCCGACGTTTGGGGCTGGAAGTATGACCTCGTCAGAAAAAAGGACCACTGAGTTGCACACGTCAGACGTCGGCAGCAGTCGTGAACTCGCCACCTGAACCGGCAGCGATGACGCCAGGCGGCGGTGCGGTCTCGAAAATGTTTGCAAACTTGAATTGTTTCCAAAAGAGCCGAGTCGGTTCCTTTCGAGTCTTTGCTGGCTTCTGTTAGAAATCGGGCCGTCACAACGAACGATGAATAACGACAGATTCTTGAACCGAGATATTACGAACAGAAAGCGATCAGCGATGTCGGACTCCTCAGCGCCTGTCCCGTTTTTGACAGTGCAGCAGCATATTGTGGAAGAGCAGAAGCGGTTTCCAGGCTCATCTGGTGAGTTCTCGTCACTTCTTTCGGGAATCACGATGGCCACGAAGATGATCCAGGACAAAGTGCGCCGCGCGGGGCTGTCGGACATTCTGGGCGAGCACGGCGACATCAACGTCCAAGGGGAACGGCAGCAGAAGCTGGATGTCTACTCGAATGAGGTATTGATTCACTTTCTCGGACTGCGCGACAGCGTTGGGATTCTGGCATCGGAAGAGAACGAGAACCCGATGATCGTTCACCAGGGAGCGAAAGACGCAAACTACGCGATCGTGTTTGATCCTCTGGACGGATCGTCAAACATCGATGTGAATGTCAGTGTTGGCACAACGTTTTCAATTCTGCGACGCCCAACCGGCGTGGAGCTGGACGATTCAGATTCGTGGGTGTTGCAACCAGGTAGCAAGCAGGTTGCCGCTGGCTACGTCGTCTACGGGTCGTCGACAATTCTGGTTTACAGCGTCGGTAACGGCGTTCACGGATTCACGCTTGATCCGTCCTTGGGGGCGTACATGCTGAGTCATCCTAACATGAAGATGCCTGAGCAAGGGCCTTACTACTCGGTCAACGAAGCGTACCGGGATACGTTTCCGCCTCGTTACGCCGAGTACATCGACCGGCTGCGAAGCGGCGTTCTTGGGCACAAATATGCGTCACGCTACATCGGATCGATGGTGGCTGACTTCCACCGAACGTTGCTCAAAGGCGGAGTGTTTCTTTACCCGCCGACCGAATCGAATCCAGAAGGGAAGCTGCGTCTTCTTTACGAGGCTAATCCTATCGCGTTTCTGGCAGAGCAGGCCGGGGGCATGGCGATTGATGGCGAGCGGCGCGTTCTGGACATTCAGCCGACGAGCATTCACCAGCGTACGCCGGTGGTTGTGGGCAGCCGTGTTGAACTCGCGGATTTCGAGCGATTCGTCCTTCAGACAGAACCAACAGCGTAGAGTTACGGACTGGAAATTGAGTCTGTTGCGAAAAGCCTTTATTTGGACCATCGGATGACCAGACAACTGACGCACCCTCGCGACCAGATCATGCAAACGATGGACCGGATTTATCGGTACCGCATGACGACCACTTCGGGCGGGAATCTTTCGATTCGGGATGATTCGGGAGATGTCTGGATCTCTCCCGCACGAGTCGACAAAGGAAATCTGACTCGCAACGACATTGTCTGCGTGAAGCCTGATGGCTCTGTCGAAGGACCGCACCCTCCGTCATCGGAGTTTCCGTTTCACAAGGCGATCTACGAAGCTCGTCCTGACTTACGGTCGATCGTGCATGCTCATCCAGTCGCGTTGGTGGCATTCAGTATTTGCGGGAAAACGCCAGACACACGGCTGTTCCATCAGGCTCATTCGGTGTGCGGGAAAACTGGATTTGCCCCGTACGGATTACCGGGGAGCGAGCAGCTTGGCAGCAATATTGCAGAGAGCTTTGCGGCGGCATGCGACAGTGTGATTCTTGAAAACCACGGCGTGGTCGTCGGGGGAGAATCGTTGCCACACGCGTTCGAACGTTTTGAAGCATTTGAGTTCGCCGCCAAGACGATTATCAAAGGCACGCAATTGGGAGCCGTTCGGTACTTGACCGACGAGCAGCTTGCTGAGGCTCATAGTCGGAGCGTCGCTCTGAAGTCTGTCGAGCCGAACGCAGCCACCACCGACGAGATGGAGTTGCGGCGGCAATTGTGCGAGTTCATTCGACGTGGTTGTCGTCAGCGATTGCTGATCAGTACGGAAGGAAGCTTTTCAGCGCGACTTGGCGATGACTCGTTTGTCATTACGCCAACGCAACGCGATCGAGAACGGCTCGGCGTGGACGATCTGGTACTTGTTCAGAATGGCCAGCGCGAGGCAGGCAAGAAAGCAAGTCGAGCGGTACTAGCACATCGGGCGATCTATCAGAAACATCCGCACGTCAATGCGATTGCGTTTGCACATCCGGTCAACGCGACAGCCTTCAGTGTGACGGATTCTGTGTTTGATGCTCGGACGATTCCCGAAAGTTACGTGTTTCTGCGAGACGTTCAACGAGTGCCCTACGGCGTTCAGTACAGGAACGACGGAAGCATCGCAGATTCAGTTTCGGCCGCCTCGCCGGCAGCCATTCTTGAAAACGACGGCGTCCTGGTTACTGGCTCGAGCGTGCTGGACACGTTTGATCGACTGGAAGTTCTGGAGTCCACCGCCGAAGCTGTTATCAACGCCCGCGCCGTTGGGGATGTGTCGGTCATGTCAGACGGCGTGATCAACGAACTGCGCGATGCGTTTGGACTCAATTGACTCGTTTGATTTATCGTTCCCGTTAATATTTTCGAAACGTTGCCTGTAGCGGCACTCACGAAGCGACGATTTAGAAAGCGGATGACACCATGAGAAGACTTGTTATTTTCACGTTGCTAACGCTGGGGCTCGCGAGCGATGCCTTTGCCGCACAGCCAAACATCGTTTTCTTTTTTGCCGATGATCAAACGACGAGCACTCTGGGGTGCTACGGCAATGACGTTGTGCAGACGCCGAATATCGACGCGTTGGCCGAACGCGGAACTCGTTTTAACAATGCGTTCGTCAGTCATTCGATCTGCTGGGTCAGCCGTACGACGATTCTCACAGGGCTGACTGGACGTAGTTATGGCATGCCTGGCAACAGAGATCAGGCAAAGCCGGACGCGGTGGCGACTCTTTATTCGGACATCCTGCGTGAGCACGGCTACCGAACCGGCTATTTTGGAAAGTGGCATGCGAAGATGCCGAAGGGATATCGCCAGACGGATCACTTCGACGAGTTTGAAGCGATTGGTCGAAACCCATTCTACAAGAAACAGCCTGACGGAAGCTTGCGGCATGAAACCGAAGTGATCGTCGATCGCGGAATCGAGTTCGTAAAGTCGCAGCCGAAGGATAAACCGTTTGCATTGAACATGTGGTTCAACGCGTGCCACGCGGAAGATGGCGATCGTCGTCCAGGTATTGGCCACTTTGCATGGCCGCGAGCTGTCGATGGCATGTACGACGACATTCAGATCGCGGCGCCGCGGTTGAACGCTCCTGAGATATTCAATGCACTGCCTGACTTTCTCAAAACGACGATTAACCGCGAGCGATTCTTCTGGCGTTGGAATACGGACAAGAAATATCAGACCAATATCCGAGCCTACTATCGCATGGTTAGCGGAATCGATGGAGCGATCGGTCGCTTTGTGGCTGCATTGGAAGAAGCTGGTGTCGCTGAGAACACGATCATCGTTTACTCAGCTGACAACGGCTATTACATGGGGAATCGAGGTCTTGCGGGAAAATGGTCACACTTTGAAGAGTCTCTGCGTGTGCCGCTGATCGTTGCTGATCCTCGAGTATCCAAAGACGAGAAGGGAAAGGCGACGGACGCCATTGCCTTGAATCTGGACTTGCCGGCGACATTCCTCGACTGGGCCGGTGTAGAAGTTCCCGCTCGGTATCAGGGGCACAGTCTGAAGCCGATTGTGTCGGAGGAAAAGCCGGACGACTGGAGAACGGAGTCGTTCCATGAGCACTTCGCTGTTCGGAATCGAATCCCCGCGTTCGAAGGCTTGCGTAACGAACGCTTCAAGTACGTTCGCTATGTGGATCATGATCAAACGGAGTTCCTTCACGATCTCAAGAACGATCCAGATGAACTTGTCAATCTGGCGGGCGATGCCGCGCACGCGGACACGTTGAAAGCGATGCGCGACCGAACTTCTGCTCGAGTCGGTGAATTGGGGGGGCGCATTACTGCCGCGTAAGGGAGCGTTCACGGCGTCGACAGTCCCGCATCCGGTAGCCGCCGCCGCTGTGAGTGCACGGTCTGGCAAAGACGGGTTTGTCAATGTTTTCGACGGTAGAAGTCTTCGCGGTTGGACGGGCGATATGAAGCACTGGTCCGTCAAAGATGGAGCGTTGACAGGGACCACTGATGGCTCTCTGAAGATGAATCGGTTTCTCACGTGGAAACATTCGACGGTGAGAAACTTTGATCTGCGAGTCAAAGTGAAAGTAACAGCGGGTGGCAACAGCGGCATCCAGTATCGAGGCACTTCGCGGCCGGATATTGGTTTGGACATCGTGACCGGTTATCAGTGCGACGTCGTCGCTAACACTTCGAAATACAACGGCATGCTTTACGAGGAAAAGGGCCGACGGATCCTGTCGCACACGGGCGAAAAAGTAATCGTTGACACTGACGGCAAACCCTGGATCGTGGGCGAAATGCCTGTCAAAGAGTTTGCGGCAGGAGAGTGGCATGATTACCGAGTGCTGGTCGAGGGGAATCATCATCAGCATTGGATTGATGGCCACATGACCGCGGATCTGATCGATTTCGATGAAAAGGGCAGGGCATTAGAAGGAGTCCTTGCCGTGCAGGTTCATGTCGGCCTGGCAATGAAAATTCAGTACAAGGATTTCAGGATTAAACATCTGGCTGACGATCTGCCACTTTTGAAACCGTCGGATCACCCAATCCCTGCCGGAGCCCTCGGAGTTCGTCCACAGGGGCGTCTACCCAAAGACTGGAAGCCGCCTGTCTTCGGCAAGAAGTAAGTGAGTTGCTCTGTTTTATGCTCGTCAGTCAACGGCGGGTGAGAGCGTCATTCTTACTACTTCGCGGCTGCGTCGAACGATGCCATAAAGAGTGGGCGGCTCGCCACGGTCCCAGGCGATTCCCTGTCCGGCGATTGGTGCCTTGATTGTCGCCTTGTGAATCAGTTCGCCCGGTTTGTCACTAACCGAAAGAACGTAGAGTTCGGCATGATCATGGCCGGTCACGAACAGTTGCCCGTTCGGTCCGAACGCTCCGCCCGAGTTACTGTTGGGCAGAAATCGCTGGATGACGGATTCTGGAAAAGTCCACACACCGGTGCTTTGCCAATTGTCGTTGTAGCGGATCAGTCTCGTCTTACGGACGTCCGCTTCACCGTAGAATGCAAAGACGATCCACCAGGCTCCGCGGTGCCGCTCAATCCAATTAATTGCACCTTCGGTTTCGGGGAAACTCCTTGCGTTCGAGGTGTTGCAAAGTCTCTGCTTCAAAGATTTCGACCGTATTCCTGAGTGGCTTCTTCGGCCAATTTGAATTCGCACAATACAAACGGCCATCGAGGACGATGCCGCTGTTCAGATGCCGCACTGGAGAGTCCGTTGACGCAGTCCATTGCGCCAAGGCCTTCGGCTTCGGTTCTGTGGTTTCCTTATCGTAACGGGCAATGGTGCGATTCGAAATTGCGTAAAACGAATTCTCATCGACGGCAACAGCCTGGTGAGCTTCCGGCACTGAGAAACTCTTCACCTTGCGGAATTCATTCGATGATTGCTCATCGGCGGAAGCCGTTAACGCAAAAGAAAGTGTCACAAGGAGTGCTATGGATCGGCGCATCTTGTCGAGCCTTGAAACGGGGGGCTGGATTGAACTTGAGTTTGGAGTTTGCCGTTCAGCTGTGATAGCTAACTACGCTTGGGTTAGGCGAGTCAACGGATGTAGAGCGCGTTGAAGCGGATTTTGGATTTTCGTGAACCGTCAAACGTCACTCGCAGTCGAACGCGATCCGGAAGGTTCTCGATCAATGATCGGCTTCCCCATACGATCGGTGTCTGAAATCCGTAGTTTTGAAACAATGGCCGTATGTCTGCCACGAATAGGCCGGCAGCGGATTCATTTCATGGTCCAGCAGTTCAATTCTCAGCGTTGCCGAATCATTGAGTCCATCAGCGTTGAGGTAGAACTGTCGAGGTGCTGCATTGTCAATCTTCAGCGATCGGGTCATGAAGCTGCTCACCGTTTTCCTTCATTTGATAGTCACCGCTGCCTTCGGTCGTTGAGTCGACGATCAGATCGGCTAACCGATCTGCGCGGCAAGGTAGCGATGCCGACTTCCGCCTCGCGGTGGCGAATTTTCCCACACTCGTGGATCCCAGGCTACCATAGTAAAGGAGTGTTTGTTCGCCGAGATTCTCGAAGCCCTGTCCCTGCAGCAAGCCGCCTTGATCCCAATCGCCCGTCTTCGCCACGTTTTCAGGAAGATGTGTTCGTGAGCCGGTTCGCGGAACCTGATGCCGTCATTGCTGACGACGAATCCGAGATCGATCGTGACATCATTCCACTCTTTTAGTTCCGTGCCACCTGCCGGAAAATTCCGACTAGGACATTGGCGCGATTCCACACGCTGATGCCTTCGTGAGTCTGCTCACCGATGCGGCCTCTTGCCGGGGCCGAGCAAATGGTGTTGGTGACTGCGGACAAACTGAATCGCATTTGTTTGGCTCCACTTCGCGAAGTCCGATGAAATGAAGGTTCGCGAAACTCGCCCATGATATGGGCGTGAGGCCACGATCGCGTTCTGTCCAGACAAATAGAACAGCCCGTCCCATTTTATAGAGCCCGCCGACCGGTTCAAAGTGCAGGGGAGGGATGACGGTGTCCGATTCTTGAAGTTCCGCATCGACTGGGACGGCGTCTGTAGCCAGCTTCCATGTCAGCCCGTCCGGCACTGACGAACGGCGCAAGCGTACCGTTCCGTCGTTTACCTGCTTTTCGGAGTCCAGACATGAGCTCCCATCTTGTATCGTCGATTGGGATTGGGATCGTCGGGATCATGCAGCACTTTCAAGTTGAGGACGCCGCCGATTCTTGGATCGAGTTTCACTAGATTGTTGTTGGTGTTTCCTCCAGATAGAACAAGCCCAAGATTCGGCTTCGTCCACGTAATACCGTCGTCGCTTTCAGCGTATGCAACTCGCCACGGTGCCGATCGAGGCAACATTCGATCATTTCGCTCCGACTTCGATACCGCGACGTACCACATGCGAAACTTGCCGGTGCTGCGGTCACGAATGACCGATCCATAAAATTGTACGGCCCAGTCATCAACCGAGTTCTCCGGCCCTCGCTTCACTACTGGGTTTGCAGGATGCCGTTGCGGCGACCGCATCACCAGTTTGAGGTTTTGCGTAAACGGAATCGACACGTCGTCGAATGAGAACAGGGTTACGGCACTCGTTTCATCGAAGTACTGATCCTTCGCCGATGCCTGCAGCCCGTCATCGGCGAACGCCGGCCAGGCACATGCAAGGATGGCGGCGAAGGTGAGGAGTTGTGCCCGGCGCTGAGTTTGTGACAATGTTTTCGAGTGAGTCACTGGCTTTTTCAATTCTGGTGAGCCTGCCGCGTTGTGTTGGATAAAACCTCTGACACATTTAACGGCCGCGGAAACCGATTACCGAGTTTAAGGCTCTTTGGTTACAAAGATGAATGCACTGATCTGGAAAGTTGCAGTTCTCACGCCGCTGGTTGTCGTGTCGTCCTTTGCGGTGGCGACTGCACAGCCAATAGATATCGGATCGCGTCGCGAACTATTCGTTGATCGACTTTTGATCGATCGGATGGAGGGCGTCGCACTGCGACTTCATCGACCGGTTAAAACATCGCGACCGAAGTCGCCATTGCCAGAAAAGCACTACTTCACGGTCCTCAAGGACAAGGATCACGACGGGCAATTGTTTCGCGCTTACTGGCGGGAGACGAACCCGGATTATCCGGGGCCGTTTCATACCGGACACGCTGGCGAAATGGTTTGTTACGGCGAGAGTCGCGACGGCCACGAGTGGACGTTTCCAGAACTCGGGTTGCACGAAATTCGCAGTTCGCGTGGCAAGAACGTGATGCTTGCCAATCAGCCACCGCTGCTCACAAATTTTACGCCGTTCATCGACACTCGTCCCGGTGTGAAACTCGCGGAACGCTACAAAGCTTTGGGCGGCTATCCCGGCCCTGGCGACAAACGTGGCAAGTCAGAACTGGGATGGGGATTGTTCGCGTTCGTCTCCGCCGACGGAATTCATTGGGCGAAGAAGACTGAGGTCATTCCTTACCAACCGGCGTGGCGGCACGCGTTTGATTCGCAGAATTGTTCGTTCTGGTCGCAGGCTGAACAGCAATACGTTTGCTATTTTCGGACCTGGACGCCTTCCAAACGATTACGGAGCGTCAGTCGCACGACATCTCCGGACTTCAAAACGTGGACCAAACCGGTCGCGATGAATCCCAATCTGCCGGGCGAGCATCTTTACACAAGCCAGACTCATCCCTATTTCCGCTCGCCGCACATTTACATCGCCACGCCGACTCGTTTTGTCCCGGATCGAGGCGACGCGCCGGGTTACGACAAGAAGGATGTCAACGCGACGGATATCCTGTTCATGTCGACTCGTGCCGGTACTGAAAAGTACGACCGGGTTTTCACCGAAGCGTTCATGCGACCAGGTCTTGATGCCCAACGCTGGCGGAACCGTTCCAACTACGTTGCCTTGAATGTTATCCCGACCGCGCCGAGCGAGGTGTCGATCTACCACCGCAGCGGCGATCGCTACGTCCTGCGGAGCGACGGTTTTGTATCAGTCAACGCGGGCTCGCAGACCGGCGAACTGGTTACTCGACCGTTGATCTTTTCGGGCAAAGAGCTGCATCTGAATCTCAGCACGAGCGCCGTCGGCCTGGTTCAGGTAGAGATGCAGGACGAAGCAGGTCAACCGATTCCCGGTTTTACACTCGACGATTGTCCGATTGTCTACGGAGACGGTATCGACCTGACTGTGAAGTGGAAGAACGGTCGCAACTTGTCGTCGCTGGTTGGCAAGCCGGTGAGAGTGCGTTTCGTGCTTAAGGAATGTGACCTGTTTTCATTCCGATTTCAGTGATTGAGTCGTCGAGGTTATTCATGGACAACAGTCCCAAAAGTACTCGGCGTGAACTGCTGGGAATGGGGATTCCCGTTCTCGCTGGAGCTGCGGCCTGTTCAAACACCGGATTGTCTGCGGCCGAGAATTCAAACGGGCCAGATGTTCCGGATCAAAAACCCGATAAGCCGTGGTCGGAACAACGGAAAGTGATCGAGCGAAAGTGGCTCGATCTGCTCGGCGACTTTCCGGTTGACATTCCCGACTTGCGCGTCGAAATGAAAGAGGTTGAGCAGAGGGACGGAATCACTCGGTACCACGTCAGTTTTCAGGCGGAAGAAGATGATCGGGTCACGGCCTGGCTGCTGGTCCCCGATGTGGCTCGGGAAAAGCCGACACCGGCGATTATTTGTCTGCACAGTACCACCTGGGGATCAGGCAAGGACCAGGTGATCGGACTGTCGGGGAAACGGCCCGTCGATCCACCTCCGGATCCGCAGGCCGGTCGGCACTATGGACTGACGCTCGCTCAACACGGATTCGTCACGCTGAGCATCGACGCGCTGACAGACGGCGAGAGAATCGAGCCGAAGCGCCGAGTCATGGACACTCGCGGCTTCTATTTGAAGCATCCCGAATGGTCGATCGTGGGAAAAATGATCTGGGACTGCATGCGGAGCGTCGACTTTCTGCAGACTCTGGACTTTGTCACGCCTGACCAGATCGGCGTGACCGGCCTGTCGATGGGCGGGCACTACGCATTGTTTGCGGCGGCGTTCGAGCCACGCATCACTGCCGCTGTTCCTAACGGCGGAGTGCTCGACTGGTATCGCCACGCCAGTGCCTGGTCGCGAGTTCCGCGAGACAACAACTGGAAACCGTGGGAAGAAGGAGTCGACGCTCCAACGAACAGCGAGAAACTCGAGAAGCGTTTCGGTTTCAAGACGAACAGCGGCCCCTACATATATATCAAGAAGTTTCGGCCCTACATCGAGGACCAGAGTCTGCCGTTGCCGGTTGACTTCGACGATCTGATGGCGATGGTGGCGCCTCGGCCGTTGCTCGTCACTTCTACAGAGCAGGAGTTCTACCGTCACAAGTTCTTCCAAAAGACGCCGAAAGTTCTCGACGTTTACATGAACTGGCGCGACACCGACGGGCTGCCGAGCGTGTTGAAAGCAAGACAGGAACGTTCTGGCTACTCGGAGACGCTGGAGTATTACGAAACCCAGCACAATATCCGCGAGTCGAAAATCGAACAGCAGTTTGGCGAGTTCGGTGCGGGAGACTGCTTTAGTTGGTTCTCCTTTCCGGGTGGTCACGGGCTGCCTGGCGTCGCTCGCCGGGTGAGCTTCGCCTGGTTTGACCGCTGGCTGGGCCGGACGCTGTACTAGCAGGACGTTCGGCGGAAATGCCGGCGGTGCTCACGTATGAGCATCGTCCGAAACCCGATTCAAATTTGTAAACGACGGAAAACTCTGAACATGTCGGAAACTCAGAATCCGCTCGCCATGCAATATCAACACGGCGGGTTTCTGGTCAAAGATAACCTTCTGACACGAGATTTTATTTCAACTCTGCGAGAACGGATCACAGACATCGGCGCAGGCCGCGTGCCCGACTTCCCTCAAAGTGACATCGAATTCGAACCGACGGGGGACGGCAGAGTTTCGACAACACCTCGCAAGATCAATCGATGCGCGGAGAACGATTCGGTCTTCATGTCGGCTGCCTGTCGAAACGAAATTCTTGACATCGTCGAACCACTGATTGGGCCCGACATCAAGCTGTTCGGAAGTCAGTGTTTCATGAAGCCGCCGGGCGGTGTTCAGAAACCGTATCACCAGGACTCGGCCTATTTCACCATTGAGCCGCTGTCATTGGTGACGTGTTGGATCGCTCTGGATGATGTGACGGTCGAGAACGGCTGCATGTGGGTGATTCCGGGAAGCCATGTCGACGGAATTTACGACCACAGCCAGCCGTGGGAAGTCGCTGGTCGAGTCGATATGCAGGTCCCGGACGACAGCATTGACCGGTCGCGTGAGGTTTCGATCACGCTCAGCGCTGGCAGTTGCTCGTTTCATCACAGTGTGCTGCTGCACCGATCTGGTCCCAACCTGACTGACAGCCATCGACGCGGCTTGGCTGTGCATTACATGTCGTCCAGGTCACGTTGGACTCACCCCACGAAGACGAAGCCAATTTATCCGCTGTTGCGAGGGCGAGAGTATGAAGGTTGTGTCTAGTAGCCGGATGGTGACGTCGACGCTTGCGCTTGTTCTGTTGGTCGGTCAGGCATCGCGATCGTTGGCCGCTGACCGAGTCCTGACTAACAAGGAAACAGCCGATGGTGTGGTCTACGGAGTGTGGGGCGACGCTGCTTCGCCGCCGTCGCCGACGCTGTTCATTCTTGCCGGTACGATCGACGGCACTCTTGAGTCGGCTTATTTCCGGCAATGTGGGAATGAGCTTGCAGACCTCGGCTATTTGCTCGTTTCGATTGACCTGCCGTGTCACGGAACTCAGGTCGCCGAAGGCAAACCATCCGGACTCGGTGGCTGGAGCCATCGAGTTGGCAACGATGAAGATATCGTCGCCGAAGCGAATGACCGACTTTCGAAAGTACTGGACGACCTGATTAAAACCGGCCAGACGGATCCTGACCGAGTGGCGGCTGCGGGCACGTCCCGTGGTGGATTTATCGCGATTCACTTTGCTGCTCACGATTCTCGTGTGAAATGTGCAGCCGGTTTCGCTCCGGTTACCGAGCTGGCAGCTTTGAGCGAGTTCCGTGCTCGGCAGGAGCATCCGCTGGTAGCGAAGCTCGGTCTGATCAGGCAGGCAGAGAAACTTGCCGGACGTCCGGTTTGGATTATCACGGGGGATCGCGACGAGCGTGTCGGGACTCACCACGCCATCGAGTTAGCCAGCCGGCTGAGTGCCGTTGCCAAAGAACGAGACATTCCCAGCAACGTCGAACTTCACGTGATGTCCGAACCTCGTGGACACACAACACCGCGAGGTGCCAGTAAGCCGGCTGCCGATTGGATCAGTCGGCATTTGGGACAGCGAGTCGTCCAGAAGCCTGTGAGCCATCAGGCTCCGAAATCGCCGACCTCAGAAACGGCTGGGCAAACACTTCTGCTGGTCGACGACCATCACGTCATGTATCGCGCAGGAACGAAGCGAGTCTTTCATCCAGCGACGCTTAACGAAACCAACCCCGTGATTCGTGAAGACAAACCGTGGGAGATGGCGATCGGTTGGACCAGCGTCTTCCGCCACAAAGAATCCGGAAAGTACCAGCTTTGGTATCAGGCTTACGCTGGCGGGCGAGACGAACGCAAGTCGCACAAGTGTGTTGTTTGCCTCGCCGAATCGGACGACGGGGTCACATTTACAAAACCCGAACTCGGCGCGCACGATTTCAAGACGGACCGCAAACCATTCGCTGGTCATCACACGCAAACAAACATCGTGCTCACCGGCGATGGCGGATACGGCGATCGGTATGCCAACTCGGTTCTGTTTGACGCGGCTGATCAGAATCCTGCTCGCCGCTACAAAATGCTCTACACCGATTTCGGAAAAGATTCGGAAGGTCGCGAATGGCCGGGATTCTTTGCAGCGTTCTCTCCGGACGGAATCCGCTGGACCAAGTCGCCGAAGAACCCACTGATCAGGACGGCGTACGGAGGCCGCGGTTGGCAGCCGCCGTTCAGTGACGAGGTCCCTTATGGCGAACGCTGGGACAACGCCAAGAACTTCCTTCGCAAGAACTGGCCGATCCCTCTTTCCATGTCCGATGCTGCCGACGTGTTCTTCGACCCGAATTCTCAGTCGTGGGTCGTCTATGGAAAATCCTGGCTGCAAGGCCCGGCAGGCGGTTTGGCCTGGAAACACGCGATGGCTCGCGTCGAAAGCAAAGACTTTGTCACGTGGTCGAAACCCCAGATTGTTGCCGGTACGGACGAGCTTGATCCGGCGAATTCAGAGTTCCACACGTCTCCGGTCTTCTTTCACCACGGCTGCTATTTCAGTCTCAATCAGATTCTCAGCGCACGCGGCGAAGCCATCGGAGCGAAGGCGGATGCGATGCACATCGAGCTGATGACCAGCCGCGACGGAATTCGTTGGGACCGACCGTTCCGTGCCGAACCATTCATCGACAATGCAAAACAGGCCTTTTCGAACGGCGGCATCTTTACCAACTCGACGCCGGTATTTCTGGACGATGAAATTCGCTTCTACTACGGAGGCTACAACAGCGGAACGATCGGCGGCGGAGCAAAGTTGACCGACCCCAGTCAGCAAAGTGGCGTCGGGTTTGCGTCGATAGGGCTCGACAGATTCGCAGGAATCCGCCCCGTTGCGTTGAGTGCACAGTCGACGTTGAAGCGCCCGCTGGAAAACATTGGCCAGATCACGCTGAAGCCAATCGACCTGACCGACATTCACAGCATCTCGATCAACGCTGATGCCAGCGACGGCTCAGTTCGAGTCGAAGTTCTGAACGAAGACGGCTACCGCATGCGTGGATTTTCAAAGGACGACGCCACGCCAATTACCGACGACTCTGTCAGTCACCTGGTTGAATGGCAGACGCAAACTCTCAGCACGTTGCCGCCCGGAAAATACTGCCTGCGTCTGCACCTTGATATTGCAGAAGTGTTTGCGGTGACGTTGAATTAGAGGTTGGATTGGAAAACGGTCGAGCAAATTGGACTTAAGCACCGGCCATTCGTGACCGAGCCGGTAGCAGGGGGCCGAGCGATTTTGCCCGTTTTTCTGGCGATTCGAGTTTCTCGATGTGAGAATGTCGTCAGCTCAAACGACGAGGGATTTTTATGAAACGACAATGGCCAAAACCGATGCTGTCTTCGGCATGGTTTTGCGTGACTGCGTTCTACGTTGCAGCGTCCGCGATCGCGGCAGAGCCTCAACAGCCGCCGGGATGCTATGCGGCATCAAGTTTTCATGCTGCATGGATCAAAGTCGGCGAACGCACCTGCATGAAATGCCACAACGCAGGCGGTGAGGCTGCCGAAAGCAAGTTTCTGCTGCGTGACGTCTCAAAGGTTCCAGCGACTGAACGAGCGGGTGCGTTGATCAAAAATTGTGAGACGTTTACTCGCATGGCCTTGGCGAAGGACGCCGGCGGACAGTCCCGATTGCTCGCCAAGGCGACCGGCGGGCTTGAGCATGGCGGCGGTGAGGTCCTGAAACGCGACTCGACCGCTTTCCGTGTGTTAAAGAATTTCGTCGAAAGTCTTAGCAACAGGCAGGCCACTTCTGACACTCCGGGGCGATTGATCGACGATGACCTGTCGTCGTTCTTCGACGGCGTAGAGATGATCTCGGATCATCGGTTGCTGCGCAGGATTACTCTGTCGCTTGCAGCGAGATTGCCGAGCGACGTTGAACGACAGGCAGTCGGGAAGAACGGGCTCAGTGCGGTTAGGCAAGTACTTACTGCACTGATGCGGGAAGACGCGTTTTACGAACGTCTGCTTGAAGGCTTCAACGATATTCTTCTGACACTCGGCTACAACGGAAATGGTGAAGACGTCCTGTCGTACGACCATTTTCAACACACGCGACACTGGTACCAGAAGCACAGTCTCGACCATATCCCCGAGAAAGAACGCCAGCGGGCTCGCTACAAACTGGCTAACGAGTATCGTGATGCGATGCGGCGTGAGCCTCTTGAGCTGCTGCGGTACATCGTCGAGCAGGATCGGCCTTTTACGGAAATTCTGACTGCCGACTACACGATGGTTTCGCCCTACACGGCTCGCGGATACGGCATTTTTGAGGAACTGAAAGATGAGTTTGAAGACTCGGACGATCCTTTCGAATTCATTCCAACGAAGATAAAGGCACTGAAGAATCGGGCCGGCAAAGTGCAGCCTTCCAAAGACGGCGACTACCCGCACGCCGGCGTGCTGAGCATGTTTCAGTACCTGCGTCGCTACCCCACGACCGAGACGAACCGAAACCGGCTACGAGCTCGCATGTACTACGACCATTTTCTGGGCGTGGACATCATGAGTCTGGCTCCGCGAGTCGGCGACGCGGCGGCCATCGATGCTCAGTATGAGATTCCTACGATGCAGGCGGCAGAGTGCGTCGTCTGTCATCGAACGATCGACCCGATCGCGGGGCTTTTTCAGGACTACTACAACGAAATGGGCCACTACGGCCCGCGCAAAGACGGCTGGTTCGATGACATGTTTGGCCCGGGCCGCGAGGGCGACGATCTTCCGGAATCGGAGCAATGGCGAGCGTTACAGTGGCTGGGCAAGCGAACGGTGACTGATCCTCGTTTTGCTATCGCCATGACTGAGCACGTTTATTACATCCTGATGGGTCGTAAAGTTTTGCGGCCGCCGGGTGACATCGATGATCCGCAGTTCGCCGCCTGCCGCCAGGCATACCTTGCTCAGCGAGAACTCATTGATACAGCCGCAGGCCGATTCTCAGAAACCGGATTCAACCTCAAGTCGATCTTCCAGGATCTGACCGTTGCGCCGTTCTACCGGGCTGACGGCCTGGCCGTCGCCGTTGACCAGCCCGAACGCCAGGCAGAGCTGGACGACATCGGGATCGTCAGAATGCTCAGTCCCGAGCAGATCGAGCGAAAGATCATCGCGATATTTGGTCGTCCCTGGGGAAGACTCGACGGAACTTATGCGATTCTCTACGGCGGCATTGATTCCAAAGAGGTCACCGAACGCCTGACAGAACCCAGCGGAGCGATCGGATCGTTGCAGCGAATTCTTGCCAACGCTGTCGCGTGTAAGAATGTGGCCGCCGACTTCGCGCTTCCGCCCGCTGAGCGACGATTGTTTCCGAGCATCGAACCGGACGTTACGCCAAACGTGGACGATCCGAAGGCTGAGCAGCAGATTCGCGACGCGATTGTGCATCTTCATCAGTACGTACTGGGACGCGATGATCGGCCGAACGATCCCGAGGTCGATCAGACTTATCGACTGTTTGCCGGAGTGGTGGCAGAGGCGACGGCACGGGAGCGGTTTGAGAAGGTCGAGAGTTACTTCTGCAAAAGTCAGGGCCAGGAAGGTCCCCGCGATCCCGATCCGCATTACACAATTCGTGCCTGGCGAGCGGTAGTCACTTACCTGCTGCGTCAGCAGGAATTTCTTTACGAGTAGAGGACCGCATTATGCGGCGAGATTTTCTGAAATGGTGCGCGGCCACGGGCCTGGGGCTGGCCGTTCCAGGTCGTACGGGCAGTTCGTTGTTTGCCGACGAGAAGAGAGAACTGCCAGCCTATGATGGCCCGTACTTCGTTGTATGCAACGCTTCGGGCGGATGGGACACAACGGCGCTGATGGATCCCAAAGGTGTCGACGGCATCAATCGGCTTTACAAAGAAGGGGATATCCTGACTGAAGGTGCACTGAAATTTGCACCGACCGCAGAACACATTTCAGAAGGGATGAGCAACGAAGATTTCTTTGCAAAATACGCGAAGGAATTACTCGTTCTGAATGGGCTCGATTACTCAGTCAATAATCACTCACCATGCAGTCGCTACATGGCAACCGGAAATCTCGACAGTCTCGCGTATCCCACATTTGCCGCTTTAATCGCCGCGTGTCGAGGCCGCGACGCTCCGTTGTCGTTTCTGACATTTGGCAACTACTCCGGGACGGGCAATCTCGTACCGATGGCCCGCGTTCCGTACATCCCGTCTCTGAAACTGCTGGCCAATGCGGACGCAGTCCAAGGCATACCGCAGCATCAATACCATGAAGCCTTCGTCAACGACCACATCGAACGAGCACTCGCCGAGCAACAGCAACGCCGCAAGAGTTCCATCAGACTTCCACGCCGAGCACGTGCCGACGACATGCTGTACGCCGCGCAGTGGAACTCGCAGGCGCTGTCACGAATCACGCCGCACATCCCAAAAAGCATTCCCAAAGACTCACTCTCGCAACAGGCGGAGATCGCTCTCGCATCCTTCAAAGCGGGAGTGTGCGTCTCAGCCAACCTGACGATCGGCCAGTTCGACAGCCACCAGAAAAATGACCGCGATCAAATGAAACTGATCCCGAAGTTCCTGGCCAGCATCGACTACCTATTGCGGAGGGCCGAGGAACTGAAGATTCGCGAAAAGCTGGTACTGGTCATCCAAAGCGAAATGGGCCGCACACCGACGTACAACAAGGGCGACGGCAAGGACCACTGGTCGATCGGCTCCATCATGTTTCTGGGGCCCGGCATCCAAGGCAACCGAGTCATCGGCGCCACCGACAACGGTCAGTTCGCCGTTCCGCTGAATCCAAAGACATTGCAGGGGGATTCCGAAAACGGCATTCGAGTCCGCCCCGAACACATCCACGCGGCCCTGCGAGAATTGACAGGAATCACCAGGCACCCATCGGCCGGACTGTTTCCCTTCAAGATTCCGTCGGAAGAGATACTGATGGGAATGTGGGGCTGACTACAGCCTGTGGCAATTCCGGCACGAACTTCGGATCTGTCAACCTCTCGTTTCTGTTTCCGGGCAGTGATATTATTTCGTGCGAACAAAAATTCATGTTACTCGCGTCGGAGTTGTCGACCGCCGCATGTCAGAAAAGCTGTAGACCGCAATCTGCAATGTCAAAATGACGAGAGGTCTATGCACGGGCCAGTCCGGCGATCCGGCTCAATGTCAGTAAGGCTTTGGTCTGTTGCACCTCTTATCTGGCTGGCCAGAATGCGGACCGGAGTGTTGAGTGCTCGACCAACGTGCAAGCTGCGTACCTCGGGTTATAAAGACTTGAGCTTCCAGGACCGCATATGCCATTCGATGATCGCGATGCTGCTGCCCCAGGAGCACTCGAGCGGGTGGAAGTGCTCGCTAGTGGAATCATCCCATTCGACATTGGGATGCGCGTGAGCGGCTTCCAGCAGAGCTTTCGCTCTCTCGTTATTACCAAGCTTGCGATAACACTTCGACAGACTGATCATCGCGCGGACCTTTTCCGGATCTGAAACAAGACCGTCGGTGACGCTCTGATAGCGCGCGGCCGCTTTTTCGATATCACCCTGCTTCCAGTGCAGACTGCCAATCCGGGATTGTGTCCAGGCCCAGGTGGGCGATCCCTTCGGTGCATTGATTTTCGAGTACTCGGCAATCAACCGTTCGTGTCCGAGACCGGCGCGGCGAATGCATTCTGCTCGTCGCCACTCGACAAACGGACGCAGCGCACTGTCCGGAAACTGTTGAATCAGCCGCTCGTAATACTTGATCCCCGGAACTTCCGTCTGCTGATCGTTCGAGAAAAAAAATACCGATGACGATCGCGCGCGCTGATGATAGAGTCGCAGGAATGACTCACCCGCCAGCCACAGCGCGTCTTCTTTCGCTTCGCCATCCGCGTTATCGATCAGGTCTTCGAACGCGTCCACGACCTGATCGAGATCTGAAGCTGTATTTTCGAAACGTCGGACGTCTGCCAGTACCGTCCGGAGCCTGGCACGTGATTCGTCCGGCTCAGCCCCGGCGGTGTCACGTTTGCTCAGCCAGGCGAGCGTTTGCGCGAGGAGTTTCGCGTTTGTGCTGGTGGGAGCCTCGACCGGAGGCGGTCCAGTCAGGGAACCGGGATACGTCTTCCTGATGTAATCATTCCAGCGATTGCCGAAAACGGTCGGGTCGGGCATCAACCATTGCCCGAAGGAAGACACGACGACCTTCCCTTTCCGATGCGGTGTCGCCGCAAGAATAGTACGACCGTCCGACTCCATTAACGACATTTCTTCTGAGCACTCGAGTTCGACAGCATGCATGGCGGCGGCAGCGGGAATGCCTTTTGTGATCGGATGCTCGGGATTTCGCTTCGTCACTGGCGCCTGCACAATGTCGTCCACTCCTGCTTTGATATCAAAGAACTGAAGCAACGGATTATGAATGACCGGGGCTCCGGGCTCCCAGTAGGGAGTTAATACCACAAGCAACGAGCCGCCGGTCGCTACGTAGGATCGAAGCGCGAAGATGTCGACCGGGTCGTACGTCAGGTCATGGGCTCGTGTGAGGATCACCAGATCGTAAGGAGCGAGGTCACTGGCACTGAGATGGTGTCTGCGCGCCATATGCACCATTCGGTCTTTGAGTCCGGGAACCTGTCTCCAGGACCGTAGACCTTCGACGGACCCGCCGCACACAAGCACTGATCCCGGCGGAATCTCCGCAGGCTTCTTCAGGCGGTCGAGACGGCGGGTTATTGCCGGGCCGTATTCGTGAACAAGACCGAAGTCGCCAATCATCCCATTGTATTCCGCGACTGCCTGCGCTGGGGCACCGAGTTTTTCGTCAATCCGATTTGCAAGCGCAAACCGTCGAGTCAGCCGGTTGTTCAGCCAGTCGGTCTTCCGGAAACTCACGTTGAAGTCGGAAAACAGGGCGGACGAACTGAAGGCATCGGCAGCAAGTTCTTCGCGGAAAGCATCCACAGATTTCGCGAAGTCACCTCGGCTATCGTAAGCCTCGCCAAGTGTCCGGCTGATGCTCTCTCGTGACGGACGGTGCCATGACAACGTCTCGTTCATCTGTTCGAGGATTTCGATTCGTTGATCGAGCATCAGGTAGACGTAACGTTTGCCGTCTTTGTAATACCGCACATTCGCAGCGTCAGGTGCCAGTGCTTTTGCCACTGTCTGGGCGACCTGGTTCTGCCGCCCGACGACAAGATTCAGGATCTGCTCCGCGACCTCAGCGGCGCGATTCGCGCTGTCCTTCGTGACTTCGGTCGTTCGGACACCGTAACTCACTTCGCCTGCGAAGAAGTGATACATATCCAGCAGAGTGAGAATCTGGTCATCCTGCGTCCCGTTTCCTCGAGCCTGTTTGACACTGTTTTCCAGAATTCTGATCGCGCCATCCCGATCTTTCTTCCGCATCTGGTTTGCGCGACTGGAAGCATTTCTCCTGGCTGTGGCGCTGTATCGGCGGGGTGAAAACTCCCTGCTGTACCGCTCCGACACTTCCGCACGCTGATCGCGAAAGTTGCCCAGGCCGGCGATATACGTCTGATAAATCTCGCGCCGCAGGTAGTATCGTTTGAGTGTTGATTCAATAGCCAGAGTGGATTCGCATACCCGCGTCAGCCGTTCGGGATCCGGATATTCCTTCATGGATCGGATATAGGTCAGACGCAGGTTGAGGTCGTCTGGTGTAATCAATACAGCGCGATCGAATTCGTCAAAGGCCGCCTTGTGGTTGCCTTTTCGGATATAGTCAATTGCACGGTGTTGATACTCTGCGGCCTCCTCGCGTCGTGCTTCAGTCGCACGCCAGCTGAGCGTTGCCGACTCGGACTCGGGAGCCGCAGACAGCCGAGGTGCCAGCCGTTCTGCAAGCGCCGTCAGCATCGTATCGAGTTCGCTCGTCGGCCCGTCGATGACAGCATGAGCGACGATCGATGCGGTTTCTGTATCAGCGACTCGTGCGATCACAGCGAGTCGCCCACTGCTTTCGACAAACGAGCCGTAAATCAATCGCTCGGCTCCCAGAAGCCGACCCACCTGCGCTGCAGTCGTGGCACTCGTGAGCCCAGCGAGTGTGAGTTTCTTTTCCGCGATGACTTTTTCGAGTTCAACTCGATCGACAAGTTTGACATCGGGCAGCGTCGACATGCTGGTTTGCAGCAGTTCGCCAATAGCGATCTGCAGATCTTTAAGCGTCTCATCTGTCAGGGGGATTCTGTTTTGATCCATCGGGCGTTGCCTCCGCAGCAACGCCCGTCATCCGCCCGACGTTTCTAAAAGCCAGCACCGCGGCCGTCGACTGAGTGGAGTTGTCCGTCTCGAACGTGTCGACGTCCTCCGGATCAATCCCGAGCGTTTCCACAATTCTCGAACGTAGTTGTTCTTCAATGTCGAAGATGTCAGACGCAGTGCCATCAACTGTCCAGTGGGCTAGCGGTTTCTCGTCGCCGACACGCGTGAGTGCCGCTTCGATAGTGATTGCCTCATCCCGACCCGTGTACGAACCAGACAGCAGGTAGTTCGCGTTGAGCGTCTTTCCGGCCTTCTGAGCGGTCTGTTTATCAATCAGGCCGGAGTCTGCCAGACTGGTCTCCCTGAAGAATTCCTTGACCTGCAGCCGTTCAACAACACGCAGACCACCGTGTTGAGCGAGACGAGCCGTTAGCAACTCGGCAACCGCGTTTCGCAATTGTGCAATCTGGAGCGACGGACCTTTATCGATGAATTCCAGAACGGCGATTCGCGAATCTGCTCCCTCATGACTCCGGGCAAGTTCGTAGGCGTCGAGCGCGGTTGTGTTTTGAAGTGGAGGAAGTCGAAGGAAATCAACGGCCTTACTATTTGCAACAATCGCGAAACGCGAATCCGGAGTTGTTTTGATAATGCGCGAGTGACGCGATCCGTTACTGTGTTGGCACAGTTGCCGGCCGGTCGCGGAATCCCACAGCCGGATCGTTCCATCGTGGGCGTCGCCACTACTGATGACTCGCCGACCATCAGGCAGAAAAGAAGCACCGTAAACCCACTTCTCGTGCCCGTGGAATGTTCGCAGCAACTCGCCCGTCGCCGTGTCCCACAATCTGACGGTCGCGTCTCTCGAGCAACTGACGAGCTGGTTGCCGTCGGGCGAAAACTCCAGCCCCTGAACTTCGTCCGTGTGACCTTTCAGGTCTCGCAACGGTTTGCCCGTGGCCGCATCCCAGAACCGAACAAGAGACTCGTTAGTCGCTGCGGCAATGATTGAGCCGTCTGGCGAAACCGCGAGGCAGTGTGGATGAATCCAGCCGGATGTAAGCGCGGTGGGCCCGTGTTGGTTTCCGTATCCCAGATCAGAGTCGACCGGTTTGTGCCAAAGACGACCCGGCGGCCATCCGGCAAAAACGTCGCGTTCAGAACCTGACTCGGTATCTGCTCGACCGGACACGAGAGCAGTTCGTTCCGTGTGTCAATATCCCACAAGCGAAGTGCGCGCCCGTGCGTCCCGGTCACGAGGCGTTTTCCATCTGGTGAGATCGCAACGGCCCGGACCATGTCTTCGTGTGGCGACATCCGGGCGACCGGTCTCATCGTGTCCGTATCCCACACTTGAGCCGTTCCGTCTCTTTCCCCCGTCGCAACAAGTCTTCCATCAGCGGACAAGTCGAGGGCCAGAACATCCGACTTAATGCCTTTGAGTGATGCGTATTCTCCTGCCGGACCTTCTTCGAGTTTTGTCAGTTGCAATCGGTCGGAACTTTCGGAACTGTTGATTGGCAGTCGCCAGACGCGCACACCGAATTCCGATCCGGCGACCCACTTACCATTTTCCATTCGGCCACCGGCCGCAGACGCTGCAAACTTCCCATCTGGCGAAATGTCAATATCGAGCACCTGTTCCTGATGACCTTCGAAAACAGCCAGTTGACGTCCGGTCTGAATATTCCAAACACGGACGGTGCGGTCGGCCGACCCGCTCACCGCATGGATTCCATCAGGAGCGAACACAGCCCGGCTGACATCTGCGATGTGCCCAGGTAGCCGTCGGAGCAGAATTCCGTCACGGTAGTGCCAGACCATGACATCCGAGTCGGATGAACCCACCAGCACATGACGGGCGTCTGGAGAAAAAGCGAGCGAACGTACCCTCGCCTTAACCTCAGCAAACTGTCTCAGACGCTTTCCCGTGTCGTAGTCCCAGACGATGATTTTGCCGTCGCTGCCACCGGAAATGATCGCCGGTTCGGTTGGATGAAAGGCAACGGAGTTAATCGCCTTTGTGTGTCCCGCGAGCGAATGCTTCAGCTTTCCCGTTCGCGCGTCGTAGATGCGGAGCAGTCCTTTTGGCCCGGCAACGGCGAGGAAATCCCCTTTCGGCGAGAACTCGATCGAGCTGGTAGTGTCGTCCGGCTGCGGATCGAGGTCGAACGCTACCTTGCCGTCGGCAGTGCTGTAGACGCGGATCGCATTCCCCCAGCGAATGGCCATGACGGAGCCATCCGGCGAAAGAGCTGCGAGTCCACCCGGTTTAATCGAAAGCCCGGTCTCACCGGAGTCGAGATTCCAGAGCCGCGTCCCGTCGTACGAACAGGACATCAGCTGCTTTCCGCCAGGCAGAAACGCGACACTTGGAACCAAAGTGCCGTGTCCCTTGAAGACGTGTACTACGCCCGGGACGACTTCGTCTTCCACAGCCGATTCCGCGGCGAATGCAATCCGTACCGCATGATTCATTGCGAGTACAAGTAAGATCGTCGCTCGGCGCAAGTGGGCCGATTGATTGAGTCTGCTGCCCATTGTGACTCCTTGTGCTGACGGTCCGCGCGATTGTTTGCTCAGATGTGTTAAGGAGAGCAGGCGAAGTGTAGCTTCGGGGGAGAACGCAAGTCACTCGTGTGATCACGCCACTTGCGCGTAAATCGAGATTGGCGGATCGCATTTTCAATCGATTTGCTCATCCAGCCTCAATCTGCACGCGGCGAAAGAGTCGGTTCACATGAGATGATGCTTGAGATCACTTTTATGTCAGCGCGTCGACAATCTGAATGCGCGGCTGTTGGAACGCGTCCGGGTTTTTGAATCTGGTCTGAGCATGACGTCGTCTTGTTTCATGCTCAGTGCGTCGAATGCGTATGGCAATCTTTGAAAGCAAATCAACCGGTCGTCTATCCGGCAATGCTGGACACACCGCATTTTGAGTGGGTCGGCACGCTTTATAGCCGGCCGGGCGATCGGTTTACTGAATTTTCGCACCAGGAGAGAAGATCGATCGGCGCATCCGGTGTCCCCATCTTTCTAAATTTGCCCTTGCTCCAACAGTGTCGTTCGTACATCCGGGGATCGCGACCGGATTGCCGAAAGATGCCTTGCTCATCGCGTTGGTAAGGCGTGGTTGCGCGTTCGCGGTGTACCAGCATTCGCAAAGCGTCATTTGGCATGGAAGCAACCGTCACGGTGGAATCGGGCGATTCTCAGATGCTCTCACCGGATGCGACTTGCCAAAGCAATTAGAGTCCTCATGCTGACATGTCAGGAACACTTCGTAACTCTGGACGACTGGTGCGGAATAACTCCATGCTGGTTCATTGATCTAAGGAATCAGTCCGTGACTCGGTTGATCCATTCTGTGAGAGATTACTGCTTCGGATTGGTCCGTGTCGGTTGCGACAACTAGGACTTGAAGTTGCAGTTTGATGTATTGCTGCGACATTGAATCGATTCAGTCGACATCAATATGGATAAGCTGCCTGACGTGAAAGAAGATCGTAATGCAGTCAGGCTGCGGCTATCAATTCACACTGAGTCTTTATTGTAAGCTACGCCCTCATGATTGGAACTCCATTGAATTCTCTGCGAGGTTTCGTGTGCTGGGGACTGATTCTGGCAACGGTCGCTATCTATGGCGGGGCGGTATTTGGTTTTGATGATTCCGTTGGAGCAGCCGAACGGATTGTGACGGTGAAACGTGAGATCTACGTTGCAAACACCGTTCCGAAGAAAGCTCCGTGGGTTTATGTCTTTCCTGGGAAAGGTGGCTACCGCGAAGAGATTCACACTACCTGGTCGCATGAGGACCAGGTCAGAGGCTACGGAGATTCGCCTCAGAATCCTCACCAGCGAATCTCGTTGGACAATGGAAAGACGTGGTCGCCCCTGAAGGCTCAGCCTTCCTGGATGACTTACAAAGAGAAGGTGACGATTCTCGATTGGAAGTTCTGCGGGATGTATGATCCTGCTTCGGACCGGCTGGTCTCGCTATCGATTCATCACGTTCGAGACATGCGGCAGGGCCCTCCGCGCATGATCTACAACCATGCTCTCGTTCGTACCTCGACAGATGGCGGACAGACATTTGGCAATACGCAAACGTTGAAGTACGAATCCGGTGCGGACCTCGATCTGAAGAATGAATTGAATCCAAAGTTCCTTGAGAACAACACTGGCTACCCGGGACAATCCATCCTTCGCCTGAGCAGCGGCAGCCTGCTGATTCCGGTTATCAATGCGAAAATTCCGGCGGACATCCCTGACGAAGTCTCTCCACGGGCTCGTTGGCCGAGCAAAGGGACGATCGGAAGCCTGTGCTACTCCGGAAGCTGGGACAAAGCTCGGGAGCAGTACATCTGGAAGGCAGGTAAGCCCGTATGGCTGCCCAGATCGATCGCCTTCAACGGACTGCTGGAGCCGGACGTTGCCGAACTATCTGACGGCCGAATCCTGATTGTCTGGCGAATCACAAAAACGAGAGACGGAGTCGCTCACAAATGGTTCAGTGTTTCGGATGACGGAGGGATGACCTTTGCCGAGCCGCAAATTTTTGGCTATTCAGACGGCACGAAGTTTTTCTCGACCAGCACATTTCACCGGCTTTTTCGCAGTCAGAAAACGGGGAGACTCTACTGGATCGGAAATATCGCTGCCGAGGCTCCCACGAACGCAGGACACCCTCGCTACCCCGCTCATCATCGCTGAAGTGGACGAGCAAACTCTGGCACTGAAAAAAGAAACTGTCACCAGCATCGACACGCGCCAACCCGGAGAAGGGGAACGCTTGCAGCTTTCCAACTTCTGGATCATTGAGAACTCGGAAACGTTCGACCTGGAAATCTACCTGACGCGTTTGAACGAAGTACCGGACGAAACCTTCACGGCCAACGCCTACAGGTACACACTGAATTTCCGTAAGTAGCTCGGCGCGATTTCGGAGTCGAAATGGAGCTGAAGAACGATCAAGAACTTGCCATGTCTCCAGTCGTGGCAAACTGCCGCATGAATCGTGAACGCCAGTTATGCGGCGGAAACAGCTACGAACAGGACCTCCGTTTAAATCCGTTGGACTTTCTCAACGCACGCCTGGAAGAGCGGCAGCCTGTGCGATGGCTTGATTTGTGTTGCGGTAGTGGCCGAGCTCTGGTGGAAGCGTCGCAGCAACTCAGTGATGTCGAGATTACGGGCATCGACCTGGTTGATATGTTTGTGCCGGGTGGCAGTTCAAATCTGCAACTCATCGACTGTCGACTCGAAGACTGGCGGCCGCCCCAGCAGTACGACCTGATCACCTGCGTCCACGGTCTACACTACGTGGGTGACAAACTCGACGTGATTTCAAAGGCGTCGTCGTGGCTGACTGTCGACGGGCTGATTGTGGCACACCTCGACCTGAACAACCTTAGGCATAACGGTCACAGCACCTTCGGTCGAAAAGTTGCTCAGGCACTTCGGGACGCCGGGCTTCAGTATGACTC
This sequence comes from uncultured Planctomycetaceae bacterium, assembly GCA_943787265.1. Classification (GTDB taxonomy): domain Bacteria; phylum Planctomycetota; class Planctomycetia; order Planctomycetales; family Planctomycetaceae; genus JABMPE01. Next base: position 13,931 of record CALSLT010000032.1, on the reverse strand, counting down.
GCGGCGTCGAATCATTCGCTGCGAAGGAAGAACCGAAATCACGATGCCCTGGCACTTCCGTGGTTCTGACGACAATGCCGGCCCAAACTTTACAGGTCAGCCAGCGGTTAATTCCTGGTACGAAGACGTGTGACATGGTCCTCGCAGTTTTCGCCCGCATTGTGACGCGGCTCTAATCTTTGAAAGTGTCGAATTAAATAGACGTTTCCTGTTGAACGAATTTTTCGTTGACGATAATGTCTATTGAACTAGACAGTTGGTGATGTTTTATTGAGTGAGTGCGAGGCTAATGGCACGTCCTGCTTCCAGATATCCGACCGAACTCGAGCTGCAGATCCTGAAGGTTCTGTGGCAGGAGTCACCATTGCTCGCGCGAGAAGTTCAGGGAGTGCTGGCTGAGGATGGTCGCGAGCTGGCGAAGACATCGGTCATCACGACGCTGAATACGATGGTCGAAAAGAACTATCTGAAGCGGAAGAAGCAGGGGAATACCTACTTGTTCTCGCCGCAGATCACTGAGGAAGAAGTTGGTGATCGCGTGCTGGGTGATGTTGTCGACCGAGTTTTTGATGGCTCGACGGCGTCCGTGGTGATGAAGTTGTTCGACGTGGGGGATATCGACGATGAGGAGTTGAAGGAACTGAGACGGGCGATTAATCGCAAACTTAAAGAATCATAAAGACGCTGCCGGTAGTCAATTTCATTGAATGGGAGCAAACGATGTCTGGATTCACCTGGATGGGTGATGCCTTCGCATTGCGAGTGGCGGCGACTTTACTCCACTTCGTGTGGCAGGGGGCGGCTCTGGCGTTGATTGCGGTTTTGTTGAATCAACTGCTGTGTAACGCCACGGCCCGAACAAGGTATTCGGTGAATGTCGGTCTGCTGGTGGCGATGGTGGCGTGCCTGCCGCTGACGTTTGTGATTCTCGGCGGTCCGACTGTGGAGTTGGCCAGATCGAACAGCGAAACCTCTGCCCGCGCTAACGTTTCGACGGCAGAAGCGTCGGTTGGTCCGGAGCCGATTGGTGCAGTGTCGATACCGAAGCAGGTCGCAGAGCTGAACGTCACCACTCAGCCGCCACTGAATCACGCACAAGGTGAATCGGAAACACGGCTGGACGCGAGTTACCGACCGTTCGAAGCAGTACAGGCGACTGCGAAGGCCGAACGAGAGCTGTTTCAATCGCTCAACTCGCTTGCGCCCTTCATCGCGTGGACGTACTTTGCAGGCGTCCTCTTTATGACGGTTCGGCTTACGACAGGGTTGCGCGGTGGGCAGAGTCTGCGACGACAATCGTTGCCGGTTGAAGATGCGGGACTTCTCGCGATGGTTCGAGAGCAGGCGACATTGATCGGGCTGCGTTGCGTTCCAGCTATCGCTTACTGCGAACGGATTTCCGTTCCGATCGTGATCGGGATTATGCGGCCGATGATCCTGCTGCCGGCAACGCTGGTCAGCGGTCTTTCGTCGGATCAACTACAGGCTCTGGTGACGCACGAGCTGTCGCATATTCGAAGGTACGATTTGCTGGTGAACCTGCTTCAGCGGATTGTGGAAGCCTTGTTGTTCTTCCATCCGGCCGTCTGGTTCGTCAGCCGAAGGGTCAGCATTGAACGGGAAAACGTTGCCGACGACGCCGTGGTTGCTGCAGGGTGGTCGGCAGTTCGATACGCAGATGCGCTGGTTCGCATGGCCGAATTATCGTCAACGATGCGGAGTCCCAGTCTCGCTATTCAGGTCGCTGCTCTGGCCGCAACGGGCAACAGTTCTTCTGAGTTTAAACGACGAGTCATTCGACTGCTCGATGGTTCGGCTTCGTCCCAGATTCGGCTGTCAGGAATCGGTGTTCTTGCGATGACGCTCGTGACTGTCTCGTTGCTGATGACCCCCGTCGTCGTTCAACTGGCTGCGGACGAGGTGTCTTTTGAGGCGACTGCGAACTTACCAACTGATGACACAAAAGATGGTGAAGCGGCGGTTGTATCCGACAAACCAAAAACCGCCGATTCAGTGACCGAGTCGGCAGATGATCCTGCGGGGCCGCCACGAACAGTTGACGGATTCGTGACGGGGCCAGATGGAGCGATCGCCGATGCAACTGCGACGGTAACTCTGTCGATCGTCGATGAAGGGGCAGGGGACGGTTTTGGCTTGTCGATTGGAAAGGTGATCAAAACTCTCGAGTACACGACAAACGAAGACGGCCGGTACAAGATCCTGATTCCGGCTGGCCTGGCTTCGAATCCGCAGGTTCGAGTGACGGTGAAGTTGACGCATCCGAAGTACCTTGGACGGCAAATGGGACCGCTGGCGGTAAATGATTTTGAAGGTCAAAGAATCGGGAACGATCAGCCGTACTGGATGGCGCGGCAGATGGCTCGCCAGGCGATCAAGCAGTCTCGACTTCGGAAAGCCCACCATCTGACTGGCCGGATTCTGTTGCCAGATGGGACTCCGGCCGTTGGCGCGAATGTGAAGACCGCGACGAAGTACCGGGCCTATTCCTGGAAGCATCACAGCCCCGATGATTATGGAGCATCCGATCGGGCTGTCACCGACAGCAAGGGACAGTTTTCGATTGTGATTGACGAGCGAGCGGCCTTCACCGCCATGATGGCGGGGCAGGCTCCTCTGATCATTGACGACCTGACGAAACGGATTCAGGTTGCCAACGGTGACGGACGCAATGACTTCCGCCTTCCGTCCGCCAATCGAATTAAGGGCAGGCTGCTTACTGCTGATGGAAAGCCCGTTCCGCAAGCCATCGTCACCGCCACGCGCGACGTCAAATGGAACGAGTTCGATATGCCTTTGTCATTCAGAATCCTCTGTGCATCGGATGAAATGGGCTACTACGAACTGCCGCCGCTTCCAGCAGATCGGTACAAGCTGTCGGTCGGTGCTCAGCTTGATTCGGATTGTCGGCCGGATGACTACAACGAGTTCATGAGCAGCTTTAGAACGAGTGACAAACCTGAATTTGGAACGCAGCCGCTGGACCTGGTTTTTGTGCCAAAGACAACGACTCTTGAGCCGTTTGTCCCGGTTACCCATCTTGATCTGCAGGCCGTGCCGATGGTCACACTCAGGGTGAATGTCGAGTTTCCAGACGGTGCCCCGGCCCCGAACCGCTCGCCAGATGTCGGCATCTCGGGGACGATCAATGGTCAGGAGTGGAACGGTCACTATGCCAAAGCCGACGAGAACGGCGTTGCCACTCTGAGAGCTCCTAAGGGGCTGGATTGGGCTTTCATCAAGACGGGCCTCGCTCGACATCGGCGTAGCGAAGACGCTGAGATCGAGATTGGAGACGCCATTCACTTCAAACGACTTGTTGAAGATGTGTCAGGTGTAACCGTTATCAAGTCGGAACTGGCGAAACTGAAAGTCACGATTTCCGGGTTGGACGATGTTCGTTTGAAAAATGCGAAGCCGCTGGGGCGAATTTCGATCTCAGCCAGTTATGCACGTAAAGGTTTTCGCGAGCAGTCTTCGGATCGGCAGAACGTCGGTCTGACAGGAGCGATGCAGTCAGGGCAAACTGAGTATCGAGGAACAGCGTTGCCGAACGAGCCGATCATTCTCAGAGTCAGTACTCGTGACGATGGCGAACAGGTAACTCTGTATGAAGAGCAGCTCACGCTTGCGCCAGGCGACGACCGCCTGCATGAAGTTACGATCCGTCCCGGCAACGCGGCGACCAGCAAGGCTAAACTCAAGTTTGCGATCAGGCGTGCCAGTGCGTATCTGCAGGCGAGGCAAAGAACCAACGGATCATGGTCGGGGAACAACGAGGGCAATGGATACACAGATGGGACGACGGCACTTGTTGCCCTTGCATTGTTCGAAGATGGAGCCGAGTCGGACACTGCCGTTCAGAACGCGACGCAGTATCTGTTGAAAGCGTCTCCAAACTCGACAAAGGAAGTCGCTCTACAGGCGATCTTTCTGCAGCGACTCGGAAAACCAGGAGCGGCACTCTACCGTCGCAATCTCAAGTGGCTGGTTGATGCGCAGATCAAGACAGGACCAGATGCTGGCGGATGGGGATACCAGCCAAATCCGCTGGCAGCCCGTGCGGATGGAGCAAATTCAGCGTACGCAATTCTGGCCCTGGCGACGGTTGTGGCTCGTTATCCGGCGAGTTCGGATGAGATCCCGACAGACGTCTGGCAGCGATCGATGACCTGGCTTCTCAAAATGCAGCATGAAGACGGAAGCTGGGGATACACGGCGCGAGGCTCGAAGACTACGGTGGCGATGACTGCGTGTGGCCTGGCAGGCTTGAAGGCTCTTCGAGGCCAGCTAAAGGCAACGCCACAAATTGATGAGGCTATCGAGAAAGGCGAAGGTTGGCTGTTGGCCAGCTGGAATGCCCAGGTAGACCGTGACAGCTCAGTCTGGCCACTGTTTCGTCTCGACTGGGTGCGTCGCGCTTTGCATGACAGGCCAGTTCTCGGTGAGCGAGAGTGGTATCCCGAAGTCGTTGAGAAGGTGCTGGCATCGCAGCAGCCAGACGGATCATTTTCGCTCAGCTCAAGCACGTCGCCGATCGTTACTACAGCGTTTGCTCTCGATATTCTACGACGCGGCCCGGTGCAGCAACTTGACAGATGAGCGACTGCATGCGGGCAGCCGGATTCATAGTCAACAGCCACCTCGTCAGGGGTATGGGGCGATAAAGCTCAGCAGGCAAGGTTCAAACTTATGCCAGTTCGGCTATCGCGTCGTGGCGGTCGACCAGGTACTGAGGGCGGCCGTTGTTGTCCGGGATCGTCGTGCTTGCAACGTTGATCCCCAGGTTCTGGTAGACCGTGGCAAAGACTTCCTGCATGTGGACCGGTCGGTCTGCGGCGGCCTCGGCCAGCTTGTTCGTTGAGCCAATGACCTGACCTGTTTTCATTCCGCCACCAGCCATCAGTGTGGCGTGGACTCGAGGCCAATGGTCGCGACCGGCTCGTTCGTTGATCTTTGGCGTGCGGCCAAACTCACCCCAGACGAGAACCGTGACGTCCTTGTCGAGGCCTCGTTCATGCAGATCTTCAACCAGGGCAGCGACACCTTGATCAAGCAGCGGCACTACCTTGCGGGCGTTGCGGAAGTTCTGCCCATGCCAATCGAAGTGCGCGAAGCTGCAGGTCACGCAGCGGGCTCCTGCTTCGACCAGGCGGCGTGCTTGCAGAAACCGCGACATGATTGCCTGGTAGCCCTTGTCGTGTGAGTAACCAAGGACGTCTGGATTGTCGGTGCCGTAGCGTGCTCGGACAGCCGGTTCCTCTTTTTCCAGGTCCATTGCTTCCACGAGTTTGGATGACGTCAGAACTCCCAACGCCTGTTCTGTGAAATCATCGTAAAGACCGGACGATAGTTTTTGATCGGTTGCTCGACGAAAGCGATCTAGCTCGGTCAACAGCGATGCTCGACTTCCAAGACGCTCGGCTGAACCTTCTCGCAGCGTCATGTCCCGCATCGACTCGCCGTCTGGGCGAAATGGCGCGTGATTCATGCCGACAAATCCCGGGCCTTTAATGTTCCACGGATCGTGCGCCATTTTGTGCGACAGATCGACGTAAGGCGGCACCGACGGATCGACCGGGCCCATCAATCGTGAAAGCGACGAGCCCATCGCTGGCCAGCCGCCCTGAGGCTGATTGCCGCGAAAGTGATGACCGGTGCAACACTCGAATGCGTCGTGTCGGCCTTCGGCTCCGACCAGCGACCGAATGACGGCAAAGCGGTCCATCATGCTGGCAACTCGCGGCATCAGCTCGCTGATCTGAATGCCCGGAACGTTCGTGTTGATCGGATCAAACTCGCCGCGAACTTCGCTGGGCGACTCGGGCTTCACATCCAGCATGTCCTGATGCGGAGGGCCGCCAGCCAGGAAGATCATAATCACAGCTTTGTGCTGCGAGGTTTCTCCGGCTGCATCCTGAGCTTTCAGGATCTGAGGCAGCGACAACCCACCCATCGCCAGGCCGCCGACCTGCAAGAACGATCGTCGTGAAACTCCGTCAGGCATTTGCTGCCGATTTCCAGTGAGCTTGAGCATCGTGGCATTCCCTCTGAGCGTTCGTCGCTGCGAAAATTCTGTCGGCCTCTAGATTAGTGCGCTCGCCTCGGTTTTACATCGGACAGACGATGGCTGCCAGTTCATTCGTTGTTCTTCGCTAAGCGCCTGAGAGGTGCACATTTCGCAACGAACCTGACAAAATGCTCGTTCGTCGACCTGGCCGAAAAGTACGTGCGTTGAGCTTCTTCCGATCGGGTTTGCGACGGCGAGAGCCAGCCAGAAGAAAATCTCACCCAATTCGAGATTCCTGCCAGGAACAGTTCCTCTCACCGTGTCTAAAGTCAGGCTGCAACCGAATGTACCGAGATTGCGCACGTCAGCCTGGTTCTGTCTCTTTACTCATTGGAATATCCGGAATGTCATTGCTTCTGAGATCGACCTTATCGTTGTCTGTGGCTTCTTTGCTGATCGGCTGTGGAGATTCTGGTGACGGAGCCGCTCCCAACACATCGACTGAGAAGAATGCTACCGCCGAAAGTTCATTGGGCGGTCAGGAATCGGAACCGCTGCCGCCGATCGTTCCGGACGAACAACGAGGATTCGAATCACCCGAAGCCGCATACGCCGCCTACGAGAAAGCTAGGAAAGAAGATGATTTTTCGACTTACGCGGGCTCGTTGACTCTGGCATCGCAGAAGGCAATTGCAGGCGGGACGATCTTCGGACTCGGCATGATGGGAGCCTTCGATGAAAGTCTTAAAGATGCCGTGATGGCATTGTTTAAGAAGCATGGCCTGGACGAGCAGAATTCGATGGGGCGTCCACCTGCTGGCATCACTGCAGAATCGACTCGGATTGAGCAGATGACTGCCATGGGATCAACGTTCGACAATCCCGCCGCCTTTATCGTCGAAGCAAAAACTTTCATCGCGAAACAACCGAATGTGAATAGTTCGTCGACTCAGAAAACCGGCGAAATCGGGGAGATTACCGTCGACGGTGATTCAGCAAGTGCAACGATCAGGCACCGTCGGGGCCGGAAGAAGATCGAGTTTCGCCGAACAGTTGGGGGCTGGTTAGTTCATCTGACGAATGACCATTTCGAGCCTGCCAACGGAAAAACTGTCAGCGGTTCTGGAAAGTCGGACCGCTTCGCCATGCGGGATCGTAATCCGGTCCAGCTCGCGCCGGTTGAACCAATCACGATGGAAGGCGTGCAGAATGTCTGGAAGGTCTCCGTTGATTATCAAAAGCAGTCAGCGAAGTCGGCTCTGGAAGACATCACGCAGAAATGTGGTCTTACGATTTTCGATCAGCCGAACTTCGTTGACACGCTTGCTCAAGAAGTCACGGTGACGCTCAACGATGTTTCGCCGGTCGAGGTCATCGAGGCAATCTGTTCGGCAGTCGATCTTCACCCGCGTTACAAAGCCGGGGCGATGGCTGTGAGCAAAGGACCACGCACGCTGCCGATCGCTTTTGCCGGTCCATTTGTCGTCGAAGCTACGGAAACGCAGGAACTCGTTCCCAGCGCGTATGGGAAGATTAAGTTCCAGGCATTTGCTGCCGGTGTCCCTGAAGCGATCTCGTCCAGGCTGAACGGCGTTTACATCACGGATTCCGACGATGCACAAAAAGCGACGCTTGCGATTCCCCCTCTCAACGGGGGCGATGGTTCAAACCTCGACTCTCGTTTTCGCAGCTTCTTTCAGGCTCGAGCTTCGAAATCATCAGTGCAAATCGCTGGTGAAGTCGACGTTGCTGGTCTGCTGCGAGCGGTGACAAACATCGCCGAGTTTGACGGCAACATCTCGTGGTCATTCCCACAAAAAATGGAGACCGTCGTGCTCGACAAACTCGAAAAGGATGCGACGGCGTCGGCAGGAGAGGCGACGGTCACCGTTACTCGATCGACATTGAACAGTCAGTCGTCGTCGATCGCGTTCGACCTGCAAGGAACCACTCACAAAGACCTGCTCATCATGGCGTACGATAGCTCGGGGGCGACGTGCAGGAACACTCACGTGAGCGGCTACTCGAACAACGACAAGCATACTGCCAGTGTGTCCGCTCGAGGTGAGGTCGCGAAACTTGACATTCGAGTGATTCTTGAAAGCGACCGCGTCACATTTCCGTTTCGCTTTCCGTCAATTCCTCTCGCGTATTACGAAGACATGCCTGAGGTTTTGCCGGAACTCGAAATCGACGGCGACGTTCCGATTGATATCGAGTTCACAAAGTTCGTCGAGCAGAACAATGTGCGATCTGCAAAGTTTCGCTGGACGAACAAAACCAATAAAGACATCCACATGGTTTTCCTGGATGTGGAATACGTCGACGCAGATGGCAAGGTTTTGCAGAGCCGAGAATCACGACCGTCTGGGAACCGCATCATGCTGGACTATGGCAAGTCCGAAGAGACTGTCGTTTTCGGCCAATCTGTTCCAGAAGGCGCAACATCTGGCACAGCAACACTGAAGAGCATTGAATTTGTGGACGGAACCGAATGGAATGCCTCTGAAAAATAGTATCATGGCCACAATCCGAAGGAACATTCGATGGCTCGCTCAAGACGTTCGCTGGTTCTCGTGCTTTCAGCCGTAATTTTCCCGGTAAGCGTAGAAGCCGAATCGGCGGAAGATGATCGAAATGGCACGCAGGCCAAAACGTCGACACTCAATGTTCTGTTTATCGGCAACAGCTACACCGCCAGGCACAACCTGACTCGCGTAGTGAAGTCGATGGCCGAGGCCGGCAATCCCGGTCTGACATTCAATCCAACGTCGGTCATCTATGGAGGCCGCACGTTGTCCGACCATTGGCGACTGGGAACACAGAATTACGTAAAACTGCATTCACTGACGCGGGCCGAGGAAGAGTCAACGATTGCCAGTCTTACACTGCTCGCAAAGGATCCGAAGGACAGGTACGCCAGCGGAGCCCTCAAGCGACACAAGGGTTTGTTAGCAGACCTTGATGCTCAAAGAACGAAATGGGACATCGTCGTTCTGCAGTCGTACCGTGACGACCTGGAAGGTGATGAGTCGCTGTACGCTCAGTTCGCTCCAAAGTTCGCGGAACTGGCCGCGGCGCAGGGAGCTCGCGTCATCCTCTACGAGACCACACCGACGACTCAGAACGCCGAACCGCTGACAACGGCCCCCGATTCGAAAACTGTCATGAAGAAGGCTGGATCGATCGCCGCATTGGCTGATCGAGTCGGAGCAAACGTTGCTCCGATGTCGCTGGTTGGGCTTCGGTGCCAGACTAAACGGCCTGACCTGACGTTGAGGTTCGTCAACGACGCCCACCTCAACCACACAATGGCTTACCTCACGGCGTGCTCGCTCTACGCCGCACTTTTCGAACGAACCCCGGTCGGATTACCGATCGATTCGATTACGGACATTCGGTATTTCAACAACAAAGACAAAACGAAAGACCGTGGCGGAAATCCGATCAAACGCACCTTCTCTGACAAGGATCGAGCTGACCTGCAACGCATCGCCTGGAAAGGGTACACAGAGTTCACAAGCCTGCGGTCACAAGAATAGCCTGATAAAATATCGAAATTGCGTTTGGTCGGGCCGGCTCAATTACTGTGGAACCGAACTGTCAGCCTCCGAAGCCAGCGGCTTGAAGGTGATTCGACCAGGTCCCCCTCGGGACAGCCACGTGCGGTCGATGGTCAAGCCGCAGGCGTCATCTTGCGGGCGAAAGTTGAAGGCGGTCGCAACAGATGAAGCTTCGGAATGTTCGCGTGTGACAGGGTTACTCAGTAGTGCCAGCGGAATTGATGCAACGTGCCACTGTCCGGCCGGGACATCCCACCATTGTTCTGAATCCGTCACTTCTGATGGCTGCAGCATTTGGACGTCATGAGTTGCTGAGTCCGGCACTGGCGACCGCAGCAACGCCAGCACTAACACTCGGTCGGCTTTCTTGAATCGGTATGCAAAGTTCAGATGAGTGTCGGGGTGAACGACAGCCAGGCCGTGTTCCCACCGTGAAGCACTCCAGATCTGATGACACTCTTCACCGTCCGCATTCGTCGAGCGAGCTGTACCTACTGCCCCCCGCGATCCCGCTGGTAATTCTTTTTCGATGAGGTGACCTGTCCATCCTTCAGGGAGTCCCGCCTCAAAATCTTCCGACCATTCGTCCGGAGTCGGCGAGCCGCGACGCAAATCGAGTGACTCGGCTTTTGCAATGGCACATTCTCCGCTGAACATCGTGATGGACTTACCGTTGGAAATTTTCAACACGGTGCGGCCGCGTGCAACGGTGAGGTCTGTTTGGAGTTCAGTTGTCGCGAGCACCAGTTGCGAATCGGATATCTCGACAGAACCGTGCTGTGTTTCAAGCATGACAGATTCGATCATCTGAGAATCAGGATTGTCCGCAGTAGATTTCTGCACGACCGCCATTCCTGAATTCAGGATTACTCCCCGTTGCCCGTTCACGGGAAGCCGCAGCGCCGCGTCTCGAACAAGCGTCAACACGGATCCGTTGCTGCATGTTAGAACGGCGGAACTTTCGCCTTGCGTTATGACGGTGTCGCCTGGCTTTAGGCTGACGCCCGGTTCCGCTTCTCGGGAATTGCCATCCGAGCCGACAATACTCACCGAACCAATCGAATGTTGAAGTCGAAATGTTGCTGCGAGCAGTTCCTTGCCAGAGTCCTGTCGAAGAAAAACGACAGCCACAAACACAAGGGCGGACAAAGCGATGGCACTAACCGTGCGCATCCGTCGCGAACGAGAACGCTGAGCAACTCGATCAGACCATGCATCGAGAATCTGGTCGGTAAACTCAGTTGAGTCGGCATCGTCTCGCTCAAAGGCCGCTTCGATTCGCCGGACAAACGTGTCGGGATCTCGACTCAAGCTGTCTCGAAGTAACGGTTCCAGCCACATTTGATCGAGAATCTCTTCGGCGACCGCGGCGTCTACGGCGGCCAGGTCGGAGAGTTGGACTCGCTGTGCTTCAGATAGTTCTCCCGCCAGCATCAACTCGATCAGAGTTTCACGGTCAGAGTTCATACTACCTCCCCGGCCGTCGGGCAGCTTGATCTCAAGCAATTCAGCAGTGCTTCACGGGCTCGCTTCAGAGCGGCTCGTACAGCGGGGGCATTAAGACTGAGCTGGCCACCGATCTGGTCTGAATTCAGTTCTTCCTCGTAGCGCATCGTGAGCATCTCGTGAGAACGCTCCGGGATCCGCCTCATACATTCCTGCAGTGCCTTCAGCGTTTCGGGATCCGACAACAGATTTGCGTTCGTGGCTGTCGAGCCCGAATCGAATTTTTCGATGACCAGTTTAGTGAACGCGTTCTCTTCTCGTGCAAACTTGCGACGTCTTTCTCTGACGACGTTTCGAGCAATGCCACGAAGAAACGCTGCCAGAGATTCGGGGCGGTCGACTTTGTCGAGTCGTTCCAGAGCTCGCAAAAACACTTCCTGGGCGACGTCATCGACGTCGTTTGGATCCAGCAACAGGCTGGCGACAAACGCTCGCAGTTGTCGATGCGACGAACGCACAAGAGTGGCAATCGCCTGGCGATCGCCACTCCGTGCAGACTCGAGGATAGTTTCAGTCAGGTTGATCATCATGGGGATCTGAGGTTTCAAGTAGTCACAATTGGCCGGTCGTTACTTTTTCTGAGCGTCACCAAGTGCTCTGTACAGCGCCTTGAAATCTGCATTATCCGACGGCAGAAACCGTTGAGCGTTTTCCAGCTTCAGCAACTCGGCGACCACAGGATCGCTGGAATCCATGTTTGTCATGAGTTGCGTAAATCGCTTGCCAAGTTGTTTGTCGAAGCTGGCAGGAGCCGTAAACGTGCAGTGGCAGAATTCTGGAGAGGTCCAGACGGCTGCGATATCCGGGTTGGCCTTCTGGAACGTGGCGTCCTTCTTCCAGCCCTTCTCGAGAACGATTGCGGCGTCACCTCGTCCGTCGGCAAGAGCCTTCAAGATATATGGTGTCCCGTCAGCACGCTTTCCGAGTGAATCTTTTTCGCCTTTGAGGTCTACGAGTTCGATCTTGCTGACGTCGATTCCGGCTTGCTTGAAATAATAGAGCGGCAACAGAGAACCGTCCTGGCTACCGGATCTGCCGACGATCAGTTTCCGCCCCGTCAGGTCCTTTGGCGACGCGATGCCAGTTCCATCCCGGGTAAGCAGAGTGACGCGTAAGTCGCGGTCGACATCCCTCATCGCCAGAGCCTGGCTGTTTGATCCGTACCCAACGTGATACCGGCCATGACTCATCGGGTCCATCCATGCGATATCGACGTCGCCATTGCCGAGTGCCGTTACCAGTGCTTTATGGTCTCCATAGAGCACGAAATCGGAAGAGAAACCTTTTCCATTCAGATACGTGGTCAAATTCTTGAATACCGTCACCACGCTGGGGGCATAAGCGACTCCGCCAAGTCGAACAGATTTTGACTTTGACGCTTGCTCCTGCCCTTCAACGATTCCTGAGGAATACACGCATGAGAAAACACAGCACACGACCACGAGGCTTCGAAACTTCATATCTGGTCTCACTTTCTGGTTGTTCAGTTTGCAACGAATATTGAATCCGCTGACGTTGTTGCCAGCTTCAATATCCCAATGACCGATCCCCATCAGGTGTGACGCAGAATTCTGAGAAAAACTGAAACTCTCTCCGAACAGGCCAGACTCTCGAGTGTGGCTCGGCCTTCGTTGTTGCTGAGCCAGACTGTTTCTTGCGGTCGCTGCTTATTCTTGAAGATTAGCCGGCAGGGTGCCGTTGCCGGTCGGTTCACCGTTGATCAGCCACGAGAGATTAAATCGGGCGACTTGCGATCCACCTTTTGGGCCGCCTTCGAAGTGCAGATAGATTGATCCTTCACTCGGCGTGCCGGGTCGACCAGCAGTCAGCGACGAGTATGCACTCGGCCCTTCATAGACCAGACGCTTGACCGGCCAGGTCTGGCCGCCATCAAAGCTGGCCCAGACTGTGCCGCGTTCTCGCTTCGCGTTGGACGTATCGATGTTGCTGAAGACGAGGATGTCTTTGCCTGCGATGGGCAATCGAACGAGGCCTCCCATGCAACCATACGATCGATGCTGATGGCCGTCCGGCAGGACGTCGACGATTTTCCAGTCCTTCCATGTTTGACCATCGTCGTGACTGATCGCGCTTCTCCGTCGTGTGTTCTTAGGACGCTCTTGCCAGTGGACTCGCGAGTTGTAGTACAGCCGGCCGCCGGACAACTCAGCAATGGTTGCTTCGCCTGTTCCGTTTTCGGGAAAAGGGTCGCTGGTGTTCCATGTCCTGCCGCCGTCGTCGCTGTAGATCGCGTTTGTGTAGTGGTTCGGCCATTCCGACCGGTCGTTCTTCTTTCCGTAGTAACGCGAGGGGCGAACGAGCCGGCCTTTGTGCTTTCCATGTCTCAGCGTGATGCCGTGCTCGTTCATGTGCATCGACGGAAGATTTCCGTTGGAGTCGGGATGGATCGTTACCTTCTCCGGGATCCACGTCCGACCATCATCCTTGCTTCGATAGACGGTTAACGGTGCCGGAGGATGTTTGTCTTCGACAAAGGTCAGGATATCGCCAGTCGTTTCGTCGACCGTCGTTCCACCGCCGTGAATCCCCGGCTTCGCAATCGCGATCTCGTCGCCCCACGTCTTGCCGCCGTCTTCGCTGCGTCGAGCACGGATGCTGTTATTTCCCCACGTCGCAAGGACGGTTCCTTTCAGAGTGACCACAATGTTGGGGAACCGCTCATTGCGAAAGACCTGCTGCATTTCCATGCGAGGCTCGCCGATGAACGGCTGCAACGAACCTTCCAGTTTTCCATCGGCGCCAACGGCATCTACCGGAACACATGCCAGTCCGATTCCGACCAGAAGCAGAGCGATTGAAGTTTTATTCACGTC
>CALSLT010000031.1 GCA_943787265.1 uncultured Planctomycetaceae bacterium | reverse complement strand
CGCTTCACTCGCCGTCAAGCTTTCGAAGAATGTCAAGAACACCGTCGATCTCATCGTAGGGTGAGACGTAGCTTGCGGATTTCTGAATTTCGGGATCGGCGTTCGCTGGGCAAGCAAAGAAGCTCACGCTGTCGGCCATGAACTTGTCGGCCAGCGTGTCACCGATCGCTGCTGTTCTTGCGGGATCGATGTCGGTTTTTGCGAACAGCCGCGCGATGCCGGTTGCTTTGTTGACGTGCTGAAGATCGCAGTTGATGTAGAACCAGGTCATCGATACGCGAAATGGCCAGCCTCGATCAGCCAACTCGGCTCTGATTTCTGGCATTATCGAACGCAGGTATTCAGTGTCGGGATGGTAGAGCGTGACGGCCGCAGACTTGCCGGGCTGCTCAACGACTCCCGATGCCTGGTACTTTTCGCGAAGCAACTTTGATGCATCGTGAACGGCTTCGAGATGCTCGTTCGTGATTGCTGAGTCCATCTCGAAGACGTTGACTGCCGGGGCGTAGAGCCAGACTCCGTTTTCGCCGATGCATGGAATCTTCGTGTTGTGGATGAAGCGGCACATTGCCTCGACGAACGAGATCGGCCGGCCGCTACAGAGCGTTATTAGCGGTCGGTCGCTCAGCACAACGGCTTTCCGGTTGTGCTCGGCGATTCTTGACAACGCCGATTCGTTAATCGGCGCGTGAGACTCCGGCGACAGGCATCCGTCGATGTCGCAAATGACCAGGTCGAACTTTCCAGTCGATTGAAAACTCATTTCGCCTTCGATCTGTGCCCGGCTTATGACAAGCGGTCGCGAGCATCTTCGAGAGCTTTGCGGGAAGCGTTCAGGCCTTCGAAGCCTCCGTGTTCGATTCCGCAGTAGCCGCTGAATCCGGTGTCGAGAACGATCTTCAGCATGCGGTCGTAATCGAGCGGCGACTGCTTTGCTTTGTCGTCCCACACAATGTCTTTCACCGAGACGCCTTTTGCCCATTGCATCAGCTTCTTGATGCCTCGGTAAGAATCGTATGACTCGCCGTCTTTAATTCTGAAGTTTCCGAAGTCGGGCAGTGTTCCGCACCGATCGTGATTCACTGCCTGGATAACTTCGGCCAGCCAGTCTGCGTTGCTGGATAGGCCGCCGTGGTTTTCGACAATCACGTTGATGTCCTGCTCGGCGCCCAACTCCGTGAGTTTTGCCAGGCCGTCAGCAGCCAGCTTGACCTGCTCGTCCCATGTGCCTGCGCTGGCCGCGTTGACTCGAATGGAATGACAGCCGAGAAACTTTGCAGCGTCGATCCACTTTCGATGATTATCGACTGTCTGCTGCCGTTTTGCGGTGTCTGGGTTGCCGATGTTTCCTTCGCGATCACACATAATGATCAGGCTTTTGACGCCGTGATCGGCGGCTCGTTTCTTCATCTCGGCGAGATACTTTTCGTCAGTAGCCTTCTTCATGAAGAACTGATTCACGTATTCCAGTGCGAAGATTCCGTGATCATGAGCCACTTTTGCGAAGTCAAGATTGTCGGTTTTTCCGGACTTCAGCTCACGGTTGATCGTCCACTGAGCCAGCGAAATCTCAAACAGTGGTTTCTTCTTATCTGCTGCCTGAGAGCTTTTGCCGAGACACAAAGCTGAGGCTGCGAGTGCGGATTGGGCGATGAACTGACGGCGTGTGGAGTCTGAATGATTCATGGTGGCGATCTCGGAAGGCGGCTGAAGGTGCGGGATGATTATTTGTTCGGAATTTCGTTCAACGTGTAGTAAGCATTTGAGTGGACCAGTGGTCTAGACTCTGCTGACCGTACGTGCTGAAGGTCAAAGTCGTGGACATGTCCCTGGACCAGACCGTCGACTCGTAAGTCTACCCGAAGCCTGTCAGCAGATACGACTGCTGCGGTTACTTGGGGAGTCGTGTGGTCGACTTCCGGGCTGCCATAACCCTGCTGATAAATGTGCGTATAAGTAGTCAACGAGTACGACTCCGGTTGTGACGCAATCTTGCGATCAACCGGCTTCGTGAATGTGACGGCAAATCCATCTGGCCGAGCTTTGATTTCTTTAATCTCAAACGGAATCTTGCCGGTCCAGTCGAGTCGTTGCAGAGCGTACGGTCGAGGGCCTCGCACCGGCCAGCCTCGGTTCGTGCCGCCGACAATCAGATCGCCCTTTGGAGTGAACTGGCACGCGAGCAGTCCCGTGGCCAGACCTTCGCGAAATGGATAGCACGCTCCCTGCCAGACTCCGTTGACCTTTTCCGTGGTCGCTCGCATGACAACACTGAGACTGAAGTCGCCGATAAAGATTTGGTTTTCGAATGGCCCGAACTTTCCGCCCGTCCGATCGACCATGAAGCCTGAGATCGATCGCCCCATCTTTTTATAAGGAAACACGACGGCGTAGGGGACGAGTTCTTTCACACGTTTGCGTTCAATTTCGAGCCGGGACTGAGAATTCGGAACGACCGGTGCCGGGCCGAGTTCCTTCGCCAGCGGGTACCAGTTGAAGCTGACTGGATGTCCCATGAAACCGCCGGGCTGAAGAACTTTCAGCGAGCACGATCCGTTCCACGGTCCCTGGCTCTCGGCGTAAAACATCACTCCGTGTTCGTTGGGGCCGATTCCGCACGGACTACGAATTCCGCTGCAGACGGGAAGTGTTTTGCCGTCCGGCGTGACTTTCACACACCAACCGCGAAATGGCACTTTCGAGCGGTACGATTCGGATAGACAAAGTGCGACCCACGTGTTGCCATCCTTGTCGAGCTTCGATCCAAACGCGAATTCGTGGTAGTGCCGAAATCCCCATTTATCGCTCAGCGTTTCAAACTGATCGGCTCGACCGTCCGAATCTGTGTCGGTGATTCGGCTGACTTCTGTCTGCTGCGTGACGTAGAACGCTCCGTCTTTGAACGACAAACCTGTCACTTCATCGAGACCGCTGGCGAAGCGTTTGAATTGCGGTTGCGGGTTCTCATCAAACGCTCCGTCGACGAGAAAGATGTTTCCTCGACGCGTGCCGATGGCCAGCCGATTGTCTGGCAGGATTTCAAAACTGCCCGCTTCTAGTGCCATTCCTTCAGGAATTGGAACTTCGACGATTCGGTAGTACTTCGCCTCTTCCTCAGCCGTGCCCCAATATTCACCAAGAGGCTCGGCCTGCAGATTTCCGGCGAGAGCAAGCAGGATCAGAATTGTCGTTCGAAGATGCATCAGAAATTCCTACCAGCGGTATTCCAGAATGAGCGTTGATGGTTTGTCTTGAATCTGCAGCGGAATACGAAGTTCCTTTCCGGAAGTGTGGTCAACAATCGAAGCCTTCCTGTTCTCGTCGACTCGGATTCGTAGCGAACTGTCGACCAGAAAAACGCCATTGCCTTCGAGTGTGATGGTCTTGCCGGTGGCAGCTCGGAAGACGACATCTTGCCGATTCGAACCGTCTGGCCGCAGCGTCAGAGTTCGGCGGATAAACGGGCGATTTGAAGAGTCGACGGTGTCAACTGAGTAGTCTTCGACGGAAATATCCGCGAACTGGTAATTGAATTTTGGACGTCGTTTTTCATCCAGCGAATACCCTTTGAATCGATGCTGCGGGGGGCGACCTTCGTCGACTGTCCACGGCGAGTCGGCATCACCCAGGTCGGGACCCGGTGCGAATTGAATCAGGCCGGTGCCCAATGGTCGTACCCGGCCATGTCCCTGGCTTCGCCACACGCCGCCGGGATCGGCAAACTTTCCTTTCCAGATCATCGCCAGCCGCATTTGCTCGGCATCGAAAGCCAGATTGACCTGGTTGGGGTATCCAACTCCGATGCCGCGTTTACCGATTCCCGGATAACTGCGACGCAGCATGACAGCTTCGTCGGTCGCGAGTAATTCCAGAGGCTCGCGAATCAAGCCTCGCGGTGTACGAGCTTGTCGCCCATCCAGAAGGTACTGCCAAAGTGCCTCAACTTGCGTGTTCGTGTCTCCGTCCAGAATATCCTTTCGCATGGCTCGCCCGCCTGGCCAAAAGGATGGCATGACCGTGTTCAGGCTGAGGCTCTGTGGATCACGCATGTAATGGTAGAACCATTTTTTCTGCAGCCGTTCTGCCATTTCAGTGAGATCGACGGCGGGCATGTTGGCGGCCTGTTTCAACTGAAACGTGTGGCAGACGATGCAGTTCAGACCGCCGGTTCCGGCCATCTCCGCGCCGACCTTCCGTATCTCTTTCTGATCTTTGAACTTCGCAAACTCGATCTCCGGAAGTTGATCCACCTGCTGAAACAGATCGACAAGGTGGGCGACGTTTTCCGCTCCGTATTGTGGCATCCGAGTCTTCAAATACGGCCGGATTGAGCGGCCGCTGACCAGCACTTGACGCATCCATGTCGGATTCAGTTTTGCTCCGACGCCCGTCAGCGTTGGCGGTATTCGCCCTTGTGGGCCGAGGTTCGGATTCGTTGTCTGAAAGTGCGGGTTGCGTCCAGCGGAGACTCCGCCCAACTCGTCACGCTGGTGACAATTCAGACACCGAAATGCGGTGAGCGTCGTTGAGATTTGTTGCTGAGCATCGAGTTTCACCGGCAGGTCGGTGAGGGCCGTCCGGATGAGATGTCGTTGCTTCGTGTTCATTCCGAATTGGGGCCATGCTCCGGCCTCTGTAGACAGGCAGCCTTTGTCGAGCCGTACGTCAGCTAGCGGGATTGATCGAGGTTTTCGATCCGCGTCGTTCACGCCGTGACACTGCACGCAGCCAAGTTGCTTGAAGTGCGTTTCGCCTTTCTTCGCGAGGCTGGCGTTCAGCTTGAATCGATCGTCAGTCGTTCGGGTGACCTGGTCTGGCAGCTTGCGGCTGAGTAGATAGTTTGCAATGTCGATGGCTTCCCAATGTGTGAGCTGCATGTTCGGCATTCGACCGGACGGTCTCACGCCGTGCGGATTCTCCAGCAACTCGGCAAGCCCGTCGACGTTGTACTTCTGCTCGATCCGCCCAAGTCTTACCGAAGTGTCCGGACGCAGTTCAGCCCCGTCGTCGCCCCGCGGCGAATGGCAAGCCACGCAGCCGACTGTGTGAAAAAGTTCGCGACCACGCTTTGCTGCTTGAGCATCAAGCTTGTGGCGCACAAAAGAGCGATCGCTCAATGAAACAACATAGTGAGTAAGCTCAGTGGCGATTCTCTTTCGATCGACCTCTGAATGAGAAGACATGAGATGGGGCATTGTCGTGCCCGGCTTAACCGAATGCGGGCTGGCGAGAAACTGCTCAATGTGTCGCGGATCGATCCGGCCTGTAGACCAGGAGATTCTCGGGGCTCCTTTGGCAGTGAGCGACCCGGTGTTTGTGTCGTCCTGGTGACATGCCGAGCAGTTGAATTCTTTCAGCAGCACAAGCCCTTGCAGTGCTTCGCTGATGACGCCGCCACCTTGGGAGTGCTTCCGCTTAACCTGTCCCGTGCCTGTCGAAGAGATCTCTGTCAGGTAACGAACCAGGTCGAGAAACTGCCCTCGATCCTTTAACTGGTCGACAAGATTTGCGGGCATGCTGGACGTCTTGTTCTGCACGACCTGATCGATGTCAGACTTACTGATTGTGACCAGCTCTCGTTTGTCAGACGTTTCACGCAACACGAGTTGATTCGGCGAATCTTCGATGATGCGGCCGCTGACAGTCTGACCAACGTTCGTTACCACGGTCACTGTCTCAAAGCCTTTACGGATGACCTTCGACGGGTGCAGCAATGATTCAACGAGGTGCGTGTCGGTAACTGACTTGCCGAGTTTCGTGAGGTCCGGACCAAGCAGGCGATCGTTGCCCGGCGCATGACAGTTGACGCAGCCAATTTTCTGGAGCGGAAACAGCACGGCACCGCGGACCGCGCTGCCGCGTTCGCGGGCTGCTACGACCAGACTTTCTGTCGATTCGGACTTCAGCTTTTCGGACAGTGTCTGTGCTAAAGCTGAATTGCCTGCAACGATGAGGCAACCTAACACCAACGTTGCACGGATGACTTGCTTCATCCCATTTTTCATTTCAATCTCAATTGCTCGACTGTTGCTGCGTCTGGTCCTGCCTGGCGAACCTTCAACCCACAAACTGTTTGATCGGTCCCGATTGATCGATGCCGTACCTGTTCAGGCCGGTGTCCAGGGCACCGTAGTGTGGGATCGAATTCCCGTACGCGTTGAGGATGGTTGTGTACCAGTTGCCCAGAGTTTTGTGTCCTAGCTCGCCGTAAGCCGGCAGGCGGATGTATTTCCCAGAGATGTTCAGTCGGACGTTGTCACCCGACATCACAATGAAGGGCCATTCGCTGCCTTTGCTATGGTGGGTTTCGCCATTATCCGGGAAGTAAAACAGCATTGTGTTGTCGAACATGCTGCCGTCTCCCTCGGGCACGCTCTTCAGGCGTGTTACGATTGTGTCGACCAGTGTCATGTGATGATGACGCAGCTTCTCGCGGACTTCTTCGGCTTCAAGAGAGCCGACGCCTTTGCCGTGTCCCACGTCGTGAAGGTTTACGTTCTCGCGTTCAATTGTCGGGATTCCCGTGTAACGAGTTCCAAGTTCATCCACCGTAAACGTGACCACGTTGGTCATGCCTGAAATCAAAGCGGAAAGCAGAATCTCGGTGTGACCGACCTGACGATCGGTGGTGGTAAGGTTGTCCGCAAAATATTTCTCATCAAGCTGAGGGACGTGTTGCCGAATGACGTCGGCCATCGCGTCCACTTTATTGTTGCGTTTGCGGATGTCTTCGATGGAGTCGGCGTAGTTAAGTACTTTTAGCTTTTCAACGCCTCGCAGATGCTGCCCGATATTCGACTGACCGCGAGCAGCGAAGGCCAGGACTCGCCGCTCAAGTTCGTACTTGATCTGATCTCTCTGGTCGTCGGAGACTGATTTGAAGAGTTCCTGGATGGCAACTTTCGGCGAACCAAACGCATAGTTGGGCTGTTGCGGCCCGCGGGCTGAAAAGCCCATTTCAATTCCATCGATGTTGCCGCGAGCGTTGCCGCCGCCGTTGGGGAAACAGGCCAGCTCGATATGTTCGAATGGGGAAGGGAACAGACGCGCCAGTTCGAAGTCTACGGTCGCCCATTTGATCGAACTTAAACGCTCGTTGGCTTTGTAGACGCCCAGCGATGACTGCCAGGTGTGATGCCCGGTCGTGCACATTTGGCCGGACAGGCCTTGCAGAATCGTCATGTTCTCCCGGTGTTCGTTGAGAGGCCCCATCCATCCGGGCAGCTCGTGATCGGTCAACTGTACTTCGAACGGCTGCTTCTTATTTTCTTTATCCTGTTCAGCCTTACCGAGCGACGTCGGCACCATCGCTTTCGGAAACAACCCGTTTCCCTTGTGCATGAATATGAAGCGTGTCGGCGGCGTTTTCGCCGTTTCATTGGCGAACAGCCTGGGGCCCAACGCGATCGCTCCGGCAGCGGATACGCCAGTTTTTAGAAACTGTCTTCGTGTTGTCATGGTTCGTCCTTTATCCCGTAACAGGCCGAGTTTTTGGCTCAACCTGAGATTCACTTGCGATACATGAAGGAGTCTGAGGTCAGAAGCGATACGACAACCGCGTTGAAGCTGCCGCCGTTTTCGACGTAGGCTCGGTCGGCCGCGATCAAGGTCTTCGAGTCGGTAAGCATTTCATTGCGTCCCATGAAGAAGCGGAAGGCGTGCCGAATAATAGACTGACGAACTCGATCTGACCGGGCCAGTCGGTCGATGAGATCCATCGGGTCCTTGACCGCGCCGTCCAGTCCTGGATCGCCAGTCCCGCTAAGCTCGCCGAGCGTACTGACGGCTTTCGTTTTGTAAGTGTCGGCGCCGTTCTTCTTAGTGGTTCTGGCAACCAGATGCTCCGGATACTCGAGCGGCTCGTCGAGGCGGTAACGGCCGAAATCGTCAAAGACCTCGAACGGAAGACCGAGCGGGTTCATGTACTGATGACATTTCCAGCATTCTTTTTTCTGAGTGACACCTCCAACTCGTTCACGAAACGTCATGTGCGGATCGTCTGGAACTTGAGCGTCCACAGTGATCGGTACATCGGGAACATGACCGGCCAACAGCTTTTCACGGATCCAGCGTCCGCGTCTGATCGGATCGGTGTGGAAGTTGGAAGAGTGAGCAATCAGCCATGCGGGATGAGTGAGAATGCCTCGACGGTTGGGAATCTTGAAAGGTTGCTCGACGGGGTAGTCCCAGAATTCTGTGTCATCCAGACCTTTGAAATTCTGTTGCTCCACTCCTCCATATCGAAACGGGTTTGGCGTGGGCGGCAGGTTGTAGAACGGCGAATGGTTGTAGGTGTAGCCATGAGCGAATGAAACAGTCGTGAAAGGCGTCCGTCCCTTCGCAATCGTATCGCCGAAAAAGTACATGTGTCGCAGAAACTCCCGCTTCTGCTTACCGCCGATAATGCGGAGAGACTTTCTTGCCTGGATGAACTCCAGGTTCTCGGCAATCACCTTCTCGGGGGCGGATTTCCAGTCAGTGTTTTTGAGCTTCGCGTAAGCTTCCTTCCATTCTGCGATGATCTGACGACCGGTTTCGTTGTCTTTGTTGTGGTAGACAAAAAAGTCTTCAGTCGTCAACAAATTCGCGAAGACGTCCTGGTCATGCTGAAGGCACCAGTCGACGATGCGGTCGGCCTCTTTGATCAGGAATCCTGGTGTTCCCGCCGTGCCGCGAGACGGATTTTGATAATAGCCGTCGCTGCGTTTTTCGTCCTTGAACACCTTGGTAGCGCCGGGGTAGCCAAAGAACTCTCGAAAGAATCGAATGAGTTTTGGGTGAGTCGTCACATGCGACTGCATGTTCTTGCCGCTGAGCCCAGGATCAACCGGACCGTTGAAACTGGCATGGTCTGCAAGCAGCCGCTGCACTTCACGACTGTAATCTTCCGTGGTTGTAAGGCGTCCTTCTTCAGCGGCGGCTTGAAGTGCGGCATCCGGGCCGAGATCACTCAGGGCATACGAGATCGCGCGAGCAGCCTCACGGGGCGATAGCTTCTTCCGACCGTGCGAGTCAGTTTCCCCTTCGCCGAATTCGTGACGGTAGAGAAACTCCGATTCCAGCAGCACGCTGACAAGCATCTGACGCAAACCTTCGGTGTTGCCTCCCAAGCCAATCGTAGATTGCAGAAGTGGGATGTACCGATCTAATTCTTCGTCAGTTGCTCGGCGTTGTAAGACGCAATCGAATTGCGCGTGGATCGCCTCGACAAGTTCCTGATCAGTTGGCGAAGATTCTTTTCTGACGATCGTCACGAAAGCGTTCGGCGATGTTGAGGGATACCAACGATCTTTGGCATTCGGATGCTCAACGGTTCGGCGGTCGACCCCAGCGTGGACGGCTCCGAAAATCTGCTTCTGAGAAATCCACTGTGCGTTGTTGAGCATTACCAGCAAGTGTCCGCCGTCCAGAGCCGTGACGTCGTAGTCCCGCACTCCGGAATGGTCAGGCAGCACGAACGGATTGGTAACGCCGTAGAAGGACTTCTGCCGCGAACGGTCTTCCAGTTTGAAAATGTCGTTCACACGCTCTAGAAAAATCTGCGGACTCACTAACCATCGCCGAGCTGGTGTGAACGGCTCGTCATCGATTTCTCCCCTGAAGAGTGTTTCATGATCGACGTAGTTGCCGTACTCAGGGTAGCGAAGCTTCTCGTCGAGCTTCGAAGCGTTGTGCTTGAGTAGCTCGCTGCGAAGCCAAAACTTCAACTGTGTGCGGTCTGACTTGGAAGGTTGCTCAGCGTCCTGCGGCGGCATCAGGCCAAAGAAGAGTTGCTCCTGAGCCTTGTTCAACAATTCCAACCGTGCGGCAGTGGTAAGCTTTGCAAGATTGTCAAACCTCACCTCACCTTCTGCGGAGTCGCGACTGTGGCAATCCACGCAATGCTTTGTGATGACGGTCTGTGCCGATTTCGATACGGAAAAATCAGCCTCTGAAGGCTCGGCATAGGCTTGCGACGATGACAGAATTAGCAACAGCGGCAGAATGCCGACTCGATTAAACATAGTAGCCTGTTGTTGTTCAGTAAGTCTGCGACGGCCCTGATCACTTTGAAATGGCGATTGATTCACGGTTTGCCAGCTAGAACAGAGGCTCTCGCATTTCGCCGTTCATCTTATCCCAGATTGCTACCAGTTCTGCGAGACGCTTCGGATTGGACTGAGCGAGATTCGTTTCTTCCGCGATGTCGTTCGACAGGTCGTAGAGTTCCCACTTCGTGTTGCCTGGTCCGAGTCTCTTGCCCATTCGGACGAGCTTCCAGTCTCCGTGGCGAATGGCAGTCTTTCCTCCCTGACGCCAGAAGAGCGTTTTGTGCGGACTGGCCGTGTTTTTACCAGTGACGAAGGGAATCAAATCGACGCCTTCGACCTGCTTTGGTACTGTCACTGCGGCGCTGTTTGCTGCCGCGGTCCCGAAGATGTCGAACGAAGAAACTGGCTTGTCGTAAACCTGCCCGGATGGAATCGTGCCTTTCCACTGAACCATGAATGGCACTCGGATGGCGCCTTCGTACATCTGACCCTTCTGGCCTCGCAGAGGCAGATTGGACGACGTGAGTTCCTTTGTCGGCCCGCCGTTGTCGCTCAAGAAGAATACGATGGTGTTCTCTTCGAGGCCTGACTTTCTTAGTTGAGCCATCACGGTGCCGACGCTGTCGTCCATGTTCGCCAGCATGGCCGCAAAGATGCGGCGGTGAATGTCCTTAATGCCGGAGAACTTTTTTATGTACGCATCCGCTCCCTGCAGAGGGCTGTGCACGGCGTTGTACGCGAGGTAAAGGAAGAATGGCTTGTCGTCGTGCCGGTCGATGAAGTCGACGGCTTCGCGTGTCAGAGCATCGGTGAGGTATTCGGCTTCCTCGACGGGTTGGCCGCCTCGGACGATGGGGTTGTTGGCGTCGTAGTCGGGTTCGCCATAGCCCATGTGCGTCGTGTAGATCAGCCCTTTCTCACCAGCCCAACGCCCCTTGCCGCCACCGGGAAGCGTCTTGCGGCGGAGCATCGTGGTCACTCCTCTGTACGGAGGCGGAACGAAATAGTGGCCTTCGTGAGTGAAACCGAAGAACTCGTCAAAGCCGTGTCGAAAAGGGTGATACTTCGCCGTGCCGCCCTGGTGCCACTTGCCGATCAGCCCGGTGGTGTAGCCCGCGTTCTGCAAAGCTTCGGCGATCGTCACTTCGCTGGTTGGCAGGCCGAAGGCGGGATCTTCATTGAGTGCCCCGGTGGGATTGAACTCGTATCCAAACCGTGTCGGTGTTCGACCAGTCAACAAGCCCGCGCGAGACGGACTGCAGTTGGGGCCAGCGACGTAGCCATTAGTAAACCGCACGCCATTGGCGGCAATCGTGTCGATATGCGGTGTCGGAATTTCTTCGTTTCCCTGGCAACCGAGTTCGCCATAGCCGAGGTCATCAGCGAAGAGCACGATGATGTTAGGCTGGCCGTCGGCAGCGGTAACAGCAAAGGGCAAAGCAGCGATGCAGAGTCCCGTCAGCCAGAGCGTTCTCAAGTATCTATTTCCGATCGACATGAATTTCCTTTGTTCCTTAGCGAGACAGAAGTGGCTGCTTAGCGAGTTTCTTTGGAATCGTTACTTCGTTTGCAGCAGTTCAACCATCGCTCGGCCGAGGGCAACGCCAACGTTCATGTAAGTCTCAGCGTTTCCGTTGTAATGGAAGTCCTGATTCCGCGGCGAGACCTCGGCGTCCCGCCAGAAGTCGCGTGTTTCAATCGTTTTCACGTTGCCAGCGTACTCTGGATACTTGCCCTTTTCGCCGCTTACGGCGAGTTGTGCGTCGGCGACAGTCAGCGCGTGTCCTGACATCTTCCATCCGCCGAAGCCGATTGTTGCAATCGCGAAGGGTGCGCGCGGTGCTTTGAATTCGCCGCGCAGAGTTTTGATCAGGTGGACCAGGTTCTTTTCGTAGCGAGCGGCGTGGGCCGCGTTTCCCTGGTCCTTGTGCCCCTGCCACCAGACGAAACCGGCGATCTCATAACCGCGGTCGGCAAAATGCGGAAACTCTTTGTCGAAGTTGTCGAGCACTTTGTGGGCAGCCTGAAAACAGTCGTCGTACTGCTTACCAGCATACCAGTTGATCGGTTCTGGCGTTGTTCCCTTGTCCCACGACGCTGGTGAGTCTTTATAGCCTGCGTAGACCTTGCCATCGTGCTCAAACCGCTCGCTGCCGGGGGGAAGGAAGTCCCATGCCAGCGATCGATTTCCTTGCGAGGCCTTGAGGATCAGTACCGGTTCGTCGTGGTGATCACCGACGATGTGACCAAACCCCAGCTCGGTACCAATGCTATTACTGCTCGCTCCGCAGCCGACACTCAGCCACTTGTTTGCCCCTGCTGTGACCACTCCCTTGTACCAAACGTCGTTGCGTTCGGTCCATCTTCCGGATTTATCGATCAGGTACGGAAACTTGCCGTCCTGTTTGACAACGGTCGAGAGTGTGCCTGGGATATCGATCCGAGCAATCCAGCCGAGACCGTTCGCCTGGTTAGTGAGATAAGTGATCTTGAACGAGACTTTTGCACCGGCTGTGAGTTTGATTGGAGTGTGCGTGGCGTCACCGTCGGGCTCCTTGCGGTAAACTTCCTGGTCGTCGACTTCCATGATGTTGTGCGTCGATCCACCGTACCCCGGACGCAATTCATACACTCCAGTGGTTTTGATTCGGATGAATCCGCGCACGATTTGAGTCCCGCCGCTTGGATAAGGCGTCGGCCTGACTCCACCGAATGCTGGCAGACTCATTGTCTTTGTCGGCTTGGCCTTGTCGTAGTCTGTGGTCGCGTCGTATGAGCCTGCGTAGACCGAGACCACTGGGTCGAGAAACTCGGCTCCCCAGCGACTGCCGGCGCCAGTGACCTGTCCTATTCCCACCATGTTTGACTGGCCGGCGAGGATGTAGACCTTAACCGGTTTGGTCCCTTCCACCGCGCTCGCCGTATGCGGGGAGAGTGCTGCGATCATTGCAGTGGCAATGACGACAATGCGGAATGTGGCTTGATTTTGCATAACGGTCTTTGTTGTTTTCGCGAGTTGGATGGAGACGGCTTAACGTGCTCTTCTCGTGGCCAGGTTATCTCTGGACGCTTTGTGCGTCGTAACTAATCGCGGCAATTGATCACTGGCACGTCGTCGGTTGCTGGCTACTGATGACGTTTCTTTAGCCCATCAACTGCTTGATTGCGCCAGTCTGGTCCAGTCTCTTACGAGCCATTTCCAGATCGAAGTCACCGTAGTGTTCGATCGGATTGCCGTGAGCGTTTAACAGGGTCGTGTACCAGTTGCCGATTGTCTTGTGTCCTTCCGTGCCGTGATTGGGCAGGCGGATGTAACGACCGGCAATATCCAGTTTGCAATTGTCGCCGGCCATAATGACGAACGGTGCTTCTGTGCCCCAGCTATGATGGCCTTCGCCGTTCTCAGGGAAGTAGAGGATCATCGTGTTGTCGAACATAGTGCCCTCGCCTTCGGGCACCCGCTTGAGTCGGTCGATGATCGTGGCGACCTGATCGATGTGACCGACGCGGATCTTCTCTCGAATCTTCTCGGCTGAGATTCCGCTGTATCCGCCATTGTGGCCAAGTTCATGAATCGAAATGTGATCCCCTTCATTGCCGGGAATCCCTTTGATGGGCGTCGACAGCTCATCGATTGTGTAGGTCACCACGTTGGTCAGTCCGGTAACCAGCGCCGCAACCAGGATGTCGGTGAATGCCTGCTGCTTTTCAGGCGTGCTGGCATTGGGACCGCCATTGCCGTGGACCTTGTCGATCTCGGGAAGATGCTGCGCGATGGAAGCGGACATCTTTTCGACCTGCTTGTTGCGGTCGCGAATCGCCTCGATGGATTTGATGTGATTGCTGAGTTTGAGTTTTTCGTGGCCCTTTAAGACTTCCGCCTTAAACGTCTCATCGTCCTGCAGGAACTGAAGCATCTGATTTTCAGAGTCCACCGCGCCGGAATCTGTAACGGACTTGAATAGTTCGTTGTAAGCCGTCTGCGGATCGGCGTAGCAATAGTTGCGTTGATGCGGGCCCGGTGCCGAATAACCGGCGACGATGCCGTTTCTGAAGCTGCTGTAGTTACCCGTCAGGGACAGTTCGACGTGACCGAAAGGCGACGGGAACAGCCGTGCGAGTTCAAAATCGATGGTTGCTCGTTTGATGCCACTCAACGAGTTGCGGCCTGACTTGTAGGCACCCATCACTGACGAATAGGACCAGTGTCCATTCTCGCTCATTTTGCATGACAGGCCATGAAGGATTGTCATGTGTTGCTTGTGACCGTCCAAAGTATGCAACCAGTTGGGGAGTTCGTGATTCTCGAGGTCTACTTCCAAAGGCTGCTTCTTTGCGTCCAGCGATTTTTCTTTGTCGCTGAATGACGGCAGGACGACTTCGTTGGGACGGACGCCGTTTGATTTTCTGATGAAGATGAATCGGCGAGGGGCTGCGTTAATGGCGGAAGCTGCGAATAAATCACGTAGCGACGGAGCAAGTACAGCGGTTCCAGCGCCCAGTGCAGATGACTTGAGAAATTTTCTTCTGGTTTCCATTGGGCTTGCCTTTTGTGATTTCGAGAAGCCGCGTTTGCAATTACGCCGTGCGATAAAGTTTATCAATGTTTTGCACAGCCGACGGCAGCTATTCAGTTTTGCGGAATATGAATGAATCGGATGTCAGCAGTGAGACGATGACGGCATCGAAGCTGCCGCCGCTCTCGACGTAAGCGCGATCGGCGTTGATCAAAGTGCCAGAATCCGACAGCATCTCGTTACGTCCCATAAAGTAGCGGAAGGCGTAGCGGATGATCGACTGGCGGACTCGTGTTGATCTTGCCAGGCGTTCGGCCAGGTCAATTGCGTTTTTAATGTCACCGTCCAGATCGTCCTCGCCAGTTCCGGATAATTGGCCGCGTGGATTGACCGGCAGGGTTTTGTAACTGTCTCGGAGATCGACGTGGGCCGCGGCTTTATCCGGTCCCTTCTTGATCAGGTTGTCCGGGTGCTCCAGAGATTCTTCGGTTCGGTAGCGACCGAAGTCATCATACATCTCGAATGCCAGTCCCAGCGGATTCATGAGCTTGTGACATTTGGAGCAATACGCCTCTCCGGTCTTCGCATCGAGTCGCTGCCGTAGTGTCTTGTGATGATCTTCGGGAATGACCGCGTCGACCGTGATGGGAATATCGGGCACGGTGCCGGCCAGCAGTTTTTCTCGCACCCACTTGCCTCGTTTTACAGGATCGGTTTCGGTGTTCTGAGCATGGGCGATCAACCAGGCGGGATGCGTCAGCATGCCTTTGCGATGAGCCACCTTCGCCGGTTGCACGGCGGGGTAATTCCAATGGTCCAGTTGGATGTTGAAGAACTTGGCGACTTCCGGCGACCGCAGTTGCAACCCTGTTCGAGTGGATGCGTTGTACTTTCCGTGTGCGGGGAACGAGACAAAAGGAGCGGCGGCAGTCTCTCCTTGATCGAATCGTAGAGTGAAGCTGGCCATCGCCGTCTTGAATTCCCGGATCGAGTTACGGCGTCCCTTCGATGCAAGGTTCTTGACGTCAACGCCTCGCATCTCGACAACTTCGAGAAACTCCTTGTGTTTAAGCAGGTCTTCCTGCTCGAAATTCTGCCAGTCCAGATCCTTGAAGTGCTCATAGATCGTGCGAATTCGGTCTGATGCCGCTGTCATGGCTGTGTTGTCGCCGGAGTGGTAAACGTAAAAGTCCTCCGTGCTCAGCAGTTCTTCGATGACGTTTTGATCTTCCTGCAAAATGTGATCGACCAGCCGGTCAGCTTCACCAACCAGCCGGCCTTTCGCGTTGTCGTAATTGCCGCCAAATCGCTTGTTGTCCTTGAAGATGGGGAGCATCTTTGGATACCCGAAGAACTCCCTGAAGAATCGCAACTTCCGGATCGGCGAATTCGTGATGCTGGCGGTGAGTTGAAGACGCTGGACTGCCTCATCAATGACGTAGTACTGGTCTCGGTTTTTCAGCAGGCGTGTTACTTCACGCTCGAAATCTTCGCGGGTGTTGAGCTTGCCGCTGATCGCAGCTTCAACCAGTTGTTGATCCGGGCTGCTGTCGGTGAGTGCGTAGGCGATGGCGTAGCTCGCGGCGCGTGGTGACATCATTCGTCGGCCATGCTCATCCGGTTCGCCCTGTCCGAATTCCTGACGATACACAAAGTCGGACCTCAGAATGAGCGTCTGGATAAGTTTTTCGATTGCCTTTTGATTGCCCATGCTGGCGACATAAGACTGCGTAAGCGAAACGAACTTCTCGACTTCTTCTGCACTGGGCGATTTCTCAAGGAGCTTAACGAATAGCTCGTTAACCAGGGCGGCGAGCAGCTCAGTTGTGGGCGGGCCTGCTTCAATACGTTGTTGTTCGAACTCGGCCTGCCACTCAGTCATGCACTTACTGATGATCGAGTTGTAGCGATCGCCTTTTTGTCGGTGTTTGCGAATCGTCTTCGCGATCACCTGCATCTCATCGTCCTTAGCGGGGCGATAGACGATTGGCTTATGTTTCTGTTCGTAACGATGCTGTTGAATGACGCCTCGCCATTCGGGCATGTAGTTATTCAGGAAGGTGACGCGTGCCTGAATTTTCCGGTCGTTGTGCCCGATGTTGAACCATTCTTGCTCACACTTCTCGATGAGCTGCTGATCCGTGTCGCCATCCTCTTCATGCTTTCGCATCGTCTTGAATATCAGAATCAGCTCCTGCGACCCAGGATTGGCTGCATGGAACGGTGCCTTTTTGGTTTGTTCGCCCGTTTCTGAGGCAGCAGGCTTAACGTCGACACGGACAAACGACGGCAAGAGTTCGTCGTGCTGGTCCTGGTAGAGGTCCTGCAGGATTCGGTCGATAAAATTGTTCAGGAAGCTTTCGCGTGCTGCGAGAATACGCTCGTGTTCCCATTCCAGGGCCATGATGTCGGCGATCGCGGGCGCGTACCTTTTATCCCGCGTGGTCAGATACACCATGTAAGTCGCCGTCTCTTTGGCGTTGGTGATCATCGTTAATAAGTGGCCGCCGTTGAGTGTCGTGTTGGAGTAGTAGCGGACGCCGGTGTTCGTCGGTAACAGAAACGGATTCGTCAGATTCACTCGGCGGTTGTTGTCACCAATAACGAACTGCCGCTTGCCGTCGATTGTCTGGAAGGGCTTGTGGTTCAGTATCCGATTGAAGCGTGCGTCGAAGATAAATTCGCTGATCAGCCATCGTCGATCCCGAGTGAACGCTGGCGTGTTCGCGTGCTCACCGGAAAACAGCTTGTCGTGCTCGACGTAGTTGCCGTAGGCCGGACTTTGCAATTTGTCTTCCAGCCTTGACGCGCCGAACTTCTTCAACTCTCGTGAAAACCAATCGGCCAGGTCTGCACGTTCTATATCATCCGGCGGATCAGCGTCAGCAGGTGGCATTAGTCCGAAGTAGAGTTGTTCCTGAGCCCTGTTCAGCAACTCCAGTCGTTCATCGATGGAGAGCGAGGCCAACGTGTCGAGCCGCACGTTACCTTCGGCCGAGTCTCCGCTGTGGCAATCGATGCAGTTTTGTCTAAGAAGACGCTCGGCTGGCGCAGGTACAGAAAAGGACTCGGCAGCTTGCGCCGTCAGGTAAGACGGCAGCGCGATCACCAACAGGAACAATCGGCTTGTCAACATGCAGTCGTTTCTCACTCGCTATCCGCCTTCAGCAGATCAACCATGGCTCGGCCCATGGCTTCGCCGACGTTCATGTAGGTCTTGGCGTTGCCGCCGTAGTGGGCGTTGGAAGCAGAGCCCATGCTGAGCGGGTTTGTGTAAACGGTTGCGACATCGCCCTTGAGTGCGGGGTACTTCGTCGGGTCGCTGATGGCGAACATGGCGTCGAGGATCAGCTTTTCGTTGCCCGCGGCGTTTTCCTTGCTCGTTTGGCCGAGGGTTGCACAGACGAACCTGGCTTTCGGGGCGTCGAAGTCTTTGCGGAGCGACGCGATCAGGTTATTCAGGTTCTTCTCGTACTTCGCCGCGTGCCCTTCGTTGTACCGGTCCTTGTCGCCCTGCCACCAAAGGAAGCCTGCGACCTCGTATTCGGTCGCACCTGGATAGAAGTCACCCAGGTTCTTCAACACGTCTTTCGCACGAGCGACGTCGCCGTCGTACTGGACGCCGGCTTTCCAGCCGATGGGTTTGGGCTCGGTGCCCTTCTCCCAGCTAAGTGGGGTCTGGCCGTAGCCGGCGTAGACGAAAGTTTTGTTTTCGATTTCCTTGGTCTTGCGGTTCTTCACTTCCAGCTCAAACTCGTATGAGGGACTGCCGGGCGGGAGCAGGTCCCAGCCGAGGCTGCGGTTGCCGATCGCACTCTTGAGAATCAGCACGGGCTCGTCCAGCGCGTTGCCGAGGTGATGTCCGATGCCGGTCTCGATGCCGATCTTGCCGCCGGAGACGGTCAGCCAGTCGTTGCGTTTGACGCCGCCGCGACCACCGGGACCGCCGCTGCCCATCACATGCACGTTGCGAACGTCTTTGCGGGTGGTCCAGTTGCCCGAGTCGTCGACCATGAAGGGGTAAAGTTTTTCGGTCTTCACCGCGTATTCGAGCGAGCCATCCTTGTCGCCCTTGACCTTGCCCATCTCGAGCGTGTTGGACTGGCCCATGATGATGAAGACTTTGACTTTCCTGCTCATGTCCGCCGGCTTGCCGTCCGGGTCGGGCAGTTCCTGGGTAACGTTGGTTTTCTCTGCTGCGAACGAGCCCGCAACATGAACCGCTTGTGCGACGAGCAGACACACTGCAGCAAGGAAAAACTGTCTACGCATAGTTGTGCTTCTTTCACAAGAACTGAGTCATAATATGTAGAGGGCGTCTGCCCTGAAGCCTGGCGATCAATGCTGCATTTGCCGAGTGAAACGTGTTGACTCGTGACTATTGGAAGTCCGCAGGTTTCCGCGGGATTACGCCAAGTTTTTCGTAGTTGAAGCCGCTGGCGAGAGGCTTGTAGTCGCCGACGAGATCGACATTACTGGTCGGCGGGATCAACTTTTCCATGCCGAGGCACCAGTATGCGGCATTGATCGTCAGTCTACGGAGTCCGGGACTTTCGTAGTCTTTGCCGCTTCCCATCGTCACGTGAAAAACTCGAGCTGTTTTTCCAGTGGTACCGGTCCAGGTTTTGGTCCAGGCAATTGGCAACGGTTCTTTCTTTGTGTTTACCAGATCGTCGGCCTGTCGGCCCATCAATGGCTGTCCGTAAACCAGTGCCTGGCAGTTGGTAGGAAGTGCGGCGTCTTTCGCGTAGGTTCGGTAGACGTCGGATGGCCCCCAGATATTCGCCACGCCGGTCAGGATCGGGTGGTTCTTCATTTCTTCGACAAGGATGCCTCGCGTGGAATCGGCATGCCAGTTTCCGTGGTGGCCTCGGAAGCTGCCTCCCAGCACGTCGTCACCGAATCGGACGTTCTTCCCATCTTTCACGTACGGGAAGTTCTCGAGAAATCCGTGATTCGCCGTCCGAATCCCAATGACTGGTTTTCCGGAATCCAGGTAAGTGATGATGTGCCGAATCTGATCATCTGGAAGTGTGATTAAGCGAGGGAACAGGACGAGCAAGTCTGCCGAAGCCAAGTGCTCAAGGCCGGGAATGCTGTGCATGACGGTCTTGTCCTGCCAGCGGATCTTCTGAGTCGGATCGACCTCTCCCTTTTTGTTTAACGAGAACAACACCGTGCAGTCGAAGCCGTGACGCTTCGAGAGAATCTTTGCCAGCATTGGCATCGACTGTTCGCTGCGGTATTCCTGGTCGGCGGCAACAAGGACAACATGCTTCCCGTGACCTGGGCCCTCTCCACCTGGATACGTCAGCCATTCTGGACTTGCCGGTACGGGATGCGCCGTAACCGTTGCTGCGTGTTTGTCACGGAGCCGCCGCCAGTAGTCTTTCCAGTATTTGTCGTAGTAATCGTAAGCGGCGTTTTCGATGTGCTCGGGGTCGACGACTTTCGGCGACTGAGAAGGATCGAAACCTTTGAGATGTTCTTCTCCTGCACGCTTTCGCGGAGAAATGAATCGCCAGTTGGAGTCTCCAAGAACGTCCTTGCAGAGTCTTGCCATGAGCGGATCGTAGGCAATCAGTTGCTCGCGAGTGTGGATGTGATTGTGGTCGTGATCCATCGTGCGATTCGTGTCGTACCAGCATTGAACTCCTTCGGCCCAGTACTCAGCACGGTTCTTCGCGGCGTAGCACTGCTTCTCGCCACCAAACATGATCAACACTTTGTCATCGCCGTTGACCATGACCTTTGAATTCGTCGGTTCACCGTTGACGAGTATGTCGCCACCGTCGAGGCACGCTTTGATTAATACTGGCGACTGATCCGGAAATGCTTTCACCAATTCATCAAACAGGCTGACGCGGGTGCCGCCTTTCACTCGTCGGAAACGTTGAGCAGCGCGACCGTCGTTCCAGGTGCCGCTTTTCTTAACGTTCTCAAAGCATTCAGTAAGTCGATCCTGCAAGCCTTTGTCGAAACCCGCCCCGTGGATCACGTGCCCGAATTCATGAATGAGGATGCTTTCAATCTGCATTCCACCTTCGTACTCAAGCACATCTTCTTCAGCGAAGACGACGGTCGGTCGACCATTTTTATGAGTAAGGAATCCTCTGCTGCGCCAGTTGTAGAAGTCGAGTTCTTTTCCAGTCTTCTTGCTGGCGAACTGCGGCAGTTGTGAAGTTAGTTCTTTGTGTCCGATCAGAATGCAGAGCACTTTCTTGTCACGGATTCGCTGAGCGATCGGCGGACTGATCCGCTGCATGATCATTCCGAATTGGTAGGCCGCTTCCAGATGTGCCAGGTCAGAAACGTTGTCCGATGTCGCAATCAGGATCCCTTCGACGGGCGTGACTTTGCTGTAGAACGAAGCGTCGAGGTCGTACTCGGCGGACTGTTCGTCGCTGAGGTTCTGCACGGAATACTCTGCCGCATTCGATGCTGGGAGATTTGATACCGCCACAACGGCAGCCACGATGAGAAATTGAAAATAAGCAGATCGCGGGTGCATGATCGTCTCGTACTGGACTCTGGAGTGGTCAGGCGGCGGGCAAAGGGATGCGTTCATCAGCTCTTCAAATGGAAGTAGCTGTGGATGTGCGGTTGGCCTCGAAAGTACCAGACCATCTCCGGTCCTTCGATCTGCCAGGTATCCCAAATTTTGTCTGAACCGATGTCGTATTTGCCGTCGAACCAGGAAACGTGAAGTCGATCGAGCATGCCTCTGGTCTCGATGGCGTCGATCGTTGCCGTGACATCGTCCTCGCGAAAAATGCTCATCATTTTACGCATCGTCTCAGCCAGCAGTTTTTGCTGATCTCTGCTCAGGTCGGCGCAGTTTAGCCCCGGCCCGCGTGAATTATGTTTTTGGATGACGGCGTCTGGTTTTTCGCTTCTCGGTTTGTTTGAAACCAGTCCGAGTTCCTGCTGTTTGCCGCTGAGTGCCTGAACGAACTCGTTGAAGAGTTTCCCCTGGTACCAGTACGGGTTGCCGGGATGGTCCTTCGTTTCGTTGAACTTGTCCGGGAAGTGGCCGTAAAAAATTGGAGCTCCGCCGAAGCCCTTTCCCTTGTCACTGTGAGCGTTGCAGCGTCGAGTGACGTGGTGCCCTGTGTAGATGAATTCGAAATTATCGTCACCGGGCGTTCCAAAGAATCCGACGGACGGCGCATTTCTGGCCGCGCCGTACTGATCGATCTCGACCTGCTTATTGACAGTCGCTTGAAACTCGGGGCGATGCAACGAATCAAATATCTTCTGGATTAACTCCTGCTGCTCAGCGTCGAACGTATCAGGAATGCGATGGTCTTTGTGGACGTACCACCAATTGCTGATGTACTGCCGACTTTTATGGTCGACGGGCAGGCAAATCTTCTGCCGCTGCTCATCACTGAGCCCCTTGTAGAGCTGCATCGGCAAGGAATCGATCTTCGATTCATCAGCACGCGCAAGGTCGGACAATCCAGCCAACGGTTTCACAGCAAACATGGCCGCCGACGCACCAGCGGCTTTGATCAGACTGCGGCGATTGAAATCGTTCATCGGTCAGCTTCCTGTGCAAGGGCATCGTTTAGCAAGCATTCGTGAAATTCAGAATGCGTGAATGAGGATGCCAGACACTACGCATTTCAACAAGTCGCCATGTGTGAGTCCACGCAGGAGCCGCAGAGGTTGCAATTGTAGCGTTCGATCAGGAAGGTTGAGCATTCACGACTGGCAGAGAAAATAACGCGAGTCGCGTTGAGTCTGGTAAGACCGGAGATCCGATGAAGCGCTCAATCCTCACATCCGTTGCAATTTTGTGGTGCGTGCCTGTCGCAGCCGCCAACTATTCCATCGTCGTCTCACGCGCCACCCAGGCAGACGCTGAGTGGAACAAGGTCATCAAGGCACTTGTCGAGAAGTATCAGGATGCCGAAGTTGTGACGTGGACGGAGTCGCTCGACGAAACGTTACCGGCGTTGCGAAGACAGCATCCGCGTCACACGTGTTTCGTGGCGACGCCAGCGGAAGCCGGACGACAGTTTGTTGCCGAGGTCCACCGGCTAACCCGGCAGTACGACGATGATCCTTACACCGACACCCTGTGGGGGATTCTTACCGGCTACGATGCTGAGAATGCGTTGCAGATCGCTCAGCACCGTCCGTCACTTACTGTTCACAACGTGGCGTCGGGAACCGAAGTCGCTCTCGATATGTGCAGTCAAGGCGTCTGGTACGACGAACTCGTCAAGAACAAAAAAGTCAGCAAGCCACGCGATGGCGAGATCAAACAAGAGCAAGGGCCGTCGGATACGACTCGGGTGTTGGCTGCCTCGCTGAGCGACAATGCCGCCGACCTGTTCGTCACGTCGGGGCACGCGACCGAGCGGGACTGGCAGATCGGGTTTCGTTATCGCAATGGCCAGTTCCGGTCCAAAGGCGGCCGAATGTTCGGCGTAACGACTGCCGGAGAGCGGTTCGGCATCGAGTCAAAGAATCCCAAAGTGTACCTCCCGATCGGTAACTGCCTGATGGGGCATATCGACGGGCCGGATGCGATGGCTCTGGCGTGGATGAACGACGTCGGAGTCCGACAGATGATTGGCTACACCGTTCTGACTTGGTACGGCTATGGCGGCTGGGGAGTGCTCGATTATTTTGTCGAACAGCCTGGGCGGTATTCACTAACGGAAGCCTTTCACGCGAATCACCACGCGTTGATTCATCGTCTCGACACTTTTTACGAAGGTGTCGTGTCGACCGACGTTGTGCCAGGCGGCAGAAACATCCCTGCCTCGCCGCCGAATCAGACCGGCCAGACAATTGGCCTGAAGCCGATTGATTCGCGCGGCCTGCTCTGGGATCGTGACACGGTGGCCTTTTATGGCGACCCCGCGTGGAATGCCCGCATGGCACCAAAACCAAAAGCGTACGGTCAGAAGCTGACGATCGAAGGAAACGTCTACACACTGACAATCACGCCACAGCAAGGTCCCGACTCGTTTAAACCAGTAAACACAAACGGTGCCCAACGAGGCTGGCGACCAATTGTCGAGCTTCTCGATCATCGCGTTCGCGACGTGAAGATCGTCGACGGCGAAGATTTGAAGCCTGTGGTGATGGACGACTTTGTCCTGATCCCAAATCCGCGCGTCGTCGATCCGTCGCGAGAATACCGCGTCACCTTTAACGCATTGCCGGTCGAATAGCCGGACGGCTCCTTCAGTGAGGGTTCTTCTAATGCCTTTTTCCCGATCAATCATGGCGTCTGCGTTGTTCGCCCCGGTGCTACTTCTCAGTTCGGCTGCGGTCAGCGTCAACGGTGCTGATCCGATTGCCATCGCGCATCGAGGGATGTTGCGTCACGCCCCGGAGAACACGCTGCCCGCATTCGCTGTTTGTCTTGAGCTGGGAATGGGATTTGAACTGGATATTCGCACGACAAAAGATGGGCATCTGGTCGTGCTGCATGACGACAGCGTCAAACGAACAACGGACGGACCTTCGCGGTCAGTTCGGGATATGACGCTGGCCGGGCTTCAGCAACTCGATGCGGGCACGTGGTTTGGTCCAGCGTTCGCGGGTCTGCGAGTACCGACTCTGGAAGAGACGCTGTCTCTAATAAAGGAACGCAAACGCGGAGCCACAATCATCGCCCTGAATGTGAAACAGCTGAATCGCGACGGCGAGGCGAAACTGGTTGCGCTCGTGGAGAAGTACGAGTTGTTCGATGAGTCCTTCGCCTTCGACCAGGACTCGGAGATGAGCCGCCGACTCAAGAAGTTGAACCGACGGTTCCGAATCGGTCAGAACGTCAATCGAAAGAGTATTCAATCTCGGCTGGATGAGGACTTCCTGGATGTCTTTCTGCTGACCGCAACGCCAACGGCAGAAGAAGTGTCACTAGTGCACGATCGAGGAAAGCAGGCGTTGTTTAACTTTGCCGGAGACGGTATTGGACGCCGCGATCCGTCAGTGTGGAAGCAGGTTCAAGCGGCCGGTATCGACGGCATTTTGACAGACTACCCACTCGAATGTCGAACGGCGTGGAGAAACGCAGTCGATTGATCGGATCGTGAATTCCTCCTGTATGCGCGGCTGCAATGCTGCTCTCAGAATAGTTCGACGATCGGGCGGCCACCTTCCGTAAAGTCGACGGGACGGTCGTCGGGTTTCTTGAGACGGGCTCCCGTATTGATGCCGAGTTTCCGATAGATCGTCTCTGCATAGTCCGCTGGCGTGTAGCGTCGCTCGACCACATCTCCGCCTTCGATGTCTGTTGCGCCGATTGTTTGACCACCCGACACTCCAGCACCGGCGAAGGCAATCGACATGGCGCGTCCCCAATGATCGCGACCCGCCCACTTGTTGAGTCGCGGCGTTCGGCCCATTTCGGAAACGAAGCAGACCAGCGTTGTTTCGAGCAGACCTCGGTCATCCAGGTCCGCGATCAACGCACTGAGAGACTGGTCGAGGCTTGGCATCATGACCGGGTGAGGCAATCCGAATCGTTCCTGATTGCGCATGGCTTGAGGGCCGCCGCACGGGCCGTTGTTGTAGATGCCTTCATGATGATCCCAATTCACGAAGACACCATTTGGTTGCCCGTAGTCCGGTCGATTAACAAGGTCAGGCGGTTGCACGACTGTAACGCTGACAAACCGCACGCCGGCTTCGATCAGCTTGCGACCCAGCAGGTAGCAACAGCCACGATGGTCTCGTCCATAACGGTCGCGAGTCTTGTCCGTCTCACTTTCCAGGAGAAACGCATCCTGCACACGCTGGCTTGTCAGCAGTTCGAACGCGTGCTCGTAATAGTTCTGCAACGGCCGAGCAGATGCTATCTCCATCGCAATTGAATCGTTGAGCTCACTCAGCAGTCGCCTGCGATCGCCCATGCGGTCGTGGTTCAGGCCGGTTTGTGGAGTCAGTGCGGCCACTTTCCAATCGGGAGCGGCGACATTCTCACCGAGACCTTGCGTGCCAAGTTTCCAGGGAGCACGACTGGCTGGAAGAAATCCCGTGCTCGTGACATGGTTGGGCATGTTGACGCCCGGGCAGAACACGTAACCAGGCAGTTCGGGGCAGTTTGTTCCCATCAGGTGTGAAACCACAGATCCAATATCGGGAAAGTCGATCGGAGCGTTTAAGCGGTATCCCTTGAAGAATTCTTTGCACGCATTCGGATGGCTGGGAGCTTCCGACGAGGTCATTGATCTTACGACCGCAAGCTTGTCGGCATGCTGTGCGATCTTCGGCATCAACGAAGAAAACTGAATGCCGGGCACGTTGGTGGAAATCGGGCTGTACGGCGTTCGATGATCAACCGGCGCACGCGGTTTTGGATCCCACGTGTCCATCTGGCTGATGCCACCTTCTTCGTAGACGACGAGAACCTGGCGAGCCTTACCACTGCCCGACTGATTCATCGCCGCTTCGAGTGCTGAGACATCCGACAGACCAAGCCCCATCACTCCCGCAGAAACCGATGTGGCAAACTGTCGGCGATTCCACGCGATTTCTGCGTTGCCATTTCCCATGTCAAAATTCCCAGTCTCTTACTTCCGCAATCATCGCCAGCAAGAAAGAACAGTCTGCTTTGTACTTCGGTCAGGAAACAGGGGGATTTGTGAATCGACATCTTTGGCTGTTGGAATTCAGTTCTGAATCGGTATTCGATTCCCGATCGACTATCGTTTCGAGTTGAGAGGGACCAGACAACTAAGGACTTTTGAATTTCACGCGAAGGCGACGGACTTATTCACCCTCTCGCTTGCGGGAGGGTCGGGCTCTGAGGCCCGGGGAGGGTTTTCATCTCGTCCCCTCTCCGGCGCTGAGAGGCCGACTCTCCCAGAGGGAGAGTGAAAGACCTCGCCCCAATCGGGATTTGTTTTCGGACACGTTCCCAACTAATCATAAAATTAAGGGCGTCACAATGCAGGACGGCAA
Organism: uncultured Planctomycetaceae bacterium; assembly: GCA_943787265.1. Lineage (GTDB taxonomy): Bacteria > Planctomycetota > Planctomycetia > Planctomycetales > Planctomycetaceae > JABMPE01. Next base: position 156,522 of record CALSLT010000031.1, on the reverse strand, counting down.
CACAACTGCTCTGAAATGCTCCGCCGGGATGGTGCTCGGTTCATTTATTGGGTTCGCGAATCAAGTCACGCCAGGGCGACAGAAGTCAGCTACGTTATTGGCAACGACGGTGTTCTTCTCGTTACTGACATTTTGGCGCGTCATTATTCCTGCGACAGCGTTCGCTCAAGCCGAAGACAAACCCGTGTCCATTCTTGCTGCGAGAATCGGTGGGCACATTCACCCATCGATTTGTCAGGCAAAGGATGGCACGCTGGTTGTCGTTTACAAAGGTGCCAACGTCCTGATGGTTGCTCGTTCGACTGACGACGGCGACACGTGGTCGAAGCCGCTGCCCATCGCCACTTCGGCAAACCGTCCAGATGTCATTCGCGAAGTGAAGAAGTTCGAAGTCTACCCGGGGACAGCAGACACTCTTCCCGACGGACGCATCGTTGTTACCTGGAATTACATCGCGGATGACAAAGCGACTGATGGTTACTACGAGCGAGCATTGCTCTACACCGTGAGTTCAGATCATGGTCGGACCTGGACTGACCAGAAACTGATCGGCCCAATTGACGGCCAGCACTTGGGAGCCGTTCGTCACAACGTCCTTCCGTGGCATGGTGGCCGTTGGCTTCTGCCGCTGCGTGTCGGACCGCCTCGACTGTTTTCGCCTGGATCCGGGAAGCTGACCGTTTTCGATCTGCTTGACCCCGCTGGGACTCAGCACGAATTTCAGCAAATATCACGGTCAGCCAATGGTACGCTACTGGCGATGGGGCCGGTGCTGCTGCACTCAGCCGACGATGGCAAGCACTGGAGTTCAGTCGCTGGTTTTCCCCCAATTCCGGACAAGCGTGACAACGCTGAGGGCCGCTATCTCACATCGCTGGCAGACGGGCGAATGCTTGTGACGTGGGGAATCGGCCATGACAACAAAGGGCTGCGTTACAATCTTTCGCCTGATGACGGCAGAACCTGGCACAAAGACAGCACGGTAATCCTCTTACCGGAGACCGATATCTCCGCGCGATACTATTCCGCTCGAACAATCCAGGTTGATGCTCAGCACGTCGGCACTGTCTTCATGAACCGCAACGGTGTGCACTTCTTGAAAGTAGGCCTCGACAGACTCACCGCCCAGTCGAAACGATGAGCCGCCAGATGGAGGCATGAGGCTGGTCAGCGTGCGGCGGAACGCGATGTTGGCGACAAAACTGCTGAGTCAGTCGTGGGCGAAGAAGAGCCAGTCGGTTTGCTCGACGTCGATCAGGTTGTTGAAGACCGTCACGGGCTCGACGCGGACTTCGCGGAAGACTTCGCGCAGGGCATCGACGAAGGGGGAACTTTCTGCGTACGACCACACGCCGAGGATGCCGCCTTTCGTGAGGTGGAGCTTCGCGCGCCGCAACCCTTCTGCCGTGTAGAACTGCCCGTTCGCTGTGCCCAGGTTTTCATCGGGGGAATGATCTACGTCGATCAGGATCAGATCGTGATGTTCGGTCGGCTCACCAAGGAGATGCTGATAGACGTCGCTATGAGTTACCTCCAGCCGGCTCTCCGCGTTCAGCTTCTCCGACAACGGGACCATGCCATCTTTGAGCCAGGCAATTACCTGCGGCAGATATTCGATGACTTCGCAACGTGCCACGCGGTCCGATGCCAATGCGGCATTTGCTGTGTAGCCAAGTCCAAGCCCACCGACCAGAACTCGCAGATGGGTTCCTGCGTGCATCGTCAGGGCGACTTCTGACAGCGCCCGCTCGGACGCCGTCAGGTAACTGCTCATCAGAAACTCATGATTGAGCGTGACTTCGGTGATGATCGTCCCCGGCTCACAAAGCAGTTCACGACGTCGCAGACAGAGCGTTCCCAGTTCTGTGGGTTCGTAGGCGAGAATTTCAAACAGCGGTTTGTCCACGGGAAACTCAATCTGAATGAAGCAAATAAGAGTACTGCTGGTCGGCTACGGCCAAAAGTTACGACGACGGAAGGAACTCTACGGGTGATGCGTCCTGACCGGTACTCTTCAGGCAGGACGGTTTTAGGCGGGAGACGCTGCCGGATGTCGGATACTTCGCTAACGCCGGCTGGCTACTGTGTAACGATCGTGCGTTCTTGAAATGTCTCGCCAACATTGTGAGCCTGTGGTTAACTGCTGGCCTTGCTGAGGGCGGACAGTTCGTGCTTGCAACTTTCCGGCTGGTCGCTGGAGTTCATTAAGAGAAACGGTATCGAAGATCAAATTCAACCGGAGACGCGGATATGTCGAATCGGTCAATTTCAGGACTGCTTGCTGCAGGCATTGTTGTTTCAGCGGCTCATTTGCTCGCGGCGCGGCTCGTCGCGTCTGACGAGGCGGCTTCTGAAACCGAGGTGCGGCAGGTCGTCGAGAAAAGCCTCCCTTACATCGAGGAAAAGGGGCTCTATTGGATCGAGAAGAAGAAATGCGTTTCGTGCCACCGCGTCAGCTTCATGACGTGGAGTTTGTCGGCGGCAGCTCGGCGCGGGTTTGACGTTGATCTGGAAAAGGTCAACGAGTGGATTGACTGGTCGATCGACAAGGGCATTCCGAAGCCAGAAGGTGACAAACCGGTCGCTACGAAGAACGCAGACGGCTTGACGCAGCAGTTGATCGCAAGGGTTGAGTATCCGGCTGACGAGACACGCGACGAAGTGTGGAGTAACTACGTTGACCTCATCATCAACGTGCAGAGGGACGATGGGCTGTGGAAGCCGGCCGGTCAGTTGCCAGGGCAAAAGCGGAAGCTTGCGGAAACGACGGATGTGTCCGCAGTCTGGCACGCCGTCGCGCTGACTCGTGAACTGTCGTCGGAAGGCGATTCAGCTCGGCAGGAAACGCTGAAATCGGCACTCGATGTCGCCGTGAAGAAATTCAGCGGTCGCAAAGAAGCGGTAAGCACCGAGTGGTACGTCGCGAAGCTGTTGCTCGCGTTGGAGTCAGACGATGATGCCGCCACCGAAACGGCGACGAAAGATCTGTTGTCGCTCCAGAAGCCCGACGGTAGTTGGGGCTGGCTGAAGGCCGATCCCGGCGACGCATTGGCAACGGGGATGAGCCTGTACGCTCTCGTGAAATCAGCTGAAGCAAACGCGCACGATGATGAAGCGGTGCAGGGAGCCATCAAATTTCTGATTGAGAATCAGCGCGAGGATGGTTCTTGGGCTGTTAAAGGCACGAAGGAAAAGAAGAAGGGCAAGGTCGAAGAAACGGCCGTCTACTGGGGGACGACCTGGGCCGCGATTGCCTTGCTGGAAACGTTGCCTGTCGTCGAGTGAAACCAGCGAGCGACGCTTCACGCGACAGGCGATGCCGCCACGCGTGACGACGGAGCGGGATCCCGCGATACTTCGCGGTCTTGGATTCTGATGCCGTCACCGGTCCTGCCCAGCCGTCTCGCGCTTTGGTTGTGGTTTACGGTGACTCGTTCCCTCGACCGTAGAAAGCGTTTCCGACTCATGACGAACATTTCTCGAATGCTGTTTGCCGTTATTGCCTCGGCGTCGATGTTGACCTCCGTTTCTTTTGCTGCCGATCCGTTTGCGCTTCCAGTATCGGAAGACGGTCTACCTGGTGAAGGGGCTCTTCGGCGCTACGACGGCTACGTCAAACGATGGCCGCAGTTTCGAGCGGCCTGGGCAAAACGAGTCGAGCAGGACCAGGGAGCGGTCGTGTTCCTCGGAGATTCCATCACACAGGGATGGGGCGCGAAGTTTCGGGACAAGTTCTCTGGGATGAAACTGGCTAACCGAGGCATCGGCGGCGACACCACTCGCGGGATGCTCATCCGTCTGAAGGAAGACGTTCTTTCGCTGAATCCGAGTGCCATCGTTCTGTTGCTCGGAACAAACGACGTCGAAGTTCAGATCGATGCCGAAGCGATCGGGCGGAACTTCGAAAAGATTCTGGCGGCAATCAAAGAACACAATCCGAAAACGCCAATCGTCTTGTGTCGAGTCTTTCCAAGTTCCGCTGAGATGAAACGGCCGAAGGAAATCATTCAGCGAGTCAACGAACTCTACGACACGGCTGTCAAAGGCGACTCACAAGTCACGGTCGTCGACACGTGGACTTTGTTTGCGGACGAGACCGGTGATGCCGATTCACAATGGTTCCGAGACCGGCTGCACTTAAATACGGAAGGCTACGACCGTTGGGCCGACGCTCTGCAACCGATCTTTGCGACACTTGGGTTCGTCGAAACGGAGCAGGACGATTTCAAACCGGAACCGGGTTTCGTCAGCCTGTTTAATGGCAAAGATCTCACGGGGTGGGGATTCCGGGTGACTCCGCCGCGAAGGAAACCAAAGAAGCCTCGCCCCAACGCTCCAGTCTTTGTGGAAATCAAAGAGGCCGTTTCGTTCGACGGCAAGACACAAAGCAGCGACGGAAGATACGCCGCTATCAATGGTCGGCTGGTTGTGACGACGCCAGCGGAAGGGCGACGGATTCAGCAGTTGTGGACGACCGAAGAATTCGGAGACGATTTCGTATTGAAGCTGGAATTCCGCGCGACGCCAAATGCCGACAGCGGAGTCTTTATTCGTAAGCCGCAGCTTCAGTGTCGCGATTATCTGCTGGCCGGGCCGTACACAGAATTGAAGAAGTACAAGGCTGGTGGCTGGAACGAGCTTGTCGTCACGGTCAACGGCGGAATCGCTCGCGCGACATGCAACGGAGAACTGCTCACCGACGACATGGCCGTGCCCGAGACGGGACCGATCGGCCTCGAAGGCGATCGCGGTCAGATGGAATATCGCCGAATCCGTCTCAAGCGTATCAGCGGAAACGGTGCCGCGAAGCAATCGGCCAGTCTTTCTGAGCAGGCCCGCGAGGCCATTCGCTCTGAGGTCAAGGCGGTGATCGATGAGGGGCATTATCCGGGAGCATCGATCCTGCTGATCCATCGTGACGAAGTCGTGATGCGCGAAGCTCACGGCGTTTCAAATATTAAGACGAAGAAGCCGTTCACCGTCGATGAGCTTTGCTGGCTGGCGTCGACGGGGAAAATATTCACGGCCACGCTGATGGCACGCCTCGTCGATGAGGGTGTGCTTTCATTCGATGATCCGATCGCAAAGACATTTCCCGAATTCGGAAACATCACCCTGCAAGGTGATTCAAAAGCGAAACCGAAACAGGCAGTGTTGCTCAGGCATGCACTCAGTCATACGTCCGGAGCGCCAAGCAACAATTGGATGGAGCAGCACGGTTTCAAGGAGAGCGATCCGAAGTTCCGGAATTATTTCTTCCCGCAGACGCCGCAGGATTTCGTCGATGCGTGCCTGCAGTTGGGACTGGTCGCTGAACCCGGCACGCGGATGATGTACGGTCGCCCGATCGATCTTTGTGCGTGTGTTGCCGAGAAGCGAACAGGGAAAACATTCATCACGTTGATGGAGGAGAAAGTTTTCAAACCGTTGGGGCTGCGCCAATCGACGATTCAGCCGACGGCCGCCGATCTGAAACGACTTGCGCCGCTGTATCAGTCAAAGCAAGCGGGAGTGTTTGAGGCGGACTCGTTTGGGCTGGAAGTGGCCGATCGGCAAAACAATCGACTCTCGACAGCAGGCGGAGGTGTTTACACGACGCTCGATGAACTCGGGGTTCTCATGCAGCTTCACCTGAACGGCGGCATTCACGACGGCAAACGGCTCGTAAAAGCCGACACCCTGGGCAAGCTGTACGAGCCGCAACCAGGCACGAACGGCCGCTACGGGTTGGCCTTCCAAATTCACCACAGCGAAGTGAATGGCAAGTCGCGGTGGTTGTCACACCCCGGCTATTCCGGGCCGGTCGCGTGGATCGATTTCGAACGTGACCTGGCCGGATTAATCCTCATGCAAAGCAACACGGTGAACCGGTCGAAGCATCATCAGCGAATCATCAACCGAATCTACGAGCACATCCCTGCTCGGAATATCGATTGAAGCGGCGACGCCGTGGCTACGATTTTTGACCGTTTACTCTCGTTGATTCCCCAGCCACTCGGCCAATTCTTTCAGATCGTCGGCGTCCATGCTGAGCAGCAACTGCGGACGAGCGGTTGGATGAAGTGCCAGGATGTGATCTTCGTGAATGACAATTTCGTCACCGAGCCTAATTTCGTGCAGCCGGCTTTCTGCGAGGTCGTTATCGACAACGGCTTTTAAGAATTCGCCATCCCGGTCGGTGACGCGAACCCAGAAGTCCTCACCCCACCCGCGCGACGGAACATTCTGATCCGGCAATGGCACGAGCGATGCTGGGTTTTCATGCCTCAGGATTGGCTTCGTCATTTCACCATCGCACGACGGACAACTGCACTTCTCCAGCGAGTCGTCATGCACGGAAAATCGCGGCGAGTCGACCCGCAGTTCAACAAACTGCCCGCTGTTCACGTTTCTTCTGATCACGGGGGGCGGAATTCGAAAGTTGTCGCCGTTCTCTCGATGCATCTCGACGCCGTTCACCAGCTCGTAGCCGTTCGCGAACTGTTGCGAGTCAAAGTTTTGCTGCAGTGACGGCATATTTCTGGTCCGGCAGTGATACGGAGCTTTTGACGGTGGCTGTCTTGCCGCTCGCTCAAGATGGTTCATGAAATGTTCAAGTATGGTCAGTTGGCATGGACCGGACGAATTCTATCGGGCAGCAAAGTGCTACGATAGAATCCGCAATCGATTGTCGGCAAAATCGCATCGCACCTGCGCATTGGCCACGCGTTAAAATTCGTTATGGCAAGTCAGCAGATTATGGGCACCAGCTTTCTAAAAAAGGTAGAGCCACGTGTCAGAGGGCTGGCATTTGTTGGTGCTCCGGTCACGATCCTTGTTCTGCTGAGTGTGCTTTTGTCAGAAAAAGATTCCTCGCAAGAATCTTCCGATGAGACGAGTGCGAACTTCGAAGGGAAGCAGTCTGCTGTCGAAATCGAGGTTACCGGTGAGGAGTTTTTCTGGACATTCAGGTATCCAGGGAAAGATGGAGTTTGCGGGACTCCAGATGACTTTGTCCTTCCTCAGAAACTCATCGTTCCCTTGAACCGGCAAGTTCGTCTACAACTGAAAAGTCTCGACTACATCTATGTTTTTGAGATTCCGCCGTTAGGCATTCGCGAGATCGCTGTTCCTGATCTTGAGTATTCAGTCGAGTTTTCGATCAAGGAGCCAATGGCTTCGGCTCTTCCGATGGATCCGCTGTGCGCATTCGGACTCTTTCAAAACGACTCAATGGGCACAATTTCAGGAGACGACGAGGCGTGGGAAAGATTGGCTTCACATTGATGAGTCGCTCAATAATCAGTCGATGTGTTCTCTGCTCGTCCCTGGTAGCAGCAGCGTTTGTGGCAGGGTGCGGGACGCAAGACGGAAAGCGCGGGTCAGCAGGCGGTCCGCAACCGAAGGACCGTGCGAGTGCATCGTCGGCGCTTGAGGCTAAATTCAAGATCGAGGAAGAGGTGCTGCACGTTTTTCCGGGGCAGCAAATTCAGGACGGGCTTGACGTCGCTGCAAAGTCAGACGCTGTTCGGATTGTTCGGGTTCATGCGGGAGTCTACAGACCGGACAAGGTCGGTCAGGCGTTTCTAAGATTCAATGCCCGGCACTCGGGATTGATTCTCGAAGCGGAAGGCGACGTGACATTGACTGCAGAAAACCCCGACGTTGCCAACGCCGTCGCGACGTCTTATCCGGCCATCGTGAACCACATCGTTTACTTCGGGGATGGAGTGTCTAACGAGACAACCTTGCGTGGATTCAGACTGACTGGCGCGAACGGCTACACTCACGACCGAGGATTAGATCGGCTCGAACCGAACGACTATCAACCGGGACTGCAGCCAGGTCTGTTCTACTATCTCGACGGAGGGGCCATCAAAGTCTTTGGCCGGTCCTGGCCAACGATCGAAAACATGACTTTCGAAGAGAACTGGACGAGTCTCTGTGGAGGTGCGATTTCGATTGAGCACAGGCAGTTCAAGGGCGGAAAAGTTTCTATTCGAAACTGCGTTTTCAGAAACAACACATGTCCGGGAACGGGGGCGGCTGTCGACGTTCTGGAAGGAAGCTCAGTCGAAATCGAGAATTGCCTGTTCGTCTCGAACATCGCGAACACTGGCATGGCACAAATTTCTCGAGAGTTCGGATTGACCTACAATGCCGAGCATGGCAGCGGGGCGTTGACTGTGTTTCCGGGATCGGTGGCGACCGTGAAATCCTGCACATTCACGGGCAACTGGAACGGGGTAGACGACAAAGGACGCAAAAGTGTTTACCAGGACTGCATCTTCTGGCAGAACAATGCAGGAGACGGTTCTCGGCCCGGTAAGCCTTACGAGATCGACATTCTCGATGCTTCCGGAGTTACAAACTGCTGGTTGAACGGTGATATCGAGGACCTGCGAGGAACTGTCGAACGAGACAATAACCACATCGAAACTTTGGACCCACTATTCGACGAAGCCTTTGTTCCAAAGGCGGCTGAGTATTCCGAAGTCGGATATCGTCCAGTTTCTGCTGACAACTGACCGTCGTGCTCGCGGCTGAACACGTCGGCTTAGATTTAGTTTTTTTGGGAGCTTTCCTGCTGCTATGTTGGAAGCTGGTGAGAGTTATGACATTTCGGATAAGAGATCGTAGTTTTGGTCGTTTCTGGCAACTTGCTGTCGTCAGTTGTCTGCTTGGGAATCTCGGATGCGGCCGAGACGAAGTTGCAAAGCCGACCCTGCCTGGAGCTGGCAAATCGATAGATTCGGGCTCAGATGTCGTTGTCGGAGCGGATGCTCATGAGGCTGCCGACGTGAAGAATGTGCCTGCCATTGGTGCAACTGTGCCCGCAGAAGTTCTGCAGCAGATCACTTCACTGGCTGAGGTTCGCGGCAAAGTTTGCCTGTTGACCGTTCATTCTCAGGGAGCCGGATCGCTGAGTCCTCGGTTGCTCGACCTGCACCAGCGACTGTCTGTTGAGCCTGCCGCGGAGGGAATTCGCCTGCTGACTCTGGTCGCTGGCAACGCGTCTGCCGAGTTGTCTGCGTCAATCGAAGCTGAACGACCTGACGGCTCTCCCGACTGGTTGGTTCATGAGGTAACCGATGCACAATTGGAATCGCTTGCGAGTGTCGAAGAATTTGAGCCAGTTGCCGTACTCCCAGCGAAACCCAGCGAGTCAGAACTTTTGCTTATTGATCGTGAGTTGCGATTGCGAGGTCGTTATTCGATCAACGAACCTGACCAATTCGATCAACTCCTGAGTGATATCAATTTCGTTGTGCCGGAGTTCGAACCTGCTTCTTACGGATATCTCAGTAGCGCCAGTGGCGAGAAAGTCACGCATCTTGCGCAGCCGCCGATGATTCTGGACAACGGATGGTTCAAGGATGCCATCGCGCAGCAACAAGCGGCTGCAGATTCAGCAACTGCTAACCTGGATTTTCAATTAACCGACAGTGTTCAATCCACAGGAATCGATCTCAACCCTCAAATCGTTGACGATCAGCGATGGCGGCTTCAGGTCAATCATTATGATCATGGGAATGGGGTTTCTGTCGCCGATGTCGATGGGGACGGGCGACTCGATATTTATTTTGTGACTCAGGCTGGCTCGAACGCTCTGTATCGAAATCTTGGCGATGGCAAGTTCGAAAACATCACTGAAGATGCGGGAGTGGCCCTTGCAGATCGGATTGGAGTGACGTCGTCATTCTGCGACGTCGACAACGACGGAGATCCCGATCTGTTCGTCACCACAGTGCGAGGTGGCAATGTCCTGTTTGAGAATACAGGCAGTGGTCGCTTTCGCGATGCCACAGCTGGCTCCGGGCTTGAGTACTCGGGGCATTCGTCGTCTGCCGTTTTCTTTGACTACGACCGAGACGGAAACGTCGACATGTTTCTCTGCAACGTCGGCACCTACACGACGGAAGAACATGCTGCACTGCGAATCGATCGGGTTTCGAAACTGCCGACCGGTACGGATCAGAAATATTATGTCGGCATGAAGGATGCCTTCGCTGGGCACTTGAAATATGAACGTTCTGAGCAAAGTATCCTGTACCGGAATCTTGGCGGGATGAAATTTAAAGATGTCTCTGAGGAAACGGGACTGATTGATCTAAGCTGGTCCGGAGAAGCTTCTCCCATCGACGCAAATGGAGACGGCTGGCTCGACCTTTATGTGCTAAGCATGCAGGGGCATGACGAGTATTATCAGAACGACGAAGGTCGAGGATTTCTGAAGAAGAGCCGCGACGTCTTTCCCAGGACTGCCTGGGGAGCGATGGGGATCAAAGTCTTCGATTTCAATAACGATGGACGTTTTGACATCTTTGTGACGGACATGCACTCCGACATGAGCGAGGATGTGGGCTTCGAACGTGAACGGCTCAAGGCCAGAATGCAATGGCCGGAATCGTTTGTTCAAAGCGGAAATCAGAGCATCTACGGCAATGCCTTTTTCCGCCAGACTGAAGACGGTCAGTTCGAAGAAGTGTCAGACGAAGTCGGGGCAGAGAACTACTGGCCGTGGGGACTCACCGTTGCCGATATCAACGCTGACGGTTTTCAGGATGCTTTTCTGACGTCGAGTATGTGTTTCCCTTACCGCTACTCTGCAAATTCATTGATGATTAATGACGGTGGCAAACGCTTTGTCGATACAGCGTTTCTAAGCGGTCTTGAACCGGCTCCGGCTGGTAAACAGTTGGCGGAATGGTTCGAGCTGGACGCAGATGGTGAAGACGCCGAACACCCAATGTGCCAGGGGCGCGATGGTCGCGTTGTCGTCTGGTCGGCTCGGGGAAGCAGGTCATCCGTCGTTTTTGACATCGACGATGATGGCGATCTCGACGTCATCACCCATGAATTTAACACACCGCCACGTGTACTGATCAGCAATCTCGCCAACTCGGAAAACCCCGTTCACTCTCTCAAGGTGAAGTTGTCTGGCCGAAAGTCAAATCGAGATGGCCTCGGCGCGATCGTGACTGTGTCGACGGATCAGATGACTCAAACACGGCGGATGGATGGTCGCAGCGGGTATTTGTCTCAGAGCCTGCTGCCACTGTATTTCGGTTTGGGCGATGCTGTTGTGGTAGACAGTATCCATGTTGCCTGGCCATCTGGTGCCAGTCAGACGATCAAGCGGCCGGTCGCCAATCAGGGAACTATCTCTATCGAGGAGTTGGAGTAGAACGCACCCGGTCAGCAGGAACCTGACTCTTCATAAAAGCGTCCAGAAACACTGGACTTCAACTCAAGCGGCAGACGCGGTTGGCGCTTGTTCTAGGATGCACTCAGAGCGCGTAAAAAACGGCCCCCCGAAGGCAGGCCGTTTTATGAAGTTCGTTTTACAGAACTCGCAGCTTGAATATCTGGATGAATGCAGCCGTCATTCAGCCGCCGCATCCTGCTCGGCTGCGTAGTTGTCAAAGGCTGCAGGATCCATCAGTGTTTCTGCATCGGGTGTGGGTTCACCGGCTGCGGGAGCATTTGGGTCAATGGTGGGTGTTGGAGTTCCAGCGCCGCAACCAGGCAGGATTAGAGCAGCAACTAAGAATGCGAGGAAGTGTTTCATGTCGTTCTTTCCAAAGGCTTTCAAAAAACGAGAAAATACAGACGGGCCAACCAATCTGAACATCAACAGGTGATCCGGGGCATGTCCGATAAAGACGAACCAATCCGAGAAACTGAATTAGACAAAAACTCTGTGACAGAATCCACTGACGCGGAAACTACCGCTCCCGAAATCGGAACGACTGCTCACCCGGGAGCAAAGTTCCGATGGTGTGTGATCGTGTGTGTGTTGACGCTTCTGGTACCCGGCATCTGGTACTGGCAGAAAGGCCTGAACGCTCAGAAACAGACAGATTTTCAGTCGGCATGCCGGCAGGCGATTGGCCGCGAAGATTGGACCGCCCTGATAGAGACTGCATCTGCCTGGTCAGAATGGGATTCAGAAGCTGCAGATGCCTGGCTGCATCAAGCACAGGGATTTCAGGAACTGGGGCAACTCGACCGAGCTGCGGAGCTTCTATCGCAGGTGCCGGGCCAGGACGACAAGACGGAGGCTGCACTTTTGGTAGCATCGAGTCTGTACTTTGAGGACCTCGGTCAACCACTCAAGGCCGTGCCAGTCTTAAAAAAACTCTTGAAACTGAATGAAACATTGATCACCGCACACCAACGGTTGATCTTCTTTTATGCCATCACGCTGCAGCGTGTCAAAATGCTTGAACAGATTCATCAGGCAATTGAGGTTGGTGCTGAACCACCAGATGCCTACGTCTATTTACAATTGGCCAGCCGCTTGACGTTCAGTAACGGGTATCGGTTGAATCAAACTTGGCTTCGGAATAAGCCGGATAGCCAGTTGTTTCGCGTGGCGTCCGCTATCCAGCTTTCTGCCGCCAGAGATCAGGCGGCGAACGTCGATAACGAACCGTTGGCGGAGAAAGAGAAACGGCACGGTGCCATTCGAGACCTTGCCAGAGAATTTCCTGACAACACATCATTATTGCGGTACCTATTGCGATTGGCTGTAGATCGGGACGACACCGACGTAGTTGGGCAACTTCTTGCCGGCGTACCTCCTCATGCTTGGAACGACAGCGTCTTCTGGCGATTTCGTGGCTGGTACCACCATCAATTCGAAGAGTTTGACGAAGCGGAGCAGGCATTTCGGAAATCACTTGAGCTGTTCCCTCAGGATTGGGAAACATGGCACAGTCTTGCATCTACGCTTCGGAAGAAAAAAGAATTGGACGGCGCCGAACGTGCACAACTAATTGCCCTGCAGGGTAAGGAATTAAGGAAGGACATTCTGCAACTGTCCGACGCACGCGCCGTTTCCCCGGAAGTTCTCACGAAGATGAGAAATTTTTGCATGGCTTGCGGTGATCAAGTAACGGCAGCATCCCTTCAGACCCGAATTCGTATGATGATTAACTACAGGTAGCGGAGGCTGTAGTTCCCCTTCGGAGCCGGGTGGCAGAGTCCCGTGCTGAGTTGGTTGTGAGTATGTGCGTACGTCAAGGTTCGTAGTTCTGTGTCGCGTGTTTGAGACGAATCAAGATTTTCGTGCTGAATGTGTGCTAATGTGTTGGGATTGGTTGGGATTGGTTGGGATTGGTTGGGGTGGCCTTTTTGTGGCTCTTGACATTCTGAAAAATCCGGCCAACAATCGGTGATGCTGAATGTGTAGTTGTTGTAGCTTTCTATCTTCGCCCATCCATTGTTTTGCATTCGAGCATGATATTTTAGTGCCCGTGTGTCTTCTTCTAATCTCTCTAAATTGGAGCCCTCACGATGAAGAGTCCGAAAATGCTGTGGCAGTTCCGGCGTGCTTTCACGCTCATCGAACTGCTTGTCGTAATTGCAATTATCGCAATTCTTGTGGCGTTGCTATTGCCTGCAGTTCAGCAGGCGAGAGAAGCCGCCAGACGCTCCCAGTGCAAAAGCAATCTGAAGCAACTCGGACTGGCAATGCACAACTACCATGACGTACATGGAATTTTCCCGACTCAGAACCATCGTTTTACGAATGGCCCCCAGCCAGCCGGAACAACCGGTGGATTTTCCTGGTTGGTTATGTCTTTGCCGTATCTCGATCAGACTCCACTTTATGAACAGGTCGATTTCCACAACGAGACTGGGACTCCGTGGAATCAGAACATCAATGACCAGGGCCGGAATGCGGCCATACGGAGGACGATCATTTCGTCATTGTTGTGTCCTTCTAACGAGATGCCAAACCTCGTCCCGGACTCACGCAATGGTGGTTATCGGTGGAACGGGGGAGCTGTTGCCGGTGCTCGAACCGACTATGTCGGTAGCATGGGACATGTCTGGGGCGGCTGGAAAGACTGTGGAGCTGTACCAGATAGTCTGATTCAGGGAACAAATCCAAACGGTACACCACTCGGCCAGAAAGGTCAGGCAGGAACACCTTGGGTGAATGGTGAGCGGGCCAACGAGTGGTCAAAAGTAAATGGCGTTTTCAATTACGGTGGAGGCCACAAGATCAAAGATATTGTCGATGGAACCTCACAGACGATCGCCGTGTTCGAGAATTACCACTGGCGAGGTGGCAATGGTGCCCAGTTTGACTTTCGACCGAGTACCTATGCTGCTTGGATGACGCCGTTGGGGGCCATCCATAATCTGCGAAACCCGATCAATGGATTCAACAATCCAACGTGGCAACAAGGAGCGAACGATTTGCGGTGTGAGACTCCGAGTAGTAATCACGTTGGTGGTTGCCATGGAATGCTAGCCGATGGCGCAGTCATCTTTCTTAATGAGAACATCGACCACACTGTTCGATACAACTTGGCAGTTCGCAATGACAGAAACACTGTCGGCGAATTCTAAGATCGATTGATGCAATCTTGATGACTTGTACTCCCCTGGCGGAATTCCGTCGGGGGAGTTTCTTTGCGCGGTACGCCCTGTGTTCAAGTGTCTGCGGTTATGATCAGTCGCGATCACACGACACTCATGCAGCACCCTGTTGTTTTAGTGCTGGTCGTTCTGGCCTTAGTTGCAGCAGCATCAGGCTGCGGGCGAGAGGATGCCCCGAATCCTCTGGGCTTATCTGTCGAGGATTCAACGTCAGTAGCGTTTTCGCCTCGAGTGCAGCACGCAACGCCACCGAGCCAGGACCAGGTCGATAGCGCGCGACTGGATAGCGTTCCGTTGTTGACTAGAGTCCGAGGCGACGGGGGGATTGAACACACCTATCGCAATGGCGCCAGTGGCGATGTTCTAATGGTTGAGTCTTTGGGGGGAGGTGCCTGCTGGCTGGACATGGACCACGATGGACTGTTGGATTGCTATCTTGTCCAAGGTGAACGACCAGGTTCCGAGGACCGCTCTGGATGTTCTGGTAATTTGTTATTTCGGCAGCGAGAGGGGGGCACGTTTGACAGTGTAAGTCCGGGTGCGGGCGTGAACGATCGAAGTTATGGGCAAGGTGTAAGTGCTGCAGATTTTGATAATGATGGATTCGTTGATTTCTACGTGACGAACGTAGGCGCAAATCGGATGTACCGAAATCAGGGCGATGGTACGTTTGAGGAGATTGGCGGTCAGACTGGCACCGATGACGGACGATGGAGTTCCAGCTCCGCTTGGGGAGATCTTGATTTGGACGGGGATCTGGATCTCTACGTATGCAACTACCTGAAGTACGACCCGCTTGCCCCGCTGTTGTGTGAGAAGGATGGTGAGTCTGCGCTGTGCCACCCTCGTCAACTTGCCCCTTGGCCAGATGAATGCTTCGAGAATCTGGGTGATGGGACATTCACACCTGTAGCTGACAAGTGGGGGCTGAAAGGCGATGGCAGTAAGGCACTTGGTGTGGCGGTCGCTGATTTTGACAATAATGGATGGCCTGACGTTTACGTCGCCAACGACACGACTGCGAATTTCCTTTTCATAAATCAGGCAGAGTCGCGTCCCGACGGTCGCAGATTCGTTGAGTCAGCAGTGAGGCTGGGAACGGCCGTGAGCGGAAGCGGCTCTCTTCAGGCCAGTATGGGGATTGCAGTTGGTGACTTCGATAACGATCAGTTGATAGATATTTTTCTGACGCATTTCACGGGTGAGTCAAATACGCTCTATCAGAACTTGGGCCCGGCGGGTTTTGAGGACATCTCGAGTAACGTCGGAATTCGGAAAGCCTCGTTGGATCGACTGGGCTTTGGAGCGTTTATGCACGACTTCGATCAGAATGGAACTCCTGAGCTTATCGTTGCCAACGGTCACATCGACGAGCGGAACGCGGATGGAGATGGTTATGAGCAGTCGCTACAGCTTCTGACTCTTGTCGGCGATAGTTGGGACGATTGCTCGGACAAGTCTGGTGACGTCTTCCAGGAAAAGTCTGTCGGCCGAGGAATTGCTGGAGGAGACTACGATTGCGACGGTGATCTTGATCTCTTGATAGTGAATCAGAACTCGTCAACGTGGTTGTTGCGAAATGACTCCGATCGTGGTCATTGGCTTAAAGTGGCTTTTACTGGTGTTGTCAGTAACCGAAATGGTGTTGGGTGTCGGGTGCTGGTGCGTGCTGGGGACAAAGTTCTGATGCAGGAGCTTGTGGGGGGGACCAGTTTTTGCAGCAGTCACGAACACGTATTGGTGTTCGGATTTGGGAAGCATGGCTCTGCCGTAGATATTGATGTGGTGTGGCCAACTGGTACTCTGCAAACGTTGAAGGGGACAACCATCGATCGTTCGGTGGTGTTTATTGAACCAACAGCTGGTAATCCTGATGGTTCGGTACATATTGAATAGACCATGTTGGTGGCTTCTCTGAAGGTAACTGGGCACGACTTGCAAATTGCAGAAGAGTAGTTCTCTGACTGAAAATGTATCTGGCAATGCTCTTGCGATTTGCCTTAGCTTGCGGAAACCGCATGTCTCGCGAGTGGCCACATGTTTCATCTTGAAGTGTGGGATATGGAGTCAAGATGCGCCGCCTGATTCCTCTGATGTTGCTGTCGGTCGTTTTTGCTTGTGGCATATTGCTGTGGCGAAATCGAGTTGCCGACGAGCTGCCAAATCATGACCACATAGAGCCAATGAGTGGCAGTGTGGGCAGCTTCCCCTTGTCTGTTACGCCTCAAACTCGAGAACTCATCTCGCAGATCTCCGAGCCTTCTGCGATAGGGTACGTTGGCAGCAGTCGATGCGCCGAGTGTCATGCGGAGATCGCGGAGAAATTTCAGCGGCACCCCATGGCCCGGTCAATATCTACTGTTCCAGGTTCAAAGCCGATTGAGGATTACATACAGAATACGTTGTTCAGTCCCGATGGACCTCGCGAGTACGGAGTCGAATCGGTCGATGGAACGATTCGGCATTTCGAGCAGTTTCTGGACGTAAATGGAAATGTGATCTACCGGCAATCTGAATCAGTAGAATTTGCAGTTGGGTCAGGTCAGCGAGGTCGCTCATATCTTCTGAATCGAGATGGCCTCTTGTTCATGTCTCCAGTTACGTGGTACTCCGAAGGGGCACGATGGGATCTCTCGCCGGGTTACGATCCCCAAGCGCACCCTCGTTTTGAAAGACGCGTGGCCGATGGATGCATTGCCTGTCACGCTGGGACAGTCCGTCAGGAACGAAACGGGCCGCATCGTTTCGCAAAAGAACCTTTTTTCGAGATGTCGATCGGCTGCGAACGATGTCACGGCCCTGGCAAGGAGCACATCGATCTACAATACAAACCGTACGAATTCGACCGGCAGGATTCAATTGTCAATCCTGCCAAACTGAGCCCAGCCAAACGGGATAGCATTTGCTTTCAGTGTCATCTTCACGGCACCAATCGTGTGCCGCGGACTGGACAGTCGGAATTCAGTTTTCGCCCAGGTTCACTGCTGTCGGATGTCTGGGCCGTCTTTGTTTCAAGCAGTTCGGCCGAAACGAATGGTGGCTCGGCGCGTGCTGTCAGTCAGGTTGAACAAATGCACGAGAGCGTTTGTTTCAAGAGGTCTAACGGAAAACTCGGGTGTGTTTCCTGTCACGACCCACATTCAATCCCTTCGAAAGCGGAACGTGTGAGTTTTTTTCGCGAGCGCTGCTTGTCATGTCACAAGGAGACGAATCACTGTTCACTTGATCGTCAGGCCCGGCTGCAGCTCTCTCCTGGAGATTCATGCATCAAATGTCATATGCGAAAGCGGGATGCCAGTGATGTTCCGCATACGTCACAAACAGATCATCGTGTATTGAAGAGTCCGCAACCAGATAGAAGTCACCAGGCGATAGCTGGTGGGCCGCCAGTACCGTTTTCACCTGAAATGTTTCCCGTACCAAGAGCGGAGATTCTTCGTGCTGAAGCCATCATTTTTGCCAACTTTTCAGAGCCGATGGCAAGCGATTTTTCCAGAGAAGCATTCAGGCGACTCCAACAGATAGACAGGTTTAATGAACACGATGTCGCGTTGAAAAACGCTCTTGGAAAGACTCAAGTGAGGATCGGGCAGCTCGATCCAGGTAAAGACACGTTGGGACGAGCGTTTAGCGAGATGCCTGGGCATGAATCAGTAATCGATTCGCTGATGCAACTTAACGAGCGATCTGGTGAGTTAAAAATGGCTCTCGCCTGGGCCGAACATTTCGTTAAGGTCAATCCATCGTCATCTTACGGACATTCCCGTCTGGCGCTGCTATTAATGCGCATGGATAAGTTACAACGTGCAATTAAGGAAGCGGAAATTGCTCTGAAGCTCAATCCGCTGATGAATGCCACTCGCGAAGCACTGATTGGTTTTCTCACTGAGAAGGGAATGGCCGATGCCGCTGCTGGTCATCAGGAAATCCTGAACCGCCTGCAAATAGCGGTTTCGAAACGCGCACATTGAATACGCTTTGGGCTTCACGCCAGACTGAATGGCTCCCAAAAACAAATGCAAAATTCTAAGCTAGCAAGGAGCGGCATGGCAGTTTCATAGCTGACGTCTTCCCTTGGCGGAATGCGCTGCATTTGGAGGTCGACGGGCAGAATTCTGTTGGGTAGGATATTTCGGTCCCACGTGGCTGGTTCGGTCACGCAGGATTCACCCGCTGAACTCCCTCCCCCTCGTGACGACCTGTTTCGTCACTCCTTCCACGTGGCCTCTATCGGAAACGACATGGCCGATCATTCTCACCGCTTCAGTCATCTTCGAGTGTCTGCAGGACGACTCTGCGCATTAGCCGCCGTTCTGTTATTTGCATCTGCTGGTCTGAGCGGCGAAATCGCAAAGCCGGTCAGCTTTGTGAATGAAGTCATGCCCGTGCTGACGAAGGCTGGTTGCAATGTCGGAGTTTGTCATGCCAAAGCGGGCGGCGGACAAAAGGGATTTCAACTTTCTCTGCTGGGTTTCGAGCCAGTTGAAGACTACGAAAGTCTCGTCAAAGACGGTCACGGTCGGCGGCTCTTTCCTGCCGTCCCCGATCGCAGTCTGATTCTTCGAAAAGCGTCGGGGCAGACTCCGCATGGTGGCGGAATTCGCCTGGCTAAAGATTCCACTGGCTATGCGACAATTCGTCGTTGGATTGAACAAGGCACGCCATTCGGGACGGGTTCTGAACCGAGTCTTGTCTCCGTCGAAGTTCAGCCTGATCGTGGGCTCGTCAAAATGGCCGGTGAGCAACAGCTCAAGGCCGTCGCAAAATATTCTGACGGAAGCGTGCGCGACGTCACGGAGTTGGCACTTTACGAATCCAACTCCGAAGCAATGGCTCATGTGTCTGAGAATGGCCTGGTCGAAGTTCAGGACATTCCTGGCAAGGTTGCGGTGATGGTGCGTTACCAGGGCCAGGTGGCTGTCTTCACGGCGGCCGTTCCTCTGGGATCACCGGTAGAAACGTTGCCGGACGAAAAGAACTTTGTCGACAAGCATGTCTTCGCGAATCTGAAGGCGATTGGAATTCCACCGTCGGAAGTTTGCGACGATGCGATATTCCTGAGGCGAGTGACGCTCGACATCGCCGGAAGGCTTCCGAAGGAAAGTGAAACGACGGCGTTCATGGAGAATACCGCCGCTGACAAGCGGGAGCAGGTTATCGACAGGCTGCTGCGGAGTCCGGACTATGCCGATTTCTTTGCTGGCAAATGGACGCCGTTGTTGAAGAATCGGCGTGACGATGCGAGTGACATCACCTCCAACTTCGCCTTCCACGCATGGATTCGCGACAGCCTGCTTGCCAACGTTCCGTACGACCAGGTCGTCCGCGAACTTCTGGCTGCAACCGGGACTGTGATCGGCAATCCACCCGTTGCCTGGTACAAGCGGGTCAAAGAGCCGAAGCAACAGCTTGAAGATGTAGCGCAGCTGTTTCTCGGCGTGAGAATGCAGTGTGCCCAGTGTCATCATCATCCGTTCGAACGTTGGAGCCAGGACGACTATTATAGCTTCGCCGCTTTCTTCACTCAGGTCGGACGCAAGCCCACGGGAACTCGTGGCGAGGATCTGATCTTCCACAAACGAGGGATCGCCACCGCGAAAAATGTGAAGACCGGCGAAGCCTTGAAACCGGCGGCCTTCGGAGATGACGTCGGTGAGATTTCGCCCGACGCCGATCCTCGACTTCGCCTCGCAGACTGGATGAGTTCCAAAGAGAATCCGTTCTTTGCGAAAGCTCTGGTCAACCGCTACTGGAAGCACTTTTTCACCCGAGGGTTGATCGAACCCGAAGACGACATTCGCGACACAAATCCTCCGACGAATCCAGAATTGCTCGCCGCGTTGAAAGAACACTTCATCAACAGCGGCTTTGATTTGAAGAGTTTGATTCGGGAGATCACTCGGTCGAGCGCTTACCAGCTCAGCTCGAAACCGAACAACTACAATCTCGTCGATCGTCAGAATTATTCGAGGTACTATCCGAAACGAATGCAGGCCGAAGTGCTGCTCGATTCGATCGACTTTCTGACCGGTGCGAAAACAACCTTTGCCAATCTGCCGCCGGGGACGCGAGCGGTCGCTCTTCCTGACAATAGCTACAACCGGGCGTCACCGCTTCTGCAGGTCTTTGGTCGTCCCAACAGTCTCAGTGTCTGCGAGTGCGAGCGGGTTCAGTCGTCGAGTCTCGCCCAGAGTCTTCACCTGATTAACTCGTCAGAGATTAAGTCGAAGCTGGCCTACGCCAGTGGTCGCGCGGCTCGGCTCGCCAAGGATGAGACGCCTGACGAAGATAAGGTGACGGAGCTATACCTTGCCGCGTTTGCTCGAAAGCCTCGCCCGGACGAGATGGCCACTGCGATCGCTTATTTGAATGAACCATTGACTGACGCCGCGGGTAAGCCGATTGCCAGGAGCACTGCCGCTCGTGGAAATTTTCAGGATCTGATCTGGGCGTTAATGAATTCGAAAGAATTTCTGTTTAACCATTGAGACCCGTCATGAAGACCATCATGAATCCAACTTTGCGATCTGGAATTCGCTTCGTTCTACACAGACGATTTCAGATTCCTCGAGTCTGCATGCTGGCAATTATCGCTGGCATCGCCCTGGCTGTTGTTCAGTTGATGACGACAAGTTCGTGGGGGCAGGCCGTTTGTCTGCCAGCACCTCGACTGTTGACGACAATGCCGATGGGCGGGCAGATTGGGACGAGCGTCGAGATCACGATCACCGGTGCCAATTTCGAGAATGCTGATCAACTGAGCTTCTCGCATCCCGGTATTACGGCCTCGCCGAAAGTGGACGACTCAGGAAAGCCACTGGCAAATCGTTTCGTCGTTCAGATTGCCAAAGACTGCCCGGCCGGGATCCACGAAGCACGTGTCATGACTCGGCTGGGGGGTTCTTCGTCTCGCGCGTTCAATGTCGGTACGCAAAATGAGATCATGCAAACTGCAGCCAACACGACGCTGGAAACTGCCGCCGCAGTACCGCTCAACTCAATCTGCAACGCCGTCATGACGAAGCAGGCTGTGAGTTACTACTCATTCGAAGCGGCCAAGGGGCAACGGATCGTCGTTGACTGCGCTGCGACCGGCATCGATTCGAAACTCAAACCGGTTGTAATTATCGCTGATGCTCATGGAGCCGACCTGGTCGTCGAAAGACGAGGTGGATCGTTGGACTTCACCGTGCCGGAGTCAGGCAAGTACGTGGTCAAACTCCACGACCTGACATTCAGCGGCGGCCCCTATCACTTCTACCGGTTGTCCATCAAAGAAGCGAAGATCGGGGAATCCGTGCCGAGACTGCCCTCGACAGAGACGGTCAGTTCATTCTCCTGGCCGCCGACTGGCCTTGCTGCAACTGCCGCGGTCAAAGAGTCAGAACCAAACAACGAGCACGCTCAGGCTCAGAAGATCACACTCCCGTGCGACATCGCTGGTAACTTCTTTCCCGCTGCGGATGTCGACACCTTTGAATTCACCGCTAAGAAGGGCGACACCTGGTGGGTCGAAGTCGCTTCTGAACGGTTTGGCCTCCCGACCGATCCGTCGATCGTCATTCAGCATGTCACGAAAGATGGCGACGCAGAGAAACGTACCGACCTGGTTGAACTCAGCGATATTCCGAGCCCAGTCAAAGTTTCGAGCAACGGCTACTCGTATGACGGGCCTCCTTACAATGCCGGCTCACCCGACATCATCGGGAAAGTAGAAATCAAAGAGGACGGGGTTCATCGCCTGCAACTGCGAGATCTTTTCGGCGGGACTCGCAAAGACCCTCGAAACATTTACCGACTCATCGTTCGAAAAGCACAGCCTGACTTCGCGCTCGTCGGTTGGGCCTTGCACATGAACCTTCGAAACGGCGACCGCAACGCGCTTTCAAAACCGATCGCTCTTCGTGGCGGAGCGACGATTCCGCTGGAAGTCGTGGTTGTTCGCAGAGACGGTTTCAATGGAGATATCGCGCTGGAGATGGGTGACTTACCCGACGGAGTCACGGCGGCCGGTCTGAAGATTCCGGCCGGCAAGACACGAGGCATCATGCTGATCACCGCCGATCAGAATGCACCACGAGGCCTGGCCAGTGCGTCGTTCGTTGGCAAAGCAACGATTGACGGGAAGGAAGTCACTCGTCCGTGTCGCCTGGCGTCGATGGCCTGGCCGGTTCCGAACGCGTGGAGTGAAATTCCCAGCCCGCGACTGCTGGCCGACGTTCCCGTTTCCGCCAGTGGTTCCGAGTTTGCTCCCATCACGATCGCGTCGACCGAAGGCAAAGTCTGGGAAACCGTCGCTGGCGAGAAATTAACGCTCCCGCTGATCCATTCACGTCGTTGCGACTTCTCCGGCGCGAACATCAGCCTGAAAACTTTTGGTCCGGGATTCGAAGGCGTGCCGGCTTTCGACGCATCGCTGACGGCGGAAAGTTCAGAAGTAGTGCTGGACCTGGCGAAATTGAAAACACCTCCCGGTGACTACACGATCGCTTTCTATGGAAGCGCCGTCGCAAAATACCGATATAACCTAGAGGCCGTTTCGTCTGCCGAGTCGGCTCTGAAGGTCGCTCAGCAGGAAGTCGAAACTCTGACTGTCAGCGTTAAATCGTTGACCGAGGCGGCAAAAACAGCACCGGCGGAACAGAGGTCAGAAGCGGATAAGGCCGCTAAAGACGCCGTTGCAAAACAAAAATTGGCTGCGGCAGCAGTAACTGCGGCTGACAAAAAGCTGAAGAGTGCCACGGCAGCGGCTAAGCCGAAAGACATTGTCGATATCGTTGTCTCGACGCCGATTTCGATTCGCGTCAAACCAGCGGAGAAGAAATGACTCACCCATTCAACGCCTCATCAAATATCGCATGTCCCGGTCCTGGCAGCCGTCGCGGCTTCATGAAAATGGGACTGGCTGGATTTGCGTCTCTAAGCCTTCCAGGCATGCTGCGACTCAAAGCCGCCAGCGCGGTGCCGCAGACTAAAGAGAAGACCGCGGTAATCATGGTCTGGAAGCCGGGCGGCTGTTCGCACATCGACACGTACGATCCAAAGCCGCAAGCTGGCAGCGAGTATCGCGGACCGTTCAGCACGATTCCGACAGCAGTGCCTGGTATGCACTTCACAGAGTTGCTGCCGATGCAGGCGAAGATCGCCGACAAGTTCACCGTCCTGCGTTCAATGCGGCAGGGGGCGGGCGGGCATCCTGCCGGTTCCATGCAGATGCTGTCTGGTGACACAGACACTCGCGATAAGCCAAAGCCGCGACTGCCGGACTGGATGTCCGTCACCAATTATCTGCGATCGTTGGAAGGCCCTCGCACTGTTCCGTTGCCAGCGTACGTCGGAGTGAACCCGCCGACGTCTTACAACGGTCCCGCGTACCTTGGCGATGCATACTCACCGTTTTCAGTTTCAGGTGACCCGAACAGTCCAAAGTTCGTCGTGCCAAATATCGGCCTGACCGATCAGCGGGAAGTCAAACATCTCGGCCGCCGAGCATCGCTCAGACAGAACCTCGACACATTGGAGCGAGCGTTCGACCAGGCCGGCGAACTGCAAGCATTGGACGAGTTTGAAACTCAGGCGATGACGCTGCTCACCAATCCGAAAACGAAAGACGCGTTCGACTTGACGAAAGAAGACGATCGAACACGTGACCGCTACGGCCGCAACACCTGGGGGCAGCAATTGCTGCTTGCTCGTCGGCTTGTCGAGGCTGGCGTAGAAGTTTTAACGTCCAGCCTGCGAGGTCCGCTTTGTGGCCGAGTCAGCAACTGGGACGACCACGCGGTCAATCATCACGTCTTTGACGCTCTGCGATTCCGAGCGAAAGCCTACGACCAGGCGGTCTCAGCGTTGATCGAAGACATTTATGACCGAGGTCTCGACAAGCGAGTGCTCGTTGTTGTGACCGGCGAATTCGGCCGTACGCCCAAGATCAGCCACCAGCCGAGTACCGGCGCCGGAAACGCCAGCGCCCCGGCAGGCACGAAACAACCGGGCCGAGATCACTGGCCGCGAGCGTTCTCGAACATCTGGGCCGGCGGCGGCATTGAAACTGGACGCTTCATCGGAGCGACCGATAAACGCGGTGAGGATTCCATCGAACGAATCTGCAGCGCTGGAGATTTTCTTTCGACGATCTACCACCACCTCGGCATCGACGCTTCGAACATCGCCATCAAAGACTTCAACGGTCGCCCAACGCCGATCGTCGATCAGGGACGCCCGATTCCGGAGTTGATCAGCTGAGCCAGCGGGCCAGTACGCTGGTGCAAGCTCCGCGCAGTTTCGGCGTTTGTTCAATCGGCAGCATTATCCCCGAATCGCGCCGGCTTGGTCCAGCCAACGGAGTATCGGCGAGCGGCTGGGCTCGCGCCCAATACCACCAGAGTTGTGAGCCGTGACGCGTAATCGGCCGGGCTCCACTCGCTGCCCGAGGCCTTACGGCCAGCGGCTCACTCATGAAAACCAACAACTCTCGGGCCATTGGGCCAAGCCCGCCGGTTTTACTTTGATGTTCGTTTGCCAGTCGGCTTACGCCGACCGCTCGCCTGAAACATTCGGATCAGGCAACGAAATTACTTCCTCATCAGCTCGTCGATCGTGAATCTCAGGAAGTACAGCTCCCCCGGACCTTCATAGAGAACTCCGACGTGCTCGTCGTCAATCTGAGTCAGCGTTGAGTAGCCGCTGCCTGGACGTTCGTCATAAAGCGTGTGCCATTTGGCTGGCCAGGTCATGCCTTCGTCGTTGCTGACTTTCATTGTGAAATGATGCCGCCCGCGAGTTGTGTTGGGATTCGAAAAGAAAACCAGTGGTCCGTGCTTCGGATGAACAACTCGCAGGATGTCGGCGTTGCAGACCGGTTCCGGAAGAGCTTTTCGAGTCGTGGGATGCTCACTCCATGTCTGACCAAGATCGTTCGTTGTGTAGATGCTGCGCGAGCCGCCTCGGTTGTCGCGGCAGTTGATCATGATCGAGCCATTGCCAAGCTGGACAATCTGGGCTTCGGTCGTGTCAATCTTTACGCCCGTCCCGATGGTCCACGTCTTGCCTCGATCCTTGCTCGAGATGATCGTCGAGAATGGTTTTCCGTTGACCGGCTCGCCATCTTCGCCGCGGAACTGAGCCGGGAATACCAGCGTGCCATCTTTCGTCGTGATCCCGTTGCCTGGTCCCTGCAGAACGAATCGCCATTTTGGGTTCGCTTTTACCTGGTCAGTAGTGTTGATCGGTTTCGACCACGTTTTGCCGTCGTCGGCACTTCTGGCAAGCATGAACTGACCGGTTTCTTCAGGCGTCATGCCTGGCCCCGAACCTCGCCACGAACGATTTCCGTGACTCCAGGTGGCGGCGACCCAGATATCGCCGGTGACTCGGTCAGTCAGAATCGATGGGTCGCCGATGCCGTCGTAACTCCATTTCGGATCTTTGCCCATGTCCATGATCACCCGCATGGGCTCCCACGTCTGGCCGCCATCGGTGCTGCGGCTCATGCCGACGTCGATGTCTCCGGGCAGGTCTCCACCGCGCTGGTTGCGATTGTCGTAAACGGCGATCAATGTTCCAGCGTTCGTCGTCGTGATTCCCGGAATCCGATAAGTGTGCACCCCGTCGTCGCCGTGCTGGCGGACCGCGACGCCGATCCTTCGGCTGACCGATGAATTTGACTCCTCAAGCTTGATGACGTCTTTGCCGTCAATCTGAATGCTGGCACATTTTGCGGTGACAAAGTGATTCAGGCTGGCATTCGGAGTCAGTTCGCACGTCAGAGGCAGGATGTTCAGGCCGGGCTGCAGTTGGAAATCGGTCTTCAAGGCGAACCCGCCACCAAGCTTCAGGAATTTCTGTCCTTGAAACTGAACCTGGCGAATGGCATCGCGACCGGCTGGAATGTCGAATGAAAACGCGGTCACTTTTCTCGGAGACAGGCTCCCTTCAGTTTCAATTTCCAACTGAAGTAGCGGGCTATTCTTCTGGCCGATCAGAATGGGAGCGGTCTGCTGGGCGACTGCCACCCTGGTGATTTCCATCGGCTTTGCTTCGACCAGATTCATATCATCAATCAGAATTCCCGTACCGGGCGGCGATGTGCACGTCATGCGGAATCGTTGAGCACCTTCTGGCAGAGCGATCTTGACTTGATTGAGATACGCGCGACCAACTTTCACTGCCTGATCGCCGTTGTAAACTTCCTGCCACTTACCTTTGGCCGTCGCTGCTTCGACGCGAAAGCTGAACGGCGCGCGGCGAGTCCAGCGTTCGGCGGCGAAAGTCAGTTGAGCGTAGTTTTTCGCTGCGTGTTTCGATGAAAGAGCGAACTCCACTTCGGAATGTTTGCCCCCCATCAAGTGGAGGCAATGCCGTCCCGTCCGCGCGAGCTTCGCCGAAACCTCGGCATGCCCGAATGGTGCTTTCCAGGTAGCACCATCAAACTCGGCTACCGTTATCACTCCGGCTCGCGGACTTTCAAATCCCGTGAACCCGGCATGCTGCACGGGCTGAAATTTGACTTCTGTAGACGTGGCTTCGGTTGTCTTCCAGCGGTCGCTGCGAAATGGCGAGACGGGATGTTCCCCGTTGACTCCGACCAGATTGAGGTCCGGGTCGTTTTCCCATCCGAATCGGACGGCGACCGGGTTGCTGACCTTGTCGCTGACAATCTTGACCGTCTTCTCGCTGATGGTTACGACCGCCGGGCGAAAAACTTTGTCGACACCGGCGAGCTGAAAGCCTCGGATCGGTTTCCCGTCACTGGATTTGACGGGCTGATCGAACGTGATTTCTCCGGGCGTCGTATTTGTTGCAACGGGACTGGCACCGAAGGCCAGCGCGAGTTCAGCCATTCGGCGGCCGACCGGTCGTTTGTTGGGCGGATGCACGTTGGTCGGATGTCCGACGTCAATCGTGACCGCCATATGGACCTTGGGATCTGCTGCTGCCGTCTCCAGTTGCATTTCGCGAAACAATGGCCAGTTTCGGTTCAAGCCGGGCAATTGGGCAAAGACGAAAGGCAATTGATGCGAACTCCAAGCCTCACGCCAGCTACTGATCAGTGAAAGAAACAGACGATGGTTCCAGGCAGGATTGATGGGTGGACTGTTGGCGCCGTCCTGAGTGGCGTTGGACTCGCCCTGGTACCAGAGGATTCCGCTGATCGGAAACTTTGAGAGTGGAGCAACTCCCGCGTCGAACAGAAAGCCCGGCTCAAACGGATGATGAGGCACAGGGCCGTCCGGCGAGGTGAAATACTTCGCGAGATTCTGCCGGCCTCGCAGTCCGCACCACTTCGGATAGTCAGGGTGGTTTTCGGAGTACCACGGAAACGTGACCAGCCGTTGAAGTTCCGAGTCCGCCAGTAAAGTTGATTCAGGAATCCAGGATTCCATGGGCGTGCCGCCGATCGCGTTGTGGATCAGCCCAACCGGGACATCTGGATTCAGTTCACGCAGGCGTCTTCCAAAGTGCCACGCGACTGCCGAGAAAGTCGCTGCTGATTCCGGCGTGGCATGCTGCCAGCCCGACCAGGCGAAGTAGTTGTCAGCGTTTGTCCTGCGAAGAGTCTCACGATCGTAAGCACGACCAACCGGGTAAATTTTTGCCGTCAGGTCCAGCAGCCGCAGGTTTGTGATGTCGGCCGCCTGTTTGATTTCCGCATCGGCGTCCTGCGATTGCTTGAGCATCCATCGCATATTGGATTGCCCGGAGCAGAGCCACACGTCGCCCACCAGAACATTGCGAATCGTCTGGTCGTTAACGATCAGGTCGACGGGTGTCGCGCTTGCGGGACGAGGCTCGAGGACGACTTGCCAATGGCCGTTCGGTTCCGCCATCGTGCTTCCCTGCTGATCTCCAAAACGGACATCGATCGACGAGCCGGCAGCGGCGGTACCCCAGACCAGAATCTGTTGTCCTCGCTGCAGGACCATGTGGTCTGTGAAGACTTTCGCGATGCTGAATTCGGGCTCCGTGGCGGTGCGATTTAATTCGCGGCGGACGGTCTTCCAGCCATGACCGGCGGCGAGCCGTTCTGCATACTCTTCCGTCAGCTCGGGGACATCGTCTGCCTGGTTAGGAGCTTCGAGCGGATACTCGTCGCCGTAAATATAGAATTCACGTGCCGTCACTTCCTGCGTCTTAACGTTGCGCCATTCCGTATATCGCGACCCGTGCGTCCGGAGGCTGTAACCGCGAATGTTG
This sequence comes from uncultured Planctomycetaceae bacterium, assembly GCA_943787265.1. Lineage (GTDB taxonomy): Bacteria > Planctomycetota > Planctomycetia > Planctomycetales > Planctomycetaceae > JABMPE01. Next base: position 127,950 of record CALSLT010000031.1, on the reverse strand, counting down.
CCTCGCGTGAATTGTGAAAATGCCCCCTTCTTCCATGGGATTTTCGGACCGTTCAGCAAAGGTACAAAGCTGGTGCCTTCCAATTCGTGTGGCTGATCGAGTCCGCAAAGATCCGTCAGCGACGGAAACAGATCAACCAGTTCGACAAGAGCGTCGGATGTCTGACCGTTTCCCGCGCGACCGGGCGCTCGCACGATCAGCGGCACTCGGGTATCGAGTTCGAAGTTGGTCGTCTTGCCCCACAGATTCTGCTCGCCCAGGTGATAGCCATGGTCGCTCCACAGCACGACGATCGTGTTGTCTCGCAGACCTTGAGCATCCAGTTCTGCAAGGACTCGACCAACCTGAGCATCGATGTAACTGATGCAGGCATAGTACGCGTGCTTGACTCGCCGCTGAGCGTCGTTCGGAATCGGTCCGGTCTTATTCTGATCCGTGTAGCGGCGCAGCTCGCCGGAGCCGTGCAGAGCGATCTTGGGAACTCCTTCCAGAAAGTCCGCCTTTCCGGCGATGTCGATCTTCGCCGGGTCGTAAAGGTCCCAGTATTTCTTTGGAGCGATGTAGGGCGAGTGTGGCTTGATAAAACCGACGGCCAGGAAAAACGGCTCGTCCCGTTTCTGGCTGAGTTCTTTCAGCGATGCGACAGCGCGATCGGCAACCTGCCCGTCATACAGAGTAGAGTCGGGGACGTCGGGGGCCTCGGTGGCCGGGCCAAACACAAGCTTCTTCGTCCAGTCGTCAGGGCCGGATTTCGCCGGCTTATAAATCTTCTGGTAAATCTCTTTGGCCGCGTCGATGCCCTCTTCCGTGTAGTAATAACGCGGCCCCGGGCGGAACGCAGGCACTGACCAGGACGGCTCATCGCCAAACGTGTCGGCAACCGTTCTGCTGGAGACTTCGGGGAACACGCCGTGATAGATCTTGCCCATCGCTCGCGTGTGGTAACCGTTGTTTTTGAAGTGCTGTGGCAGCGTGACGATGTCGGGATAGTGACTTCGAAAGTGCGTGTGGTTGCCGTGAACTCTCGCCGAATCCGGGCGTAACCCTGTCAGAACGCTCGCACGAGACGGGCCGCAGATCGCCTGCTGACAATACGCTCGATCGAATCGAACTCCGCTGGCAGCGAGGGCGTCGATGTTCGGGCTGATGATGTGGTCAGCGCCGTAGCAACCGAGTTCCGCTCGGAGGTCATCGATGGCAATGAACAGGACGTTTGGTTTGTCAGCCGCTCCGACAAAGTGCGGCGCGACGTAACTGACGATGACGAAGGGCAGAATCGTAGTGAGATATTTCATTGCCTGAAGTTGTCCAGGTAGGGCCAGCGGAACGTCTTGTCCCGACGGTAATTCGTATTGATCGCGTCCAACTGCGAACGCGTGAATGATTTGAGATTGACTGCATCGGCAAACGGATCGGACGTCGTTTGCTGCCACGTTCGGAACGCTACGATTAGCTGAGCCTTAATATCCGCGTGCGATGACGAGTCCGCAAGGTTGGTGAATTCGTGCGGGTCGTTCTTCAGATCGTACAGTTCGTACGGCGGCGGAGTTAGGAAGCGGCGATAGGCATCCTGAATGGTCTGCGGGGTGTTCGCAATTTCTTCAGCCGTGGAGCCCGCTGCGAAGTGCGAGTTGTATTGCTTGAGATAAGCCTCAGCGAACAGGTTTGTGTTGTTGGGCGATTTGGCCAGCGGATTCAGAATGAGCTTGTACCGTGAATCTCTGATCGATTGCTGAAAGTAAAAGATGCCAGGTGCGGCGCCCGTCGTGAAGCCGACGATGTGCTTTCGCCAATTATTTGGAGCAGGCTTGCCAGTCAGCAGCGGCTGCAGAACATGTCCCGGCAGTTCGCTCGGAACATCAATCCCAGCCGCGGTCAAAAACGTCGGGGCGAGATCGAGTGTCGATGCGAGTTCGTCGCGCACTGTTCCGGCAACCTGATTTCCCGGCCAGCGAACGATCATCGGAATCCGCAGCCCGGCTTCGTAAACCGAGCACTTGCCTCGCGAGAACTGAGCACCATGATCGCCGATATAAACAATCAGCGTGTTCTCGGCATGTCCACTTTCTTTCAGCCGTTCGAGGAGCATGCCGATTCCGTCGTCGAGCCGCCGGATGCAGTTGTAATAGTCGGCGGTGAATTGCCTCAGCCGAGGTGAGTTGACTCCGACCCACGGCAACGGACGAACGTCGTCGGCTTCGATTGGAACTTCCGGCAATCCGAACTGCTGGCGATGCAGTGGAAAATGGGCATCGGGATAGTTGATCGAAAGGAAGAACGGTTCGTCGGAATCCTGCTTGAAGAACTCGGCAGCGGCATCTGCATAGTTGCGCATGTTGCGGCTACCGAAATTTGCGCCGGTGATCTTGCGATAATTAAACGGGAATTCTTTCTCCGGATTTACATGCAACTTGCCGATCATGCCCGTGCGGTAGCCGTTGTTCTGCAGAATCGCCGGAAGCGTGCGAGTCCCTTCGAACATCGCAAACTTATGAGTCGCCAGACCAAGCTGCCCGTTCTGATGCGGATATAGTCCGGTCAGAAAACACGCTCGAGACGGACTGCAAACAGGATACGGTACGAACGCATTGGCAAATCGAACGCCTGTTTTTGCTAGATGATCCAGCACCGGTGTCTGAGCGTACGGATCGCCGTAACACCCCAGCTCCGGACCGTTGTCTTCCGAAACGATCAACAGAATGTTCGGTCGCTCGCTAGCCAGACACACATTCGCGACGAGCAGCGTCAGTAACAGAATCGTGAGCCGCTTCATCGTTGATTCAATCCCTGGTTCAGAACGCTGTTTCGATCAGCCAGGCCTTTTGGCCATTACGAAAAGATGGTCCAGGCTGCGCCCAGTGGAACGGACGCGGCGAGAAGCACGGCTCCCAGACATCCAGAACCTGATGGCGACGTCAGGCCGCTGTCGACACCGATTTGATCGACGATCTCTTTCGACTCTTTCAGGCTGCGTCCAGTCCGCTCGCGAACCAGCTTGACGGCAGGCAGCGTGTTTCCCTGACCGAGCAGTTCTTTCACCTCTTCGAGCAGTTCGGGATCGTCTACCGGGGCACGCGAACTTTGGGAACTGCCGTCGAGATCACCGCCCCCAGCGAAGGCTTCGACGGCGTCCTTTGCTTCGGCCAATCCGGCGCCTGTATGTTCGCGGTAAACTTTGATTGCCTGAATCTTGTTGCCTGAATCCAGCAATTGGCGGATCTCTTCCTCGAAGTCTTCCTGAGCCATCGCAGCACACCCTCGCTACCGAGTATCAAGCCTGTCAGTTCGAAACCAATTCGACTATGCGACAAAGATCACAACCTTCTCGCAAGATCACAAGTTTGCTGGTCTGGTTTCGCACCATGCCCGTCGGTTTCGCGATTCGGTTTCGCATACGCGTTATCGATACGGGCGATCAACTCGGACGACGAGTGCTGAATCTACTGGCCTGCCCACATGTTCGGCGCGGTAATCTGAAGGGCAGATTGAGTCGCATCAGCAAAACCTGATACACTCGTTGGCTGTTGATTAAACACTCAGACGCGTTTGCTGTTGAAGGCACCGCATGGTTTCTGCGCGAATAATTCTGCTCGGTTGTCTGGTTGGGCTTTCCGCCGCGACCGTCAATGCGCAGACGTCTGTCAGAAAGCCAGTTCTGAGTGTCTCACCAAATCCGATTCGATTGAGTGCGGCTAGTCGGCGGCAGCAGATTCTGGTCACAGTCCTCAGAGACGGGCGTGAGATTGATGTTACACGCGAGGCTGCCCTGCAGTTGGCCTCAGAAGAAAACGCAAGACTGAGCGGCTCGGTGCTTTCAGCAATTCAGAATGGCAATACGGAAGTCATCGTCCGCTTCGAAAATGAAACGCTGCGAGTTCCCGTCGTCGTCGAAGGGGCGTCGTCGATTCATCCGGTTCATTTTGTGAATGATGTCGTGCCACTGTTTTCCAAACTCGGTTGCAACAGTGGCGGGTGTCATGGCAAGGCTTCGGGGCAGAACGGTTTTAAATTGTCGGTGTTTGGATTTGATGCGCAGGCAGATTTTGCGTCGCTCAGTCGAGAGTCGCGCGGACGACGAATCTTCACCGGCGATCCCGAGAACAGTCTGCTGATTCTCAAAGCGATCGGAGTAACGGCTCATGGCGGCGGTCGGCGATGTCAGCCGGACTCGCCCGATCACCAACTGCTCAGCAACTGGATTCGGCAGGGGATGCCGTGGGGCGACGATTCGGCTCCAACCGTGGCTTCGGTTCGTGTTGAACCTGCCGACCGAGTTCTCGGACGCTCGGCCGAACAGCAGTTGCTGGTGACCGCGGTTTACTCGGACGGCTCAACCAGAGACGTCACTGACGCCGCGTCTTACAGCACCAACTCGCCGGTCGTTGCGGACGTTGAACCGGGCGGCCTCGTTCACACGGGAACCGTGCCCGGCCCGGCCGCCATCACCGTCAACTATATGGGACAGGTCGCGGCCGCTCGGATGCTTGTCCCGCAGGAAGTGCCGGCTGGAACGTTCCCCGCATCGCCCGACAACTCGATTGACCGGATGGTTTGGCGGGAGTTGCGGCGGCTCGGCATTCTTCCGTCCGAACTGTCCGACGATGCCACCTTTCTGCGTCGTACCAGCCTGCGAGTTCAGGGGCGGCTGCCCACTCCTGACGAGGTGACCGCGTTTCTGGCCGACGACTCGCCGGACAAACGAAGCCGGACGATCGATGCGTTGCTTGATGGCGAAGAGTTTGCCGATTTTCAGACGCTGAAGTGGGCGGACATTCTGCTGGTTGATCGAAAACTGCTCGGTGAACGGGGCGCTTATGAATTCCATCAGTGGCTGAGAAAGCAAATCGCCGACGACGTGCCCTACGACCAGTGGGTTCGCGAATTGCTGACGGCCACGGGGGTGTCTGGAAAGTACGGACCGGTCAACTTCTACCGAGCGATGCGGACTCCGGACGAGCTGACTCGGGGTGTTAGTCAGGCGTTCCTGGGCGTTCGCATGGACTGCGCTCAGTGTCATCATCATCCGTTCGAAAAATGGGGCCAGGACGATTTCTACGGGATGTCCGGTTTCTTCAACGGACTGCAACGGAAGAAGCTGTCGCCGACTCGCGACCTGGTTTTTCATGCGGGATACCGACCGACAAAAATGCCGCAGACCGACAACGTTGTCGTGACACGTCCACCCGGTGGAGCGCCGATTGACACGACCGCTGCGGACCCCAGAGTCCAACTGGCTGACTGGATGACCGCTCCGGAAAATCCGATGTTCGCGAGGCTCGTGGCAAACCGACTCTGGAAGCAGTTTCTGGGACGAGGACTGGTCGAACCGGTTGACGACCTGCGTTCAACCAATCCGGCTTCCAACGAACCGTTGCTCGACTACTTAACTCACCAGGTTCTTGACAGCGGATTCAATCTGAAGGCCGTCATGCGGCTGATTCTGAATTCGGAGACGTACCAGCTTGCCAGTCGGTCGAACGTTTCCAATCAGCGTGACGAACAGAATTTTTCACACTACCTGGAAGAACGACTTCCCGCCGAAGTGCTGCTTGACGCAATTTGCGATGTGACCAACTCGCCCGAAGACTTCCCAGGCATGCCGGCCGGCACTCGCGCGATTCAGGTCTGGGATAACCGCTTTCCGTCCTACTTTCTGGATACGTTCGGGCGATCATCGCGACAGTCGCCTTGCGAATGTGGCAAATCCGGAGCGCCGACAATGTCGCAGGCGTTGCACCTGATGAACGCTCCAGAAATCGCGGCGAAGCTGTCGTCATCACGCGGTCGGATTTCGAAACTCACAGCGAGTACCAAGTCGTCCGACGAGATTCTCGATGACTTTGCCCTGGCTGCCTGGGGGCGTCCGCCGAATGCTCGCGAGCGGGCTGCGGCCGCAAAAATATTCTCCCAGAGTGATCGACGGCAGGCCGCCGAGGATCTCATGTGGGCGATGCTTAATTCCTATGACTTTCTGTTTGTCCGGTGAGGCCAGCATGAATCGACATGGCAACAAACCAACCCGACGCGAGTTGCTCAAACTGGGCTCGATCGCCGGACTGAGCATGGCCGAGATTCTGCACCTTCAGCAAGTCGCGCCCGCAAAGGATGCCGGCTCTCGCGACGACATCAACTGCATCTTCCTCTTTATCGTCGGAGGAATGCCGCATCAGGACATGTGGGATCTGAAGCCGAACGCGCCGCAGGGAATTCGCGGAGACTTCGATCCGATCAGCACTTCTGTCCCGGGCATCCAACTGGGCGACGTCATTCCTCAAACGGCGACGGTCGCCGACAAGTTCGCGATCCTGAGAAGTCTGACTCATTCAGACTCCGATCACGGCCGCGGCTTTCACACCATGATGACCGGCAGGAAGCCGGGCGTTGGCGACTTCAACGGGAACAACAAGAACAACAACGATCACCCCTGCGTCGGCTCGATGGTTGCGAAGCTCGGAAAACCAGGAGCATTGCCGCCGTACATTTCATTGCCGAATTTTCTGAACAGCGGCGGTCCGTCGTTTCTGGGGCCGAGTTACGGACCGTTCACCATCGAAGCCGACCCTGCCGCGCCCGAGTTTGCGGTTCGCGACATCACGCTGCCTACATCCGTCACGGACGATCGAAGCCGCCGACGTCAGGATGCTCTGCGAGCGTTCAACCAGTTTGAAGCCGGAGCCGAGCGTGCCGGTCGACAGGTTCAGGCTCTTGATCAATTCTACCAGAAGGCTGCGAGTCTGATGACGTCGCAGAAGGCGCGAGAAGCGTTCGACATCACGCGCGAACCGGAAGCGACTCGCGAGAAGTACGGTATGTCGAGCATCGGGCAATGTTGTCTGCTGGCTCGGCGAATGGTCGAAGCCGGAAGCCGTTTCGTCACCGTCGAAAACGGTCATTGGGACACGCACCGCAAAAACACCTACAGCCTGCGCGAGCTGCTTTGTCCGTCATTCGATCAGGCCGTGCCGGCGCTGCTTAATGATCTCTCCGATCGAGGCATGCTGGAGAAAACTCTGGTCGTGATCAGCACAGAATTCGGTCGCACGCCACGCATCAACGATCTGCTCGGACGAGATCATTGGCCGAACGCATTCTCGATCGTCATGGCCGGTGCGGGTATTCAAGGCGGGCAGGTCATCGGCGCCACAGACAAGATCGCTGGTGAGGTCGCCGACCGTCCCATCACCGCTCCCGATATGGCCGCCACGATTCTGTACGCCCTGGGAATCGATCACGAACAGGTCCTGCACACTTCGCTGGGACGTCCCGTGCCTCTGGCCGATGGTGGACGCCCGGTTTACGAGTTGTTCAGCTAGTCGTCAATGCTCATTTTTTACAACCACGAAAGACACTAAATACAAGAAAATAAACTAGGCTCTATCCCTTAATTGCCCGTCAATAGAAAGTGAGCCGCTGGCCGTAAGGCCTCGGGCCACGATTTCCGGGCCCGGCCGCTTACGCGTCACGGCTCACAAGTGCCATGCCCGCAATTAAGGGATAGAGCCTAGTACTCACGCAAAGGCGCCAAGACGCAAAGTTTTCGATCCTGACCTTTGCGTCTTGGCGCCTTTGCGTGAGATCAAAAATCGCTTGCTCGTGTGGCAGAGCAAGAACTTAATTGCTTTCTTTTTCGTGTATTTCGTGGTTGAAACTTTTCGACTCCAGATGACGGTTAGTAATCGGGAGAGCCCAGTGAAGATTCTTCGTCAGGTTGCCGGCCTCGCTTTCGCTTTCTCGTTGCTTAGCGGCGGCAGTGTTTTCGCGCAGCCGAAGCCGGGGTACTCGCCATCGAGTTCGCACATCTTTCCTGCGGGCGCGCAGCGGGGCACGACGGTGAAAGTTCGAGTCGGCGCTGAGTGCATTCCTCCGGGCACCGACTTCGTGGTTACTGGAAAGGGAATCTCGAAGGGGGGGAAACTGACCGAACAGGTCATCGCCAACAGCGAACCATCGCCGAAGCGAGAGCCGACGATCACGCCGATTACTTACCCGCGCGAGTGGGCGTCAGAATTGACGATCGATGCGGATGCACAACTCGGGCCTGCGTACTGGCGAGTGAACTGCGCACAGGGCGGCACGGCGTCGCGACCATTCTTGATTGGTGACCTGCCCGAGTTCGTTGAATCCGAGTCAAACTCGACGATCGAGAATGCTGAGCCAATCAAACTGCCGGTAACCATCAACGGGCAGATTTATGGCGAACGTGACGTCGACTGCTTCCGATTTACCGCTGAAGCCGGACAGGTCATCTCATGCGAGGTCATCGCTGGCCGCCTCGGATCGCGACTCGACCCGGTCGTTGAGCTACTTGATTCGGGCGGGCGAAAGGTCGATGCGGAACTCGCTCACGTCGGCACTGATCCGGTGCTCGTCTTCTGGTCGAAGTCGACTGCGGAGTTCGTCCTGCGCATTTCAAACGTGACGTTCGGAGGCGATCCCGCTCACGTTTATCGAATCAACATTCGGCCAGAACCGTTTCCTCGAATGACGCTGCCAGGCGGAGTCTCGCGAGCGACGCTCGCCGCGAACGATCTGCAAGTTCTGCACTTAGCCGGAGATCGTGTAGATCTGACTGAGGCACTCGGACTGGTTCTTCCACAGCGGGCAGCCTCAGCGAATCAATGGACAGTTTTCGAACCGATGGTCTGGCCGTTGACTCTCAGCATTGATGAGCATCCACCCAGCGTCGAGCAAGAGCCGAATGACGAAGACAGTAAGTCTCAAACGATCGTTGTTCCGAGCGTTCTGTACGGCCAATTCGAGTCGGCGACCGATCGAGACTTCTTCCGATTCACGGCGAAAAAAGGCGAACGTCTGAGAATCGAAGCGTCAGCCTGGCCGCCCGGGACGCCAGCTTTGCCGGTGGTCTCCGTCGTCGCGGCGGATGGAAAGTCGTTGAAACAAGCTGGGGCAGTTTCGGCGGACGACGGCGTCGCCAGAATCGTCTGGTCGGCGAAAAAAGATGGTGACGTTCTCGTCAAGCTGCAGGATCTGCGGCATGGAGCACGAGGTGGAAGCGAGTTCGGCTGGCGATTGCTCATCGCGCCGGACGAGGCTGACTTCTCGCTGGAAGCTTCAACGGATTCGCTGATCGTTACTCAAGGCAAATCGTCAACGATCGAAATCAAAGCGCGACGTCACGGCGGATTGAACGAGCAGATCGAGCTGGCGTTCGAAGGCCTGCCCGCTGGCGTCACGGTCGAAGCAGCAGAAATGCCCAAGGGTAAGTCGTCTGCAAAGATCAAAGTCACCGCGACCGAGGACGTGCCGTCTACAAGTTTCGCAGTACGAGTTGTCGGCAAGGCAAAGTCCGGTGAGACGTCGATCGAACGCGTCGCGGAGTTTCGACACCTGGGTGTCGACAGCGAGGGCGTCGCCGTCGGTTCTCCGGTGACTCAGACGCTACATCTTTCCGTCCAGCACAAACCGTTGTTTCGATTGTTCTGCGAAGAGGCCTACCTGTACGCGCATCGCGGTTCGGTATTCCCTTACCCGATGCAGGCCGAGCGTCTGAACGGGTTCGACGGGCTGATCCGAATCCAGCAGGGAGACCGTCAGAATCGTGACATGGACGGTGTCGAAATATTCGACGCCTCAATTAAACCGGGCGAGACAACCACCATTCTGCCGATTCATCTGCCCGAGACGATGGCGATCAACGTGCAGTCACAGACTCAGTTGTATTCACAGGCGTGGGCAAGCTTCACGGACTCACACGGCAGAGAGCAGGCGGTACTGGTGCTCGCCGAAAAACGAAACATGCTGCGATCAATGCCGCCGGTTGTGAAACTGCGGTCGGTCGACGAAACGATTTCAGCAGCCGCGGGCGAAACTGTCTCCTGCCGACTGCGACTTCAAAGAACATCCAACTTCGACGGTCCGATGAATGTCGAGCTGCTTAATGACATGCCCGACTCGTACGTCGAAGTTGGGTTTGGCACTTTCGACGCGGGCAAGGCTGAGACATCGATTCCTTTGGAAGTTGCATCGTCAATTTCCAACAGCCCTGTAACGCTCCGTTTTCGAGCCACCGGTCAGTTGAACGATCGAATTCTCATCTCGGAAACTGAAGTCACACTCAACATTCAATGAGCCAAGTACACCGTTTTCGATGCGGTCTTACACGAAGAAGAGTGACTGGACAGTGACCCAGCGAACGGTCACCAGAGTCATGACCATGCAGAGCCACCACGACGCAACTTGAGCTCCATGGTAGTTTTTGAGTTTCCAAAGCAGGCCGGCTCCCACGCATGTTGATGCGATTTTGAAGGTGGCAAGTGCAGCCGGAGCAAGGAGCAATCCGACGCCGAAAGGATTCAGCTCTTCAACGTGGCCGGTCTTTACGGCAAGCAGGGTCGCTGCCAGATCAAACAGACTGTACGCCGCGATGAGGATCAAGCACCGTTGCATGGCCGTTAACGTGCGAGGTGATCTGACGATTCTTGACCAGCTCATTGAGTTCTTCGGTGGATGGCCAAGCAGCGTGCCGGCTGACAGAGCGATCAAGAGCATGCCCACGACTGATAAGCCATACATGGTGCTGGTTGAATCGTGAACTTTTAGACTTTCTTCAGAATCTTCCAAGAGCCCATCCGTCGGCTCCATTTCGTTTTCATACTCAGAGTATTGCTGAACGATGGCCTCGTCGGGTTGAAAATTCAGCAACGCGGTTTGCCATTCGGCAGAGGTGACAGTCTCTGCTCCCGGAAGTTCAACACGCATTATTCGTTTGACGCTTTCAGCAATCGAGTTGGCCCGAGCCAGCTCTCCGACCAGAGACATGCCTTCTTCGGGATCAGCAAAGGCGATGACATCGGCATCAAAGACCATCACCCAGTTGCCGTTGAATAATTCACGCTCGATTCGAGCTGCCAGGTGATTAGCGTTGTTGCCAGTCGCGACGGCGACGATCTCGCTGTTGACGAGAATCTTGCCGTCGTTTCGTGCGATGACGTACGGTGGCGGCATCAGTTGGCCGCGTAGCACAACACTGCCGCAGTCGATCGGAATTCCGTTGATCACGGATGTGTCGATCGGAGGCCTTGCGATTTCGAGCACATTTCCTGCAGCGGTGTCAGCAGCCTCATCGAATGCAACCGTCTCGCCAGCAGTGTCATCGCTGAATGTGGGAGATGCCAAAGTCAATGTCAGCGCAGCACAAAGCGCAAGAAGTCGTCGGAGCATGGCGGTACCCTTTAGCGAAACTGGTGGCCGCGTGGTCTGAATGTGTGAAGCAGTTGTCAGACAGCAGGGGGCGATCGCATTGATCGTCCATCCGAGATCAGTTGTCGCTTAAGAGTTTGAAATCACTCAGGCTTGTCTGAATATTTTTCGGGATTTCAGAAAAACGCCACAATTCGAATGCGCTGACGCGACTGTGAGTAGCGAAAGTTGTCCGCAGGAGAGTGCGTAGATTTCTCAGCGTACGCCTCGACGGGCACATTCCACAGCGTTGCGGGCTTTATGGGGCCGGGGGGCGTCAAGACTCACCCTGGGGGCAACCAGGACGCACCCTGAACGCCGTACTACGATCGTGTAATCGTTTCGTGCAGGTTCAGAATGACTCGTGCGACCGATGACCAGGCGGCGGCTTCTGCGAGGTTACCTTCAGCCGGTGACGATGACTCGCCGACGCTGAGGAACTGTTTTGCCGCTTCGCCATCAACGGTGAATCGCATGAGGTCGTTCTCGAAGACGGTTGAGAGAACAGCGATCTCTCGGTCAGTCGCGTTTCGCGATAAGGCGACGCGGAATGCCCACTGGATTCGGTCCCTGGTTGAGCTGCCACCTTCATGAAGAATTCGTGCTCCGAATACTCGAGCCGCCTCGACATAGGTTGGATCGTTCAACAGGACGAGGGCTTGCTGCGGGATGTTGGAACGAGGACGCTCGACGGTGCATTCTTCTCGGCTGGGAGCGTCAAAGGCGACCATGCTCGGGTGAAGGAACATTCTCTGCCACCATGTGTAGAGACCTCGACGATAGTTCGCTTCTCCCTTATCGCCTGGCCATGTTCGCCGTGGGAAATTCATGTGTCGCCAGTAGCCGGCCGGCTGGTATGGATAGGTGCTTCTGCCGCCAATCTTTGAAACGAGTAGTCCGCTAATGGCGAGTGCGTTGTCGCGAACGAGTTCGGCCTCAATTCGGAAACGAGATTGCCGAGCGTAGAGTTGGTTGTACGGGTCGAGCTTTCGAAGGTCGTTGTTTGCAGCGGACGATTGTCGGTACGTTCCGGACGTTACGAGTCGGCGAACCATTTGTTTGACGTTCCAGTTGTTGTCCATGAATTCGACGGCCAGCCAGTCGAGTAATTCCGGATGAGTTGGCAGTGTGCCTTGTCGGCCGAGGTCGTCCAGCGGGGTTGCCAGGCCGCTGCCGAAGTACAGTTTCCACAACCGGTTCACGAACGTCCGAGCCGTCAACGGGTTGTTTCGCGCGACAATCCACTTTGCCAGGTCGAGCCGGTTGGCTCGTTCGTCTTTCGGGATGTCCCCAAGAAACTCAGGGATGGCCGAGGTCATGACGGGGCCGGTTTCGTCGAGCCAGTTGCCACGAGGTAGAAGACGAATCGGTCGTGGAGCTTTTACCTTAGTCATGAGTGTTCGAGGAATGGATTTTTCGAATGCTGCTTTCTCGTTGCCGAGTCGAGCGAGTTCGTCCCGGACGGGTTTCAGATCTGAAGCGACCGTTCGAAAGTAACTGGTGATTTCGTTCTTCTGTTTGTCATCGCGAGAATCGGCAGCGACACGAAGAGCGGCAACGACGTTAGCCGGAACGCCGATAGCTTTCGCGTTGAAGTAGAATCCTCCCACCCCGCCAGCGTTAACCACCTTGATCAGAATTGCGTTGTCGCCTTTGGTCAGTTGGACTTTCACTTTGTCCTGCCCCGGAGCCACGCCACGTTGTACTTTGTTGGCGTGAACTTGTTTGCCATTCACCCAGACAGCGATCGCATCGTCGCTACCGAGCGACAATTCCGTTTCGATATCCGCCGGTACAGTCGCCGTCCGGTGAAAGTACCAGGATGAGTTTGCGCCCGAGAGTGGAAACGCCGTTCCGTCGACGAGTTTGTCCTGCTTCTTCCACTTTGCTTTACCGATGGATTGCTTGAGATCGACCTTGGCTTCCGGTCCGAAATCTTTTGAGAAGGCTTCGTCAAAACTCGCAGCTTTGAACGGTCCAATCATTTGCCAGATCGAGAAAGTGGCGGATGTTTCCAGGTCAGCCAGCGTGGCGGTTTCCCACTTCGATTGCGCGCCGGCAAGTTCGGGCGTCGACTTGTTCAGCTCGGTGTTTGCGGCTGCGATCTTTTTATCGAAGTCGGCGAGTGTCTGCTTCGCCGATTCGTCCATCACCGGATATGTCCGAGGGTTGCCGACGGCGATTTCGCTGACGTCAGCAAAGAACGCTCCAAAGCTGTAAAAGTCCTTCATCGTGAAGGGGTCGTACTTGTGGTCGTGGCATTCGCAACAGCCCATCGTCGAACCGAGAAAAATCTGCGAGGTATTGCGGACTCGGTCAGCCATGTACTTGGCGAGGTATTCCTTTGCTTGAGCTCCGCCTTCGCTGGTCGTTTGCAGCAGCATGTTGAAGCCCGAAGCAACCTGTTGCTCGATGCCGCTTTCAGGCAGCAGGTCACCGGCAAGTTGTTCAACGACAAATTGATGGTACGGCTTGTTCGAGTTGAACGCGTTGATCACGTAGTCTCGGTACGGAGCAGATTGCCTGGCCCCGTCTGAGTGGTAGCCGTTGCTGTCTGCGTAGCGGACGACGTCCAGCCAGTAGATGGCGAGTTTTTCCCCAAAGTGATCTGATGCAAGCAGACGATCGACCAGCTTTTCGTATTTCTGCGGGTCCTTGCTGGCGATGTAGGTGTCGACGTCTTCGGGTTTCGGCGGCAGGCCGATCAGATCGAGGAACAGCCGCCGCACGAGTGTCGATTCGTCAGCCTGTTTCGATGGAGTCAGTCCCGCAGCTTCGATGCGGCGCAGAATGAATCGGTCAACATCGTTCAGCACGGCAGCTTCGTGTTTAATTTTCGGTGGAGCGACTTTCGCTGGCGGGACGTATGCCCAATGTGTTGCCCATCTCGCGCCTTGCTCAATCCAACGTTGGAGAGTCGCTTTCTGTGCGGGAGATGGCTGCTTCTTCGAATCCGGTGGCGGCATCCGTTCGTCGTCGTTTTTGGACAGGATTCGTCGGATGAGTTCGCTGTCCAGCGGCTTGCCACGCACGATCAATGGCGTGTCACGTTTTGCGAAGACGGCGGATTCCTGATCGAGCCGCAGGTCGGCTTCACGAGTATTTGCATCCGGGCCGTGGCAGGTGAAGCACAGGTCCGACAGAATCGGCCGGACATCGCGGTTGAAGTCCACGTCGTCGGCAGCCTGAGTCGTGGATGTGAAGCTGCTGAGTACAAATGTGAGAGTAACGAACGATCGAAGTCTCATGGTCTAAGAGTCCTTCCGTTGCGATTTGTTTTCGCAAGGATATTTCGCGAACGTTTCGACTGGTCGACGAAGAGTGTATCAAACCTCAAGTTTCGGAAAACTCGTTCAAGCATCGATGGAGCAGTCAACAATGAAGATTCCAGACTATCTGCCGCAGCAGGTCAACTCAGGCCGCTGGGTGACGGCGTACACGCTGTTTGAACTTGGTGAGCGACTGGCCAGCACTCGGTTTGTTCTGCCAGTCTGTTCGTTGGGGACGTCGTACACCGAACTGGCTGCCAACATCGCCGACGACGAGTTGCTACTGCCTCCGTTGTTTCATGAGGCGATGAACGACGAGTTGCGAGATGCGATGATCGCCAGGATTCGAGAGTGCTTTCCGCGTTACACGCTCGCGTCAGATGCCGCGGAACATTCGGATCGACTGCGCGTCGAAATGCACGAGCCGCAACCGTTGCCGAAAGTTTCCCCACCGAAAGTCCTGGCGTTCAGTGTTGACACCGCTGTGGAAGAGCACGGCCCGCACCTGCCGCTTTCGACCGATACCGTTCAGAGCTACTCCGTGCTCCTTCAGCTTGAAAATGAAATCGGCGGTTTCGTCGCCGGGCAGCCCGTCGAGTACGGACATCTTACCTGGGGACTGCCGTTTGGGATGAGCGTTGATCTGACACCCGAACTGTTGACTTGTTATGTGACTGGATTCGCAAACGCCGTCCTGGACTGGCAGCGTCCCGAGACGATGTACGTTGTCGACGTTCACGGATCGATCGTGCATCGCAAGGCGATCATCGCCGGATTGGAACAAAGCCGAGTCGACCGATGGGCGTTCCGTTGGCTCCACGAACCACTGATTGAGTTTGCTTCCGAACGCGGCGACCAGCACGCTGGCGGCGTCGAGACCGTGCTGGTTGAACATGCCAATTCAGCCCTGATCGACGATCGGTGGTTTCCGTCGAGGATCGCCGACATCGAAGCCGGTCAGATGACTCTTGAGAAAGCCGTCGAGTTGACTCCGGATCTTCGCCGGTTCATCAGCTACGTCGACGAAACCGGAGCTAACGGAATCGTCGGAAAGATCCGCAACTACGAAACACTCGACGGTGCGGCAATGTTCGAAACGATGATGTCGGTCGCTCGCGACGATGTGCGAACTCTGCTTGCGGGCTCGCCTGGCACCAACCAGCACATCGCCGGCGACAGTCCCTGGGAACGCGACAAAGTTTAAGTCGGCAAACGGGTGAAGGATTCCGGCGAAGAATCAGCAATGAAGAGGATGATCAACCAGGCCGGAATCCTTCGAATGGCAGCCGCCGCATAAATCTACCCGTGAACTGGTCTCAGAACTCGCCGAGTGTTGCGCCGTCAGAACGACGCATCAGGTTTGTGTAAACGGTCGCGTCGATGTTTTCTGAAATGAACCTCACCGTTCCATCTCCGAGGACCATCTGACAACCGCCCGTGTGCCAACTGCTGAAACCCGCCGTGACCAGCTTTGAGTCTCCCAGCAGTTCGCCTCGAGTGTCTCGGTTGATCCCGAAGTACGGGAGCGATTTCTGACGTTCTGGATTTCGAATGTCTGGAATGTTGCCTTTGATGGGAAGTTCACCGGTGTTTGATTCAATTTCTTGAGGCGTACGCTCAATCAAGCCACCAGTCGAAGTCGCGAGGACGACCAGCGGGCTGACTGCATCGGCATTTGGAATCCCCGCCCAGTAGTTGTTGAAGTTTCCTTCGACTCTTCCAATTGGCCACTCACCCGCGTTCTCAGACATCCGCCGTTCACCAACAAGCACAATATTCGACATCCCATCCTTTACGTCTCTGATTCTGATTCTCGAATTCGGGCCGAGGATTCCCTGACAATGTTGTGAATCAACCAACGTTCCCCCCGAACCGTTCAGCACGGACCAGGCTGCCGGAATCCCGACTCCGAAATTTCCGAGGTAATTCGTCGTGCCAGGCTCGGGAATCCAGCGGGATGTTGCCTGGTCGTCTCCTTTGTCAGACGGGCAGCGGGAGGCGGTTAGAATTGTTGATGCACGGTGGAAGTTATCGCGAGTCTGATCGGCGAGTTTCAGCTTTGAGTTGAATCTCTTGTAGAGAGGTGCCTGATCAAAGAACGGCAGCATCTGGAACTGCCAGCCGAAGCCCGACGATTGCCCCTTTGTCTCTGAGGCAATCCAGCCGGGCGGCAATGTTCTGTGAACATCGTGGTAGTTCATCAGGGACAGGCCAATCTGCTTGAGGTTGTTCTTGCATTGGCTCCGGCGAGCCGCGTCCCGCGGAGTGCTGACGCTCGGAAGGAGCATTGCGACCAAGGTTACTAGAATCACGATTGTGACGACGACGTCGAGGATCGTGAGGCCGCTCCGGTTTTGACTTCGGCTGTCCATGATCTGCTCCGTTCGGAAGTCAGTTGTCAGTTAACGCAAGCGTGGTGGTTGGTCTAACGATTCAGAATTCACCGAGTGTTTTTCCATCGGCCCTTCGCATTAGGTTTGTGAGAATGAAAGGATCAATGTTTTCTGAGAGAAATCGAACTGTACCGTCGCCGAGTACGACCTGAGCACCGCCAGTGTGCCAACTGCTGAAGCCAGCGGTGACGACTCCAACGCCGTCGGACGACTGAAGTGGCTGCCCGTGAATGTCGCAGTTGATTCCAAAATATGGCAGCCGTTTCCGCCCTTCGGCCGTTGCGACAGCGTCCACGTTTCCAACAAGCGGTATGTCACCCCGCTCATCCTGAATCTCGAGAGCGCGTTCGAAATTTTCGCCAGTGCTTGTGGCAACGATCGCCAGCGGGCTGACCGTCTCAACATTCGGGAGACCTGCCCAATAGCTGTTGAACTTTCCCTCGATTCTGCCATCGGCCCATTCGACTGCGGTCTTCGACAACCGGCGTTCCCCCACAAGGATGACATTCGACATCCCATCTTTGACGTCTCGGATACGCACCTTTGTGTTGCCGCCGAGGATTCCCTGAACAGCGCGAGGGTCGGCGAACGTTGTCTGTGAATCTGCGAGTCGTGAGTAGGACGTCGGTAAGCCGATGCCAAAATTGCCGACGTAGTTGGTCGTTCCGAGCGACGACATCCAGCGGGATTCTGCTTGATCGGGGCCATCGTCAGATTGGCAACGCATTGCCGTGAGAATCGTCGCGGCCAGTTTGGCATTGCCGCTTGTCTTGTCAGAGAGTTTGTTCTTCGCGTTGAACTTTTCGAACAACGGCTTCTGATCGAAGTAAGGCAGAAGCTGATATCCCCAGCCGAAGCCGGACGATTGCCCCTTTTCCTCAGAGACGATCCAGCCAGGAGGGAATGTTTGGTGAACATCGTGGTAATTCATCAGTGACAACCCGATCTGCTTCAGGTTGTTTTTGCATTGAGATCTGCGGCTGGCTCCACCGCAGCGGCTGGTTTGTACGGCCGGTAGGAGTAGCGCGGCGAGTACCAGGAGAATTACGATCGTCACAGTGACGTCCAACGCGCTGAGTCCGTTTCTGTTCCTGTGCTGCATGGCTCGCTCCATTTGAGGGGTGCTGCGTATTTCTCTGTATTCTTAAACAGTGACGCAAATGCGTGAGTTCGTATGAACATCACGCTAATGCGTTGCTTTCGTTCTGGCAAGACGAAATCCCGGAATTCGTCAGAGATTCTTCGAGCGCGCAGCCGGGACCCACACAGTGAGAGGAGCAACCGCGCAGTGGCGCGTTTGATCGGCAGCGGCAACGCAAGCTGCGCATCGCGTGAAGCAGCGGGCGGAGGCCGGACTTATTCAGTCGACTCTTTCGGCTTGTTGAGGTCGTCGAGAGCCTCTTTGACGGTTTCATACATCACGACGAATTCTGAAAGCCTCGTCTTCTTGAAATTCTTCAGAGCTTCGTCGGAGAGGCCGCAGACGCAGAGTTCTCGGCGGCCGTCGCTCATGCGGTGCTGTAGTTCTCCCAGCACGCCGAGCACCGTGTTGGAGAGGATCCACGCTTCCTGGAAATCGATGATGAACTTTTCCGGCTGGCCGTCGGCCTCCAGGCTGAGCATTGACGACCGGAAAGCATCGGTGCTGGTTGAGTCGAGAATTTTGTGATTGGTGACTCGCGCGAAGAGGTTCTTGCCTTGCCAGACAAGGTCGAGGTTTGGGTAGTCGCGTCGCCGCAGGATTGTCTTCCAGGGTTCGTCGGCGACCACGCTGACGGTCGATGATTCTTCACTGCGCGCCGGGCAGTGAATCATGATCACGTCGGCCGGCTGCATTTCGTTGTTGAATGTCGCGTGGACGATGTTCTGCGGAATGGTTGCGGACTCGCCAGCGTGTAGAACCTGGCTTTTCTGGTCGATCCACTGCTCGACCTTACCGCTCGTCACGATGATGACTTCTTCCATGTCCGGATGCTGATGAAAAGACCAGACGCAGTTTGGTTTGATCTGGACCCTTGCAACGTGCAGCAAGGCTGACGGAGTAATCGGCGGTCCGGCCAGCCAGTTCATGTTTCCCCAGGGAAACGATTCCACTTCGAGCTGCCGTTCTCGATCAGCGATGAACTTAAAGAAGTTGCGCGGCAGACCGTAACGGC
This sequence comes from uncultured Planctomycetaceae bacterium, assembly GCA_943787265.1. GTDB lineage: Bacteria > Planctomycetota > Planctomycetia > Planctomycetales > Planctomycetaceae > JABMPE01. The sequence goes on along the minus strand of CALSLT010000031.1, from coordinate 108,933 downwards.
CCGGCATCGGACCGCTTGCTTTTGTTGGATCGACAGCGACTCCTTCGTCGCCCTCGTCGGCAGCTTCGCCATCAGCCGCAAGGCCGACGCCTGGGTTCTCCCAGATGTCTTTTGCTTCGTCGACGGATTCGCAAACAGTGACGAGCTTGTCGAGCGAGGTCGCCGTCATAACCTTCTGCACGATGGGGTTCGTACTGCAGAGCATAAGCTTGGTTTTGGCCCGCGCTGATGTATTGGCCAGACGGGCGATTTCGCCAAGTGTTCGTGACTGGGCAAATCCGGAGCCGGAAAGGTCAATGACGACCCGAGGTGGCTGTGCCTCGCGCACGAAGATGTCGAGTTCAAGCAGCAGCGCGACGAATTTGTGATGGTCCGTCAGACTATTAAGACGAACGACGATTCCACCGTCTACGGCTTCAGCTTCCGCACAGTCCGTATTTAGCAACATCTGTAAGTTCCCCTCGGCATTGACGCTCTTCGCAGACTCGGCCCTGCTGAATCAATCCAATAGACGATCGAAGTGCACACCGACATTCATCTCGTTTTCTGCCAGTTTTCTTGTGAATTGGCCATGAGGCTGAATCTGGTGTCACACTCTCACGATGCCCACAATAGTGAAGATGCTGGAAGATCTGCAGTCCGGTTTCGGGCAATCCTGCGGTAGCAGGGCGTGTCGGGGGCCCGTCAATTGTGGAATTCGTTCATGTCTGAATTCTCTGAGAAACTGTAGACTTGCCCGGGCGTTATTTTAGCGAGCCATTGATTTCGGCAATGCCCTGACAACTCCGGTAAATGCTAAACGTTTATTGCGACGTCCTGGCGAGCAAGTCAGTTGGCAGGATTGCTCATCCGGCAAACAGATTCGTGGACAGCAGTTATTTTTGATAAAATCGTTCGATGATCGCTTCTTTCGGGCCCGGAAACGACTACGGAAATGCCAGATTCAGCACAGACGAATGATGGATTAAAGACTGAGATTGAAGCGCGGATGGGTGTGTGTCCGTCGTTCTTTCTTCTCCCGGACGATCTCGCGGTTTCTCAGCAGCTTTGGGCCGCCGCATGTTTCGGGTATCTCGATGCTCCGTTTCCGTCGCTGTTTAAAGAGCGGCTGTTCGCTTACCTGTCGCGATTCTGCAAAGCCCCTTACTGCGTGACTCGTCATGCTGCTTTTCTGCTCGGGGCGGGAAACGTTTCCGGTGACTCGGGTTGTCCGGCGATGTCTCCTGAAGATGTCGTTAACACGCTGGAAGGCCGGCTGCCGAGTTACACCGAAGTAACACGCAGCCTTGGCATTCTCACCGAAGTGTCGGCACCGTTCGATCAGTGGGAACAGGAAGCTGAGGACGCGCTTTTTCCCTGCCTCGCTGCAGTCTTTCTTCGGACAGAAGGAGCAGCGGAATCCGAAAGCGAATTGCGGCGGCTTTTTGGAGCTGCCCTATATGATCGTCTGGTCTGGTTTCTTGCGTTTGTTCGCACGGCTCACTTCTGGACGGAGACTCATCCGGAGTTAGAGGTGGAAGCAGATGCCAAAGAACTTTTCGACGGGCATCCCGAAGTCGTCGATGCCATGTCGTTTGTTTCGGTGGCGAATGGCCAGTCAAAGCTTGCTGGAAAGACCGTTCTGATCGTCGACGATGACGAAGCGATTCTCGACTCCTTAAAGCTACTGTTGGAGTTCGAGGGGATTTCTGTCGTCGCCTGCGAAACCGGGACGGCCGCGCTTAGTCATTTTTCGACAGCCGGTGAGCACGTTGATCTGGTAATGCTTGATGTGACGCTTCCCGAAATAAACGGCCCGGAGTGTCTTGCGAAGATTCGCGAGACTCGGCCTGATATTCCAGCAGTTCTGGTCAGTGGCTTCAGTGAATCGGATCTGGACCCGCCGCTGACACTCGATGAGCGGACCAGGTTTCTGACAAAACCATGTCCGCGAAGCGGCTTGCTCGACTTGCTCAAGTCGTTATTCGAAACCGTAGATGCGTCGGCAGCTTAACGGTTTGTGCCGAATTCCTGCCGTTTGTTCCTTCTGTGCCGATTCGTGATCGTTCAAGAATTGACGCGTTGGCATCGGTCGACCAAAGTGTGCGCTTCCACCGGTGGTCGCAGGACTTTGTGCTGCCCAAACCTCTCTTGCGAGGCCGATTATGTCGATGAAGCCCGCAGGAATCTCGCATCTCTGGATTGATCTGAAATGAAACACGCGACCGCAGCAGCGAAGTTTGTCGCGAACGATGAACGCTCTCACTGGCACGACAAAGCACTCTGGTTTGTTCGTTCAAAACGTGACCGGATGGTTCACAGCGTTCCTGAGTGGGAACTTCTGCGCGAGACGGCGTCGGCCATCAAAGCTCACACGATGACGCATCTGGCAGACCTGTTGGAGCAGTTCGAAGAAAACGCGACGAAGCTCGGCGTGACCGTCCATTGGGCAAAGGATGCGGCCGAGCACAACGAAATCGTGCATCGACTGTTGAGTGATCACAACGTCAAGAAGCTGGTCAAAAGCAAGTCGATGCTGACCGAGGAATGCCACCTCAACCCGTACCTCGAAGAACGCGGAATTGAAGTCACAGATACTGACCTTGGTGAATGGCTAGTGCAGCTTCGGAAGGAAGCCCCCAGTCACATCGTCATGCCAGCGATCCATATCAAGAAGGAAGAAGTCGGCGAGCTCTTTCACCGAGTCCTTGGCACTAAAGAAGGAGCCAGCGATCCGCCGTATCTCGCAGAAGCCGCTCGCACGGCTTTAAGGCAGAAGTTCATGGAAGCCGATGCCGGGCTGACCGGCGTGAACTTTGGCATTGCTGAAACCGGCGGCATCGTTGTTTGTACCAACGAAGGCAACGCGGACCTGGGCGTTTCTTTGCCGAAGCTCCATATCGCCAGCATGGGTGTTGAAAAACTCATCCCGAAGGCAGAGCACCTTGGCGTCTTTCTGCGGCTTCTAGCTCGCTCGGCGACAGGACAACCGATTACGACGTACAGCTCGCATTTTCACGGTCCCAGACCGGACGGAGAAATGCACATCATCCTTTTGGACAATGGCCGTTCCAAACTCCTGGCAAGCGAAGAGTTTCACCGCTCACTTAACTGCATCCGCTGCGGAGCGTGCATGAACACCTGCCCGGTTTATCGCCGAAGCGGGGGCCACAGTTACGGCACGACCGTTCCGGGACCAATCGGCTCGATCCTCGCTCCGTCGCGCGACGCAGAAGAACATTCGACTTTGCCCTACGCCTGCAGCCTGTGCGGATCGTGTTCCGACGTGTGTCCGGTGAAGATCGATCTGCATTCGCAGCTTCTGACATGGCGACATAAAATTGCTGCGCAAGGATATGTCTCACTCGATAAGACTGTCCCGATGAAGTTTGCATCGGCCGTTTTCAGGCGGCCGTGGCTTTACCGCCTGGCAGGGCGAGTCGCGCGAAACGTCGTGCCGTGGATGCCGAGGTTCATGCTTTACAACCCGCTCAATGTTTGGGGACGGAAGCGGGAACTTCCCGAGTTTCCCAAAGAAAGTTTTCAGCAGGCGTACGCACGTCGAAATAAGACTTCAGGAAAGGGGGAGTGAGATGAGCAGTCGAGACACCATGCTGAAGGCGATTCGAAAAAGTCAACAAGAAGCAACTCCACTCCCGACACTGGATCAAGAGTGGCTGACGTTTGAAGATCCGATCGATCAGTTCACGAAGGTGCTGGAGTCGGTCGGTGGGAAATGTCTTCAAGTAAGTTCGCGCTCGGAGATCAATGACCGGCTTGCTGAATTTCCGCAGTTCGAGTCGGCCAATGTTCGAGCATCAACGATTGAAGGCCTGGGATTGCCAACGGTCAGCCTCGACGAGATTGACGATCCGCACAACGTTGAGAATGTGGACTTTGCCGTTCTGACCGGCGAATTCGTCGTCGCCGAAAACGGAGCAGTGTGGGTGACGGACGAATCGCTTAAACACCGCGTGCTGCATTTTATTGCTCAGCACCTGGCGTTGGTTGTGTCGTCGAAGAACGTCGTCAACAACATGCACGAAGCCTACAAACGTCTGTCATTCGGAGATCGACGTTTCGGCACGTTCATCTCAGGACCTTCCAAGACGGCCGACATTGAACAGTCGCTGGTTATCGGCGCGCACGGCCCACGATCTCACGTCGTGTTTCTGGTCGACGACGAATCCTGAATCCTGCCGCGATGGTCCGCTAGGGGCATTCCGCGACTAGATATTGATGCTTTGCGGAACGCCGTGAACGTCGAGAAATGTGTACGGTCTGCGAGTCTTGTTTCTCTGCCTGATTGTCGCACCGATGCCTGTGAGTTCGTGCTGAAAGGATGCCAGCGGCTCGCGAACTGCCGGATCACGGAATTGCCCGCGGTCGTACTGGCCGATTTGTGTGTAATGAGTGGAGCCGAGAAGGTATCCCAGATCCATCTGCAACTCGGCCATGTCCATCGGCGGTAGAGCTGCCAGGTAGTCCTGCTCAGTCGCACCTTCACGTGACGTTGGAGCGGGCTTGTACATGGCCAGTGGCATGTTCGGCACGTAGCTCATCAGTTCGTACTGCGGGAAATTCACCGCGGCGTGTTGCACGCTGCATGTGAATATGACCATTGTCAGCACGTCTGCAAGGTACTCGACAGTCGGGATGGCATCGTTGATGCCCAGTCCGGAAATGCGGCCGCCTTCTTTCGAAACAAGTTCGCGATACCAGTTCTGGACTTCCGTGTCGTCGAGGACTGTTTGATCGTCTGGGTAATAGAGATCGACGTACGACTTCGTCCAGTTTCGGATTGCCTGCCAGTAAAGAATTGAATCGTCGCGGTACGGGTAATCCGGAAAGTGCTCAGCATCCGCGACACCGCGTGCGGCGAATGTTTCGGGAAGAAATGCACTGTTGAAGTCGTAAGTCTGGACGCCTTGAACGCAGGCTTCACGAGCCGACCGAATCGACACACTCATCAGTTTTTCAACGGGGCCTTTGTTTGCAATCAGGTGTTGCCATGCGGCCTGATTAATGGCCAGCGTTCCTTCGAAGTGTGGCGTCAATAATCGGTACAGCGGGTGGTTCGGAGCAAATTGCCGATGTGTCGTCACCACAAACGGATCCATATAGAGGTGCGTTCGTCCGAGATGAGTTACTGCTTCGTGAATATTTCCGTCAGCCATTTCGACGGCCATTTTGGCCAGTAACCAGTTCCATCCGCATGTCGGAGTGATGATCGGATTCTTGCGTCCGGGCTTCTGGTCACACTGAATGGCGATAGGTTTTAGACGACGCGTTTCGCTATCCAGGACAAACATCGCCAGCGGCACGTGCAGATATTTCTGGCCGTGTGGATAGTTGCCCGCGGTCGCTCCCGAAAGCAATGCGTAGTCGCAGAGATAAACGCGGCCTTCTGAGAACGCTGCGTCGAGACAGTCGTCCGGGCAGGTTTCCTGGAGATGCGAATCCGTAACCGGGAATCGCTCATCGGGTTCAGTCATCTGGTGAATCATGACTGAATTCGGTCCGCCAACTCGCATCCATGCAAAGACTTCATCGTTTGTCGAATCGTTTGCTACTGGCGGCAGCCCGATTGTGTGGAACAGGTCGATGTAGTCGTCAAGCGACTCGGGACGTACGGAATGTGAGCCGACCTTGATGTTGAATTTAAGGGCATCTTCAACAATGTGTTTGACGCCTCGCAGAAGACAGTCGCTTTGGGTTCGAAGCTTTCGCAACAGATTGTGTTTGGTGAGATGAAACTCGCGGTGGTCCGGACACACTTCAACTTCAGCCATGTTTGTCAGGCTGACCATCACACGGTCTGTGACTTTGAGAATCCACGCTGCGGAAAACTCGTCGTGCATCGGAACATGATCAACGAGTGCAAGGGGTGAGACGTGTGTGTGGCTGAATTGATATTTCTTTTGCGCTGCTTTCAGTCGTCGGCTTCGGCCAGATGGGTTTGGGTCGGTCTGTGGAGTGAAAGCTGTCATCAGGCCCTCGGGTTGTTCAGGTTGCGAATTGAAATGGAGTGTCGGTCCACCGGCCGCAGGTCTTCCCCGGCCAAGGGGGATCCTAAATGAGAGGAACTACTCGCTGACAGGAAAAGTCCCGGACTGAATTCGATGCTGGCGGATTACGAATGGTGCATTCCGATTTTTAAACTCTCGGCAGGCATGATCATCAGTTTGTACTGATTTGGCAGGCAGGTCATCAGCCAGTCGATTCGTCAGGACTCTCTTGTGCTGGCAGCACACTTTCGACGACGGACAAACTATGGTCGGCTCCGGTCGTGGGGGCCGGAATGTCTTCGTGGCCTTCAAGATTCTCACCAGTCACCATCACCGAGAATGTCGTTCCATCAGACCCGGTTTCTGCCAGATCAATTTGTCCGTTGGACTCACGCTCCAATAACTGGCGGCAGACGAACAGGCCGAGACCTGTGCCTGTCGACTTCGTCGTGTAGTACGGTTCAAAAATGCTTTTGCGGTTCTCTTCACGAATTCCGTGTCCGGTGTCTCGGACATTGATTCGGATCCAGCCTGACTGAAGACTCGTCGAGATTTCGATCGTGCCGCCCTCGGGCGTGGCATCCATCGCGTTCAGAATCAAATTCAAAAACACCTGAACGAGCTGGTCATGCACGACCCGCACGGAAGGCAGCCCTTCGCCATAGCGCGTAACGATGCGTTTTCCTTTTCGACGTTTGTAATATTTCGCGATGCTCAGCGCTTCCTCAACGGTATTTCGAACGTCGCACAGACTGGCTTGAGTGCTGGCCGGGCGGCTGAAGTCGACAAGTTCTCGAAGTGTGCCCTGAATCCGGCGAAGCTGGTCGCCGATCATCTGGTAACGCTCGATGGTGTCGGAATCGTCAGACTTGCGTTTCAGGATCTGAACGAGCGAACTTATGGCCGCGAGTGGGTTGCCGACTTCGTGAGCAATTCCGGCGGCGAGCAATCCGAACGCCGCCTGCTTTTCGTGCTGAACGAGCATCGCCTGAGATTCTCGAAGCTCCTGAGTCCGCTCGGCGATGCGATGTTCCAGTTGTTCGTTGGCTTCGGCGAGACGCTGGCTAGCGATTCGGATCAGCATGGAGAGCTGGATGCTGGCCCACGTGACCCAGCCCATCGACACGACCATGATCACCCAGGGAAGCGTTCGGGACAGCGGCAATGTCAGCAGCAGAATGGTGTAACTTGTCGCGTGGAAGAGGAATGTCGTGTACGTAATCGCCGGGGCATACCGAATCGCACACACGACGACGGACAGCAGGTAGTAAAATCGGAACGCGCTTTCCTGGCCAAGGTCGAAGAAGCAAAGCAGTCCGATGAAAGCTGTCTCAAGCAAAGAGACGACCAGTGGCCAATCGCTGAGAAAAACTTTGCCTCGGTAACTCCAGTACGTATCCAAAGCGACGTAGATGACACCGACACAAAGAATCGAATTCAGCAGCACGACGTCGCGGGAGGACCCCGGCGGCAAGAGATCGGCACTGATCAGATTGACCAGGGCGAAACCAACGGCAACGCCGAACCATCGGATTCTCAGGGTGATGGATTCGGCGGCGAGGTCGAATCGAAAGGAATCCTGTGAAGCCGATTCGGAAGACACGGTCGAGTGCTCTGGTACTGGCAGGAGTTGTGATCGGCCGATCGCCGAGTGAATGTCGTGATCTATAAGCTGATCCTTTTAGCGGTTTGAGCGAACGAATTCACTGGTAAACCGGTTACACAACCGCGGTGCTTTGCGGCTGTGTCGGAACAAGACTAGATTAGCAGTCTGCTTCGACGTCTGCTGGATCAGCAGATGTCTGACCACACCGACCAACAATCGCTGAGACTGTCAGTGGTTGTTCCCACCGCGACGATTCTTCTCGATGCGTCATCAAATATTGAGCCCTCTTTTCGGAAGGACATTCCAATGCGAACTGTTCTGATCGCAACGTGCCTGCTGACCTGCTCGTCTCTTTCTGCAGAAGTCTTCGCGGCGGAAGGCTACTGGAACCAATTTCGCGGGCCGCATGCCAATGGCACTTCTGAAGCGAAGGGGTTGCCACTTAAGTTCGCTGAAGGGTCTGATGAAGTCGTCTGGAAGACCGAGGTCAAGGGGCGAGCGTGGTCGACCCCGGTTGTCTGGGGCGATCAGATTTGGGTGACGAACGCTCCCGAGATTATCAATCCCGAAGGCGCGACGAATCAGGATTCATTCTCCAAAGGTGCGAAACCGCTGAAGACTCCGCTCCGGTTGTCAGCGGTTTGCCTGGACCTGAAGACGGGTAAGGTCATTCACGATGTGACGGTGTCGGAAGTTTATGAGCCGCAATACACACACCCAACGAATAGTCTCGCATCGCCAACTCCGTGGATCGAGAAGGGACGGATTTACGTTCACTTTGGGACTTACGGCACCGCGTGCATCGATACGAAAACCGGGAAGAAGATTTGGGAGAATCACGAACTGGAGTGTCACCACTGGCGAGGTCCAGGTTCGTCGCCAGTTGTGTACAGCGATTTGGTGTTTCTGACGTTCGACGGATATGACAAACAGTTCATCGCCGCGTTGAACAAAAACACTGGCAAGCTTGTCTGGAAAACGGATCGAGACATCGATTACGGAACTGACAACGGAGACCGTAAAAAAGCTTACTCGACTCCTCAGATCGTGAAGGCCGACGGCCGCGAGGTTCTGGTAAGCCCCTTTGCAATGGCGACAATCGCTTACGAACCCAAAACTGGAAAACCCGTGTGGCGAGTTAATCATGGTGGTATGAACGCTGGATCAAGGCCGTTGGTTGGAAACGGTCTTGTTTACATCAGTGCGGGCAGTGGTGCTGATTCGTTGATCGCTGTCGACCCGAACGGGAAAGGCGACATCACCGAAACGAATATCAAATGGCGAGCCGGGCGGATGGTGCCAAAGCGGCCATCACAGGTTCTGGTCGGCAATCGCTACTTCATGGTGGAAGACGGTGGTGTCTGCTCTGGCTTGAATGCTCTTACTGGCGAAGTTCTTTGGGCCAAGCGAGTTCCAGGAGCCTATTGGTCATCGCCTTTGTATGCGAACGGTCATCTGTATTGCTGTTCGCAGGATGGAAAAGTGGCGGTTGTGAAGGCCGGAGATGAGTTCGAACTCGTTCACGAAACGATGTTTGATGAAGGCTTCACGGCGTCACCGATTGTTGCAGATAACTCACTCATTCTTAGATCACACTCTCACATCTACCGCATCGCGAAGCAGGACTGACAATGGCTGACGTTCCAATCGAAGTCGTAGTTGCTCCGGTTGAGGGGCAGCAATCATTCGGCGGGGAACCGTTTCCGCTCGTTCAAGAGTGCCGTTCGGATGGTGCAAGTCTTGAATCGGTCGAAGAATGGGTTCGTCAGTCGCGAGCAACTCTGGACCGACAGGCTTTAGTCAACGGCACAGTCGTATTTCGAGGGTTTCCGATTTCAACGGATCAGGAGCTCGACCGTTTTATTCGTGCCTTTGACTATCCAAACTTTCCTTATGAGGAATCGCTTTCCAACGCCGTCCGAGTCAATCGAACCGAACGAGTCTTTACTGCCAACGAAGCTCCATCAGACGTCACGATCTGCCTGCACCACGAGATGGCTCAAACTCCAGTTTATCCGAGTCGGCTGTTCTTCTTTTGTGAACAACCAGCAGAGCAGGGGGGGGCAACTCCGTTATGCAGGTCAGACATTCTCTTTGAGCGGCTGAAGGAAGACTTTCCGGAATTCGTCGCCGACTGCGAAACGAAAGGGTTGCTCTACACAAATATCATGCCGGCCGAGAACGATCCGACGTCGGGCATGGGGCGGAGTTGGCAGAGCACGTTTCGGGCAGAAACTCGCGAGTCAGCCGAAGAACGCTTGCAGACTCTTGGATACTCGTGGGAATGGCTCGCGGATGGATGCCTCCGCAGCACCACCCCGACTCTGCAGGCAGTCATGGAAATTGAACCGGGCCGGAAGACTTTCTTCAATCAGTTGATCGCCGCGTTCCACGGTTGGAAAGACAGCCGCAACGATCCAACGAAAGCCGTCACGTTTGGCGATGGCAGCGTCCTCAATCCGGAAACGATGGACCGCGTGGCTGCCATCGCGGAAGAATTGACGTTCGATGTGCCCTGGCAAAAGGGCGACGTGGCGCTCGTCGACAATCGAGTCGTCATGCACGGTCGGCGGACATTCACCGGTGCACGCAAGGTGCTGGCGTCACTCGTCGCGATGGATGCCTGACAGGTCGTGGTTGATGCACGCCAGATAGGAATGACAAACGAAAAGGCCCGTCGACGCACGTGAGCCGACGGGCCTTGTTAGATAAAAAGCGAATCGGATCAACGCGTTCGTGACGAGGGTCGCGTTGAAGGTCGCACGACTGCAGGCATCGTTTTTCCTGAAGCAGTTTTGTTTTGCTCGCTTACCTGTCGTCCAAGCATGACATCGCTGAAACCTTTGAGGTCTGTCCAGAACGTCCCTTCGCCTGCGTAGAGCATATCAAGCTGAATGTCCTCTGGCAGGCCCTGGGCGAACACCCAGTTGTTGTAAGCCTTGCCTGATCCGAATGCCGCAACGGCCAGTCCAAATTTGTCGGCCTTCGCTTCTTCAGACATCTCGCGAGCGCTGGCGTCCGCTTCACCTAACAGTCGAGTTGCTGACGCTTCGATTTCGGCCGTTTCTTTGTCGATTGCCGCGACCAGTGCTTGAGTCTTTGCGGTGATTTCTTCTGCGTTTTTTCTGCCTTCCGCGAGTCGTGCTGCAACGAGTTTTTCTGTTTCCGCTTCCGTTGTGTCCGTGGCAAGATTTACTTCGGCTTCGGCCTTATTCAACTTGCCCATTGTCTGGTTGGTAATGTCTTCCTGCTCGCGCGTGAGCTTCAGTTCGTTCGCAATGTTGCCTTCCTGAATCGGTTCCCGGACTTTCTGCGGGATGTAAATATGGCGAACGAGTCCGTTCAGGACAGTGATTCCTTTCTTGTCGAGCACCGCTTTGAACCGTTCTGAAGTCTTTGTCTGAAATGCCTGTCGAGACTCACCGACAAGTAGTTCGACAGCTCCGAGTTTTGAGCCTTCGCTTCGGCAGATGCTTTCGATTTGCGGGCAGACGACGTTCGCTTTGATAGCGTCGACATTTCCGAACCGACTGATCACGTCGGCGGCCTGGTCAGGCATGATGCCCCAGATCGCGGTGAAGTCCATTTGGATTGGGAAGCCGTCGTTCGAAGGAAAGCCGATACCAGAATCAGGGTCACCGATGATCGGTTCGCCGCTGGGTTCGAAGAGGGGGCCGCCATTCTGGTCCTTCTTCAACTCGGCGATGATACTCAGTTCTCGGTACCCGATGTTGACGATGTCGACCTGCTGTTCACGGGGATTAATCGGGTACACGCCCGGCGGCAGGACATCTGGCTGGATGCCAGCCTTCTGCTCCGTTAGCGGATTGTCTGCGAGGTTCGTGACGACACCGACGTATCCGGTTGGAATGGAAACCCAGCCAGCCTGTTTGACTTGAAGTCCGCTATTGATGAGTTCGGTTTTTGTCTTCGTGACTTCGTAAGCGTGCCAGTTGACTCGGTATCGGCCGGGCGGAAGCACTTTGCGAAGGATCCCCTTTTGAGTCGTGCTGCCCAGATCGCCGTCAACGAGGAAATCTCCAGCGGGAAGGTCCTGGCCCATTTTGCAGACGACAATTCCAACTTCGCCTGGTTCGATGACGACGTCCGGACGGATTTCCGTTTGCCACCACAACGGGCAGTAGAAGTGTCGACCTGGTCCAACAAGATTCTCCAGGACGCCGAGTTCGTCTGGAGTCTTCTTTCCGTCTGAGACTTTGGCAAAGGCACCCTGCGTCGCTGGCACTCGAGTTCCCAGGCCGGGGATTGGCAACGGTGGTCCCTTATAACGAAGCAGCATGCTGTGTCCTTCGGGAACCCAGATGCGGTTGTAGCCCCACTCAACGGTAAGCCAGCCACCGCCAACGATCAGTGTCGCGGTCAGGGCCAGCATCGCTGCTGGGCCACCGGGAATCTTTGAGAAGTTCATATCTTTGTCTCCGATTAGCTTCGGATTTTTGAGCTGGTTTCAATTCACGCTGTGCATCGCATCGCTTCTGTGAGCCAGGCTTAACGAAAGTTTGTCAGTCTGATCCGACAGAAGTTGAGACCGACTTGATCGACCCTTGAGGCGCCGTCCCTGCCTGCCGAACCGCTGGGGCTGAAGAAGAATCGCCGCTGACTGATTCGAACATTCGCATGATCGGACTGTCGGCCGTGTTCACCATGATGCGTCGGTAGGCGGACGCGAGCTTCTGATAGAGCACAAACTGAGCGTACTCATCTCCGTTGCCGTCGAAGGCCTCGACGGCTCGTTTCCAACCGGCGGCGTCGGCTTTGTTTTCGTAGCCAATCACGTCGGCGGTTGCGCGGCCTCGCGCTGTGATCGCTTCGGATTCGTCCTGTGCTGCTTCCAGTTTCAGCATGGCGACCGCGAGTTTCTCTTCAGCTTTGGTTTTTGCGATTTCCTGCTCGCGTTCAGCTTCCGTGACAAACTTGATGATTTCCTGTTCGACTTCGACCAGTTCCTTTTCTTGGATCGCTTTTGCCTTGCTGATCGCCACGCTTTTTTCGGCTTCCTGCTGAGTAATCTGCGACTGATATTTCTGTTCTTCCAACCGAGAATTCTCTCGCTGCTGAATCGGCTCAGCGATCTGTTCTGGCGGATTTATACGCGTGATTAACGCTTCCTGAATCTCGATGCCGAGCGGTTCGCAAGCTTCACGCATTTCGGTCTGGAAGCTCGATTCGAATTCCATCCGCGTTTCGCCTTCGATGAAATCTTTTCCGAGTTTCGCGGAGCCGGCCAGTCGACAGAAACTTCGAGCGTTCGGCATGATCACTTTTCGAATGATCTCTTCGTCGATGGCGTCGCCGTTTTCGGCTTCGTTGTAAATGACGTAGACCTCGGCGGCCTTTTCCGGATTCACTCGGAACTGAATTCGTCCATCGAGGCTGACCCAGAATCCGTCTTTCGATGGGAAGCCCATGTCTTTGTTTTCGGCAAGATTGAATCGCTGGCTGCGGCAGTCGACCTTGCTGATTCGCTGCACGTAAGGATTTACCTGCTGCGTCCCTTCCTTCAGTGTTTCGCGTTGAACGCCTCGTTCGCCTGGTTCGACAAGCAGTTCATTTGGTTTGGTTGGGAGTGTTCCGGCAAGGTTGGTAACGACGCCACGGTAGCCGGCTTCGATCGTTACTGGTTCGCCCATCTCCAGATGGAAGAGGTTTGGATTGATCGCGTAGCGGCCGGGGATCAGCACGTTCGGGATGATCCCTTTTCGGACGGGAGTTCCGATCTGATTGCTAGATGCCTGACCTTCCTTTTCGATGGCGCCGAGGAATTCACCATAGCCGGGGTCTTCACCGACGAGACTGATCAGAATTCCCAGCTTACCTTCCGGGATAGTCGTCTGCGGAATGACATCCCAGTCCCAATCGTACGGATTGAAGAACCGCGGCCCGTCTTCAAACGGATTCATGAAGTAACGGCCTTCGAGCAGAAACGCAGCCTGGGCACCTTTGTGGTTGAGCGACGGAGCGACTTCATCACCGTTTGTGATATCGAGTCCGGTCTTCACGGTCAGGATGGCCATCTCACCCGTGCCGACATCGATACGGCAGTTGTGGTAAATGGTCATTCCCAAAATGACGAGGCCAAGAATGGCGAGGCCCGTTTGTGTGGCCTGCCGGTTCTTTTGCTGTCGTCTTCGTTTTTGCTCAGGGCGTGACAGGTTTGAAAATGGATCGTCAGACATGTTCGATTCCCCTCTTCAGGGTGTGCTTCAAAAGGTGTTTCAACTCGATGGTCGCGGTCGATTGAAAACGAAACGTCACACTGTCGCTGTCTCATCTCAAGGCGACGGTTTCGAGGCATAAGTTAAGGCTTGTCAGCAGGATCCATGCGTTGTCCCGAAGACGCGAGATTGCGGGACCTGGTTCGGAGAGCGATTACGGTTAGAGTCGCACGCTGCGTCATAGATTTACGATTGTCTGTCGAACGTCGGCTCCGGCAGTCGGCTCAAATTTTCTTTTCGAGTCGCGTCGTTGTTGATGTGAGTTCTCTGAATTGGGAACCGAAATCTGTCAGCCGTTCGTTCCCGTGTCTGAGCAACTTCTGCGACGGATGCCGGGTTGCAGGATGATGTGTGCAGACATTTGCCTCCCGCTTTGAGTCGGGCACCTGATTGCTTTCGCAATACAAACAGCAGGACCAGCAGGTGCTGTCGGGGCTGGCTAGATTCTCAAACCGAACCTCTCTGTAAAACCGTCACGTCGCTGTTGATATGGGAAGGTATGCCTGTCTCGCGCCGATTTCGCGCGGAAGCAGTGCGGCTAATTCAGAGAGCAGGGTGATCGAGGATGAAATACGATCTCGTCGTTGTCGGCAGCGGTCCTTCGGGGCAAAAGGGAGCGATTGCCGCCGCGAAACTGAATAAGCGGGTGGCGATCATTGAACGCAACAGCAGTCAGATCGGTGGTGTGTGCCTTCACACGGGCACGATCCCGTCGAAGACGATGCGCGAAGCGATTCTGCATCTGACCGGATACAAGCACCGTGATGTCTATGCCGAGCGGTATCGGCGTAAGAGACGCATCACGATGGAAGACCTGCAACGTTCTGTTGCCTCGGTCAATCACCGAGAAATGGAAGTCATCGAAGATCAGCTCACAAGAAATGGCGTCGACATTTACGCCGGCGAAGCCCGCTTTGTTGACTCCCACACCGTTGAAGTAACGCGCGACGGAGATTCGATCAAACTTGAAACAGAGAACGTCTTACTGGCAGTCGGGACACGCCCTGACCGCAATCCTGCAACGCCATTTGATGGACAGTGCGTTTTCGATTCTGACGAACTGCTTAACATCGATCACATTCCTCGGTCGATGATTGTCGTCGGTGGCGGCGTCATCGGCATCGAGTACGCGATCATGTTCGCAACGCTCGGTGTCAACGTGACGGTCGTTGATGGCCGGGACCAGTTGCTCGGATTCTGCGACAAGGAAATTGTCGACACGTTGCTTTACCACGCACGGTCGATCGGGATGGTTTTCAGGCTGGGTGAGAACGTCGTGAAGATCAACCGACTGGCTGAAGACCGAGCGGCGATTGAACTTGAAAGTGGCAAGCGTCTCGTTGCCGAGTCAATTCTTATGGCGGTCGGCCGGACGGGCGATACAGACACTTTGAATCTTGAGGCGGCCGGCTTGAAGCCAGACGCCCGCGGCCGAGTTGAGTGCAACGAGCACCACGAAACAGCAGTCTCTCATATTTATGGCGTCGGCGATGTTGTCGGTTTTCCCGCTCTGGCCAGTGTGTCGATGGAGCAGGGGCGGCGAGCCATTGCTCACATGTACGGCGAGGAAGAACGCGACTACCAGACGATGCCGTACGGACTGTTTACAATTCCTGAAATCTCAATGATCGGCGAAAACGAAGAAGAGCTGACCGCGCGAAAAGTTCCGTACGAAGTCGGTGTGGCCAGATTCCGAGAGATCGCCAAAGGGCAGATCGTCGGTGATCGAATGGGATTGCTGAAGCTGCTCTTTCACCGAGACACCCGGAAAGTTCTGGGCGTGCATGTGATCGGCGATTCGGCGACCGAAATCGTCCACATCGGGCAGGCTGTCATGCAATTTGGCGGAACGATCGATTACTTCCGCGACACCGTCTTTAACTACCCCACGATGGCAGAGTGCTACAAAGTGGCAGCGTTTGACGGATTAAACAAGATCAGCCTGGACCTGCAACTTGAGCAGGAAATCTCACAGCAGGAAGCTGACATTCTCGAGCAGGTTGACGAGCTGGTGGCTGAAACTCAGGCGGCGACGCAACATGCGACAGACGAAGCAGTCGTTTCAGCCGAAGACGTCAACTAACCTCTTCGGCATCCGGTAGGACTTCAGTCGGGGCGACGTCGCCAAGCGGCATGTCGATGTCGCGTTTCTGAATGTACTGCTCCGGTTTTCCTCGGTAGAGGCGAACGTGCAGTGTGTCATACTGGCCTTTGTTGAGATGCTCGTTCACGAGTTCTTTGACTCGGTCCGCCGCCGCCAGCGGTTCTTCGTCCCCGGATTCGAGATCGAATTCGACTCTCATGATGATCCAGATTTCGGCTGGCGTGCCCTTATGAATCTTTCGCTGGCCGGCATCAACTCGCGGGCTCGATCGTGGGAACTCAGCGGAAATCGCACGCTGCAGCGGCACAAACGGGGCTGAGTGGTAGTACCAGTACACCCACAAACTGGCGGTCGCAATCGCTCCGAATGCGACCATCAGAGCGACCACTGCAGGGCCAGCTACTGCACCAGATCGTTTAGTTGTGTCTGCAAAAAGGGGAGATCGGCTCATGGTGGGATATTTCACGCGGTTAGATAACTCTGAAATCAGATGACGTATTCCGGAAAGGCATCAGGCTGCGGCTGCTTCCGCATCGCTTACCTCGATGGTCTTGCCAGTGATTGTGTAGACGTACTTCAGGATTTCAATGAAGACGTCATACAGATCTGCCGGAATACTCTGTCCCACTTTCAGTGTTCGATACACCTGCCGTGCCAGTTCGGGGCGTTCAATGATCGGAATGCCGTTTTCTGCGGCGATTTCTCGCATTCTGAATGCGGTTTCATCGGCGCCTTTCGCCACGACGGTTGGAACGGAAACGTTCGGCGGATCGTACTTGAATGCAACGGCGTAGTGGGTCGGGTTTGTCAGAACGAACGCTGATGACGATACCTCGCTGAGGTCTCGTGCCTCGATCAGCTTCTGATGAGCATCTCTTCTTCGGCGACGAATGAGTGGGTCGCCGTCCATCTCTTTCATTTCTCGTCTGACTTCTTCCTTGGTCATCATGATTTCCTGAGTGTGCTTCCAACGCTGAAACGCGTAATCGGCAACACCCAGAATGATCAGGATGAGAGACAGGACGATCGACAGCTTCAGGATTGCGTACCCCACGGCGAGTGCGGCAGTCCACGGTGAAGCGGATGTCAGATTGAGGAAGCCTGGAAGTTCGAGCCAGATCAACCACGCGGCGGCGAGTGTCAGTAGTGCGAGTTTGCAAAGGCTGATTGCCAGGGTGACGACACCGCGGACTGAGAAGATTCTTTTGAGACCGCTTATCGGGTTGATGGCGTTGACGTTGAGGTTCAGCTTTTCGGTGGCGACCAGGAAGCCAACCTGCGCGAGATTGACGGCCACAGCGGCGAGCAGGAGTCCGAACATCCAGGGCAGCACACTCGAAGTGGCCCAGATACCGACTTCCTTGAACTCAGCGTAGAACTCCCCAACGTCGGCTTTGTGATTGGCTGCAGTTCGAAGGTGCAGCGAGATCATATTCCCCAGGGCCTTCACGAGGTCGGCGCCCAGGAAGAAAAGCACGGCGGCTGTTGAGAGTAAATGGCCGGCTATGTTGAGTTCAGTGCTGCGCGCAATGTTTCCCTTACGGCGTTCTTCCTGACGCCGATGCTCGGTTGGGTCTTCGGACTTGTCTCCAGTGTCGTCGGTAGCCATTGCTGAGTGACGTCCGCCGTTCTACTGATAAGAGGTAATGGCCAGTTGAATGTCGTTGATCACCGAAGGCACTGCATCGACAACGTACCGGCCGGTGCCGCTGAGAGTTAAAGACAGCACCAGCATTCCGGCCAGTGATCTCACAGGAAAACCGACCACAAGCTGGTTGATTTGCGGCACGCTGTGCCCAAGAAATCCCATCGAGATCGTGACCAGCCCCATCGTCGCCATGATTGGAACGGCCACCTGAACGGCAAGTAGCAGAGACTTTTGAACCAGTTCGGTGAAGAGAACGTGAGCTTCTCGAAAAAGAAACGCGTCGCCGACGGGCATGGCATCGAACGTTTCGAACAGGGCGGACAACATCATGAGATGCCCGTTCAAAGGTGACATCACCAACAGACAAACGCCGCCGAGTAGAAAGAATGTCTGACTGGAAATCGACGCTCCGCCCTGAAGATCCGGATTCACGACCGCGCCGAATTCGAGTCCAAGTTGCTGGTCGATCAATTGCCCGGACAACTGAAGCCCGGCGAGGAAGACGGTCACCCCCAGGCCCAGCAGAAACCCGAGCGTGAATTCGGTGAAGATGTCTCGAAGAAGTTCGGTCAACGTTCCGGGGGCGACGAAGTAGCTTGAGAATGCTGACACGGCGACAGCCTGACGCTTCGGAGTCGGCTGGGCATCCACTCGATTTGTTTCACCGAGCGCTGACTCGGAAAGATATTCGAAACGCCCTTGCAGAAACGGCGGAACTTCGGATTCTGAGAGAAAACCATCGCGATTGTTGTCGTACTGCGCGACGTTCTTTCCGGAGCCTTGTTGAACCACCGGAGTGAGCACAAAACCGAGAGTCAAAACGAGCAGGACTCGGACATTGATCGGGATCGTGGTCTGGCTGAAGATCGGCCCGACGGTGAACAGGCCACTCAGACGGATGGCAATCAGGATGAACATGTAGAAGTGCTGGACGGCGACGTCGAGGAGTTGACGCGTCCAGAAATCTCCTACTTGCTCAATGAATCCGTCCATTAAGTTGCTGACTGCGAGCGGCTAGTGAATATGGCTTGGGATGCCGGCGAAGAGCTGCGTGGAGAATTCGACCAGTTGGCCGAGACTCCAAGGCATCACGTACAGCATCGTTAGAAGCATGACGACGATTTTGGGAATGATGCTGACAGTCTGGTCCTGAATCTGAGTGACGGCCTGCGCGATACTGATTGCCAGTCCAACGAAAACCGCGACGGACAGAACCGGGGCCGCGATAATCAGTGCCGTCATTATCGCGGATCGGCAAAGTTCTGTGACATCAATAATGGTCATGTGAAACCCAGCGTTGTCGTGAAATTTCAGGTTGGGCGATGGCGGATTAATTTTCGCTGGTTGCTGCTCAGCCCGTCGCTGCAGTAACGCTGTCCAGAAGCATCGCCACGGTTAACGTCCAGCCGTCGATCAGAACGAACAGGAGCACTTTGAACGGCAACGAGATGAGCGTCGGCGGCAACATCATCATCCCCATGCCTGTCAGAATGGTCGCGACGACGAGGTCCACGATCAGAAACGGCAGAAAGATCTGGAAGCCAATCAGGAACGCCGCTTTCAACTCGGTCAACATGAAGGCCGTCACGAGGATCGATGACTCGACGTCTTCCAGATTCTCAGGTTCTTTCCACGCTCGCCCGGCACTTGTGTTCGGATCAGGACGCCGATAGTCGACCAGCATCAGTACGGTGTCGTCTCCATTGGCGGCGCTGATCTGGTGGATCATGAAGCGGCGAAGCGGTTGAATCGTGTTTTCGAAGACCCGCATCTGGACGTTCTCGCCAGGTTGCAGGTTGGCGATTGGTTGCTGATCGATGTACGGAGCAAGGCCCTCGTCGTACGCCTGCTGCCAGACCGGCATCATTACAAACATCGTCATGAACAACGACAGCGACGTGATGACCTGCGTTGGCGGGAGCTGCTGCGTGCCGAGTGCCTGTCGCAGCAGCCCGAAGACGATTACGAATCGGATGAAACTTGTGGTCATGATCAGGATCGACGGTGCCAGACTCAGCAGCGTCATCAAGACCATGATTTTGAGTGTCGGAGTCAGCCCCTCTGGCGAGAGCATCTGATCCGGATCCACTCCGAAAGGCATCTGCACTTCTGGTTGTTGAACCGGTGCCGGGACGGCAGGCAGAGTTGCGAAATGTTGCTCGTCGATGACTGACCGGCCGCGTGGGAAACCACCAGTTTGAGCCTCGACTGTTGTCGCACCGACGAAAAGTAACAGCAAGAGCGTCGCGACTCTTAAGACGCATGTTCCAAGGCGACCAACCACGTTGGGAACGCCTTGGCTCACCGACTCGCTGGACGGTACGCCAAGACGCACCGTTTTGACTTGTGAATCAGCCGGCACGGTGTCCCTCCCGGCCGGTGGAGATGGTGAGACTGTCGACGCGTCCTGATTCGTTCTGTTGGGCTTCTTCGAAAAGTTTCGCACCGAGTTGGTCTTCGAACGGGCGATTCTCAACGACGGTCGTTGTTTTTGGCCAGAGTTTACTAAGCCACCTGGCTGCGTCGGGTCCCGTTTGTTTTGCGGCCGCGCAGACATTTGTCAGTGATGCGACCTCGATCGGATCTGTGATTTCAGCAAGGCTCGACAATCCGCCAGGGGAAGACCCCATCAGGATCAATCGGCTGCCCACTTTGATCATGTAGACCGAGTTGCGAGGGTCAACGGCTCGCCGGCCCAACACATCGACCGCGTCAGGTGGCAGGCCGGTGATCGCGTAAGGGCTGCGTTTAAGAAAAAGCTTCGCCAGACCGAGCGCAAACACCAGAAGAACAACGAGTACTGCCAGAAATGCTCCCGCGGAAGAACCTCCGGATCCCTCGGTCGTTGACTGATCGTTGTTTGCAGCTGGCAGCCCCGAATTTCGTTTCAGCGGAGTGACGGGCCGCTGGTTCGGTTGCGGTACCGTCAAAACGGTAGAAATCGGCGATACATTGTCGCGACCAGCGTTTTCCGGCACGGTCTGAAGGTGTCGCGGATTTGTGGTGTCGGATTCCCGCGGAACGTTATTTGAAAGCGATTTTGGTGTGTTGACGCCAGGGCTGGCTGTGAATCTACCGTCCTGCGCCAGCAAATACTGAACGCTGGAAGCGCACAAAATCAGCGCACCAAACAGCGAAAACGCGATGCGTTGATTGCAGTCCATTGCCTGTCCCTCGTGGAACCCTCCCGGTTCCATTCCCGGTGCCGGCGAAATTGGGCACTCAGGACGGGGCGTTGTCCTCGATTTCCGAGGATCAGGTCAATGTCAGAACTGCGCCGCAGTCCGGCCGAAAGCTTCAGGAATCAGTGGTAGGAACTGAAAAAGAGGCTGAACAACCAGGCTCACGAATCGGCAGCGACGATCTCGACGATTCGCACACAGAACTTGTCGTTGAGGACCAGGACTTCGCCACGTGCGAGCAAACGACCGTTCACTACGATGTCGATCGGGTCTCCGGCGAGTTTGTCCAACGGCACAACAACGCCTTTCCGCATCGACATGACTTCGTCGATGAGCAGTTCAGCACGGCCGAGTTCGACCTGGACGTTCATCTGAACGTCGTCCAGCATGCCGATACTGAAGGCTTTTTCGCCGGAGTTCTCGGCGTCAGCGCCGAGATCGGCGAACTCGAACGGTTTCGCGTCGTCGAGCCCGGTGCGAACATTCGAGCCGCTTACCGGAACACCGCTGACAGCCGCTTCGAGACCGGCATCGACCTCGTTCAGCAACTCGTTTGCGCGATCCTCGGCAGACATCTCATCGGCGCCTGCCGCCGGAGGGGGGAGCCCCACCGTCTGAGTCTGCTGGCGCAGCGGCCTCACTGCCACCACCGTTGGCCTTGTCCAGGAGAGCCTGAATATCGTCGGCGCCAAGATTTTCTTCTTCGGAATCCACGTCCCTGCTTCCTTCCGATCTACGTGCTCCAAGGCTGCTTTGTCGTTCGCCCATCCGCTGTCGAGCGAGCCGCGGGCAGCCTGGAACTCCTACTGCTGGATCGTCTTATAATCGTTGAACACGATGCTGACGACATAACTTTGTCGCAACACTCGGTTGATCTCTTCGCGAACCAGCCGCTTCAGTGTGCTGAGTGACGAATCTGTCAGGTCTTCCATCGTCGCGCTGCGGAAGATCGTTTCGACAGACTCCCGAACCCTCACTTTGTGGGATGATGTAACTTTGTCCTTGAATTCGCCTTCCTGATCACTGGCCAGTAGTGCGTGTACTTTGAACGAAATATGAATGACGGTGTCGGCTGCCGCGGTCGTGTTGGTCACGCTGAAGCTGTGAACTTCGACCTCGACCAGTTCTTCTTCGTCGTCTTCTGGTTTCGGCTCTTCTTCGACGGGGATGGTTTCAGTTGCCGCGGCGTCGGACGCTCCGCTTGAGCCCACTCCAAGAAAGAGAAACAGGCCGGCTTCGCCAAGCATCGCCACGACGACCAGAATCAGAATCTTCATCTTTCCGCTGCCGGCCTTCTTTTCGACGGCCTCTTCGCCCTCAGCTCCTTCTTCAACTTCTGGTTCATTCTCGTCAGCCATCTCGCGCCCCTTAGCATTCAACGATCAAGTCATACGGGCCGCGAGACCGAAACGCTCTCGAGATGCGAGTTCGCGTTTATCCGGGATCAGGCGGCGCCAGGTAAGAATCTATTGTGAAGACGTCGACCCGCCGGTTCTGACGCCGGTCTTCGAGATTCCTGGTGACGATGCGCGGTTCGGCGTCGCCGGCCGCGCTCACAAGAATCCGATTTGGGTTGATATCATTCTCAATCAGATACTTGGCCACAGAACTCGCTCTGGCAAATGAAAGATCGTGTTGATCGCGAAACTGAGGCTTTCGCCTCAAAGGTTCAGCAAAAGAATGCCCGCGAACGATCACACGGTTGGGAACGCGTTTAATGGCTTCGAGGATTCGGTTCAGATTGGAGACCGAATCATCGCCCAGCTACGGTCGAGAACTGATCGAATTCGAGCGATCCGCCAACGGTGACGATCTCGCCATGATTCACCGACTCGACCGAGTTCTCGGGCCCGCCGCCACCAGCGGAATCGATGCTGCCTTTTTCGAGGCCGGTCTTCTTGTTCTCGCTTTTTGAACTCATGTGTTCGTAAGCGGCGCGGCTGTTGAATGTGCGACCGGGGACGCCCGACGTGCCGTCCATCGGGCCGAAGACTTCCTTCATCGAGTTCAACGCGGCGCGGTTCTTGCCTTCGTCCTTCAGCTCGCTCATTGATACGAGCATGATGAAGAAGGTCAGCAGCAACGACATCATGTCGCCGTACGTAACGACCCATTCCGGGACGCCTGGTGGATCTTCTTCTTCCATCGTTCAGTACCGCTTGCGAGTTTTGAGATCACCGCGAGATCCTTCTCATGCATTCGCCATCTGATCAAGTCGTCAGGCGGCGTCCTTAACGTCACGCTCTTTTTGAGAAAGGAACGTCGAGAGTTTCTGGTCAACGACTCGAGGGTTGTCGCCATTCTGAATGGCCATGATTCCCTGAACGACAACTTCGCGAATCTGCCACTCTTTCCCAGCGTAAAAAATGAGTTTGTCGGCAAACGGGAGCGCGACGACGTTCGATACAAGAGCGCCATAGAGCGTCGTCAAAAGGGCGACCGCCATACCGGGACCAATCGCGGCCGGGTCGTCCATGTTTCCAAGCATGATGATCAGGCCGAGAAGTGTGCCGATCATCCCGAAGGCCGGTGCGTATCGACCAAGTGTTTCCAGCAGGCCTTTACCCTGCTTGTGGCGACCGGCCGTTGCAACCATTTCTGATCGCATCACGCTTTCGATGAGTTCTGCCGGGCTGCCGTCAACGGCCATTTGAATCCCCAGCAGAATGAACGGGTCTTCGATGTCTCCCGTTTTGTTTTCGAGAGCCATCACTCCTTCTTTTCGAGCGATCTCGGCACACTCAACCAGCGTCTTGATGGCCGGAGCCATTTCTGGTGGGTTCGGAAGGATCGCCTTCTTGATGACAACCGGCATCAGAAGGAATGGCCCCATCGGATAGGCAATCATCGTGGCCGCGATTCCACCACCGACCACGACCGCAAGAGACGGGTAGTCGATGAAGGCAGCGAAGGACGAACCAGGAGCAATTGCGATTGCACCGAGCAGAAGCACGACCGTCAGGACGATTCCGATAATTGTAGCTTTGTCCATAGTTCGATCGTCCGCTCGATTTCTGCCGCCATCCGAATGTTGAATTCTCCGTCAACGTTATTCTGCCAGACTCTCACGCCGCCGGTGCAAGGCGGACGAGCCGCGAGTACGAGATCGATCGACTGACCACCTCTTCAAGCGACTCTTTCACGATAAAACGGTCGTCGGTCGTCAGCGTGACGTACGTGTCCGGTCGGCTTTCGACGTACCGGATCAAGTCGGCATTTACGACGAACTCTTCACCATTCAGTTTTGTGAGTTTGATCATCGATTCGCCTCAGAAGTTTGCCGTTCACGCCACCACGACTTAACGGCCGAGGACCAGAAGTTCGTCAACGAGCTGCTGCACCGAACTGATGACTCGGGCGTTTCCTCGATAGTTCGTTGAGGAAACGATCAGGTCAACCAGACTGCGGCCGACGTCCGTATTCGATAGTTCAATCGCTCCGGATCGAATGCTTCCACTTCCTGTCTGGCCTGGAATGGTGATCTGAGCCGGTCCGGAACTAACGCCTTCAAACAACGTTCCGCCGCCGTTCTCAACCAGTCCCAACGGGTTAGAAAACCTCGCCAGTACCATCTGTCCCAGCGGTCGGATGACGCCGTTCGTGAACACTCCACTGACCACGCCAGCGTCATTGATGTTGAAGCTCGTCAGTGAGCCTGCCGGTGCGCCATCCTGTGAAAGCAGTGAAAGTGCGCCGGAGGACCCCAGTTCTGTCAGGCCAGAAATACGCGAGAGGTCTACCGACACGATCATTGTTTTTGCGGCGGTCGCTTCCCGATCGATTGAGATTTCAGCTACGGAATCGCCTGTGATTTCTCCCGACTCATTCAGTGAGAATGTGCCCGTGCTCAGGTTTGTATTTAAGTCGCTATCCTGGCTACTTTCGAAGTAGTACCGATATGTTGTCGCCGTTGGAGACTTGGACTCAAGAACGGCATGCATCCGTACCAGAACCTGCTCTCCCAGCGAGTCGAAGATTGGAAATGTCGTCAGCGTGCTCTCGCCGATTCCAGCTCTCGTCCTTGCGAAGCCAAGATCGATTGCTTTTTCACCAGACACGCCAGCACCAACTTGCGTTTGCCGGAACCGTGCGGGAGTGATCTCGACAGACTGCGACGTGCCAGCGTTGGAGACAACTTCAAACCGTCCGTCGGCTGTGATATTTACGCCAGCGGGGCCAAACGGGTCGCCAGCTGGACTTGCTCCAGGTACGAGGCCAAGGGCGTCACTTAGAAATGTCGCCAGCTCGGCCGTTGTTGAAGTCGCGGTGATGTCAAAGCTGACTGGGTCGTAGTCCCGCTCCACCCTTTCGTGGTGTCAGTGTAATCGATTCTCCCGCGACAAAGACGGGTGTGCCCACCGACAGAATCTCTGGTATCAGCAAGAAGACTCGCACCAGTGATAGTCGCTCCGGCTCCGTCGAAAAGTTGCTCCGATTGAATCACTTCGGATTCGGTTGCAGCGATCGCAGCTTCATCTGCACGAATCGATCCTTCGACTGCTACGTTTCGTGTTTCCTGAGCAACATTCAGTTTGCCAAGTGGAATTTCAACGTTGACCAACTGCGTCGAAACGATGTTGAACCTGATCGTCAATTCCATAGCCTTTGACTCGCAAACCGTCGGCGTTGACGAGTTGACTCTGGTTATTCAGCGTGAAGTTGCCGTTCCGCGTGTAGACCTGCCCGTCAGCTCCACTGAGGACGAAGAAGCCTTCTCCTTCAATGGCCAGGTCAGAAGGACTTGTGCTGGTCGTAATCGCCCCTTGTGAGAAGTCACGACGAATGGCTGCCGTCGTTGAACCGAGCCCAACCTGTCGAGGATTCGTTCCACCGTTCTGACCCTGCGGTGCAGAACCAACACTGAGTGTTCGAGAGAGTTGTGTCGTGAACTGGACGGCGGATGCCTTGTAACCGTTCGTCGCGGCATTGGCGATGTTGTTACCGATGACCTCAATCGCGGTCTCGTTCAACTGCAAACCATTCAGCGACGTATTGAGAGCCGTTGTCAGACCCATGAGTTCCCCCTCCATTGGTCAGAATGCGGCGTCCGGTTGCCGCTCGCAGCGCATGAAGTAGTTCTCTGTTACCAGAGATTGTTTGCTTCGGGCACGGCGTGAGTAATCGCGCACAGATTGCAGCGCTGTGGTTTGTATCGACCAGGACCAGGCACGGCTGAAACACATGTGCGACTCGGAGGGATAGACCCGACGGCAGACGGTGTGTTGCCAGCGTTCGACGGCGGTGTTCGATTCGTGTGGGGGAGTCAGCAGACCGAATTCACGCGGTTTGGTGACAAGTACTTCAGGCAATTACGAGTCATCCGCCTCCCTGCCGCCAGCGTATCCCCGCTTTGCGGCACGCCCCGCCATCTTCGCAGCTCGCAAAACGAATGCCAGTCCATACTTGGCTGTCGACTTGGCAGAGATGGGCAAGCTGTAAGGCCGACGTTCAGTTTCACAGCTAGAGTGATAACTAAAGCATCAACGGAGCGTTACCGTGGACGACTTTGACGACGTGATCAAAGAGTTTCTTGTTGAGAGTTACGAGGAGCTTGATCAACTCGACCGCGATCTTGTCGCTTTGGAAGACGCTCCTGACGATCGTGATTGTCTGGGCAGTATCTTTCGATCTGTCCATTCAATGAAGGGGGGCCTCGGGTTTTCTGGGACTCCCCAAGCTCGAACGAGTTGCCCACGTGGGTGAGAACCTGCTTGTTCCACTTCGCGATGGCGATCTGAAATTCAACCACGACATCGCTGACGGTCTGCTGGGAATGGTCGACGCACTTCGCGACATTCTCGGCAACATCGAATCGGATGGCTCCGAAGGCACAACCGACTACGAAGAACTGTCGGCCAGGCTGTCAGAACTGCTGGCTGGCAATCCGGCACCGTCTGATAGTCAAGGTGATAGTAACGCAGAAGATTTGAATGAAGTTGAAGGCAGTTTAAGCGAGGACGAATTTTCCGAAGTCGTATCCGAGCTGAATGCTCCGGAAAGTGATGCCGAATCTACATCTCGGCCAAAACGAATTCAGGCCACACCTCGACCACCAAAGAAGTCAAAGAAGAAGTCATCCCAGACTGAAGAATCAACGGCTGGCGAGACCGAAGTTGCCGAGCCGTCAGGCTGTGCAGCAGAAGACGAAGTTGCCGAGTCCACAGAAGTCGCAGCAGAAGCGGTCGTCGCAGAAACGGCCGATACGCCTGCACCGGTTGTTGCTAAAACAAACAACCAGCCAGCCGAAGTACCTGCAGCGGAAGCTTCGGCCAAAACGTCGTCGGGTGGCGAGCGATCGAGCTCGTTGGCCGATTCAACCGTTCGAATCGACGTCGAACATCTGAACAAGCTGATGAATCTTGTCGGTGAGTTGGTGCTTGCCCGGAATCAAATTCTGCAGTTCAGCAGCACGACGGAAGATGCTTCGGTCATCGCCGCGTCGCAACGTTTGAACCTGATCACGACTGAGTTGCAGGAAGGCGTCATGAAGACGCGAATGCAGCCGATCAGTAATGCCTGGAGCAAGTTGCCTCGAGTTGTTCGTGATCTTTCTTCGTCCTGTCATAAGAAGGTCGAAGTTCGAATGGAGGGGGCGGATACCGAACTCGACAAGACGATTCTGGAAGCCATCAAAGATCCGCTGACACACATCGTCCGAAACTCTGTCGATCACGGAATCGAAGCGCCCGAGGTACGGGAAGCCAACGGAAAAACTCCGGAAGGAACACTGTGCCTGCGAGCGTTCCATGAAGGTGGCCAGGTCAACATCGAGATTATTGACGACGGCGGCGGAATCAATGTCGACCGGGTGCGTGAAAAGGCAATCGAGAAGGGCGTGGTATCCGCCGATCACGCTGCCGGCATGAATGATCGAGAGCTAACGAACCTCATTCTGCTGCCTGGATTTTCAACGGCGGCGACGGTTACCAACGTTTCGGGCCGCGGCGTCGGAATGGACGTCGTCAAAACGAACATCGAACGAATCGGCGGTACGCTCGACATTCAAAGTGTCCCCGGTGAAGGCACGACGCTTCGCATCAAGATTCCTCTGACGCTGGCCATTGTTCCGGCGTTGATTGTTACGACCGGCGAAGATCAGTACGCGATCCCTCAGGTAAGTCTGCTTGAACTGGTACGTCTCGACGGAGATCGAGCGAAAAACGACATCGAGTTCATTCACGATGCTCGTGTTTATCGCCTGCGAGGTAACCTGCTGCCGCTGGTCTATCTTGATGAGCAGCTTGGTTTGCGAGCGGCCCGGCAACGTGATGACCACGATGAAAATGTCAACATCGTCGTCCTTCAGGCAGAGGATCGACAGTTTGGCCTGGTCGTCGACGCGATTACAGACACGCAGGAGATCGTCGTCAAGCCCTTGGGGCCACATTTCAAGGGCATCACCGCCTACGCTGGCACCACGATTATGGGTGACGGAACGGTCGCGTTGATTCTGGACATTCTTGGCTTGGCTCAGAGTGGAAACGTCCTGACGGAGCATCGTGATCGAGCGCTTTCGGAAGGCTCAGGTTCGTCGTCCGATCGTCAGAACGATCTGCAGTCGATGCTGGTTGTTGATCCAGGTGACGGAAGTCGTGCAGCGATCGATCTTTCAACGGTCGCACGACTGGAAGAATTCGGTGAGTCTCAAATCGAACGATCTGGCCACGGAGAAGTGGTCCAGTATCGCGGTCAGATCATGCCGCTCATTCAGCTCGATGGTGGCTACGGTGGCGGCTATGGCGAGTCGGAAGGCGAGGCCGAGTGCCGGCACACGGTTGTCTATTCGGCAGGCGAACGAAGCGTTGGCGTCGTCGTCGGAAAGATCGTCGACATTGTTCACGATCGATTCGAAAAGACTGACGGTGAGATGCCCAGTCGCTGCGTGATTCAGGATCGGGTGACAGAAGTCATCGACCTTCGCAATCTCGTCTGCCAGACCTATCCCGAACTCATCGGAAACTGAGTCGTCGTCCGCAACGCGGCTGAGAGATCGAGCAAATACCGAGTAACAAATTGCCGCAAGTGTTACGAAAGCAAGAGCAACTCATGGCTGATAAAGAAGCGTACTGCACCTTCCGAGTCGACGATCTGTACTTCGGGGTTGAAGTCCGCCAAGTCCAGGAAGTCATTCGACACCAGCTCACAACTCGCGTTCCATTGGCACCGACGGTCGTACACGGCTTGATGAACCTTCGCGGTCAGATCGTCACCGCGTTGATGCTGCGGCATCGGCTCGGTCTTTCGGCATCCGAAGACGACAGTCTCCCGATGAACGTCGTGATTCGCACGGCTGATGGGCCAATCAGCCTGCTGGTTGATGAGATTGGCGATGTCGTCCAAGTCGACCGGAATCTCTTTGAATCACCGCCCGAAACACTTCAGGGTGAGCAGAGAGATTTGATTCGAGGTGCCTTCAAACTCGACGATCGACTGTTGCTGATTCTCGACACTGAAAAAGTAGTTCACATTGCGGCATGACACGCAGCCGTGGCGACGGGCCTGATTTGACAACTCCATTTAGTTCAACCGTATTCGCTCAACGCAGAGGATCAGAAACGATGCCTTCGACAAAACAGAACGCAAGCTCCTTCATCAGCAGAATGAATTTCACAAAACGACTTCTGACGATCCCCATGTTGTTCATCACGTCCCTGGTCGCAGTGATTGGGTTGAACGCCTTGTCTCTCAAATCTCAGGAAGGCGTCGGATCAGCCGTGAACGTTGCGGGACGTCAGCGAATGCTTAATCAGCGACACTTTAAAGAAGTGCTGCTTGAGGCCGTCGGAACGAAGGCTGATGTCCAAAAGACGCGAGAGCTACTACTGGACTCAGTCGTCGCACTTCGAGATGGCGGCACAGTCCCAATGGGAGCCAACACGATCAGTATGACGGCTGCTCCGACCGCTGCTTTGAATGAACAGTTCGGTGAACAGCAGCAGTTGCTGAATCAGACTATTCAGTTGGCGGATGACTTCCTGAAGGCTGAACCCGACAGCCCTGCCCGTAAGGCTGTGCTTGCAGAATTGGTGACTTGTATCCAAGAGACGCACGACGTAGCGAATGAGGCAGTTTCTACTTACGTCACGTTCGGCTCTGATCAGGTCTCCGCGGGACAGTTCCAGACATTCGTGGTCGGTGGAATTGCAATCGTCGGTGGACTGCTGTGGTGCTGGTACGTCGCCAGTAACACCGTGACGCCTCTGCGATCTGCGGCAACGCGACTTACCCAGGTATCTCGGCAGGATCTGACGTGCGTCAGTCAACGGTTGAAAGCCACTGCAGAAATGACGACAGACCGGGCCAGCAGTGCCAGCACCGCTGCAGAAGAAGTCAGCGTCAATGCTCAATCGCTGGCCAACGCCGTCGAACAGCTCGATGCCAGTATCAAGGAAATCGCTGGTAACGCCTCAAGTGCTGCTTCCGTGGCTCGCAATGCGGTCGGTGCCGCCGATCAGACAAATTCGACGATCACGCGACTTGGCGAAAGCTCGGCAGAGATCAGCGGAGTCATTAAGGCGATCAACTCGATCGCCGAGCAAACAAACCTGCTCGCACTGAACGCGACTATCGAAGCCGCCCGAGCGGGCGAAGCTGGCAAAGGGTTCGCCGTCGTCGCCAATGAAGTCAAAGAACTGGCGAAAGAAACCAGCAAAGCCACTGAAGACATCATCGGCCGAATCGGCAGCATCCAGGCGGACACGCTGGAAGCTGTTGACGCGATCGGCAAAGTGAGTGAGATCATCGGCCAGATCAACGAGAGCCAGAATGCGATTGCCGGAGCTGTCGAGGAACAAACAGCAATGACATCGGAAATCTCTCGCAATATCTCAGAAGTGGCACTGGGCAGCGGCGACATCGCTCGCAGCGTCTCATCAGTCGCCGACGCCGCGAAGGACACGACAGCAGGTTCCGACGAAACGCAGGTAACAGCGTCCGACATCGAAGCGATGGCGGCTGACCTCATGGAAATGGTCGGCGAAGCTTCAACCAACTCATTGGAACCAGGTCAAAGCAAGTACGTACTTGCAGAAGCTCGCGAATCATAATTCGCCGAGTGGCCCTATACAGGAATCGCTGATCCGCAATAGCGAATCAGTTACCGGCTCGGAATGGCTGGCTGATTTTCAGACAGCTCACTTTCCAACTCAGGAATACGAAAATGACAATGCTCCTTAAACGACACCTTGGCAAATTGATGCTCGTCATCCTTGTGGCTCAAGGTGTGCTGGTGTCTTCGTTGTTTCAGGACATGCAAAAGCAGACACGTGAAGCGACTGTTGCCACGGCTGTTGAAAACGCCAAAGCAACAATTAATCAGTACAAGCTTCTGCGTGCCTACTACGCCAAGAATGTCATTTCGAAAGCGAAGCATGATTCTGAGTTGAAGATTTCGTTCGAGCATAAGGATCAGGAAGGAACGATCCCCCTGCCGGCCACGATGATCCACGACCTCAGCAAGCAATTAAAGGAAAGCGGGGAAGGAGTCGAGCTGAAACTTTACAGCAACTATCCATTCCCGAATCGCAATGATCGTAAGCTTGACGAATTCGGCAGCAAGGCTCTGGCAGCGTTGGAAGCCAATCCTGACGAAGCGTTCGTGTTGGAAGATTTGGCCCATGGCCATCAACAGGTTCGAGTTGCCATTGCCGACAAAATGGTAGGGCAGTCATGCGTTGATTGTCACAACTCTCGTCCGGATACACCCAAAGCCGATTGGCAGTTGGGCGATGTTCGAGGTGTACTGGAAGTAACCACGCCGATCGATGAAAGCGTTGCTCGCAGCGAAGTCATGATCGGATCGCTGGGCAAACACACGGGCGGCATCCTTGCGTTAATGGTCCTTCTCTTTGGTGGGCAGGCCTTTGTCTTCGCTCAGCAGAAGAAACTGAACAGCAAGGTTTCGAAGTGTAGTGATGAGCTTGCTCAATCGGCTCGCGGTGACCTCGCTCGACTTGGTCGGGAAATGGGAGATTGCTCAAACGAAGTATCGCGCCAGGCTGAGTATTCCAGTGAAACGGCTTCACACGTCAGTCAGAACGCTCAGTCACTGGCGACAGCGGTTGAACAATTCGAAGCCAGTATTCGAGAGATCGCCGGCAACGCTTCAAACGCAGCCAGCGTTGCTCGTAACGCTGTCGACGCGGCCGACCAGACAAACACAACGATTACTCGCCTTGGCGAGAGCAGTGCAGAAATCGGGAACGTCATCAAGGTAATCAACTCGATCGCCGAACAGACGAACCTCTTGGCACTGAACGCAACGATCGAAGCTGCTCGGGCTGGAGAAGCGGGCAAAGGGTTTGCCGTCGTCGCGAACGAGGTCAAAGAACTGGCCAAAGAAACCAGCAAGGCCACTGAAGACATCATCACCCGTATCGGAGCGATTCAGTCGGACACTTCGGAAGCCGTCGACGCGATTGGCCGGGTGAGCGGAATCATCTCTGAGATCAACGAAAGCCAGAACGCGATTGCGGGAGCGGTTGAGGAACAGACCGCAATGACTTCAGAGATTTCTCGCAATATTTCAGAAGTAGCAAGTGGCAGTGGCGAGATTGCGAGCAACATTTCATTGGTTGCCGACGCCGCGAAAAACACAGCCGCCGGCTCCGATGAGACGCTCAACACTGCATCCGACATCGAAGCCATGGCGGCCGAATTGTTGTCACTGGTTAGCGAACCGGGATCGAAGGAACGAACTGCGACGACGGTATGATTGGAGACGGCTTCAGGCGTGAAGAAAAACGACAGAACGATCAAATCGATTTGGAAATCTCAACCATGAACGCATTGATAATTGATGACTCTCTCGCAATGAGACGTATTCTCGGCACGATCATGACCGGACTTGGCTTTGAGACTTTTGAAGCCAAAGACGGAGCCGAGGGACTGGCCGTGTTTCTTGAAAAAGCAGACACGATCGAAGTCACTCTGGTCGACTGGAATATGCCTGTCATGACTGGCATCGAGTTTGTGGAAGAAGTTCGTTCCAAAAACGAATTCGACACTCACAAGCTGATGATGGTGACTACCGAAACGGAGCCTTCTCGAATGGCTCGTGCATTGATGGCCGGCGTTGACGAGTTTGTCATGAAACCGTTCACGCAGGAAATTCTTGTCGACAAGCTGAAGCTGATCGGTGTCAGGATGCCCTCTCCGGCGGAAGCATAAGGACCGTGTCAGTTTACGTTGGTGACTGGTGGTCATCGCTCACTCGTTCTCTGGCAGAGTGAGCGACCTCAGATCAGCAGCCTGGCAAAAATGAGCATCAAAGAGTCGATTCAAACTCGTTTCTGAGACTGCACCACAGAACTTGCCCCTCAAAATTCCGAGTCTGCACAAGGTAACCTCAAAAGTGAACAAGCCTATTCGAGTCATGCTCTGCGACGATTCGTCGGTTATGAGACGCCTGTTGAAAGGCGCTCTGACTGCGACGGCGGAATTTGAAGTTGTCTACGAAGCAGAGAACGGAAAAGAGGCTGTCGAGAACGTCGGTCGGATCCGTCCTGATATTGTCGTGCTGGACGTCGAAATGCCGGTGATGGACGGCATTGATACTGCACGTGCTTTGCGGCGACGGTATCGCACTTTGCCAATCATCATGTTCAGTTCCCTGACGAGTCAGGGAGCGTCCGCCACAATGGAAGCATTGTCTGCGGGAGCCAACGACTTTGCGATCAAGCCATCCGGAACAAACAACTTTCAGGAAGCACAGGCGAAAGTTCAAGGCGAGTTGCTGCCGAAGATTCGAAACCTTGTCAGCACGCCAGAAGACGTTCAGGAAAAACTTGGAGCTCCCAAGAGCGAAACCGTTTCGCAGGTCAGAAAGCCTGCGGCTTCAACGCCGCAGCGGCGAGAAATACCTGCACCACCGGCCGTGAAGGCGGCACCGTTTTCGCGTGAACCTGTCTCGGTTGATGGAAGCAGCAATGGAAAGGTCGCCGTGGTCGCCATCGGGGTTTCTACCGGTGGCCCCGAAGCCTTGGGGAGGCTCATTACGAAGTTGCCGAAGCCGTTTCCTGTTCCGATTCTGATCACACAACACATGCCACCAGTTTTTACGGGGTTACTGGCGGAGCGTCTTTCCCTGCAGTCGGGGCACCGCGTTCGTGAAGCCGGAAATGGGGACACCGTCGTTGCCGGAGAAATCCTCATCGCACCTGGTGATTTCCACCTGACCGTGATTCGTGACAAAACCAAAGTTCGAACAGTTCTCGATCAGTCACCGCCCGAGAATTCATGTCGACCATCAGTCGACCCTTTGTTTCGTTCGGTCAGCAAAGTCTACGGGCGTGAGACACTCGCCGTTGTCCTGACAGGAATGGGCAGCGACGGTGGAGAAGGGGCGCGAGTCGTTAAGCAAATGGGTGGTCGAGTGTTTGCACAGGACGAAGCGAGCAGCGTTGTTTGGGGGATGCCTGGATACATTGCCAGTAACGGACTGGCAGATCGAGTCCTGCCTGTCGAGCAAATTGCGACCGAACTCGTACGGGCCGTCGAGTCCAAATCAAAACCAGTCTGCGTCTAAGAAAACACACGGGATACTTTTCCGTCGAGGAATACCTGAGATGCCTATTGCCAACCCTGACATAGAATTCCTGCGTGGGATCGTTGCCGATTTATCGGGCAACGTTATCGCTCCACGACAGGTTTATATGCTGGAACAGCGTCTGAATCCGCTGGCAGAAAGTCTGGGCCTGACTGACATTGACGAGCTCGTGAAAGAGCTGCGTCGATCTCATGACCCATCGCTTAAGACAAAGGTGGCCGAAGCGGTCACTGTCAACGAAACCAGCTTCTTTCGAGACGTTCACCCATTCGAAGCACTTCGAACCAGCATCATTCCAGAACTTGTTAAGAAGAATGCCGCGAAGAAATCAATTCGAATCTGGTGTGCCGCCGCGTCGACTGGTCAGGAACCTGTCAGCATCGCGATGACGATCCGGGAAGGCTTCCCTGAGTTAAGCAACTGGAAGTTCGATATCGTCGCCACGGACTTGTCTGAAGATGTGCTCGATAGATGTCGCGGCGGGAATTACTCACAACTCGAAGTGAACCGCGGATTGCCTGCGAGAAAACTGATTCGCTTCTTCGAACGTTCCGGTGCTGACTGGCGGACAAAACCGGAAATTCGGGACATGATCAGGTATCAACGGCTGAATCTTACAAAACCGCTGACGTTTATGAGTCAGTTCGACATAGTGTTTATCCGTAACGTGCTGATCTATTTCGACCAGCCAACCAAGACGGACATTCTTAACCGAGTTCACCGAACGCTAAGCCCGGATGGGTACTTATTCATTGGCTCCTCCGAGACTGTGATCGGCATGGGCCTGCCATATCGAAGGGAGGAAATTGATGCCACTGTCTGCTATCGAC
This sequence comes from uncultured Planctomycetaceae bacterium, assembly GCA_943787265.1. Taxonomy (GTDB): domain Bacteria; phylum Planctomycetota; class Planctomycetia; order Planctomycetales; family Planctomycetaceae; genus JABMPE01. Next base: position 73,794 of record CALSLT010000031.1, on the reverse strand, counting down.
CAACAACCGGGTAACGAAACCTCGACTCTATGTATTGGTCCGGAAGAGGTTTCGCGCATGGCGAATGACCTGTTCAGTGCCATGCTGGGAATGCCGTTCAATCCTGAGCCGCAGGAATCGACCGACCTTTCGTCGCGTGAGGTTCAGGCGACCATCCGAATCAGCGGCGACTGGGATGCGGAATTCCACGTCCTGGCTTCGTATGAACTGGCTGGACACATTGCTGCCGACATGTTTGGAACGTCGGCCAGCGAATTGAGCAAGGATGAAATCCTGGATGCTCTGGGCGAAATCGTGAACGTAATTGGCGGCAATGCCAAAGGCATCGTTGATCAGGATTGTAACCTGTCGTTGCCATGCGTCGGTCGATTTCTGGGTGAGCTACCAGCTTCAGCACTGACACTCGACTTCGACCTCGACGGAAGGCAGCTCACGATCGCCATGCTCGAAAAATGATAATCGTCCGCGGCGTTCGATAGCCGCCTATTGATTTCAGAATCCGAACATCGACCGTGCAGCACAGGCGAGGGACTCATTATGAGAATACTGATTGTTGACCACAGCAAAGCCATGAGAATGGTCGTTAGAAGAACGCTTGAGCAGGCGGGGTTCGGCGACTATGAAATGATCGAAGCCTCAAGCGGAGTCGAGGCTTTTTCGATGATCAACTCCGAATCACCGGATCTCGTTCTTTCTGACTGGAACATGCCACAAATGAAGGGCATCCAGTTGCTGGAGAAGGTGCGTAAGTCCGGCAGCAAAGTTCGCTTTGGGTTCATTACGTCCCAAAGCAATTCAGTAACTGCAAGGACCGCCACAGAGACTGGAGCGGACTTTCTGCTTACGAAGCCGTTCACGGTTGATTCCATGCGGGCCGTGCTTGGGCCGGTACTCGTATGAAGTCTCAGGTCGCGCGATCAACGTTGCAGCGTCACTAAGGAACGGCAGTGCAGTCATCATGACCTGCGGCAAAGGTAAGAAACCCATCGCAGAGGAGGTCGGGAAGTTGTAACGAGCTCAGCGATCCAGCCTCGGTGCGGACTGAGTTCCAGGACTCGGTCGTCGCAGCCACGAAACGAGCGGCGCCACCCAGAGCACGATGCACAGCACTCCGAGTCCCGCGGCGATCGGTCGGCCAAAGAATGCCGTCAAGGAATCGGACTTCGTGAGACTCTGGACAAAGGCCTCTTCGAGGCGGCCTCCCAGAATGATTCCCAGCACGACCGGTCCGGCCGGTACTTCGAATCGCTCGAGGACAACGCCCAGCAGACCCATGACAAGCATGACTCCGACGTCGAAGTAGCTTCCGTTAATCGCGAACGCTCCGACGATGCAGAACATCAGAATCAACGGCAGAATGATCTGTCGCGGAATCCTGATAATCAGCGAGCCTGATCGAATCGCTAGAAAACCCAATGGGATCAGCAGCAGATTTGCCAGAATAAACGTGATGTAGATTCCATAAACCAGTGGAAGTTGAACCGGGTCGGTAAAGATTCCCGGGCCCGGTTGAATGTTCTTCATCAGCAGAACGCCAATGACGATGGCCGTGACCGAGTCGCCCGGAATCCCCAGCACGAGCGCCGGAATCCACGCTCCCGCCAGTGACGCATTGTTCGCCGTCGTTGCGTCGGCGATACCGTCAAGTGATCCCTTTCCGTACTGCCCTTTCTCTTCGGGCGTCGCGCGACGTTTTGAGACGGCGTAAGAGACCCACGCTGCGATGTCAGCGCCCGCTCCGGGCAACATTCCGATCGCAGAACCGATAACGCTGCTGCTCGCGATTCGCGATTTCGATCTTTTTAACCGCTCGCCGATTCCTCCGAATACTTCCCCGAGAGCACGGCTGAGCCAGATGCCTGTGGCCGTTGAAGTCCCCGCCTTCGCCGCTTCGTCCGCGGAAGCTGAATCGGAAATCACCTTCGAGAAATTCCGCAGGACTTCAGCAAGCCCGAACAGCCCGATCATCGCGGGAATAAAGTTGATGCCGGTGATCAGTTCGTCGATTCCGAAAGTCAGTCTCGGGACGCTGTGCGTCGAGCCGAGCCCGACACAACTCAGTAGCAGGCCGATCGACAGGGCGATTAACCCTTTGGCGATTGAGCCTCGCGACACAACCGCCGCACAACTCAAACCCAGCACGCACAGCCAGAAGTATTCGTAGCTGGAAAACTCAAAAGCGATTCTCGCCAGTTGCGGAGCGAGAAAGATCAGCACCAGCGCCCCGACAAGCCCGCCGACAACGCTGTAGACAAGCGAGACTCCAAGTGCCTGCTGATGCCGTCCCTGCTGAGTCAGTGAATAAGCATCGTCGACATACGCTGCCGAAGACGGTGTGCCAGGAATTCTCATCAGCGTGGTGGGAATATCGCCAGCAAAAATACAACACGCTTCCATCGTGACAATCGCCGCCAGCCCCGATACTGGATCGAGAAAAAACGTAAACGGCACCATCAGCGCAACAGCCATCGTCGCCGTCAGCCCAGGAATCGCTCCGACGAACAAGCCGTACGAAGCTGACACCAGAATCACGAGCAACACTTTCAACGTCAGTGTGTTTTCGAGTGCTGTCAGGAAAGCGTCACTCATTGATGGCTCCAGGGACTTCTTTGTCAACAAATGGCAATGGACGCAGAGGAGATGACCACAGAGATAAAAGGAGTGCCATCTGTTTCTCTCTGTGAGGCCTCTCCGCCCTCTGCGATTTAGGTTTTCTGTACTGCTACCAGAAGATTCCGATCGGCAACGGAACTCTCAGTAGCCCGGAAAACAATTCGTAGATTCCAATCGACGCAACTATCGCGACGCCGGCGGATGTCAGCACTCTCGCTCCGAGGAGCTTTGATGTCAGAAACAAAATAATCGCCGACGTTGTTACAAAGCCCAGGACGTCAGCTGCGAGCATGTGAAAGACAACGGAAGCAACGACGCATTCAGAAAGGAGTGCCGCGCGAGGCGACGCCGTCTCGGCAATGGTCTCCGACGAGGTGGTTTCGGCTGTCGAAGCAGCATGACGTCGTCCGGCTCCGACAAGGACGGTGATCAGTGACAAGCCGAACATGCCGCCAGCGATCGCCGGAAAGACATTTGGTCCCACCGGTCCAGACTGCACCGATTGAAACTCCGGGCGGTTCAGAATGACTCCGAACATCTCATCGTTACGTTTCAGGAAGTCTGCGAACTCAGTGGTCGGCCGCGACGTATGGTCAAACCCCTGTTTGTCCATGAACTCGGTCCACGATTCGCCATTCACGCGAGCTTCGCCGCTGACGATTCTCTTCAGCACGGTGACGAGCTTGGTCTGGATCTCCGGCGGAGTGCCTTTTGCGATTCCCAATCCTCGCCAACCGGTCAGCGTCCAGTTGGAACCCTGTTCCTTCAGCGTTGGATAAGCCTTGAAGTCGTCAGACGCCTGCCGATTATCGGCCATCACTCCCAGACAACGGATGTCACCAGAAACGAGCAGACTTTTAGCTTCCGGAAGGCTGCAGCAAACGAGGTCCAGGTCTCCGGTCATCAATTCCTGCAACGAGGGGGCCGAACCTTGCGACGGCATCCAGATCACATCCGTCGGATTCTGATCGAGCGAAATCAGCCAACCAGCCAACGCCAGATGCCACGCAGCCAACGCTGCCGTTCCCGAAGCTTTTAATTCTCCTGGCCGGTCTTTGATGGCGGCTTCCAGATCCTTCACCGTCTGAAATTCCGAGTCCGCCTTCACGAACAGAGCTGCGGGATCCTCATTAAGCGACATCAGTGGAGCCGCGTCTTCCCACGTGAGGTCGGTCAGATTTCGCCAGTGCAGCATGCTCAGTTCGAGCGTCATCATCGAGATCGTGTAGCCGTCGGGTTTCGCTCGAATTCCGCGAGAATGCCCCGTAACTCCCTGGCCGCCGGTGGCGTTAACAACGTTGACAGGCGTGTCGAGTTCGCTTTCCAGGAAGACTGCCATCTGCCGAGAGACACGGTCCGTCCCGCCGCCAACCGCCCACGGACAAACCAGTGTGATCGGCCTCGACGGATATTCGGACGATTTCTGGCAGCCGGACAACGAGCTAAGCATCACCAGCATCAGGCCGGCCGCAAACAGCGTACGTCGTTCCCGTAGCTGGCTCGGTCGATTTGGAGCGGAGCAATTCATCGCCGTTTCTCACAGAGGCGTGACGTTTGATAAGTCAGACAAGCAGACAGAAGACTCGATTCGGGATGGATCGTCAACGAACCGACGCTGGAAGGCCTCGCGCCGCGTTGGTAATGTTCCCGCTCGATCCACTTTTCTCTCCAGCTTTCGGTCTACCATCCCGCCATGCAGTTTCCACCGGTTGAAGAACAACTCGCGATTATCCGCCGCGGCGTCGAAAAAATCGTTCCTGAAGAAGAGCTGGCTGGGAAGTTGCAGAAGAGTCTCGAAACCGGCACGCCACTCCGCATCAAGTACGGAATCGATCCGACCGGTATCGACGTCCACCTTGGCCACACCGTTCCGCTGCGAAAAATTCGCCAGTTCCAGGAACTCGGCCATCAGGCGGTCATCATCATCGGCAACGCGACGGCCCTTGTCGGCGACCCCAGCGGTCGCGACGCCGCTCGTACGAAAAAACTGACCGAGGAAGACGTCGAGAACAACGCTCGCGATTACCTGGAACAGGTCGGCAAAGTTGTGGACCTCGACAATGCGGAAGTTCACCGCAACGGCGATTGGTTTGGAAAGATGGGCCTGCCCGAGATCCTGAATCTCTGCGGCAAGGTCACGGTCGCCCAACTTCTGACGCGAGACGACTTTGCGAAACGCTACAAAGACGAGAAGGCAATCTTTCTCCACGAATGTCTTTACCCGGTGATGCAGGCCTGGGACTCGGTCGAGATTAAGTCGGACATCGAACTCGGCGGCACCGAGCAGCTTTACAGCTTCATGCTCGCTCGCGACCTGCAGAAAGACGCTGGTATCAATCAGCAAATCGGCGTCATGTCGCCGATCCTAGTCGGCCTCGACGGCGTTCGCCGCATGGGCAAGAGCCTGGGCAACTACATCGGCATCAGCGAAGAGCCTTACGAGATGATGAAAAAGTTCATGCAGATCCCCGACGAGGTGATGCGCATGTACTTCGAACTTCTCACGCAGTTACCGATGGAAGAAATCGACACACTGCTGGCCGGTCATCCCAAAGAAGCCAAGGTTACGCTCGCGAAATCAGTCATCGACGATTACCACGAAGCCGGCTCCGGAGCTGCAGCCGCCGAACGCTGGCAGAAAGAAATCGGGGACAAGTCAGCACTTCCGCAGGACATCCCAACGGTCGAGATCGCAAAGTCCGAGCTGGAATCTGACGGTAGCATTCAAGCCCTCAAGCTTCTTTCGCAAACCAAACTCTGCGGTTCAAACAGCGACGCACGAAGAATGATCGGGCAGGGCGGCATGAAGCTGGGCGAGGACAAGACAAAGGTCGAATCGATCGACCAGATGGTCAACGTCGAGGCTGACTTACTCGTCTGGGCTGGCAAGAAAAAAGTCTGCCGGATTGAACTTCTCGACTAGACGTTCGACTCACTAAATATTTCAACCACGAAAAATACGAAAGACACGAAAAGAGAAAGCTGTTCAAGAGCCCTTTTCGTGCATTTCGCGTATTTCGTGGTTCCTCAATCAAGAACAAAGAGGAACATCTGATGAAAACGGGATTCGCCATTGTTGGCTGCGGCATGATCTCACGATTTCATGCGAAGGCTATCGAAGAAATTCGCGGCGCGAAGATTGTCGCCTGCTATGACGCATTCACCGCGTCGGCCGACAGGTTCGCGGACGAGGTCGGCTGCAAGGCTTATCACGACCTGAAGGAAATGCTGGCCGATCCGGACGTCGACATCGTGACGATCTGCACGCCCAGCGGTGCTCACATGGATCCGGCTGTGGCTGCGGCGAAGGCCGGAAAGCATGTTGTTGTTGAGAAGCCACTTGAGATCACCCTCAAACGTTGCGACAAAATCATCGATGCCTGCCGCAAGAACAAAGTGCAGCTATGCACGATTCTCCCGTCGCGATTCAGTCCGGCGAACCAGGCACTGAAGGCCGCGATTGATGCGGGGCGTTTTGGACGACTGACGCTTGGCGATACGTTCGTCAAATGGTGGCGGACTCAGGAGTACTACGACAGCGGCGGGTGGCGAGGCACGTTCGCGATGGACGGCGGCGGTGCTTACATGAATCAGGGCATTCACAATGTGGATCTGCTGTACTGGTTCATGGGCGAAGTTGTCGAGGTTGCAGCCTTCACCGACACGCTGGCTCACGAACGGATCGAAGTTGAAGACGTCGGTGCTGCCACGGTTCGATTTGCCAATGGCGCCGTCGGCGTTCTGGAAGCCACGACTGCCGCATGGCCAGGGCTACTCAAGAAGACCGAGATTCACGGTACCACCGGGTCAGCGATCGTCGAGCAGGATCACATCCTGAAGTGGGAATTCGCAAAGAAGTCTCCGAAGGACAAAACTGTCAGAGCAAAACTGATGGGCGACGGCCAGAACACTGGCGGAGCTGCTGACCCGTCAGCGATCGATCATTCCGGACACCGAGACCAGCTCAAAGACTTCATCAAAGCCATCGAAAAGGGCGCGAAGCCGGCAATTGATGGTGAAGAAGGCCGCAAGAGCGTCGAGCTGATTCTGGCGATTTATAAGTCGTCATGGACAGGCAAAGTCGTCAAGCTTCCATTGAAGTCTGACCCGAAGCCGCCAAAGAAGAATTGACCAATTGACTGGTTGGAGCGAGAGTTTCCGCCGGACAACACGCAGACAGCTGAAATTCACGGATGGTGAGTGGTCAACGGAGTGACCTTTTCATGAAATTCATGAAGCAGAATAAGTGGCGACGGCTCTTGGAGTACGCCGCGTTCCGATGCCTGATCGCAGTCATCTGGATTCTGCCCGTCCGTCTGCAGCGAGTTTTGGCGTGGGGTCTGGCGACACTGATGTGCCGCGTCCTGCCGAAGAAATGGACTCGCTACGACATCGCGTTCGAGAACATCCGTCAGTCGTTCGGTGATGAATTCTCGGACGAAAAGATCGACCAGACGATCTTCGGCATGTGGCAGCATCTGTTGCGAATGGTCTGCGAGATGGTTCAGTTTCCGCGCAAGGTCAGTTGCAACAACATTTACGATGTCGTGCAGTTTCGGAACAAGAGCATGGTCATTGAGACTCTGTGTTCTGGTCGGCCGGTAATCATGCTCAGCGGCCACTTCGGCAACTGGGAGATGTCGATTGCCACGTTCGGGATGTTCGGATTTCCAATGGGAGTCGTCGCTCGAACGCTCGACAACAAGTACCTCGACGACTGGTTCCGCCGATTTCGCGAGTCAACCGGTCATGCGATGATTGACAAGAAGGGCGGCGGTGGCGAGATGCAGGACCGGCTGAGCAATAACCAGCATCTTGCATTGCTTGCCGATCAGGACGCCGGCCGAAGAGGCGTCTTTGTCGACTTCTTCGGCCGCCCGGCATCAACCTACAAATCGATTGCGATTCTTGCACAGCGCTACGACGCTCTGGTCTGCGTGGGATACTCGATCCGACTACGAGACGATGCCCACGCCGGAAACTGGGTGAAGTACGAACTCGGCTGCGAAGCGATTCTCGACCCGCGCGAGTACACATCGAAAGACGCGACGACCGAGATGACTCAAGACTTCACGTCGGCCCTTGAGCGAGCCGTTCGCCGAGCCCCCGAACAATACTTCTGGGTCCACCGCCGCTGGAAAACGCCCCAGCCTGAAAAGAAAACTAAAGCAACTGACGAATCAATCCGCCGCGCGGGATGATAACTGGTCAGTAGCTCCGCCAAAGCGTCGTCTGTTGCCGTCTTTCGGACCCTGTGTGATTCCCCTCTGCCGAAAGCGAAGTACCGGCTGACGAGTTTCGAGTCTGATTGCCCACTCGTCGAATCAGCATCAACGAAGCGCGACGAGGCAGAATTCGTCGCCATTAGCCAGCGGCCAACCGGTTGCAATCTTTCGATCATTGACCGAGGTCCCGTTGCGACTGTCGCAGTCTTTCAGGATGAACTGTTCACCGACGATTTTGACGCTGGCATGAATTCGCGACACTCCAGAATCGTCAAACACGACTAGTGCTTCGTCAGTCTTTGGAATTGGGGTTCCCCGGTACTGTTGATTTTGAGACAAGTCTGGCAACCATGGAGGGTTGCTATGCAGAAGAAATATGTGGTTCGTTTGGCAGATAACGAACGGGAAACGCTTCTGAGCGTGGTGAAGAAGTTGAGCGGGTCATCGCAGAAAGTGCGGCGGGCACAAGTGCTCTTGAAAGCCGATGCTGATGGTCCGTGCTGGACGGACCGCAGAATCGCGGAGGCCTTTGGTTGTCGAATTAATACGGTAGAGAACATTCGGCAGCGGCCGGTGACGGAAGGTTTCGAAATTGCTTTGAATGGAAAGCCACGCGAAACGCCGCCACACGAGAAGCTCTTTGATGGTGAGCAGGAAGCGAAAGTGATTGCTCTGCGTCTGGGTAAACCCGCCCAAAGGTTTTGCCAACTGGACTCTGCGTTTGCTCGCCGAGAAAGTCGTGGAACTGAGCATCGTCGAATCGGTGAGTCACGAGACCGTTCGCCAGACGCTGAAAAAAACGGCATGACGCGACGGAAAATTCAGTACTGGGTCATTCCACCGGAAGCGAACAGCGAGTTCGTTGCTTGTATGGAAAACGTGCTGGACACGTACGCCCTGCCTTACGATGCAGACTTTCCAGTGCTCTGTATGGACGAGCAACCGGTGCAATTGCTTAAGGAAACTCGCGTCCCGATCGCTGCCAGTAGACAGCATCCACGCCGTGTTGACTACGAATACGAACGCAACCGCCAGCATTTTCATGTTCACCGAACCACTTTCCGGCTGGCGCACGGTGCATGTTCGCAAGCAACGCACCAAGGTCGATTGGGCTGTTGAGATGGAAGAACTTCTCCGCACGCGATACGCGAATGCACAAAAAGTGATTCTGGTCTGCGACAATCTGAATACGCACACCATGGGAGCTTTCTACGAAGCCTTTCCCGCCGACAAAGCTCGCGAGCTCGTCCGTCGCCTGGATTTTCGCTTCACTCCAAAGCACGGCAGTTGGCTGCCCCTTAATCATGAACAGGGCTCAGAGAACGAACTCAGCTCCATGACGCGTCAGTGCCTGAAGGATCGCCGCATCGTAGATATCGACGAACTTCGAACAGAAACGAATGCCTGGTCCGCTGCCAGCAACGACAGGCAGCGAGGTGTCGATTGGCAATTCACAATCGACAACGCACGCACCAAGCTCAAATCCCTCTACCCGCAAATCAAAGTATGACGAAGCACTAGGCACTTGCGTCGATCGCGCCCAAGCAAGGTCTGACTAGTCGACAGTTCAATCAGCCGCTTAGTGCCGGAATCACCGACAACTTCGAGTACCGGCGTCGTTCTTCCCATACGTCATGAATGTAAGATGCACTCGAAGGTCTATCTGCGAAACATCTGAATGAGTTCGCATAGTTCGATGAGAGCTCGCGGCGCGTCATTGTTGGCGATGTGCATGTTGTCAGCGGCGGTCGTCGTGTCAGAACCGAGGACGCTCGCATCCTGCGATGCCCCTTCAATTTCACAGACACTGGACGTTAAAACAAGAATCAAAAAAGTACTCGCGATTTAGGACCGGTCACCAGGATTCAGAGGTTTGACTGTTCTGAGCGGGCGGTCATTGAGTCGGGCGCCGTTTCGACCCTTCAGGTCTCGAACGACCAGTTGCCGTGTTCAGAGAAGATTTCGCAGTGCCGCCGACTGCAACGGTCGCTGTGCAGTACGATCTGATTCTGATTCGCGCCACCTCGCCCGATCACAACGGGCGCACCCAGTACGAACGCGTGAATGTCGCACCACGAACCCGTCGATGCGACTACCAGATACGCAGACGCGGTAATCTCGCGGCTTTCGATCATCGCAATTCTTGACTTCAAAGGCTCAGTCGCACTGTTGGGGCTTGGCAGGCGATTCTCGTACAGAAACATGAATCGCTCGCGGCGAGTCATGCAGGTTAAGAACTGGCGCGGTCGTCATGAGTTCATCGGTGGTGATGGCAGTTGCGGTCCACATCCACGAAATCGTACGCCACGAAATTGAGAGAAAGGCCGGCAGTGTTGCGATCGATAAGTTGGTACGGCAAACAGGGGGCCAACGGAGGAATTCTCCATCGGCATTGCCGTGGTGTCGATACTAATATTAAGACGTACGTATGTGCAGATGGATATTGTGGGTGATGAATGCTGTCGCCACGTGTCCCGGAAATCTACATACGATTGGGCTCTGCCACCCGTGTTGCACGATGCAACCTGCTAATTAGAAATAGTCCTGTTCCGAGGCTCCATGTCAGAAAAAAGTTGTCAGCTACATCCTGGCACAGCACGAATTGATATGATAACTTCCCGCAATCGTCATTCGTTCGACGTTCCCAATGTACAACATCTTCTCTCGGGACCGACGGCTTACAATCAAAATTACAGGCATCCGTAGCTCAATTGGATAGAGCACCGGTCTTCGGAACCGGGGGTTGGAGGTTCGAATCCTCCCGGGTGTACTTTGAAGAATGGCCAGAAACGCCTTGTTTTACAGGGGTTTTCTGGCCTTTTTCGTGCGCTGGCATGATCGGCGGTAACCCGTACTATGCCCTCACTTTGCCAGATGTGACTAGGTGCACGCCGACAGACTGATCTGGGGCAAACATAGGGGCGAAACGCATCAGTGCCCGTCAGCTGAATCCTGGTCGGGGTTCAGGTCGCGGCGGCGTGGAAGCGAGTCCAAGCCGCTTCAGTTCCTGGTGTGCGTGTGTGTAGCGCATCGTCAGGTTCACGTCAGAGTGCCGCATCAGCTCTGTGCGGCTTTGGGTGAGACTCCGGACTCGCCGATCCACGTTGCGAACGAATGACGCAGACAATGCACGTCGACCGTCCGGCCCGGTCGTCAATCTTCGGAATACCGGCAACGGCGTAATCCTTGTCGAGAATCTTGATCAGAGCGTGCCGGTCCGGCACATTGAAAAGCAACGTGTCCCGGCAGCGCTACCTGCGTCGGCGACTGGTCTTGTCGCCACGTCGCATTCGTGCCGGCGCATCACTTCGAAACTCAGTGTCGGTGCGTTCTGAGTGGCTTCCTGAGCTGCGGCGCCGGTCCAGCAATCCACTGCCTCAGAGTCGGTCTGCCAGATCGTCACGAGCGGGATCGTGTTGCCCTGCCGGTTCTTTTCAGACTTCCGGTCCAAGATTGATGAGTGGATTCGACATCGAGATACAGGTTTCGGACAGTGCAGCTAGCTCGCCACGTCGAAGCCCGGTCATTGCCAGAGTTGATGATCAATGCCCGCTCACGTCCGAGTTTTCGTTTCTCTTCGATTAGTTCTGGTTTGTCTGGCAGTCGTCCTCGCCCGTTCGTCGGCGCGTCGATGTTTGCTAGGGTTAGTGGTGCGTAGGTCCAGCTTGATCGTTTTCCATCTTTCGGTTTCAGCTTTACCGTTTCGCGTCCCTACTCAGCTAGCGGTCGGAGCATTGTTGCGGTCAGCAGGCGAAATTCTTCGTCGGTCAGCGGTCGTCGCTCTTTTCGAATGTCTGCGTCCTGGTCTGCCCGGGCAATGCCTTCGAGCGGGTCGTCCAGTATGCGATTGCTTGAGACCGCCCACCGCAGAAATGCACGGAACGCTTCGAGGTAGATATTCCGACGACGTGGCCCGGTGCCACCCTCAGCCAGAGAGGCAAGCCACCCTTCGACTGTGTGCCGCTGTATTGAAGCCAGAGTTGCGAAGCTGCACTCATTGCAAACTTTCTCGATCAACTGTCGCGATTCATACCGTTGACGCTCTGAGATACCCTCTGCGAGCCGTGCCGCACCGTAAGCGTCAAGGTGCTCGGTGATAGGCTTGAATGAGTGATCAACCGCAGCAAACTCCTTTGAAGTCACAATGCCAGCCTTTTGGCGATCGACGTCACGCTCCAGTTCGGCAAGGACAGCAGCAGCAGCCTGCCGGTCCCTGCATTTCGTCGAGACTTCGCGTGTCCTTCCATCAGCATCACGAAATTTCGCCGTGTACGTTGAGGCTTCAATAACCAGCCGAACGTTGCCGTCCTTGCCCGTCGTCGTTCTGGCTGTGCAGTTCTTTCCAGTCGTGTTCTTCCACCGGGCGTGAGTTTCGCCACGACGCTGAAACAACTCGGCATTTTCTGGGAGTTTGCGGGTTGATGTTTTCTTTCTTAGGGTTCCCATTACTTCATCTCACCTTTCCGCTTCGTTCGCCGGTTTCAGCTCCAGCCCGAAGTACTCAGCCAGTAACGTCAGCCTTATCGAGCAACAGCAGCGTCTGCTCACCGCGTGCGAACGGCATCAGAGACTGCCTGCACGATTCCGGTCTCACGTTCGACCTCTCGGAACGAACTGCCCTCCGCTGACAGCGTCATTGAGAGCATCCCGTAACACGTCAGTCATTGTCTTGTTCTTTGGCATAAGGTATGGAGTCCTACCAGGTTCAGGTGCAGCGGGTCAAACAGTTTTCTGAAAATGTCCCGCGTCTTTGAGTCTGTCAGGATGCTCAGAAAATCAGATCGTCGGCACTCTCGGCGAGGTTGCTTCCGGGGCCTTTGCTCATCTTGGGGTGATGCCACTCCTCGTATGATTCCGAAGGTTCGTCCTCGAAGATTCTCGGCTCAACCTTAACCAGCGGTTTGTGTTCAGTGAGAGTGGCCACGCAACTGGTAACGTAAAACGTCCGGTTCAACTGGTCAGCACAAACGTGAGCGAACTCTTCCGCCTCAGCTTGGCTGCGTTGCACGCCAGTTGCTCCGTTCTCGTCATGGACTAGGAACCATTCCATTTCCATCGTGTCGATCTCTCGCCGTCGGCTGCATAACTTCGCCATTTGCTTCTCTCCTTCAAGTTCGTAGTAGATCTGGCCGCCAACATGACGACCGTGTGGGCCTATTAACGTCTTCAGTATTCGCCGAGAATCTCGCCAGCGTTTCTAAAATTAGGGCGTCGTCATGGTCGTAGATTCGATGGCTCCAATTTCAGGCAGTTGGGTTACTTGTAGATTTCACGGTCGAACGTCGGGTACAGATTCAGACTGCGGAATTCGTCTGCGGCCACCGACTCGACATACTCGATATGTCGGGGAATCGTGCTCAGAGAGTCATGTGTCGTGAACACGGGTACGTCGGGCCGCTCTGCCATGACCCTGCCGCAGATTCTGCGGATGGAAAATGGTGGATTCCACGTTCTGCAGAATCCACGCTGAACGGCGAACGTCTTTCGACCGCAAGGCACGGAGCACAGAGGTTTCTCTGGGGAACATGCTCGTGAACCTGTCCCTGACAGGGGACGGATAGCTCGCATCGGCACAGAGCACGTCAACCAAAACTCTCTGCTTGGTTTTCTGGGGATCCTCACCCTCAGCAGTCAGCATTTTGTAGAGCTGACCCTGTTCGCAGATGTCTAGGTATGATTGCGAAATCGAAATGTCCGCTAACAGATCGGCTGAAACATACCTTTTTTCATAGGTTTTCTGACCTTTCTGCATCATAGAGGATACTCCTCCCTGTCCTCCCCTCCCCTCGCGGCACTGCTCGAAGCCTGCGGTACGAGTTTCCACTAGTGCTCGGCTCGTGGTTGATGAGCCTGTGCTTTGCCTGCCTGGACGACTCGAACTCGGAAACGACCATTGCAAGCAGAAGCGGTTGACAGTTATTCATGTCTGAACCGACCAACGTTTCACCCTCGAACGTGACACAGCCTCTGACCAGTTTCGGCAACCTCGCGTACGCAGTGCTGATTCGGCCATGACGGCTCAGATTCATTCCGATACGGCCTAGTTGCAGTTCACAGTCAAAGGACTTGCACAGCTCTTTGAGTTTGTTGAGGTACTTCGCCAGCGACATCTGCTGCTTTCGTCGTCGCTCTGGAACCTCCGTGATCAGGTCGATTCGCCGCAGGGGCTTCGGTCATGTCAAACGAAAGCCGACGAAGCCATTCACGAAGCCACAAATGCACGTTCTGCAGAGGATGGGCCAGCTTCGCGTTGGCTCTCTGAATTCTTCGCCGCAATGACTCATCGTGGTACGCAGCGAGGCGTGAAACGCTGTACGGAGGTAGTAGCGAGTAGCCCATCGAGTGCGACCCTGCCGAGTAGCTGTGATCGACGTTGAGCACTCCGGAATCTTCCAAGCGGTTCCGGATGTCGAGGAACTGGGGTGCAGTGTTCCGCATGAACTTGTGCTGCAGGTGCACCTCGCCGTGATCGTTCGCGAACCCTGCCAGGTCTTTACGGCGAACGGTGTCGACCACTCGGGCAGCCTGGGACTCCTGGCCATCTTTCAGGCCGGCGGTCCAGCTTCGATCTGCCGGGATGTGAAACCACAAAGTTTGCGGATTCACAGTGTCCGGCTGAGCCGCTTTTGGTATGATGTCATTCACTTGAAACGATGATTCCTCTCGGGGAAGAGCCATAGCCGCCTGCTGATAACGGGCGGCTATCGCTGTAATTGGGGTTGGAAATTCTCCACTTCTGAGTTACGCACACGCACGCGAGGAGGCAGTCACTTTTTTTGCTCAGCCGACGTGGACGACCAAGTAGTCTTGAGTATTCGAATCATCGTCGTTCTGGCCTCGTAAATGAGTTCTGCGATTAGTCTTAGTTCCTGTCGTAGCTCGTCGTCGTCTGGCACGATGCTCTCCAAGTCACTCGCGATTCGATCGACTTCCGCTTCACAAGTCAGCGTCCCTGCACCGAATGCTTTGATCGCTGATTCAAAGTCCGCTTTGTCGAGGTGATCTACTCCGCATCTCCATTGCCCTCTGTCAATCCGAGCGTGCGTGTACTGCACCAGCACATTGGCTCTCTGCACCAGTCCGGGTGATTGCTTCGTGACTTCGCTCAACGCTACGAAAGCGAGTCGCCAGCTCGCTCCTTGACGGCTGGTGAGTCCTAGTGGCTCCGCTCCGAATATCTCATGAAGTGCCTTACTGATCTTGAGTGTTTTCGTCAGTGAAGCATTCCGCAGCTCGTATCCAAGCCGTTCGCCGTGCCGCTTTTCGGGTTTTACCGAGTGCTCGCTGTTGTCTCCGAATCCTGTGCATGAATGGCTCGACGTACTTGTGCCAGACACGTTCCTTGATTGCGAACTTGTAGAACCGTGACTTGAGGTCAGCGAAGTCGTCGTCAGGCAGTTCGGTGGCTTGATCTGGTTCAAGTTGTTCCGTGTCGTTGTCCATGAATCATGGCTCCGGAATTATCGGACTATTCAAGGGTCAGCCCTCTCTTCCTGACCATCGCCAGCAACGCTTCATCAGACGCTTGGTCCATCATTTCCTGCGAGACGCCGACTATCTCGTCTCTCAGTGAATCGATGAACGACATCTGCCGCCTGTGGTCGTCGAAAAGTGCTTCGTCGTCAGCTTTCTGCTTGTCCTGCTTGGCAAAGAACATCATTGCAAACTTCATAAACTCGCTTCTGGCGGTCTGGCCGTAGTTCAGCAGATGCCACGCTGATCCCGATGGGGCGTCGGCTGCCGTTACACCGTCTGCCCCTAGATTTCCGTATGCCCAGTAGACATCACGCTTGAAGTCAATGCTCTCTTGCCCCGTCTGAACATACGACGTGATCGCGGGCGGAGGAGACGGTGGCGACTCCACTACATCCTTCGGCATTTCAAACGGCTTCGATAGCTGTTGTGCAATGTCCGAAACATCTCTCGAAATCGCTTCCGGCCTTGGCCTCGATCTGGTGTGGTCGTCGTTGGTCATTGTGATATCCCTTTCGTCGTTTGTCTGAAAACGCACCGATGTGCGGGTGAAGCTATTTGGCGAACGGTTTCGTCCGGCCTCTGGAGTGACTTCTTCTGTCCTTTAAGTCGAGGCAGAAGTGCAGCAACCTGCATGTCTTTCTGGTGAAAGGTGAATAGTGGGCTGACACCGGCCTGTCCGGGAGACTGGCCGGTCATTTTTTTGAACCGTTGGTGGGCCACGCCACAGGCCTGACCTAACCATGCGGCGGATCGCGTAGTCGCGTCCCACTCCTGCTGAAGAGTCTTCGGAGTCCAGGACGACGCCTTCTTTCTGACATTGCTCTTTTTGATGGGAACCAGCGTGCCGTCGGCCATAACCGTAGGCTGCCCTTTGGTGCTACTGGAGTACCCACACACGGGACACTTCCTGCCGGTCTTCCAGATCGCCGAACACCGCGGGCAATAACGCTCGGGACGCTCCTGCCGGACCTTACTCTTGGCCTGGTGCTGCTGGATTGTTGTGTCAGCGTCCAGCCACCAATCCCGATCAGCAGACGGCCAACCGTGTCTCCAGACGCAGCCGGCATGGTCAATCACGATGGCATCCGTCTTGGATGGGTGTGGTCGGAGAACCCGACCAACCATCTGGATGTAGACTCGGTAGCACTTGGTCGGCTTCGCCAGAACCAGGCATCCGAGTTCCGGTAGATCAAAGCCACGTGTTAGAACGGCACAGTTCACCAGCACCTTAAGAGTGCCGTTACGGATGCCCTCAAATGCCTTCGCACGTTCGTCCTGCGGCGTATCATCAATGATGTAGGCAGCCGGTATGCCAGCGGCGTTAAAACCGCTCGCAGGTATCACGAGTGTGCTGCTTGTCCACACAACAGATCAGTGTCGGACGTTTCTCACCGTGTTTCTGCCACTCAGTAACCAGATCACCGATCAGTTCAGGCGTATTCATCCGTGGCGAAAGCAACTTCGATGAATAGTCACCCCCTGAGATTGAAATGCCTTTGAGGTCCGGGTTGTATGGCGAATAGACTTTGCCATCCGGGACACCGACCAGTCGTCCTTGACTGATAAGATCGGACACGGAAGCAACGTGGATCATGGTGTCGTAGTAGTTGCCAAGCCCTTTACCGCTGCCAGTGATCGGTGTAGCCGTAAACCCGATGCGTCGTTCCGCACGGCTGAGGATCTCCAACCACTTCGCACTGGTCGCGATGTCCGCCTCGTCGACGATGACGTAGTCGACACTCAGATCTCGAAGCTGCAGCGACGTGCTTAAACGAGATTCCAGCGTATCCTTAGAGCAGATGATGATAGACTCATCCGGTTCGAACCTGTGACCTGAATCATGCATCAGGACTGTGTGGCGGAGTTTTGCATGAGTAAACACATCGCTCATCTGTGTGACAAGCTGCCTGCCCCGCATGACGAGCATGACACGTTTGTTGCTTCCATCGGGTTTTCGTTGTCTGGAAATCTTGTCTGCAACTCCGGCGGCAATGATCGTTTTTTCCGCCACCTGTCGGGCACTCCACCAGTACGCGGTCATGCCCTGACTGGAATTTCCGGCTGATGGCTCGGATTGCATTTCCCTGGTAGTCATAGAGTTCAAAGTCACCTACACGCATGACGAAATCCTCCCCTGCAGATCCAGGAAGACATCGTTCAGTTGAAACGTCAGCTCTACTGCTGCCTCCCGGTCAAAGCCGGGCATCTGGTTCATCTCCAGCAACTTTTCAACTTCAACAAGGTCCTTCTGAATACTGCCGATCGTCCGCGTAATAAGTCCTTCTACGTTGCCCCGCAGACGCTCGGCTTCAGTCTGTTCAGTTTCAGACTTCTCCAGCAGTCGCGACTTCTCGGATGTGGACTTCCGCTTCCCGCAGACCTTGCCTTCCTTTTTTTGCCCGGTAGCGGAATCCGTCGTGGCTGATGCCGGACTGCCGGATGAGTCTGCAGTACGACCCGCGGGTCGCAAATTGTTCACCTTTGTGTTCACTATCCTGTTGACTACGGCTTCAATCGCCTTTGTCGTGACACGCTTACCTTTGTCGATGGTCTCTTTGACCGTCTGTTCCCAGACCTTTCGGCGGACGGTCGCATCAGGCAGGCTGTTCAGTAGTCTGGCGTGACGCTCTGACTCTGGCAGAACTTCACAGTTGCTGGACAACTCCTTGACCACAATCGCACGCAGCGATCAGTCGTTCTGCATGCCTCACGCAGAAATCAAATTCATCCTGAATGAATGCTTCGAATGTCGTGTGAGTTTTCCGGTAGAGTCCTTCGTCCCGCAGGCAGGTCAGGTGGTATCCGATCTCAAGAAAGCCCTGCACTTTTTCATGAATAACACTGACGTGGATTTTTCGATCGGAATCCTGCTTCTGCGTCAGTGTGATCAGTTGCGGCTCGTTTACTTCGGCCTGCTGAGTGTCGCCCGGAAACGATGAAGACGATCTGTCGTCTAGTGCAATTATTTCGTGGGTGCTCACTATTTCGCCCTCCGAACGCGAGGGCAGCCAGCAGCAATCCACTCGACGACATCCGAACGCCGTAGCCTCACCAGCGAAGACAATCGGATTGGAGCGGGGCACAATCCCCCGTCGATTAGTCTTCTGACGTGGCGAGTTGAGCAGCTCAATATCACAGCAACGTCATTGATCGTGAGCAGTTCGGCCGCGTTTGGCGGCCCGTCGCTGTCGCCACTCACAGCGATTCCTGAGCGGCCCGCACGACCGCCCTTGTCCGTGGTTGGGCTAACTGAGATTGGCATCTTGGTCCCTCTCATAGAACTGGCGGATCAGTACTCGTCCATGCGAGTAGTTGCCGTCCGCGTCTATAAGGAAACCAGATGCTTCATTCCTGAGTCGCCCCGAGTCACTGATTGTCTCGTAGGACAAGCAGTGACAAGGAGTTAACGAATCTCAAAATCTTTCTAGCTGCTTCAATTGGTCTGCTTTAGTTAAAGCAGGTGAAATTGACGCGGTCACCTGTCGTCTCCGACTGGCTTCGAGCGTCGCCCATCTCGGATCGGTTTTCCGTTCTCATCCAGTGTTTCGGCAAGCATAGACGTGTCGATCGTGCCAAGAGCACGGACACCTTCGTCGAAGACCTTCACCTGCGTTCCGATTATGCCGGACTTACACGCGTCCCGGTACTTCTGGTTACAGCCAAATAAACGATTCAGGACGTTCCCGGCTGTGGTATCCGAAATCGCATTGTCAGTTAGCTGTTCAATCTTACGAGTACTTAATGGGATTTCATTGATTGTTCCATCGTGATTCAGATGGTGTTTGACGAGTATTCTCTTTACGAGTTCGTCACTGCTGGCGTCGGGGCCTCGATTTCTCCTTTTCTTCGCGGAACGAGGGTCGGGCGAAACAACCAGGCGACACGAATCAGCATCTGTCTCACCCGGGACATCCAACAGTGGTGCGGTCAGCGGGGAAAGCGACGGGACGTTTGTCAGATTCGAGACAAAGTGCAGCAGCGTCGGTTCATCGCCCGGACGCAGTGGAGAGTCCTTTGACACAACTCCACACGGGTCGAGACCGAAACCATCTCCTGCCGAATCATATGACTCTGATTCAAAATGGAGCCAGGCGTTCTCGTCAACGGCGTCCTTCTCAATGCCCGCCCACGGATCAATTTTCAGCCCCTCGTCAACAGCAGAATTGTAGATAGCCGTGAGAACCAGAGCCTGGTCATCATCGTTAAAAATTCGATTCCGAATTTCTCTGATCACATATGACTGCGGTGGCTCCGGCAATGGCCTGATCGTGCCACATGCTTGGATGACAAGGGGGTTCGGACTGATGCTGTGCCTGTGCCGGTCTTGCTCCCGTTCCTTCCACTGCCCGTGAGCATCGAAACGCCGAACCATCTCTCTCGACGCGTTTCTTGTCCGGTCAGCCAGCCGGCCCTTCAACTCTGGATGCTTCAACAGAACGGTCGACAACTCCGCATACACTCGCTCCAAAATTGTACCCATCCCGCGTCTCCTTACGGACTATATCGCGAGTCGTCGTGACTCGATCTGCCGACAGAAGTCTTTGTTGCACAACCCGAACCAACAAGGTCTAGGGACAAAAAACACTGGACAATGAGCAAAATCAGCGATGCAAACGCCCGAAACGAGCAAAACACGACGAAACGTGACAGAACGAGAGGTGGCTTAAAGAGTTGATCGTATTGACAGGTGCTCTTTCTTCGAGCAACCAAGATGCTGTAGCGAACTACTAATCATCCCGACGATTCATCCGAACGATCGTCGACCACGTGGTCATAGCGACGTGTCCCGGCCATCCGAAGTTATGAGGACTGTGATAGAATTCAGCCTTCAGCCAGTCTAAATCCGACTGCCAGTCTTCGATGGCCCATTGGTTGCGTTCATAGTCCCGCTGACCGGATCGTTCTCGGATCAGCCACGCCAAGTGTTCTGCAACCTTCCACAGTCGCTGTGATGTCTCTGGTTCACCCCCAGCCGGCCGTGTAAGTTGCGTCTCGAACCAAGGAAGCTCCTCTTTGAAAGTACGGGTTAGAATTTCTCGCCTCTCGTGCTCGGGCTTCCCTCTCGTTATTCCGACGCGGTACCCCATCGCTTCAAGCATGCTGTTCAGTGACAGGTACTCGCTCGCTGCTGGAGCCGTTGACGAATTTCGCCAGTCCACTGATACGGACGTGGTCACCCATCCGCTCCAACCTTGAGAGACGTACTCAAGCCCAGCATGCTCGGCCTTAAACGCGTCCAGAACATCTGAGGAAGCTTTCAGTGGATCAACGTGATTTGCGAGGTAGGCAATAAACATCTCCTGTGAATAGATTCGAAGAGTGTCTCCCACTCGTGAATCGATCAGGTCATCAACTTCCTCTTTATCCCAGTCTTCTCGTCCCAGAATGATCACGGCAGGATTATTAGAAACGCCACAGACTCCGACTCCACGTGAGTCAAGGAACTCCCTGAAATCGTTGGCTTCGAAAGGTCCTACTCCGATAAGTCCAACATTGCCTGTGCCTAGAACGCCAAGTAATTTCGCTAACATCTTCTCGGCAACGGTCGCGGTTTCAGGCCCGCTCATTTCCTCGCAGGGCGGGACAAACCAGTCTCTCAATTCTTTACAGTTAAACGGACTATGTGCTGCTGCGGGCATGTTCTGAGAGAAAGGGCACGGCCTTTTCTCTAGTAGCGATTCCTGAAGGGTTTCGACCAGTCCCGTGGCTCGAAGCTGGTCGTCGGTAGCCTTCATCGCCTTGAGAATTGCGAGAAATTGTGCTTGATCCGTCGGTTCAGTCAGTTTCTGAGCCACGGCATGAGAGTGCTTCTCAACAAACAGCCGATTCAATCGGTGTTCGATCGAGCTTGCAGCTACTTCAAAGGTGATCGCGTCACTCCATGGACCAGGGCTTTCCCTTGGGCAAATCATCCGTGACTCGACAGGACCACTCGTATTCAACCCCGTCCAGCTTGATGAGCTGATCCTCAATCATTCCTAGTACCCCACGTGATTGGTCGATCAGCATAATGAACTCTTTGCTGGCATGCTCGACACAGACTCAAGTGTTTGTCCTGACTTTCCTGAAGTCCGCGTTTTGATTCCATGTCACCCAGTCGCGTAGATGCTCCGGCCTTCACCCTGGTAGCTGTCGTAGACGTGCTGGTACACGGTGTCGCACTTCTGCTGGTACAGCTCGGGCGTGTAGGCTCGGGGAAGTTCGTCGAGGATGTTCTTCACCGTGGTGTAGACGCCTGCTCGGGTGCGTTGCTTCTTTCGCCAGTCGAGGACCAGCTTCGCTTCCTTCAAGTTCTGAAGCAGCATTCGAGCGACCTTTTTGACTTCCACTTTTTCGGCGTCGGTCATGTCGAACTCAGGCTTGGTCAGTATGTCGAACAAGGCGAGTTCTTCCTCTGACAATTGCTCGGCCACGCCACGTTGTTCTTCCGCACTGAGTTCTTTGACGAAGTCGGTCAGCTTGGCAAAGAAGCCTTCAACGTCCATGCCCTTGTTGTACTCTTCGATCAGCTTCTTGAACTTCTCCATCAGGTCCGTGCGGGTTTTATTTGCCTGAACCATGCTGTGGAGTTTGTCGCTGACCAGTCGCTTGAGTTTTTCAGCTTCAGTTCGCTTTCGCCCCTTCTTGAAGTGCTCTTGAAGTGCCTCAAAGTCGATCTCGCTCAAGTTGATCAATGACGTCGTTTCCGTCGGGTGGATGCACGCACTGCAAAACTGATTGTTTCAACCTTCAGTTATGCGGCCGTCTCGTCCGGATACTTCTTCCACTGTTCGGCGTAAAGCTCTTCAGACGTCACCAACATCGGGTGTTTTACCCCGTTGTTCGACCTGGGGCTGAGGTAGTTCGACACTTGGGTGCTCCCTGCGGGGTGCTCGATTCATGGCATTCCTCAAGCCGCTTTTCAATTCGACGACTTAAGACGAAGCACGAGGATCGTTAAGACCAGGCACGTGTCGACTTAAGACCAGACACGAGAATCCTTATGACGAAGCACGAGGAATTTCAGTTGAAGCACGATGCCTCGGCGATCTGCATGACACGGGCCATGGGCCAATTTCACGTGACACGATGTCTCGACCATGGTCTAACCACTTGCGCCATCGTGTCACGCGTGTAAGCTGCGCACGTCCCGTTGCCAGATACATGACTGAACCGCCGACCAATTCACAGCCAAACCCGCAAACATCGCTCGGCGATGTGAAGTCACCTGGAGGTCGTTCAGCGGCGACGCCAGCTGAAATCGTCCGTATGGAAGCCAATTTCCTGCAGTTTCCATTCTTCTCACTGGATACGCACGATCTGAAATCACACACGGGCGTTACCTGTACCGCAACGCGCTTCATTTGCAGCGAACGCCACGAAGTCACCGTTCGTATCTCGCGAAACAGCGACTGCTCGTTCCCCGGCCCGTTATCACGACGGATCCACTTTGCTCTGCTCTCGAAGATGCAGCAGGAACAGGGATTTCCGCCGTTTCGGAATCCGATCAAGTGGAGCTGGTACGATCTCGCTAAACGACTGGGCCTCAAAAGCTGCAGTGGACGCAGCATCCAGCAAATGAAAGAGGCCATTGAAGCGACGCATGGAGCCTTAATCCGCACGCGTTACTCTCTGCAGCATTCGGAACAACAGACGAATCCATTGCGGAAGCAGAGTAGTGCGTGGCACCTTTACGAACGGTATGTCTTCATCGACGACACTCTTCCCGATGGCCAGATCGCCGACACGAATCACCTGTGGCTGTCGGACTGGTACCTCGCCAATCTCAACAGCCAGTATTGTGGCCCGATCAATTATGAACTGTGGCAGTTCCTCAACAATGAATCCCGCATCGCCAGTCGACTGTATGAGTACCTGACGTGGAATTTTTCCAAACGTATTCCGGTGTTCCGGATCAGCTACCAGAAACTCGCTCAGTTTTTGCCGGTCAAACCACTGCTGCACTTATCGCAGATTCGACAGCAACTGGAACCAGCGTTGGTCTGTCCTCCAGCGGCAGCAACTGATTGAATCGTTCAACTGGGAACGCGGCTCAACCAATCAGGTCATGCTCGCGATTACACCAGCCGTCCGGTTGATCGCGGCTGAATCGCCCGCACGTAACGTGAGAAGCCGCCGGTAGCCCACGCAGCAGGTCCGAATCGACTCAAAGCCAGATGACTGATCCGCGAAGCAATTGATCGCTGAATTCTATCGTGCTGGACACGAGCCCCCGACATTCGTCCAGGAGCGAAAGAACTTGTCCTGGCGCAGGAAGTCATCGAAACAGTACGGCAAGGGCAAATTGAGCGGCTCCTGCCGCTCGTGGTGAAGCTGCTGAAGCAGACGTTTCCGGACGCACAGAACTTCGGAGCGACGCGCAGCTACTGGGCTCGTGCTGCACAGGAAGAAAAGAAATCGTGCAAGCGCCAACAATGGAGCAAAGATGCGACAACAGAAACAGGCGTCGGAGCTCTCGACAACGGAACGTCAGAAGAAAACTCGAGCTGCGTCGTCGCTGGGCGGAGCTGTCAGAAGACAGAGCAGCGAAGACTCGATCGACTTGCCTACGACTCGGCGGATGAATTCGTGCGACGAAAGATGGACGCTCAGCAGTTCGGAGATCGTCTGGTCGAACTTGGCCAGCTGCAGGCACTCGAACAGGACCTCCGTTCGGGCGGCGTGAGTATCGTGTCTGGTCATAACTGAACGACTTGAAGTTGCGCGCCGCACGGTGATCTTCGCATTCGTCAACGGAAAGTTTCCCCGGGAAACTCGGTGGCTTTTCTCGCTTCGTGCTGCGGAACTTCGAACCTCGCACAGTCGATGGCGGAGTCCGACTCGCGCATGACTCTGGCGCATCACCAGGCGTGGTAATGTGACCGTGTGTCAGAACAGAAAACGCACCCGTCAGGCCACGATTCTCACTTCACTCAATCTGAAAGGCGGAGTCGGGAAAACGCACCTCTGCTGGCTGATTGCCGGAGTCTGCCAGGAACGTGGCAAACGCTGCCTGATTCTTGATCTCGACAAACAGGGGAACATCTCGACGACGCTGCTCGGGAATGCACCGGCGGAAGCCGGAACGGATACTTTTCTTCAATCCGGCTCTGGAGCCTGAGATCAACCGACTGATTCGCAGGACGGCTTACGAAAACATCGACTGCATTCCCTGTGACTTCTCAATGAACGATTCAACCTGACCGACCCCAGGGAATGGGAACAGACAGGACTTCAACTCACGCTGGTCGATCCACTTTCGGAGATCGCTCCCTTTTACGACTACATCCTGCTCGACTGCCCGGCTGACATTTCTCTGATCACCTACGCGGCGTTGTGTGCTTCGGACTTTCTCATCGTGCCCTGGAAGCGGCGGACTGGGGAGCACTCGGAACACAGCACGTGCGTCAGGCGTTTGACCATGTCAGCAGACAGTTCAACAGTCAGTTGCAGTTGCTCGGTTATGTCGCGTCACGATTCAAAAAGGTTCGCAAGTACCAGAAGAACTACCTGCAGGAACTTCGTCGTCATTTCGGCGACGACGCTTTTGAAACGGTCATCGCTGACCTTGCGGCCTTCGAACAATCCGTCACCGATCGTATTCCCATCGTACTTCATTCCCCTTCTTCTCATGCCAGCGCAATCGCCCGCCAGTTCTTCGATGAACTCGAAGCCCGTATCCAAAGGCTCCGCCGAAGCCGCACAGAACGCCGCGGCATCGGCATTCGAAAGTCAGTCGACGCTGTCACTTGAATCCGACAACTCGGCTGTCCCATCCGACCCATCGGGGCGTCGTCGCCTCACGGGGACGTTCCTGATTCGGCGAGACCGACTCATGTCGGAATCCGAATCAGCCACGACGCCAGTTCGACGAACGGGAACTCACGGAGTTGAAACGGTCCATTGAAGCACGAGGCATCAAGCAGCCGCTGACCGTCCGCTGGAGCCAACAGGACAGTCTCTACATGATCATCGACGGTGGACGGCGATTTGAAGCGGCGACTCGTCTGAAGCTGGAAGAACTTCCCTGCTGGATCCAAGCGGGTGATGGTCGTGACGTACTGATCGATCAGATCGTGCACAACTGGCAGCGCAGTGAACCTGCGTCCCTATGAAACCGCAGACGCCCCTCTCTCGACTCCGCGACGAATTTGGACTGTCACAAACGGAGATTGCTCAAGTCACCGGGAAATCCAAGGCGGAGATCAGCAAGTTCCTGGCTCTACACGACAAGGTTTGTTCCTGAGGTTCAGGAACTGGCTCGCGGTGACTCAGGAAACCTGCTTTCCCGTCGTCACCTTTATTCGCTTTCGAGGATTGCTCCTGAAGACCAACCAGAACTGGCTGGCCGCATTGTTCGCGAGAACCTGACTGCCGATCGAACAGAACAGATCACAAGAGCGGCCTCGCACAAGGAGAAGCCGACCGTCAGCCGTCAGCGTGGCATCCAGTCTCGACAAAGACGTTTCAAAACAGCGAAAGCCGACGTGCTGATGACATTTCAGAAACAGCATGTCAGCGATGAAGACATCGCTGCCGCCGTCACAGAACTGGCCGAACAGGTTGGTCTGTAGTTGTCCTGAGTATCCTGCATGCGAACGCTGGTTTTGAATTTCGGTACGCAGTTGCTTGCGCTCGCAGAAAATTCATGATCAACTACCCGATAGATGCGAGATCTGAACGGCAACAACTTCGGCATCGCTATCGCTTATTTGATTCCAGGATTGATTGCCGTATGGGGAGTCAGCGGCGTCAGTCCGACTCTGGCAGCACTTCTCGTACAGGCACCAGACACTCAACCTTCAATTGCCGGATTCCTCTATATCACGATCGTTTCGCTCGGCGTTGGAGTCTTAACGAGTACGGTCCGATGGATTCTGGTCGACTCGATTCACCACAGCACTGGTTTGAAACGAGGGGATTGGGATTTCTCCAGCTTCCACGAGATCCGTTCTGGGTACGATCGTCTGACGACACTGCACTACGACTTCTATCTCTTTCACGCCAATTCGTTGACCGCTCTGGTGTTCGCGTATCCATTGCGTCGAATCGTCTCGCCTGATGCCAAATTGACAGTCACCACGGATCTCGCGATTTACCTGCTTCTGGGCGTGCTGTTCTTCGGAAGTCGAGACAACCTTCGCAAATACTATGGCCGATTGAATCAGTTAATGGCTGCATCGAGGCAAAAATCGCTCGGTATCAATCCGTACTGGATTGACGAGCGGTTTCGATCTCTTTCCAGACACGACTAAGTGGAACTTCGAGTGCATCAGCAAGCTTCTGCGCAACCGCAATGCTGACCTGAACCTTTCCACGCTCGATCGAACTCATGTACGTGCGATGAACGCCAGCCGCAGCCGCAAACTCTTCCTGAGAGAAACCTTGACGTTCCCTGCGACGGCGAATCACAGCTCCAAATAGTTCTTCGATTCTGCTCATGCGGGGTAGATTCCTCGCGTGCAGACGATTACGCTACAGACGACAGAGTGACCGACGATCGACTACATTCGGTCGCCACCAATTGCCCCCAAATGTAAGGACAGAGCCATGACAAACGGAGGTGGAAACAAGACCCACGGATCAAAGGGCACAGAGAAGCCAATCCCAGCTACTGATGCCGCAAAGTCGCAGGACGCAGAGCCTGCAAAGAAGTGACTCGCAAGTGAGTCAAAGAAAACGGAGCCAGTCGAATCAGGAAGTCGACTGGCTCTGTTTATGCGCGGAGCCGCGATGGCGTAACACGGTACTCAACGCGGTACAGAATTCAGCCGAAACGAAACACTGGTCGGTAAGCCGTGGGCGTCGCATCCCCACAGACCTCGACGATTCAGTGCCAAACAAGTTCAAGAGCAGCGGATTGACGGTCCGCTGCTCTGACCTGCAACGTCACCTCGTTCTTGCCAAAATTCGCGTCTCACCGTCGCCCTCAAACTGCGTCGGTCGCGCAAACCGAGTGCACGAAGCAGGGGCAAGCTTGAATCAAGTTGAGCACACTGCTGGCGAAGGACGAATACTTCAGGGATCATTCAGTAGTCCAGGTAACGGGATGGCTTCTACCGGTTCCCGGCCCTGTCGTTAAACGCGGCGGTCGCGATCACTGCCGCAATTTGGAACCGGCGTCTGAACGCTTCAGCCTGGTAGAAATAAAGCCCCTGAAAATCAGGAACTTTGTGAAGCGTTGTCGAACCAGGAGCAAAACAACACCGCTCTGCCGAACCGGAGGGACACCGCGATAGGAAATAAGTCAGCGGGGCGTGTTACCCACCGCTTAACGGGAGGGAAATTCCGAATGAATGAACGGATCGGTTTCGCCGTTCTGCCGCTGTCGTTTCAAGTCCACCCAGTCACCACGCGTTCTACCGTTAAGCATGTCCCCCTTGGCTGACGAGAATGATGACCAATAGAATTCACCGCGGGAAACTCATTGTAAGTTCCCCATGTGCGGAGCTTGCGACGGGGCGTTGATCGCATCATGATCGACTGATCAACACATCACCAGACGGCCATTGTGCTTTCAAAAACCGATAAGAGGTCAATCATTATGAAACGTCGTGATATTTTGAAATCCGCTGGCTGCACGCTTTTCCTGCCGGCACTGGAGAGTTTCGGACAGAATCGGTCCGCCCCGGCCGAAGATGATGTCAAACGGCTTTTCTGTATCAGCATGGGCTACGGTTTTTTCACGGACGTCCTACCGCAAACCGATGGTGCGGACTACGTATTCAGCGACCACATGGAGCCTCTCAAGAAACACAGAGACCATTTCACGCTCTATTCGAAAATGAAGTTCGGCGGGAATCATCACAACGACCACAGGTGTTTTGTCGGAAATGCCACAACGAACCCGGACTCTCTGGACCAGATCGTCGCAGACCACATTGGCCATCTAACTCGCGTGAGAAATGTGGTCACGTTCATTGGCCACGCCCATCACCACATTGTCGCATCGTGGCGGGACAGGCTGCCGGTCATGCCGATTCAATCAACGAGGGTGCTGTTTGAAACGCTATTCGCCAAGACGGACAAGCGGACGCAGGAACGATTGCTGGCTCATAAGAAGAGCGTCCTTGACGGTTCCCTTGAAGAGGCGAAATCCCTGATGGCGCGTGTGTCGGGCCGGGACCGGCAGAGGCTGGAAGAGTATTTCGCCGCCTTGCGTGAATCGGAGCAGGAACTCAACAAATCGATCGAGTGGCTCAGCAAGCCTCGTCAGGATGTCGAATTCCCTGTCACACCTTCATTTGAGAACGACTTCCTCGCCACCGACATCGACAAAAAGCGATTCCTGGACAACCCACGTCAGATTCAGCGTGGTATCGCATTCGACATGATCTACAAGGCCTTCACGTTCGACGTCACACGCGTCGTCAATTTCTACATGGTTGGCCTCGACAATGATCATCACATCACGACACACAACGTGCCCAAATCCGAGGACGCACGCACCAGTCTGACGAAGTATGACTCGTCGTTTTTTTCGCTGTTGTCAGACTTCTACAGCAAACTCGCCAGCACAAAAGTCGAGTCTGGCAAAACGCTGATGGATGAGACGGTCACCGTCGCCACAGGCAACAACAGTGTGAGTCAGAAAATGGGGCCTCATAACGGGAATGAAATCCCGGTGTTCGTCGCGGGAGGCCAATTCACGAATCACGGCGGACATGTGATCCGCAAGGGCGAGACGACCTGCGATATTTATCTGTCGATACTTCAGAAGTTCGGCATCGAACGAGACCAGTTCGGCAACAGCCGCAAGATCATCGAGTTGTGAAATCATGCTGAGTTACAGAATCACAAAGTGTGCTGTCTTACTGTTGCTGTTTGCCGGCGTCCGTGCTTCGATCTGCACTGCGGATGATCGTGTGCAGTCACAGCAGTTCTTCATCACGTTCTGCGTTTCCTGCCACGGACAGGAAACGCCGAAAGCCGGTCTCCGTCTCGACCAGATTGACGGGCAGCAATGGGACGACTTAAGCCTGCTTGATGATATCTATACGGCGATCGAAAGTGGCGAGATGCCTCCGGAAGATGCGCCGAAACACCCAGAATTCGGCCAGTCGAAAGCATTGCGGCAGGTGTTAGCCAAACAGCTTCGCGTGCTCGCCGAAGAGCAGAAACCGGGAATGCTGAAACGATTGAGTCGAGTCGAGTATCAAAACACAATAAACGATGTCTTTGGCACTGACTTCTCTCTGCTCGATCGGTTGCCACTCGACAACATCGACGCCGGCTTTGACAACAATGCCGACCACCTGCACATGTCGGCTGTCGATATGGAGACGTACTTCAACGTTGCAAACCTGATCGCCGAGAGTGTCGTCAGCGACAAGCCTGCTCCTCACGCTGTTGTGTACTCGACGAAGAACACTGACATTGATACGCACAGCCACAAGGACGATACGAAGGGGGTCGCCCCGTCACTTGGACGGGACTCGCGCCCACTCGTGTTTGCGTCGCCGTCCATCCAGATAAAAATCAATCCTTCGGTCAAAACGAGTAGTGTCTTTCGCATTGTTCCACACGGATTCTATATCAAGGCCAAATACGTTCCCGGCAGCCGGGCCGAAGAAAGGCTGCCAGCCGTTACGGACGTTTCAGATATCGATATTGACGATTCGCCATCCGTTGGCCACTCGATGAGTTACTTCCTGCGGAAGAACTCTGGCGTAGGACAAAGTATTGTTAATGTGGTTCCAAAAAATGCTGCCTGGCAGGAATTCGATCCCAGCGAAGGGTTCACGACGCGCCTGTCGCCCGTTGACACGGTCGTCCTCAGATGCAATTCGGTCAACGGAGGCGATACCCAACGCATGTTTTGCATTGAGAAAGCGACCATCACGGGGCCGGTGTACGAGTCATGGCCACCGAAGTCGCCCTTCTATGCAACCTGGTGCAAAGACATTGATGCTTCTGCTGGCTATGAAGCATGCCAGCGCATTCTGAAGCGGCTTGCACAGAAACTGTTTCGCCGTTCCGTCTCCGATGCCGAGATGCAGCAAATCTATACGCATGCGGAGAAAGAGTTCGCCCAGGGCCGAAGCATCTATTCTGGTTTGCAGGCAGGCATTCGCGGAATGCTATGCTCCCCACATTTCCTCTATAAGCAGGAAGGCGTATCTGGGCCTCTGGATGAGCACGCAATCGCTGCGCGTATGTCGTATTTCCTGTGGAATTCCTTGCCCGACGAGACACTATTCGAGTTGGCGAAACAAGGGAAGCTGAAGGCTCCCAAAGTCCGGCGTGAGCAGACGCTTCGTATGTTGCAGGACGTAAAAGCCGACCGGTTTGTCAGAGACTTTGTTTATCAATGGCTCGATCTGGAAAAGCTCAGGATCGTCGAGCCAGACCTGAGCATCTTCACTGTCGACGAATTTGACCTTGTTCGGGATCAGATCAAAGAAGAACCAGTTGAGTTTTTTAAAGAAGTGCTTTCGAGCAACCTGAGTCTGGTGAAGTTCATTGACTCTGATTTCGTGATGATCACGCCGGAGCTCAACTACATCTATCGGATCGAAGGACATCCCGTCGCAAAGCCGGGCAAGAGACCCGGGGCAAGTAAAATCTCACCGAAGGATTACAGGCCCAAAGAGATCACTTCTGAATTCTCCAAAGTGATTCTGGGCGAGAATGAGCGATATCGCGGCGGCCTGCTTTCACAGGCAGGATTCATGCTGATGACGACGAACAACGGGGAATACACCAACCCGTTCTATCGCGGTGCCTGGGTGTTGAGGAGTTTTTACGGAGATCACTTGGAGACTCCAGCGGACCTGGAGATCGCGGCGCTTAGTCCGCCGACGAAGACGGCGACCATCAAAGAAACGATCGATGCACATCGCGAGAGTGCCAGTTGCAATATCTGCCACAAGAAGATGGATCCTCTTGGAATCGCTCTGGAAAACTTCGACGTAATGGGGCGTTGGCGGGATCAGTACACTGACGTCAGTAACTATGTCGCCACGGGCAAGAATAAGGGCAGCAATCCAGAGCGTTTTCCTGTGGACACGAGAACTGTTCACATGGACGGCCGAGCGTTCGAAGGCCCTCAAGGCCTGAAGACAATCCTGATGGAAGACAAAGACAGGTTTTCCAGGGCGTTCGTCCAGAACATGTTGTCCTATGCGATGGCTCGCCAGCTCACTTTTCTCGACCGCGAGAATCTTGAACAGCTCTACGAGCAGTCCGCTGATACTGACTTCAGGCTGCGCGACATTCTGTTGGCAATCGTGTCTTCGAACTTCTTCATTGAGCGATAGATCGCTCAAGGCTGCTCTCAAACCGGAATCGCGATCAATCGGTGTGCGACCGAATGGCACTCGGTTTGTATGTAGAGGCTTTCTGTTTTCGTCATGTTTCGCGAAGGCTTGGACACTCCCAAGGGACGTCGAATCCCGTGTCCTTCCGTGACCGTTTGCTGACACGTTTCAGACACGCGGCGTTAACCTAGATTCGCCCTGGTGCCAGAGGATCGCCTTGAATTCGTTTCTGCCGACCGGATGGTCCATGCAGTCAGGATCTTGCGTGCACTTGATATGATGCCTCAGTGTCTGGAACGCCTTCCCGATCGCGTGTGTACGTGCGGCAGTCGGCAGTCGACAACTCCGCCGCTGTTTTTAATCGCATCTCGACGCCTCGGTCGCGCAAACCGGATGCACGAAGCAAATTGCCGCTAAATCAGTTTGACAACGCTCGGCAGGCGCATTCCAGCGATCTTGTGAATCAAATTGTTACCTGCTCCGGTGTGCCGGACGTGTGTCGGACCTCCGCGTGCAACGCGAATTGCTGACCGCACGGCGGGCTTTTCGCCCAGAGACATTTGGAATGTGTCGATTGTCTGCGCTAACGGTGATCTTTGTGCTCTCGCTCTGACGGAAAATTGGTGAGGGATTGGTGCGCACGAACGCCCGATTGGCGGTGGCCCGACCGACGACAAATGGAAGTCGACATTGCCGGTTTTCTGGCCCCGATGAAGCCGCTCTCAACACTGTTCCGCACGGAATCCGAAGACTGCTCAGGGAGCAACTCACGGATGTCTTGCTGCCACCCGCTCGCGAGTTCCGGCGAGAGTTCGTCAGCGATGTGGAAGCGGTCGGTGATGGAGTCGCCACGCTGAAGTATCTGAGCCGGTACGTCTTCTTTACGGCAATTACCAACGACCGCATCGTCTCGAGGAGCAACCATCAGGTGACGTTCTTCTATCGAAAGAGTGGCAAACAACGCGATCGACAGATCACGCCGCCGGTGTTCGAGTTCCTGCGCCGCTTCCTGCAGCACGTGCTGTTCCGGCGTCTGCAGAAGCTCCGGCACTACGCTTTTCTGACCCGCCGTTCGAACATCGACGACGTCCGCGACGCGACTCTCTATTCACTGCGGCACGTTGAACCGGACCGAGAACTGGAAGCCTGAACCATTCCGCCACTGTGTCCGGTCGAAAATAACGGTCTCCGTTGTCCGAGCTGCGGCGGCCGACTCATCTTCCAGCATTCCACCGAATCCGCCCTCCGCCACTGACGCAACGAGCAAGCGTTTTCAACTCACTCACCATTCGCCGTTGACACCGTTCGGCAGCGAACTCACTTCCCCTGCGCACCGACACCCAAACCAACCATCAAAAATACCACTCAGCCAGAAACAACCGCCCACGCAACCCACCGCGCATAAGCCAACTGCCAGACGACGGCCAACCACCTACAGCTCGCGCACAAAAAAAGCCCGAGCACATCACCCGGGCTTGCTGAACAAAAGATTAAAACTCGGCTACGCGCGATTCTAATCCACTGGTGTTATCCGGAATTTTGTTACCACTGGCGATTGCACACACGTCTACAACCCTAATGTAGCCAATTTTTGTAGATTGAAGCTGTAATTCCATTTTCACTGCGATTCAGCCGGACTGTGCAATCCGAATATTGCTGGCCACGAATTTCCCATACGATTGTGATTCGATCTGAATCACCGACATTTCTACCAACTGAATGCATCGCTTCAGCTGGCCCGTAGGATGGAATTGGGCGGATTGGCTCAACGTCAATGTTTCGCAAGGCAGATTCACTAAGCGAGATCGCCAATTCGTTCGTCAGTTCGAGGGCGTGGTCATCCGAGACCAGCACCGTGGCGAACGGGCCATCAAAGTTTCGAATCCCCTGAATGACTAATACGAAGAAAGCGACGATCGTCAGGAGTATCAGAAGTACCAGGAGTGTTCGAATCCGATATTGCATATGCGTGTTCAGTCTGAGCCGGGTCACTTAATTACTTCCCCTTACCAGAGCGTTTGATAAAACGCCAATATGAATCTTATCCGGATTCTGAGGAGCCATTGCCAACCGATTGGGAGCTTCGACCGAATCGTCCAGCTCTTTGATCAGCGTTCGCAATTCGTTCTTCCGATTTTCTCGCATCTCCTTGTGGCCAGGATTGTGGTAGAGCTTGTTCGCCTATCGGGCGGATGCCATTCGGGCTTTGAATTGTGTTCTTGCCCGTTCGAGGATGACCGCGTACTTTGGGGCGGAAACGACGTTAGTGTACTGGTCCGGATCCTTGACCATGTCGTAAAGCTCTTCGCCGTTTTCGCCGTACTTCATGTAGTGCCACTCGGTCGATCGCAGACCGCCGCCGGCTCGGTTGTGAATCGACAGAGCTGTCTCACGGACCTTGAACTTTGGATCTCGCAACACCGGCACAAAACTCTTGCCATGCAAGTCCTTCGGTGTCGGAAGATCCAGCAGTTCGGTGCACGTTGGGTAAAGATCGACAAGCTCAACGAGTGACGAAGTCCGTCCCGGTTTGATTCCCGGTGCGCTGACAATCAGTGGCACGCGGACGACCTCTTCGTGAAGGTTGCCCTTCTGCCAGAAACCATGCTCGCCGAGATGGTAGCCGTGGTCGGTTGTGAACACGATCGCCGTCGAATCTCGCAAGGCGAGTCGATCCAGTTCGTCGAGGACGCGGCCGACCTGCTCGTCCATGAACGACACGGATCCGTAATACGCCTGCCACATGCGGCGGCGGCTTTCCTCCTTCTCGTTCAGTCCTTTGCCATCGGCACCGCGTCCGGCGAGCGGGATATCGTCCAGGTCACCGGGGATCAGCGGCGGGATCTTCATCTTCTCTTGCGGGTACATGTTGAAATACTTCTTTGGCTGCACCATCGGAAAGTGTGGCCTGACGAAGCCGACGCCGAGGAAGAATGGTGCGCCTGCCTCTTGTCGCTCACGAAGCAACTCGATTGCCTTCGTCGCGACCATGTAGTCGGCCTGATCCGAACCGTCTACTTTGTCCGACTCGACGGTTGCCCACATTCGGTTCGGCCCTTTGGCGTCACGCCCTTCGACATCGCGAGTGACAATGTTTGAGTTAAGTAAACGATAAAGCCCAGGCGAAAACGTCTCCGCCGATTTGGTGTTGTGACGCTCGGTCCAGCACTGGGCGACGTCTTTTCCGTGACTCCCGTCAAGCTGCGCGTGAGGCACGGGCATATGAAAGATCTTGCCCACGCGAGCGGTGTGCATCCCGTGCTGCTGCAGGTGTTCCCCCGATCGTTGGCGCTGTTTTCTTTGACTTCGGGTAGATACTTCGCATCATTGACGGTCGCGATGGCGAACAGGCAAGGCCCTGACAATAAGCCCGTTCAAAGACAATCCCCGACTTCGCAAGGCTGTCGATGTTGGGAGTCCGGCAGACGGCATCGCCATAAGGCGGCAACACACTGGCCTTCAGATCGTCCGACATGATCAGAAGGATGTTCCTGATCTTCCCGGCCGGTTCATCGGCCGAACTGGTTGTGGCCGTGGCGACCAATGTCAGAGCGCAGATAAGTGCTTTTGTCATCTGGCTTGTGTTCATTGCTTTTTCCGATCCTGAAACGACAACAATTCTTGCCTGAGTCGTTCTGCGATTTCCGGGTGTTTCAAAATAAAGTTCGTCTGCTCGGCCAGATCTGTCCTCAGGTTGTAGAGTTCCGCGACTGCTTCTCCCTTCGATTTCCTTCTCTGCTTCGGAAGGATCAGCTTCCAGTCACCGTCGCGGATGGTCGAGCGGCTATGGATGATGGGGGGACGCTCTCGAGTTGGCTTGCCCGTTTCGAGCAACCAAGGGAGAAAGCTGACGCTGTCTTCGGCCGTTCCTTCAGACTGTTCTTTTGACTGGATCAGTTCTGCGAGCGTTGCGAAGAGATCTGAAAACACGATCGTCTGTTCGCAGACGCCGCCCTGTGCAATGCGGCCGAGGCCAGCGAACAAGAAACGGCATGCGGTGTCCGCCTTCCCACGATGCAAACTTCATCCCCCGCAGTCCGCCAACAGCGTCGTGTCCGAACTTTTCGACGTCCTTGTCATACCAGACCGGTCCGTTGTCGCTGGAAAACAGAACGAGGGTATCCTGGTCGATTCCCGCCGCTTTCAATGAGTCCAGCACACGACCAATTCCGGAATCCACTTGAAGAACAAAGTCTCCGTACATGCCGGCACCGCTCTTGCCTCGAAACTTCTCCACCGGAATCCACGGTGTGTGCGGAGACGGCAACGCCAGATAGAGAAACAGCGGCTTGTCTTCGTTGCCGGATTTGTGCTTTTTGATGACCTTGATTGCTTCGTCGAAGAAACGCGGCGTCACCTCATCAAGCTTTAGGCCGGGAGCAATTTTTCCCTCTCGCCAGAACGCTCCCTGAATGTTGTTCCATTCTTCGGGGCCTCCAACGCTCGAACTGGCGGCCACATCATCGGTCGGCGGCGCCACGGGGCGACGATCGCGGATGTAGAAATACGGCGGAAGATCAAGCGACGCGTGCATCCCGAAGAACGCATCGAAGCCGTGGTCGACGGGGCCTCCCCGCAGCAGTTTGGAATAGTCAGCCGGAGCCTTCTTGTTCTGCAGAAAAGGATCGAATCCAAGATGCCACTTCCCAACCATCGCGGTCGCGTAACCATGCTGGCGAAGCAATGAGGCCACGGTCATCCGCTCCTTTTCGATAAGTGGACCGTTTGAAAGAGCCATCGACTGTCGTGCGGCAAACCGACCGGTCATCAATGCGTAGCGTGAAGGAATGCAGGAACTCCCGCCCGAATGAGCATCGGTAAACCGAATCCCTTCATTGGCCAGCCGGTCAATATTGGGCGTTGAGATCTTCGAATCCCGATTGTTCGCCGTGCAGTCTCCGTAGCCCATGTCATCGGCGAGGATGACGACGACGTTCGGTCTGGCCGCTGTTTCAACTGAATCTGCGAGGGCGACGCCTGGAACCAGTATCAGTGCAAGGAAGAGGTGCGTCTTAATCATCATTGAAGTTCAGATGTCCGTTGAAGAAGGGTTATTCGATGCATCGCCTATTGTTGTTCCGAGAGAATGGCCTGCAGTGTTGCCTGTCGTTCGCGACTCAGCTCGGAGATGGCCTTACGCAGATCGTCAATCTGCTTCTTCTGTTTGTCGGTCATCCCGGCAGCAGCATCAGCGGCCGTTCGAAGCTTCACGCCTTTCAGGCCTTCGGCAAGAGCCTTCTTCTGGCCGGCCCGACGGGCTTCCTTCTGTTCGGCTGTGAGAATGTTATCCAGCTTCTTCTGCAGCTCGGCAATTCGTGACGCGTACTCCTTTGTCAGACTATCGACTTTGGCCCGTTGCTCTTCGCTCAGGTCGTCCGGGATTTGAACAGTGCGTCCGGACGGCTCTGGTAAATTGCTGTTCTTCTTAGGGCGAGTCCTGCGGCGGCCGCGCCTTCTTTTCGCTCTTCCGCTCGGCAACCTGCACCGCTAGCGGCTTTAGTTGTCGGGCGTCGACAAACGCCTGATATTCCGCGTACAGACGATTCTTTGTCGCCATGTGCGCGTCCGACACGTCCTTCAATTCCGCCGGATCGTCGGAGAGATTGTGCAGCATCGCATCGCCGACTGCGTGGTCTGTGGAACCGCCACCTCTCCGGAATCGCAGTTTCCAGTCTCCCAGTCGATAGCTGCCCGGCGTCACAATCATGCCCGGTCGTTGATGGTTGCTCGGGGGATCACTGAGAACGGCCAGGAAGCTGTGGCTGTCCTGCGCGCTGCCGGGATAAGCCTTTGCAACATCAACGTTGAAAAGGTCGGCCAGCGTAGCGAACAAATCGCTGTGGTTGATAAGTGCATCGGTGACTGTCGACGCCGGTACCTTGCCCGGCCAGCGGGCGATGAATGGAACTCGGTGTCCGCCTTCGTACGCTGTTCCTTTTGTGCCTGAGAACTGTCCGTTGGCCCGATGTGAGAACTGCTCAATGTCCTGCGAACGCCACATAGCACCGTTGTCGCTGGAGAAAATCACCAGCGTGTCTTCCTCGAGCCTGGACTCCTTCAGGGCCTGAAGAACTCGGCCGACCTCATGGTCGAGCTGCACGATGTAATCGCCATACGGCCCCGCCTTGCTCTTGCCGCCGAACTCTTCGGTGGGAAGCCATGGAACATGTGGCTCCAGCATCGCGTAGTAGAGAAAGAACGGCTTGTTCCCGTCTGACTTCGCGTGCTCCGTGATGGTTCTCACGACGTCATCGCAAAGTTGCGAGTTGCACAGTTCAGGAACGAAACCGGGCGCGATGTCACCTCCCGAGTAAGCCGTGCGGTTGTCCTCGCCGTTGGTCTTCGCCAGCCGTTTCGTTCCCGGCGTTTCTTCGGTTGGTTTGGCGACCGGGTTACGTCCTCGGATGAAGAAGTAAGGTGGCCCGCTGGGAGCTTTGGGCAGGCCGAAGAAGGAATCGAATCCGCAGTCAAGCGGCCCACCGACAAGCGGCTTCGAGAAGTCGAACGTCTTCCGCGGACCATCCCCGTGCAACTGAAAGCCAAGGTGCCACTTGCCGAACATCCGCGTGACGTAGCCCTGATCTTTCAGGAAATCCGCGACAGTGACTTCGTCCTGATCAATGACGGGACCAAGCCCCGTTAACCCATTGACGACGCCTCGTGCGAACGGGGCACGTGCCAGTCAGCAAACCATATCGCGACGCGGTGCAGGTCGAACTCGGTGAATGCGCGTCCGTGAATCGCAGTCCTTCCTTCGCCAGTCGGTCGATGTTTGGAGTGGGAATCTTCGACTCGGGATTGTTGACGGTGCAGTCGCCGTACCCCATGTCGTCGGCGTAGATGACGATGATGTTGGGAAGCTTGCCAGTCGATTGGGCTGAAGTGGCAGCGTGCTGGTCGGTTAAACCTGGCCGACATGGCAGTAACGCGCACATTGTTGACATAATCACCATGGCCATCTGCCACGGTCGATAGCGTCTATGTATCATCACATTCTCATTTGGTTGAGGAGTTTTGAAGTTCGACAGACGACTTGTCCGCTCAGGAAGGGACTGTCAATGCGCCGGTGGGCACTTTTCCGAGTGGACCGTCATCGTAGCGCCCGTTCATCCGGTAGAAGTCCGCCGAGTATACCAAGCGACCGACGAACCTGAATGCGACTTCCTGAAGACCCCGATTTGAGCAAGTTACCATTTGTTGTGGACGCTTCTGGCTCGTGGGAAGCAGCCCACATCGTACGAAACGCACACTCCGCGGCCACAAGTCAGCGTGAAACGCTTACCGTCCAGTGGCAGGAACTTCTCAAACCGCGAGTCGACATCCACGGTGTCGATCCTGTCACTGGGCTCGGCCTGAGTCCATTCGTTCTGCCAGTTCGTTCGCTCGAAGCCGGTGGCGAAAACCACGTCAGGGTCTTCGCCAATTCCGCGATCGTTTTTGTACCTCGCGGCAATCCCCAACTCTGGCTTTGAAATCTCGCCAAGGATATTTCAAAGAGATCTGACCCCTTCGAAATCTTTGAAATCTGTCCGAACGACCGAAGCGTTGCCTCTAGTCAAGTATGTCTGCCTGCAGCGATTCAATCACGCTGCGGAAGTCTGCATCCAGATCACGCGGCGCGTTTGTTGGCGCGGGGTCATTGGAATCAATGATCTTGAACATGCCGATGATGCCCTGATCGAAGCGAATCTTGAGGACCAGAATGTCCTTGCCCGCTTCGATACCGCTACGTTGAAGAAAATAGCCGAGCTGGATGGCTTCGCGATCTTCGGACTTGTATTGCTCGATCGTGGCCGCAGGGGTCTCGGGCGGGTTGATGAGGTGGTAGCGTTTTCGCTCAAGGACTCCTTCCAGCGTATGACCGAAGGTTTCGCAAAAGAGCGGATTTGCATAGAGAACGGCTTCCTCCGTCCCTTCGTACGCGGCATACCAGATGGAAAGCTGTTCGTTTTGATCGAGGAATGACTGTGCGTCAGCGATAGTTTTCATGAATGAGTCACGGCCGGTTTGAATTTCCCGGAACAGCTTACCAAACTCAACGGACAAACTACTAAACAACGGAGTCACGCGTGTCAGCAGAACAAAAGGCCAAAGAACTTGGCATCGATTTGAGACCTCAGGAACCGGGCTATCTGAATCTCTGCATCAAGAGTGGAATTCATCTTATCACTTCCGGCCACGTCAGTGACATAAAGGGTGTGCTCGGGAAAGATCTCGCGGTTGAGGACGGTTACAAAGCCGCTCGCGAATGTGCCGAGAAAATCCTGCGCTCCGTTCACAACACTCACGGAACCCTCGACGGACTTCGAGTGGTGAAGCTGCTTGGCTGCGTTTACTCAGATCCCGGTTTCACGGATCAACATCTCGTGATCAACGGTGCGTCGGATCTGCTGCATGAACTCTATGGCAAAGATGGCGACGGCTATCACGCCCGCAGTGCCGTCGGTTTCGCTGCCCTACCGACCGGTGTCGCTGTGGAGATCGAAGCGATCTTCGAGATCCTTTGATGCTCCAGTGAAGTCGCCGCGCCGCAATCTCGAATGAGGAGACCCCAGACATGCCATCCACAATCGCTACCGCCGTCAAAGATACCCTCGCAGAACTTGAATCGCTCGGCGACGAGAAACGCCGGCAGTTCAACGGCAAGGTAGGTCGTGATGGGATAGCGGGCGTACCGCCTGACAAGCAGTTCGGCTGCAAGACCGGCGACCTTCGCAAGCTCGCGAAGAAGCTCAAGACCGATCACGAACTCGGTCAGAAGTTGTGGAAGACCGGCAACATGGATGCGCAGATGTTGGCGATCCTTATCATGAAGCCGAAGGATCTCTCTGCGAAAGAGCTCGACACGATGGTGCGCGAGACCCGCTTTTCGTGGGTGACGGATTGGCTGCAGTCGTACATCATCAAGCACCAGCCCGACGCCGAGAAGGAGAAGCTGCGCAAGAAGTGGATGAAGAAGAGCGAAAAAGAGAGTTGGGTCTCCCGGGCCGGCTGGCACCTCGCGGCATCGATGATCAACAAGGGGCAGGATGTCGGTGATGTGGACGCGCTGCTGGATCGCATCGAGAAGGAGATGCCCAAAGCCAGGCCGGAAACGCAGTGGACGATGAACAACA
Organism: uncultured Planctomycetaceae bacterium; assembly: GCA_943787265.1. Lineage (GTDB taxonomy): Bacteria > Planctomycetota > Planctomycetia > Planctomycetales > Planctomycetaceae > JABMPE01. The sequence continues at coordinate 33,126 of CALSLT010000031.1, read as the reverse complement.
CTCTCGTCGCCATCGGCGTCAAGCACGCCAAACACCGCAAACGGGCAGTCGCCATCGGCGAGAAGATCGGCCTCTACGCAGACTGGCCAAAGCAAAAGGGTTGCATCATCCCCTACGTCCCGGTGTGGGTTGAAGAGATGGTGAAGCGGGGGAGCCTCCCCTGAACCAAGTTGGGTGGCCGGGGTTGGACTGAGCCTGCGAAGGAAACCCCGGTACGATGAACGGGCAAGGTTCCAATCCACGCGAATCGTTCGGACCACGTTCCGGGGTTTCACTCGTTCCTCGCTCCAACCCCGGCACCCTGCTGACACTCGAATCAATCAAAGAGACCTGACCCCTTTGAACGTTTCCATCTCACAATTCAAATCGCCGAGAAGCCGTGCGGCGCGAGGTTGATCGCACAGTCAGATCGGACCGTTTGCTTTCAGCCGTGGGGCCGAACGGGGTTGGAAATGGTAAGTTTGGGCGCTCCGGTCCGACACGCCGACGCAGCATCAATCTGATTCGGGCCGTCTCTTGAACCTCATCGCAACGCGCGGTCGAAATGATGACACCGATCGGCTTATCTTAGCCGCACGAACTGCACTCGGTCGATGTGACCGATGCAGGTTGGCAACCCAAACGTTCGTCACTCAGGTCGGTTCGTCATGAGCGCCCAACGAATGTTCCCGGCCGGTTGCATTTGCCTGTGACAGCGCGCATTCAATCTGACGACAGAGATCGGCTGAGTTTGCCATCCGAACTGCTCTCGGGCGATCGCATGCGATTGGCACACCAGTACCAGAAGTTGCTCGATTCAGAAGTGGTCACAACGAAGGCCGAATTGGTGAGATACCTCGGCGTAAGTCGCGCCCGCGTAACCCAGGTGCTCCGCCGACTGGATGGGAGGAAATGAGATTCATTGCGCGTCTGTGCGGGGGACGGGCGTCACACCTTATCTTGATTTCTTCTCACTGGTTGAAGCAGTGGACGAGGCAGGCTTCCTGCCATGGTTCGGATTGTCACGGCCGTCAAAATACGTGTCGCGGATCCATTTCGGCTGCCAGACGTCGAGGACGCGTTTGCTGTTGTGGTGGCGCGGCTCCTTCGGCTCCGGGGTCTCGACACTCAGCGGGTATGGATCATCCAGCCGCTGGCGCCAGGAATTCATCAGAGCCTGCATTCGATTGACATCCGACTTGTTAGCCGGATTGTTGGCGAGGTCCCGCATCTCGTGCGGATCGGCGGAGAGATCGAAAAGCAGTCGATGGTTGATTCGCGGATAGACATGCAGCTTCCATCGGCCGTCGCGAACGGTTCGCTGATTGTCCTGAAATGGAAGGAACACGGACTCCCGGATGCTTTCGGCCTGCCCATCCATGACTGGCATAAGGTTTGTTGAATCAACGCCCGCCGGTGTTTCGACGTCCGCGAAGTCACAGATCGTTGAGTAGAGATCATGCACGTAGGTGAACGCGTTGCTCGACTTACCTTCTGGGATTCCCGGGCCTCTGAGTATCAGCGGGCAGCTCATGCTCTGCTCGTAGACGTTCTGTTTGCCGAGCAGGCCGTGGCTTCCCATCGCCAATCCGTGATCCGCCGTGTAAATCACGACAGTGTTGTCGGCGTGCGGACTGTTCTTCAGAGCTTGCAGGACACGCCCGACCTGTTCATCGAGGTGTGTCACCAGACCGTAGTATTCGCAGAGCTGGTCGCTGATGACATCCTTCGTTCGCGGCCACGGAGCGAGGCTTTCATCTCGTCCCGATGTGGCCTGTGGGGCGTTCTGGAATGGATGCTGCGGCAGGAAGTTCTCCGGTAGCGGCGGACGCTTTCTGTAGTACATCTGTCGATACTTCTCTGGCGGGTTTCGCGGGTCGTGCGGAGCCATGAATGCGACGTAAAGAAAGAAGGGCTGGTCGCGTCCCGCGTTGCTAATGAACTTTACCGCCTCGTCTGCAAATACCGTGCTTGAGAAACCGCCCGCTGCTCGCTTTGGACTGAGCTTGCCTTCTGTCAGATACTGCACCTGAAAGTCGGCATGATTCGCCATGCCTCCCATGTAGATGGACCGGCCATTTGTAAAAGACTTGTCGAGAGTCCCTTTGCCGTTGTGCCACTTGCCAACAATGAAGGACTGGTAATCGCCATTGGATGTAAGCAGCGTTGGTAGCGTTGTCGCGTCGCCCCAGTTCGACTGTGGTTTCTTCGCAGGCAGGTTCATCCAGTGTCGACCAGTCATCAGCATCGCTCGGCTGGCAACACAAACCGCGCCGCTGAATGAGCCCGCGCAGTAGTTTCGGCGAAAGCTGAAGCCCTCGGCGGCAAGTCGGTCGAGATTCGGCGTCTGTATGTGCGGATTGCCGTGAGCACCAATCGTGTCCGCCCGCTGATCGTCGGCGAACAGAAAGATGATGTTCGGCCGCTCGGCCGCGATTGCCGCTTCTGAGGACGCCGACGCTGTGTGCGAGTATCAGGCAGAGAACTGGAATCAGGTGCTGCATTCTCATGATGGGTCTGCTTCGCTGGAGTCCTGCACAACCTCCTGCAGCTTCTCTCGATATTCCCGAGTCGCTTGCTGAATGGCCTGCCGCAGTTTGTTGAACTTCTTCTTCTGGTCGGGCGTAAGGTTGAGGGCTTCGTCCATGGCGGTTCGCAGCTTCACTCCTCCTTTGCCCTCGGCAAGAGCTTTCTTTTTCGCTGCGTCTCTGGCTTGCTTCTGATCTTCGGTCAGGAGATCGTCCAGTTGCTTCTGTAGTTCTGCACGGCGTTGAACGAACGCCTTTTTCAGCGCTGTGACCTTTGTCTGCTGTTGTTTGCTCAACTTGACATCTGGCAGACCATTGGGCGTTTTCGGCCTCGTTCCTGCCCGGCGTGCGGGAGCGGGTTTCGTTTGCGTTTTCGCATTCTGCTTTCTTTCGGCCACTTTGATCGCGAGCGGCTTCAGTTCGCGGGTGGCGAAGTACTTTCGGTAGGCGGCGAAGAGCTGCTGCTTTCGCTCGGGCTGCGATTGCGACAAGTCCTGCGTCTCGCCCAGATCGTCGGTCAGATTGTAGAGCGAAGCCTGATCGACATCGCGCTCGTCAGGTCCGGCACTGCGCCGTCCGCGGTTGAACGTCAGCTTCCAGTCGCCCTTGCGAAAGCTTCCCGCCGTGACCGCCATCGCCGGTCGCTCGTGTTCGACGTTGGGCTCCCGCAACACCGGAAGAAAACTGTGACTGTCGATTTGGGCGTCGCGGGCGACGTCTTCCACTTCCAGCAGTTCGGCGAGCGTGGCAAGCATGTCGGTGTGATTGATCAAGGCATCCGTCTTCGTTCCCGCAGAGATCTGACCCGGCCAGCGGGCGATGAAGGGAACTCGATGACCGCCTTCTTCAGGTCGGGCCTTTCCACCTGCGAGCGGACCGTTCGCCCGGTGGCCGTACTTTTCGATATCAGCCTCGGGCCAGAGAGCGCCGTTGTCGCTGGAGAAGAACACAAGGGTGTCCTTCTCCATGCCACTTTCCTTGAGCGCCGCCAAAACCCGGCCGAGCTCGTGATCGAGTTGGACCATGTAGTCGCCGTAGGGACCGGCTCCGCTCTTGCCCGCGAATTTCTGCTCGGGCAACCACGGTGTATGAGGTTCGAGCATGGCGTAGTAGAGAAACAGCGGCTCCGACTCGTTCTTAGGCACTGTGTTCTTTCAAGATGTCGATCACTTCGTCGCAAAGACGTGAGTTGACTTCGTCATGTACAAATCCCGGAGCCAGATCGCCTGCCGCATAGGTGACTCGGCGGTCCCGATCTCTGGCTTTGGTGCCCTCGGTTGACTCGGTGGGCAGGACCTCCGGTCTCCGGTTGCGAATGTAGTAATAGGGGCCGGAACTCATCGCCGAGTTCATGCCGAGAAAGGTGTCGAATCCGTGATCGAGCGGTCCCCCGACGAAAGGCTTCGACAGGTCAAGAATCGGCCTGCGGCCTTCCGATGGCGCCAGCTCGAAGCCGAGATGCCATTTGCCGACCATCCGGGTGGCGTACCCCTGCGCCTTCAGCATTTCTGCGATGGTCAACTCCTTCGTTTCCAGAACAGGACCAAGTCCATTGATCCCGTTAACGACGCCGCGACGAGCCGGATTGATCCCGGTCAGCAGCCCGTAACGCGAAGCGGTACAAGTCGTACTCGGCGAATGCGCATCCGTGAATTGCAGTCCCTCTTTCGCCAATCGATCGATATTCGGCGTGGGAATCTTCGACTCGGGATTGTTGACGGTGCAGTCGCCGTAGCCCATGTCATCGGCGTAGATGATGATGATGTTGGGTTTCTCGGCGCGTGCCTCAAGGGCTGTTATTCCGCACAACAGTGCGGCGATTACATACTTGCAGTTCTTCATGGGCAGCGTTCTTCGTAATTGATCAGTATGTAGATACGGCCTATCCGAACAGTTCTGCCATGACGCCGTCACTTTCGCCAAATGAGCATGCCGGCAGAAGGCTGCTGACGACAGCACAGCAGCTTTAGCGATGAGTGGGTGATTGTGATGCTTCGTCATGACGGAGTTCCTTCGCGAACGGCAACGCTACTTGTGGGAATGTCGGATTATTGACCTGCCCATGGTCATTCGACAGCATGATCATCGTACGGATTCGAATACGCCGATATCTCCCCAGGCTTTCCTCCCACGACACTCCGCCGGAACGATTTCATGCCGAGTCGCCGCACAGACGTTTGTCCGGGTCCGCTCTCCCGCAGATCATTCCTGACGACCGGAGCGCTTGGTGTCGGAGGGATGGGACTGGGCGATGCGCTCCGATTGCGGTCTCTGGCGGGTGAGACGAGCGTCGAGCCGGATACGTCGATCATTTTCCTCTGGCTGCCCGGGGGACCGCCACACATGGAAACGTACGACATGAAGCCGGACGCTCCGAGTGAGTATCGGGGCGAATTCCTTCCGATCCACACGAACGTGCCCGGCATCGACGTCTGCGAGCATCTGCCGCTGCACGCGAAGTGCGCCGACAAGTACACGCTGGTCCGCAGTGTCGCGCACGAGTTTTCCCAACACGGCGGCGCTCGTCAGCGGTTTCTCACGGGACGCCTCCCGGAGGACACGGTCGGATTCGTCAACGATGCCCCGATGGCCGGCTCGATCGTCGCGAAAATGCGCGAACGTCTGAATGTCGGCGTGCCGAATTACATCAGCGGCACGAACGCCGCCGGCAAGAAACCGGACACGTACTGTTTCGGCTCCGCGTACCTGGGGCCGAAATACGGTCCATTCAACGTCGGTGGTGATCCGAGCAGCGAGAAGTTTGAAGTGAAGAATCTCGGCCTGAATCAGGCGGTCGCCGATCGACTCGACGATCGGCGCAACCTGTTGCTCGGATTCGATGCGTTGCGGAGCGAGATCGATTCCAGCGGAATGATGCACGCGATGGACTCGTTCAATCAGCGCGCATTCAACCTGTTGACGAGCGATCGCGCACGGCAGGCGTTCGATCTGTCGCAGGAACCGGAGTCGCTCCGGGATCGATACGGGCGTCACTCGTGGGGACAGCGGGCATTGCTCGCGCGGAGGCTCATCGAAGCGGGCAGCAGTTTCGTCACGATGGTGATGGAGGACCCCTACCAATCCGGGTTGCGCCGCATCAAGAACGGAATGTTCAATTGGGATTCGCACGCGAATCTTTGTCACATCTACGATGATGCACGGGTGCGATTGCCGATTTTCGATCGCGCGGTGTCGGCCCTCATCGAAGATCTGCACGACCGCGGATTGACGGAGAAGACGTTGCTGGTCGTCACCGGCGAGTTCGGTCGGTCGCCGCGCGTCAGCGTGGCACCGGGCCGTGGCGGTGGCGGTGGCATGCAGCCGGGCCGCGATCACTGGCCGCAAGCGATGTCGATGCTGCTGTGCGGCGGCGGGATGCGGCATGGACAGGTCGTCGGCTCGACGAACAGATTGGGCGAACATCCGCAATCGCGACCGCTGACGCCGAACGATCTGTTGGCGACCGTGTATCGTCATCTGGGAATCGACACCGAATTCACCTTCCCCGATCACAGCGGCCGTCCGATGCCGATTCTCCCCTTCGGCGAACCGATTTCCGAATTGCTCTGATATCGTCCCGCAGCGTCGCGGTGCCTGCGGATGTCGAACGACCACGGTCGTGTAGACCAGTGGGTTCGCTCTCCCAACAATCCGAGAGTTCTCGGCGTGTCGCGTGCAAAAACGGCGTGCAACAGTGCGATCCCGCGACTCGTCCGTCTCAACCGAGAACGCCGAAAGCCTTGGCCCCCCCACGCGGGATACAAAGAAACGCCGTTGAAGGATAATCCGTCGCTCATCGTCGCCGTCCTTTCTTCTTGGGCTTCGTCGTCGCCAGCATCGCCGCCACGGCGTTGTCGACGGACTGGCGGACGGGACCGAGACCGTTCATGCCGTTGACCACGCCGCGGCGGGCCGGAGTAATCCCGGTGAGTAATCCGTATCGTGACGCCGTGCAGGTCGTGCTGGCGGAATGGGCGTCGGTGAAGCGCATCCCCTCGCGGGCGAGCCGATCGATGTTCGGCGTCACGATCTTGGATCTCGGGTTGTAGGCGGTGCAATCGCCGTAGCCCATGTCGTCCACGAGGATGTTGGGTTTGTCGGCCGCGTTCGCGTTGCAGCCGATCAGCAGCAGCAAAGACAAAGACGAAGTTGCGATGTGGTTCATTGTTTTCATTTCGTCACACAATCGTTCTTCACGCAAGCAAACGTCCATCCGAACCGCGGTGGGCGTCGTTATGGTGTCGGAACGAACGATCTGGAATCAAAACTGATGTATCCGTTTCTTGCGATCGTGGGGTGTGCGATGTGGTGCTTGGCGAATCCTGGGGGAACGACTCGGACCGATTCGCCACCCGCCAGCGGCAGTTTGTAGATGCTCCACAGGCTGTTGACGGCTGCGTGATACCATAGGTACTCGCCATTCGGATCTGGATCGGGTCCGTGGCTGGATATACCGACGTTATCGTTGGGAACGACTTGCCAGGGCCCGCCGGTTGCTGCAACGCGGCACAGAGTATGCCTGCCGGTTGGCTTGTATTTTCCGTTAGTAATCCCTGTGAAGAAAAAGAGTTGCTCGCCGTCGTGCGAATACCGAGGACGTCCGGCCCACGGGTTGCCTTCCAACTTCATTTTGGCGGGCGCTGATGACCCATCCGCAGATACCGTCCACATATGCAGCGTGTTGGCTCCTCTGCTGCTGAGGAACACCACAGTTCGACCATCGGGGCTGAACGACGGACGTGTATCGAGGTCCATACCTGAAGTGAGCCGACGGATGTTCTGTCCATCGCCGTCCATCACATACAGATTCGAAGCGGACGTCATGCCACCTTTGAAGCCGTCGTTGTGTGGCCTGGTTCTGCCGACTTCGAACATGTCGAATCGAGGATTATCGAGGTCGCGATCGGAAGCGAACACGATTCGTTTGCCATCAGCGCTGTAGGACGGGTTGATGGCCGCATAAGCATTTGGCGTGAGAGCTGTGACTTTGCCGCTCGCGAAAGTGTACTTCCACAGTCGCGAGTAACCCCACGCGGCGCCAGGAAAGACGACGTCCTTACCTTCCGGGTGGATGCACGCTCCGCCATAGAATCCTTCGCCGGGAGTCGGCGTGACGTTTCTGATTGTCTTGTCGGGAAACAAGACATAGACGTTCTTCATCATGACCTTTGTGGGGTCCGAATGATATTTCTCCGGCCGCTTGAGGTGCGCCTCAATCGCGATGACATCACTCTTGCCTTTGCCCGTCGTGGGCGTCGTTCCAGCAGGAACAGTGCTCGCTGCCTCATCGCCGGTTGGGTCCCACATCGGTGGAAGCCCTACCTCTTCACTCATCATTGCGAGCAAGACCATGGCTGTGCTGTAACTGCGGCTGCGTGAGAAATGGCGGTCGTTCCACAGGCCTTCGCTGTTCCGCGTTTTCATGAGTAGTTCGAACATGCGTTGCCGTTCGGCCTGACGTTTCGTTTCCGGCAGCAGTTCAATGGCCTGAGCCGCATAGCGATGACCGTAGTAGAAGTAGTACGGAGCGATCAGGTAGGGGCCGTCATGCGTACCAGTTTTCGCGCGACGGGCTTCGAGCTGATCCCAATGGCGATAGAACGAACGGATGGCTTGCTCTGCGTGTTCACCCGAGCCTTTCCCCATCCGCGAGAGCATTGTTTCGCAGATCGCCGCTCGGGCGATCGAGCCCGGAATCAGGTCCTGCGGATCACGTTTCGGTTTTGACTTACGCGTCCCGAAGTACAGGTAGCCGCCGTCGTCATAACGGCTCGATTCGAGCGCCGCGGCCGCGCGAGAGAGCACGTCGTCGGTGACAAAGTCGCTGGCAGGTCTTGCCCACAGCAAAGCCTGAACGACGGAAGCCGTAACGAACGAGGCGTGCACCGGACGGGCCTGATAGTTCCAACCTCCGTCTTTCATCTGTTCAAACACAAGCGACTTGGTGAGTTTCGTAGCGACGGCGGCAATCTGGTCCGTCAGTTCGCCGCCCGCGTCTCTTCGTTGCACGTGTTTCAGCAGCAGCAACGCATAAGCCTGAGCCAGTACGCGCATGTCGTATTCCTGAGTCCTCGCCGCCGTCATCATCGGGTGGTCGGCCTGATCGAGCACGAACTTCAGCCCGTTGCGAAAACGCGGTCCAGGCCCGGTCGTCGTCTTTGTCGGCCCCGTAGAGAATCGAAAGGGTCACCAGCGAAGTTCCACCAACCTGATACGTCACCGGAATCCCGCCACCGCGACGATAGTTGCCCTCATAGGTCCACGGCTCGCGATCAATCTGCATTTCAACCAGCTTCTGGATACTTTCGGCGATGATGGTCGCTCGTGTCTGTGTTTGATGACCAAACAGCGAAGCCACTCGTTCCCCGGAAGCCCGCGGCTTGTTGGGCGAACTACTCAGTTTCGCCCACTCACGAAACTTCTCACGAACGCTGGCCGCCGGAATCGTTCCCAATGAATCAGTCCGTACAAACGCCGCCGCCACCTCGCCAAGCTGCGACCTGAACGCGGTATCCGTCGCGATCAGTTTCTCGATGTCTCCAATTCGCTTCGCCGCCGTGTCCTGATTCCACTTACCGCGAAGCAGCGGTCGCACCAGAACGTCAAGTTTCGGATGCCGATTTGAATTGCTCTGAGATGGTGGAACTTTCCGCTCCTGCGCGTTTGCAATGGTTAGGAAGCACAGCACGATCGCTACCGAGACAGAACTCCGGTGGGAAAACGAGGACAGAAATGGCAAAGCCAAGAATCTCGTTTGCGAATCCCGGTTTGCTTTAGAGTTCATCACTAATTGACTCCATGCAGAAGGGGCTGTGCCGACGAAGCTGTGCAACGCTGAACAAGACTAATTCATCAGCCCTGGCGGACCGGCTGACTTGCCGCTTGACTTCACGATCGGGAACTTTGGTTTCCAGGTAGGATGTTTCTGCGTCAACCAGTCGTGAATCTTCCGCGACATTATTTCCGCAACTTCCGGCTGCTCATCGATCACGTTTTGGGTTTCGCCGAGATCGTCAGTCAGGCAATAGAGCTCCCAGGCGGCAGCCTCGTAGTAGTAGAAGCGTTTGTAGCGTTTTCCTGCCAGGTCATCGATGGCGACGACGGTGGGTTGAGCCCGCGAATCCATGTCATCGGCGTAGATAATGATGATATTGGGTTTCTCGGCGCGTGCCTCAAGGGCTGTTATTCCGCACAACAGTGCGGCGATTACATACTTGCAGTTCTTCATGGGCAGCGTTCTTCGTAATTGATCAGTATGTAGATACGGCCTATCCGAACAGTTCTGCGATGACGTCGTCACTTTCGCCAAATGAGCATGCCGGCAGAAGGCTGCTGACGACAGCACAGCAGCTTTAGCGATGAGTGGGTGATTGTGTTGCTTCGTCATGACGGAGTTCCTTCGCGAACGGCAACGCTACTTGTGGCCCAGAGCCAGCACCTTGCCGTCGGCGGTCGAGACGTAGAGGCATTCGTGCGCGGCGGCCATGCCGTCCCAGATGACTGGCGGCAGGTCGTCGCTCGGTCAGTTTCTTTCCGTCGGCAGCGTCGTACGCCATCAGACGCCCGCGGGTCCCGGCTACGAAGACCGTATCGCCTGCCACGACCACTGCTCCGATGACCGGATCGTTCAAGCCGCGGCCTCCGCCGTGGACCTGGTCGGGAGTCCATGAGTAGCCGCCGCCTTTGAGGCGAGGCTCGCTGGTGTCCGGTGGACCGAAGACCTCGGCGGCGGTCCAGGTGGCGTTGTTGGGTTCCTCGTGGGCGCGGAGCAGCCAGTAATCGGTGCGGCCGTGCTTTTTGGGGTGGCTTTCTTTGATCCGGGGGATTTTGTGGCGGTGGGTGTGCCAGTCACCGCCAAATGAAGCGATGCTTTCGGACGTGAAGTCGACGCGACAGAGATTGCGAAGATCATCGCTGCAGGTGAATATGGCCCCGTCGCGAAAGGCTGCCAGCGGCCGCTTCTTCGTCAGGTAGCCGAGATGTCCCTTGAACACCCGCGGTCCGTAGGTCCAGAGGCCTCGTGGCGCCATCACGCCCGCTCCGCCCGTCCGGCAGAAGTTAAAACCTTGCGTCCAGTTGGAGTCCACCTTGCCGGAGTCCGGATCGATTTGCCAGCGCCCCATCGTGACGTAGTCGGGGGCAACGCCCGTGGACTTCGAGTCACCCACTGCGGGGTCCAATGGCCGACGAACTTCTCCCACAAGCAGGTCGAACATATCGACCTCCATGCCCTGTCCTTTCTTACAACGATCGTAGGTGTCGCCGTTGATGGGCGTGACCCACTTGACCGCCCCGGTGGCCGTGTCGAGGGCAAGGATGCGGATGCCGCCGTAGGCCAGCGGGTGCCGCCCGGCCGCAACGTAGGCCGTGTCGCCGACCACCAGCACACTCCCCGCTGCGGGCCACGGCGATTCAAGATGGCCGAAGGCGACGATACGCTCGTCCTCCGGCGCCACCCTGAGTCGCCACGCGAGTTGGCCGTCCTTTGCACGCAGCGCGTAAACAGTGCCGTTGCGCGTGCCCAGAAGGCACAGGCCTTTCGTAAGGGTCGGTGGCGTGTCCACGCGACCGTCAGCCGTGAAGTCCCACCGCATCTTCCCGGTCCTGGCATCCAGCGCGACCACACGGTGCCTGTCAGGTTGAGCCACAAGGACCAGTCCCCCGGCTGCAACCGGCGGAGTGATCGGGCCTCGCACGCCGGGGTTCTCTTGCCAGTCGTCCGCCAATGGCCCCTCAGGCCAGTCGCCAAGGTCGGCCGTCCAGAGGACCTCCGGGTTCGCCGGGACGGCCGTCGTGGTTGAAGCGCTTCGCCAGAGGTCGGCCCGGTAGGCAGGCCACCCTTTGTCGCCGCCCGCCGGCCGTAGCAACATGGCCGAACGCCGGCCCATGCTCAACCACAAAGTCTGCCGGTTCGGGTGTCTTCGCCGCCGGTCCGGGCAGCGGCTTCGCCGGCGCCATGGCCACGTAACTCTTGAGCATCGGGTAACACGTGCAGTGCTTCGGCGCGATGTAGATGAGGCCGTTGGCCGGCACGACCTCCGACATCCAGGCTGCAGCTATGCTTGGTGAGTGTGGACCCGGTATCCAGGCCAGTCTCTATGTCGGTCAGCGAAAGACCGCGCACGAAGAATCGATCCGTGGCCACGGGCGGCGTACAATTGCTGAATGAACTTGTATTATGAGTGACCACCGTTTTTCCGGTGGCCGGGTCGAGTCCTAACCACTGGGAGATCTTTCTCTTATTCTCATAAGAAACATTGCTGATCCATATGTGCGAATCAACATGGAGGGCTCTGGCCTGGGAGCGGTGGTTCATGTGGGGTACGAACTCGCGCCTCCACAGATTCTTACCCGTGTCGGCGGCAAGAACCTGAATCGCATTGCCCGCCGGGTTATTGGTGAATCGCGAGAGCTCGCACACGACGAAGCCGTCATGGACCGAGAGACGCCGGCCATCTTTGGCCCACGGATGATCGGACTCGCCCAGCCGCCAGGCGGGCTGTCCGGTGGCGAGGTCGAGTTTGACGATAGACCGCGGAGCAGGAGATTTTCCGCGGCGACGCAGGCTGAGGTGGTTGCCCGGCTTGAAGTCCTCCCCACCTTCGTAGAAGTACACGCCACTGTCGTCCGCCACCATCCCGGTCACTGGAATGACGGCCTCGCACGACCACAGCAATTCGCCACTCTCGGCGCTAATGGCCCGGACGGTCGATGTTTTGGCATCGGTCGTCACCAGCGTGCCGCCGATGTGCAGGAACTCAATCGGCGTACCAGCCTCGGTGTAGACCTTGATGGTTTCGCCCGTAGCGGCGTCAAGGGCCTGGAGTTTGCCCTCGTTGACCACGTAGAACCGGTCGGCCGACGCGATCGGCAGGACGCTCCCCTTAACCCCATGCCACGAGCTATCGATGCGCGAAGGCGGCGTCTCGAGTTTGCGGTCCCACAAGAGCAGGCCATTGAACGCATCGCGGGCCATGACGCCGTGATAGTAGAACCTCCCGTTGGCCGTAACGATGTTAGAAGCGTGCACCAGCGGCCCCGCGAGCCAGCGGACGCGTTGTGTCGGGCCAACGAGCTTGTCGGCGGAAACCGCATTGCCAGACGGACCGTGGCGCGGATGCGACCACTCGTCCATCTCCACCGGCCACGATTTGCGACCCAGAGTCCAATCCCCGGCGGCTCGAACGGTTTGCACACCCTCCAGCCCCGCGTTTTCCATCGCGGCCCGCGGCACTCGTTCCCCCTTTGCAAGGACGACGCCGCCGGGACGCAGGACGCGAACGACTTCAGCGGGCGGCACCTTCCCGCCCTTGTTAATGAGCACAAGGTTGACCAGATTCTCGGCATACGGCAGCGGCTTGTCCGAATCCCATCGATTCGCTGAGACCAAGCCGTAGAGACCGGTCGCGTGAATCTGTTTGCGAGCACGCTCCACTTTGGAGGCGTCCGTGTCGAGGACCTCTACGAGAACCCGGCCGGTCCGACCCAATTCCAGGGCAACCGCCAAATCCTCCGAGCCAACCTGCACACACAAGCCGCCCGTCACACCCTGCTTTTCACAAAGGCTGACGAGCGAGGACTGGGGTTCCTGCGCTCGGCCCACTTGGGCAAAAGTGCCCCATGCAATGCTTAGCGCCAAGGCTACATGTGCTTTACTCATTTCAGTCGTCCTGGATGATCAGGAGTGTTGCTGTCGTTCTCATTGTTTGTTGTCTCCGCGTTGTCCATCCCTGAGCCATTTCAGGTTTCGCAACGTCACGTCGTGCCAGTCCAATGTGCCAAGCGGCGAGATTACGATGTCCATGTCCTTCCAATTCGTGAGCGTCTCGCCTTCCCTGTTCTTGAAGTCAGATGGGGAAAGACCGACCTTCTGCCACTCCGAATCTCCATCGATCACAATGATGTGGTGATAGGAATGCTTTTCTCGCTCCATGCCGATCAGCAGGCGCGCCTTCTTGTTGCATTGGACCTCAATGCCGAGTCTGCTGTCCGGGGGCGCCTGATATTGCGGGCTCTTCAATTGGAAGGTCTTGCGGATTTTCTGCCCCTTCACAAACCACTCCTTTTCCCAGCCTTCGCCAAACTCTTCGATCACGAGGGTGGGTTTCTCGGTTGCTTTGACGCCGGCGGCTTTGAGTTCATCCGGCTTGACCATCTTGAGGACGGACGACACGTTGAAAGTATCCGAACTGACGATGTCTCGCCCTTTCACGCAATGCACTGCTCGGTCGTTTGCGTAGCGGACGTCTCCATAAACCCAGAGTTGTCGGTCAAGCGAGAACAGCGGTAGAGGCGCTGTCCAAGTGCCCTCATACCCCGTGGTTGGTGCATGACGCCAATATTTCGTCATCGCTTCGATACGGCCCGTGTAGTCGGTGGCTGGTTGCTGCGTGTAGTAGACTTCGACTGAGCGGATCTTCTTTGAAGCATCCGGAGTTATCGAAAAGACCGGGACTCCATCCTCGGTTTTGAGGGTCAGTTCGGTCTCCGGACTTGCCGGCATGCGGAATTCATTTTTCAGATGCTGGTTGAACCAGAGCGTCACGCTGGCGTGATAGGCCGCATCGTTGCCATGGTTCCGATGCGGCATGCTGGAGACTCGCCAGTCGCTCGCGTCGAGCCGATCGATCGCCGTCGGCAGGTCGTGGATGCGGCCGTGGAAATCATTGGTCGGCACCATGAACAGGATCGGGCACGTAATCCGCGGATGGTAGTCGCTGTTGGTCAGCAGAACTGCTGGTTTGTCCGGAGTCAGGCCGCCGCACGAAGGCGAAGCCGCTTTCATTCTCGAATCCGATCCAGCGACCGCGATAGTCAACTCGGCTCCCATCGAATGGCCGTAAACTCCGATCCGATCTCCATCGACTTCCGGCTGCTGCTCGAGAAATGTGATCGCTCGCCTGGCGCCGATTGTCCAGACGAACCAATTGCTGTTTCGCGGAGACTCGGCGGCCGGATCAAGCCGATGCACGAGGATCTTCTGATCCTGAAACCGTCGCGGAAAGAAGAACGCCCCGAGGTCACCCCAGTCCGTGGTCGGCCGATACTTTGGATCGTCCTTTTTACCGTCCCAGAACAACTGCTTGGCTTCGTTGTCGATCGGATACTGCGAAGCGCGGATTCGCCCGTCCCACGCGATGGAGATCGTGGCATAACCTTCTTTCGCATTGGCGAGGACCGGTTCTTCCGTACCGGAACCGCCGCCACCGTGAATCTGCACCAGACCCGGAAGGTCTTTTGCCCCTTTAGGATAGCCATACACGGCCACCATCATCGCCTTCTTGCCTTTGAAGACGCCGACGCGATAACGCAGTACTTTCAGCACGTGCCGTCCTGTTCCCACTCATGAAGGATCCCGACATCCAGCGGTTCCTTGCGCGGATCAAACCCGGCCCATAGTTGTTCAAGGGTTTGAGGAGCCTTGCCGTCTTTTAGGGGCGGCAGCGTTTCCTCACCGGAACCATTACAGGGCATTGTAGTCAGCAACAATGCGGGCAAAATCAGTTGGGTGAATTGTTTGATCATGTAATTCTTAAATCACTTTCGCATCGGGATTCGCGTTGAGCATTTGAGACACGAAACATCGACCGATGGGTTGTTCAACTAAGCAAACAGGTCGCTCAAAACACCGTTGCTGTCTCCGAACTGTTTTACCGGTAGATTCAATGTCTGCAGGAGAGTCAACCACAAATTGCAGAGTGGCGTTTCCTGAGGCATTTTGACGTGGCGACCGTGTCGGAGTTTGCTGGACGCGTTGCCGGTAACAAGTGCCGGGACATTCTTGAGCATGTGACCCGCGCGCAGGTTACTTCCGTAACTAACAAGACAGTTGTCGAACAGCCGCGAGCCATCGACGTCTTTCGTAGCTTTCAGTCTGTCGATGAATGACGCGAACAG
Source organism: uncultured Planctomycetaceae bacterium (assembly GCA_943787265.1). Taxonomy (GTDB): domain Bacteria; phylum Planctomycetota; class Planctomycetia; order Planctomycetales; family Planctomycetaceae; genus JABMPE01. The sequence goes on along the minus strand of CALSLT010000031.1, from coordinate 17,722 downwards.
TTCGGTCTGCTTTCGCTCGCGGACGATCATCGCCTTCTTCAGATCCTCGCCTTTTTGGTAATGGCTGATTGCGTGAGCCGAATACTTAATGTCGAGCGCTTGCAGCAAGCTTACTATCGGCTGGCGATAAGTGATGACTCGCGACAGGTCGGTCTGCATGGCAAGCAGGATCAGGTCGTACATCGCCGTGATCTCCTGAACGCCATCCAACTCCGCCGCTGGTAGCTTGTAATCCACTCTTGGTTGTGGCTTTCGCGCCCACAACTTCTCCCGGGCGATGCGCTGTTCGACTTCGCGGAGCGACTGAAAGTAATGATCGAGGCGCTCGCGATCCAGTTTGCTGGCATTACGATTCAGGCTGCTGATGTTTCCAACGTAGGCATCGAGAACGCTTTTCTCGTTCTGTAATTCAGCCAGCCTTTGCTCGTACGGAGTGCCCTGGCCACCAAAAAGCATATTGTACATCCGGAAGGGCTCGGCGACGCCGGACATGCTGGTTCCGTTCTCGTGCCACGAGAGAGATGAACCGCCGCCGTGTCCACCGCCTTTTTCGCGGGTCGTGACCTGAATCGAGGCGTAGCGAGTTTCATTGCCCATGTAACGGGCCGCCACCTGATCGCACGAGACCGTGTTCCTGGCAGTCGGCCCATGCGCGTCCGCGCCTGTCAAATAAACCACGGTCCCCCCGTGGGCTCCTCTGGCGTTCTTATGCCAGAGGTTGCTGATGACCGTGAAGTCCTGCTTGTGCTTCTGCAGCGATTCCATGCTGGGCGTCAGCTCATAGTCGCTGCCAAAGGTCGTGGCATAGAAGTCTTCGGTAAACCCAAAACCGAAACCGAGGAATACGACACGTTGCGGAGCTTTGCCTGTTTCGCTCGCAGCTACCTGCAACGGTGGTAGAGCAAGCAGCGACGTTGACGACGCCAGAAAATGTCTGCGATTAAGTATCATCCTGGACCTCACTTATGTGTAAACGTCTTGCTGCTGACAAATTCGAGCAGCAATGGTTTCAGTCGATACCCGTTGTCTTTGGAATGCCTGACGAGGTGATCGACCAGTTTCTGATCGGTGAATTCAGCTTCACGACTCAGGCTGTAGACAATCAGAGCCTCGACCAGCGACCGGATCATGCTGTCTTTGTGATCGAGCAGCCGCTGCTTCATGTCATCTGCGTTTGCGAAACGTACTCCGTCCGGCATGTGGCCCGCGGTCTCAATGGACGTGCCATCTTTGTAGCGACTCCGCCAACGACCAAGAGCATCGAAAGTCTCCAACGCCAGTCCCATGTCATCGATCTTCTTGTGACACGAATAACACTGAGCGATCTGCTTGTGGCGTTCCAGCGATTGCCGCACGGTCAGCTTTGGATCGACTGTCAATTGCGGAACGTTCGGCGGCGGAGGCGGTGGTGGCGAGTTGAGAAGTGTTCTCGCGATCCATGCACCTCGTTCAACCGGTGATGTTTCGACACCAGACGATCCAATCATCTGAATCGCGGGCATCCCCAGCAGACCACCACGCCTCTGGTTCTGCGGGGTGAGCTGAACCTGCTTGAACTCATTCCACGACGCCTTGCTTCGGTACGGTTGCAGGTCCTCGTAATAGCCGGTCATGTTTTGATCGAAGACGGAAAACTCCGCATCGATCAGCTTCGTCAGACTCAAGTCTTCTTTGATGATGAGTTTGATGAACTCCAGTGGTTGCCGCCTGACGGCCTGCCGGGTTTTCGTATCAAACAAGGGCGAAGTTTTGGATTTCGAGTCCACTTGAACTTCGTCGAACCGCCGCAGTTCGAGCCACTGACCGAAGAACTCGTCGATGAAGTGCTGAAATCTCGGGTCGGCGATCATTGCGTCAAGCGTCGATTCCAGAAATGTCCTGTCGTGCAACAGTCTGTCGCCGGCGGCAAGCAGAACGTCGGAGGGCGGTTCCTTCCAAAGCATGAAAGACAGCCGCGAGGCCATTTCGTGACTCGCCAGAGGCGCCGGAGTCGCTTCTTCCGACCGGTGCGACTTGTTCTCGGTCAGGTAGAGGAATTGCGGCGCTGTCAGAACGACTGCCATCGGTTTAACGAGCGATTCCAGAGGCGACTTTCCAGTGTCCAGCTCCTGTTCGAAGATCACGAGCAGGTCATCAATGAACTGTGGTTGAACTGGCGAACCACGGAACGCTATGGCGGCGAAGCGATTTAATATCCGGCGTGCGTCCGAACTTGCAATCTGGCGTTCGTTCACACCTTGAAGCAGTTGCTCCCGCAGCTGGACATGGCGGCCCACGTAAACCGGACCTTCCACTTCAATCCAATCGATCCAGATTTTCGGAACCGGCTTCCCTCTCTTCATGGCTCTCGTGATCGCTGGTCGCAGTTGCGATCTTCTCAGATTGGAGAGCTCGACCGTGCCTTCTGCATCAGCCAGGGCTTTGAATTCAATGACCTTTGGCGCGTCAACCGCATCATGAAGCGAGAAATAGAGAGGGGCTGCTTTTTCCTGATGAACCCGCAGGAACTTGAGTTCTTCCTGCATGCTTTCGTCGGCTGCGACGCGTGCGCGGACGATGTACTCGCCGCGAAAGTCATGATTGGGGATGCGCAGCTTGTAATGCGTCCACTTGTACTCGGCCTGGTAGATCAGAAGCCCGGTCTTGTGCCTGGGGTCACTGATGTAATGCTTTACCGCTGACCGCACCGAATCCTTGCCCGACTCGTCTCGTCCAAGCAACCTGGACTCCGGCGTGTCGATGCGCGTGAGCCTCGAATCCTGAACCGGTTTCCTGCCTTCCATGAGCATGGTTTCGACAGCAGACTCGGCAGCTCCCTGGTATGCCTCCAGAACTCCCGGCGAAAACGTCTGGTACCAGCCAAGCGTGTTGAATTCGGTGCCGTTCTCATCCGCTGGAACATACCGCTCAGGAATCAGAATCCCGGTCAAAGCTCGAACACTGTTGATGTACTCGACTCGGTTGAGTCGACGTGCTGCCGTTTCACCACCCTTTCCTCGTAGCATCTTCTGCGCCGTCACCAGGTTCTCGGTTAAAGTCCCAATCACACTGGCGAGTTCATCCTGACTTGGTCTTTTGCTCGCAGTTTTCGGTGGCATGTCGCCCGTGTTGAGGATGTCCAGTACATCCCGCCACTGCTGGGCAATTGCAGCATTGGAGATGCGAACTGCGAGGTGATCCAGTCGCACTTCACCGTTTTGCTCGTCGGCGTTGTGACAGGTGACACAGTAATTTCCAATGAAACTCCTAACCCGCCTATCCACTTCTGCGGCTGACTGTATCGCCCCCACCTCCTGCGCCGCATTGTCAGGTGCTCTTGGATTCTCTACCGCCTCCACCTGAACCACGAATTGCAGGACGAAGAGCGTGATCAGAGCTTTGTTTCTTATGCTCATAGTTGCTTGCTACTTAACAGACACTCCGTACACCGCGATTTCCATGGCTCCGCTCTGGCCAAACCTCGTTTTAAATACAGACCATCGGGTCGTAGCGGATTCGACATCTTCGATATCAAAGTACTGAAATTCATCCTGCTTCGTTTCATCCAGGAAACAGATCTGCTGCGTTCCATCTGGGAAGGTGAGTTTGAAGCGTTCACCCAGTTCCACACAACGGGTCTTGACCGGTAACCGATATGCGTGATCCGGTACGTCGTCCCCAGGTCGATCTTCACCCAGGCAGTCTCCCCATCTTCCTTCGTGGGCGTCCATCCCGTATTCAAGTCGTCGTCAACCGCATGCTTTGCCACCTGATTTTCAAGGACTGAACTTGCCTCTACCGCGGCATTCAAGGCGATATTCTTCCCGAGGTTTTCCGGCTTGACGGTCGTTCCCTCGACCGCATCAATTTGGTAAACCTTCTTCAGGTTTGCAAAGAACGCCTGCCGGGTCTCCGAGCGCAATTCGAGGTCAACGAAATTGGGTTCACTGGTAAACAACGATGCCGGCAGCCCTTCTTTGTTGTAGAGGTTCAACCCTTCCGGGTTCGGTTTCCATGCATAGCGGACTTTGTTTGGCCGAGGAACATCTTCGGACCAAACCTTAACCGAGTTGTTGGACGCGATCTCCGCGCGTGCGGGTTGCCAATCCGCGCCGACACCGGCCACCTCAAAATGCTTCAACGGTTCGTTAACTTCCTTTGCCTCGTTCAGCAGCTCTTTGCGACCAACCATCAGGCCCGATCCGGCATGATTGAACGTGACCATGATGTGGTCGCCTCGGACCTCGTGAGTTTTGTACAGCGGCCCGCTGCAGGCAGGCACGTCGAGCTTGTAGTCATTCTTCAGGGCCCAAAGCGCCAATCGCTTGCCGACATCGATCTTGTTCTTGGGGTGGATGTCCGTTTCCTCTCCGATGTCGTACAGCACGGCCATGCCCGTGTTGTCAACCCTGCCGATCGCACGCCTTTGAGCGTCACAGACCTTCACCCAGTCTCGAAAGCCTTTCCAATTGGCCAGCTGCGCCATGTAGAATGGCATGTCCGCTTTTCCCCAGCTCTCGCGCCAGGAATTCACCAAGGTTTCAAATAGCACAGCGTACTCATCCCCATTGACCATGGCATTGGTTTCGCCCTGATACCAGATCACGCCCTTGATCCGGTAGGGGATCACCGGGTGGACCATGGCGTTGAACAGCGTGGTAACGAATTGAGGGTTATTCTGGGGCGGCCCCGGTTTTCCGGGTCGATGTCCCTTCTTGCCGCCCTCTTCCCACTTTTTTACTTTCTCCGCGTGTTCCCGGTCTACTTTCGCTTGATCCCAGGCATCGATCGCCTGTTTCATCCGTTCAATCTGGCTGTCGAATTTGGCGTTCAGTTTGCCGTATCGCATGAATCCCGATTTGGGAATCCAGGGTTCGATAGAGGTCCCGCCATAAGCGCACTTGATGAGACCGACAGGAACCTTCAACTGCTTGCGAAGCTCTTTCCCGAAGAAGTAACCGGGACCGGTAAATGAACCGTTCGTTGCAGGTGTTGATGAAATCCATTGTCCCTTCGTTGTATCCAATTCTTCCAAAGGCGAATGGCCATGCTTCACTGCAAACTGCCTGAACAGAGAATCTTCCGTTGTTTTAATCTCTCGATCGATGTAGTCGGCTATCGGCTGAAAACGTTCCTCTGAGGCTTTCCCTCCTAACCAAGCCAACGGTAAGTCCATGTTGGACTGGCCGGAACAGAACCAGACTTCGCCCACGACCACATCATTGATGTTTTTCGATTCGTCTCCACATACGACGACCATCTTCCCGCCGGTGTTCAGCGCCTGCATGGCATCCAGCTTCACTTGCCAACGGCCGTCAGCGCCAGCCGTTGCTGACTTCTTCTGGCCGTTGAACTCAACCGCCACCGTGGCTCCGGAGTCGGCCCGTCCCCAGACGGGTAGCGGCTCGTCCCGTTGCAAAACCATGCCATCCGAGAAGATCGAGGCGACGGAAAACTCACCGCCGAAAACATTGAGCGGGAGCAACGCAACCAGGGCCAGGCTCAGTTGAATAATTACGCGATAGTTTGGGTGATTCATTGTAAGTGACATCGTCGAACAGATCTCACCGTCGCCCGACGTCCGCCCGGCGCTTCGCCAGCATTGGTTGGAACCTGCCTCAAAGAGCAAAAAATGAGAGCCAATTTTCAATTCGTTTTCCATTATCCAACCTAAATTTGTATCTCGTTCAGAGTTCCGGTGCTGTGACTGAATTGCTCCAACGGAATTCCCATGACTGCATCAGAGTCAACCAGTAGTTTGCCAGTGGCGTGTCCTGCTTGCGGCAGAACGATGTGCTCGCCCTTTCTGCAGTTTCGCCGCCGCGCCCCCGGCGTAGATCGCGGGCAAGTTTTCCAGCGTATGACCGGTGCGCAGGTTGGTGCCCCAACTGACGACGCAGTTGTCAAATAATCGGCTGCCATCAGTATCCTTTGCTTCCTTCAAGCGATCGAGAAAGTAGGCGAGGAGTTCGGTTAACTTCTTGTCCCGTTCCCGGGACGCCAGGGTCCGGGGTTCGGAGAAGCCGTAGTGGCTGAGGTTGTGCGCTTGCAACGTAGATGCCCATGCCGCGAAGTAAAGAGTGCTGGGGATGCCTGTAGGTCACAACGCGGGTCGAGTCGGTCTGCAGCGCGATGATGATCATGTCGGACATCAGCTTGATCTCCTCCTCGCCGGTCAGCTTTTCGCCCGGCTCATCAAAGGGTGCTTCCGGCTTCGGAATATCCGCCCACGCTGCCTGCCGTTCGAGTCCCTGCTCGATCTGCCGCACGCCGGTGAAGTACTCGTCAAGTTTCTCCTGGTCCGTCTTGCCAAGCGTTCGCTTTAATGCGCCGCCATCGAGCCGCACGACATCGAGGATGCTCTGCTTCCTGCGCAGCCGGGCGTCGAATTCCTTACGCGAATCGTTTGGGTTGGCGAACAGCGTCCAGTAGAGATCGCGTGGATGGTCGATGCCGGGGATCGGGTTGCCGGCTTCGTCCCAGGACAGGGAAAGGCCCTGTCCATGCCCCGAGTTAAGCGAACTGCCTTCCGGCGCCGACAGGGCAGCGAACGAAACCGTGTTTCCGTTCCCAGGTGACGCGCCGCGACCTGGTCGCAGGAGATCGAGTTGAAAAATCGCTTTCCGGGAGTGCCCGACACGTTGGCGCCAGTCAGGTAGGACACGCTGCCACCATGAGGGTTGGTTGCGCCCGGGTTGCGTAAGGTTCGACACCATGGTGATGTCGTCCTGGTGGCGCTGCAGCGGCGAGAGGCCTTCGGTAAGTCCGATTTCGGCAGAACCGACCAGCCTCGGTCGGGAAGAAGGTCTCTTTCGTGAAGCCGAAGCCACCTCCAAGGAAAATCATGCGTTTGGGAGGAGTCGCAGACGCGGCCTCGGCAGTGGCAAGGGTTTCAAGAAAGGGAACGGCAAGGCAGGCGGTACCTGCCTGGAGAAACGAGCGTCGGGTCGCGGAGTTGGTGACGAATTGATTCATGATATTCACATTTCCTGATTCAGTGACTCACTTGGAACGGAAGACTCGACTCGCCGCGATTTCGCGGATCATCGCTCGCAGTCGAAACTGATCGGGCTTGAGTTGGGCGAGGATGGCCTCGACCGCTTCGGTGTCGGAGAACTCGATGTTGCGTCCCATTCCGTAGGCGAGCAGGGATTCCACCAGTTCCTCCGCAAGCCGTTCGTCGTGGTCGAGCAGCAACTGCTTGAGATCATCGAGATTGGCGAACTCGCCGCCGTCAGGGAGTTGCCCGCCCGGTGCGATCGGCACGATTCTTATTGGCGACGCGTTCGGTCTCCCGCCACCGGCCGATGGTGTCGAAGTTTTCCAGGCCGAAACCGATCACGTCCATCTTCTTGTGACACGATGCGCATTGCGGCTTGCGCTGATGGAACTCAACTAGCTCGCGGTTGGTACGGTTCACGCCGGCCTCGGCACCCAGTTCCGGGACGTTGGGCGGCGGCGGAGCGGGCTTGTCATGGAGCAGTTTCTGCATCACCAGCGCGCCACGGATCACCGGCGAGGAACGCTCGCCATTCGAGCCCGCTGTCAGAAAGGCCATCTGGCCCAGCAGGCCCCCGCGCGGGGAGGTCTCGAGCGAGCGGCACCTTCTGAAAGCCATTCGAGTGGACGCCATCGATTCCGTAGTGCTGGGCGAGCAAGGGGTCGATCACGACAAAGTCGGAATCAATCAGGTTCGCAGCCGGCAGGTTTTCTTCCACGAGCGTTTTGAAGAATGCCGAAAGCTCACGGGAAGCGGAGTGTCGGACACCGGCGTTAAACCGCTTGAACTTGTTTTCATCCACGGTCACCGCCTGGAATCGTTCCAGGTCGCCCCACTGACTCGCGAACCCCTGGTAGAACGCTGCCGCCTTGGGATCCGCTAACATCCGATCCACCTCCGCCCGCAAAACGGCATCGCGAGAGAGCGTCCCGTCATCCACCCTGGCATACAACGCCGCGTCCGGTGGACTGCTCCAGAGGAAGTAAGCGAGCCGCTCCGCGAGTTCTCGATGGTCGAGCAACAGCTTCTTTTCCATCATTCTCGGGCTCGACTCGTTCCCGCAGGTAAAGGAATCCCGGAGAGGACAGGATCACGGAGACAACGGCGCTCATCGACTCCTCAATGCTGAGACCTTCCTGGCGACGCGCTTCATAAATCGTGACCAGCCCGTCCAGATAGGCGGGTGCCGGTTCTCGCCGGCGGAAGGCCTTCAACGGTGAAGCGATTGATCCATTCGCTGCGCTTTCATCACTGAGTTCAAGTTCGGGCCGGCCCGGACGGGAGCCATCTTTGAAGGTCAACGCCTCGAAGAAGGAGCATTCCTCGTTGTAGAAGGGCCCTTCCAATTCGAGCCAGTCGATCCAGATCGAATGTAGCGGACCTTTCGACTTCAACGCCCGCACATAGGCGTCGAGCCGTCGGGTCGACCGGTCCTCGCGAAATTGCAGGGTCATCGACTTCTCGCCAAGCCGAGTTCGCACCGTGGTTTCAACCACCTCGGGATTCTCCGTCGTGCCGTCGATCTTCAGCACGCCGATCACGCCCCGATCGCCCATCGACATCGTGACAAACTTGCGGATCTCCGGCTGCTCGCCGTGGATGCCACCTCTTATTCGCACGCGGTAAGTGCCGCGAGGATCTGCGGGGCGATTGAGATTGACCCTGCTGAACGCGGGCCCGATGTCACTGAGATAGAGGCCCTCGTCGACCAGCGGCAATTCCAGGTAGCGGCTCGGTCTCTCAAACCGGCCTTCCCACTGGCCGAAAACAATCTCCATCTCGCCCTCGTCCTTGAACCCGATCTCCTTCCAGGTCGCGCCGGCCTTCTTCATCGCCATCTGGCGCGCGAGTTTTTCCAGTTCGCGGCGTTTGTGCTTGGCGGCGATATGGCCGACCTCTCCACGCCACGTTTTGGCGCTCTTTCTCGGAGTGGCTCCCAGGCGGAATGCCTCGGTCGCGATCCGCTCCCCGAGTTCGAGATAGCGTTCAAAATGGGAAGAGGTGAAGCTCTGATCCGACCCGACGGTGTCGAACGTTTCCGAATCGTTGTCAGGCGGCACGTCGAGCGGGTCGATCTCGAAACCGAACAGGTCTCGAATGGTGTTCGCATACTCCCGACGATTCAGCCGCCGCAGCACAATTTCCCCACCCTGATCGGTCAGCCGCTGTCGAGCAGTGACCAAAGTTGTTGTCAAGCTATCCAGTACCTTCGCCAACTCGGCCGAATCCGGCTGCGGTTCGTCCTCCGGCGGCATGTCGCCGCCGTTCAGCATGTCGAGGACATCCTGCCATCGTTGGGCCGTGTCGTTGTTGTTTATCTTCCAAACTATCTCGTCGAAGCGAACTTGGCCATTCTGCTTCTGGGGTCCATGACAGCGAATGCAGTGCGTTTTCAGGAACGGTTCGATAGCGCTCTGCGGCATTTCGGTGGCCCATCGGATGCCGGAGTTGCTCGCGTCGACATCCTGCGCATGCGAGTTCCTGGCGATCCCAATCAACACCACAGCGGTCAAAAGAAGATAAGTGATTGACTTCCAGTTCATTCTGTTCTCATCCAATTGGAACGCCGAGTTCACTCACGGATCAAAGTACTGCGCTACGACAGAATCTCGGGCATGGGTCCGGTGCTGTCTTTGAAGGAGTCGACGGGAACGCCCATTTTTTGAAGCATCGCTAAATACAGATTGCTGAGCGGAATCTCTTCGCTGAATTGTCGATACTGACCGTGTTTGATGCCCAGGTTCGAGCCGCCAGCCAGGATGAGCGGGTAGTTGCGAGTCACATGGGTTTGGCTGGTGCAACTGCCGTAAAGAACCATGGTGTTATCCAACAGAGTGCCCTCGCCCTCCTTGATCGAGTTCAAGCGGTCGAGGAACCAGGCATGTTGGTCGACGAGGAATCTGCTGTAGGTGCTCCACTGCTCGTAGTCGGTTCGCAGCGTGAGAGATGTTGTGTGAGGTGATCTTCAGGCCTGCCGCCAGGGGAAACTGTTTTTCGTAGCCCTGCTCCGACTCGGCGGACGTCTGATAGGTCGCGACGCGCGTGCTGTTCGTCTGGAACGCAAGCACCATCAGGTCGTACTTTCGATCGAATGAACTCAATCGTCGACTCCGGGCTGATCTCAAAGTCCGCTGCCGGGACAGCCGACTTCAGGCTTGGCGACATCCAGCCATTTTCAGACCGTGCAAGCCCTTGTTCGACTTCCCGCACGGACGACAGATATTCATCCATCTTTTGCTGGTCGCGCTTGCCCAACCGACGATTGAGACTTGCTGCTTCTTCCCTGACCGTGTCGAGAATGCTGCCCTTTTGCTGGAACGCCTGTCGTTGCTGCTCTTTGGATTGACCGTGACGGCACTCCAAACAGACGCTCAAAGATGTCCTGCGGTTTATGCAGCGAAGGGATGGGTCTGCCCACCGCGATCATAGGACAGCGTGTGGGATCTGTAGGGCCGGTTGACGCCTCCGGAGGTGGAGAGCACCAGCGAAGGGAATCGAGTGTCATCGCCGATCGCCGTCGCAGCGACCTGGTCCACCGAGACGGATTGCCGGTATAGCGCGCCGCTGATGTCCGCGCCCGTCAGAAACACGTCTCCCGCTTTGTGCCCGGGAACGCGCCGGCCCAGCGGATGGGACAAGCCGCCGAAGTAGGTCAACTTGTCCGAAACGGCTTCAGGCTTGAGTGGGCGCCGGCGAACTGATAATCGCTGCCTTCATCCACCGGGAACCAGCCGAACTTCTGACGATCCGGGTGATCGTCCGGCGGCATGGGAACGCCGTAATGGAAATAGGCGAAACACATGCGCGGCTTGATCGTCTCCGCGGGCGCGGCTTGTGGACATTCCCTCAAGCCAGGGGAGAGCGATCGACACGCCTGCGCTGCGAAGAAAAGTTCGACGGCTCAAGTGCCAGGATTTTGTGGTCATGATTTCACTTTCGTTGGCTATCTCGTTCTGAATGGTTCGCTCAATACAATCGAGACGATCAAGATCCTTCAGGCGGTACTCATCTTCCCGGAGATCCGGCAGTAAGACTTTTGACCGATTCCGTATCGGTGAACTCCAGGTATCTCCCCAGAGAGTAGGCGAGCAGTTTTCGACGAGGGTCTCAGCGAACTCATCCCGTTTGTGCTCGATCAGGTAGGCCTTCAGATCGTCGAGATCCTGGATCTCGGTTCCGTTCGCCAGCTTTGTGCGGGGATCGACCACTTCGATCCTGTTTGGCCTTTTCGGCTTTCGCCTTCTGCACGGCCGCGCTTTCGTGGTTGAGCGTTTTGCTCGCGAGCTGGCGCGTCGCCGACTTCTTGGCACGGTCGAATCTCGCCAGACGCCGATGCCGTCATAGTTCTCAAACGCGATTCCCCACGGATCGATCTTGCGATGACAATTCATGCACGCCTCGGATTCCCGGTGGGCGATGAGCTTGTCCTTGAGTGATTGCCGTTCCCCCGTTTGATCGTTTTCAGCAAGTGTCGGAACGGCTGGAGGCGGAGGAGGCGGCGGATCGCCCAACAATCGTTCGAGAAGCCAGACGCCGCGCTTGATGGGATGCGTATCGTCGCCACTGGAATTCCCCAGCAGCACGGATGCATGAGTCAGAATCCCTCCCCGTCGATCTTCGGGCGACAGCGCCACTTTGCGAAGCTGCAGCCCCCCAACGCCCTTGATGCCATAGTGCTTTGCCAGCGCGGCATTGAGCATCGCGAAGTCGGAATCGATAAACGACAGGCCACTGAGATTCTCCTTCAGGACGGTCCGAAAGAACTCTGTTGTCTCGCTGCGCATTTCATCTTTGAGCGTCTCTCGAAAACCACGGAAAGTACTCCGGATTGACCGCCACGCTGTAGACGCTGTCCAGATTCAACCACTGAGAACAGAAGTGTTCTACAAACTCATCTGACCGCGGATCATCGATCATCCGCAGCGTTTCCTTGCGCAATACATCCGGCCGATGCAGAACGCCCCGCTCGGCCAGCTCAAACAACCGATCGTCAGGCATCGTGCTCCACAGGAAGTACGAGAGTCGTGATGCCAGTTCGATAATCATTCGAGCTGGCTGGAAGTCGGGGTCGTGGCTTTCTCCATCGGCTTGACTGTCCAGCAAGAGGAAGCCCGGCGCACAGAGGACGGCGTTGAGCGCGCCCAGAATCGAGTCTTCGAACGACCCGTTCCGTGAATGCAGCCGTCCGTACAAGCGGATCATCCGGGCGATCTCTCTGTCGGTTGGCGGTCTACGGTATGCCCGAGTCATGAACTTCTCGAGCACCTGAGCGGACGTAAGCGTCTGGATCCGTCGTCGCCAGATCCGATTCGAACAGGATGTCCGTGTGTGTCTTTGGGGGCCAGGAGTCGTGGCTCTCAACCACGATTTCCACGCTGTCAATGAACAGTTGCGGGTAATCTTCTTTAGGAATCCTTGATGTCCCGACATCGAAAGGATTGGAAATCCTGAGTAAGAAATCAGCTCACCGGTTGTCGGGTAACGCTCCGACCGGATGTTGAACTCGTATACCCTGGGATCGTCAATGGACGCTTCGACCTCGATCGCGGCCACCTCCCCGGTCACCTTGAAGTTGGACAGGAAATAACCGAACTCGACCAGCATACGCGGCAGGTCACCCTGTTTGCTCGGAGACCCTCCGGCTTTGATTCGAACGCGGACGGGGCCGGAAAGCTGAACTTTTCGAAGGTCGACGAACGAAGCCGGAGGCCCGCCAAATCGCCTCGTGTTCTTCTTCGGCGCATCGGGATCTAGCGGGTTTCATCCAAAGCAGAACGCCTGAGTCCGTCTTTCGCCGAGAGTGACAGACATGTCCACTCTCGCCGCGTCTTCCGAGTTGTACCGAGTGGGATCCGCCGCATACGGATTCTCAACCTGATTGATCTTCCGGTTGCACTTTGATCGCTGTCCGCTTCGGCTGGTCCCGAAATCGCAGGACCTTGCGCAGCGCCATCTCGCCGATGGATTGAAAAAACTCCAGATGGATGGACGACGTGCCCAGAACGTAGTTGTTATTCTTGAATCCTTCCTCGGCGGCCCCCTCCGGCGGGAGATCTTTTGAAAAATCGAGGTCGATGCCCAACAGGTCGCGCATGGTGTTGCTGTATTCGTAGCCGGTCATTCGGCGAAGTGAACTGCCATCTCCCGAAGCCCTGCGCATCTCGGCGGCGTGTTTCAATTCGCCGTGAATCCAGGACGTGATCAGCTCTCGTTGCGCGGGAGTCGGCTGAAGCTCATCCTCGGGCGGCATGGCTCCCACATTGAGCTGATTGAGAACCTCCTCCCAGTGATCGCCCGCATCGCTGTTCACCAGATCGATGCTGAGGGTATCGATCCGAAGTTGTGCTTCCTGCTTGTCCGGTCCGTGACATCGAAAACAAAGCTGTTTCAATGACCGGCTTGACCTGTTTCTCAAAGTGGACTGCGGAATTTCGCTTCCCATCATCCGCCTGCGCAACAGAGACGAGTGTTGTAATGACGATCGCGATGCTTTGGAGATATTTCATAGTCCGTCTAGTCCTTCCACGACAAAGTTGGGCCGCCTCTTCTGAGAAACGGGCGCAGTTGCCGACTGTTCGTCCGTGGAAGTTAGCAATTCGACTTCGGTGAAATACGCGCCACCGGCTTCGCCTTTCTTATCGAATAGCCATGTTTCCAGCTTTGTCTTGCCGGCTGGCAAATCCAACTCGAAGTCGATGGCCTTCGAACCGAGTTTGACCTTCGACTCCGCTTCCTTACCGCCGATGCGGAGTTTGGCTCTCTTCGCCACAACGTTTCGATTAGCTTCGGGCGGAAACTGACGCAAACTGATTCGATAGCGACCCGCTTGTTTTACGTTGACATACCACGGCCCCGTTTCGCGAACCAGTTGGTTGATCGCTCCCATATGCCAGGGCGGATTACCGACCGGCAGGTGCCAGTCCTGCGAACAGAGCAATGTCGGATTCTGTGCCGCGTTGCCCAAATCAATCGACACTGGTGTCATACGGGGTGAGACCGACTCCCAGAACTTCTCGTACAGCGCCCGCAGTTCCGCGACTTTATCCGGATAAGCCGCGGAGAAATCGCGACTTTGCAGGGGGTTGCGGTCGAGGTTGTAAAGCTTTTCTCCATCGATCAGACGCCACCGGTCTTTGACCACGCAGGACGTTTCCCAGGGCTGCTCTTTGTGGACGAACCTCGCGCCGCCGTGCAGTTGCGTGATGTAATGATCACGATGAGGCGGAGCCTGTGGGTCTTTCAGTTGAGCAGCAAACGATTTGCCATCGAGCTGTAGGGACTTGGGAATCTTGAAACCGCAAAGTTCGGCAAGCGTTGGCAACACGTCGACATGAGCGGAGAGATTCGTCGCATCCCGCCCGCCAATGAGTCGGCCAGCAGGCCAGTGAATAAAGAACGGCACGCGATGACCGCCCTCGAACACGGTGGATTTCTGTCCTCGCATGCCCGCGTTGAAGCCCTGAAAAACATCAGCTGGCAGTTTGTTTCCATCGGGGTCGGGGCCGCCCATGCCTTTCGACGTTCCGTTGTCCGTCATGAAGATGAAGATCGTGTTTTCTGCGAGACCCAGTTCATCGAGTGTTTTCCGCATCAGTCCCACGTTGTAATCGAGATTCGCGATCATACCGTAGAACTCGGCACCGCCCTTCCACTTTACGCTGTCTTTGTATGGATCGCTCCACTTGGGCGCGACGCGATAGGGACTGTGCGGCGCGTTCGTGGCCAGATAAAGAAAGAACGGCTTGCTTTGATTCTCTTCCACGAACCGCATTGCCTCAGCGAACCACACATCGGTGCAATAGCCGTTGAACTTTTCGTACTTGCCGTTGCGCTCGTAGGTATCGTCGAAGTAGTCGTTGCCGTAGTAATCCGATGCCTGCCCAATGCCACCACAGCGATGCCAGACCACATCCTGAAAACCACGATCCTGTGGCCGATGCGGCGCGTTATCACCCAGATGCCACTTGCCGACCATACCGGTGACATAACCGGCGTCGTCGAATAGGTTGGCAACGGTCCGCTCATCAGTATGCAGCATGGTCCGCCCACTGCTCGTGCGATAAGCCCCGGTCCGTGCCGGGTACCGACCAGTCATCAAGGCCGCGCGAGTCGGAGTGCAGAACGGACTGACGTGGAAATCGGTCAGACGCACGGACTCGCGATAAAGCTGATCGAGGTTGGGCGTCTTAAGAACAGGATTCCCATGACAGCCCAGGTCGCCGTAGCCCTGATCGTCGGTCATCACGAGAATGACATTGGGCCGCGCCGCGAAAACACTGGTGGTTACTGCCAGCAGCATGGCAGGGATAAGAAACGCGATGCGTACATTCATTTGCGGGTTTCAATCTCTTGATTGTGGTGACGATTGTCGGAGCGACCTGAGTTCTCTCGAGCAGGCGCGTGGTGCTGAGTTGCAGCGAGGATGAGGGGCATCCTCAAACCAGAATCTCATTCAAGCCGCCGGTGCTGTGGCTGAATCGATCGATCGGCATGCCACGCTTGCTGCAGAAGCGTCAGCCAGACGTTGGCCAGGGGCGTGTCCTTGGGCAGCATGATGCTTTCACCAAGTCGCAGGTTCTTGATGCCGCCTCCGGAAAGGAACAACGGGAAGCCTTTGATGCCGTGCGAGGATCGATGTTGGTGCCGTAACTGACGATGCAACTGTCGTAGATGCTTTGGCCGCTGACGTCTTTCTTCTCTTTGAGTCGGTCCAGCAGGTAACCGAAAAGCTCGGTGCACTTCTTGTCCCTGTAGCCGGCATTCACTGTTCTCTCCTCGGAAATGTTGTAGTGAGACAGCGCGTGAACGGGGATCGTGATCCCCATGCTGCTGAGAACGGACTGCGATGGCATCATGTAGGACGAGACGCGAGTCTGATCCGTCTGAAAGGCCAGGGCAATCATGTCAAACATCAACTTGACTTCAGACTCTCCGTCGATTTTGTCGGGATGCCCATAAGGGGCCGCGGCTTCGGAGTGTTTGCCCAGTCCAACTGCCGCTTCAAGCCCAGCTCAACCTGCCGAATGGTCTGGTAGAACTCGTCGAGCTTCTCTTTGTCTGTCTTCGCGATTTGACTGGCTGATCGATTGGCGTTGACCTTCATGCCATCAAGAACACTGCGACGTGTCTGGATTCTTCGCATCACCGCTTCTTTGGATTCGGTCGCCGAGAACAGCTTGTCATAAAGTTCCAGCGATGTGTTCAATCCGGCGATCGGGACTGCCCGACCTTGTCCCAGGCCATGGAAAGGCAACGATTGCCGTGCCCTTTCGTGTCTTCGGTACTGAGTGTGAGGTGCGAATAACGGGTATCCTCGGCAGAGGGACTCGGCCGCGACCTGGTCGCAGGAAACCGTGTTCTTGCATCGAGTTGGGATTGCTGTAGGCGCACCCGTTAGAAACGTCAGGCTGCCGCTGTGCGGGTTCGTCGTCCCGACGTTGATCAGGTTGCCCAGCAGGGTGATGTCGTCCTGATGTTTCTTCAGGGGCGACATGCCTTCGGTCAGGCCAATCTCCGAAAACCTGCCGCTTTCGTCGGGTAGAAGTCCGGCAGGAAACCATAACCCTGCCCCAGAAAGATCATCCGCTTTTTCGGGCCGGGCAGATCGCTGGCTGCCGCGGCGAACGTGTCCAGACACGGCAAGGCCAGGCAGGCCGTCGCGGAACGCAGAAATGAACGACGCGAAGGTGTTGTAATCAGGCTCATGTTTATTCTCTCGGTTAGATGTCCATCGCAGGTAACCCGACGCGTAAGCGAGGGACTCATCCCTTGCTCGACGCTGCGGGTTACCAGTTTCTATTTGGTGACGAATGTTTTGGATGTAATGACCTCAAAGATCATCTCTTTGAGCGGGTAATTGCGTTCTCTTGAGTTCACTGAGATTGGCGCTGACGTCCTGGTCGTCGACGAATTCGATCTCTCGACCGATTCCGTAGGACAGCAACGATTCGTAAACCGATCGTGCCAGCTGATCTTTATGTTGACTCAGAGCGTTGCGGAGACCTTCAAGATCCTCGAATCGGTCGTCTCCCAGATAACCGCTCGCGTCGATGGCAAGTCTTCTCGGGCGCAGGTTTTTTGGAAGCGGCTTTCCCTTTTCGCTTTCTTGGGCTTGCACTCGCTGCCGCACCGCCGGCCACTTCGGTTGTTCTCCAGTTTCCCAGGTAATCGAAAGTTCTCAAGGCCGTAGCCGATCGGATCAATCTGTCGTGACATGAAGCGCACTGAGGAACATTCTTGTGTCGATCGACCAGTTGTTTGACGGTCAGCTTTTGCCCCTTTTCTGTTTCGATGGCGGGGATGTTGGGCGGGGGCGGCGGCACGGGATCATGCAGGAACTTCTCCCGGATGATCGCTCCGCGGATCGTTGGCGATGTCCGCGGGCCCGAACCGCCTGAGATGAGAAACGCGGCCTGGGCGAGCATGCCTCCGCGAGGACTGGACGCCGGAAGCGAAACCTTCTGGAACCCCTCATCGATTCTGGCTTTGAGACCGTAGTACTGAGCCAGTTGCCGATCGACGACGACGAAAGTCCGAGTCAATCAGGTTGTCCAGCGATCTGTTTTCGCGAACGAGGACTTTGAAGAACTCACTGAGTTCCCGACGAGCCGAAGTCCTGAAACCCGCTCGCGAATGAGCTTGACCGGCAGATCGATCTCATCGAAGCGGCTGAATATCAGACCACTGGTTGATGAAGTCGGTCAGGAAGACATCGGCCTTGGTGAAGCCAGCATCCTTTCAAAC
>CALSLT010000030.1 GCA_943787265.1 uncultured Planctomycetaceae bacterium | reverse complement strand
AATCTCACGCAACGATGCGCCGGTGAAGGTCGCGTTGACGTTTCCTTCGACATTATCGGCAACGACCATGTCGACGTTCCACTGCTCCCGGAGCGCGAACAGCGCCTCCGTCAGCGTGGCGTCGCGAAGTGTCAGCGTTCCTCGAGTCTCAAGCAACGTGGTCAGATTCTTACTCGGCAATGATTCGGGGACTTTCCCGGATTCCTGAGCCGTTGCGCAATTGGGTGAGGTTGACCATGCGCAGAATGCTGCGAGCATGATCAGACTGCGCAGCGACCGCGTGCGGCCGTCGCGCCGTCGGGAATCGTCACGGAAACAGGTTCGCATAGCCCCCTCCTTGCGGGCAAGGAACTACCCGCTCATCACGTTTCGACCGCAGATTTCAGCAGCAGATTGAACAGCACCAGATCGATGTCGAGCGACACGTGGTCAGCCCCTCCTTCGGCGCGGCGAATGGACATCGCTGCGGAATGGACGAGCCGATCTGTCGCATGAAGTTCGCCAAGCAGCTTTTGAATTCGATCGAGTGCCCCCTCGACCGACAAAGCCAGATGACGAGTCTCCAGGTAGTAAGGAGTCTCTCCCTCAGCATCATGCGGCGGTTGATCCAGTAACGGATCATCGTGCTGAGCCTGCCATCCTCGGTAACTCGGTTCGCTGAGACGGACACGTCGCATGGTGCAGTCAGATTTTCGAATCAGGTCAACGAGTTCGGTCCGGAATGCTTCAACCTGTGGACCGATAAACGCTCGTGATTCGAGTTGCTTAAGTAGCTCTCCCTGTTCTTCGATTCGGTGTTGCCAGGACTCGAACCGCGTTATCTCTGTGCGGCTTTTGTCGAGTTCAACACATATTTCGTCGAGACGCTCTTTCTCAAGGTTGTAGGAATCGATGGCGGGCAACAGGAACAGCAGACCTGCCACAAACGTAGCGGTCGTGACGATCCATCCGCGCCGAGGGTGAGTGATAAGCCTTTCGATTGGCGAGTTATTCATGGCGGTGTTGTCCTCCGGGGAGGCGTATCCCCGTCGTTCAGTATTTTGTATGGATGCTTTGGCCGATCAGCCGTTGCAGATTTCCGTCAAATGGCTAGCGGACAGGATTTCGATTTCGCTCAGCCGTCGTCTTCCCATTTGGTGCCGAAACTTCATCGGGCAGCCACACAATGCGACGATCACTGTTCATCGTCTCGTCAAATCGCGTTGCTAGCTGGAGCGAGTGGACCGAAGCGCTCAGTGAAAACTGAATGGCCGGTCCGCTTTGCAAGTGACTTTTTTGAGTACTCTCGAGGGCGACGCTCCAGAGTTCCGGCACTTTTCTCAGGTGGGAGACAAGTTCGAAGAGTCCGTCTTCGGAGTGACTTGTACCGCCGATGATGACGTTGCCAGCGCGGTCGACCTGAATCGATTCCAGCCAGACGCCGCGCGGCAGGCTTTGGCCGACTCGCTGAACGAGTTGATCCCACGGTCGCATTTCCAGGCTGTCGGCGATTCGCTGAAGGTGTCCAACGCGGGCCCGTGCAACGATGGCTTCCTGATGGAGGCGATTGACTCGCTCGACGTCTTCTTCAAGGCTTGTTAGTTGCGATTCGAAGATTTTTGTTTCGATGGCTTCGAACAACGTAACAGACCACACAAGTATTGAGGCGGCGATGGTCGCAAGAATCGGCCAGCTCATTCGTAGCAGAGGCTTCAGAATTGGTCGCCGCCGCGATTCTCGAAGTGGGTCGACCAGATTTGGGTATTCGTTGGCGACTGAGCCCGCTGTCTGTTCCAAAAGGATGCCAAGGTCGGCAGTCAGGCTCGTATCGGCGGCCGCTTCATCGGTGAGGTCCCAGCCAGTTGGAACATTACCTGGCGTGAGCAAACGCAGTGTGATTTCGCCGTCCGCTTCGAGCTTTTCCAGTTGTTCACGGACGTGTCCGACGTCTTCGGTTTCTCCGCAGAGACAAACTCGGCTGATCGGAGCCTGGCCTCGCAATAACCGATCGATGTAACGCTGAAGCCGTTTTGTGTGGCGAGCAATGATCACTCCGACACTGTCTTTTGCGTTGCTTCCAGACGGTCGGTAATCGAGCAGGAGTTGGCCGTTGTACGAAATGCCGACGTCTACGCCGCTGTCGGCAACGTCGATCACGATGACTGGTGCGTCGGCGTCGTCGCCCGTCGCTTGCACGACCCTGCTTAAGGCTGCCAGCGAGTGTTCGATACGGATGACTCTCAGACGAGCTGCTTCGAAGGCGTCGTCGAGAGCTTCCATGACCTCGCGGTTGGCGACGGTTACCCAGACATGACTGCGCCGCGCGTCGATCGCTGCTTCACTGACAGCCGTCAGTTTGTCGCCGACCCCCAGCGAAAGATATCCGCTGCTCCGATCGATGAGTTCATGTAACTCGTGCCTGACGTGCTCATTTTCGCCGGATATGACTCGGGTTACGCACAGGTCACTGCTTAGTGCGATGTGAATCGGCACGCCTTGCAGTTTTTCCTCGGTTGCAAGTTGCTGAAGGGCCTTTGTGAGCTCCTGCTGACCGAGTTCGCTGTGCAGGTCCGCCGCGTCTTTTCGCCAGATCAGATGGCGGTCTCGGACTCTGTTGATGTCACCCGAAAGCGACTTCTCAAGAATCAAGAGCGTAAGATCGTTGCTGGTCAGGCCAATGGCCACCTTTCGCTCGATCTGTTTGTTGTTTGATGCACCCATGCCGTTACTCTTGTCTGGTGTTGTGACTGAGTTCTCAGTCGAGCTTGATTCATTTTGGGATGTCGCCGTCCAGGTTCGGTTCTTAATTGGCAGATAGGACGTAGTCAGCCGCCTTGTTTCACGACAACTTGAACCGTCCGTGAAAAGTCGCCAGCCTCGCCCATTCCTGTGACGACGACAGTTCCGTTAACGCCGTCTTCCGCGATCGCTTGATAAAACTCTCCGCTGCGGGCGGGAAACTCAGTTCTGCGAATTGCTCCTCGCCACGAAATGTCGGTTTCGAGTTTGGATATGCCGTGGTTCATACCGGCCTCTGCCAGATACCTGGCACGGTCGTAGTCAATCGTGTTCCGGAGTGCGGCGAACTGGACCGATTCCGTACGCAGGATTCCGATGACGATTAACGAGACCGCGGACATCACAAACATCGATGCCAGTAACGCAGCACCACTCCGGGAGTGGCGCTGGACAGATTTTCGTAAGCACCTGGAAGTGCAAACGGCATCGTGTTGTGAATGGTGTGTTTTCATTTAGACGGGTCGATTTCTGCCGAACGGTCTTAGCCAGACGCGACTGGCGGCTCGCCGGACGACGGGTGTTTCCCGCGGCAGCAGGACGCCGACGGCCACTTCAATTTCTTGAGCACGATGCATCATGCTCGATTGAAACCGGCCGCCATCGACTCGGAACGGAACGAACTCCAGCGTCTCGACACCTTCAGCAATGACCGTCGGAGTGTTCGAAACACTTGTTTGAGTCAGTGAAATTGTTTTTCTGGATGAGTCGTGCTGCCACGTCAGCGTGTCGCCATCGGACAGGATGACTGTGAGGCGAGTGTTTGTCGTTGCGCCGGTCGTTATGTTGACAATCTCGCCCGCCTCGCGGACGGCACGGACAATGTGGCGTACAGCGGCGTGTGCCGTTCGAAGTCGAACATGATCTGCTTCATGAGCGTCCCAGGCTTCTCGACTTGTCCTCAGTACAACCGTCGCGGCGGTCATGACGATCGACAGCAGCGTCATCGCAATGACCATTTCAAGTAGCGAGAATCCGCTGCGATCATGTTGGCGTTTTCGGCGGTTCATGATCCCTGCGCCTCGTAGCGGTAGCTGGTCAGTCCGGCGATCTTGGTCGCAAATTTGATCGATGGTTCGTCGGCGTCGAGGCTGCCTGACCTGTTGGAGTCTTCAAACGCCGTGACATTGACAACGGCCAGGGAGCCCGGAATGCCACCGCTTTTCAGAGAGTCCATCGTTGTGGAGACGGCCAGAATCGATGGGTAGCCCGAGCTTCGACCCGGATTGCGATGCGTCGTCGTTTGCATGTTCCATTGTGCTGAGACCCTTGCTGCTTCCTGCTCAAGGACTGACATCGCAATGGTCGCCATAGCCTCCCGAACTTCAAGTTGACGAGAGACTCGCAGACTGTCTCGCATGATCCGTAATGCGGGTACAAGCGCCACGGCGATTACGGTTGAAGCCGCAACAAGTTCAAGCAATGTAGTTCCTCGACGGAACCCTCTGGCTTGCCGTTGTTGGGGTTTCATGGCTATGTCTCCGAAATTCTCACGGAACCGCTGAGCGGAACAATGGTCAAGGTCCAGGACCTGCTGGGACCTTTCAATTTGATCGTGGATGCGCTCGTAGCGTGTCCTTCGAAAGTAAATTGAACGGCGGCGGAAGTTGAGGTGACGACGATGTCGGAACCAAATTGCGCACGTTCATAAACATCGATCTGTCGGCTACCGGATTTCTCAGTGATCTTGTATCCGGAATATTGTCCGCTTGAAGACTTTTCAAAACTGACCGAAACGACCGTGCCGTTTCGAATGGCGACTCCCCGTGCGTGTTGCAGATCCATCCACAACTTTTGAGCGTCGCTTCGAGCCCCGATGTCTCCAAAGATGTCGCGGCCATAACGGGTCACGACGACGGTCGAAAGCGTACCCATAAGCGTTACGACGACGAGGAGTTCAAGTAGAGTGACTCCCCGTCGCCGGGCTGCTCGGAGATGGCTTTGTGATAAACCCATCATGGAACCGTTATATCCTTACTGGACTCGTTTTTTGGCATTGAGTTTGTATGCCTTGTTGTTGAGCGGGTTTTTTGGAATTCCGTCCGGGAAGTAGTTGGAGTCAGCACCAATGTCGCTCAGGTTGGCTTTCGGGTACTTGCCCTTTTCAAAGTACCAGCGTTCGACTGCACCGTTGATCTCGGCGACGTTCTGTTTGTGAGCGTTGGTCTTGGCTGCTTCGGCTGAAACTGAAACGCGTGGAATGACGACGACGGCGATGATGCCGAGGATCGTTACAACGGCAAGAAGTTCGAGCAGCGAAAATCCCGTGCGACGCTTCTTCGATGTGACATGACGATTAGTGACCATAAAACTCTCCCCCTGAGTGTGCCCGCATGGGCTTGTGAATACTGAGTGATGTCGCGACAGGGACTCACCCTTCAAAGTGAAATGACTCGCCCAGAGTCATTAATTTTGCTGAACGCTTCAGCGTCAATGTGTCGTTAAGTTAGGTCTCGAATGGCGGGAAGACGTCTAATAAATACCTCCCTTGCCAGTTCGTTCAGCTAGATAGAATCGGAGATAGGAGAGACGCTACTTGCCATGATCATGTCCGATGACACGCCCCGAATTTGGGTCGACGGTGTAGCGAGAACCATCGACCGGACAGGTTGGCCGACCGTCGGGGAAGTATCGCGCGGTGGTCCCAATATTCCGTAGGTTTGGCGCCGGCCATTTGCCACGGTTTCGGAACCATAACTCGGCCTGGATTTCGATATTTCCACGATAGACGTGGCAAGCGTTGATGCGAGTGTCCTTCGAATGAGAGGTTAATCGCGGCATGACCACAGCAGCGACGATGCCCATCAACGTGACAGCCAGTAAGACTTCGATGAGTGAGAACGCTGGCCGTTGATGGTGAAGGGCCGATGCTCTCATTTTAGAATTAGACATTTGAGGAATCTCGAACTCGACGTATTTGCGATACTCGCGGCCTAGTGATTCATGGCACCGATCATGTCGAACATCGGCAGGTACACAGCCATCAGGATGCCACCAATGGCGGACGCCAAACCGATGGTCATGACGGGCTCAATGGCTCCCGTGAGCAAGTTGGTGTACCGCTCCACTTCACGCCGCAGGTGTACTCGGATTTGCTGAGTCGCCGTCGGCAAAGTACCGGTCTGTTCACCGATAATGACGAGCTGAGTGACGACCGGCGGGAAGATGTGGGATCGCTTGAGTAATTCGCGGCTGAAACGTTCGCCGCGAACAATCGCCTTGTGCAGATCTTCGACGCTGCGGCGCACCACACTGTTGGTGATGCCTTTGCTCGTGTGCGGAAGCGCTTCAGCCAGAGTGAAGCCAGAGTCCATTAGATTGCCAAGCACTTCGATGAACTGAAGGATCGCTATGCTGCGGAGCCATGATTCCAATAAGGGAGTTTTAAGCAGGACACTTTCGAGTCGGAATCGCCCGTTTACGTTTCTCCAGGTTAGAACAAACAGCGTGACAATCGTGGCAATTCCGCCCACGACGAACGGCAGGTAGTCGGTGAGCAGCCTTCCGACGACGATCAAAAACTGAGTGATTGCAGGCAGTTCGGCCTTGGCCTCTGAGTACATTTTCTCGAAGGTTGGGACGACGTACAGCAGCATGAATGTCATTGATCCAGCGCCGGCGATGGACAACATAACCGGGTAGGTGAGTTTTTTGATGATCAACGCTTTGATGTTGGCGCCGTTTTCAAGTTGCTCGGTGATTCGAGTGATGGTTTCAACGAGAGCACCAGTTCGTTCAGCGACTTTAATTTGATGGACGAGCAGTTCGTCGAAAGAATCCGGGAACTGTTTCAGTGCGGAACTCAGCGCAGAACCCTGGTTGACGTGCTGTTCCATCGTGACGAACAGGCTTTGATATTTTTTGAGCGACTTTTCCTGTTGGAGCGTCGCGAGAGCCTTGTTTAAGGACAATCCGTTGCCGAGCAGTGTCGACAGGTTGCGGAAGATGTAGATCATGTCCTTCTTGCGGACCTTCAGCCCGGAAGAACCACCGATCTTGATGTCGGACAGTTTCTTGAGGAACCCTTCAAGGCCCTGTTGTTGGTTTTTCTTTGCGGCAAGTGTCGTGGCCATTAAAAATTCCATGTGTCCGAGCGTACGTAGCCGAGTCATGTCGGGGCGTTTGAGAATGCCTAGCCTGATAATTTGAAGTAGACCTCTTCGACTGTTGTCTGGCCCTCGAGTGCCGCTTTCATTCCAGCCGCTGCCAGGGCGGTCATGCCCTCGTTGATGGCCAGGTCTCGAAGTTTCGATGTCGGAAGACCAGCTTCAATTCCGCGTTCGAGTTCGGGACAGACTTGCAGAATCTCGTAGATTGGCAGTCGCCCGACGTACCCGGTTCCGAGGCACTTGTTACACCCAGCTCCGCGGTAGAACTGAGCGCCGGCGGGGAGTTGGTTACCTTCGAGCAGGTATTCAAGGAGTTTTGGATTTGGGACGGACTCTTCTTTGCAGCTTGGGCAGATTTTTCGCAGCAGCCGTTGAGCCATTGCCGCCAGTAACGCTCCAGCAATCTTGAAATAGTCGAGGCCCAGGTCGTTCAACCGGGACACTGATCCAATCGCGTCGTTTGTGTGAAGCGTGCTGATCAGAAGGTGGCCTGTCAGAGCGGCCTGTACGGCAGCCATCGCTGTTTCGTGGTCGCGGATTTCACCGACGAGAATGACGTCAGGGTCCTGACGCATCAGATACTTCAGGCCATTTGCGAAGCCCATCCCGTGATCGTTGTCCGCCTGCACCTGATTGATGCCAGGCAGTCGAAATTCGACAGGGTCTTCGATTGTGGACACGTTTTTCTCGGCGGAGTCGATGCTCGTCAGCATCGTGTACATGGTTGTGGTTTTTCCAGAACCCGTTGGCCCAGTGATGATGATCATGCCGTGAGGCTTCTGGATCAAATCCTTGCAGATTTCAATTTCTTTTTTGGGCATTCCCAGGGATTCGAAACCGTACGCTTTGTTATTTTCGTCGAGAACTCGCATGACGACTTTTTCGCCATCGACGGTAGGAATGCAGCTAACGCGGAAGCTGGCTCGCTGTCCGGCTTCTTCGATGGTCAAGGTTCCGTCCTGTGGTCGTCGTTTTTCGGTGGTGTCCATGTCGGCCATGACTTTGATTCGACCGACGACGGCTTCTTCACTGTCGTTGGGGATGGTCATTACCTGCTGAAGTTCGCCATCGATGCGGTATCGAATTCGCATCTGAGGGGCGTGTGGTTCAAGGTGGATGTCACTGGCGCCTGCATTGACTGCTCCGATAAGAATTGATCGGACCATTCGAACAACAGGAGCTTCTTCGTCGGCCTGAGCGACCGAGACTTCCAGAACGCCTGCGTCGCGATCAGCTTCCAGTTCTTCCAGCCGAATGTCGACGGCCGTTTGGCACGCAGTCAGTCGCTCATCGAAGCTTCGATCGATCACAGACACGATGTCTTCTCGAAGCGAAATCGCTGGGTCGACTTTGTAACCGGTGATCAGTTCGACTTCGGAAATGGCTTCGATGTCGTCCGGGGCCTCCATAGCAAGAAGCATCCAACCTTTGCGGACTCGGATTGGTACGAGATGTCTTCGTTTGGCGAATGCTTCGGGGATGAGTCGAACCATCTGTGCGGGGATCTCTTCCGGCACGATGTTCTCGTACGGCACCTCGAACTGTTCTGACAGCGCGTCACCAAGTTGATTTCGTGTCACGAACCCCTGGTGCAACAGCGATTCACCGAGCATGCCCCTGGATGCAAGCGCATCTTGAACCTGTTCTTCACTGACCAGTCCGCGTTCAACCAGGATGTCGCCGAGTCGGCCTGCCATTGCTTTACTCTTTTCAAACCGTAGCGTTGTGAGGAGATTGAGATCGGAGTCAGGCGTTCATTGCTACTGGCTCGGCGATGTTCTCTTCTGAGACGGGCTCGATGCTTTCTTCTTCTTCGCCGCCGTTGGCGTCATCCTCATCGGGAGTCCGTGGAACGTCCGACAGAAGTCGAGCGACTTTGCGTTCGAGGATGATCGGGTCGTAGGGAGTTACGAGGTAATCGCTGACTCCGTTCTTCCAGACCCGCTCGACCAGATCAAGGTCGGATTGTGAAGACATCGCGATCAAGGGGAGTTCGGCGGTCGTCGTATCACTCGCAAGTTGTTCGAGCAGCTCCATTGGATGCAGGTCGTCGATGTCGAGGCTGATCAAGACCGCATGAGGCTTTAGTTTGTCGACAGCAGTCCACAGGTCGGCAGTGGAGCCCGCCACTTCGACCTGATAGCCAAGCAATTGCAGCCGGTAGGAAGTGACTTCCGCGAGAAGCGAGTCCGTCTCAACCAGCAATAGTCTGTGCCCTGAGTTCGCCATGAGGTTTCCTCGATCGTTCTGCGCCGACTGTCCGGTTCCTGGTGATGTCCGCGGTGTTTTGTTCGGAACGTGCTTCGGCCAGATTTCGACACATCTTCTGTGTGAAAGAAATCCGACACTCGTAGGAACCTGGAACGCAGAATTCAGACCGGCAAGCTAAAAGTGAACACTGGGGCGAATTGGCAACGTCTGCTGCGTGAAAGAAACGCAGACGTAGAAACATGAATGCTCATCGTGAGGTAAACGCCTGAATGCGCGAGTAAGACCTCTGCCGAACGGTCATTAACCAGACCTGACCATCGCCTATGAAGTAGGAGTTGGATCCTGCGTTGCGTGTGGACCGAATAACTGGCTACGCGAATTCAACGGTCGAGGTGTGCGTGAATAGAGTGTCGGAGAGATGGGGAGTTCAACGATGAAATGGCATTTGATATTCATTGTCACCCTGATGGCGACATTGGCGACAGGGTGTGGCAGTGGCGAGACGGCTGGCGACTTCGCTGAGTTTGACGAAGATGAAGCTGACTCTGAGCTTGTCGACGGCCCGGCTGCGGATGTTGAGTCGCCCGAATTCGCGGAAGTGGAAAAGTTCAGTCCGCCATTTCCAACAAACAGATCGTTCTTCAGCCAACCTGAAGTTGAAAAGGCGGTTGTAGCCCCGGACAGCTACGGCGACGACGTTGCGCAACATGCAAATGTGCGAGTAATTGGGTTCAGTCAGATCGAGGGTGGTGCGCCGCAGGCGTTGGTCTCGATTCAGGGAAATCTGCGATCCGTTCGTTCTGGAGATTCAGTAGACGGTGTCACTGTTGTCGCCCTGGACGCTCCGAATCTGACACTTCAACAGAGAAATGAAAGATGGACAGTCGCGTTGTTCAAGCAGCCGGTTGTCAATCAGTACGCATCTGCGACGAATACCGAACGTTCGCCGAGGACGGCGACGGGCCGCGTATCCATCGCGGGAAATGTTGAGACGCATCAACCGAATGCTTCGAGTGACGTGTTCTCTGAGAGTGGGAGTTTCCTTGAAGGAGCTGGTAAGCCTTTCAGTGACGATGTACCAGGGGCCATCTCCCGAACGAATCTTCCGCCGGCCCCTGTCGCTCTTCCGGCGGACTCTTTTGCAAGTGAGCCCGAGTTACCTGAAGGGCTGGAACTTCCCGAAGATCCGACATTGCCGACGATCAGAAATTTTGAGGGGACGGCATTACCCGGACTCGATGAAGTCCCAAAGCTGCCGACGTTCTAGGTCGGTCTACAGAATCGAGTCGACGGTCCCGTGAGTACCGTGCCATCGAATGACTTCCCGAGAGCACTCGACAGGCGGAGTAGTCGGCATTTCCAGTTTGAAGAATCACCAATGTCGCGTCATGTACGAATCGCTTCAATTCTGTTGCTTGCTGCGATCACCGTTTGTGTGGCCCAGGAGTCAGTGTCGGCACGTACGTATTACGTAAGAAAACGCGGGTAACGATCGAAGCAGTGGGACTTCAAGGAGGCAAGCTTTTAAGACGCTGTCTCGCGCGCTACAGCAGCGGTTGACGTACGGTGATACCGTCTACGTCGGCGCGGGGACATATACAAGATCGAGTGCTGTTCGCTCATTCGCGTCGGCGTCATTCGGCGGAGGAAAGGGACGCGGGAAAGGGCGGCGTGGACTGAGCCCTTTCTTAAAAAGACCTCTGCGAATTGTCGCGGATACGACTGGTCGTTTCACGGGGGACCGAGGGGCCGTTGTGATCGCCGCTGCGAATCGTTGGGCGGTGACGGTTGCGAACAATACGAGCGTGCAATTCGAAGGTGTGACGTTTGGATCGTCTCGACGCGGTGGCCGATATTATGGCGTGTATGGCAATGGTGCGTCAGCTTCAGTGACGACTGTCAATTGCAGGTTTCAGAATGTCTACTACGGAGTGCTCGTCTACTCCGGGACGTTGGCAGCCAGCAATTGTGACTTTGTCGGAAACGTCTATGGAGCGTATGGTTCCAGATCGACGAACTGCACCCTGCAGAATTGCCGGTTCAATAATGTGAGTTCCATTGCGGCTGTAGTATACGCTCGAAATGCGGTGGTCCAGAAGTGCTCGTTCGACAAGTCGAAGTACGGCGTTTATGTACGAGGTGTTGACCGCAACTCGAGAATGTCGCTGAAGAATCTGAGTGTTTTCAACTGCACTTACGGATTCTATGGCCGCGACATGAACGTTGCACTGGACGGTTCTTCGATGCAGTTTCGAGCTTGCGCTCACGACATTTACTTGAACCGGTGCAACAGTGAGATTTCCCGTCTTGTCGTCAAGAATGGGCGTCGCCCGTTGACGCTTGTTTATGGCACTGCGTCGATCCGATCCATCAAAATTCAGGAATCGCAAAGCTACGGGATTTACGCCGTTGCTATGGATCGTGTCAGCCTTACAGGCAGTCAATTCGGTAAGACTCCGAGTTGGGCGGCCTATCTTCATGGTCGCAGTCTGACTGTTTCTGATTGCCAGTTTGATCAATCGAAGAACGGACTGCTGGTTCGCGGAGTCAACCTGAAGTCGGAAGCGTTTCTGACCAGGCTTACTTTCAAGAATTGCAATCAAGGGCTCTATTGTCAAACCGCATTCCTCAAGCCGGTACGGGATAACGCGATTGTGACTTCGGGGTGTAACTTCGGTGTCGTTTTGAATCGATGCCGGTCAGCGCTCAAGGGGTTTAAGTGTCGTAGCGATACTCGGCCGTTATCAGTTTACGGAGGCCAGGCAAGCCTCGCCCGGATCGACGTTACAAATGCTAAGAGTTACGGAGTTTACACGGCCAATATGGAGCAGCTTGATCTGACTGACAGTCGTTTCAATCAGACAGGCAGTTGGGCCGTGCATGCTCACGGGCGAAAGATGTCGATTAGCGATTCGACATTCAATCGGACGAAGTACGGTCTGTATGTCCGCGAACTGAGTAAGAATGCTGCGCCGGTGTTTCGCAACATGACTTTCAACGGATGTACGTACGGGCTGCGTTGCGACAGTTCGGCTGTGCGAATTGGGAAAAGTGACCGTCTGGCTTTTTCCGATTGTGTGTACGCCGTGACGTTGATTGGTTGCAGGTCCACGCTCCGCGGTATGGACGTGTCCGGTGCTCAGCGGCCCATTAGTCTGCATCGCGGAACGGCGTCAGTTGACGGGCTTGTAATTCGGTCTTCTAAGAGTTTAGGACTTTATAGTTCAACGATGGATCGCCTCAGCGTAACGAATAGTCGATTCGGAGCGACTGGTAGTTGGGCGATCTACGCGCACGGGAAGAATATTTCCGTATCGAAATCAACGTTTTCAGGATCGAAGAACGGGTTGTATGTTCGGGAAACGTCTGGAAAAACGCGACCCGTGATGAGCGAACTTGGCTTCAGTAAGTGCGCCGGCACCGGGCTGCGAGTTGTCTCGAGTGCAGTCGACATTTCGAAGAGATCGAACATTCGTGTCGACAAATGCGGGTACGGTATCTACCTGGAAAACTGCACGTCCAATGTCGGTGGGCTGACATTGGCGTCGTCGAATATTCCTCTCTACGTAAGCGGCGGGAAATGTAACCTGGACGGCGTGACGATCGAGAAGGCCGGGACTTACGGGCTACTCGCTTACAAGATGCTCGAGTTTTCAGGCAAGAATTTGAAGTGTTCTGGTGCTCGAAGCTGGGGCTTTTATGGGTATGGCCGGAACTTTTCTTTAAGCGATTCGACAGTGTCTTCGTGTGGTCACGGCATTTATGTCGACGGGCAGGGCACTAACCGGTCGATTCCGTTGGCAAACGTTTCGGTGCAGGATAATTCGGGCTACGGCCTGTACGTGAAGAACGCATCGTTCCACGTCGTGCCGAAATCGACTCTGAAAGTTTTGAGGAACCGCGGAACCGGTTTGTTTCTGGCAGGAAAGAGCATCGACCTGGACGCTGATTCTGGCATCGAAATTTCTGATAACGGCGTCGGCGTCTATGCCAACCGGACTGATGTCAAAATGTCTGGTTTCAAACTGAAGGGCAACGGTTACGGGCTTCTGCAGTACTACGGAAAACTCGAATGCCGAAACTCAGTTGTTTCCGGTGGCCGCTACGGGATCTATCAAGTCTCCAGCCCTGAATGTCTCGTCGAAAACACGACAATCTCAGGAGCGTCCAAGTGGGGGATGGTCGTCAGTAATTCAAAGGCTAGCTCTCAAAATGTAACGGTTAAAGATTCAAAGCTTCTCAAGTGCGGCGGTGGACTTAACGCCACGATGCTGAGCGACGGACGGCTCGATGTTTCCGGGTCGACAATTGAGGACAACCGTAGTCACGGTGTCTATTCGTGGCGTGCGAATTGCGTTCTGACGAAGACAAGTGTCGCACGAAATCGCGGTTACGGAATTATTCACTATGACGGGTCGGTCGCTGTTACAGACTCGACAATCAAGGGCAGCGGCAGCTATGGGCTGATGGCTTACGGATACCGTGATCCGGCCGCGACGAAAATTTCTGCGCGAAGAAACAGGATTACCGATAACGGGAGCGGCATTTATGCCTTCCGCGTCGATGATGCTGAAATCGTCAACAACGTTGCCGCACGAAACAGGTCGGTTGGAATTGCGGTAAGTGTTGCGGGACGTGGAACTGCGGACGTGTGGAATAATTCGATCGTCGACAGTCGTTTCGGAGTGGCTCACTACGGAGGGAACGGCACAATCCGGAACAACGTAATCGCTTATGGGGACATGAAGGGGACTGCAAAGAACGCATACGGTATTTATCGCAGCCGAGGCAGCGTGGATGTCGGGCACAATCTGCTCTTCGGGCAGCAGCGGAAGTATGTGAATACGACGCCAGGAGCCGGAGACGTGCTCAAGCCTCCTCGCTTTATTGATTATGCAAAGGGCGATTTCCGTCTGGCAGCGGGATCGCCTGCGATCAATGCGGGCACGTCGCCTGGTTCGTTGACGTCAGTCGATATTCAGGGATTGTCTCGACCGATGTTCGACGCGTTCGAGATCGGTGCCTTTGAATATCCGGAGAAGTCCGGTTCAGTGAGAATTCTCGACTGGGGCGAGATGGCGTCGCCGCCGAAGTCGATGCTTTTGAATGGCCGAGCATCATTCAAATCACTGCTGAATTAGTGTTTTCGTATTTGGAAAAGTCGTCGAGAAGTGGAGCCCTGCTTAAAGATGTTTGTTTATCGACATTCGAATAAAAATCGACTAGCTCTGCAGTTTCGGCGAGGATTTTCGTTACTGGAACTCCTGGCTGTGATGACGATCATCGGCGTAATCGCGTCGGTCGTGTTGCCGAGAATCGGCGAGTCCGCTAGCAATGCCAAAGGCAAAGTCTGTCTGGAGTACAAGGCACAGATTAACGTCGCCTCTGAGAAGTTTTTCATAGCGAAAGGGAAAACGGCAAAGGTCATCAACCAATTGGAAGAGGAAGCGTACTACGGTGACAAAGTTCCGACGTGTCCGGTGGACGGTCGTCCGTACAGACTGAATCCGATTACGGGCAGAGTCGTCGGCCACAAGCATTAGGCTCGGGCAGTTTGCTGTCAGGACTTGATCGGCTTCAGCAGGGCGGGCCGCCAAGAGTTGCTCAGTGGGCCTTCGTGACGATCCAGGTGAGTAGGCCTTTGGCCAGGTGCATTCGGTTTTCGGCCTGTTGGAAGACGATGCTGTTGGGGCTTTCCATCGCATCGTCGGTGACTTCGAGTCCTCGTTTGGCCGGGAGGTCGTGCATGAAGCGACAGTCTGATGGGGCTTCTGCAAGTAGTGCGGCGGTGACCTGGAAGTCGGCGAAATCTTTCTTGCGTTTTTCTTCTTCCTCTTCCTGACCCATGCTGGCCCAGACGTCGGTGTAGATCACGTCGGCGTCTTTGACTGCGGCGACTGGATCGTTGGTCTGGGTGAACTGCGACTTCGGGCACGCTTCGTTGAGCCGTGCCATGAAATCTGCAGGCAGTTCGTAGCCGGCAGGACAGGCCAGCGTCATGGGCAGGCCGAGCATTGAGGTCAGCAGTGCCAGTGACGCGCTAACGTTGTTTCCGTCGCCGACGAAGACGAGTTTTTCGTTGGTCAGTGCACCGAATGATTCTCGAATCGTGAACAGGTCGGTGAGAGCCTGGCAGGGGTGATACGCGTCGGAAAGGCCGTTGATGACGGGGCAGGACGACCATTCGCAGAAGTCGGTGATCAGCTCCTGCGAGAATGTTCGAAGTACGACCACGTCGGAGTATCCGCTGATGACTCGCGCGATGTCAGGCAAAGACTCGCGACCGTAAAGGCCGGCGTCTTTGCCGGAGAAGAACGAGGCAGAACCACCCAGATGTGTCATTGCGGCTTCGAAGCTGAGTCTTGTTCGTAGTGACGGTTTCTCAAAGACCAGAGTCGCGACGTTGTTGTGCAGTGGCGTCTCAGGATTGCCAGATGCGTGCTTTTCTTTGAGACTTTCTGCGGTCTCAAGGATGTCCATTACGGTCGTCTGTTGTCAGATCGAATAGCGAAGTGAGGTGTTTCATCGGCTCATTTCCGTCTAGCTGTATTCTCTGAATTGATTCTTATTGTTGGTGCCGAACGGCGACGCGGTGCGACATGAATATCGATACCGCAGATGAGTTCTCTATGAATTGCTCAACGGCGAAGTTGGTTCTAGCCAGCCTCGCTGGCCATCTCGCGGAGCACGTCGGCGATGATGGCCGAATCCTTCGTCAACTTCCTCGGCGGAGATATTCACTGCCGGCAGGAGTCGGATCACCGTTTCCCTGCGTCGCGTTGATAAGCAGGCCCTTCTCCATACAATTTTCCGACGGCCGGCGTTGAGGGAATGGTCAGCTCGACGCCGATCATCATTCCTCGCGTTCGGATTTCGGAGATGATCGAAAGTTCTTCGGCCAGCGATACGAAGTGACTTCGGAATCGTTCGGACATCGCCGCCACGTTGTCGAGAAGGTTTTCTTCTTCGATCGTCTGAACGGTGGCGATGCCGGCGGGCCATCGCGAGTGGGTTACCGCCGAAGGTCGAGGCGTGCATGCCAGGCCGCAGGTCAGGAGCTAGTTCGTTGGTCGTGATGACGGCTCCGCAGGCGACTCCGGAAGCGATGCCTTTTGCCATGGTGAGGATGTCTGGTTGAACGTCCCATTGCTGATATCCGAACCAGGTTCCTGTTCGAGCCATACAGGTTTGCACTTCGTCGAAAATCAGCAGGCAGTTGTTTTCGTCGGCGATCTTTCGCAGTCCGGCCAGGTATCCGTCGGCGGGGATTTGAACGCCGCCTTCGCCCTGAATGGGTTCAATCATGATGGCGGCGGTTTCGTGGTCGATGAGGTCAGCGACGGCTTGAAGGGTCTCCTGTAGGAGCGTATTTGAATCCGGCGACAAGCGGGCCGACGCCTTCATGGAATTTCGGCTGAGCCGTCGCGGCTGTCGTGGCGAGTGTTCTTCCGTGAAAGCCTTTTTCGAAAGTGATGACTTTGTATCGGCCTTCTTTCATGCCGTGCAGACGGGCGAGCTTGAGTGCGCCTTCGTTGGCTTCCGCTCCGCTGTTACAGAAAAAGGCTTTGCCGAAACTTCGAGTGCAAAGCATTTCGGCGAAGTCGCCCTGAGGTTCCATGAACCAGGTGTTGGGCATGTGGACCAGCTTGGCGGCTTGGTCCTGAATGGCCTGTGTGATTCGCGGCGGACAATGTCCCAGGATGTTGCAGCCCCAGCCAGGAAACAGATCGAGGTAACGTTTTCCTTCGGCGTCCCAGCAGTGTTGCCCTTCGCCTCGAACCAGGCTGATAGGGTACCGGGTTGTAGTTCGGAATGACGTACTTGTCGAACTGAGCAATCCTGTCCTCACTGGACATGGCGGCGGCTGAATCCATTTTTGTAATCTTTCAAAAAATATTGATCTGGCGTCTGGCGGCGTTGTATTGGATGCGTCGCGGAAAGAACGTCGGACAGCATTGGCTGCATCGTGGTTCGGAACGTTCAGGCAACGATTTCCGTTCCGATTCCCATGTTGGAGTAAATTTCCAGCAACAAAGAATGCTGGCGTCTTCCGTCAACGATGTGCAGCTTGCCAACGCCTGCTTCGAGTGCTTCCAGGGCGGCTTCGATTTTGGGAATCATTCCGGCGGAAATTGTCCCGTCGGCGATGAGTCTTCGTGCTTCAGCGATATCGATGTGCGAGATCAGTGATTCGGGATCGTCCTTGTCGCGAAGCAGGCCTGGTACATCGCTGACGAAGACGAGTTTCTCTGCTTTGAGGATTCTGGCGACGGCTGCTGCTGCGGTGTCGCCATTGACGTTGAGCAGCTGACCTGTCCGGTCAACGGCGATGCAGGGAATCATCGGAATCTTGCCGGCACCGGTGATTGCATCGAGAAACTCGCGATTGATGTCTGTCACCTGCCCGACTAGCCCCAGGTCGAGTTCTTCGCCCGTTTCGGAAGTCAGTGCGAGTTTCTCGCCAATCAGGACGTTCTTACCGGTAGCAAAGCTGAGCCCAACGGCGGTTGCTCCCTGGTCGGCGACTTCGTCAATCAAACGCGTGCAGATGTCTCGGGCGAGAACGTTCGCGGCGATCTCAAGGGTTTTCTGGTCGGTATATCGCCGCCCCTGGACCCAGCGAGGTTCGATGCCGGCGTCTTCCATTGCCTGGCTGATTTCTTTGCCGCCACCGTGAATCACGACCGGACGCATGCCGACCGTTTCGAGAAAGATGACGTCGGTCAGGAACGACTTAACCGCCTCGGGATTCTCGAGCGCGCTGCCGCCCAGCTTGATGATGATATAGCGGTCTCGAAATTGTCGGATCCAGGCGAGTGCTTCGATCAGCACGCTGGCCTTCCGAGTGGCTTCTTCCACGAGAGTAATCCTCGAAAAATCAGGAAAAACGGGCGATTCTAGGCCTCAGCCTCGCAGTGTCAATTCGGAGCGTCCCGTGGCTGGCTAATTGCTGTTGGATTTGACCGAACACAGGTAGAATCGTCGGGAAATGTTTATCCGAACGTCGAAACTGAATCGAACGTTCGCGTCCCGAAGTGATTGTTTTTGAGAGTGGCATGCCTATTGATATCGACGACGAAACTGCAACGTTCAAACGTATGATGCAGGCTGGATTGATATTGCTGATGGCGATGTACCTGGCCTGGGGAGATGTCAAATTCTGGATATGGGGCACCAGTGCTGAAGCCACGGTAACTAAGATCAAAGAAAGCCCATTCGACAGTGATCGTGCAGAAGTGCAGTTTCGGTACAGAGACACTGATGGCAGATTTGTTGATACCGCTGACACAATTCCGTATGAGACTGCAGAGTCCATCGGGGACACGATTCAGGTTGACTTCCTCAACGGCGATCCCACATCTGCGAGCCTGGCGAGAAAAGGGCACACGTCTGGATTGATGATGTTTTCTGTTTGCCTCTTGTTGATCGGGTGGCGAGTCTATCCGATCTGGGTTGAAGCTCGAGATGCGGCGAATGGCGTGCGGAGACGCAGGCGTTAATCGAAGTTATTTATGAACCTGTGAGGCATTGATGTTTGCTGTTCAGCCTGGAACTCTGGGATTCGGCATTGCGGGGTGTGGGCTCGCGTTTGCTGCCGTGTTTGTTCTGACGCGAACAATTCGAAATACGCTCTACTCAGAAGACGCCGAGCAAGGTGACGCGTGGCGTTACGATGTCAATCGGATTAACGAGCTGCGACGACTGAGTCCGCTTTATCGGATTTTCTATCCCCTGATCGCCGGCCTGGCTGTCATGAATCGCGGAATGTTTCGCGGATCGCTCCCCGAGATCGGCCGAGAACTTCAGGCGGCTGGCTACACTCGGTTTTGGACGCCGGAAGAGTACCTCGCCAGACAACAGACAATCGCTCTGCTACTGATGCCAGCGTTTATTTATGTCTGCGTCGAAATTATGGGAACGCCGGGAGTGATTTCGGCGCTGGCGATAACCGGACTGACCGCTTACTGGCTGCGTCGGCAACTGGCGGCACAAGCTCATTATCGCCTGTTCCAGATCAAGAAGAAGATGCCGTTCCTTCTCGATTTAGT
Organism: uncultured Planctomycetaceae bacterium; assembly: GCA_943787265.1. GTDB lineage: Bacteria > Planctomycetota > Planctomycetia > Planctomycetales > Planctomycetaceae > JABMPE01. The sequence continues at coordinate 227,113 of CALSLT010000030.1, read as the reverse complement.
CACGTTGCTAATGGAAGCCGGTTCAACTTTCATCAACGCGATGGCTGAAGCAGTGCGGGAGTTTCACGATCAGCCGGTCGGAGTGGAATTCGGACGTGTGCTCGCGGAAATCCGAATGGGAAAAAGCCGGACGATGGCCCTGGAAGCGATGCGCGAACGACTGAGCGATGACGAAGTGACAGCGATCGTCGGCTCGATCATCCAGGGAGAGAATCTTGGAACGCCGCTGGCAACCGTGTTTCGTACCCAGGCGGATGTCTTGCGGATTAAGCGAACTCAACGCGCGGAAACCATTGCGGGCGAAGCTGGCGTCAAGATGCTGCTGCCAGGAATTCTGATCATGGCCTCGACGGTCGTGATCATCCTCGGCCCGTTCGTGCTGAGCTTCATCTATCAGGAATACATTTTCTGATCGCCGACGGGCTTGTCGATGCATTGCCATCTCGAAGGGTGAGATCATGGCTGTGTCGCCGAGCAGTGCTTCCGCAGCAGGCGCGCTGCCAGATTAACGTTCGTGAAGCTTCTCGAAGTGGCACAGTCCGCAAAGTCTTGCTGAGCGGCAGTGGCTCGCTGTCCGAATCGACCGACCGGATTTGGGTGATTCAGGAGGTGATTGCCTCGATGTGCTGATGCAGGGATTCCCCTCCGGTGTAGATTGTCTTCCTTGCTATTAGCGAGCGGGCAATTTATCGCAGGTATGAGGAAATCGGGGATGAACCATCCAATTGTGAAGAAGTTACTGAGAAACGAATTGTTGATGTGGGGCCTGGGGGCTCTCGTTGTCGTCGCGTTACCGATGGGCGTCGTTGTCCTTGAAGCGACGACGGCCACTTCATCGTCGTCTAAGAAGGGATCGAAGACTAAGTCGACTGGCAAGCCCCGGAAACGTTCAGTCGCTTCGACGTCGACGCAGAAGCCGGTTGATGTTGCTGAGACATCACTTTTTGCAGACAACTCCACGGAAGTCACTGACGGAATCCTTGATCCCGAGGCGGTCTTTGGAGTTGTCGCCACTGACGATCAGTACGCTTCACCCAGCAATGCTGCGACGTCCGTCGCTATAGCGACTGGCGGCGAGTTGATCGAGGTGTCCAGTGACTCGGTCGGATCCGGAATCCTCTATTTTGGAGGCGGAGAGGCGTCTGACGTTTCACGCGACGGCGTGCTCGAAAAGGTCGTCTCCGAAGTCGAAGTCGCGAGCGGCCCAATTGTCGTTGAGACGGTGAAAACCGCAGGCCTGTCGATGCCAGCGGAGAATATCGACGAATCAGATCCAGACCTGATCGCCCTGCTGGCCGGCGGTGGACAGTCAGCTTCAAAAGGGGATTCCAAAACTGTTAAAACGGAAGAATCGCCTGAGTCATCGATGAAGGACGAAGAGGAAAAGGAAGACACTCGAGAACGGACTCAAGTCACGGTGCTGCGTCCGAAGGGCGAAATTGTGAAGTCGATCGATGAGATTATTTTTCGATGCAAGACTCGGGCGAAACTGTTTCCATTCGTCCTTGTTCGGTCGCGGCAGAAGTCGGCGCCGTGGTGGGTGCAGAATGATACTTTGCGTCAGGGGACTTACGTGCGGGGCCGGGCGCAGTTTGGAAATCGAAATACGATTGACGGGTCGAGGTTCTCTGTCGTCGTCGCGTTTGTCGAAGATATTGACGACGTGCCAGAGCCAGGGACTCAGATTGCGGAGATTCAAGAAGACATTCTGATCTCACAGGAACTTGAGTTCACGCTGAGAAAATAGCTCGGCGTCAATGGACAATACCGACTGTTGCGAGTTGAAAGGCCCGGCTGAGATTGTCAGGCGGGCTTTTTCATTGTCAGCGAAACTCGCCGTCGCTCTTTATCGACAGACTGAACCCAGACGGTTACCACGTCGCCAACAGAAACGACTTCGTGCGGGCTGCTGATGAATCGGTCGGCCATCTGGCTGACGTGGACCAGTCCCGTGTCTTTGAGGCCGATGTCGACAAAGGCTCCAAAGTCGACAACATTCAGAACCGTACCTGCCAGCTCCATTCCCGTTGCCAGGTCGTCGAGTTTCAATACGCCGCTGCGAAAAATTGGTCCTGGCAAATCAGTTCGTGGATCTCGGCCAGGACGGCGCAACGCATCGATGATGTCTTTGAGTGTTGGCTGCCCGACATCCAGTTCGGTTGCGAGTTGCTTTACTGAGACTTCGGCCAGCTTGCCTCGAAGCGTTTCTTTTCTTTCGTCGGTGGCCTGCACGTCCCCAGGTGACAGAGAAAGATTCTTCAAAACCAGATGCGCGACTTTGTAACTTTCCGGGTGAATCCAGGTCTGGTCGAGCGGTTCTGCTCCGTTGCTGATTTTGAGGAAGCCTGCTGCTTGAGTGAACGTCGACTTGCCGACGCCAGCGACTTCGAGCAGTTGTTTTCGGCTGGCGAACGCACCGTTGGCTTCTCGCCATTCGACGACTCGTTTGGCTACGAGCTGGCTGAAGCCGGACACGTATTTCAACAGCGAGGCGCTTGCCGTGTTCAGGTCTACTCCGACGAAGTTGACGCATGACTCGACCACGCCGTCCAGCGATTCCTTCATCTGACGCTGATTCATATCGTGCTGATACATGCCGACGCCGATGTGCTGCGGGTCGATTTTAACGAGTTCGCTGAGTGGGTCCTGCAGGCGGCGACCGATCGAAATTGTTCCTCGGACGGTGGCGTCGTAGTCGGGGAATTCGTCACGGGCGACCGTGCTTGCGGAATAAATGCTTGCACCGGCTTCGTTCACAATCAGGTAACGACATTCGGGGCAGTGATCCGCAATGAGTTGTGTGACGAGTTCTTCGGTTTCGCGACACGCCGTTCCGTTGCCGATGGCGATCAGGCCGCACGAGTATTTGCTGACGAGTTCCGACAGGCGTCGCAGTGTTCCCTGACGTTTGTCGGCGGAGCCTGTTACGTAAACGACGTCGGTATGGGTGCACTGGCCGCGGTCGTCGAGGATCGCGATCTTGCAGCCCGTCCGAAATCCCGGATCGATTGCCAGGACGCCTTCGTTTTTGAGTGGAGGCTGCAGCAAAAGACTTCTGAGGTTTTTGGCAAAGACGCCGATCGCGTGCTCTTCTGCCTGCTCCGTGATTTCGCGGCGGACTTCACGCTCGATACTGGGGTGAATCAGGCGGTCGAGCGAATCCTGAACACACTCACCCAGGAAATTGCGGTGAACGTGACTGCTTAAGTCGTACTCGGTCGAGATCGCCCGCGCGGCGACTTCCCGGTTCCACTCGAACTTTATCCGCAGGACTTCTTCCTTTTCGCCTCGATTCAACGCAAGAGTTCGATGCGGAGGAACTTTCCAGACAGGCTCGCTGTAGTCAAAATAGTTTTCGAACTCTTTGCGTTTTTCCTCGTTCTTCTTTGTTGGGAAAACTGAAATCCTGCCGGTACGCCAGGCGATCTTTCTCGAACTGTCGCGGACGGTAACGTTCTCGCTGATCCGCTCGGCCAGAATATCGGCTGCTCCTTTGAGTGCCTCATCCTTTGTAGTGACGCCTTCATTCGGAACTGAGGAGACGAAGCCGGCGGCGGCTTTGGCGATCGGGATCGAATCAGCTTCGCCTAGCATGATCATATCGGCGAGCGGTTCGAGTCCCTTTTCACGAGCGGTTTCAGCCCGAGAGCGACGCTTCGGTCGGTAAGGAAGATAAAGATCGTCCAGCCGTTTGAGTGTTTCGGCGGCTTCGATCTGAGACCGTAGTTCGGGAGTCAGTTTACCCTGCGAATCGATCTGTCGCAGAATCGTGTCTGCCTTTTCGGCGAGTTGCCGTAGCAGTGTGACTCGTTTCTCGATCGCTCGAATTTGTTCTTCGTCGAGTCCGTCGGTCTGTTCTTTGCGGTAGCGTGTGATGAATGGAACAGTGTTGCCATCGTCAAGCAGCGCGACGACGTTTTTCACCTGAGCTTCGGTGAGGGATAATTCCCTGGCGACAGGTGCCAGGTTGATGCTGCCGGATGGCGATTCAATTACTGCGGTCATCCGGCTTCCTGCTCGAACGAGTGAGTCATGAAGAGCAACGTTTTGAACTGATGCGAGTTTGCCTACGTGTTGTCACTGCGAATGCAGCCTTTGATTTGGGGCGATGATTGTAACGATAGCAGAGTGTCAGGCAAAAAGAGTGTGTCGAATATGTCGATAGTCTTCAAAGCGAGAATTTTCGCTGCGGGTCAGTATGAGACATTGATCACTCGCCACGACCGGGCTTCGACTTTCAGATGCGGACGGTGAATTGGGAGTTAGACCTTGGGGAGTGACGCTACGTTGTGCATAATCAAGATGCGTAAGGCCACACGTTTGAAGTGACGGGAAGAACGATGATCACACTGACTGGAAAATCGGTTCGACATTGTGACGGGATGACTCGCCGCGCGGCGGTTGTTGCGGGCGCGACTGGACTCGCAGGTCTGTCACTGGTGGACGTGCTTCGCGCTGAGTCTGCGACTGGAAGCGGTCAGTCTCGGAAATCCGTGATCAACATCCATCTGGATGGAGGCCCGCCGCAACTTGACACAATCGATATGAAAATGTCGGCTCCGTCCGAGATTCGTGGCGAGTTCTTTCCGATTCAGACTGCGTTGCCCGGTTTTCAAATCTGTGAATTGATGCCGCGTGTTGCGAGCATTGCCGACCGGTTTGCTTTTATCCGATCGCTTGTTGGCTCTGCTGGGCGGCATGACGGATTTCAGTGCCAATCTGGCTTTCACTACAAAGATTTGGCATCGATGGGCGGGCGGCCTGTGATGGGCTCAGTGGTTTCAAAACTTCAGGGACAGGCGGATGACGACGCGCCGCCGTTCGTCGATCTGATGCTCGGTCGGCCTTTGGTTCGCAACAGTGCTCGACCAGGGTTTCTTGGGCCTGCTCACAAACCTTTTCGGCCAGATATTTCAAAGATGTTCCATCGGGAACTCGAGAAGGGAATGCAGGGCGAACTCAAACGGCTAGGTGCAGACCACTCTGTGAGTATGAAGCTGAACGAGCAGTTGTCGCTCGACCGGCTGTCGAGTCGTTCGGATTTGCTCGGTGGGCTCGACCGAATTCGCCGGAAGGTCGACGCCAGCGGCATGATGGATGCAATGGACGCATTTAATCAGCAAGCCGTCAGCATCTTGACCTCTGGTCGATTTGCAGAAGCTCTCGACCTGAGCCGCGAAGAGCCAGCAATGCTGCGACGCTATACCAGTGCAGCGAACCCGGACTCGTTTAAATTCACAACGGCAGAAGGCGCAGAGGCCCCGCAGAAGTTTCTGCTGGCAATACGGCTGATTGAGGCTGGTGTGCGATGCGTGAGTGTGTCGATCAGCGATTTCGACACTCATTCCAGCAACTTCCCGAGAATGCGGGCTTTGCTACCGATCGTGGATCATGGCTTGCACGCTTTGGTGACCGATCTGGAAGAACGAGGCATGCTCGATGACGTCTCGATCGTTGTCTGGGGCGAGTTTGGTCGCACGCCACGGATCGATCCGAAAACTGGCGGGCGCCATCACTGGCCGCGCGTTGGGCCAGCGATTCTGGCTGGGGGCGGAATGCGAACTGGTCAGGTCATTGGATCAACGGACCGAACGGCAGGCTCCGCAGTTTCCAGACCCGTGCACTACAAAGATGTTTTTGCAACTTTGTTTAACCGACTCGGGATCGACGCCAGGAATACGACAATCAGCGATCCGCAAGGCCGTCCGCAATACCTTCTCGACGAAGGTGAGCCAATGGCTGAGGTTCTTTGATGATTCAGCCGGTCGAGTTGCTGACTTGTTCGCTTGCGACGTCTGGTTTGTTCGCGGCATGGACTGACGCTTTGCTTCCCAGTCTGATGGCAGCGGTTGTCGGGCTGATTGTGTTTTCAGTGTTGTATGCGTCGAAGATTTCTGCCGGACGACGGCATGTTGAGGATCTGGAACGCGCGCTGCGTGAGCGAGAAAAGGCGGTAAAGGCTCTCGCGGAGAGCGAAGAACGCTTTCGCACACTCTGCGACCATGCGCCTGTCGGAATTTTTGTCGACGATGGCGATGGCAACGGGATTTATCACAACTCGAAGTGCGGAGAGATCACGGGGTTGTCTCTGGCGGAAGGGCAGGGCGATGGCTGGCACCGTTCCATACATCCGGATGATCGTGATCGGGTCGTCAAACGAGTCGCTGAGGCGGTGGCGAAGGAAGAGCCGTATGGAGACTGTAATCGGTATATCCATTCCGATGGTTCTGAACGGTGGGCCGAAGGTGTTGCTGTTCCGGTCAGGAATTCGGATGAAAAACTGATCGCCTATGTTGGTACGTTGCTTGACGTGACGTCTCAACGCGAGGCCGCCGATGCTCAGCAGGCGAGCGAGTCTCGTTACCGGGCGATTGTCAATGAGCAATCGGACCTGATTGTTCGCTGGCAGACTGACGGCACACTGCTTTTTGCTAATGAAGCATGGTGTGCTTTCCAAAGGTGCTCATTGGACGAGGCGATTGGAATCGATTTTCTATCGATGGTTCCTGACCGGCGTCGTGAAGACCTCCGAAATTGGGCGGCCGCTGTGACCGTTGACCAGCCGGTTGTTTCTGGTGAGTCACGATTCGTCATGGCAGATGGTCGCCCGTACGTTCAGTTGTGGACGGAGCATGGCATCTTCGACGACTTCGGGAAGCTGATTGAAATTCAGAGCGTTGGAAGGGACATCACTGCAGAACGTCAGGCCGAAGAGCAGTTCAGGGAGCAGCAGAGTTTACTCGCTCACGTATCGAGGCTCTCGACGATGGGCGAACTCGTTGCGGGAATCGCTCATGAAGTGAACCAGCCTCTGTATTCAATCAAGAATTGTGCTCAGGCATTGCAGAATGTTCTCGCGGATGACTACCAGGCTAATCGTGATTTGATGGTTCAGTGTGCCGATCAGATCAGTGATGCTTCGTCTCGGGCAGGAGAAATGATTCGGCGCATGAGAAATTTCGTTCGGTACGGAGAAACCGAGCGTGAGGTTTGCGATTTGAATGTGCTGATGGAAGAAGCTGTGCGGCTCGTCGACTTCGAAGGCCGCCGTCACGACGCATCGGTCGTCATCTCCACGTCGGATGACCCGGTTCTGGTCAGCGTCGATCGTGTGCAGATTCAACAGGTTCTTGTGAACCTGCTTAAGAACGCTTTTGAGTCGATGGCGTCTGCTGATTGTGATAAGCGTGAGGTCATGGCAACGTGCAGCGTTGCTGGAGCGGCGGGGCGAATTTCGATCGCTGACACGGGGGGCGGTATTCCCGAAGAGTCTCAGCCGACGATTTTTGACGCGTTTGTGACGACTCGAAAAGAGGGAATGGGAATGGGGCTGGCGATCAGCCGCACAATTATGGAAGGCCATGATGGCCGGATCTGTCTGCAACAAGGAACGACGGAAGGTGCCGTGTTTGATGTGGAGTTGCCGCTGCATGATCCAACGCATCACGCAGATGAAGTTGCTGACATACCCAACTCGGAAAATGCCCCCGCTGAGGATGATCATGTCGTTGTACAGGAAGCTTGAAAATGTCTGAGCAGCCGACTGTATTTGTAATTGACGACGACGGACCGGCAAGAGACTCAGTTTGTCTCCTGGTTCGGTCGATGGGGATTCGCGCATCGGCGTTCGAATCGGCTGAGCAGTTTTTGCAGGGCTTTGATGCTGACTGTCCAGGCTGCGTGATTACAGACGTCCGGATGCCGGGCCTTAGCGGCGTGCAGCTTCAGGAAGAGTTGCGCAATAAGTCCATCGGAATTCCTGTGATCGTTTTGACGGGCTATGCGTCGACTGCTCTGACGGTGCGTGCGATGAAGAACGGCGCTGTGACGTTGCTCGATAAGCCTTACCAGGACAACGATCTGTGGGATGCTGTGCGAAACGCGTTGACTCGGGATGCGACGTCTCGGCAGAGAAGCGTAAGGATGCGGGAGATTCGCGAAAGATTGGATCGACTCACTGCTAAGGAAGTGAGCGTCCTCGACCTGATTCTTAAAGGACGGCCCAACAAATTGATGGCTGCCGAATTGAAGGTCAGCGAAAGAACAGTCGAGAATCGTCGTCGTGAGATTTTTCGTAAGTCTGAAACGAAGTCTGTCGCCGAGCTTGTGCGTCTCGCCATAGAAGCTGGTTGGGACGACGCGGGAGAAGCTTGCGAGTCGGAACAGGTTGGCGATGGAGCACCTGGAGCCGACTGATCCGACGCAATTTCGGTCGAGATCTCAAGATGCAGGCTTCGACGGTTCATTCGGCAGCGCCACAACCGTCGTTTCTTATGAGTCTTTGCACCGGACGTTAATTGTGATGTGGAAGTCCGCAATCAGGGTTCGGGAATCCGACGGTGGTGTACCGTGTCATGATGGCACGATTTCGCCAGGATTTGAGTGTCGGTGGTAGGGTAGCGGGATTCCGATGTTGAGCTGCCGTTGGGCATTTGGAATTCGTTGTCTAGATTGGTCGGTCGGGCACCGCCCGCCGCAGCTGTTCTCTGAAGCGATCGACCAAATATGCGCCGGTCGTACAATGCCTGTTTCCTGACGACTGAATCCTGACTGAGAGAATGCTGTGGAGTCTCTGAATCAAACACCGCCTGCCAATTCGCTTGCTCGCGTTTCGGGGTGCGTTCATGTGGTCGACGACGAAGCTTTTGTCCGAGAGTCGATGCAATTGCTCGTCTCAGCTTTGAAACTGCCATGCATCGTTTATCAGTCCGCGGAAGAGTTCACTGAAAAGTTTCGTCCAGACGGACCAGGCTGCCTGGTTGTTGATCTGTTTTTGAAAGGGCGAAACGGCTTCAGTCTGCTTCGCGAATACGCGGACCCAAAGTATCTGGTTCCCGCGATCGCGATTAGCGGGAGTCTGGATGCCAGGCATGGGTTGCGGGCTATTCAGGAAGGAGCGGTTGTTTTCCTGGGCAAGGACTGCGAAGAGCGAGAACTCGAACGAGCAATTGCGACGTGTCTGCAGTTGGCGAATGAAGCCGCAAGTCTTGTCGAGCAGCAGCGCCCGTTTAAGGCTGGGTTGGAGCAGCTTTCCGATTCCGAGCAAGTTGTGCTCGACTATCTGATCCAAGGGAAGCCGAATCGCGCCATCGCCAGCGCACTTGGAGTCAGTGAGCGAACGCTGGAACGCCGTCGTGCGGCTCTGCTTGTCAAACTTAACGCAGGGTCAGCTGCCGAAGCGGCACACATGGTCGGGCGCTACCAGAGGGAAGAGGGTGTCTTAAGACCGCGTTGGCCGGTGCCTGCCGAGCTCCTTGCCGGATTTCTCTCCGATGGTGACGGGCCGCCGCCAACTCGGTAGCCGACTGTTTGTGATCGGTCGCGTTCGGGGCATCTTTCGTTTGTCGTGTTGCAAAGCGACTGCTCACTCTGATTCGTCTCGTGCTGGCCTGACGCGACATCGATGGACAGCTTGCGTCGCGATAGCCGTTTGATTCGGCTCGAAGTGATTCATCGGTTTATCCGTTACGAGCCGCGCAACGTCTGGGAACGCGATTGCCGCAACGGTCGTACTTCGTGATTCCCTCGAAATGTCGGGTGAAGCCGCTCCTTCGGTTCGATTGCGACCTAGGTTGCTGGGAAGGAGGCCATGCGCCTGCCTTCAAGCAATTGTGCGGTCACTTAGAAAACGAATCTGAAGTGACTAATCGCCTCGAACGAAACATTGTGCCATGTCTCCTGCCGGAACATTCGAATCGAATCGGACAGACGCACCTGTGGCTCCCGCAGTCGCAGCGGCTCCAAAAACAGCGAAGAAGCTTCGAGTGTGTCATGTCAGCATGTGTTTGCTGACTGGCGGGCTGGAGCGACTGCTGGTCGAGTTTGGAAAGAACCGCGACGGCGAAAAATTTGACACGAGCTTCGTCGCGCTGGATGGAATGGGCGTTCCGGCCGAAGAACTCAAGGCTCAGGGGCACCATGTCGAATGTGTCTCGGATGTCGTTGCCGGCAAACTGGCTCGGCTTCGACGGCTTGCTCATATTTTCCGTGATGGCCAATTCGACGTCGTGCATACCCACAACACGCTTGCTCATTTCTACGGGGCGTTTGCTGCCAGACTTGCGGGTGTGCCGGTTGTCGTGAATACGCAACACGGCCGTGGTTGTGGCAAGAGTTGGAAGGCCAGACTGCAGTTTCGGATGGCAAATCAGTTTACGGATCGAGTTGTCGGAGTTTCTGAAGACGCTGCCGAACTCTGTCGACAGGATGATGCTCGATCCGCTGAGGCGAACGATCGCTCTCTGGAACGGCGTTGATCTCGAACGATTTGAATACCGAGGACCGGCAAATCAACCGACAGCGATCAGCGTGGCACGACTGTCGCCTGAAAAAGACTTCGCGACGCTTCTGCGAGCTACATGGATCCTGATCAAGGATTGTCCTGATTTCCGACTCAAGATCGTCGGCGATGGAGGAGAGCGTCAGAAACTTGAGCAGTGTTGTGGGTTCTGCGTGAATTGAATCTGACGGAGCACGTCGAGTTTCTGGGTGAACGCAGCGACGTTTCACAACTTCTTCCGCAGGCTGGATTCTTCGTTTCGTCGTCACGGACTGAAGGGATCTCTTTGACGCTTTTGGAAGCGATGGCTGTTGGATTACCGGTCGTGACGACACGAGTTGGTGGCAACCCTGAAATCGTCGTCGAGGGAAAGACCGGACGTTTGGTCGCAGCGAACAGTCCCGAAGGGCTTGCTTTGGCCATGCGTGACCTGTTGAAAGACCAGGAAGGATGGCCGGTTTATGGCGAGCTTGCTCGTCAACGCGTTGAACAGCACTTCAACGTACGAAACATGGTCAGACAGTACGAAGACCTGTATCGCGAATCGCTTGATGGGAAGTCGGTTTAGTCCTGAAGACGTCTGCTCGATTCACGAACAAACGACATCTAATCGCTCGGTGCCATGACTGAAAAACGGATAAAAATCGGACTTGTTGGTTGCGGACAGATCGCAGATGCGCATCTGCAACAGATTCGTCGCATCCCCTGGGCAGAGCCTGTAGCTGTTTGTGATTTGGAACCGCTGCTGGCGCGACAGGCGGCCGAACGGTTTGATGTACCCGGTCAGTTTGCCAGTATCGAAGAGATGCTTGAAGTGTCTCGGCCGGATGTTGTGCATATCACAACGCCGGTTGAATCGCATCGTCCATTGGCCAAACTGCTTCTGGATGCTGGCGTGCATGTTTATGTCGAAAAACCGTTCACGGTCGATGCGGACGAGGCACGGGACGTTCTTGACTGTGCGCGTCGGAATGACCGACTTCTTTGCCTGGGGCACGATCAACTGTTTGACCCGACTTGGTTGGAATGCAGGGAACGAATCGAAGCCGGTGAGATCGGCGATGTGCAGCACGTCGAATCTGTGCTTGGTTATCCTCTGCACGGCCCGTTTGGTACTCAGGTAATCGCGAACCCGGATCATTGGGTGCGGCGTCTGCCTGGCGGTCTGTTTCAGAACACGATTTCACACCCGCTCTATCGAGTCACCGAATTCCTTTCCGACGACCAGCCTGAATTGCAGGCGACGTGGTTCAGTCGGTTCAAGCAGATTTCGTTTCCCACAGAACTAAGGGCACATCTTCGAGGCGAGGATGTAACGGGCAGTTTGCTCTTCACGAGTTCGACGAAACCGTGTCACCGCATGACTCGGATTTACGGAACGAACGGCGCCTTGGAAGTCGATTTGAATTCACAACTGATTCGCGCAGATCGAGTCGATCGATATCCGGGTGCGTTCGCAAAGATCGAAGCGCCGTGGCGACGAGTCTGTGAATCGTCGGCAAACCTCGCTCAGAATGTTCGCCGGTTTTGCAAAGGTGAACTGCACTACTTTGAAGGGATGAAGCAAACGTTTCTCCGATTCTACGAGGCAATTCTCGAAGGCGACGAAGGCCCCGTTTCCTATGACGAGATACTTCGAGTGACGGAGATCATGGATCGTATTTTCGCGGAGTGTCGAAAAGGCGACTCGGAACGATCTGAGATTAAACGGCGAACTAGACAGACAATGTCTGGGACTCAAACGAAGAAGCACTCGGCTGACAACCCAGAGGGGTTGGTGGCTGAGCTTTCAGCAGGGAACGGCTCGCAAACAGTTTAACTCGTGAGCGAACTTTTCGATTTCGAACCAACATAAATTGATGATGCGAAATGGGCACGAGGACGGGTAACAGAGCTATGCAGGTCTTACTTACCGGAGCGACTGGTTTCCTGGGACGACGTGTCCTGCGGCAACTTCTCGACGAAGGTTGCGCGGTTCGTTGCGCGGTAAGGCCAGGCAGTGATGTGCAGTCACTTCGGGATTTCGTCGGTTTGCGTCGCTGGAGTCGTGCGGAAACTGTGAATGTCCAGCTTGCAAATCCGGAGCAATGCGAAGGTTTGGTTCAGGATTGCGATGTTGTTTATCACGCCGCTGCTGCGTTGAGTGGCTCGGCCAGTAATCTGGTGATGAACTCCGTGGTGCCGACTCGTAACTTAATGAATGCGGCCTCTGAGCAAGGCGTTGGACGATTCGTACTGGTCAGCTCGCTGGGCATTTATGGCTCACAGGAGCTTCGACGAAACTCGCTTCTCGATGAAAAATGCCCAATCGATCCAGCAGGCCATCTTCGAGATCCCTACACATACAGTAAAATTCTGCAGGAGGAAGTTGCCCGGGAAATCTCTCAGGAAAGTGGACTTCCAATGGTCGTGGTCCGTCCTGGAGTGATCTTCGGGGACGAACGTGGCGCGATGAGCCATCGTGTCGGTCTGCAACTTGGCGGCCTGCTGCTTCGCATGGGCGGTGGTCAGCGCGTGCCGTTTACTTACGTAGAAAACTGCGCGGAAGCTGTGAAGCTCGCCGGGTTTAAAGAAGGAATTGACGGACAGGTTTTTAATGTCGTCGATGATGATCTTCCCACCGGGCGACAGGTTCTTCGAAAGTACCGAAAAGCAGGACGGAAGTTCAGAGTGATCGGCATCCCTCAGGTTGCAACGAACTGGCTGGCCCGATTTAACGAATGGTACAGCGAACGGACAGAACAACAGATTCCGGCTGTGCTGACTCGATACCGCGTCCAGGCAATGTGGAAGCCGCTGCAGTATTCAAACAGCCGAGCGAAGGAAATGCTTGGCTGGCACCCGTCGACGTCGTTCGACGAAGCCTTTGAGAAGACTATGGCTTCCGGTGCCTGAGGATAATTCCTATGAAGACACTATTTCTTAGTTCGGTCTACCCGAATCCAGCGTCGTCGGTGCGTGGGACATTCAATCGAATGCTTTGCCACGCGCTGGACGAAATGGGCGAGGTGCGTGTTGTCGCTCCGTTGCCGTGGCCCGAGGTCGTCAAAGGAATTGTCACGCGACAGTCGGTGCATAAATCACAGAGCCTCGCTCATGCAGAATGCCCGGAGTCGTCAGTTGATGGCGACCTGGTCCCAGTTGAACGGCCCGTATTTTTCTATCCACCAAAAGTGCTGCGGCATCACTACGGCCGATTCATGTGGTCGTCTGTCCAAAAGACTGTCGAGCGGGTTACGGCTGATTTTCGACCGGATTGGGTCATCAGCTATTGGGCGCATCCTGATGGTGATGCGGGGGTGCGAGCTGCTCGAATGCTGGGAGCTAAGTCGGCAGTGATCATTGGCGGATCAGACGTCTTGTTGCTGACAGATAATCCAAAACGTTGCGAAAAAATAAAGCGAGTCCTGCGCGAAAGCGATGCCGTTCTGGCGGTTTGTGAAGGCCTGAAGGACCGAGCGGTCGAACTTGGCGCGGCACCGGAACGTGTCCATCGGTTGTATCAAGGGATCGATCCGGAAGTTTTCTGCCAGGACGATCGAGCAGCGGCTCGCGAGCGATTGAACCTTTCAGTAAGCGATCCGACTTTTGTTTGGGTTGGTCGAATGGTCGGCGTCAAGCGGTTGGATATTCTGGTTGAAGCGTTTGGCAGCGTGGTCAAGCAGCGCCCGGAAGCAAAGCTGTACCTTCTGGGAGAAGGCGCCGCCGAACAGCCGATGCGCCAACTTGTTGAGAATCAAGGATTGTCTGAGTCAATAATTTTTGTCGGAGCTGTTCAGCAAAGCGAGTTGCCTGACTGGTATCGTGCTGCGGATGCAACGCTACTCTCCAGTGAGTCGGAAGGGCTGCCGAATGTCCTGAGAGAATCGCTCGCTTGCGGTACGCCCTGGGTCTCGACCAACGTCGGCAGCGTCGAAGAGATTGCTGCAGCGGATCACTCGATCATTGTCCCCATCGGAGATGCGGCTGCTCTCGCCGACGGAGTGCTTCAGATTCTTGAGCCGATCTACAGGAACGGAGCCGCAGCTTATCAGGCGAAAACGTGGCGAGACACGGCAGCCAAGCTTCAGAGGCTCCTTTCAGATACTGGCAGCGCGAGTCCTGCTCCGTTCGCCGTTGAGCAGTCTTCAACGGCTTCGTCGCAGGAGGTGTTGCCATGAACGTCATGCCCGATGGAACGCCGATTCGACGCGTCCTTGTTGTTGCGTACGTCTTCCCGCCTGCTGGCGGCGCGGGTGTGCAACGCGTGACGAAGTTCGTGAAATACCTGCCCGAGTTCGGGTGGGATTGCTCGGTCCTAACAGTAGCGAACCCTTCGGTGCCGGTGTTTGATGAGACGCTGGCAAAAGAAGTTCCGGAATCAACAGTCGTTCGTCAGGCCAGAACATTGGAACCAGGTTACGCGTTGAAAAACGCAGTGTCAGCAGGCAGCGACACGACAGGTTCTGCAAAGCAGAGTGGCGGACTAAAGAAGTTGATCAAGTCTGCAGTGCGTGCGGTCGGCAACGCCGTTTTGCAGCCCGACGCTCAGATTCTGTGGTACCCTGGAGCCGTCAGAGAAGGTCTACAGCTTCTAAGCGAGTTGAAGCACGACGCCATCTTCGTCACCGCGCCTCCATTTTCATCATTCGTGACTGGGGCTGCGCTGAGCCGTCGAACCGGGCTCCCGCTGATCGTCGACTATCGTGACGAGTGGGGCATCAGCAATCAGTTTCAAGAGAATCGGCAGAAATCGAGCCTGTCCCATAGCCTGCAGAATCGTATGCAGCGGAAGGTCTTGCGACAGGCGTCGGCTGTCGTCGCAACGACTGGTCGAAGCGCCGAGTCTGTGGCTGACTCCGTGAAGCGTGCAAACGGAACTGCAACGGTCTCATGTATCTACAACGGGTACGATTCAGCAGACTTCTCAACTTCGACAGGACGCTCCGGTGATGTGTGCTCCGAGCCGGACGTTGAGGTGTCGGAAGGTTCTCCAGTCGCGACCGAGCGACGCCTTCGAATTGCTTATGTCGGCACTCTTTGGAATCTGACATCGATTGAACCAATCGTAGTGGCGATCGAGAAAATTGCCGTCGAAGAACCGGAAAAGGCTGCTCGTATCGATCTTGTTGTCGCCGGGCGAAGCACTGCGGCTCAGGACGAAATTCTTGATCGTTTAAACGGACTGCCGTGCCGGTTGGTTCGAGAGGGCTATGTCGATCATCGGAAGGCCATCGAGATCATGCGGCAGGCGGATGTGCAATGTCTCTTGCTGTCTGATGTGCCTGAAGCTGGCCGAGTCGTTCCGGCAAAGACGTTTGAGTATCTCGGGCTCGGTGGGCGAATTCTTTACGTTGGGCCCTCGGGTGAAGTCAGCGAGATTCTTTCTGACTTTCCTCAGGCTGATTCATATTTGCCGGCTGATACAGACGATATCGCCAACTATTTCAGTGAGCGTCTCGCCGATTCATCGGCTGATAGTGAGAAAACTGAAGGTGCATCGCCTTGCCGGTTTGAACGCCGAATGCTGACGGGGCAACTGGCTGAAATCCTGAACCGGACTTGCGCTGTTCGTGCAGGATTGCCAACGGTCGACGAAGAGGTCGGCCGTGAAGTCGCGGAGGCATCCGCATGACTGAAATCATCTTCTGGCTAAGTTTTGCGGGACTGATCTACGTTTACCTCGGGTATCCAATCCTGGTGAAGCTGTTGGCTGCGTTGTTCCCGATGCGTCGTGAGCGGCAACTCGTCGACGGGCAGAAAGTCTCAGTCGTGATCGCCTGCCACAACGAGGCAGAACGAATCAAAAAGAAGTTGGAAGTGCTTCTGCCGTCAGCTCAGGCGTGCTTCATTGATGAAATCTTGATCGGTTCAGATGGCTCAAACGATGACATTGCCGCATCGATCGCAACTTTGAACGATCCACGCATTCGACTTGTCGAGTTTTCCGATCGTCGTGGAAAGCCCGCCGTATTGAACGATCTTGTTCCGCAGTGTCGGAGTGAGATTGTCGTTCTATGCGATGCTCGCCAGATTCTTTCCGAGGATACGATTCCAGAGTTGCTCGCAAACTTTGCCGATCCCAAAGTTGGAGTCGTTTCAGGCGAGTTGATGTTCCGGCAGACTTCGAATGATTCGACGGCGGGCCGCGGAATTGGCGCTTACTGGCGTTACGAAAAGATGATCCGCCGCGCGGAAGCACAGTTTCGAAGCGTGCCAGGCGCTACCGGCGCGTTGTATGCAATTCGGCGAGAAGCATTTCAAACGATTCCAGATTCAACTCTGCTGGATGACGTTGTCATCCCGATGGTTGCGGTTGCTCAAGGATGGCGATGCATCTTCGAACGAAATGCGATTGCCTGGGATGATCCGTCAGATTCGCTTGGTCGCGAGGCAATTCGAAAGCGGCGCACTATTGCTGGAGCTGCTCAGTTGATCGTCCATCATCCATCGTGGCTGCTGCCCTGGAAGAATCCGATCTGGCTGGAATTTGTGTCGCACAAACTTTTGCGTCTGGTCTCGCCTGCTTTGCTGTTAAGCGTGGCCGTTACAAACGTTCTGCTTCTCAGTCAGCTTCCGTACTCATTGCTCCTGCTCGGGCAGATTTGTTTCTACTATTCGGCCTTCGCCGGCTGGCTGTGTCAGAGGATCGGTCGACCGTCTTCGATCTTTGGCGTGCAGGCAATGTTTCTGACGTTGAACGCAACGACAGTTGCAGCATTGTTTGACGCTATGCGCGGTCGCTTCCGCGTGACATGGCAGCGCAGCTAGTCGCGGCTTTGCTCGTCATTCCAACGATTACTTCGCGGGAAGAGCTCCGATAAAGCCACGCAGGAGTGCGACTGTCTCGGGTGGGATGATGTCCGCGGACTTTGCGAATTCAAAGACTTCGACGACGTGCCCTCGATCGGTGATTTCCTGACCAGACAGCTCGTAGGCCAATTCACGAGTCTGCACGTCCTTGATAGCAGCAACGAGTTTTAAGGCTTCCATGTGTCGGTCAGAACTGATCAGTCGCGACACTAATCGGAGCATCGTTTCCTGCTGCCAGCGTTTGTCGGCTTCGTCCTTATGTATTCTCAGGAAGTTTGCCAGGACATTCGCAACGTCATCCGGTGTAGAACCAGCAGCTTTCTTATCCGACTGAATTCGTGCGATGATTCGTGGCGCGCTCAGCTCGTCCAGCTTGGCTTTTGTGACAGCAGTTTCGACGGCAGCTTCTTTTTCTGCCTGTTTGCGGAATCGAAAATCGTTGTAGAGGGCCTTCGCCAGATTCGTCTGAAACCACGGCTCTCGAGCGTCGCCCGTTCCAGCATCGTTTCTTTTCTGGATTTCCGCCCAGATCTGATCGGAGAATCCCCAGTCCAGCACTTCGAGCAAAATCTCTTCCTGCAGGGTAAATCGGGCTTCGGCACCGCTACGCAGTTGTCTCGCGCGGTTTCGGTAATTCTGATAGGCGATTCTGGCTTCGTCGTCGGTGAGAAGGTTTTTCAGAGCTTTGAGTTCGTTGGTGATGGCAGCTTCTCCGCGTTGCTGCAACTCCGTAAACGGTTGGTTGGCGATGCTCAAAGCCGGCGCCATCATCCTTACGAAGTCCATCGTCAGCAGAACGGACTCCCATGATGCATCCGTATTGCCGAGCACCGCTTCCGCATGTGCCAGTTCGGCAGCGGCGAGTGCCTGCCTGCGGATTGATTGTTGATCGGGCAGCGTGACTTTCGCACCTTCCTTCAGACTTTGAATGTCGACGGTCAGTGCTGCGCCGGCAGTTCCCACCAACTTTTTTGCTTTTAAAAGAGCCGGTGAGGCCAGTTGTGCCTTGCCGAGTCCTTGAAGAGTAAGAGCGCATCGGCTTTGGATTCTGGCCTGAGCAGTCTTATCGAGTGACTGGATTGTGCTGCCGATTGTCGCGAGTGGTTTGTCATCGCCAGCGGCTATCAGTGACGCTTCCGCCCAACCTGAAAGACAGTCTTCAATTGCGGCCTGGTTGGGGGCCTGTCTCGCAAAGGCCAGGGCCTTATCGGGCATACGTTTTGCCACGAGCGAAACGGTAATTGCGACCCATTGTGGCGCGGACCAGCCAGTCACTGGTCGCATGGAAACCGCTTGGTCGAAGGATAGTCGTGCGAATGATTCTGACCGTAAGCGTGCCTCAAGGAACTGTCCGAGAGGACCGGCATCGTTTCTTTTTTCGAGAAGCGTGGCTGCTTCTGCGGCTCGATCCATCGCGACGAGCACTGTTGCCAGTTCAGTGATTGTGTCAGTAGCGTCGGTACCGAATGTTGGGAGATCGCGAACCAGCGGCAGTGCGTCGGCAACGGCGGTTGTGGCGCTGGCAGAGTCGCCGTTCTCGAGATGCTTCCACGCGAGTTGCACCAATGGAAGGATACGATAGTACTTCAGTTGAGAGCCCACTTTGTCGAGCTGCGTCAGTTGCTGAGTGACTCCAGGAAAGTCGCCGGATAATGCGTACGCTTCAGCTGTCAGTCTTCGACAGAAAGGTTTTCGTTGATTGCGGTCGCGCTGGAGCGATGTGTAGGCCATCAATTTGAGTGACGTCGCGCGGATCTCCGCGATCGGTGGGCCGACTGGCTTCGGTGGAACGACGGGCTCGTCAGGTTTGTCCGGATCAGCCGTCGTTCCTGGATCTACTGCCGGTGTGACTGGCGGAGGTGGAGTGCCGTTCTGCTCTCTTGCCAGTGCTAGTTGCTTTTCCACCGAGAGTTCTTGTTCGGCAGGGTCGGATGTCAGGAAGAATGCTCCCCCGCCGAGCACAGCGGCAGCCACGACCGCGATGCCAATATACGCGCCGACCGAGAGCCCTTTTGATGCTGCTTCGGCAGCCAATGCTTCGGCTTCTGCGGCGGCCGCGGCCTTTGCTTCCTCAGCACTTTCGTCGGGAGGAGCGGTGAAGATTGGGACGAGGCATTCTTTGTTGGCGCATCGAACTTCTCGACCTGCTGCTTTTTTCGATTGGAAGCCGGCCGTTTCGCACATCGGGCATTGGATTCGGTACAGTTTGCCTTTCGATGGTTTTGGGAGAAGCTGGACGGCTTTGCGAGCGGTCGGTGATGCGACATCAAACGGGTCGTCGCTGCTCGGCTTTTCTGCTTTTTCAGGAGCGGCTTTGCTCTTCTTCGAGCCCGCCGATTTTCCAGAACTGCTGCCTGACGTCGCAGCCGGAGCCGCCGGTTTAGCACCAGGCTTGCCGGACATTGATGCTCCGCAGAACGGACAATCTTCGGCTTCTTCGTCAAGAACGGACTGACCACAGGCTGGACAGGAAGGGAGGTCCATGCTTCCGCACCGTATTCGTAAAGGGAAATGAAATTGCGATGTGATCGACGATCAAAAAGTCACCATGCTCGATCAGTTTGAACGTGCTCGTGACGATCAAAATCTTTGATTCGTCTGACGAAATCTTTGACAGTTGCCAGCCACGATCGACGAATGTCGGGAGTTGAGCTGGCAGAAATTTAAGGATATCAGCTCGCCAGAGCAGAGAACAGCCGTGCTGGCGCCACGTAGCTCAGACATCAGGCCGGTGTTTCCGGGTTGGTCGCCGGTTGCTGCTTTCGAGCGATGGCTTCAAGTGACAAAACGGCAACCATCGCAAATACTGTCAGACCGACGGCGGCGATTGTTGAGCTGCTGGAGAAGTCTGGGGCGATATTTTCGAACTGCTTCAATTTGAATTCGGTGCCGGGCGGAGTGAGTTCGTTTTTGAACGGCCACAGTTTTCGAAGTGAGCCCAGCATCAGTCCGCACAGGGTTGCCATGGTCACGGTCGCATGGTGAGCAAGCAGCCAGCGAAGAACACGGCTGAAGGCAAGGAGTCCAAACAGGCACCCACAGCAGAAGACACTAACTTCAAGAAACGTCTGAACGCTCCAATCACCTTTCAGGATGCTTCGAATCAGGCCGGTGACGTGTGAGTATCGGCCCAGGATAAGCAGAATAAAGGCTCCGCTGAGTCCCGGCAGGATCATCGCGCAGATGCCGACCGTGCCGCAAAAGAACAGGTACCACAAGGTGTCAGGCGGGGCTTGCAAAGCTTCGAGGCCGACCACGAACCAGGCAACGCCGACTCCGGCAATGAGTGCGGCTATGCTGGCAGGGTTCCAGCGGGCAACTCCCCGTGCAACGAGCACTCCGGATCCGAGGATCAGTCCGAAGAAGACGGCGTAAGTCGGCTGTAAGTGATCGTCCAGCAGCTTCTTCATCAGAAAGGACAGACCGCCAATGCCTGTCGCTATTCCGCAACCTAATGCGAGGACAAATCGCAGGTCGACGTATTCCGCTGCTTCCGACCAGCGTTTTGCCGCCAGCATTCCCAGAGTGTGTCGATCAAAACGGCTGATGGCAGAAATGAGCCGATTATAGATCCCAAGGACCAGGGCGACGGTGCCGCCTGACACTCCAGGGACAATGTCAGCAGCTCCCATCATCAGGCCGCAAAGTGCAGTTCTGAAGTCAGATTTCTCGATCGATGCCATTTAGATTCGTAGCCTGGTTGAGGTCTGTCAGCGAAGTGAATTATTTCGATGGCGTCGGCCATGATTCTCACCAGCCACGGTCGACGTTAGAGTTCTTGGCGAAGGAGCGAGGCTGCACAGCAGATTTGCTCTTCGAGACGCAAGGATAATTGAATCTGCGGTTCTGGCAGAAGACCATCGCATCACGTGCAAATGACATATTCGAGCTTTACCGAATTTGTCGAAGGTTGCGGACTGCCAGGCCTCGGTCACAAAGCAATACCTGAAACAAATTGGGAGTGGGACAATTAAAGGCCCAGGACTCAAGGTTAGATACGACGTTCGTCGGTACTGGGAATGCCCGGCCTGCAATCGCATGCGGCGCGCCCCGATCGAAAAAGTTTCCGTCCGATGTAACTGTCGGAATGGCGGAACATGGATGAAGCTGGTCGATCCTGGCCCTCAGCCGCCACCGTTCGAAGTTGAATACAGCGAGTTGGAAGCGGACAAGCCAAAGGCTGAGCGTCCGGACGACGACGTTTCTTCCACCGCTGAGGTTTCGCCAGAAGTCACTACGGAAGCCGTTGAGGAAACGCAGACTGAGGCAGTCGCGTCTGAGGCATCCGCCACTGAGCCAGCGCCGGCCACTGAACCGTCTTCGGAAACTAGTAGTTCGTCATCCGAGAACACTCAACCAGAAGCAACTGGTGGGGATGAGTTTGGAGCCGGTGTCGATGTCGGTGATGATGCTTCGAAGCCGGCAGAAAATGAGAAACCTGAAGCTGGCGACGAATCGGCGCAACAAGCTACTGACGGCGCCAAAGAGGCGGAAGCGTCTGGTTCCGGGCAGAAGAAACGAGGGAAACGGCCAAACCGCCGTCGTCGATCCCGTCGTGGTCAGAAGAAGAACGATGGCTCGCCTCCGAAAAGCGAATCTTGACCGGAGCCTTCTGGCTGCTGGGTGATTTTGTCGACGAACGTTTTTGCGACGTGCGAGCAGCAGGCTCTACAGCGAAGCAAGATGCAAAGTGGAATTCATCGTGTCGAGTTTCAGCTCGCTGTTTCGTGCAACGATCCGGTTAATGCAGCAGTTGTCCTGAGGCAGGTCTTTCGCTCGTCGCATTTCCAGGCCCAACATGCTTGCCAGCAGCGAACGATTCACTGCCTTGTGAGCGACGACGGCGATGGTGCGGCCTTCGAAGTCTTTGATCAGGCGTTCGATCGGCGGCAGGACTCGGTCGAGCACATCCTGGTAAGACTCGCCACCCAGGTATCCGTGTGTGCCTGAGTCTTCCATGAATTGACGATAGGCTTCAGGCGTTCGCTCTGAAATTGTACCCCAGTCCAGGCTTTCCCAGTCGCCGACGTC
The DNA here is from genome assembly GCA_943787265.1 of uncultured Planctomycetaceae bacterium. Lineage (GTDB taxonomy): Bacteria > Planctomycetota > Planctomycetia > Planctomycetales > Planctomycetaceae > JABMPE01. Next base: position 205,011 of record CALSLT010000030.1, on the reverse strand, counting down.
AATTTCGTGAAGATTCTCAACGGTGTTTACAGGCAGGTCGTGAGGAGCGGCGATCGCTTTGGCCGTCGATATCGCGCGAGCCATTGGGCTACTGCATACGACGTCGAGTTTCAGACTGGCGAGAAGCTTTCCTGTAGCTTCGGCTTGTTGCTTGCCGAGTTCACTTAATGGTGAATCCACTCCGGAACCCTGCAGGATCGGCGGAGTCTGTTCGTTCGAAGCCGTCGCTCCGTGGCGTATCAAGTAGAGCGTCGTGCGTTTGTCGCTGGGCATTGCTGTTTCTTTGAGTAGCCGGAGTTGGTGCGAGATCAGTCGGACGCAAGAGCCCAGATTGGTTCTTCATCGACATCGACGCACGTTTCGAGCAGTTGATGGGGGCTGAATCGGGCCTTGTAATCCATCGATTGATTTTCGTGAATCCAGTAACCGAGGTACGAGTATTCCAGCGAGTTACTTTTTGCCCATTCGATTTCAGTGAGAATGGAAAACGTTCCGGGGCTCAGCTTTCTCCAGGCTGGATCGTGATAGAAGTAGGCGCTCGACAGGCCTTTTTTAAGTACGTCCACGATTCCGACGCCAATCAGTCGTCCGTCTTCGCGATACTGAAATTCTCGAGCGAAATCGAATGGCCGGCCGATGAACGATTCATAGTAGTCCTGAAATGACGTTGCGTTCTCGGGCCAGTCACGTCGTTCGGCCATGTCTCGATGGTAGAGGTTGAACAGGGCGACATGTTCGTCGGTGACGTGCGGCTGCGTTACGAAGACCTCAATGTGCTGATTTCGTCGCAGGGCTTTCCGCTGACTCTTTGACGGGTGGAATTCTTCCAGAACGATGCGTAGCGGCCGGCATTTCTGGCACGCCTGGCACTTTGGTCGGAAGACGTAGTTTCCAAAACGTCGCCAGCCTCGTTCAAGCAATCGTTCGAGTGATTCGGTGTCGAGCCTTGCCGGAACGCGATACTCAAGCTGAGCGGATTCTGTCGGTAGATAAGGGCACGGCGACGGCTCTGCGACAAACCGAATCAGGTCATTCGATTGTTCGTCGGGCATGCGTTGTCGCGGTGTATCGGAGGGAGATGATGCATTACTGCGGGGATATCTCTGAAAGGTACAGCGTGGGCCGCGCGGTGTCAGCCGTGAGTTGTCGTCGACATATAGTTGCGGAGCCAGCGACCAGGTTCATTGCGAGAGACGCAGTTTCCGAGTTGGCGAATCAGCAATAATCCCGCTTGTTTGTCGACTTCTGAGTGAACGTGGAGTGGTTGTGATCGACTGGTCTGGTATTCGTGCTTCCGTCCTGGGAGATGAGTGCAGCAAAGAAGGCATCCCTCAGGTGCAGCTTCCGGTTTTGCCGGCGGCCGTCACGGAGTTCTCGCAGAAGGCTGACGATCCTGACTGCGACATCGACGAGCTATCGGCGATCATCGAGTCTGACACTGGCCTCACCTGCCAGTTGCTGCGAAATGCGAACGCCAGCACAAACGGTCTGAAGCATCGGATCGCGTCACCGCATCATGCCATCGCGGCATTGGGGATTCGTCGGACGAAACTTCATTTGATCACGGCGGCAATGCAGAACGCTTTGCCAGCAAAACAGCTGAAACTGATCAACCTGGCGAGCTTCTGGAACGCCAATCTGGAACGGGCTCTTTTTGCCAAGCGGCTGGCGAGGCTCCTTAAGACCGACGAGGAACTCGCTTTCGCCGCTGGCCTGCTCCAGGATTTTCTAATTCCAGTTCTCACAAACGAACTCGACAACGACTACGTCCACTTTTTGAGTCAGGCGGATTCAGAGCCGAAGTCACTGGTCGATTTTGAAGCGAGCATTTTCGGTTGGGACCATGCCGGCGCCGCGGCCAACGTCATGTTTGGTTGGGGATTCCCCGACGACCTGATTTGCTGTGTCTTCTTTCATCATCGAGGCCTCTCGGTCCTGGCTGACGAAAAGCTCGGACAGTCCGCCGCTGCTGCCGTTGCGCTGGCAGGCTTAATGCCGGATTCGTTTCGGCAGTCACCTGACGGGCTGCAGCAGTTGGAAAAGCTGGCTGGGATCTGGAGCGGATTTGATCTGCATGCTGTCGCGAAAGATGTCTTCAGCGAGTACGAGCCTCAGGCTCTTGAATCAGCCAACTACATCCCGTTCAAGACTCACTGCGAGAAGATGCTTGAAGCCGCCGCTGAGGCATGAAGAAAACTCGTATCGCTGTGATCGTTTACGAATCCTGATTCGTAATGAACTTCTTCCAGCGACGGAGCATCGGTGTGTCGTCCGATGAGTCTGACGGATTGAGGGCTTTCGCAAGTTGTTCACGCTCGCGAGCCAGTTGGTCTGTCTGATCCTGAAGTTTTGCCTGGTCACGTGACAGTCGGGCTCGTTCGATTGAAACGTCGATTTCCGCGATCCGAAGTTGTTCGTGAATCAGTTGCTCGATCTCGTCGACGCGTTTGTGGAGAGTGGCATCGTCAGATTCTGTTTGAAGTTCTTTAAGCCAGCCTTCCAGCCGACCAGTAACGTGTCGCATTTGCTGGCAGAGCCAGCGGACGTAGGTGTCTCGATCTGTGACGGCTTTTCTAAGTACCCGTTCGGACGCCTCGTCTTCGTCGACCGGTCCGGGGAGCGGAACATCAAGATCTTCTGGCACGTCGTCGGTCGAGAACAGGACAAGTCGGACGGGTACGTCGAGTGGTCGTCTGGTGACGAGATTGTCTTCTTGATCTTCGGGCAGTTCCGAATCGGAATTCAACGTTGAGTTGAGTGTTTCTTCGTCGTGGTCGGTGATGAGTGATGAATTGTCGCCCAGGCCAGAGTACCCCGAGACTGATGAGTCGCCGCCCGAGAAGTTGCCGTGCAGGACCGCCTGTTCAAGCCGCTCTCGCAGTTCGTCGATGCCAGCTTCCATTCGGCGAAGGGCAGGGCCTTCGTATCGCTCTTCCCAGGCGTCGACGAATCGATCAAGTTTCTCGGTGACCTCGCTATGCCCCGCAATTAGGGATGCGGCATCAGCACTGTCTGCCGTCGAACCGGAATGCACGCCTCCAGAACGTTTGATTCGGTCAAGTTCGTCTGCGGCTTGCTCAAGTCGGTCAGTCAGGATCGAGACAAGCTGTTCGCGATCGGCCAGCCGGGTTTCGAGTTGTTGCATCCGCTCGAAATCGACCGTTTCACTCTTGATGGGAGCCGCGTTCAACTTCTTAGCGAGTTCGTCAAGAAGGCCAGGATCGGATGCACGGTCAATCGGTTCCAACGTAGCCGTCGAGTCGTCCTCGGATCTGAATTCATTTTTCTGATGACTGTCTGTCATAAACTTCCTCCGGGAATAATCTGGAACAGGAATTTGCCTCAAGAGGGGAGGGATTGGCTCAGTGAGGCATTCACTGCTCGCGGGCCGCTGATATGTGCGGGATTGGCAGGAAAGCGATGATTGACTGTTGATTTGCGAATCTCGAAGAATTCGGCGTTGCGCCACAGTCTGGCAGTCGCTCTTCTGTTTACGTCCGAAGGATTCCGAGACGAACCGATTCATGCTGAAAGGGTTTGCGATGAGTGAAGCAGTGATGACGACAGCGACTGTTAACGGCCAGGCTGAAAGCAAGATTCCGATGGGCGTGAAGGTCGCCTATTCGGCGTTCATGGCCATTCTGATTCCGTACTACTATCACGCGTACGGACCGTCCAATTTTCTCTGGTTCTGTGATGTCGCGTTAATCGTGACGCTCATCGGGGTCTGGAAAGAGTCGAAATTCCTGATCAGCACGCAGGCTGTAGCGATCGTCTTCCCGCAGTTTCTTTGGTGCCTCGACTTCTTCTTCAACATGGCGTTCCACCGGCCGATGATCGGCCTTGCGACTTACATGTTCGATCCTGAGATTTCTCTGTTTGTCCGAGGCCTGTCGTTGTTCCACGGCTGGCTGCCGTTCCTGCTGCTGTGGCTGGTTTCTCGGATGGGCTATGACCGAAACGCCTGGAAAGCTCAGATCGGAATCTGCTGGACCGTGCTACTGACGGCTTTTCTGGTACTGCCAGGACCGGACACTCTGGCGGGCAACGTCGACAAAGTGTTCGGATGGGGTGAGACGGCTCAGACGGTAATGCATCCGGTCGCCTGGTTGGGAATCGTGTTACTGGCTTACCCGCTGTTGGTCTACATCCCGAGCCACCTGGTGTTTCGGAAAGCGTTTACGGACAAGGTGAAGTAAGCTGGTCACGGATTGACAATGGTGAAACACGGATCTAGTGGATGATGAGCGAAACCATCTGCGTGTCAGCCGTGGCAATCTGAGGTTCTTTCCTGAATGCTGGATGAGTCTCGACGCGCTCTACGACCAAAAATGAAACAAGCCCCGCCGGAAAGTCCGACGGGGCTTGTTTCGTGTTCAGTTTTCAGCGACGCAGTTACTGCGACTTAGACTTTGCCGAAGATTGTCTGGCCTGATGATTTCAGATCGTCGCAGGCTTCGCCCATTCGAGTCGCGACGCCGTTTTCGCCGAGCTTGATATAGGAGCGTGGGTCGTAGGCTTTCTTAACTCCGATCTCGCCGTCGATTTTCAGGACGCCGTCGTAGTTTTTCATGATGTGGTCGACGACCGGTCGAGTGAACGCGTACTGCGTGTCGGTGTCGATGTTCATCTTGATGACGCCGTAGTCGAGCGTTTCCTGAAGCTGGTCGCTCGGAGTTCCCGATCCGCCGTGGAAGACGAGGTCGAATTCTGCATCCTGGCCGAATTTGCCGATCACGGCTTCCTGGCCGTTCTTCAGAATCTCAGGTCGCAGTTTGACAGCACCCGGCTTGTAGTGACCGTGAACGTTGCCGAACGTTGCGGCAAACATGTAACGGCCGATCGGGCTCAGTTCTTCGTGGACATAAACCATGTCTTCCGGAGTGGTGTAGAGCTTGTCGGCTGGCACGTCGCTGTGGTCGATACCGTCTTCTTCTCCACCAACGACGCCGGCTTCGACTTCGAGGATGATTTCGTTTTCAACGCAAAGCTTCAGCAGGTCTTTGCTGATTTCCATGTTCGCTTTGATGTCGAGTTCCGACCCGTCGAACATGTGCGAGTTGAACAGGTTGCCGTTGCCGGCGGCTCGTCGTTCGGCCGTCGCGGCGATCAGAGGTCGCAGGAAGCCATCGACTTTCTTCGGCTGGCAGTGGTCAGTGTGAAGGCCGATCAGGATGTCGTACTTTTCAGCGAGTCGGTGTGCGGCTTCGGCCAGGACGAGTGTTCCGAAAACAGCGTCTTTGACGTTGAGTCCCGAGGCGAATTCGCCGGCACCGGTCGAGAACTGAATGATTCCGTCAGACTTCTTATCAGCGAACCCCTTCAGAGCGGCGTTGATAGTGGCGATCGATGTGACGTTGATCGCTGGGTAGGCGTATCCACCTTGCTGAGCGGCGTCGAGCATGGCAGCGTACTGAGCGGGAGTTGCGATTGGCATCCTGAATTCATCCTTTTGTTGACAGAGGCGAACAGAATCGCGGCGATTCGGATGCCACGTCTGCGAAGGCTGCCGCGGCGCGCTCAGTTCCCAAAATGGGTGTAGCGTTCTGCCTGCGGCCATAGAAAATCGGCTGGTGCCGAGAGATTTCGGTCAAAACCGGGCGGCAGCTTACGTGATCGAGAATTCGAATCCAAGTATCACGCGGTTTCGCAAAGGAATGACAACAACCGATCAAAGTCCACCAATGAGTGCGGCAGGCAGGCGCAATCGGCTCCGGCCATTACTGAGTCGTGGGCGACGTCGCAGGTGTTGACGCGACGATTTTCAGGTCGTCGAACAGGACTTCCCCGAGCCCATGCAGTGTGAGTCGCAGCCGAAGGTCGCTGTCGGTGGTGACTTCTCGGATTAGTTCAAAGGTTTCCCAGCCGCGAGTCTTTTTCCAGCGAGCTTTCGAGCCTGTCAGGGTTTCGCTAATGGTGACACCCTCGATCGACGCCGCCGGGCGGGCCTGAATTCGAAGTCGTCCGCTGATGTGGACAATCTGGCCGGCTTTGACTGGAAGCGGCGGCGTGGTCAAGGCGATTGGCAGTCCCTCAAGAGCGACGGGGACGCGAGCATTGGTATTCGGCACGGCGAGTAGTCTGAGCGCGAATCCTGATCGGGTTCCGAGTGATGCCAGCTCGGCGGCGGCTCGAACTCCGTCCATGTCATCCTGCTCGTTGTCCCAGCCATCTTCGATCATCTGTGCTGTTGTGGTGTTTTCAAAATTGCCAGACGGAAGTCGGTTTTCGTATCCGGCGAAGTGGGCCGATCCAACTCGTCGTACGAACCGCCAATGTTCCGGCAGCGTTTGAAAGCTGACTGTGTACGGACTGGCGACGGCTGACGATCGTTCGGCGACGGCGGCGTCCCAGTGTGCCCGTTGCAAAATTCGGAGTGACTGCATGGCTCCCTGGCATTGCAGACGCACAAACTCTGGAGTGCTCGTCGTCGCCGCGTACGAAGTTGAGAACGACGCTTGAGTCACACCTCGTGAGGAATTCGAGCCGTCGCGCATTCGCTGAGATGCCAGTGCGAGGTGTGAATTGGCTCGTGCGATCAGTTGCGGGCTATCGGGGATTCCGTGGCCCATATGCTGAAGTTCCGCATCGACTCGTTGCACGCGACGAAGTTTCTCTTTCGCGAGTTCATACCACAGACGAGCGTTCTGATCGCTGATCTGGTTGATCCGATTTCTCAGGATGTTTCCCCAGTTCGGATCTGTCGAGACAACAAGAGCGGCCATCTGGTCGAAGTTTTCGAGTGTCACTTTTGCGCCGGTCGAACCTGATTGCCTCCTGACTGTACTGACCCCGGTCGTAGAAACTTTCCAGATGGTGGCCGTGTCAGGTACGCCGGGAATTACGATGTCGATCGATCGAGCAGCCATTTGCCCCGGCACAAACTGAGCGTCTTTCTGATACCACAGCGGAATCAGTAACTGACCATTCGGGCTGGTCATGATTGCCATTTCGATGACGTTGCTGTCGTCGGCAAGTGGCGATGCATCAGTTTGAGATATGACTCGCTGTTGTTTGGCTAGCTCGCGTCTCATGCGTGCATCGCTCAGTCCGGCGAACTCATCGAGCTTTCGTTTTGTTTTTGAGGCCGCAACAGGAATGGCGACTCGCTGATGTTCGAGCACCGTCCAGGATGCAAGCCACGGTTCCAGCAAACTAATTTCCTGATTCGTGATGGCGATAGCCAGTTCGCGTTCTTTGGCACCGATGAATTTGTCATCAAACGACGTGCGTTTCCAGTATCCAATTCCGCGTGCACCTGCGGAAAGACCCGTCCACGCGAGCTGTCGAATCAGCTCCGGCTCGATGACCGGCAACGGATCCGGCAGGGCGTTGCCGTTGGGCTCGGGTTCGGTCTGGACCCATGTGGTGACAAACGTACCTGGCCGGAGCAGTCGGCGCTTCTGAGTCAGAAACTGCCTGTAATCGTGCAACGAGAACGCCGTTTGCAGTGGATGCCGTGTCAGGCCGATGCCGTCGAGCAGCCTTGAATACGATCGTTCAAGACCGCCGATGTCACCGAGGATTGGTCGCTGCGTCAGTCGGTCGGCTGCTCGAATGAGGCGCACTTGAGTCGTCAGTTCGTCCCGCACGCCAGGAGGAATTCGTGTTCCGAGATACCAGCCAAGAATTCCGTCATACTTTGGGCCGAAGTCATCGAGACTGGTTACTGCGTTCCCGTTTTGGGCGGCTCCCGCAACACGGCCGCGCGGCGGAGTTGCCAGCGACCATATGCCAGCCTCGCCGAGTTTCGCGATGCCTGGCAGGTCGGTGTAGTCCTTGATCCACGCGGCGTTGAATCCAAGTTCGCGAAGTCGCGCGGGCGTTTCGTCGTGATGTGGGGCGAAAATCAGGACCGATCGGCGACCGTTGACAATCAGCCGGTCCAGTCGCATCTGTACGTCGGATCGTCGCTGTTCGGCTGGTTGCTCGGCGCTGACCAGGACGATGGCTTTTTGCGGTGAGGCGTAACCCGTCCAGCGAAGGTCGTCGATGAAGAGTTCGGTCGTTCCGGTCTGCAGTCCGACCAGCAGGATCGCGCGGTCGATGTAGGCGTCATGCAGTTTCAAACTGACCGAGCTGAACTCGGCCCGGAGCCGCGTAATCCTCTGTCGAATTTCGTCTTCCTGCGCGGTGGCTTTCAAAGTCTGCCACTCTGAAGTTTTCGTATAGAGATCTCCGCGAAGCCACGCTGTCAAAACTTGACCGGTGGCTGGATTCTTCTGATGTGGGAAGACCATCCGCGTCGCGAGGATCGCTCCTGGACGATTCGATCGATACTCGACGGTCAGAGCAAGATCGGCGATGGGCACAGATCGAGGCAGTTCGTGTTCAAGTCGAATGACCGGTCCGTTGCTCAGGCTCGAAATCTGAAGATGCTCAGCCGCCTGACCGGCTTTGCGGATGTAGAGATTCCGGCGGTGTTGCCGAACTCGCACGCCGGATCCGCGAGGAATCGTCGTGGTCCATGATGGGTTTTCACTGTCGAAGCCTTCGACGAAGTCGTCAGCGACGGGCGCGTGTGTGTTGGACAAAGCGGCCAGCAGCGCGAACGACAGAATCACAATTCGAATCAACCGGGAAGGGTTCGGTTGAGTAGAGTGGGCGACCGTTGCTGTTTGCTCGTCAGGCCTGAGCCCGGATTCTTCCCTGAATCGGAACGACACAAATATTCCTCGATGTCTCAGTGAACCGCGAATCCGTTGCGGAAACGGAAATTCTTTGGAATTTCACGCTGAAGAGCCGGTCAGATTGAAGCCAATCTGTTGCCGAGTTGCCTCACTCGGCAGGTCTTACCGAGTGGACCTAAGTGCGGAAGTCTAAAGGACCTTACGCCACTCGCCAAGACGAAGCGTTGCTTTGTCGAAACGTGGTACCAACTGACAATCTCCTTTGGTCGGAACCGGTAAGGTGCAATGCAGCAAGGGTTTAGAAACAGCCTCTTGTGGATGCCCCTGGCTCTGCGCACAATCACGGCCCCTTCATTGAACGACAACCGGAGACGGATACGCCATGAATTCGAACACGCGATTCCCCGATAGCGGCGAGAATGATCTGCCGCGCGAGCTGGTTGATCTTGCTCGGGCCATCGCTTCGCTACCTGACGAGCACCAGACGGAACTCGAAGGCGTTTACACGCGAGTCGTTGACTCGGTGAAGCGTCGACGACGAATTCTGTCACTCGTTCAGGAAGCGCTCGCCCAGCTTCGACTCGACATCAAATACCTGATGTTTGACCTTGAAGTCACCCGTAAGGAACGAGACGAACTTAAAGAACGGCTCGACTGAACCGTTCCGCCAAAGTTTGACTCGCCCCAGCATCCCACCTGCCGGCCGCACTGAGCTGATCACCTCTGCTTGCTCAAAATCAACACGCGGCCAATTCAAACTCAATCAATCGCTTGAACGCGCCTCGCCGTCATCCGAACCTCCGGATTCGATCGTTGCTGCGCCGTCGTTTTCCTGAGCACTGCTCTCCGACTCGCTTTCCTCTAACGGCGGATGGCGACTCCACCATTGAGCCAGCAGCGTCCCGGTCAGCATACATCCAAACGTGTAGACCGCCGTCGGAATCGCGACTGCTGGTTGGTCCTTGAATAATCCCAGGACAAGCACTGTTCCCAGTCCGGCGTTCTGCATGCCGACTTCAAGAGTCAACGCTCGCCGCATGCTTTGTTTGAGTTTCAATCTGCCGCCGCCGAAATAACCTGCGCAATACCCGAGCAGATTGATCAGCAGAAGGACGGTCAGCAGCTTACCGGACGATGCGGCTTCGCCATCAACCACTCCGATCAGCCGGTCGCGATTCAGGGCGACCACGACGGCAATCAGCCAGACGATCGTCCCGTTGGCAATCAGCGGCGCTGCCTTTTGAGCAATGCCTGATCCGTGCTGCCAGAATCGACAAAGCAAATGCCCGATCAGAACCGGCCCAACCACCTGCTTGACCAGTTTCAATGCCTCGGCCAGTGGATCGATTTCGATGAAAGTGCTCAAGGTCAGTTGAAACGCCAGTGGCACGATGATTGGCGACAGAATCGTCGCGGACGTCGTCAGGCTTACCGAAAAGCTGACGTTTCCTCGGGCGGCAAGCGTCAGCACGTTCGACGCCATCGCTCCCGGCACGCAGCCAACGACGATCACGCCGATCAGGTATTCACGTTCCAAACCAAAGAGGTTACCCAGCCCCCATGCCAGCAGTGGCATCGACGTGTACTGAATCAGAGTTCCGCCGAGAACCAGCGGCCAGCGTTTGAAAACTTCGTTGATCTCAGCAACGCTGATCATGCACCCGATGCAGAACATCGTGAGTTGAATCATGATGCCCAGCAGCGGCCTGGGCGTTCCGAACCAGAACCCTGAGTCAATGGACGCAACCTTAAAGTTGGCAGTCCAAAGAAATGGGTCGGCAACTCCAAACCGAGTCCACAGCAGCGCCGCTGCCGAGAAGAGAACAAGCCACGCGAGCAGTGTCTTCTGGATGAATTGTCCGGCTCGTTCCATCAGCGATCATCCTCTGTCGCGAGTTGCAGTTTCTCGATGAAGTCATCGCCGAGTCCCGCCTGCCGTCGAGCTTCCACCTGGAATTTGTCGCCTTTCGCTTTGACCGGTCGGAGCGGCCATTCGAGGTGCTCGCAGAACGCGTCCCAGTCCGATTGTCCCTCTGGTTTGAGTTTTCGCAGCCACTCCATGCCGAAGGCGACGTGCTCGATCTCGTCTCGATGAATGACTCGCATTAGAGCTGCGCTGCGGTCGTCTCCGACAGCTTCGAAGTACGATGCGAACTCCAGTGTGTGATCGAGGTTGCAGCCTTCAAACACCAGCGGCAGAGTCGCGATGTAGTCAAGGACGGATTTGAATTCGAGCGACTTCTTCCAGATGTACGAGTTGACCGGCAGCGATCCGAATTCAACCCCGAGCATCGCCGCACGTTCTGCGTGCATGCGAGTGTGGCGTTGTTCGTCCTGCATGATTTCGCAAAGGCCGGTGCGGAACTCGGTGGGAGCATCGGGGAAGAGCAGGGCGACGCGAGCCATCACTTCCAGAGCCTGCAGTTCGTGATTCGCCAGAATGTGGTGAGCGGTTGCTCGACGAATTTCGTCTTTGAACGCTCCAGGTTTCGGCATCGAAGCCGCCATTCGCCGAGGAGCGAACTTGAGATCGGCGGAGCGAGATGGCTCTCGGACGTCGACAGCTTTGCCAGGTTGCTCATCGGTGAAGTCACCGTTCGCTGGCTGTAATTTATCTTCAAGCAGTTCGGAATACAGAACCTGCTCGGCGAACGCTCGAACTTCCATCAAGGGGCTCGTAATTGTGAGCCGAACGCGCTAGCGTCGGGCCAAGGTTTGGAAATCGCCGAGAATCAAAAAGAGGGCCGCGGCTAGCGCCGTCGGCTCACGAGTGAATTGCAGCCAGTATCAATCACCTGACGGGCTGTCTGGCCGACGTTTCGCACTACTTCATCGGAGAGTAATCAGTCGCGGTCAGGAATTGCTTCTCGACCTTCTTGACGATTTTGCCGTCTTCGATCGATGCTTTGTAAGCAGCTTTCCACGCGGGATCATTGCGGAAGCCGTCCCATGAGGCGTCGGCGGCCTTCAATGACTTGTGTGCGATGATGTAGACGAGCGTGTCCTTTTTCTCAGCCGGAACCCAGTAGGCGATATTCTTCATGCCGTGCTTTTCGAAAATCTTCATTGTGTGCTCGCGGAATCGCTTATGCAGTGCGGGCAGTCGGCCTTCATGAGTTGTGTAAGTCCTAAGTTCGTAGACGACAGGGCTCTGCTTTTCATCGCTGACGGCTGGCCGTTGCAGAGCAACTCCGAATGCGACAATTGCAAAGGCAATGGCTGATGCTGTAATGATTCGCTCGCGATTCATGGCGGACCCCTTTGGGAACTCAATGCTGGATGTGTCGTGTGTGAGTAGCAGTGAATTCTGTAGCAGACTTAGTTTGGTCGCAACTGACACTCAGATTGGAAACTGATATGGAGTCAACGAATTCTCAGCCCGAGTCGAAACGACGTCGGCTGCCCTTTGCATTTGGGGCGATTGTTGCCGCCCTTCTGGCTGGAGCTTGGCTGATCCGAATGCAACGTGCGGTCACCACGCCAATAGTAAGTGGCGGATCAACGCAGGTGGACGCACCCTTGGGATCTGGTATATCGGATGCCGCGTCTTCTACTCAAACTTCGAGCAATATCGAAGAATCAGAGGTCTCGGAATCTCTGGGCGTAAAGTCGGCTGGTGCCGATGAATCAGGGAAAGAGCGTACCGCAGAGATTGCTTCGGACGATAACGCTACGGACGGACGAGGAGTCTCAGGTGACGCTGCCAGTTCTCCAGGGGCGGAGTTCAGTCAGCGAATGCTCGGGACGTGGGAAGACGATTACAAAGGGCATCGAACGCTGACGCTCAACGCCGACGGAACGGGCACAATGGTCGTGGAACTCGATGGCCTGGCGGCAACTCTGTTTGCGGAGAAGCTGACGTTTTCTGAGGAGTGGACCGTCACCGATGGGAAAGTCACGATGAAAGCGACGGGCGGCGAACCAGAGGGTAAAGTGCAACTGGTCCTCAGTCTGCACGGAGATTCTTCGACGCAACGAATCATCGAAGTGACGAGCGAGCGTATGATTCTGATCGAGGAGCCGTCAGAAACTCGTTTCGAATGGCGACGTGTGCGAGCGGCTGAGAACGTCGTCGATTGACGGATACAAATTGTCGCAAGGGATTTGCACGCCTCACGTCCCTCGCTGACGCGTTGGGTTACCACTCTTAATCAAGCTAATATCGAAGATCATGCCGCTTCCGAAGAACGAAGAACTTGCCCGACAGCTTCTGAAGACGCTGATCGATGCAGACGTGGAATTCTTCGTTTGCGGCGGCGTTGCGGCGAAGGCTCATGGCCTGCGGAAAAAGATCAACGACCTGGACATTGTGTACCGCCGCTCTCGTGCGAACTATCGAAAGATCGTCGACGCGTTGACGCCGCTGAATCCGTACCCGCGAGGGCTCGAACCCGGTCAGGACGTTCCGTGGAACACGTCCGTTCTTCGAGACAGTTACAGCCTGATTACGGTGACGGATCTCGGGGAACTGGATCTCATCGCTGAACTATCCGGCGGAGGCACTTACCAGGCACTTCGAAAGCAAACGACTCGCCTGGTGGCGCTCGGCATGGAATGCGATGTGCTGAATATCCCACCGCTGGCCGATCACCTGATTGAATCCGGCCGGCCGAAAGATGTTCGTCTGGCCGAACGGTTGCGAGCACTGCATCGGCGAGTTTCTGCCGGATGTTGAAAGACCATTGGTTCTGTGCGACGGTGTAGATGAAGACGCGTTAAATTCTTGTTCGGTCAGACTGCCACACGCTCATAAATTGTCACGCAAAGGCGCTAAGACGCAAAGAGTCTCGTGCCGAACTTTGCGTCTTAGCGCCTTTGTGTGGTTGCGGTTGTGCCTCTTTGCGATATTGCCGTGTAATATTCCGAATTCCGTTGATCAGGAAATCATCAAGTGACGTTTGTTGGAAACTTGACCGTCGTTCTTAGACGCTCTGTTCTTGTCGGACTTTTTGTCTGTCAGGCTGTCGGAGTGGGATGCGCCGCGGATGCGCAGCAGGAATTTTTCGAACGAGAGTTGAAGCCGATCATCGCGAAGTATTGTCTGCGGTGTCACGGGGCGGATTTGCAGGAAGGCGATTTGCGAATCGACCAGCTCAATCCCGACCTGATAAACGGGAAGGATGCTGACTTCTGGCATGAAGTGTTGAATCAGCTCAACGAAGGTGAGATGCCACCCGAAGGTGAACCGCAGCTTTCTCGACAAGAACTGACTCGCGCCACGACGTGGCTCGAATCAGAACTTAAGAAGGCGGCGGCCCGGCGAAACAGCACGGGCGGGCGACAACTGATGCGACGGATGAGTCGCTACGAGTATCAGTACACGCTGGAAGATTTGCTCGGAATTTCACTGGATTATACGGACAGGATTCCGGGCGATCTCTCGGGTGACGATGGTCTGATGACAAACGCCAGTCTGCTGGGGATGTCTCCGGTGCAGATGGAGAGTTATCTGACCGTTGCTGAAGCGGCTCTGGAAGAAGCAATTCCGGATGGCCCTGAGAAGGTTTTCAAAAAAGTCAGCACGGCGATATCCGTGACGAAGGTCCGTGGGCAACGAGTTCAAAAGCCGAAGAAAGCTGACAAGTCAAAGAAGGCAGACAAGTCGAAGCAACCGCCGAAGCCACGGTTCATTTCTCCAAGTCCGGGGATGAAGAAGAGCTCGTTTGTTCATGATTTGCCGCGTAAAGTCACGTTCGACGAGCGGCCGTTTGCGGGACGGTTTCGGATCAAGGTTGAAGTTGTGGCGAAGGCGGCGTCCGACGGGCGACTTCCTGAGTTGATGATTCAGGTCGGTCATCGAGCGTCCGGAGACTACGATCCAAAGAAGGTCATGGGTCGGAAAATGCTTGAGGCCAGAGCTGAGCCGCAGACCGTCGAATTCACCGGCAACATTGAAGACTTTCCACTCGGTAAAAAGGACGGCTACTACAACGGCAGCGGAAGTCATAATGTCACTCATTTGTCGGTCTGGCTGTGGAACACGGCTGTGCCTCAGGCGGATGTTTCAGTTGATACGCCAATTGAAGAAGTTGACGAACCGTTGCTCGAAGTTCTTTCGGTGGGCCTCGAAGGCCCGTTGCTGGAAGGCTATCCGAGCCAAACCGCAAAGAATCTGTTGCCGCCATCGCCGAACAGCGACAACGAATCCGCCTACTCACGCGAAGTCCTGGCTAGGTTTCTTAAACGTGCTTACCGACGAGAGGTCTCGGAGTCTGAGATCGCTCAGGCGGTTGATTCGTTTCGCACGTTTCGAGAGCTGACTACTGATTTCAAAGCGGCGATGCGGAAGACGATGGCGATGACGCTGGTCTCTCCGAAGTTTATCTATTTGATCGAGCCTTCCGGGGCGTCGGATACGGCGAGAGAACTCAACACTTATGAGCTGGCGACTCGACTTTCGTACTTTCTGTGGGCAAGTATGCCGGATGATGAATTGCTCGGACTGGCTGAGTCTGGCAATTTGTTGAAACGGGACGTCCTTGTGGCTCAGGTCAAAAGAATGCGGAAGGATCAGAAATTCGAGAGATTTGCGAAGCACTTCAGCAGCCAGTGGCTGGGACTTTCCGCGATCGATCATGTCGCTGTCAGCCCGTCCGCTCATCCGGATTTCTCTGACGAGATCAGAGAAAACCTCAAAGCAGAATCGATGGCGTTTGCTTCACATATCTTCATGGAAGATTTGAGCTGCCGGAATTTTATCAATTCAGATTTCGCGATGTTGAATCAGGTCGTGGCCGCTCATTACGGAATTGACGGAGTCCACGGTTCGCACTTCCGGCCCGTACCGATCGCATCAGACCAGCATCGCGGTGGCGTTCTGACTCACGGAAGCATTTCGATCATCGGTAGCGACGGCACTGATTCGAATCCAATTTACCGCGGAGTCTGGTTGCGGAAACGTCTCTTCGCCGATCCGCCGCCTCCGCCACCGCCTGGAGCACCACCGCTGGACAAGTCCGATCCGGAACTTAGCAGCTTGACTCTGAAAGAGCAGATTGAGCTGCATCGTGAAGCACCGGCTTGTGCTCGATGTCACGACAGGATCGATCCGTGGGGAGTCGCCTTCGAAAATTACGACGCGACCGGACGCTGGCGGACGGCACTTCCTAACAGCAGGAAACGCGAGGCTGTCGTATTTGACGCCACGAGCACGTTGCCCGACGGCACAACCGTTAGTGGAATGAGCGAACTTCAGGATTACCTCGTCAGAAACCGATCGACTGAACTGGCCCTCGCGCTGTCTCGGCGGATGGCAAGTTATGCCTTGGGGCGTCAGCTTGAATTTTCCGATACAGAAATGGTCAACGAATTGGCCGCACGATTCGAGGACTCTGACTATCGAGTCAGCTCGCTGCTCGAAGGGATTGCGTTAAGCGAGGCGTTTCTGACAAAGTAGTGCCGTGTCAGAGCTGGTCTTAGGGTAGCCGGAGTCGCAAGACTTCGGGACGAAGAAACTGAACTCTTGCGAGTCCAGCTACAGCCCTCTTTCGTCAATTGCGTTTTCAAAAGTACACACGCTGAATTACAGACAAATAAGGGACTCCAATGCCGGCCGAAAAATCGTGGCATCTGAATCGTCGAGACGTTCTACGAGGAACAGGTGGGATCGCCCTTGGCTTGCCGTTTCTGGAGGGGATGTCGGCAGGGAGTGATGCGAAATCGGAAACAGATCTGCCGAAACGTGTCTGCTGCATGTTCTTTCCGAACGGCGTCGCATTGCCTCCGGAATCGAACGAGCACCACGACGACTGGCACTGGTTCCCCGACGGCGAAGGCAGCGACTACAAACTTAATAAATCGACGGCGTCGCTGGAGAAGCATCGCGGAGACATCACGTTTCTGTCCGGTTTGTCTCACCCGACTGGTCGAAAGATGGCGGGGCACGGAGTTTCAGACATCTTCCTGACAGCCGGGGCGGTCGACCCCAACGCGTATAGTAATACGGTTTCGATGGACCAGGTCATTGCCGATCAAATTGGGGAAGAGACGCGTCTGAAGTCCCTCGCTCTTTCGTGCGGCGGCGGAGTCGGAACATCCGGCCGCACGCACACTCTTTCGTTCACGAAGAACGGGCAACCGATTCCCGCTGAAGACAGCATCCGCCGCAGTTTCAATCTGATGTTCGGCAAGGATTCGACCAGCCTGAAGGACGCTCGTCAGGAACTTGTCCTGAAGAAGAGCATGCTGGATCGAGTCCTTGAGGATTCGCGATCTTTGAAGAATAAACTGAATTCGCGTGATCGGCAGAAGCTTGACGAATACCTGACGTCGATGCGTGATTACGAGCGGCGGATTCAACGGATGGAAAGTTGGCTGACGAAGCCGAAGGCCGAGGTGGATGAAGCATCAATCAGCATCGACGCAACCAGTAGCACGATGGAAGACTACGTTCGAGCAACCTACGACCTGATGTTTCACGCTTTTCAGACTGACACCACGCGAGTCATCACTCACATGCTGGGCATCGAAGGCGGCGGCTCAAAGACGGACCATTTTCCCGAAGCACTCGGCTTGCAAACTCACCACTCGTTGAGTCACCGCAAAGGCGGCGACTTCAAAGACTGGGGAGTGTGGGATCAGTTCATGAATCAGAACTTTGCTTACTTCCTCGACCGCTTGAAAAACGCTCAGGAAGGCGACGTCTCAGTCCTCGACCGCACGGTCATCATGTACGGCTGCGGAACCAGCACGACTCACCTGGCCAGGAACTATCCGCTGATCTTGGCGGGCGGCGGCAAACTCGGCATCAGCCACGGCCAGTTTCGCAAGTTCGACGAGAACAAGACTCGTTTGTCCAACATGTTCGTCTCGATGATGAACGCAGTCGGCGTCCCGACCGAAAAGTTCGGCGACAGCACCGGCGACCTGAACGAGATATTCCGCGTGTAGGGTGACTTGGTTCGAGTTCAATTGGGTCGTTCGACCTCAGGTGATGTATCAGGTTCACGGATATGTGCGAGTCGGTACGCTGGTCCGAGGAGTGTCGAGCCGTAACGCAAGTCTTCTGCGAACCGTGTGGAATCGCGGTTAGAGACGATCTTGACCGCTAAATCGAAATCGTACGGGGCGGAGATGATCAATCCACTATTAAATGGGTGGAGGCTGAAATCCTCTCCGTCTCGTATTGAGACCGGAACTGCTGACAGAAACTCTGGTATAAGCTGCTCTACGTTGGCGGGGTACTCCTCTGTCTTTATTTGATAGAGGGCCGCCGCGACGGTCAGATTGATGCTTTGCTGAGAATCGTAACGAATATTTGCTGAAATCAGTTGAGTGTCACGGGTATCGTCACCAGCGACGAATAGTGGTGGCCAATGAGCTCCTAACTCTTCGATGAGTTTATCGCCTGTCATCCTGCGATCGGCCCAGCCGTCGGCAAACTTTTGGTAGATAACTGACCGAGCTTGAGCCAAAGCCATGTCATCACCTGCCATTGCTAATCGGGATGGCAGGAACGAAGGGAAGCGGGCCATGACGTTGAAATTCCAGGGCAGGTCAAACTCTTCTGGTTTCATCAGTCCCAGGTGTGTGTCGCACATTTGGGTAATGAACCGGGCGGTTCCCCACTTCATCGATTCAGGAAGTCGATATCGTGGGTTATGTTTATTCTCGATAAGAGGTTTGAGGAACGTTGCCGGTGGTTTTGGGGCGAGATATAGGATGTGCTCAATCGCATCAATGGCAAGTGACCTTGCGAAATTCCCAAACCGTTGCCCTTCGATTTCAATGTCACTGTCGAAGTGGCGCGCGATGGTTAGAAGGACATCTACATCGTTGTAGGCTTGTTGCAGCTTGCCGCGTGAAGCGACGGTAAGCAGTTTTAGCTGAAACAGTTTGAGAGTACTTGCAAGTAGGTCGAACTGGGAGTTGAGTTTTTCATTATTTGGATTATCAAGGGCGGATTCACATCTGAAGTGCAAAGCCGGCTTTTGTGAGAACTTCGAGTGGAGTGAGATAGTTGAGTCTCTTTCGAGGTCGATTGTTGAGCCGGTTCGTGACGTGTGCAAGGGCGTTGTGTGAGATGTCTCGGAAGTCGGTCTTCTTCGGGAAGTACTGACGCAGCAGGCCGTTGGTGTTTTCGTTTGTTGCTCGCTCGTTCGAGGAGTAGGCGTGTGCAAAGTAGATGGCGATCTGCAGACGCTTGCTCAGTTGTTCATGGCCGGAGAATTCCTTGCCGTTGTCGACGGTCAGTGTCTGACGCAGCGTTGGCGGGATGATGCGGAACGCTCGTTCTTTGGCAGCGTTCAGCCGGGCGCTGGTGCCGTTTTTCATCTTTGCTGTGATCAAAAATCCGCTCTTGCGTTCCACACAGGTCATGATCATGCCGGAGTGATCTGCACCGTGAACCGTGTCGCCCTCCCAGTCACCGAAGCGGCGGCGTGAATCGACTTTTGCCGGACGCTGCTCGATGCTGACGCGGTTTCTGATGCGGCCTCGTCCGTCAATGCCCCGACGTTTGCGATAACGACCGTGACGCAGGAACGAGCGGAAATGGCTGCGGTATTCGCAGGTCTCCAGCCAGCGGTAGATCGTCTGATACGACACTCGTCTCGATTGTGTCCGGCGGTAATCTCGCTTCATCCGGCCAGCGATTTCTTCCGGTGACCACTCCTGAGACAATCCGCTACGGACTGACTCGTTGATGAAAGGATCGTCCATCTTCCGGATGAGCGGACGCTCGCGACGACGTCGGGCAGTTCGTTCCTGAGCGGCCACGGCTCGATAGCCTTCCGAATCCCTGTTGCGAGACAGTTCGCGACTGATGGTCGACGGAGAACGATTCAAGTGCTGAGCGATCTTTGTCGGACCAGTGCCCGAATAATGTAACTGAGAGATGACTTCGCGTTCTTCAAGAGTAAGCTGGTGGTACGGCATCGCAGGTTCTCCGTTGAATAGTGCATTGTTCGCACAACTATCCAACTCCCTGCGGTGTTCACTTTCCAGCAGTAAACCGCCTCGAAGCCCATCCCGTCCGAACCAGAGCTGAGTTCTGATCCGTTGCACTTCAGATGTGAATCCGCCAAGCGATCTAATGATAGTAAGACGCGGTTTAGCAGCACCGTCCCGGAGTCGCAGGAATGCTTCTTCGCACTCCTGCAAGCCGTTAAACCAATCATCAGAAAAGTCCGTCTCAACATACAACGTCTCGGGTGTTAGAACGGATTCACCCTTGACGCTTTCCGGATTGGGAATGGTGTTGAAGAAGAGGGGATCATCGATATCCGTTCCGAATCCTCCTGTGCCGAATCGTTCCTGTGCCTTGGTATCCCATGCATCCAGAGTTTCGCGAAATTCGCTGAGCGATAGATATTCTGTCGCCGCGTTCTGATCATCGGGAATCATCTCTTGCGGCGTATTTCGCCACTCGGCGAGAGTTGTTTCTTTAAGGTGAATCAAGTCGTTCTTAAGTTGCCAGTCGTAGGCAATCAGGCTGGCCCCTAAGGCTATTGTGCACACGACTAAACGCTGGTTGTCATGCCATCGACAGGCTCTTCTCGTTTGAGTATCGGGATTGACTTTGAACCCACGAAATGCCGAGATCGTGAACGTGAACGCGAAGACAGTCGTCGGCATGAATGCCCCAAGAAAGAGTCTTGGCCATCTCACCAGGACCATGTCGTCGCCAAACGACGCCATGGTGTAGAGGCAAAAGGCTGAGACACCTGGGAAGACTACCAACCAGAAGACAAGCCGACGGAGCCAGCGTCGATCGATTTTTGCGGCGATACTCACGCAGAATCGGCCAGCCAGAAAAGCGGCAGCGATCGCAAGGATCAAACTGACATAGTACATCGATGGCCCCCAACTGGTTCCTGGTGAGTTTGCTCTGGAATACTCAGGATAGTTGGTTTCTCAGTACACGACATCCATACTGCATTTTCACGATCGCACAGCGGGGCTTCAGAACGTTTTGTACGGTGAAGGTTGTTTAACAACCTTCCCAGCCGGTGACGGTTGTTTCTTCGTTGACGATTGGGGCTGGGTCGATGATCGCTCCCAGTCGGTAAAACATCATCCACCAGCCGACGTGCCAGCGAGCTTGCATTAGATTTGTGGGATGAGATCGTGTGCAGCGATTCTTCATGTGTTCGGCCATCAGGTCGATGCCGCGCTGAAGGTATTCGCGGTCGCCGTAGTCGAACGGGCCGGGCGAGTAATACGGTTTCCAGACCAGCTTGCCGAATTCGGTGCTCAACCGTAAATGCTCCGCGTCAGACGGGGAGTCGGTTAGCTGCTGCCATTCCATCATCACCTCGCGGATTGATGAATCCTCTCCCGTCATCATTGCTCGATGCAGCCGGCCGTATAATTCCCACATGGCGTCACTTTCGATGCGGATGACGCATCCGAAGTCGATCAGGCCGAGTCGACCGTCTGGCATGAACAGGTAGTTCCCCGCATGCACGTCGACGTTGTTCATTCTGCCGTGGTAGACCATTCGAGACCCCGCTCGAGTCAGCTTGAGGGCGTAGTCGTTGCGTTCGTCCTGTGAAGGATTCTTCGCGAGCAGTGCATCGAGATGGTCGCCTTCCAGATAGTCCATCGTGATGATTCGATCTGTCGAGAATTCCGGATAAACCTGCGGCACGACAATGCCGTCTTCCTCGAAGAAGAGCCGGCGAACTCGCATTTGTGTCTCGGCTTCGCGCGTGTAGTCGGTTTCCATTTCGATTCCGCGGCGTGCGAACTCGACCTGGTCCTTGAGGTTCTGCCAGTCACCGGTGAGACGACTCGGAAGCAGCAGCGGAACCAGATTTCGAAAGTCTGACCGAATCGTGCGGGCGATTCCCGGGTACTGAATCTTGACCGCGACCTGCTGACCGGTTTTCAGTCTTGCTCGATGAACCTGTCCCAGCGATGCCGCCGCAAATGCCGTTTCGTCGAATTCGGCAAACAGGTTGTGAGGCTCGTCGCCGAGTTCGTTGATGACCGTTTCGCGTAGCAGCGAAAAGTGCATGGGCTGTGCCTGGAAATGCAACTTGTCCAGCGTCTGAACGAGACCGTCCGGGGCGACGTCCGGAAAGTTCGCCAGCGTTTGACCGACCTTCATGACGGCTCCGCGAAGGTAGCCCATTGAATCGAGCATTTTCAACGCGGTCTTGAAGTGCGTCTCTTTCAGGTCACGTTCACGCTGGTCGGCGTCTTGAAACCACCCCCGAAGCCAGTGGAAGCCGTACGCCACGGCGATCTTCGCCTGTAACCCGCCAAGGAGTGAGAGGCGTCGCATCGAGCCGGTCGGCACGGGGCGATCTGAAAGGATGGTTGCCAGGGCTTCGGTGACGACTCCGCCGGATGGAGTGGCTTCGTCCTGGTCGACCTCGGGCAGTGCATCGATGAGTTCCGCAACATTTACAGCCATTGGAGTTCTCCCTAATTTGAAGATCGTTGACCCTGCGTCAACCGGCGAGGTACCAGTTGACGAACATTTTGATTGACTGATCCAGCAGCGCGAGCGTGTCTTCCTGTTTGCGTGATTGATCTTTGGCCCAGAAGGCGAGCACGCCGGTGTAAAGCAGCCAGTACATCTGCAGATGCACGGCTGTCGGCGGTTCGTCGTGCCCATGCTTGCTCAGCAGACCGGACACCATTTCAACGTGCGAGGTGCGGATGCGGTCGCCGAGTTCGTTGGCGTCTCCGCCGCATGCCGGGCCAAGGTGTGTTTCAAATGCCGGTCCGACGAACCCTCGCATCGGCTGGAGTTGTCTGAGCCCCGTCGACACGTAAAGGAAGAGGTCCTCTTCGAGTGTCGATTCCGGACGAACTCTTCGATTGAAGGTTGCTTCAGCGTTTTCAAGAGCGTCGCAGACGAGCTGAAGAACGATGGCTTCTTTCGTTGGGAAGTAGTTGAAAATCGTTCCGGCGGCGATACCGGCAGCCTTGGCCAGGTCGCGACTGGTCGTCTCGCGGAATCCCTCCGAGTTGAACAGGTCCTGCGAAACCTGCAGAACTTTCTGCCGGGTTGCTTCTTTTGTTTTGGCTGACACTCGCACTGCTCGACTCCTTTAATGTGAACGTGATCATATAATGTTGGCGAGTTGGTTGTCTGTCAATGAGAAAATGAGCGCGTTCATAAAAAAGATCTGAGAATTGTGCGGCCAGAGACCTGCGTCAGAATTCTGCATCCGTTCCCGTTTCGATTCTGGCAGTCTGCTGAGCCGTTCGAAAATGGAACCAGCGAATTCGATGTTCGAGGCGTATGCCGCCGAGACGTCCGAAATACTCCAAGGGAGATACTCAATTGAAATGCTCAGTTTTGATTGCCGCAGTCGTCGAGCTGGCGGTCATCGCGTTCTTCGTCGCTGCCCGAGACGACGGTTGGGATGCTGCTTCGGATGGGTGGAACTCTGTGACGAATTCAGACTCGTCGTTGCTTCGGATTCAACGCGAAGTACGACCGGGAAGCATGCCGGCGGGAGCTCGCAATCCGCAACTCGGCCGAATCTCCGGTGGGGAAGGGATTGACTTCGTCGTCGGACACGACATCCCTCGCGTGAAAGGCCAGGACCCCAGCGGTCGCCTGCGTGTCTACTCGAATGCTGGAGCAGGTGCGTCGACATCATTCAAGAACGGATTCTGGCTCGACGACCGAATTCCCTCAGCACGAATTCCGGTTGGCTGAAGCAAGCGTTCCTTTGATCCTCGGTTCGGGGATTTCGATGGAGACGGCGTCACGGACATGGTCGCTGGCTCGAATTGTTGCGATCCGCTGGCGTTTCATTTCTTCCGAGGCCGGAAGGAAGGATTGTTCGACGGCCGCCGACGTGTCGATTTTCACCGAGAACAGTCTGAGGACAAGTTCTCGGCTTTCAGAATGATGCGCGGTACGACTCGACCGATCATCGTCGATTGGAATCAGGACGGGCATCAGGACATTCTGATGGCCTACAAAGGGCACCGGGATTTTTACATTCTGTACGGCAGTCCCGACATTGCGAAATCTCTTTTGAGCCTGCCCGTGATTGACGAACACGTTGAATCAGAGTCCTACTACAGCGAGAAAGACAGCACAGCCTGGAAGCCGGAATTCAAGAAGCTCGAAATTCCAGAACTGGCAGCATTGAAGCCGAAGACTGAAAAGGGCGGGCCGATTCGAAAGAAGCTCGGAGTGCTGATCGGGACGAACAGAATTATTGTCGAGCAACCGTCTGTGGATTGGGTCGAAGTCGCCGACTGGGACAATGACGGAGACCTCGATTTGCTCGTCAATATGAGGCAGCACCGATGGCCGTATCCAAAGTCC
Organism: uncultured Planctomycetaceae bacterium; assembly: GCA_943787265.1. Classification (GTDB taxonomy): domain Bacteria; phylum Planctomycetota; class Planctomycetia; order Planctomycetales; family Planctomycetaceae; genus JABMPE01. The sequence goes on along the minus strand of CALSLT010000030.1, from coordinate 181,140 downwards.
GGGGCACATATAGGGCACGGGGAGAATCGGATATAAGGAATGTCCTCCCCACCTGTGGAGTCTGCAGTGGCTCTCCAACGATGGGCTTCCAGGCAATCCCGAATTCGGATCGCCACAGCCGCTGTTTGCAGCGCCAGAATCAAAACAGATTGGCCCATTCACGGTTTTCAATCTGGATGGCGACGGCGAGCCAAAGATTGTCGCAGCGATCGGAGACTTGAAAGACAACTCCAGGACCTGGTCGACCAGGTATCGCTTTGTCGTCCTTGGCAGATCGAAGTTGAGGAGTCGGTCAGTTCTCGGTTGTTCGGCGATCGGCTGTCAGAAATTTGGAATTCAGTGACCGCTTTCCGCTTTGCCTTACAAACAGATCGGCATGTTCACGGTTGGCGACGTGGACAGTGATGGCTCGTCGGAGTTTCGCGCGGGCCGCTGAACTCGCAACGTCCTCTCAAAGCGTTTTCAAGTGAGAGATGCTTTGCTGGATACTCTTGATGGGATGCGGCGAATGATCCTGCTCGACGTGGCAGATTTTTACTCCGGCTTCTTCAGCAGCTTTGATGATTGGCTCCATGCCGATCACGCCGTCTCCGAGCTCCTCGAATGCTTCCTTCGGGACTCCAGAAAACATCGGTGCTTTGATCGACTTATTCAAATCTTTGAGATGCAGTTGGGAGACTCGGCCCTTCAGTTGTCGGATCATATCGACCGGGGTCTTTACCGCCGAGCTGAATCCAGAAGACGTCGACTTCAAAGTGCATGTCCGGCGAGAACTCTTTGATCATGGTCTCGTAACCGGTGACGCCGCCTTCGAGCGGTTGGAACTCGAAGGAATGGTTGTGGTAAGAAAGCTGGATGCCCGCCTTCTTCGCTTGCTCTGCTCCCTTGTTGCAGCGTTCGCAGACCAGCTTGTAGTCGTCCAGAGTTTTTCGATTCTTGTCCGCCAGATACGGGACGACCAGATGTTTGATGCCGGCGTCGTTGGCCTTGTCGAGGACTTCGCTGAAGGGACGGACTCCCTTTTGATCCGGATTGACGACTGAGTCCCAGTCGAAGTGCGTTGAGTTGATGGCCAGCCCGTTCTCACGAGCGGCGGCGATCATCTTGTCGGCGTTGGGGAAGCCGTAACACTCAACCTGTTTGTAGCCGGCATCCGCCACTGCTTTGATCGTCGCTTTGACGTCTTTGTTGATCTCGTTCCGCAGCGTGTAAAGCTGAATGCCAATTTCCTTGCGGTACATATTGTCGGACTCAAGGGCAAAAATTGACTGAGGGCGAGAGATCATCGCGGCTGTCGCGGCCGTTGTGGCCAGGAATTCTCGTCGTTTCATGATGTGACTCTGGAAGGAAGTGTGTGCCAGGGAATGAAGTTGTCTGATTGTCGCGAGCAGGCTACTGCAATGGCAGATCGATTTCTAACAATCGCCAGTTGTGGCAGATGGGCGCTTGCGGACTTCCGACCGACTGAGATTCGATTGACGCACTATGATTGAGAATTCTCCAGCCTAACGAACATTGACTTGTGAACAACGAGCCAACACCGAACACAGTGGTGCATATAGGGCGCGGGAGAACTGGATGTCAGGAATGCCCTCCCCATATATGGAGCCTGCTCCAGGCAAGCCCGAATTCGGATCGCCACAGCTGCTGTTCGCGGCTCCGGAATCAAAACAGATTGGCCCATTCACGGTTTCTGATCTGGATAGCAGCGGCGAGCCAAAGATTGTCGCTGCGATCGGAGACTTGAAAGACAACTCCTAGACTTGGTCGATCAGGTATCGCTTTGTTGTTGCTGGCCGATGGAAGTTGAGGAGTCGTCAGTCATCGGCTGATTCTTCATGAGTTGGCAGAAGTTTGGGATTCAGAGGCTCAGGCTGCTTGTTTCATTCAATTGCGTTGACATTCTTGTCGACTTTCGTATCGTGTTGCGACTGAGTCTCAGTTGCGTACTGGCCGTTTTGGCGGCGATAGTTGCTCTTGATGCTCACAGACTGCTGGAAGGCGGGGCACGGAAGTCACGCTCAGCATGGTTTTGCTCGTATTTCGGATGAGTCGTCCAATGGCCAGAACGCTTTGCGAACTGAAGAAGTTGTTGAAGTCTGACTTCAAGACTTACAAGAAGTTTGTCTGCGACCCGACGCACGTTTGCACCAAATGTGGTCGCACATCAAACGAGAAGAAACTGGTCTGCAAGCCCGAACGCCTGGGCAAATAGTTGAGTCGGGTTTTCGTCTGTCAGCCACTCGTAGGTTCGGTGTCGGATCGTGATTCCTTGTGAACGCAATTGCAGGCAATTGGCGAAACGCTGCTCACGCCTGTGGCGGGGTGTTTTCGTTTGGCGCGAGCGAGTTCCCCAAACCGTGAACCCCAACTAAGTCAGTTCAAACGGGCGACCATCTTAGCGATGGAGAAGAGGTGGGGTTTAGCTCATACAATATTGAACACGGTTTAGACCGGAAAACCGAAAACCCAGCCTGCCCCTGTGAAGCCCTCTGTCTTGAGGGGCGGCTTGATGAACCGGATGTCGAGCAGCAGGCATTGCTCTAGGTACATCGCGCTCGGGAGCGGTTTCGGGGACCTCAACGGAGAGTAGGCGATGGACATTCGAGTTGAGAAAGTGAAGAGCGGGATCCGACGCCTGAACGCGACACGCGTCGTGTTCGCTGCGGCCGGAGTCGTTTTCTCTGTGGCGGGGATCGTCGTGGCGTTCAATCAGGCGGCCGACGTTGGTGTTCCGGCTGCGGTGGGAATCGCCGCGGTCTGTTCAGTGTTCGGACTTGTTCTTGCCGCCGGGGTCTGGTTCGTGACGGGCTGGTTCATCTAGTCGGCTCAGGACTTTGCGGTCAAGCTACACGGTCCTCGGTTTGAAGAAGAACTCACGGGGCGGACGGATCATTGGGCTGAGGCATCTGCCCAGGCTGCGGCCTCACCAGAAGAGACCTCGTAAACCGCGCACCTCGACCTCGAAATTGATGCGACGGCGAAAGTCGTTGTTCATGACGTCGAGGAAACTCTGACATTCACGGCGGCACACCTCTTCACGCAGGATGACCTGCGCGGAAATGTGGACCTGATTGTCTCAGCTTCACCCGGAGAATCGCCGGATCACCTTACGGACGCACTTCTGCAACATCTGCGCCTCGGGTTCAGCGGTCGAGAAACTCGACTGACACCGCTGGGCCATGAACCGAACGATCCGGATGGTTCATGCCTCGTCGTGCTGGCCTATTCGGTGACGGACCTGATCGGTGAATTCGACCGACCTCGTCTGGAACAGTGGATCGACGAACTGGCTGCGTCTCCCGACACGGTCAGCGTGTTCTGGGATGACCGGTTGCTGGGAACCGTGCGTCTGGTGATTGCCGACTGACGCTGGCAACATCCGTCTTGCAAGGTGCCCCGACGAGACTGCGAGCGACTCGGCATAACCTGTAACAACCACTGCCGTATTACGATAAAAAGTAGCGAAAGTCGTCAAGACTTTCGGCGTCCTTCCGTGGGCGAAACTCTTGACGAGTTTCGCTACGAATCATGTCAACATAACATCCACGCGTTCCTGTTTCACTGTTGCCGCTGACTTCTGGTCCTCACTGACGCCTGACGCGTCAGACTCCCAGGGCCGTATTTTCAACAGGCTGCCAGCGACCTGATTTAGTCATTGTATGAGTCGTCGTAAGAAAAAGAACGAGAAACGCGACCGACTGCAGCGTGCGGCGAAGAAGCGCGAGCAGCTTGAGGAACGTAGCGCCAGACGTGAACAGCAATCTGAAGCACGCCGAATTGTCGGCATGTCGTGGCTACAGCGAACAGGTCTGGATGAGCTGTTCAAAGGGCCTATCCACAAAAAGGGACAGGCGTGGTGTGTACTTGGGGTTCTGATCGGAATGCTGTTGCTCGTCGTGCATTCACTCCTGGGGCCGCTTCTAATCAGGATCATTGACTGGCTGCTCAAGCTGCTTATCAGTGAAAACGTCGCAAATGATGTGGTCGTTCTGGCGATGCAGTCCCTTCGCATCTGCTGGTACGTCGCCTGGCCGGTCTTCCTGTCGTCGTTCTTTGGTGTGTTCATCTTTCGCTATTTTGAGCATGCGTTAGAGGGAGAGGCGTTTGGTCGCGGCCAGGCTGTGGATGAAACTCTGAACGTTGCTGCAGCCAGCTATCAGACGAAAGAAGTCAAAGTACACACCGAAGACGTTCTAAAGATTGGACCGACACTTCGCGACCGAATGTTTCCATTGGCATTCCTCGGCCTTCCAGTGCTGTGGTACAGCCTGCTGACGGCGTTCTGGTTTCTGACGCCGAGCATCTATGACTTTAGCGAGGACACCACGCTCATCGAGATTGGATTCCCGTTCGCTTTGCCTGTTCCGTTCGTCATCGTCGGGCTCGCGCTACTTCTGCTGCCGAGAACATTCACCTTTGACCGCCAGGCCGGTCGACTGCGGATTGCCAACTGCTGGAAGAAACGTGTACTGCTGCTGGAAGACGTGAAGTTACTTCAACTCATTCCCGGTCAGTCGATTCAAAAGGGAAGCCGCACACGGCACCGTCCGCGGGGCACAAGCTACTCAACAGTCCAACTGAATCTTGTGATGACTGATCCCGGATTTCCCCGAATCAACATCTCACACGATGCCGAAAGACAGGCCGCCTCGGAAACGGGACTGACACTGAGCCGCTTTCTGAATGTGCCGTTGGACGATGTCACTCGCGGGACGCAAAACTGACTGCAGGCTTCTTTGAGGCTGCCAGGTTAATGACCGATTGGATGATGACCGATGAGTCCGTTTCTCTACGTTGGTTGCCTTTTTCTCGTGATCGCTGTCGCCACGTGGTTGAGCCACCGTCGACAGCGGCCGCGGGAAATCCAATTCGACGAAGTTCCGGACCTGGTTCGTGACGAAGTCCAAAGCCGCGTTCCCAGTTTCATTGTCGAGCGTGTGGTGACGAAGCCTGACAGATTCCGTTTGGAAGGAGACGCCGATGGGCAGCCGATTCAGCTCAAGGTAAAACTGCGAGGATTTGGAGCCGGTCGACACATTTACCGCTTCCAGATTCAACTGGAGACACGCAGCGCGTATCGGTCACTCAAGGGCAAACATCTGATCGACCCGCGCGACGTTCCGAACGCAGTTGTCGAAGGTGCCAGGCAGGCCGCTGAGACATACGGTGCCACCTTTGTGGATTTCACTCGCGTGAAGGCTGCGACTGTGCAGGGACGAAAGGCCTATGACGTTAGGGCATGGTCAGGTGACTGGCGAGTCGAAGTCGAGCTGCTCGACGATGGCGTGATTCTGGAGCTGGAACTGGATTATCGCCCCGGTGAAAGTCCAGAGCGATGAGACTGCCCGTGATTGCCGCTTAGAGAACGGGGGATCATTTGATTCCCGGACTTCAACCCCAGAGCGGCGAAAGCACATAGCCCCAAGCGAGGTGCCTCGCATGTCATCCGGGCTCGAGTACAGACAGAGTGGGATATCAATGTCTGATCACGACTTCATTGAGGAACACATCGCGACGCGCGGACAAGAAACGTCGGTTCGACTCAGCGCCGTACATCCAGTTCAAAACGAGATCACGACGAATGTTGGTACTCGTGGCGGCCCTGCCGCCGCTTATCGATGATACGTCAAGGCAGGACGCATCGATCCTGATAATTCGTTCATGTCGGCGATCAGTGCTGGGTGTCTGGCAGCGAGTCATTCTTAAAGAAGGCGATCGTACTGGCGCAGTCGGACGACGATCAAAAGCGACAGCGGACAAGTCGCCGACTCAAAGCCGCGACAGCAGAGCAGATCATCGAGGAGACGGCATTCTACCACGGGGTCTGCTCCAGCGAGTACATTGGCTTCCGAAGTGTGGCAGCGGGACGTGAAATTGCTGCCTTGTTGTGTCGACGTTGGGCAGGCGAGACGATTGCGAGCTTGTCAAAGAGATTCGGTTTAGCTCACCCCGACAGTGCATCCAATCTGATTCGCCGTGCTAAACTACGTTTAGAGAAATCGACAGAGTATCGCCAGGTTATCGAAGACATCGAGTTCAATTAAGACCTGAAAACCGAAGACTCAGCCTGACCCCCGTGAAGCGTTCCGGCCAGGAAACCGAACGTAAATTGACGGTTTGCGTCGCCGCCGAAGTTTCACCCCGTGCCGACCAGACAGGAGCAAAAACACCGGTTGCATGGGGGGGCGATTGTAGCGTTGAATCATGACTATCGTTCGCTCGACGTGGACTCATAAACGATCTTTCCACCAACGATGGTCTTTACCGGCTTGATGTCGCGAATTTTATCAACTGCGATCGTCATGTAGTCACGGTCGAGAACGACCATGTCGGCCCACTTGCCGACTTCGAGGCTTCCCAGTTCCTTTTCTTTGAACATCAGGAAAGCATTGCTTCGCGTATGAGCGGTCAGGGCAGCCTGGCGAGAGACTGGTGTGCGAATCGATGCTTTGTTCGGAAAGACTTTTCCGCTGGTCACCCACCACAGGCTGTGAAACGGGTTGATGGTCGAAACAACGGTCGAGTCAGAGCCGAGCCCCCACACAATGCCACTTTCCTCCATCCACGAAACAGGCGGCGAGTCACGATCGTCCACCGCAGGTTTCGCGGTCTTGTTGTGGATGGCCAGCGTTATTCCGAGTTTCTTCGCCCGTTCGATACTCTCGCGCGAGATCAGATCGCAGTGGGCGATCGTCCAACGCAGATCTTTCATCGGATAGACTTTGTTAATGCGTTCGGCGATGTCCAGCATTCGCGCAGCAGTCGAATCTCGCTGCGCATGTTCGTGAATGTGCCATCCGCCCGCAGCCGCGGCGATCGCGAGCTTATCGAACTGGGCCCATACATCGTCGCCGTAGAAACTTTGTCGCATGCTGCTGTCATGCAAGGGGTTGTATGTGTGTTCGCCGATGCCGATCAGGCCGAACCAATGATCACCCGAGCGAGGCTTGGAAGACTCGATCATCCGAACAGCTTCGTTGGCTTCCAGTGGATTGTTGGCTTGATATCGAAGGGAATGGAAAACCCGTAGAGTAAGGTGGCCGTTGCTCGCGAGCGTTTGAACGGGATCGAAGTTACCGTCCGATGCACGTCCGACATCATAGACCGTCGTAAGACCGTGGCGGTTTAGGACTGAGTTGAAGTAGCTCACGTCGTCAACCCGTTGTTCGTCGGAGCGCGCTGGGACGAAGCGTGTCGCTTGGTTGATGACAGTCCTGGCGCCGCCGGATCGCCGAGATGAACTTCGTACCTGCTGAGATCCGTTTCCCTGCGTGCGACCTGTGCTGCGTCTTGAGTTTCCTGTGTTCCCTTGTCGATTTGAGCGGTTGCCGACTGTGTTGCCGCCACCTGTGCCTCTGGATTGAGACAACTCTTTTGTAGCCAGGCTGTTCATGTACGTTCGGCTATATGACTTCTGGGTAAATACGGGATTGTCGGGGGCGGCAGCGTCAAGTTCCTCGATGGTAAATCCGCCTGGAGCATCAGCAAACTGCTGTTCGCTCCAGCCACCAAGTACGAACACCCATTTCCCCGGGCCGGCTTGCTTCGCTTTGTTGCCGATGATCTCCAGAGCTTTTATGCGCGACGTTACGCCATCGATTCTTGCTTCAAATCGCCACCGCGATGCCCCTCGCATGTAGTGCATGTGATTGTCGATCAGACCGGGAATCACCGTGCGTCCTTCGAGATCGATCTGAGTTGTCTCACTTCCGGCGAGGTTGCGGATATCAGCATTGGTGCCCACGGCACTGATCTGCCCGTCAGAGACCGCAACCGCCTCGGCTGTCGAGAAATCCGCGTCTACTGTCAGGAATTTTCCGTTGAAATAAACATGATCAGGTTGCTGTGCGTTTGCGACCAGGGCAAACAGACTGACGCACGCAAACACCAGCAATTTCTGTGGTCGAAGTGACATGAACCGCTCCTGTGGGCATTTTCTTGAATTTTTCGCGGAGCTCAGTAACGGGAATGCCAGCGCGAATCTACACATGAAGTTCTGATTTTCTTTGTACAAGTACGAGGGGCATTAGTGATCCGTGGCCTTTCGCCGGATGAAAGCCGGTAATCGCGTTGACTAAGAGATTGGGGTACCATTTTTTGTGCGTATTTCATGCAAAATCTCAGGGCGACAGCACAAGTAAAATGGTCACAACCTCCAACCAGCAAACCGACAGTCGACTCCGCGAGCAGATACTTGCGGGCGACCTCACTGCGCTCAGCGCGGCATTTGAACACAACCACGCAAGGTTTTGGCACCTTGTCTACTTTCGAATGGACGTTCGATTAAGGAGTCGTATTGATCCGGATGACGTGCTACAGGATGCATTTGTTGCCGCAGAATCAAGACTCAATCATTACATCGAGAGTGAAAACGTGTCATCGGTTGTTTGGTTGAGGTCGATCATTTTGCAGACCCTTGTCGATCTTCATCGACGACACCTGCAAACTCAGGCGAGGGACGCGTCGCTGGACGTATCACTCAATCAATCGCATAGAGGCCAAAACACATCGGTATGTCTTGCGGAGTTTCTGTCAGGCGGAATGACGTCTCCAAGCAATGCGGCGATTCGGGCCGAAAATGAACGACAAATGCAAGCCGCCTTGTCTGAGATGAGTGACTCGGATCAGGAGATCATTGCTCTACGACATTTGGAGTTGCTGAGTAATGCGGAAGCTGCCGAGGTGCTGGGCATCCAGCCAAAGAACGCCAGCATTCGCTACGTGCGAGCCATGAAACGGTTGAAGGAAGCTGTCGGTGATCACAGTCGCCGGTTTCTCCAGGATGGTGAGACGTCGTCAGCCGGACTCTCACCGGAAGGTGACGGACGATGACTCGCGATGAGAAGCAAATGCCGAGCGATGAACACACCGAGCTTCTTGCGGAAGTAGCGGATGAATTCAGCCAACACCTGCGTGACGGAAACCCGTTCGATGTGGAGGCTTTGATCGAGCAAAAACCTGAAATTGGCGAAGAAGTTGCGGAGATTCTGGAAACCGCTGCGATGCTGGAACGGATGCGTGAGCAGCAGAGTCTTGCTGCCGGAGGGCCAGTGATCGGGCATCGTATTCCTGACCAGCTCGGTGAATTTAAAATCATCCGAGAGGTTGGTCGAGGCGGAATGGGAATTGTCTTCGAGGCTGTTCAGGAGCCACTGAATCGGCGAGTCGCTGTGAAAGTGCTTCCGAAAGCCGCTTTGTGGGACGCCCGATCGATCTCCCGATTTCGTCGTGAAGCCGCAACTGCGGCACGTCTACATCATTCTCACATTGTCCCGGTGTTTGGAGTTGGCCAGCATGATGGTAGTCACTTCTACGCGATGCAGTTCATCGAAGGTGAAACACTGGCTTCGCTGATCGAGTCGGTGCGAACGATGCAACCGACGCGTGGACGACAGAAAACGACACTTGCAGAGCCGCATCCTCGTTCACGCTGCGCGTTACCTTCAGAAAAGGACGCCTACAATACGTCTATCGCGCGAATGATCAGTGACGCTGCGGACGCACTGGACTACGCTCATGCTCAGGGAACGCTTCATCGCGATATCAAGCCGTCAAATCTGCTGCTCGATTTGCACGGGCATCTTTGGATCGCGGATTTTGGACTGGCACTACCGAGTGAAGGCTGGCTTGGCAGTCACACGAAAACGGTAGCGGGAACACCTCTTTACATGGCTCCCGAGCAGTTTGAGGGGCGACCGGAACAACGAAGCGATGTGTATTCGCTGGGGCTGGTGTTGTATGAACTGCTGACACTTCAGCCAGCTTTTGGGCAGGCGAATGGTCACCGACATGCGCCGCGCCAAGTCCCGCGGCTGCGTTCCATCGATCCGGCGATTCCCCATGATCTTGAGACGATCGTTCTGAAAGCAACGGCGATCGAAGCGTCAGACCGCTACGCAAACGCAGGTGACTTTTCCGAGGATCTAAGACTGTTCGCAGCTGGTCGGCCGATTCGTTCAGCACGCACCAGTCCGATCCGGCGTCTGTCAATGTGGTCTCGCCGCAATCCGGTCGTTGCTGGCGTGTCAGGTATCGCGACCACGCTCCTTGTGGCATTGATCACAACATTGACTATTGCCAACGCGCGAGTCCGAAATGCCAACGAGTCGTCCGAAGCGTCAGCTCGCTCGGAGATGGTTCAACGGCAACGAGCAGACCTCGCAGCGGACGTTGCCTGGGAATCACTGGAGCGGATTCTTGCTCGCACCATTCCCCACGGAGAAGTTCTTCGGAATACCGATGTCAATTCGTCCCGCAATGGCAAGGCACGTCTGCCGTTGTCAAATGACACGGCTGAGTTGCTGCAGGAGTTATTGAAGACCTTCCAAAAACTCGCTGTTCAGGATCAGCGAGGGCAGACCCGCCAAAGAATCATCACGGCAAAGTATCACGCCGGGACAATTCTCGGGCTACTGGGGCAACTTCACGAGTCTGAAGCTGCCTTCGATTCCGCTCTTGAACTGGCTGAGTCTGTTCTGCCCGACGAGGATCAGGCTGCCACCAGTGCACTGTGTATCCAGCGAGCAACCCTTTGGAATGCAAAAGGCCGGCTCGCACGCACGCGGCGTGATTTCTCGGACGCCCGAAATGCTCACACGAATGCAATTGATCTCCTCGAACGCGTGTTGCGTGAAAACTCAGGAACTCCTTCATCCGATTTTCAGAACACTGTCCGGCTTGAAATTGCAGCATCTCATTTTGCGATGGCTCAGCGGATGGATGTTCCGCCCTCAGCAAATGGGCGTGGCCGTATCATACGATTGAGCGGCGATCGCAACGAGACAATCAGTACACTTGATCTGGCGTTGAGCCAACTGGGAAAACTCTCTGAGCCATCTGACGATGCTATGTTGCTTCTCGCACGATGCCGCATTGAGAAATCCACTATCCTCAGACGCTGGGAACCAGAACAGTCAAAATCGCTGTACGAATCTGGGATCGCAACGTTGCGGCAGCTCTCAGACAAACGCCCGGCTAATAGTCGAATTCGCAGTGGACTGGCTCTTGGCCTATCAACTGGAGTTCCCAGAGATCGCCAGCTTGATGAACAGCAGCTTCTTGACTTTGAAGATCGCGTCAGCGAATCCATTCAGCATTCTCAACAACTCGTCAGCGAACAACCGAATGCTCCACAATTTCAATATCTGCTTCAGCAGGTACGGCACAAGCACGGCACGCTTCTGTCTCGCCTTGGCCAGAATGATCAGGCAGAAAAGAGATACCGGGCCGCCCGCGATGAATTAGTCTCACTTGAGTCCCTGTATGCTGATTTCCCGGTTTTTGCACTCAGACGGGCCTTCATAGAGCAATCTTTAGCACGACTGCTCATCGAGTCGGATCAGGATAGCGAAATGAAGCGGGCTGAGGCGGTACAGCTCCTTTCGACGAGTCACAGAACTCTCAGCGACTTACACAGTCAATCCGGAGACAAGAGCCTGCGTTCTCGCCTTGACGACATCGAAAGACTCTTTGATAGATTGGGGATTCCCGACTCTGATCATCGCCACCTCTAATAGACATACCAGGGGACGCGACTTTTTTTCTTGGGGCCTTCCTCGTGTCCTGCAACTCCGGACACGATGAGCTGCGCCCCCCTTTTTCTTGTTCCCGCTGGCAAAGCTGCTGATCGATTTCGGGCAGACACCCAAAGGGCAGACCGGCTGGAATTCGCTCGAACACTCCACAGGGATTCGCATCCCGGCCAACACGCCGATCTGGCTCGCGTGGAAGAGCTCGGGCGGGCAGATGGAAGTCGCCTTCATCAGAGAACTCTCAGCAAGACGCTTCGCGGGGGCAGGCCAGGTTTTCGGTGTTCGCTTCGTTCGACTGATTGGATCGGCTTCGATCCTCTATCAGTCGCGAGGGCTCTGCGATGGTACGGCAACTTCGTGTTCAATTTCTTGGTGCGATCTACCATGTCGTGGCGATGGGCGATGGGCATTGGCAGATCTTTCACGATGGCGAACACTACGAATGATCCACTCTTGGGCTCAAGGAAGAGGTGCCACGCAGTGGATGGAAAGTGCTTTCCTTTTGCTGAATGCCAAGCCACATTCACCTGCTGGTGCAAACTCTCGAACCCAATCTGGCGCGAGGGTTGCAGCATTGGCTATCGAAAACGAACGTGCCCGTTTGTCGTCGCGTGGCTGGCATGTTTCATCCATCGCTGGAAGTGTCCAGCTTTTGCCGCTTTGAAGTCTGGAGCTGATTCTGGCAGCAGTTGTTCTGATTCGGGGCAGACGATAAGTTAATTCTTATGCGTCCTGTCAAACTTGGACGAGCCTTCGACAGTCAACCAGTTTGAGTTTCTGACCGGCTTGAGTTCCCACCACGATGTCCCACCTTGAATGCGTTCTGGCAGAGTTGTCTTTGCCAATGTTTACTGCATTGGTTTTTGAGTTGTGCGCAGAATGTCCAAATTTTCGCTGCAGATCTACAAGACTTCGACTTCCATTTTGAACACGATATTGGCTTCTGTTTCTGTTTCACGAACCCGGTTTGCCGGGAATGATGATTTCATTCGGCGGCAATAGTCGTCGTGAAATGTGTGCAGGCGATTGATAGTTACATTGGTCGAATTCCACTGCTTGCATGTTTGATTGGAATTTACCGCTCTTTCGAACTCGGTACGGGTGACGAAATGAAATCGACGTTCAGTTGTTCGCTCTCGATGTGCATTGTTCTGACGTTTGGTCTGACTGTGTCGGCCGATGAAAAGCCGGCAGGAGTGCTGCCCGACGTTAGCTTTTACAAAGACATCCGGCCAATTCTCCAAGCGAATTGCCAGGGGTGTCACCAGCCGGCCAAAGCAAAGTCGGCCGGCGAGTACGTCATGACGTCGTACGATCTGCTGGTCAAACCGGGTGAGAGTGAAGAGGCTCCGCTCGTGGCCGGTAAGCCGGACGACAGTTACCTCGTTCAGTTGATCACTCCGGAAGATGGCAAGGCGGAGATGCCTCGCGGCAAGAAGCCGTTGCACAAGGCCGAAGTTGACCTCATCCGAAAGTGGATTACTCAAGGCGCGAAGAACGACACGCCGGAAAACGCCGAAGTCCGATACGACGTTGATCATCCGCCGGTTTACACGCTGCCTCCCGTCATCACGTCGCTTGATTTTTCGTCCGACGGAAAACTGATCGCCGTAGCGGGGTATAACGAAGTTCTCATTCACAAAGCGGACGGTTCGGAACTCGTCGCGCGATTGATTGGACTTTCCGAACGGATTGAGTCTGTCCGATTTTCGCCGGACGGTGCTCGGCTGGCGGTTGCGGGAGGCAAGCCAGGACGCATGGGAGAAATTCAGGTCTGGGATGTTGCGAAGCGAGAGTTGCTTCTTTCGCACGCCGAGACTTACGACACGCTTTACGGGGCAAGCTGGTCACCCGACGGCACTCGCATTGCTTTTGGATGTTCTGACAACACGGTGCGAGCCATCAAGGCCGACAGCGGTGAGCAGATTCTCTTCAATGGTGCTCACAGCGGCTGGGCGCTGGACACTGTCTGGAACCCTTCCGGCGATCATGTGATTTCGGTTGGTCGGGACCGAACGGCTAAGCTCACCGAGGTCGCAACGCAACGGTTCATCGACAACGTGACGTCGATCACGCCGGGAGCTTTGAAAGGCGGAGTTGCCACGGTTGATACTCATCCGAAACGTGACGAGATCATCATTGGCGGCGCTGATGGCGTTCCGAAATTGTTCCGGATTTTCCGCATCACCAAGCGAGTGATCGGTGACAACGCCAACCTGATTCGAGAGCTTGCTCCACTGCGAGGAGTCGTTTTCAGCGTTGATTACTCGGCGGATGGAAGACGAGCCGTTGCCGGCAGCAGCCTCGACGGAAAAGGCGACATCATCGTCTACGACACAGACATCGACACGGCAGCTCCGGACGCCATCAAGAAGATTCTGGCCAAGCGAGTCCTGTCGCAGTCGGCGGCAGAGAAAAAGAAGGTCGCTGATTACCAGAAGAAGTCGCTGCCCGTAATCGCGAAGATCCCCGTCGAAGATGCCGGCATTTACGCCGTGCGATTTTCGCCTGATGGCAAGCAGGTTGTGGCCGGGGGCTCGAATGGAAAGATTCGACTTTACGAGACCGAGTCCGGCAAGCTGGTCAAAGAGTTTTTGTCAGTGCCGCTTAGCAATGCAGGCGACGCTGGTGGATCGAATTCAGCAGTCGCTGCTCATTCTGCAGACGCGAACAACGCACCGGTCGAGCAGCTCTCTGCGGATCAGAAACTGGTTTCGATTGAGGCTTCGCCGAAGTCGATTGAACTCTCGGCAGCCTTTGAAAAGAACCAGCTCGTTCTTACGGGACGACTCACGAACGGCACGACTGTCGACGTCACCCGGATGGTTAAGTTCGCCGTCGCGCAGCCGAACGTTGTCACCGTTTCAGGCAGCGGACTCGTTCGAGTGCTTGGCAAAGGCCAGACGAAGCTCTCGGCAAGTGTTGGCGGACAGAGCGTTGAGATTCCCGTCAACGTTGTATCGTCGGAAATCGCTCCGACGGACTACATCCGTGACGTAACTCCCGTGCTGTCAAAGCTTGGCTGCAATCAGGGAACCTGCCACGGTTCAAAGGATGGGAAGAACGGTTTCAAACTCTCGCTGCGAGGGTACGACCCCATCTACGATACGCGAGCTTTTACTGACGAACTGGCCTCGCGACGTGCGAATATCGCGGCTCCTGAGAACAGCCTGATGCTCCTTAAAGCGACCGGAGCTGTTCCGCATCTTGGCGGCCAGGTGACGAAGCCCGGCGAGCCTTACTACGAGATTATTCGTCGCTGGATTGGTGGCGGGGCAAAGCTCGATCTGACGGTCGCTCGTGTTGAATCGATTTCGATCGAGCCAACCATGCCCGTCGTACAACAACTTGGCGCGAAGCAGCAGATGCGGATTCTCGCTAAGTACACCGACGGGACCGTTCGAGATGTTACGGCCGAGTCATTCATCGTGAGCAGCAACACCGACGTCGCTCAGGCGAGTGACAGCGGTCTGATTACCACCGAACGACGAGGCGAGTCGGCAATTCTCGCTCGGTTCGAAGGGAAGTATGCAGCGACGACTTTGACGGCGATGGGCAATCGCGATGGCTTCGCCTGGGTTGATCCGGAAAAGTGGAACTTCATCGATGGTCACGTGGCCAACAAACTGAAGCGGATGAAGATTGTTCAGTCAGGGCTTTGCTCGGATGAGGAATTCATTCGCCGGGTTCATCTCGATTTGACCGGTCTGCCTCCGACCGCTGATCAGGTGAGAGCATTTGTGATCGACAAGGCTGAGTCAAAGGCGAAACGGTACGCGTTGATCGATTCGCTGATTGGGACCGACGACTTCGTCGATCACTGGACCAACAAATGGGCGGACTTGTTGCAGGTCAATCGGAAGTTCCTGGCACCTCAAGGGGCGACTGCATTTCGTAGTTGGATTCGGACGGAAATCGCCGCCAACACACCCTACGACGAATTCGCCCGAAAGGTGCTGACGTCAGAAGGGTCGAACAAAGAAAATCCCGCCGCGTCATACTTCAAGATTCTGCGAACACCGCAGGATACGATGGAAAACACGACACACCTGTGGCTGGGAATCAGATTTAACTGCAACAAGTGCCACGATCATCCTTTCGAAAAATGGACTCAGGATCAGTACTACGAAACGGCTGCGTTCTTCGCTCAGTACGGATTGAAGGCTGATCCAGCTTCCGGGAAATCACGAATTGGCGGGACGGCCGTCGAAGGTGCGAAGCCTTTGTACGAAGTCGTCTATGACAAACCAGACGGCGACATTACTCACGATCGGACAGGCGCGGTCACAGCTCCGCAATTTCCATTCGAATGTGACTTTGAAGCTCCCGAGAAAGCGACGCGTCGGCAGCAGCTTGCCGCCTGGATCAGCTCGCCGGACAACCCATACTTCGCTCGAAGTTATGTAAACCGAGTCTGGGGTTACCTGACGGGCGTTGGGCTGATCGAGCCGCTGGACGATATCCGAGCTGGCAATCCGCCGAGCAATCCGGAACTGCTCGACGAGCTGACGCAGAAGTTTATCGACAGCGGTTTCAACGTCCGAGAGTTGATGCGGAATATCTGTCAGTCGCGAACTTATCAGTTGTCGATCGCAACCAACCAGTGGAACGCTGATGACCACACGAATTACTCGCATGCCACTCCGAAGCGACTGACGGCGGAGGTTCTGTACGACGCGATTCATCGCGTCACCGGTTCGACGCCGGCGATTCCAGGAGTTCCGGCCGGCACGCGAGCAGCTCAACTTCCGGATGTGGGTGTCAAAATCCCGGACGGCTTCCTGACGAACTTTGGTCGACCAGCTCGAGAGAGCGCCTGTGAATGTGAACGTTCGGCGGGAGTCTCGCTTGGGCCGATCATGGCCCTGGTCAGTGGGCCGACTCTGGGGACGGCACTTGCTGATCCTAAGAACGAATTGACGAAACTAGTCGCTGCTCAGACAGATGATCAGAAACTGATCGGCGAAGTGTTTCTGCGGATTCTGAATCGAAATGCCAGCAAAGAAGAAATTGATTCAGTAGTCGCCGCGATGAAGTCGATCGCGAACGATCACAAAGACTTGAACGTAGAACTGGCTCAGCGTGAAACCTGGTGGAAGGCCGAGAAGCCAAAACGCGAACGCCAACGTGAGAATGATATTGGGCGGGCGAAGGCAGACCTGGACGGCTACCAGAAGAAGATCGCACCGATGCTCGCCGAACTGGGAAAGCAGCGTGACACGAAGATCAAAGGTGCCGAGGCCAATCTCGCGAAGTACCGAGAGACACTTCCGCAGGCTGCCTCGAAGCGGCTCACTCAGGGGGGAGATGCGGAGTGGCACTTGCTGGAAGCATCCGCTTTGGCAGCCGTTAAAGGAGTGACTCTGGAGCGGCTCGCCGATCGGTCGATTCAGGCAACCGGTGTCGCCGACAAGGGGGCCTACACGATCACCGTAAACACGACGCTGACCGGCATCACTGGATTCCGTGTGGAAGCACTTCCTTATAAGAAGGAGAAGGGCGTTGGGCCAGGACTTCCAGACAACGGGAACTTCGTCGTGACCGAATTCGAAGTCCAGGCAGGCCCAAAAGGCAAACCGAAGGAGATGAAGAAAGTTGCTCTACAGAATGCAAAGGCGCCGTTCCTGCAGCCTGGTTTCAATATCGCCCTGACGGCGGACGGCAACGCTGGAAACCAGAATGCTTGGGCGATTGCCAATGCACTAGGCGTTGTTCACTGGGCGACGTGGGAAGCGAAGGAGCCTGTTGGTTCTGCAGACGGCACGACGTTCAAATTTGTGATTCATCAGAATCACAGTGCAAAACAACACATGCTTGGGCGATTCAGAATTTCAGCGACGACGAAGAAATCGCCCGGTTTGAGTCTTCCAGAAAGCCTGAAAGCAATTTCTCTGGTCGACGAGAAGGTACGGACCGAGACTCAGAAGACGACGCTGATGACGTGGTTTGAAAAGATCGACAAAGGCCTGCTGGATCGCAACACGGCGTTGGCAACGGCTCGTCGACCAGTTCCGGAAGACACGGGTGTCACCCAGCGGAAGTCTGTGCTGACTGCCGTGAGTAAGGCGGTTTCGGATGATCCGCAACTGCTTCGACTTCGGACGGATGCAGGGTACAGTGAGAAACAGGCTGCGGCGGTTCGTCTGACAACTGTGCAGGATTTGGCGTGGGCGTTGATTAATACTCCGGAATTCCTGTTCAATCATTAGGTCTGTGCGACGATGATAAACGAGCTCGATCTGCCAGCAGCCGATCGAGATTTCTTAATGACAATGCAATCGGTAATCGATAGCAAATATTCCAGTTTCTACGGACAAGGCCATTAACCAGGGAGTTTTGGACATGTGGCGAATCGCAGGCGAACCAGGCAGAGATCTTTGCGATAATCACCTCGGCGTTTCACGACGGGACGTGTTGAGGGTTGGCGGGTCCGGCATGCTCGGATTGACACTCGGCGGAGCGATGCAGTTGCAGGCTGACGCTGCCGAATCACAGTCCGGCGGCGGTCCCGGTTGGAACAAAGCCAAGCACATCATTATGTGCTATCTCCAGGGTGGACCATCGCATCTTGATTTGTGGGATCCGAAGACGGACGTTCCCGACAACGTGAAGAGCGTTTTCAAGCCGATTTCGACCAAGGTACCCGGTGCTCAGTTTACCGAGATCCTACCGAAGCTGGCTCAGGTGAACGACCGATTCACGATGATCCGCTCGATGAGCTACACACCGAACGGGCTCTTCAACCACACGGCGGCCATCTATCAGATGATGACTGGCTACACGACGGACAAAGTCAGCCCGTCTGGCCAGTTGGAGCCACCGAGTCCCAAAGACTTCCCGAACTTCGGTTCCAACATCATCCGCATCAAGCCTCCGGCGGTCCCGATGCTGCCGTTCGTGATGTTGCCTCGTCCGCTTCAGGAATCAAATGTTGTTGGCAAGGGGGGAACTGCAGGGTTCCTCGGTCGAGCACTCGACCCGTACACCCTGTACCCGCCCGGCGACGACATGAACATGGCCAAGATGGCGCAGATCAAGGTCGACGATCTGCAACTTCGCCCTGACGTCTTTGCAACTCGACTGGCACGTCGAGCCAAACTTCGCGACAGCATCGTCAAGCAAATGAAAGTCGTCGACGAAGCCGTCAAGGATTACACGCTCAACGAGTATTACGATCGAGCGTTGAGCCTGATTGTTTCCGGTCGTGCTCGGGACGCGTTTGATCTGGATTCAGAACCGGCCACGATGCGAGAACGTTATGGACGCAACACGTTCGGAGACTCCTGCCTGCTTGCGCGACGTCTGGTCGAAGCCGGAACGCGAGTTGTTGAAGTCGTTTGGCCGAAAGTTGCTAATTCCAGCAATCACTCATGGGACGTTCATAGTGGGTTGTCAGCTCGCATGAAGAACGAATCTGGTCCGATGCTCGACGGTGGACTGTCGGCACTGATCAGTGATCTTGACGAACGAGGCATGCTGGAAGACACGCTGGTCGTGGCGATCGGCGAATTTGGCCGGAGCCCACAACGAGGAGTCAGCACGTCTGGCAATAACAACTCGGACGACGGCCGCGATCACTGGCCATACTGCTACACCGGCGTCGTGGCTGGTGCCGGCACAAATCGAGGACTCGTTTACGGTGAGTCCGACCAGACCGGCTCAGCACCGTTGCGTGATCCCGTTCATCCAGGACAGCTTCTCGCTTCGATTTACCACTCGTTCGGCATCAACCCGCAGTCGATTGTTTACAACCACTTGAATCAGCCTCGCGAATTGGTCAAAGCTGAATACGTGCCAGCATTGTTCTCATAGAGCTGGCTGTTGGGTTGCGGATTAATGAATTGGAAAAAGGCCTCGAACACTCGATGTGTTCGGGGCCTTTTCTCTAATCGATGCCGTTTCCGTACAGGCGGGAAGCCCGTCTGCGACCGCTGCTGGTCTCCCGATTTCGGTTACTTTGCAAACAGGCCGCTTCTGTCACGAAAGCCTTTGAACTCGACGGCGTTTCCTGATGGGTCCTCCAGGAACATTGTTCCCTGCTCACCAGGTTGTCCTTCAAATCGGGTGTATGGCTCGATGATGAATTTCACGTTGTGACTTTTCAGGCGATCGGCGAGTTGGCTCCAAGTGTCCATGTCCAGAACGATTCCGAAGTGAGGAATTGGGACGGAGTGACCGTCGACCGGGTTTTCGACAGCACGGTTGCTCGCTTGCGGATCGACATGGCAAACCAATTGGTGCCCGAAGAAATCAAAGTCTACCCATGTGGTGTCACTTCGGCCTTCCGGGCAACCAAACAGTTCGCCGTAGAACTTTCTGGATTGAGCAAGGTCCTTCACGGGGATCGCAAGATGGAAGGGACTTAGCGACTGATCAGAGCTCTCTGCTTCGGAAGTCGAGTCGGCGTTTTCAGGAGTTAATTCGGCAGTCATTTCGGAGCCTTGTTTGTGGTGTCTGTCAGTTGTCTGACGACGCGACTTCTGTGAGTGCGATGTTCTATCGAGAAGTTGGTTGGTGTCGTAATGCCTGGCCGGCAAGTGCTCCCGTGAGATCTCCATTCCAGATGGCCGGAGTTCCGTTTACGAGTAAGTATTGAATGCCTTCACAATACTGGTGAGGTGCGTCGAATTCTGCTTTGTCGATCAGCTCCTGTTCGCTCCACACCGCGACGTCGGCTTTCATGCCAACCCGCAGGTAACCGCGATCTTTCAGTCCCAGGATATCGGCCGGCAGGCCTGTCGAACTGCGAATCGCGTGCGTCAGGGGGACAACACCTTCGCGGATTGAGTAATGGCCAATCTTGCGTGGAAACGTGCCGTAGTTTCGCGGGTGCGGAAATTCTTCGCTGGGGATTTTGGCTGATCCATCCGACGCGGTGGCGACCCAGGGCTGCTGCATGACGTAGCGGACGTCGTCTTCGTTCATGCTGAAGTTTACGATTTTCGTGCCACTGTCGCTTTTCAGAATCTGCAGGATCAGATCGAACGGGGCGACATCCTGTTCGTCCGCAATTTCTTTCAGACGTCTTCCTGCCCAGGCGGGAGCGGGGCGGTAACGAGCGATTTGAACTCGTTGTCCCTGATCAGTCGAATTGAGTTTTGCTCGGATTGATGTGTGAATTCGGGCAGTGTCAGGGCCCGATTCCAATCGTTCGAGCATTCTCTTCGATCCGCCTGCGCGAGCCCATGACGGAATAAATGTGGCCGCCAGCGAAGTACTGGAAGCGGTGTATGGGTATTGGTCGGCGGTCACGATTCGACCGGCGTCACGTTCTTTGCGGATGAGGTCGATGGCGACTCGGACCAGTCCCCAGTTGTTTTGCCCCGACGACTTGAAGTGCGAAATATGAACGGGAAGGTCGGCACCGCGGCCGATCTGCAGGGCTTCGTTGACGGCGTCGAGTAGTCCTTTTCCTTCGCCGCGAATATGACTGGCGTAGATGCCGCCGTGTTCGGAAACGACTTTCGCGATATCCGTGAGCTCCTCGGTGTCGGCATAGGAACTTGGAACGTAAAGCAAACCTGACGACATGCCCCAGGCACCGTCGTTCATGGCGGCAGTGGCCAGCTTCTTCATACGAGTGAGTTCTTCGGGAGTTGCGTCTCGTCGCTCGCTCTGCATCACTTCTCGGCGCAGCGAACCCTGCGGGAGCAGGTGTGCGATGTTGAGCCCGATTCCGTGCTCATCAAGTTTGTCATAGTAACTCCCAACGTCGACCGGCCCGCTGCCGCAATTACCCGTCACAAGTGTCGTGCAGCCTTGCGTCAGGTAATTGACACACGCACGCGTTTCCTTGCGGGTTGCCGGAGTGTCGCTGTGATTATGCAGGTCAATAAATCCAGGCGAGACGACGAGCCCTGTGCAATCGATGCGTTGCGTTACTGTTCCGACGTCAAAATTTCCGACAGCAACGATTCGGTCATCGACGATGGCGACGTTACCCGTTTGTGCAGGCTTGCCGTCGCCAACGTGAAGTGTGCCGCCGACAAGGAGCAGGTCGACATCTATCGGATCAGCGGCGGACAACAATCCGGATTGCAGTACTGTCAAGACGACGATCGCAGTCAGTCCGATAGGCATGCGGTGCGCTTTGCTCATTGTAAAAGTCCTTTGGTTTGGATCTGCGGCAGAACGATACCGCCATCGTTTCAGGCAGAAGACTCAACTCATCGCAGAGGAAGAATTCGGACTGGTGTGTCGTAGTAAACTGCGCAGTCGCCAGCGTCGGTTGTTTGTGCTTTGATCAGGGCGTTGGCGCAGCGGCCTTTGTTCAGCCAGCCGCCTTTGGGCACGAGGACAATGTCTCGGCGTTGGGTAGCCTCAAGTTTCAGGCGAACGGTTATGTCGCCGTGTTCCGATTCCAGTTTCACGACGTCGTCGGAGTTGAAGCCTGCGGCGGAGTCTGGATGCACGGTTGCTGGAAGATGATCATCCTGAGCTCCGTCCAGCCATTGTGATCCCTGCACCGCGGAAGTGGCCAGCGACGTCAGCAGCAGCGGACGATCTGGCGTGACGGATGACGGAGTTGTGTCGACATCGCTGGTCAGGTGGACGCGTCCTGATTTCGTGGGGAATTTGCGATCTGCAAACATGACCGATGGTCCAGCGGGGCTTCGCACTGGTCCCTTGCGGAGGTCGTCGAGAGAGGCTCCCTTGTTCTGGCCTGGGGACAGCATGCGTCTTTTCCATGCTTCGACGTCGTCTGAGAATTCGGCATCCATTCCAACGAGCGGAGCAAGTGCCTGCACGATTTCGTAGTCAGACCTGACCAGCTTTGGAGCGGCGACGACGGGACGCATTTCGGCGAGCCAGTGATGCCCGTAGGCGCCGAGCAGATCATCTTCTTCGAGCATCGTCGTGGTTGGGAGCACGATGTCTGCGCATTGCGCGGTGTCGGTCATGAAGGAGTCCACAACGACGGTCAGGTCGCGAGTTTTCAACGCTTGTTTGACGGTCTCCGATTCCGGCAGCATCACAACGGGGTTTCCGGCAGTCACCCAGACCATTCGGATTGGTGGATCGTTGGCGGAGAGAATTCCTGGGCCGAACATCGGTTCAGGGATTGTCCGCGGAGAGACCGCTTCACCCTGCAGGAATGAGTAATCAAAGGCTCCTTTCCTGGCGAAACAGTATGAGACTCCTCCACCGGGGACACCGAGATTGCCTGACACGGCCGCGAGAGCATCGATCGCTCGGACGGTTGCCGCACCGTTCGCGCGACGCTGCATGCCCCACCCGGCGATTATTGCCGCAGGGCCATCGGAATAGGCTTCTGCGAGTTGTGTGAGCTGGGAAGGGGACATGTCGGCGACATCTGCCCATTGCTCGATCGTTCGCGAGCAGGCCAGCGATTCGAACTCGTCGACGTTGTCGCAGTAGGACTCGGCGGAAGGATCAACTTTTCCGTTTTCGAACAGCCAGCACGCGATTCCCAGGGCGAGAGCGGCGTCGCCACCGGGGCGAGGCTGAACGAACTGATCGCAGAGTTGGACCGTTTGATGATGGACCGGGTCGATCAGAATCAGCCGCGCGCCCTTCTTCTTTGCGTCGCGAAGGACAGGGAGCAGATGCACCTGGCTGGCGTAGGGATTCTTGCCCCACAGGATGATCGTTTTACTGTTCAGCAGGTCGAATATGTCGTGACTGTCGACCGTTCCGAAATCGAGCTGCTGTGCCGAGTCGCCAGCTCCCGTGCAAACGTCGCCCGTCTTCGTCGTTACTGGTCCGAATTTCTCGAAGAAGTAGTCGGTTACCAGTTTCATCATGCCCATCGAGCCTCCGCATCGATAATGCATGATCGATGCCGGGCCAGATTCTTCTCGGAAGCGAAGCATCGATTCAGAGATGCGGTTCAGCACGGTTTCCCACGATGCTGGCTCGAAGGTTTCACCGTTTCGGACGAGTGGAGTCGTCAGTCGGTCGGGCGAGTATTGTCGTTCGAGAAACCGGCTGGTCCGATGGCAAAGAAAACCTTTGGTGATTGGGTGGTCGGGATCGCCAGCGATCTTTGTGATGCGATTGTCCTCAACCGTCGCGACGATGCTGCAGGCGTCTCCGCAATCTCGATTGCAGGCTGTCTTGACGGTTCGTTGCGTTGCCGGCGTGTTCATTTGGGTAGCCTCGATGGGAATTCCGGAGATCGGTCAGACGCGATCGTGCAGACGAGAGAGCACGGTGTCGCTGCTGAGGTTCGACCATCGACACCAATTCTGCCCGTGCGAGCGCGACAGGTCTACCCGCGAGCGATCCCGTTGGACTCTTTTGCTTCGAGGCGTCTTATGGTGGCGGAGTTCGGCGTCTGATCACGGGCTGGTTGCATGGCTCGTTCGCTGTTCGTCATGATGCGGCATCATTCAAGGCCAATTCAGGCTGAACGAGCTGCCTCCGAGAATTCTGGAAGTACACAACCAATGGTGAATTCTGATTCCTGCATCGGCCGATTTTCGAAACGACTGAAGAGCGTTCTGAGTTTGCTGGTGATCGCGACGTTCGTTGTGGTAACGAGTCGCGGAGCCTTTGCTGCCGAGCTGGGGATGTTGTCAGGGCGTGTCGTCTTTAAAGGGAAGCCTCCGGTTGCCGATAAACTTGACCTGAATAAGGACCTCGCAATCTGTTCGAAGACGCACCCGGTTGACGAAGAACTGCTCGTCGACGCGAAGGATGGCGGACTGACGAATGTTGTCGTCTCGCTTGAGCTGGCCAAGGGGCAGAAGTTGCCCGAAGTTGTTCTGCCGAAGGACCGCAAACTTCCAGCCGAAGTGCTGATGACGAATAAGGATTGCCGATTCGAACCGCACATCGCCGTCTTGACGACGAAGCAGACGCTGGTGCTCGGGAATGATGACCCGGTTGCTCACAACACGCTGGCGAACCTCTTCTACAACACGCCGTTCAACGAGGCGATCGGGACCGGTGCGACGATTAAGAAGCAGTTGACGAAGGTGGAGCGTCGGCCGGCTCAGGTGTCCTGCCCGATTCACGCCTGGATGAAGGGCTGGGTCGTTGTTAAGGACCATCCATACGTAGCCGTGAGCGACTCGCACGGGCAATTTCAGATCCGCGACTTACCGCCTGGAGAGTGGACGTTCCAGTTCTGGCAGGAGAAAGCGGGATATCTGTCGAAGATGACGCTCAAGTCAGGGGCGGTCGAAGATAAAAAGGGCATCTACAAGCTGGCGATCAAACCTGGCGAGAACAAACTTGGTGAAATTACGGTCGATGCGTCGTTGTTCGAGTAACCGGCTAATGTTGGGAGTATCAGCGCGGATTTTTCGGCAGAAATTCGCATAAGTCGCCGGTTTCTGCGATTCCGGCAACTGGTGTGGCCGATGGGCAACTACTTACAATCCGCCCAGCGGAAACCAGAAAAGTAAACGAAAGTTCTTGTCGTTGGTCGAGCGTTGCGATCACGTGAGAATTTAGAGAATTCAGACTTCGGAGAAGAACGAAATGGCAGGGACGAACGCCTTCGGCGCGTTGGCAACACTGAACACAAACGGCGGAGACGTCCAATATTATCGCTTGAAAAAACTGGCTGAAGACGGCCTTTGCGATCTCGATTCATTGCCATTCTCGATCCGAGTTCTGCTTGAGGCCTGTCTTCGGAACGAAGACGGATTCGTCGTGAGCAAAGACGACGTTGCAGGGCTGGCGAAATGGGATGCGGCCAACGTCGCTCAGGTCGAACTGCCCTTCAAGCCAGGGCGAGTCGTTCTGCAGGACTTCACCGGCGTGCCGGCGGTTGTTGACCTTGCCGCGCTTCGATCGGCGATGGTCCGAATGGGCGGCGATCCGAAGAAGATCAACCCGCTCGTTCAATGTGACCTTGTGATTGACCACTCGGTGCAGGTCGATCAGTTTGCTTCGAACTCGGCTCTGCAGTTCAACGTTGATAAAGAGTTCGAGCGAAATCAGGAGCGTTACGAATTCCTGCGTTGGGGGCAGCAGGCCTTTGATAACTTTCGAGTCGTGCCTCCGGCGACGGGCATCGTTCACCAGGTCAATCTGGAATACCTCGCGGAAGTAGTCCTAACTCGCGATGGCGTGGCTTTCCCGGACAGCCTGGTCGGGACGGACAGTCACACGACAATGATCAACGGCCTCGGTGTCGTTGGCTGGGGCGTCGGCGGAATCGAAGCCGAAGCTGTCATGCTTGGTCAGCCGATTTACATGCTGACTCCGGAAGTCGTCGGCTTCAAACTGACCGGCAAGCTTGCTGAAGGGGCGACAGCAACGGACCTCGTGCTGACAGTCACTCAGACGCTGCGTGCTCACGGCGTCGTCGGGAAGTTTGTCGAGTTCTTCGGGCCGGGCCTGAGTGCTCTCAGCCTTGCTGACCGAGCGACACTGGCCAACATGGCTCCGGAATACGGCGCGACTATGGGCTTCTGCCCGGTTGACCAGGAAACGATTAACTACATGCGGAAGACGGGCCGCGATGCGAACCTCATCGATCTCGTCGAGCGTTACACCAAGGAGCAAGGGCTCTTTCACACGGCCGATTGCCCTGATCCGAAGTTCACGAGCACTTTGGAACTCGACATGAGCACGGTCGTGCCGTCGCTCGCCGGGCCGAAACGTCCGCAGGATCGAATCCTGCTCAGCGAAATGAAGTCAACCTGGCAGCGGGACCTCAAAGACGTTTTCAGTCGCAACGAGCCTGTGGCATCTCAGAAGGTCGACGATCCAGATCAGCCGTCCGAAATCAACGATGGCTCGGTCGTCATTGCGGCCATCACAAGCTGCACTAATACCAGCAACCCGTCAGTCATGATTGGAGCTGGACTGGTTGCCCGAAACGCCGCGGCCAAGGGGCTGACTCGTAAACCGTGGGTAAAGACGAGCCTCGCTCCTGGCAGTCGCGTCGTCACTGAATACCTGGAGAAATCAGGCCTCGACAAAGAGTTGGAGAAGCTTGGGTTCTTTACCGTCGGTTATGGCTGCACGACATGTATTGGGAACAGTGGTCCGCTGCCGGAGCCGGTCGCTAATGCCGTGAACGCTGGCGATCTGGTCGTTTCATCAGTTCTTTCCGGAAACCGTAATTTCGAAGGCCGAGTCAATCCGCTCGTCAAAGCGAACTATCTCGCCAGCCCGCCGCTGGTTGTCGCGTACTCGATCGCCGGCACGACAGACATCGACTTGGTCACCGAACCGCTTGGGCAGGACACCGATGGCAATGACGTCTTCCTGAAAGATATCTGGCCGAGTCAGCAGGAAGTCACAGACACCGTCGCTGCGTCAATGAGTCCCGAGCAGTTTATCGAGCAGTACGCTGGTGCTGCAGCCGGCCCGCCGCAGTGGCAGGCAATTCCTTCGTCGGAAGGTGACCTCTACGAGTGGAACGAGGTCAGCACTTACGTGCAGGAGCCGCCGTTCTTCGTTGACATGTCGCCAGAGCCGAAGCCAATCGAGTCCATCGAGAGTGCACGCTGCCTGGTGTCGGTTGGCGATTCAACGACGACCGACCACATCAGTCCGGCCGGAGCGATCAAACCAGATTCTCCCGCCGGACGATTCCTGCAGGACAGCGACGTCCACATTGCAGACTTCAACAGCTATGGCAGCCGCCGAGGCAATGACCGAGTGATGACTCGCGGCACCTTTGCCAACATTCGGCTGCGAAACCTGCTTGCTCCGGGAACGGAAGGTGGCGAGACGATTTATCTGCCGACTGGCGAGCCGTCATCAATTTACGATGCAGCCATGAAGTATCGTGAATCCGGGACGCCGCTTGTTGCTCTGGCAGGTGCTGAATACGGAACGGGGTCTTCCCGTGACTGGGCTGCCAAAGGAACCTACCTGCTCGGCATTCGAGCCGTCATCGCGACGTCGTTCGAGCGGATTCATCGATCGAATCTTGTGGGCATGGGAGTTCTCCCGTTGCAGTTCCGAGAAGGCGAAAGCCGCGAAGGCCTCGACCTGGACGGGACTGAAGAATTCGACATCGCGTTGTCAGACGACCTGAAGCCGCAACAGGCGGTGGAAGTCACGGCTCGCAAAGCCGACGGTTCGATGGTCAACTTCGTGACGACCTGCCGAATCGATACGCCGGTCGAAGTCGAGTACTACCGCAACGGCGGTATCCTGCACACGGTTCTGCGACAGCTCGCGAAGTCGTAAGTCAGAATGACACATAATGAATGAGGCTGCGGAGCCATTCCTGCTTTGCAGCCTCTTTTCTTACCGAGACAACTCTTCGAAAGTTACGTGATGAAAGCTTTGCAGTTTGAAGAACCGAAGAAGATCATTCAGATCGACATTGATGATCCCGGGCAGCCAGGAGCGGGAGAAGCTTTGGTTCGTACGCATCGAATGGGTGTTTGCGGGACGGATCTTGGCGGGTTTCTGGGGAAGATGCCTTTCTTCAAGTATCCACGTGTGCCTGGTCACGAGCTGGGAGTTGAAGTGGTCGCTGTTGGTGACGGAGTTTCTAACGTTGAAGTCGGCGACCGATGCAGCGTTGAGCCTTACATGAATTGCGGCGAGTGCTACGCCTGTCGCAAGGGCAACGGCAACTGTTGCGAAAGTCTGAACGTCATCGGCGTCATGGTGGACGGCGGACTTTGCGAGCGGTTCATCATTCGCGCCGACAAGCTGCACGCTTCGAAGAAACTGACGATGGAGCAGCTTGCTCTTGTCGAAACGCTGGCCATTGGCTGTCACGCGACTGACCGCGGTGACGCGAAAGAGGGCGATCACGTTCTGATCATTGGCGCGGGGCCAATTGGCCTGGCGACGCTGGAGTTCACTCGCCTGACAGGTGCGACGGTCACGGTCATGGACATGGTCGAGTCCCGACTCGAATTCTGTAAAGAGAACTATGGAATTCAGCATACCGTTCAGTTCAAAGGCGACGGTTCCGAAATCGATCAGATGAAAGAAATCACCGGCGGAGACATGTACGCCGTGGTGACGGACGCGACCGGTCACAACGGGTCGATGAGTCAGGCTCTGAATTACTGTGCTCACACCGGTGTGCTGGTTTACGTTGGCATTTCGACTGCCGAAGTCAGCTTCCCCCATCCGTGGCAGCATCGCCGGGAACTCGACATTCGAGGTTCTAGGAATGCACTACCGGCCGATTTTCCTCGCATCATCGGCCTGATCGAAGACGGGACGATCAACACCGATCCGTGGGTGACGCATCGCTGCGGTTTTGACGAAGTGATCGATAACTTCGAGTCTTACACGCGTCCGGAAACTGGCGTGATCAAAGCGGTCATCGAAGTCGCCAATTGAACCGCTCGATGCTGAACACGGGTTTGTGCCGGGGAAGTTGAATCAACGTGGATGCTAGTACGATCGTCCCAGCTGAGACGCTGCGAGTTGAGGCCGAGTCTCGCCGGGAGCCAGGTGCCAACTGGAAACGGTGGGGCTCTTACCTGTCTGAACGTCAGTGGGGAACGGTCCGCGAAGACTATTCGCCGAACGGTCGTCCGTGGGATTATTTCCCGTTTGATGATGCTCACTGGCGGACGTACCGCTGGGGCGAAGACGGTCTGCTGGGACTGACCGATCGACAGTGCCGGTTGTGCTTCTCACTCGCGCTTTGGAATGGGAAAGATCCGATCCTGAAGGAGCGGCTTTACGGGCTTTCAGGTCCGGAAGGAAATCATGGCGAGGACGTTAAGGAGTGTTACTACTACCTCGACTCCACGCCGACGCATTCCTACATGAAGGGGCTCTACAAGTATCCCCAGTCGGAGTTTCCCTACGAGAAGATTCGATCGACGAACGCAGACCGCAGCCGAGACGAGCGTGAGTACGAACTCACGGACACCGGGATCTTTGACGACGATCGATATTTCGATGTCTTTGTCGAGTATGCCAAGGCCGCTCCAGAAGACATTCTGATCAAGGTGACGATTGCCAATCGCGGCCCCGAAGCGGCGTCGTTGGAACTGTTGCCGACGCTTTGGTTTCGCAATACATGGTCCTGGGGAGACACTCACGAATCCGACATTCCTCGTCCGCGAATCAGCAAAGCAAATGACGACTCGCTCCTTGCCGAGCATACAACGCTCGGGCAGTTTCGATTTTCCGCAGATGATAGTCCGACGGGTGAGCGGCCAGACTGGCTCTTCACGGAGAACGAGACGAACAATTGGCGGCTCGAAGACGCAAACAGTCATAAGCCATCGTGCAAAGATGCCTTTCATCTCTACGTGGTTGATGGACTTTCCGGGGCGGTCAATGTTAAGTCTGCAGGGACGAAGGCGGCGGCTCATTACAAGCTTCAGATTGACGCGGGTAGCGAGGTCACTCTGAAGTTTCGCCTGAGTGGTCAACATGATTGTTCGGACGAGAGTTTCGGAAACTCATTCGACGAAGTGTTTGCACAGCGTCTGGCTGAAGCGGACCTGTTTTACGAGGAGAATTCGGCGCCCGGGCTGAGCGAGGATGAAAAGCGAGTGCTTCGGCAGGCAAGTGCGGGGCTGCTCTGGACGAAACAGTTCTATTGTTACTCGGTCGCCGAATGGCTCAAAGGGGCAGGGCATGCCAGTGATGAGCCGGCTGTTCGAGAAAATCCACGGAACCAGGATTGGCCGCACCTTTACAATCGGGACATCATTTCGATGCCCGATAAGTGGGAATATCCCTGGTACGCCGCGTGGGATTCTGCGTTCCACATGATCCCGTTTGCGAATCTCGATCCACACTTCGCTAAGGACCAGGCCGTTCTGTTTCTTCGTGAATGGTACATGCACCCGAACGGGCAGATGCCGGCGTACGAATGGAACTTCAGCGATGTGAATCCGCCCGTTCATGCTTGGGCGTGCTGGCGCGTTTACGCAATGACCGGACCGCCCGATCAACGCGATCGACTGTTCCTTTCGCGAGTGTTTCAGAAGTTGCTGCTGAACTTTACCTGGTGGGTTAATCGCAAAGATCCTCGTGGCAAGCACGTTTTTACCGGCGGTTTTCTTGGACTGGACAATATCGGAATCTTTGATCGGTCCAGGCCGTTGCCGACAGGTGGGCATCTCGAACAGGCAGATGGCACGGCATGGATGGCCTATTACTGCTCAAGCATGTTGTCGATTGCGCTGGAACTGGCGAATCACAATGCGGCTTACGGTGACATCGCGTCCAAATTTTTTGAGCACTACGTCGCGATTGCCGAGGCGATGAACTCACTCGACGGAACGGGACTGTGGGACGAGACAGACGGATTCTACTACGACCATCTCCACGTGGATGGGAAGAGTGTTCCGCTCAAGATTCGATCAATGGTCGGCATCATTCCGCTGTTCACTGTCGACGTGCTTGAAGAGGCGGCCATCGACAAAGTTCCGGGTTTTAGAAAACGGATGGACTGGTTTCTGAAGCACCGCAAGGACGTCGTTGATCAGATGACCTGCCTGGAGCGAAATGTCGACGAGGGCGGTTCAGGCAGCAACTCTGGGACAATGCGGCTGCTGGCGATTCCGACGCGTGAACGACTCGAACGAATCCTTCGGTATTTGTTGGACGAGGACGAGTTTCTGTCGCCTTACGGAATTCGATCGCTGTCGAAGTATCACGAAGAGAATCCGTTCGTTTATGACATCAACGGAGAAGAACTTCGAGTCCAATATATTCCCGGCGAGTCTGACAGCCCGATGTTTGGCGGGAACTCCAACTGGCGCGGACCGATCTGGTTCCCTCTCAATTATCTGCTGCTGGAAGCGTTGGAACGTTACCACCGATTCTACGGGGATGATCTTCGCGTCGAATGCCCTACGGGATCTGGCAACTATATGAATCTTGAGCAGGTTGCTGATGAACTGCGGCGGCGGCTGGCGAAGCTGTTTCTTAAGGATGAAGCCGGTAGTCGTCCGAGCTACGCTCGTGGAAACCGATTGGCTAACGATCCTCACTGGCGTGATCTTGTTCTGTTTTACGAATACTTCCACGCAGATACGGGCCGAGGTTTGGGAGCCAATCATCAGACCGGCTGGACGGCGTTGATCGCCCCGATTCTTGAAACGCTCGCACATCGGCGAAGCGAATCAGCGACGTAGTTGAATCAAGGCGATGTCTGACAAGTCGCGCAGGAGCGGATTATTCCGGCATTGGGTACGGATCGGCGAATGAGCCGAACGCTCCCAGGCCGCCGTCGACTTCGAGGTCGGTTGCGGTCACGAAAGATGCCTCGGTACTGCTGAGCCAGAGTACGGCTGCGGCGACTTCTTCGGGTTTTCCGATTCGGCCGAGCGGGTGTCGGTTGGCGAGTTCCTTTTCTCCGCCTTGAGCTTCGAGACTGGCTCGGACGAGCGGCGTGTCGATGGCGCCAGGAGAAACAGAGACGACGCGAATTCCGTCACGGGCGTATTCGACTCCCCATTGGCGAGCCTGGTGCAGGTTCGCCGCTTTGATCGGTCCGTACGTTGGAACCTGGCGTGCGGTACGATGTGCCTGCCCGCTCGACATATTCACGATGACGCCGCTTTGCTGTTCCTTCATTACTCGCACGGCGTGTTTTGCGAGGAACGTGTAGCCGGACAGGTTGATGCCGAGCATCTTGTCCCACAGCTCTGCTGGTAACTCGGCAAGGGGAACGTATGAGGACGGAGGTTGAATTGCTGCGTTGTTGACCAGAATGTCCAGCCCACCATGTTGCTCGACGGTGAATGAAACGGCGTTTTTGCAGTCGGCTTCGACGGATGTGTCGCCGCGTACGAAATCGATTCCGCCCGGCAGTTTAGTCGCCGCTGGTTCGTCGACGTCGAGGCAAACCACCGTCGCTCCAGAGGAAGCGAATGCGTCGCAGATAGATCGACCGATCCCGTTGGCTCCGCCGCTGACGAGGACGACTCTTCCGGTATTGTCGTGTGTGACGGAGCCAATTGGGCGGGAAGCGGGCACGATTTTACACCTCAGTCTGTTGGGAAACGGACTCTTTTTTCGGTCGGTTGGCTACTCGGCCGCATCGATTGTCGGTGAGGGCGGATGTTAGCCACGTTTCGCTGCAACGCAATTTGCCAGCTTGCTGCAGGAAATTGAGTAACGAATTACAGTATGGCTGAGCTTATTGCATTGAAATGTCGCCCGGCCGGAATCGAAGTCCCTGCTCATTTAGACTTCGGAAAACGAAGAGCAGGGAGCATCTGTTTGCTAATTTCGCGTTCGGTCGCAGAGTGCCTATTGTGCTCTCGGGCGCCGTCGCTACAATTCCTGACGATAGCAGCGGCAACGTTCGAACTCGTTGTTTCGAACATCGCTGCACAAGTTTCTTGAGGAAGTGAAGTAATGGCTGACGGCACGATCAAAAAGTTGACTGAAAAAGGCTTCGGATTCATCGACACAGGCGGGGGGAACGACATGTTCTTCCACATGTCGAACCTCGAAGACGTCCAGTTTGAGCAGTTGTACGAAGGACAGTCGGTTACCTACACCGCTGGCCACGGACCAAAAGGACCACGAGCAGAAAATGTTCGTCCTGCATAACTGCTGAAAACGTTGAAAATCTGAAAGCCGGTGAGCATTTGCTCGCCGGCTTTCTTCATTTGTACGGGGTGTTTGATTGAGCCCCAGCCTACTTTGATAGCCTCGAACCAGAGCTCTCACATGACAAAGCAGACAATTCAGGTTGCTATCAACGGGACGGGATTTGCCGCTGACTACACAGCGAAAACATATGGCATGATCCCTCATCGAAATGGCGTTGAGATCGAACTGGCCGGTGTGGTTTCCGGACGCCGCGAGAACGCCGCGAAATTCGCGGCGTCGCACAACGTCTCCGCAACCTTCGAGTCTCATTCTGAAATGCTTGAAGCCGTGCGGCCGACCATCGACAACGTCTGTTGCGCGAACTTTGCTCACGGCCCGTACACGATGGAAGCTGCTCGAGCGGGCGTGCCCGTGATCGTTCTCGAAAAACCGCCGGTCATCTGGCCGGGCTATGCCGAAGGGAGAACCGCCGACGCAGCGACGAAGAAACGCGAGTCGATGGAGTATCTCGCGGAAGTGTTTGATGTCGTCCGCGATTCTGGATCGAAGCTGCTCTATGCCGAAGACTTCGTTTACTTCGACGGGATGAAAGGCATCGTTGAGCTGTTGGCCGAAGCTCAAAAAACGGGCAAGGGCAAAGTTCTATATCAACGCGGCGTTTGTGCGCATCAGGGGTCGCATGCTCCCGCGTATGACACTCTTGAAAAGTCGGGCGGTGGGGCACTTTTTAACAAAGCGTGCCATCCACTGGGGCCGGCTTTGTTTTTGAAACAGGTCGAAGGCGTTCTTGCGAATGGAAAACCGATCCGGCCGGTTTCTGTTTCGGCGGCTGCAATGCAAGTGCTGAAGCATCAGCCGGAAGGAAGCGGCGAATTCTTCAGGGTTATGCAGAACGTCGACGACTTCGGTCGACTGACGGTCGTGTTCGAGGACCAAACGATTGCCGAAGTCATCGGGCACGACTTAAGCATCAGCGGGATTCGAAATGAGTTTTCGGTGATCACAGACTTTGCTCAGTATGATTTGCGAGTCAATCCGAACAACGAAAACGAACTCTTCATGCCGCAGTCAGAGCATGCCGGCAACCTGTTGGTTCGTGAGAAGTTGCCGACGGTTCAGGGGACGAGCTTTCCTCGGCCAAACCAGTTCTACTCGCACGGCTACGTCAGCGAGATGAATGATGCTGTCGCGTGTGCCTTGAACCAAAACCAGTACCCGCAATCTGGAGCGTTGATGGCATGGGATACGATGGCGATTCTAATGGCTGGTTATGAAAGTTCAGATCAGGCGGGAGCAGCCGTCGATATCACTGAATACACGACGGACGGGCGGCAGTTTGAGGACCGGGAAATTCCGGATCCGGTTTTGTTCGGCAGTGTGTTTCAGCGAGTTTGAAACGCCGAGTCGGTATTCGGTTGATCAACGCCCCATCAGGTTTCAGAGGTCGCATTGCTTAACGGGCCACTGGCCTGCCTGTTTTGGGTAAACGCACGAGGCGGGCAAGCGAACAGTGTGGCAAGTACGGCGAGGCCGAACATCGAATACATCGTGGTGAAAACCCACGGTTCGCATTCGATAAACAAAGCATCGTGAACAGCGTTCGCGATGAAATCTCCGTCGTACGACGTTGCTCCGGACTTGGCTCGAAAATGTTTTTCGAGTGTTGTCAGCGGGCAAGTAATATTAAGCCAGCTTTCCACGGCGACGACGGATATTGCCAGCAGATGGAGCAGCCGGAATGTTGTGTTGCGAATCCAATTCCAACCGCAGACAGCTCCGAGCATGACGGCGGCCTGGCCGAGAACGACGAACAGGACGTAGGTCATGTGGAAGCAGACGGTCGCGTCAGCGGCGATTCGGAAAAGAGTCTCCATGCAGCAATGATGCGCCGACCGGCTTTGCTATTCCCGAATGATCCCGCGATGCGAGAAAAATTCTATCGCGATCCGAGCGGAGTTTGAGACCGAAATTTTATGGCAGGAAGACGTCGAGCACGGTACTGTTTGCTGCGAGGTTGATCGTTGCGGCTTCGTGCTCGGCAGGCAGCAGCAGCGTCTGGCCGAAGGCGAGTTGTTCGACTTCCGGGCCGACAGTGACGGTGGCCGCTTCGGCGAGACTCAGTAGGACGTGGAACCGCTCGTCGTCCGGAATTCGCACGTCGCCGAGGCCGGAGTAGCGTCGGATGGCGAAGTACTCGCACGAGACCAGTTCTTCACCATGTTCAACCGGCTGAGGTCTCTGGCAGTGGACGGGACCGTGTTCAAAGTTAGTACAGGCGATGGCTTTTTCGATGTGCAGTTCTCGCGGCTGACCGTCGGCTCCAACTCGGTCCCAGTCATAAAGACGAAACGTCATGTCGCTGGACTGTTGAACTTCGGCCAGCAGGATGCCTTCGCCAATCGCGTGGACGGTTCCGGCCGGGATGAAGACGCAGTCACCCGTGGACACTTCGAATGAGTGCAGGCAGTCTTCCAGGTTTCCAGCACCGATTGCGGTTCGCATTGACTCAGCAGTGACGCCTTCTTTCAAGCCGGCATAAACGCGGCTGCCCGGTTCCGCGTCGATGATCACCCACGCCTCCGTCTTACCGTTTTCGGTGGCGTCGTAGGTCTTTGCCTGAGCGTCGTTGGGGTGAACCTGGACTGACAGCCGGTCGCTGGCGTCGAGAAACTTGATCAGCAACGGGAATTGGTCGCGGCCGGCATGTCGACCAAGGATCGCTTCGTTGCTGTCTCGCAGGAGTTCCTGAAGCGTCGAGCCGGCGAAGTAGCTTGTATTGACGATGCTTTGATCTTCGTAGTGATCCGCAATTTCCCAACTTTCGGCATAATCCGTCTCAGGGCCGAGTCGTTTTCCGAGCGCTGTCCCTAGACGCGTGCCTCCCCAGCGTATTCGCTTCAGTAGAGGATCAAATCGGATCGCATTCATCCTGAGAATACCGTAGAGACGTTGGGTTTGCGTAGCGGATTGCGGTGTAACCATATTCGCGCGACCTGAAAAGCGATTCGTCGAAGGGTGTCGCTTCTACGATTTTCGGCTCTGTCGCTGCCAGAGGCTGTTCGAAGTGAACAGCTCGCGGGGTATTTGCCGATCGAAACGACAGATGCCCGAATATAGGTCGGATTCAGAACGGGATTGCTCTGTTTCTGGCGATGCTGAATAATCGACTTAAGATTCGGCGGAACTCTGACGGAGCGTCTCAAAGGTTGAGTTTTGGAGTTCGCGCCACCGGATTTGCCCGGCTGTTACGGAAGGAGCCAGCAGGATGCCAGTTTTTGAAGACAATTCGCTGTCGATCGGTCGCACCCCTCTCGTCAAACTCAACCATGTGACGCATGGTCTCAAGGCGACGGTCTTGGCGAAGATCGAGGGTCGCAACCCGGCTTACAGTGTGAAGTGCCGCATCGGTGCTTCCATGATCTGGGACGCCGAACAGTCCGGCGCACTGAAGGCTGGAATGGAAGTCGTCGAGCCCACCAGCGGCAACACCGGCATCGCTCTGGCGTACGTCTGTGCCGCCCGTGGTTACAAGCTGACGCTCACGATGCCCGACACGATGTCGCTCGAACGTCGCATGATGCTCAAAACGTTCGGAGCCAGCCTGGTTCTCACGCCTGGTGCGGAGGGGATGAAAGGAGCCATCTCGAAAGCCGAAGAGATGGCCGCCGATCCGAACTTCTTCATGCCCCAGCAGTTTAAGAACCCGGCCAACCCAGCGATTCACGTGAAGACAACCGGTCCGGAAATCTTCGAAGACACCGACGGCAAGGTCGACTACTTCGTCTCGGGGGTCGGCACCGGCGGCACGATCACCGGTGTGACGCGTTACCTGAAGGGGGAAAAAGGACTCGGCGTGACTTCGGTTGCCGTTGAGCCGACCGAAAGCCCAGTGCTTTCTGGTGGCGGTCCGGGCCCTCACAAGATTCAGGGAATCGGAGCAGGCTTTATC
Organism: uncultured Planctomycetaceae bacterium; assembly: GCA_943787265.1. Lineage (GTDB taxonomy): Bacteria > Planctomycetota > Planctomycetia > Planctomycetales > Planctomycetaceae > JABMPE01. Next base: position 144,222 of record CALSLT010000030.1, on the reverse strand, counting down.
CCGGACATCCTCGATATGTCGATCGTGGACGAAGTCGTGCAGGTCTCCAGTGAAGAAGCGTTCGAAATGGCACCTCGGCTGGCCAAAGAAGAGGGCATTATTGCCGGGATCAGCTGTGGGGCGGCCGTGTGCGGCGGCACTGAAAGTCGCTGCTCGACCGGAGGCGGAAGGCAAGACGATCGTCGTCATACTACCGGACTCGGGAGAACGATACCTGTCGACGGCGTTGTTTGAGTACGCCAAAGACTGATCGCGGGCGGGCGACACGTTTGACCAAGACCAGGCGGCGGTGATTCTTCACCGTCGCCTTTTTTTAAGTTTGCAAAATCTCGATGCCAAATGCCGCCGCCAGTACATCTGCAAACGAGACTTGACACTAGCGGCGAATCAGCCGGTAATGGTCACCGTCTTAAGTTCGGCAAGGATGTCGACACCGCATACATGTGACGACTATCGGATTTCCACGATGTCAATTCCTCACGCAGCACAACACTCAGCCGGCCACGCATTTACTTCTTTTCATGGGCGAAACCGTGAAGGGCTGATGATGCTTAACCGGCGAGGCATGTTGAAATCGAGCCTCGCGGGCCTCGCAGGGTTGTCGCTGCCCGCGCTTCTGCAGCAGCAGGCGTTGGCGAAGCAGGCCGGCAAGTCGATGGCGGCCGGGAAGAGTGTCATTCTGCTCTGGATGGCTGGCGGACCGAGCCACATCGATACGTGGGATCCAAAACCAGATCGGCCTTACATGAACCGCGGGCCGTTCGGAGTGACTCAGACAAAGCAGCCGGGAGTTTTCATCAGCGAACATCTGCCGAAACAGGCAGCGATGCTCGACCAGTTTTCGGTCATTCGCTCGGTCGACGCCCGATACAGCAGCCATCAGCCGAACATGGTCATGCAGACCGGCAATCTGGCGGCGACGCCAAGGTCCAATCCGAAGGGGCTGACGTTTCCGTCGATTGGTTCGATGGTTTCGAAGCTTCACGGAGCCAACCAACAGGGCATGCCGCCGTACGTTGCCTTTCAGAAACACACCAGCCACATCGGCTACGCGGGCGATCTCGGCCGGCAGTACGATCCGTTTATCGCGAACGGAGCTTGCCGGTTGCCAGTCTACGACCTTCTTGGGAAAGACACGGGGCGGATGTCCGGAGCGAGTATGTTTCAGATGCCGACCGGGTTGTCTCATCCGCGAGTGACGGAACGCCGCTCACTGGTTGGGCAGATTGATCAGTTGAGACGCGACCTCGATCAGAACGGCTCGATGGAAGCTCTCGACAGTTACGGTCAGCAGGCTGCGAACATTCTGCTCGGTGGTCGCGCTCAGAAAGCGTTTGACCTGGATGCCGAGCCGGCGGAAGTGCGAGACCGTTACGGCAAACATCTCTGGTGCCAGCAGGCTTTGATTGCGAGACGTTTGATCGAGAGCGGTTCCAGTTTCGTGACACTCGACCTGAGCTACCACACCGCGTCGGGAACCTGGGACAACCACGGCATCCCCGGCGGAGTGTACGGCGGTATTTCGAAAGGACTTCGCCCACTGCTCCCGCTGTTCGATCATCTGCTCACAACGCTGGTCAGTGATCTGAAAGAACGGGGATTGCTTGACGACTGCCTGGTCATCTCGATGGGCGAATTCGGCCGCACGCCGATCATGGGCACGCAAGGCAGCACCGACGGCCGCAACCACTGGCCAGCCGTCATGTCCATGTGCATGGCTGGCGGAGGTCTGCGACACAACCAGGTCATCGGCGCTTCAGAAGCGGACGGCAGCCACCCGGCCGAACGTCCAGTCACTCCTGGCGACCTTGCCGCGACCATCTACCACCACTTCGGCGTCCCGCTCGACGCCACCTACGACGACGCCCGCAACCGCCCCCGCTACATCGTCGAAAACGGCGAACCAATCTCCGAGCTGTTTTGACGCTTTGCCGAGATTGGCATCGGCGGAAAATATTACGCGCGGATCAATCGCGGCAAACGGATCAGCCAAGGCGTTAAGAACAAGGCTCAACAGGAGATGCATCCGGTCGGCTGGGGAATCGGAGTTTGACATCAGCGTTCGGATTTGTTTCAACGCAATCTATCTCGGCAAGCGTTTTGTGATTCCGAGTTAATTGTGTGGCAACTTTTCGGTTACTCATTCGGTGGTGATCTGCGTGACATAAAAGTGCAGTCTTCCGTCCGCTCCGGCAAGACGGCAGCCCATTCGGGGACCATTGAATCGTAGTAACGGAGGCGCCACTCGATCACATGCTAACCCGACCCGAGAACAGCGATTCATCAAGCATTTGCCACTGGATTGCGGCCATTCCGATTGCAATCATTGGGCTCACCGTCTGTGTGTATGGCATCCACTTAGAGACAAGAAATCCAAAGAACGATGTCGAGGCCGATTTTGCATGCCGTGTGTTGGCCTTTGGCATTGGAACGGCTGCGGCCGGCTTTGCATTGCCGTTTCTACGTCTCCGATTTGTCGCGATTATTGCTCTTGCGGCTCCATATGCCGCATTTGTTCTTGCCGTTTTCGCGTTTTGGTTCCTCATTCTTCTCAACGCCGTGTTTCATCTTGGCCTCTGACACCACAATGGAACTTTCCAGTCGTTTAGGGGGCGGTTTGACGCACCGAGAATCCGTTTGAGTTGATGGTGTGTTGAGACGCATCCTACTCGGCTTGCGCTGTGCTCGTTGTCGTCTCACTCGCTTCGTGGGAAGGTTTTCGTTTCAGCAGAATGCCGGCCAGCATGGCAAAGAGCAGGTAGATTGGCACGTCGACGAACGGGAACCAGGATGGGTGCGGGAGAGACGAGAGGTTCATGATTCCGCACAGCGTGAAGAGCACTCCGACAATGAGTGGTGTGATCAGCGAGCGGCGGCCGGAGATGAGCATGGCGACAACTGCGCCGCTCATGCAGCCGAGGCCGTGGCAGACGGACGCCAGCAGCCATGCCGTGGTGGGGAGAGTTCCGAACCACTCGTGCAGACGTGCCATGTTTTCGTCTCCCGAATCCATGAAGCTGACACCATCAGGGAGCGGGTAGACGAAGGTGGTCGCCAGGTGTAGAGACATCATGAAGGCCATGCCGAACACGATTCCCAGCACCACGCCGAGTGTGCTGATGAGGATTGGATTTTTCATAGATCACGCTCACGTGCTTTGAGTGTTGCAGGGTAGGCATGGCCCACTGAATAAAAGTTGTGAGCACTCATCGTGCGTAATCGGACCGTTCCAGGCAAGCCTGCCGTGTTGAATGTGTGCGATTGTGAGGTCGAAGCAGGTTTTCGTTTTCTGCGTCACGTGAATTCGTCGCGTCAGCCATGTCGGGGCACTTCCCACGGACTGCGAAGCTACGATGTGTAAGCTCGTTTGGACGCGATGATTAACGGTTTTCGCGCTAAGTCGGTCAAGGAACTGCCCAAACATGAACGGGAAGACAAGTCGACGGAGCATTTCGAATCGCTACTTGGTTACGGCGAGAGTCACGGATTGGCGGCGAAGCTTGATTGAAGGCAGGTCCGTCGCGGAATACGCAGGTCGCTTTGGGAGAGATCGAAAAAACGGCAGCCGCTTCTCAGTTCGAAGCAAAGTTGCTTCAGAAGAATCGGCCACCGTCGAATTGCGTGAAGTAAGAGTTCAGGGCTTCTTGACAGTCAGCGCCCGCTCCTTGGACGAGGCTCGTTTCGGACGATGGGGCGTTCGGCCGGTCGTTGGCAGAATCGAGCGATGGCTCCTGTAAGCTGAGCGGCTGATTGGAAGCCTTCTCGTCGTTCAACGATGTCGCCATCCGCTGAGATCACCATTGTCGTCGGCACAGATTCGATTCGGAGTTGTCGAGCGAGTTGTTCATTCTGGTCAGTGTCGACTTCGACCGGAATGAAGCAGGTGTTGATCATTTCGGCCAATCGTGGATCTGTAAACGTCTCGGCCTTCATCAGTTTACAGGGCCCACACCACTTCGCCGAAAACTTCATCAGGATCGGCAGGCCGGTCTCGGAAGATTCACGGTTGGCAGCTCGCAGATCCGTTCGCCATTGAATCTCGCGACGTTGCACAGTCGCCCGATCCGAGAGCTGTCGTCGTGGTGGATCAGTCGGTGCGAGTCTGTCATCTGGACGCAGGTCGGGCTTGCGATTGCGAGAGCGGTCGTCGAGCCGTGAATCTTTATTTTGTCTTCGCTGGTTAAGTCGCGGAGCTGGGAGTTGATTCCGCGCGTTTCCGAATCGTGGACCGTCAAATCTCGGTGAGTCACAGAAATCACGTCGAGACTTCTGGCTGGTCGAGCATCCGGCCAAACCGCAGTTTCCCGATCGGCAACTGCCGGAAGCGACGAGCGGATCGCAACCGGCAACACCGCAGTTTTCGACTCCGCAAAGACTGGTGTTGCGGGACTGCGGCCGTCGCGAGTTGCAGGCGTTGTAACGGTGAACGCGGGTGAATGCCTGGATTGTCCTGCGGTTGCCCCTCCGAAATCCGTCCTGGGCGTTCGTGTTTTCAGACTGGAGCAGTCCCACTGGGATCATCAGTGCCAGTGCTCCACATGTCGCGAAGAAAGTTCTCATCGCCAGTCCTCCTGATGTGTGTGGGAAAGGTCTCGTTTACGGAGGAAGACCTAAGGCAGGCACCGTGCCACAAATTAGAAACTGTGCGGTGTTTCACACGGGAGATGCCGGGAAGGTTTCCCAGAGTGTGCCACTTCACAGGGAGGGCCAGGAAATCGGGCGATTAGCATTCCACATGCCCGCAAAAGGCGGTGGCAACCAATTCCGCATGCGTCATCATTCGCACTCAGACCGTGATCGATCTGACATCGCGCTGTAGAGGGGCGATCGGCGATGGTAAACGGCGGAAAAATTCGATGGACGAAATACATGGCCCGCATACGTAAGGCGGGGGTGCTGTAGCTGCATGCTTAAAAGGCAGGGATTTTGATTCGCTTGCCGACTTCCTGGTACCGAGGTGAGCGAAATGTCGACTTGAGACTCAGACCAAATCCTCGACCAAGTTCAGATTGAGCAGCAGATGCCCAAGGTGTGCCTGGATGGCTGGCAATGACTTGTTTCAGTGCCGTATTCGCAACCGTTTGACGCGTCTCTTGTAACTTAATGAAGTCTTCCAGCGGCGTGTTTATTCCTAGAAGTTTCTTTAAACGGGCATGTTCGTCTGGGGTTGGTTGAGTCGTTGCGTGAATCGACTGCATCGTCCAGCGATTGTGTTTGTTGTTGCTGGGCTCCGGACTGGTCGCGGCATGCCTGTCGAGAACCAGCAGGTACTGAATAAGTCGGAAACGGTAGGTCTGACATTGAGCGAGCAGCAGGTCGTAGTTCGCCATCCATCGTTTTGAGGGTTCCTGTTCTCTCGCAGGGCGAACTTTTTCAAGCCGCTTGATCGCTTCATCGAGAAGGGCCAGCGCGTAGCCGCCGTTTTTAAAATCCTTTGAGGCGTGGCTAAGGAATTCTTCCTTGTTGGTGGAATAGTCGATGTCGCTCAGGTTTAGCTTTTTATCAATCTGTGGGTTCAGGATTTCGATGACGCTGCGACATTCAGACCGAAGCGGGCTGCGTGAGATCGCGAGCGCCGCCTCTCGTCGAGTTGCCAGACTTGGCTCATAGCCAACCATTGCTGCACGCCGGTGCTTAAAATCGTCGATGTTCGATGTTGGCTGAAGAATGAAAAATCCACCAGTGGTTTCCAGACAAAGTCTTTCATGTGAATACGGACCGAATGCACTTGGCCAACTGTCTTTAATCTCATTCAGCCCATTCCACTGCAGTCTGTATGGATAAGCGGTTTCGGGGCCACGATTAATCTGGACCCAGTGACTTAGTTGGTAAACGGGATCTTTCCAAATGATACGCGCTGTTGGTTTTCCGAAGATCGCTTCACGACCGATTACATAGACCGGAACCTTCTCCTTGCGGCAAAGTTGAATCGTCTGCTCCAGTTCGTCACCTGCCGACGTCGTGTCACCAGACTCGAATGGCGATTCGTCGGTCAACGCGACGATTGCAAGTTGTCGTCCGTCAATATCTGCTTGACGCGAGAGTTCGTTGACCGCAAACGAAATGCCCAGGCACATGTTTTCTTGGCCCGACTCGTCAAACGGAGTTCGGTCGAAGGCTCTTCGGAGTTGTGCAAAACCGGGAATCGTATTTACCAGCGGCGCCTTGGTCATTATCCGGGCATTGGCTCCAAAGCTGATGACAACCGTGTCGGTGTCATCGTCCAATTCTGAGTAGAGCGTGTGAAGAGATTCCAGTAAGGCCCGTCGATCGTCCGGCATGTTGCGAGACTCATCGAGTAGCCAGACCAGACGGAGTGGACCGCTGGCAGCGACGCTGGAGAGTTTACGATTGAGCCAAGTGACTGCTTCCGCGTGATTGCCAGCAGCCAATGGTTCCTTATCGTCGGCGTCAGAGCTGTTTGGCACCACTGACAGAGACAACAACGCTGTGAACGCAGCGGCGAGGAACACACGCAGTGACACTGGACGAATTCGTGAGTCGTGCATTTGAGATGGCCAGGTTTCAGAACGTAGTAGTAGAGGTTTTTCGCGGGCAAGAGGGGCGGCTGATCATCAGCACGCAGGCCTTCATGACGATGACAAGGATCGCTGGAGATGCTACGGAATCGTTGGACTTATCGATGCTGGTCAGGGGCGATCGGATGGGGCAATGCTTTCCGAAGGTGCACCGATGCTGAAGAAGCCGGGGCCGCCTCCGCTGCCGAAGAATCCGCCGCCGCGCTGGTCCTGGTTGGGGAAGAAGACGGCGCGAGGTCTGGCTCCTTTGGGAGCGAGCGTGCTCAGGAAGGCGATGACTCGGTCTCGATCGAGTGCTCCCAGGCTGCGGAACTTTCTTGCCGAGGTGGCAGCTTCACCGCCGTGCTGGCGGATGGCGTCGTCAAGGTTCACTGCTCGACCGTCGTGCAGATACGGGGCAGAGTCACGCACTCCCCAAAGCGGTGGAGTGCGCCATTCCTGATTGATCTTTGTCGTGATCTTTACAAGTTGATCGGGGACGAATCCGCCAGAGTAGCCACCGGAGAATGGCATTGAGGCGTCGTCCAGCTCCGGAACGGCGGACACTGCATCCGCCAGTGCCGAGCCCATGTCATGAAGAAGAAGGTCGCTGTAGATTCCGTGTGCCGGGCCGACGTCTTGAACGTGACAGTCTGAGCAGCCGATTTTCTCGAATAGACGCTGACCTTCCAACGCGGCCTTTGATTGCGTCAGCGATGTACCGTTCAGTTGGACTGGAGCTGGCAGGCTGTCGACGAACGCAGTCAGGGATCGGCATTCATGATCGGTCAGGTCAGTCTTAATGGCTTCCGGGGGAATCTGCGCACTGTGGTTGGTCGGGTTGAAGTTTGGGAACTTCGACCACCTCTTAATGTCGAGAGGATTCTCCGGCTCTGGCTTACTTGCCGAGATCTGTAGCCCCAGTTCGTTGACGCAGGCTCCAAGGACGAACTGATGCAGAGAGCCGATTTGTCCTCGCCAGCCAAAACGGCCGACAGCTCCGGATGGAGTTTGCGGTACCCGACCGGAAATGCCAGGGACGTTTTCCTTCTGGTGCCTGGCAAGTTCGATGAGAGCCTGATCGGGGATCTCATCGATGATTCCTGCGCCGAAGAGTGCTGGGGTTGAACGCTCGGAGATTTCGAAAATCAGTCGGCCACGCTTCACGTTTTGAAGATGCCCGGGATTGGATTTTTCGTCGTCTTTGAATGTTTTACGGAACTGGTCGTAGTCAGAGTCGGGGCTCAGATCATCGCCGTCACGTTTGTAGCCGGATTTGTGAAGCGTGACACTTAGTTGTGTTGCACTCATGTCGGGATGGACTTTGCGAAGTCGATTCACAAGTTGTGGCGATGCGGAGCTTCCTTTGGGACGAGGTGAAATCAGGCTGAGCAGGTCGACGTTGTGCTTCGCTTTGCCGGCGCCGCCAACTCCACCCATCTCGTGGCAGGCAACGCACGAAACGGCATTGAACATTGGCCCCAGCCCGTCGCCGCGGACTGTCTTATGCTGGCTCCAGTCTCGTTTGAACAACTCTTTTCCAGTTTCAACGGATGGCTCCTGCTTTTCATCTTTGGCTGAGACGCCTGGTGCAGTGAGGTTTAGAATCGATATCGCTGCCAGGGAAAAAGCGATCAATCGAACGATGCGTTGTGGGTTGGGAATTGTCACCGGTGTCCCCTTGGATTCTGTGTTTCGTAGCGGCATTACTGTTTAGTCTTCTTAGTCTTCTCGGCACCTGTGCAGGAGACGAAGTCTCGCGGCATAATTCAATGTCAATTCGTGATTCCGCTGTTGATTTCTGCCTGGAATTTGCGTCTGAATCATGCCAAACGTCTGGCACCGGTGGGCATTCCCGATACGCTGTCAACTGATGCATTACACTCTGGATAGGAGAACCTGTATGTTGGGCCGTCTTCTGCTTTGCGCGTGTTTTGTCCTTCTGGGGACAGAACTTGATGACGTCTGGTCGGACAGTGTGCTACTTGCTGCTGATCCTCCGCCGGCCGCAGCGGCACCTCAGCAAAATAAGCCCTTGGACCTTGCTTCGGACCTGCTTCTCATTCGGGCGCGGAACCAGGAGCTGCTTGTTCAGATTCAAACTAAACGAGTTTCGCTTGAGATGCGGAATACGCCGCTCGACCATGCAGTAGCACATTTATCAGAGTTGTCGGGGATTCCGATGATTCTGGACGTCGTTGCTCTGGAAGAAGTCGGAATTGGCGTCGATGAAGAGTGCTCAGTCCGAGTCAAAGACGCGAGAATTTCGTCGGTGCTCAGTCGACTGCTTACACGTTTCGATCTTGGCTGGACGATCGAAAACGAAAGCCTGCAGGTTACGTCGACCGAAGCGATTTCCGACAAGCTCCACACGATGGTGTTTGCGGCTGGGGATCTTGTCGAATGGTTCGACCGGAATTCACGGAATGACGAACGGCGAGATCGTTTCGGTTTTGCGGAGTCTCGACAGATCAATGGTGTCGTGACCTCAGGCTTTTCAGATGTCGTCAACGGCGACGACGTTGTGATGGAACTGGTTCAGCAGCATTGCGGTGGGATCTGGGAAGAGAGAGACGGTGCTGGCGGTACTGTCAGGTTTGAGGGGGGGATGCTGACGGTTCGCCAGGCGTTGCCTGTGCTATTACAGGTTGACAGTTTTCTGAAGCGACTTCGCTTCGTCCAACAGCAACCACCCACACTGGATATCTGGACGATTCCCGAAGGCGGGTTTGGGTGGCCAGAGAATCGCAAAGCAATGGAAGCTTTGCGGAAGCACGTTCCAGTCAAGTTGGCGGATGTTCCCTTGAGCCAGGCGATCGCCATGCTCGCAAAAGAGTTGAAAATTCAGATTGACATCGACGTCCCGGCGCTCGACGAAGTCGGTCTGCTTGATAACGTCTCAGTCAACCTGTCGATGTCCGGTACGGCCAGTGCCGTGCTGACGCAAATGTTGAGCGACCTGCAACTGACCTGGATTATTCTGGACGACACGCTACTTGTGACGACGCTGGAAGAGGCGGAAGAATACATGTACGCAGTCGTGGCCGATACGCGGCAACTTTTCGCGACCGGGCGGTTCACAAACGATGGACTTACCGAGACGATCCAGTTCGAGACGAATGGAATGTGGGAAGATTTGGATGGAGGCGGCGGGATGATTCGAACCGTCGGAGGTCTCACATTCATTCGGCAGACCCAGGCAACCTTAGGTGAAGTGGCCGTGCTGCTGAGGGACCTGAAGTCGCGAGCGGCGTTAGCTGATTCGTCTAAGTCGGCGGCGCAAGCGGTCAGGTCAAGTGGGATGGAGACTCGCTTTTATCAAGCTGAGTCCAAAGATGACGTTGAAGCTCTGATGACAGCTTTGACGAGCTTCGTGTTTCCCGGCTCGTGGGAAACCGACGGCGGAGAAGGCGTCATGGTCCAGGTCGGTTCAAAGCTCGTCATTCGTCAAACACCAGAAGTCCACAAGGCCATTGCTGAATTCATACGGGAATTGCAGGCCACTGAGTGAGGTTTCCCAGAGGAAGCTTTCACGATTCAGGCACCCACAGGCCGGGCAACAGGAATATCGCATCGCGGTCGCAGGTGTTTGCTTTCGTTTGTGGTGGACGGTGAGCCCCAGTGTGAGCGTTACAGGCGGATGCCGGGCACGGACATCATTAGTGAGTAAAACAGTTCGATAAAAACTGCAGTTGACGCTCGTTGAGGACTTGCAGGACAAATCGAGGATGTTCGAACTTCTGCTGGCCACTTTGCTTTCTGATGTACCGAATCTCGAATCCTTTCCGGGCGTCGAGTCTGTGAAAGTCGCGGTCGAGTGCGAAAATCCGACGCTGACGATCGTCCACATCCGCGACTGGCATTTCATCGAGTACGCAGAATTTAAAGCTGACGTTGAAGACGAAATTGGCGCAGACCAGATCGCCAATCAGTACGTGGTTTTCGCTCGCGAAGTTCAGGCGGTTCAGGATAAGCAGGAACTTTTTCTGAACGCGATGGCGAAAGCCGGACATCGAGATGTCTGGATCGAAGGCCTGATCCCAGAGTTCGAACGAGCCTTCATTCACATCTGCCACGCCGCGGCTCGAAACGGTTTGTATGAAAGTCCAAATCCGATCAGCGTCGGCGCTGCAGCGAGACTCTTCGTGAAGCAGCAGATCAAAGTCCACGCCCTCGATACAGACAAAGGCTTGAGACTCACGAAGCCGCTCGATGCCGCAGGTAAATTGCGAGAAGTTGCCGAAGCAGACGTCGAGAAACGCGAAGATTTGATGATCCAGCAACTCCGCAATCACAAAGGAGTCGCGATCGTCGTCCTCGGCGGCGCCCACGACCTGAGCAACAATATCCGTCCGGGAACGAAACTCGTGACGGTTTCGGTGAAAGGCTACCGCAAAGCTGCTGGCGAATAAGGCTGGTCCGAGTCGCGCATCCGCAGACATCGTTATTGTCGGTGAATCGCGGCCCTTTGCTGATGGACTGGCTGTGAAAGCTGTGCTTAGGTCGTACGGACATTCATCTTGCTGTTTGTCGTTAGTTTGAATGAGGATGTCTATCGTCTCAAGGATGAGCACGATGGTCCGACGTCATGAACTGAGCGATGAACAGTGGAATGTGATCAAGAGTTTGATCCCGGGAAAGAAAAGTGATCCAGGGCGGACAGGTCGTAACAATCGATTGTTTATCAACGCCGTGTTGTTTGTGCTGAAAACTGGCATTCCCTGGGAAGATCTTCCTGGTCGATACGGAAAACCCAACTCGGTTTGGAAGCGGTACGATCGCTGGTGTTCCCGAGGTGTCTGGGAGCGGATTTTCCTGGCCATCGGTGAGTCAGGACTGACAGACGAATTGCAGGAAGTACAGATAGATTCTACCAGCATCAAAGCTCACCCGGTCGCTTCCACCGGACGCCGCCTGGCAGATGAAAAAAAGAAGACGCTGACGAACAACGCTGCCTTGGCCGTTCTCGTGGCGGACTGACGACCAAAGTTCACGCAGTAACTGGCAGGAGCGGCCGGCTTGTCACCTTCCAGCTGACGGTCGGTCAACGTGGCGATGCTCCTTTGGGAGAACAGTTGCTCAAAGACTTCAAACGCGGTGATGTGGGCACCATCATCGCTGACGCCGCGTACGATTCAGACGCGATCCGCAAGCGTGCCCGACAGCTCAGGGCAAAGGTGTGCATCAAGCCAAATGCCGGACGCAAAAAGAAAAAGAGATACAACAGGACGGTCTACAAACACCGCAATCTCATCGAACGATTCTTTGGAAGAATCAAACGCTGCCGCCGCATCGCCACACGCTACGAGAAAAAGCCGGCGAACTTCGCCGGCTTCATCTGGCTCGCAGCACTAATCACAGACATGGTCTGAATGTCCGTACGACCTAAAGCAGCAGAATGAGGTTGGAACTAGATTTATCAGCCAAAACTATCTGTGCCGGGAATTGTCTTGTGGAGCGATTTGAACCTACTGGTGTCATCCCCGCGTGTTTGATGCCGTTTCGTGACGATCTTTCGATTGACGATTCTGCGTACCGGAAGCATGTTCGGCATGTGGCGGACGTGGATGGGATTTCGGCGATCACTATTAACGGGCACGCGGCGGAAGTGCATGGGCTCAGTTTTGATGAGCAGCGACACGCCCTCGATCTGACGAAGCAGGAACTTGGTGATAGCTTACCGGTCGTGGCTGGTGTCTATGCCGAGGGTAGTCTGGAAGCGGCTCGAATTGCTCGCATGGCGACAGATGGAGGGGCTGCCTGCCTGCTGGTGTTTCCTCCGCAGAGCATGGCTCTCGGCGGGTTAATGAGGCCGGAAATGGCTATCGAGCATTTTGCTCGGATCGTGTATTCGACAGAGCTGCCGTTAATCCTGTTTCAATATCCAATGTCGAGCGGGCTTGGATATCCACTCGAAACGCTGCTGCGGCTCTGCGAGCGTTTTCCGACGATCCGAGCGATCAAAGATTGGTGCAACGACCCGCCGCTTCACGAGCGACACATTCGGGAGCTGCACGCTCTGGATTGTCCCGTGCGAGTTCTATCGACGCACAGCGCGTGGCTGCTGGGTTCTCTGGTGATGGGCTGCGACGGACTTTTGTCCGGAGCGGGCAGTGTAATTGCTCATCTGCAGGTGGCGATGTGGCGTGCCGTGCAGGGCAGTGACCTGGCCGCGGCTCAGTAGGTGAACGATCAGATGTATCCGCTCGTTCGAGCGTTCTATGCCGACCCCGTTCTCGATATGCACAATCGAATGAAAGAAGCGTTGGTGATTCTCGGTCAGCTCGACGAAGCACACGTTCGCCCTCCGTTGATGAAATTATCAACGCCGGAGATTGATCAAATTCGGGTTGCCTGCCATGCCGGTTTGAGTCCTGATGGCTAACTTTGGAGCCAGCACCGGGTGATGGTTGGACGACCATCGTTCGCTTCAGCCTATTTCAGATTTCAAGTCTTCGAAGTCGGAGAATATGCCGTCGATTTCGGCGAACTCGATGGATGCTGACTTGTACCATTGGGCGAGTGTCTGCAGATCTTCAATGTCGCGTTGATCGATTTCGGGCGGCAAGTCCAGAGGCAGTTCGAAGCTTGGTCCTGAGTCGGACGGCCGCGAAACCATCCGGACATTTGGGGCGTCGAGAGAAATGATCTTCATGACGAGCTCCAGCGTTGAAGTGACGTTTCCAGTTGAGGTCTCAATGGGATGCGACGTCGAATGGCGTCTTTCCCTGTTGCTGCCTTCAACGTAGGTCTTCAATTCAGAGTCAGGCGTGAGTCGCTCGAAAAAATCGAGCAGACATCAACACTTTCACGTGCGAGCCGCAACGCAACATGCCACAGTTTTGCGGCGTGAGTTCCGGAGGTTTCCTGCCATGTCAGGCCAGCGGCCATTCCGGTCTCAACCTGACAACTCGGTCCCGTTGGATTCAGTGCGCAGGTCGACACGAAATCGGAGGCGAATCACTGCTCTTGCCAACTGAGGTGCAGACGCCTTAGAGGATGGCGGGGGCGAGGATTGCTTCCCCAGCGAAGACGCAGTTGTCATAACTTACGACTTCTGTCTTCCAGTTGGCCCACCTTGGAGTGACCTCAATGCTGCCGAACTATTCATGGATGTTGCGTGCCGTCTTCTTTCTTGTCGTCGCTTCGAACGCCGCGTTGTTTCTGGCCGACACTCATGCAGCCGAACCTGCGCTGTCTGTTAAAGTCGTGACTGATCGCGAGAGTGCGATCTATGAAGTTGGCGAAGAAGCGGCATTCTTGATTACGGTCTCCCGGGGAAAAGAGCCGGTGACGGATGGGAATGCGACATTTTATGTTGATGATTTTCTGACCGGTGGGAAGGTTGTCGGATTGCCTGAAGGAGCAGTGGCTTTGGGAGTCGAGCCAGCCAGAGTTGTCGTGAAGGGGCGACGGCCGGAGTTTCTGCGATGCCAGGTCACTTACACGCCAGACGAAGGCAAAGCCGTTCGTGCGATCGCTGGAGCCGCTTTCTCTCCGGAGAAGATTGAGCTGAGTCTTCCCGTGCCTGACGACTTCGATGAGTTCTGGGCGGAGCAGAAGCGAAAGCTCGCTGAACTACCGCTCGATCCACAGTTGACGTCGTTGGATAGTAAAGCGTCCGACGTTATGAGTTTCGACGTGCAGGTTCAGTGTACGGGGGGAGCTCCTGTTTCTGGGTATTTTTCGAAGCCCAAAGAAGCAGAGCCGAAGAGCCTGCCAATTGTTTTATGGGTACACGGTGCCGGCGTTCGAGGATCCAGTTTGGGAAATTCTCAAAAAGGAGCTCTGGCAGGATTTCTGTCGATGGACATCAATGCTCATGGAAGTCCGAATGGGAAGCCCGGCACGTTTTACTCGGAGCTGAGTAAGGGGCCGCTGAATAGCTACCGTCACGCCGGGCGGGAAAGTCGCGACACAATCTATTTCCGCGGAATGTATCTGCGTCTGGTCAGAGCGATTGATTTTTTGACAGCGCAGCCTGAATGGGATGGCAAGACCGTCGTCGTGGTCGGACACAGCCAGGGTGGCGGGCAATCTCTGGTGGCAGGCGGCATTGATGACAGAGTGACGTTGATCGCTCCGGGCGTGCCGGCAATTTGTGACCACTCGGGCGAGTCAGCCGGTCGAGTCAATGGGTGGCCGAAGCTCGTGCCGAACGGCGCCGACGGGAAGCCCGATCCAAAGGTTCAACTGGCGGCTCGGTACGTCGATGCTGTTTGCTTTGCGACGCGATGCAAAGCGGAAGCCATCATGAGTGTCGGATTTATCGATGCCGTTTGTCCGCCGTCGAGTTGCTACGCGGCTTACAACGCTCTGCAGGGCAAGAAGAGTGTGCTCAACGAGCCGCTGATGGGGCACGCGGCTCCAAAGCACATTCAGGATGCGTTCTGGGCTCGAATTCTTGAACACGCGAATCGGTCAAAGTGAGACTCGCAGGGCAGGGGATTTAGATCGGTCGACGCACGCATTTAGTCAGGATCAAAGATGTTATCACGTTTTCTGCTTGTCTTCTTGTTGGTCTGTGCTGTTGCGTCCGAGCCTGGTCTTCAGGCTGCCGACGAGAAAGTACCCAATTTACGGCTTACGCTGCCGGCCGAGATGTACGCGGTGGTTGGCGTTGAAATGAATGTTTATTTTGACAACGTCGTGCTGACTCAGACTCCTGAAAAGTTCAGCTTTGAGTTTGTTTGCGATGTTGGACGCGTCGAAGCTCAGCGCTGGCGATGTCTTCCTGAAGCTCGCGACGTCGGGCGACACAAACTGACAGTGACTGTCCGCAGTTCCGACGGTCAAGAGATTGCTCAAAAGGCGACAACACTGAACGTCTTGCCGGCTAATGCTGGAGCAAGTCGCCAAGTCAAGATCCTGATTGTGGGCGACAGTTTGACTCACGCGACCGCCTGGCCTAATGAAGTGGCACGACTGCTCGGGAAGGATGCAAATCCGAAGTGGCGAATGCTCGGGACGCATCGGCCGTCGAGTGCCGCTGCGGGAGTCGCTCACGAAGGGTACGGCGGCTGGACCTGGCAACGGTTCGTTTCAAAGTATGAGCCGGAGCCGGACGGAACTCATCGAAAGCGGAGTAGTCCGTTCGTTTTTCTGGGTGAGAACGAAAAACCGAAGTTGGACGTTGCGAGGTACTTTGATGAGCATTTCGAAGGCGAACGACCGGATGTCGTTTTCTTCCTGCTCGGCATCAATGATTGTTTCGGAGCAAACCCGGATGACCCCAAAGCCATTGACGCTCGCGTCGATCTGATGATGCATCAGGCTGATTTGCTGCTGACGAATTTCCACAAGGCTGCGCCGAGTGCTGATCTGGCGATCTGTGTGACGACGCCTCCGAACGCTCGCGAGGCGGGCTTTGAAGCTAACTACAAAGGCCGCTACCACCGCTGGGGCTGGAAGCGGATCCAGCATCGCCTTGTGGAACGGTTGCTGTCGAAGTTCGAACGTAGGTCGAATGGGGCCGGCGATGATGCTGACCATTTCTTCGTGGTGCCGACTCATCTGAACCTCGACGCTGTCGATGGGTACCCGGAAAACAACGGCGTTCATCCCAACGGTTTCGGATATCGCCAGGTGGGAGCCAGTGTTTACTCATGGTTGAAGTGGCGGCTTAACTGAGGCTACTGATTTTGCCTTTCAATCTGGATTTAGAAGGGACACACATGGAACGCGAACCAAGCCTGGATCGAAGAAGGTTTCTGACGGGAACTTCCGCTTCATTGGCGATGGCCGGTCTGGCATCTGTGGCGAAACCAGCGGTCTTCGATGCCAATACGCTAACGGTCGCGGCGATTGGTCACACCGGGCGAGGCAACTTTGGGCACGGGCTCGACACTGTCTGGTTGCACAACTCGGACACTCAAGTCGTCGCCGCGGCTGATCCGGATGCTGCAGGATTGGCGAAAGAGCTGAAGAAGTTGAAGATTGATCGTGGTTTCGCTGACTATCGGAAGATGCTCGCCGAAGTGACACCTGACATCGTGGCCGTTTGCCCTCGCCACGCCGACCAGCATCGGGACATGGTCGTGGCCTGTGCCGAAGCCGGTGTGAAGGGTGTCTATATCGAGAAGCCGTTCTGTCGAACTCCGGCCGAAGCTGATCAGATCAAGGCAGCGTGCGACAAACACAACGTGAAACTCGCCGTGGCGCATCGAAACCGGTATCACCCGACGCTGCAAGTCATCGATCGTTTGATCGCTGACGGTGACATTGGCCGGCTGCTTGAGATCCGCGGTCGAGGCAAAGGCGATCGACGCGGTGGTGCGGAAGATCTTTGGGTTCTTGGAACACACGTCTTGAATCTGATGGCGTATTTCGGCGGAGATCCATCCAGTTGTTCGGGCGTGATGCTGCAGGATGGGCGACGAATTAACCGTCATGATGTCAACGACGGAGCCGAAGGTCTGGGGCCGATGGGCGGCAACGAGCTGCACGCTCGGTATGAATTCTCTCGTGGAGTCGTGGGGTACTTTGACTCGATTGCCAACGATGGCACAAAGAACGCAGGCTTCGGTCTGCAGCTCGTCGGTAGCGAGGGCATCGTCACCATTCAGTGCGACAGGCATCCGCTGGCCTGGCTGACTCCAGGAAACCCGTTTCAGCCGACAAAGGAAGCTCGACCCTGGATACCGATTTCGACCGCGGGTGTGGGCGAGCCGGAACCCCGCGACGATCTGTCTGAAATGGTCAGCCATCATGGAGCTCCCGCTCACGATCTGATCATGTCAATTCGAGAAGATCGACAGCCAGTCTGCAACGTCGATGAAGGGAGCTTGACTGTGGAAATGGTTTGCGCCGTTTTCGAGTCGCATCGAATTGGCAGTCAGGCTGTTCAGTTTCCGCTGAAGGAGCGTGAGAACTCGCTGAAGAATCTGTAACCTTCACACATCCAGTTTGGATTTTGACGAACATCACTCGTTGCCTGAATGAGAACCTCAATGAGAATTCATCTGCTGACTCATGTAATGACATTAGCCGCGTTGGTTGGCTCTGGCCTGACATCGGTAAACGTCCACGCGGCCGAGCCGTTGCGACTGGCGAGCGTGTTCACGGACAACGCTGTATTGCAACGCGGACAGGCCGTTCCGGTCTGGGGCAAGGGCGAACCTGGGCAGGCTGTCGTTGTTGCGTTTGCCGGTCAGGAAAAATCGGCAACGGTCGACAAGGACGGTCGCTGGATGACTCGCCTGGACGCGCTGGCTGCGTCTGCCAAGGGGCAAACTCTCACGGCTAATTCTGGCAGGGAGGCTGTTGCAATCGGCAATGTGCTGATTGGAGAAGTCTGGGTTTGCAGCGGCCAGTCGAACATGGCCTTCGGTCTGGGCGGTTCGGTAAACGGCAAGGCTACCATTGAGGCGGCAGGTGACGATCAGCTTCGACTGTTCAATGCTCGTGCGCAGGCGACGGACGAACCTCAGGAGAGCATCGGTGGTAGTTGGGCGGTTGATTCTTCTCGATCGGCCGCCAGTTTTTCGGCAGTCGGCTATTACTTCGGCAAGGCTTTGCGAAAGAAGCTGGGAGTTCCCGTCGGATTGATCAAGTCTGCAGTGGGTGGCACGGTTGCGGAAGCATGGACCGCTCGCGAAGAGCTGGAGAAGAATCCGACATTGAAGCCGCTGCTTGATCAGCAGCAGCAGAGGTTGGATGCGTATCCGAAGTCGCTCGCCGGCTACAAAGAACGAGAGGCACAACTGCTGAAGAACTACGAAGCCGCAGTTCAGACGGCGAAGGCAAGCGGAGGTCGTGCTCCGAGGAAACCTCAGCCGCCGGCTCATCCGTCAGCCAATAAGAACCGACCAATTGGACTCTACAACGGATCGATTGTTCCGTTGCAGCCGTACGCGATTAAAGGAGCGATCTGGTATCAGGGCGAGTCGAATTCTTCGCGCGGCGAGCAATACCGAACTCTTTTTCCGGCGATGATTTCGAGCTGGCGACGAGCGTGGGGGCAGGGCGACTTTCCGTTCCTCTTCGTGCAGATTACTCCGCATCGAAACATGACTCCGGAAGTTCGAGAATCACAACGTGTGACAACCGAGACGACGCAAAACACGGCAATGGCGGTGACAACGGACATCGGGCATCCGACCGACATCCATCCGAAACAGAAGCAGCCGATCGGTGAGCGACTGGCGCTGGCCGCTCGGGCTCTTGCCTATGAAGAGGATGTCGAATGCTCAGGCCCGACGTACGACTCGATGAGCGTTGACGGCAATCGCGTCATCATCAATTTTAAACATCTCGGCGGAGGACTGGTCGCGAAAGGCGGTCAACTGAAAGGGTTCGTTGTCTACGGCAAAGGCAAAGAAGCCGCCGGCTCCGCGAAGATCGTGGGCGACACGATTGTCGTGTCGAGCGTTGAGATTTCTGACCCGGTCGGTGTGCGCTTCGGCTGGGCGAACGTACCCGACGTCAACCTTTACAACAAAGCTGGCTTGCCAGCGTCGCCCTTCAAGACAGACGGAGTGTACGAACCAGAGTCTGGTTTCGAATCGTTGCTGACAGGTCACGACGTCACCGGTTGGCATTACAAAGATGGCCCGGCATTTGACGGAATGAAAAGCGCGAGCGATGGGCGATATACCGGCCGAGACGGCAGAATCGTCGTCAACCCAGGAAAGGGCCTGGCACAGCTCTGGACGACGCGCGAGTTCGCTAAGGACTTTCACCTGAAACTGGAATTCCGTGCCGGAGTCAACGCCGACAGCGGCATCTTCATCCGCAAACCACAGCTTCAATGCCGCGATTACTTTGTCGCAGGACCGTACAAGGAACTGAAGAACTACCGCCCACAGGATTGGAACGAGATCGAAGTCATCGTCAAAGGTGGCGTCGCGACATGCACCTGTAACGGCGAACCGCTCGACTTTCCAAAGGCCTTACCGGCAACCGGCCCGATCGGCCTGGAAGCCGACCGAGGTCAAATGGAATACCGCCGCATTCGAATCCGCGAATTGAACTGATTGCGAGGCTGAATTCGTTTTTTAACGATGAGCTCGTGCAAGGTGTGGTGTGACTCTGGTCTGGTTAGATCAATCTGGCTGTGGAGTTTCTGAACTAATGAGATGTTGTTTTACAGTAGCGTTGCTGTGCTTCTTCGGCCTTGTTGGGGATACGGGATATGCTGCTGATGAGCCGGTGAGTTTTAATCGGGATATCAGACCAATTCTTGCGAAGAATTGTTTTGCGTGTCACGGGCCGGATGAAGGGACTCGTGAGGCGGACTTGCGGTTAGATACTCATGCCGGAGCCACAGCAGCTCGGGATGGACGTCGTGCTCTGGTGCCGGGGCGAGCGAGCGAGAGTGAACTTGTTGCGCGGATCGAAAGCGACGATCCGGACGTCGTGATGCCTCCGGCTGACAGCGGGCATGAGCTGTCGGTTGATGAGAAGACATTGTTGCGACGATGGATCTCCGAAGGTGGCGAGTACAAAGTTCACTGGTCGTTCACTCAGCCGGTGAAGTCCGAATTGCCGCCTGTTGAGCAGAGTGACTGGCCGAAGCACCCGATCGATCACTTTGTGCTGGCGAAGATGGAAGCTGGCCAGTTGACTGCGTCGGAGAAGGCTGACCGCTATCGATTAATTCGCCGGGTGTCGCTCGACCTGACTGGACTGCCTCCGACGCCGGAAGAAGCGGACGCCTTTGTCGCAGATTCGAGTGATCGTGCTTTTGAGAAAGTTGTTGATCGGCTGCTCGCTTCTGAAGCGTACGGCGAGCACTGGGCGCGGATGTGGCTGGACCTGGCTCGCTATGCCGACACGAAGGGCTACGAAAAGGACCGCCATCGCGATATCTGGAAGTTTCGTGACTGGGTGATTCACGCTCTGAATCGAGACATGCCCTACGACCAGTTTACGATCGAGCAATTGGCGGGTGATTTGCTGCCCAACGCGTCGAACGAGCAAATTCTGGCAACGGCGTTTCACCGAAACACGATGACGAATGACGAAGGCGGCACGGACAACGAAGAGTTCCGTGTCGCGGCCGTGAAGGACCGAGTTGATACGACGATGCAGGTGTGGATGGGCCTGACGATGGGCTGTGCGAAGTGTCACTCGCACAAGTACGACCCAATCAGCCAGCAGGACTACTACTCGCTTTATGCGATCTTCAATCAGACGGCCGACGCAGATCGGTCTGATGATGTCCCGGTTCTTCCACTGCCAACTGCCGAACAGACCTGGCAAATCTCGGAGATCGAGGCGGCGATAAGGGTTTTGCAGCAGAAGAAGCAGGAAAAGTCTGATGACTCGTTAGATGCGATGATCAAAGAGCAGCAAAAAAAACTGTCGGGAGTTCGCAACGCTGTTACGAAGACTCCGATCATGAAGGAGTTGCCTGAAGGGAAGCCGAGAGAGACTCGGCTTCATCGACGCGGCAACTTCCTTGATCAAGGCGACAGAGTTGAACCGGCAATTATGGAACTTTTCGGAAGCATCGATGCTGAGGTTCCAGTGAATCGACTGCAGGTTGCGCGGTGGATCACGCAGCCGGAAAATCCTTTGACCTCGCGCGTGATGGTGAATCGAGTGTGGGCTCGATTGTTTGGCACCGGCCTTGTCGAGACGGAAGAGGACTTTGGAACTCAGGGAATGATGCCGTCTCATCCGGAGTTGTTGGATTGGCTGGCGGTCGACTTTCGCGACGGCGGATGGTCAATCAAGAAACTGATTCGAACGATCGTTCTTTCCTCAACGTATCAGCAATCGGCAGCGGTGGATGTTAAGAAACTCGCTGCTGACCCACGTAATATTCTGCTGAGCAGAGGTCCGCGTTTTCGTCTGTCGGCAGAAACAGTGAGGGATCAGGCGTTAGCGGCCTCGGGATTGCTGACGCGTAAAGTTGGCGGGCCGTCGGTAATGCCGCCTCAGCCAGATGGGGTTTGGAAGTCGACTTACAACGCCTTGAAATGGATCGACGCGACGGGGCCGGATCGATACCGCCGAGCTCTTTACACCTATTGGAAGCGGACAAGTCCGTACCCGGCGATGATCACGTTTGACGCGGGGAGTGGCGAAGTTTGTCAGATTCGGCGAGTACGAACCAACACTCCGTTGCAGGCTTTAGTGATGCTTAATGACCCGGCGTATGTTGAGGCGGCGGGAGCGCTGGCAAGACGTATGAACGATGTCGACGGCGCGACGGCTGCCAGGATTCGACGAGGATTCAGGCTGGCTCTGATCCGTCCCCCATCCGATGACGAAGCCGCTCGATTGCTGGAAGTTTACGAGGATTTATCCGCCAATTATGCGAAGGATTCTGCGGCGGCTGACAAGCTGGTCAAAGCAGCGAATCGTGAGGCTGGTGACGCCGCGATGATTGCCGTCGCAAACGTGTTGCTGAATCTTGATGAGAGTTTGATGAAGCCTTGAATACGAGAGTTGATGTCTGTGTAGGGGGCGTCTCGACGCACCATCGAGCGAGAAGAACTGCAGTGGTGCATCAATACGCACCCTACGGAACTGAAAGTAGCAACTGATGCAACTACCGATTTCTCTTCAGAAAACTCAAGCGGTCACTCGTCGCCATTTCTTTGGTCAGACGGGACTGGGCTTCGGCGCGTTGGCATTGCAGTCTCTGCTCGGTCGGGACGGGGTAGCTGCGGAAAAGGACTATCGGATTCCTGCCAAAGCGAAATCGATCATTTATCTGCACATGGCCGGATCGCCTTCGCAAATGGAGTTGTTCGAAGACAAGCCGGCACTGACGAAGTTTCACGGGCAGGAATGTCCGCAGGAGTATCTTGAAGGAAAGCGGTTTGCCTTTATTAAAGGCACGCCGAAGATGCTCGGGCCTCAGTTCAAGTATCAGAAGCATGGCGAAACAGGGCAGTCACTAAGCGAGTTGTTGCCGGGGCTGGCGTCGATCAGCGACGATGTGTGCGTGATTCGGTCGATGCATACCGAGCAGTTCAACCACTCTCCAGCACAGTTGCTTCTGCAGACGGGGAATCCGCGGCTCGGCTATCCGTCGATTGGTTCATGGGTGAACTATGGGCTGGGCAGCGAGAACGAAAATCTCCCGGGGTTTGTCGTGCTGGCGTCGGGCGGGAAGACTCCCAGCGCTGGGAAGTCGTTGTGGGGCTCCGGTTTTCTGCCAACGGTTTACCAGGGGATTCAATGTCGAACGGACGGCGGCGATCCGATTCTCTATCTGTCAAATCCGTCGGGAATGAGTCGCGAAGCAAGACGCAAAACGCTCGACGCGATTCGAGACCTCAACACGTTTGAGCATCAGAATATCGGCGATCCCGAAACACTCACTCGGATTTCGCAGTACGAACTGGCTTATCGGATGCAGATGTCCGTGCCCGAAGTCATGGATATCGGAAAAGAACCGAAACACATTCTGGATCTCTACGGAGCTCAGCCGGGGCACGTTTCGGAAGCGGAAAGTGCTGCCGATCCAAGAGTTCTCTACAAGGGCAACGATCCAACGTTTGCGAATAATTGCTTGCTGGCGAGGCGGCTCGTCGAAAACGGAGTTCGATTCGTGCAGCTTTACGATTGGGGCTGGGATCACCACGGCTCGTCACCTGGCGAGTCGGTTGACGAAACGTTGCCGATCAAGTGTCAACAGATCGACCGAGCGATCGCGGGACTCGTTAAGGATCTGAAGCAGCGAGGGCTGTTCGATGAGACGCTGATCATCTGGGGCGGTGAGTTCGGGCGGACTCCGATGATGCAGAACAATGTGCACAAGGAGCTGAAGAAAGGGTTCATCGGCCGGGACCATCACCCTCATGCGTTTACTATGTGGATGGCGGGCGGCGGGATTAAACCGGGCTCGTACGGCAGCACGGACGACATCGGCTACTATATCGGCGAGAATCCGATGAGCATTCGTGACTTGCAGGCGACGATTCTTCATCAGATCGGCATCGACCCGCATCGATTCAATTTTGCTTACGAAGGCCTGAATCAGCGGCTCATCGGTCCGACCGAAGAAGGTCGAGTCATCAAAGAAATTATCAGTTAGAGATTACACCGTGACGATGAGATTCTTGCTTCTAACGATGGTTTGTGTGTTTGCCACGGGCAGCGACACCGTCGTGCCCGCGGCTGAGATCGACTTTAACCGTGATATTCGTCCGATCATTTCGGACAATTGCTTTGCGTGTCATGGTTTTGACAAAGGGACACGGAAGGGCGACTTGCGTCTGGATCAACGGGAAGCGGCGACGGAAGATCGCGGGGGCTATGCGGTCATCGTTCCGGGTAGACCCGAAGAGAGTGAACTGATTGAACGAGTCTCTTCGTCCGATCCTGACCTGCTGATGCCGCCGTCAGATTCGCATAAGAAACCGCTCGATCAGAAGTCGATTGAGACACTCACGGAATGGATCCGGCAGGGAGCTCCGTGGGGAGAGCATTGGTCGTTCGTCAGGCCGCAGCGGCCGTCTGTTCCGAAAGATCAGTCGCACGCAATCGACTACTTTGTTCGAAAGGGACTGGTAGAGCATCGGCGAGAATTGGCCAGACAGGCGGAAACGCATACGTTAATTCGCAGGCTCTCGTTCGATCTGACGGGGTTGCCGCCGGATGTCGAATTGGTTGAGAAGTTTCCGCAGACACCAACTGAAGCGGACTGGGATAACTTGATTACCCAGTTGCTGGCTTCGCCACATTTCGGCGAGCGAATGGCGATGTGGTGGCTGGACGGTGCTCGGTACAGCGACACGGACGGCTTTCAGTCGGATTCGACTCGGACCAACTGGCCGTGGCGGGACTGGGTGGTGGATTCGTTTAATGCGAATAAGCCGTTTGATGAGTTTACGATCGAACAGTTCGCGGGAGACTTGCTTCCTGATGCGACTCCCGAGCAAATCCTTGCGACGTGCTTTCACCGAAATCACATGAACAACGGCGAAGGCGGCCGCGATCGGGAAGAGTCTCGCGTCGATTACGTGCTCGACCGAGTGAACACGACCGGAACGCTTTTCCTTGGATTGACGCTGGGCTGCACGCAGTGTCACGACCACAAGTTCGACCCGGTTTCTCAGCAGGACTATTACAGCCTGACAGCCTACTTCAACAGTATCGACGAGTCCGGTGCAGCCGGTGGCGGAGCGAAACCATTTCTTAAGTATAAGTCGCCTTATGCCCAAAGGGCGGTTGACGAAGCGACGGCGTTGGTCAAGGAAACGGAAGCCGAACTGGCTGACGTGCGAATTCAGGCCGAACGAGAATACCCGCTCTGGCAGAATCGGCAGCTCTTGCGAGTCAGTAAGAAGTTCCGACCGTGGACGCCGGTTGTCGCGAAACGATTGGCGACGACCGAAGGCTATCAACTTGCGCAGGAAGCAGACGGGACTTTCACGTCGTCACCCGCCGAATTTCCTCAGGATGACTTCATCATTACGACGTCGTCTACAGAACTACGCCGAGTTTCAGACCTGACTCGGATCAGCGGGCTGCGGTTGGAAGTGTTTCCTCATCCCTTGCACACTGACGGCAAGTATTCGTTCAGCGAAACCGGCGAGTTCATTCTGACAAACGTCAAGCTGCTGGTGAGAAAACTCGGTAGCTCACAGGTTCGAGAAGTTGGGTTAGCTTCGGCTGTGGCTGATGTCGAAGGCGTCGGCAAGGATTCCACCTACAAGACGGTTCGAGACACACTGGATGATGATCCTCGCAAAGGCTGGACGACGCGTACGAAGCCGGCGGATGTACCGCATACGGCGGTGTTCTCTCTGACTGAACCGCTTGTTCTGGCGGAAAACGAAGAGTTGGACATTGTGCTGATGCAGCGGTCGCTGGCTCCGCGTGAATTGATGGGGCGTTTTCGGCTGAGTGTGACCGATCAGCGTGGCGCGGCAGTTCGATCGCTGAAGCCGATGCCGCTGGAGATTCTGGCTGAACGATACGGCGACGCAGGGAAAGCTGGCATTGCGGCGTACGTTGTCGATGCCGGGTTGCGAAAGCAGCTTTTCTCGCAGTTTCTGGAAGATCACGCTGCCTGGCAGGGGGCAAAGACACGTAATGATCGAGCGAGAAGCCAGCTTGGTTCCGCAAAGAAGGCGGCAGGGGATTTGAACGTTGCCGTGCTGGGGGAACGAAAAGATTCTCGCAAGACTCGCGTTCTTGTCAGAGGTGTCTGGAACAAGCACGGAGAAGAGGTTAACCCGGCGGTCTTGCCAGCAGTTCTGAAGCGACCGGCTGCTGCGCCGTCCAGCCGGCTGGAGCTTGGACGCTGGGTTGTTTCTAAAGAGAACCCGCTGACGGCACGCGTCATCACCAATCAGGTCTGGCAGTTGTTCTTTGGTGCGGGCCTTGTCCGGACTCCGGCCGACTTTGGCTTGCAAGGGGAATCGCCTACTCATCCGGAGCTACTCGATTGGCTGGCCGTTGAGTTCATGGAGAGCGGCTGGGATGTAAAGCACCTTGTTCGGACGATCGTCACCAGTCAGACGTATCGTCAGGACAGTTCGGTTTCCGCGGAGCTGTTGGAGCTTGATCCAGAGAATCGGTTACAGGCTCGCGGAGCAAGGTTTCGGTTGCCGAGCTGGATGATTCGTGACGCCGCTTTGAAAGCCAGCGGATTGCTGAACGATGCGACCGGTGGGACGCCCGTGTTTCCGTATCAGCCTCCGGGAGTCTGGCGGGATCAATTCATGGGGCGATTCGTTTATCGACCGAGCATCGGGCAGGCTCAGTACCGGCGAACATTGTACGCATTCTGGCGTCGGACCAGTGCTCCGACGTTTCTGTTTGACTCGGCGATGCGTCGGACTTGCGAAGTCGTTCCTCGGCGAACGAATACTCCACTTCATGCACTGACTTTGTTGAACGATACGACTTCTCTGGAAGCCGCTCGGACTTTGAGCGATGCCGCGATTGCTGTCTCTCCGAAAGACCTCGCGAAACGGTTTGATTTTCTGACGATTAGAGTCCTCAGTCGCAAGCCGACCGCGGACGAGGCGGCTCGCGTTCTTTCGCGGCAGTACAAAGTCGCAAGGGACTATTACGACTCGCATCCCGACGGGGCCGAAGCGTTGACGACAGTGGGGCAGTTGGCGACTCCGAAAGAGGATGCGGTGGCGGATGTTGCTGCAACAATGCTGTTGGCGAATCTGCTGCTGAATCTGGATGAGGGGATCACTCATGAGTAACTTGACTGAACAGCAAAACGAGAGTTCTCTGGATGTAACTCGCCGATATTTTCTGGGGCGAGGTGCAGGCGTCGGGTTGGGAGCGATGGTTCTGAACGTGCTGAACGGAGAGTCTGGAAACGGGCAGGTTGTAGCCGCTGGCAGGCTGGCGGGGACTCATTTTGCGCCAAAAGCAAAGCGAGTCATCTTCCTCACGCAATCCGGAGGACCATCGCAGATCGAGCTGTACGATCAGAAGCCCGGGTTGATCAAGATGGCCGGGAAAGAGTTGCCGGCGAGCGTTCGCAATGGCCAGCGATTGACGGCGATGACGGCTGGCAAAAAGCAGCTTGTCATGCCCGCTCATTCAACGTTTCGGCGGCATGGTGAATCGGGGGCGACGGTCAGCAACTGGTTGCCTCACATCGGGGCGATCGCCGACGAGTTGTGTTTCGTCAAGTCCATGACGACTGACCAGATCAACCATGCACCGGCGATGACTCGGTTTCTGACAGGGCATCACCTGACCGGACGGCCGAGTATTGGCAGTTGGTTCAGTTACGGACTCGGCAGCGACAATCGCGATCTTCCGGATTTCCTGGTTCTGCTTTCGAAGATGAAACGCGGCAGTGACCAGCCGCTTTACGATCATTATTGGGGCAGCGGGTTTCTGCCGTCTGTCTATCAAGGGGTGAAACTAAGAAGTGCGAAGGACCCGGTGCTCTACTTGCGTGATCCTGAAGGTTTGCCTCGTCACCTTCGGCGGAACATGCTTGATGGGTTGGGCAGTCTGAACCAGGTTCGTTTCGAACAGACTGGCGATCCGGAGATTGAAACACGGATCAAACAATACGAGATGGCCTACCGGATGCAGGCCAGCGTTCCAGAGCTGACCGACGTCAGCGACGAGCCGGAGTCAACGTTTGAGCTGTACGGTCCGGATTCTCGCCGCCCAGGTAGTTACGCCGCGAATTGTATTCTTGCCAGAAGGCTCGCCGAACGCGGAGTCCGATTTACTCAATTGTTTCACCCGGACTGGGATCATCACAGTCGGCTGCGCAGCTGGTGCACCGCACGTTGCCGAGATACTGATCAAGCGAGTGCAGCCCTAGTGCTGGACCTCAAGCAGCGGGGGCTGCTCGATGATACGCTGGTCATTTGGGGCGGCGAATTTGGGCGTGGAGTTGCTGGCCAAGGCAAATGGGACAGTCCCGAGGGCGGGCGGGATCATCATCCGCGGTGTTACACAATCTGGATGGCTGGTGGCGGCGTGAAGTCCGGCACGACGTACGGAGCGACCGACGATTTCAGCTACAACGTCGCCGAGAATCCCGTCCATGTTCGAGATCTTCACGCGACGGTCATGCACCTCATGGGGATCAACCATGAACAGTTCAGTTACCGTTTTCAGGGACTGGACTTTCGTCTTACCGGCGTTGAGGAAGCGAGAGTCGTTCATGACATCCTGGCCTGACAACGGAAGTCACGGTGCGCTTGCCTCAGCCTGCTTGGGGCAGAATGGAGAGTTGTCCCGGTGACTGACGAAGGGACGACGCTCGAAAACGTGGCCTGCACGATGTGCGGCTGCGTGTGCGATGACCTGAAGCTCTCTGTTATCGACGGTCGGATTGCGGCGGTGTCTCCGGGCTGCGCGCTTGCGGAATCGTGGCTGCCAGGGCAATGCTGCGGCAGTCCCCTTACTATGGTTGAGGGTAAGACTGCTTCGTTGGAGCAGGCTGTCGAACGAGCGGCCGAGTTACTGCGAAACGCGAACTCGCCGCTGATCTACGGCTTGTCGAGCAGCAGCACTCCAGGGCAGCGTTCCGCCGTTGCGTTGGCAGATTTAGTGGGCGCTTGCATCGACACGACGGCGTCGACCTGCCATGCCCCGTCGATCGTCGCTCTGCAGGGAGTCGGCGAGAGTACGTGCTCGCTTGGTGAAATCCGAAATCGATCGGACTTGGTGATCTACTGGGGAAGCAACCCTCTAAAGAGCCATCCGCGACACATCGAACGGTTTGTTGAGGCGCGCGGTCTGGATGTCCCGGCCGGCCGAGCAGGTCGGCATGTGGTCGTTGTCGATGTGAAACGTTCTGAAAGTGCTGATCGGGCCGACACGTTCATTCAGGTTGAGCCGGGAAAAGATTTCGAAGTGTTATGGACGCTGCGCGGGCTGCTCTCTGGCCTGCCTGTTGATCGTTCAGTCGTTGGCGTTGTGGATCAATCGGGACTGGTCGATCTGGCAGACCGGATGAAGAGCTGCCGATATGGTGCGGTGTTCTTCGGTCTGGGCCTGACGCGGCATGGAATTCCGCATCTCAATGTGGAGGCGTTGCTGAGGCTGGTCACGGACTTGAATCGGCACACTCGTTTTGTCGTCCGTCGAATGAGAATTCCAGGCGACGTAGCTGGTGCAGACAGCGTTCTGTGCTGGCAGACGGGTTACCCTTTCAGCGTCAGCCTGAACCGGACCTATCCGCGGTATAATCCGGGCGAGTTCACTGCGAACGGTTTACTCGAACGAGGTGAGGTGGACGCGGCGGTGCTGGTTGGGACTGAGGGCGTCGGGAAGCTCTCGGACACTGCCCGAGCCAGGCTTCGCGAGATACCATCGATCGTTCTTGAGCATTCGGGAGTCGAAAGCTCGCTGGCAGGAACGGTCAACTTTCAGACGGCGGTTTACGGAGTCCATCGGCCGGGCACGGCGTATCGAATGGATGAAACTCCGATTCCATTGCGGAAGGTTTTGGATTCCGATCTGCCTGCTGATCACGAAGTTCTGGACGAAATCATCAACCGGATTGTCGAAACGCGAGAGCATCCGGCTAAGACGTAATCATTCATGGAGAAGTCATCATGCGAGTTGTGACGCAGCGGTCGGTTAGTCAGGTTCTTCTCGGAGCGGTATTGATCATCGGCGTGTCTGGTTCTTTGGCGTTGGCTGCTGATTTGCCGGCAGGCACGTCGATGGCAGTCTGGCCAGGACTGGCTCCGGGAGAAACTTCTCATGATATCGGCATCGCTCAGCCTCCGCGTGACGGTGAGGTGCCGCCGGTGACTCGGGTAGTGAATATTCGCAAGCCGACGATCGATGTGTTCCTCGCGAAGAAGCCCAACGGAACCGCGGTTGTTGTTCTGCCCGGCGGCGGGTTCATGAAAGTTGTTCCAGACAAAGAAGGTTCGGAAGCGGCTCCCTGGCTGAACGCTCATGGAGTGTCCGTTTTCGTCGTGCGATATCGAACGAACGAAGTCACACCCAAAGACGAACCTGCCTGGAAGCGACCTCTGCAGGATGGCCAGCGAGCGGTGCGGATTCTTCGCGCGAACGCGGACAAGTGGCACATCGACAAAGACAAAGTCGGAGTGCTCGCATTCTCGGCCGGCGGGCAGGTGGGGGCGATTCTGCACACCGCTGACGGGGTGGCCGCTTACGACGCGATTGACAACGTCGATAAAGAATCCTGCCGACCAGACTTTTCGATGCTGATTTACCCGTGGCGAGCCTACGACGAAGGAACTCAGAAGCTGCTGCCCGAGATCAAGTTGACTGCAAAATCGCCGCCAGCGTTCATCGTTCACACACACGACGATCGCTCGACATCGCTGGGGAGTGTCCTGATTTACGCAGGTCTGAAAAGGCACAACGTCCCGGCAGAACTACACGTCTACGGAAACGGCGGCCACGGTTACGGGATGCGTGCGGTCAAAGGCTCCGACATCGGCACCTGGCCGGCTCGGGCGTCCGAGTGGTTGGTTCGACGTAGTCTTGCTCGAAGTGTCGATTGAGGAATCAATTTTCATCGAGAATTCAGACGACGCGTCCTGTTGCATGATGCAGCGGCCTGGCGAGGCGTGGTGAATGCAACTACCGAAATTTACACAAAACAGGAGCACTGCCATGCCTGAATCTGGCAACCGTCGTGATCTTCTCAAAGCTGCCGGTGGTCTTGTGGTGGCAGGAACCGCTCTTGCTTCGAATTCGCATCTAGCATCTGCAGCTGAGCAAACCGAAGATGTTTCGCGAGATCTTAAGATCACGTCTGTCACGACCTTCAAGCTGCTTCACAAACTGAAACGGCCGTTTGGCGTTTCAGTCTCAGTACCTCTCAGTCGGACGCGGATGGCGCTGATCGTGAAGATTGAGACCGATGCCGGACTTGTTGGCTGGGGTGAAACGGGGCCGATCAGCGGAGCACGCGGCACCATCGATGATCAGCTCGCCCCGATACTGATCGGGCAGAACCCTCTGCAGTATCGAAAGCTGTGGCGGCAACTCCGGGGAGCGAATTTCGGCAATGGTCTGGCCGTTGGGGCAGTCGACATGGCTCTGAACGATCTGCGAGGCAAGGCACGGGGGCTGCCCGTTGCTGAGCTGTTTGGGGGCCGGTTTCGCGACCGTGTTCCGGTTTACGGATCGACGATGAACTACATGGAAGGCGAGGAGCCGGAAGACCTGTATCCTCGGCAGGCTGCCGCGCGAGCCAATGAAGGATACAAAGCGCTGAAGATGAGGCTGGGACGGTACAGCGTGGCTCGCGAGGCGAAAGTCGCTCAGGCCGTACGGGATGCCGTCGGGCCGGATGTGAGGCTTATGGTGGATGGCAATGCTGCATACACACTGCGATCTGCTGTGCAGATGGGACGAGTTCTTGACGAACTGAACTTCGACTTTTTTGAGGAGCCACTGCCGCAGTCGCCTCGGTACGCCGGCTACGAAGTGCTGCGTGATAAGTTGCCTTTGCCTCTGGCTGGCGGCGAAGCGGTCGACTCGCGAATCGCGGCCAAAGATTTGATCGACCGTCGAGCCGTGGACATCATCCAGCCGGATGCCGCGTTGTGCGGAGGGATCGGCGAGGCACTCTTTATCGGAGAACTCGCAGCGCTGTCTGGCATCCGGTGCATTCCCCATTGCTGGGGCGGAGCGATCTCGATTGCGGCGTCGGTTCAACTGTTGTCGCTACTGCCTGAACCGCACTGGGGACTTCCGACCGACACGCCGCTGCTGGAACTCGACCTGTCGGAAAACCCGTGGCGCACCGAGATCGTCAAAGAACCATTCAAAGTTGTTGACGGCGAAATTGGCGTTCCCAACGCACCGGGCCTGGGTATCGAAGTGAACGAGGATGTCATCCGGAAGTATGCCGTCTGAATTGATGTCTGCTGCTTCGGAAGCACCGCCGCGGCACAGCGAAGCTCAGATGAGTTCTTTGATCACTTTTCCTTCGGGAAGAGCCAGCATGGGGCGATCGTCGAGTGTGCGGAGTTCGGCGTTCTTATCGAGGCCCAGCGCGTGATACACGGTCGCGGCGAAGTCGGGGACGGAGACCGGGCGGTCGGCGATTTCTGCCGCGTGTTTGTCGCTGGCTCCCAGAACCTGGCCGGTGCGGATTCCGCCGCCGCCCATTGTCAGGCTGAAGCAGCGGTTCCAGTGGTCCCGACCTGGTGCACGCGGATCGGAGTTCAATCGCGGAGTGCGGCCAAATTCTCCAGCCGTGATGACCAGAGTGTTGTCGAGCATTCCTCGGTCGGACAGATCGTTAAGCAACGCGGAGTAACCCTGATCGTACGGCGGGACTTCGGTGCGGAGTCTCGGGAAGACTTCCGGATGATGATCCCACCCGTAACGCACGTAGCCTTTGACCGTGACGAATCGAACGTCCGCTTCGAGGAGTCGTCGAGCGAGCAGTAGCCCCTGACCGACTCGATTTCGGCCGTACGTGTCTCGCGTTGTGACAGGCTCTTGCGAGAGGTCAAATGCGTTTTTCGCCTTTTCCGACGTGATCATCGAAAACGCTCGCTGCTGAAACTCGTCGTGCGTCCTCGCGAATTCCAGCTGACTTTCAACTCGCGACTGAAACTGGTCAACCGCGCTCAGCAGGCCCTGTCGATCGGAAAGACGCCCGCTGGAGATGGATTCGGGAGTGGCGAATTCCTGTACGGCGAAGCTGGACGAATTGGGGTCCGCTTTCACGAGGAATGGGTCGTAGGTCCGCCCGAGATAACCACCCAGGCCTGGCCGCCCGTAGTTGGTACTTGTCAGGTCACCAATCTGGACGAACGGCGGCGTCTGTCTTGCGCGACGCTCTTGCTGCCAAGTGAGCATCGCGCCGAAACCCGGAGGCACCAGTGAGCTGCTATAGCGATTGCCGCTCATCAGGTGGTGGTCGCCCATGCCGTGCGTCGGCGAGTACGAATGCATCGAACGGATGACCGAAAACTTATCCGCACAGGCCGCCATGTTCGGCATCAGTTCGCTGAGTTCCAGTCCCGGCAGTTTCGTGGGAATGGGATTGAGCTCGCCGCGGATTTCTGCCGGAGCCAGCGGTTTCATATCGTACATGTCGATATGGCTTGGTCCGCCAAGCAGCCATAGCAGCACGCAATTGACTTGACGTCCGGCACGCTCACTCGCGGCAGCTTGTGCACGCAACACGTTCGGCAGATGAATGCCGAATGCCGAAAGACCACCGACGCACAGGGTTTCCCGCCGTGAAAGACCAGCGTGGTGATCGATCGTTCCGTCCATTAAGCCAAGCATCGATACTTAGTCCAGGTGGAGAAGATTTTTCGAGAGGCGCACGGTAAACGGATTCACATCATTGGCTCAACTGATTTCGCGTCAATTCTTTGTCGTCGAGCGGGGTGGTACGGTTATCGGTGGTTGCCGAGGAACCTATTCGGCAAGATCTCCGATTCCAGTGGCATGCATCCCGGTGTGCCATCTTTCTATACTTAGTTGGTAGTGACGCCCTTGACGCAATACCGCAACCGGGAGACTCATCGTGCCACGCTTGCCTGGAATTCTGATCGTTGGCTGCTTTGTTGTTGTCACCGTGTCCTGCGTTCGCGGAGCTGACGATCTACCAAATCAGTACGAAGCCGGGGATATCAAGGTGGTGGCTGCACGGGCTGATGAGCCGGTCATCGATATTTCGATCGAGAAGGCGGCCGAGCATCTGGATCGCGGAGCGATTGCCTGGAGCCAACAGAAGAAGTGTGTCAGTTGCCACACGAACGGTACGTACCTTTTCATCCGGCCGTCGCTGACGCCGACGCTCGGCGCACCTTTGGCTGAGACTCGTAAGTTCTTCGTTGATCAATTGGCGGTGTTGAGCAAGATCGAAGCCCGCAAGTTGCGCCGTAGTGGAACTCGGCCGGCACAGGTGATCTATATCGCGGCCGGCCTGGCCGAGTGGGATGCTCACGTCACAAAGAAGCTTTCTCCAGCAACCGACAAAGCTCTTCGGTTGGCGTTCGAGATGCAGAATAAGGAGGGGACCTGGCACTCTTTAACGTGCTGGCCGCCGTTTGAATCGAGTGCTTATCAGGAAGCTCACATGGCCGCGATGGCCGTTGCGTCGGCGCCGGGGTGGTTCAGTTCGCTCGGCGACGAGGACGAATTGAGGGCAAAGGTTGATCTGCTGAAAAAGTACATTCGCGAGACGAAGCCTCCGCATGATTATGCAAGTGTGCTTCAACTGTGGACGTCATTGCGGCTTGACGGAATTCTCAACGCCGAGCAGCAACAGTCCATCGTCGGCCTGATTCGTGAGAAACAGAAGCCCGACGGTGGCTGGTCCATGCGGCAGTTTGCGACTCCCGAGCAATGGGGGGGCGGCAATCGCGCTGGGAAGCTGCGGAATGAGCCTGAATTCGAGACCGAACCGAGCGACGGACACATGACCGGATTGGCGCTGCTGGTTCTGCAGGAAGCAGGAGTACCGACCGACGACGCTGCCTTGCACCGGGGCCTGACATGGCTACGCAAAAACCAGAGAGAATCCGGCCGTTGGTGGACTCGCTCGCTGAACACCGACAAATCGCACTTCATCACGTACAGCGGAACAGCTTACCCGCTTTTGGCTTTGCAGAGGTCAGCAGCGACGCGGGTGACGACTGACTGAGCGACGCGCCGTTCGGCTTAGCAGGTCATGAATAGTCAGTGACTGTTTTGTTGATGCCCGCGGGTTGGCATGGGCAGGTGGATCGCCAGTGGGAGGGTTTACCCTCGGTTTTCGGCGTCCAGCTTGGCGGCCCACCGACATCGGTGCTCCTTGCAATGGATACTGTGAATTCTGCTGTTTCGGCTGACGTTTGAATTCGATAATTAGCCCTTCCGAGTTGGTGGTGGCCTGTGGGCCGCGTGCGAGCGGTACGCACTTCGGTCGTCGTGGCAGACGAAATGGATTTCGTCCAGGCGACAAGAGTGAATGAAAGGATTCTTCGAACATGCCGGAAGCTCCGTTGCCTCTTGATGAGCCCGTGCGCCTCGGCGCGCTTCGCGGTCTGGACATTCTCGATACGCCATCGGAAGGTGCGTACGACGATATCGTGAAGTTGGCGGCCGAATTGTGCGAGACTCCGATTGCTTTGATCAGTCTGGTTGACGAGCACCGGCAGTGGTTCAAGGCGGCTCACGGTCTTGACGCAAAAGAGACTCCGCGGGCGTTCGCGTTCTGCGCCCATGCAATTCATGCTCCGACCGAACCGCTGATTGTTTTCAACGCCGAGCAGGATCCCAGGTTTTCCGACAATCCACTGGTGACAGGCGAACCGAACATTCGTTTCTACGCGGGCATCCCCCTGGTGACGAAGTCGGATCAGCAGCCGATTGGAACGCTTTGCGTCATCAGTGATGAAGCCAGAGAGTTGTCTGACGAGCAACTGAAGACGCTGACGGTGTTGGCCAATCATGCGGAAAAACTACTGCACCTGCGTGAGGCCACCAAGCAGCTGATGAACCAGCAATTTGAGTTACAGCAGCAGCAACATGAGCTGGCACGGCTGGGCCGATTGTCGCTCGCCGGGGAGTTGGTTGCTGAAGTGTCGCACGAGATGGGGCAGCCGCTTTATGCCATCTCGGCTCTTTCGGCGACGCTGGAAGTGATGAACGAACAGCGCGGGTGGGAGTACGGTCGAACTTCTGTTCTGATCGGCAGGCTGCAGGAAGCGTGTAGTCATGCCGGCCAGATCCTCACTCGGCTACGACAGTTTGTCCGTAACGTGCCGCCGGAATTTGAGACGTGCGATGTGAACGAGATTCTCGGGACGACGGTCGAGTTTCTTGATTTTCAGTGCCGCCGAAACGAAGTCGACATTCAACTGAATCTGGCGTCTTCTCCACTGAAGGTTCACGCTAACAGCGCTCATCTTCAACAGGTCGCGGTCAACCTTTTCATCAACGCGTTCGAAGCGATGGGCGATGTTGAGCCGTCAGAACGAGCACTGAGGGTAACCTCGCGGCAGGAAGATGAATCGATCGTTGTGGAGATTTCTGATTCCGGGCCAGGTCTGAAAGTCAGTGACGAGGCAGCCTTCACAGCATTCAGGACGACGAAAGCGGACGGACTGGGAATGGGATTATCGATCTGTTCACGGATCATCGAGAATCATTCCGGCAGCATTTCTGCCAGCTCCCGCACAGGCGAGGGAGCAACTTTTCGCATCGAACTTCCAAAGGCCGGATAATCAACATGCAGCGTGTTGGAATCATCGACGACGACAACCGCGTTCGGTTTTCGGTCCAGGTGCTTTTGGAAGTCTCCGGTTTCGATGTCGAGACGTTTGCTTCGGCCGAAGAGTTTCTTGCCAGTCAGGATTTCTCCCGCTTCGGATGTCTGATCGTTGACTTCCGACTTCCCGGGCTCAACGGGTTGGAACTCTTGAGAATTCTCAAACGGCAACAGGTTCTCACACCGACCGTAGTCTCAAGCGGCTTCATCACCGAGTCGGAAGAAGCCGACTTCATCGCCGCCGGAGCTTCGGCAGTTCTCCATAAACCAGTCGAACCAAATCAACTGGTTGGCACCATCAAGGACATGCTCACCCTCGGCGGAGACCTACAAGACCCGCCGTACAGCGAAGCCGGTTGATACCGACAGCGACTGCCTC
Source organism: uncultured Planctomycetaceae bacterium (assembly GCA_943787265.1). Taxonomy (GTDB): domain Bacteria; phylum Planctomycetota; class Planctomycetia; order Planctomycetales; family Planctomycetaceae; genus JABMPE01. The sequence goes on along the minus strand of CALSLT010000030.1, from coordinate 107,708 downwards.
ATGAGCTGTTTGATTTCGTAATCGAATGCTCCTTAAGGATGTTGTTGACCGTTCATTTGTAATGACCAGTCACGCTCGACACCTTGGTGGCGCTGCAATTGTGCGTCTGGCTTCATCTTTGCCGGATGCATGACAAGGGTATGCCTTCCTTTCGGTTCACAAATTGTGGGAATTGTGGAACGTGACGGTTGGCTGGCGAGTCGGTAACTTGTCGGGCGGTGCCTACGCCTGATTCTTGCATCTTTCGTTTCATCCTTTCGTATTTCTGGTCTTCTGGAATCTCCTTTGTCTGATCGTGATTCATCGAGTCGGCGGGATTTTCTGGCGGGGAAGGCGTTGCGCTCGGAGGTTGAGGGGGCTTCTCGGGCGGCGGGGGATGCTTTGCTCAACGGAGCCGCAGGTGAGAACGGGCAGAGGGTTCAGCCGGAAGGTGGGGAGACGTTGCGGTTGGAAACTCGCGCGATGGCGTGCGCGTTTTCGATCATTCTTAATCCGGGCGAGCATGCTCGGATGTGGGTGGCGTCGGATGCTCTGGAGATGGTGCATCGGCTTGAGCAGCAGATGAGCGTTTACCGGGCTGACAGCGAACTTTCTTTGATTAACCAGCAGGCTGTGGATGGAGCGGTCAGTGTTGAAGCCGGGCTGTTTGGTTTGCTGCTGAAGTGTCGCGAGCTGGCGGCAGCTACCGACGGGGCGTTTGATCCGACGTCGGGGCCGTTGATTGCTTTGTGGCGGCGGTGTCGCGAGGCCGGACGGATTCCGACTCAGGAGGAGATTCACGAGTGCCGGCTTGTGACGGGGCTCGACAAAGTTCTGCTCGATGAAGAGGCATCGACGGTTGCTTATGATCGAGCGGGTGTTGAGCTGAATCTTGGTGGCATCGGGAAAGGCTACGCGCTGGATTGCTGTGTCTCGTCGCTCGTGAAGCAAGGGTTTGACGGGTTTGTCATGCACGGCGGGCAGAGCAGTCTGTTGGCTCGGGGAGACCACAACCAGCAGGGCGGCTGGCCGGTCGGGATTGGGAATCCTTTGTTTACGGACAAACGGCTGGGCACGATTCTGCTGCGGGATCAGGCGATGTCGACCAGTGGCTCGAACATCCAGTATTTCCGGCATGAAGGGCGGCGGTACGGGCACATTCTTGATCCTCGCACGGGCTGGCCGGTCGAAGGGACTCTGTCTGTGACGGTTGTTGCTCTGTCAGCCGCGGTCGCCGATGCACTTTCTACGGCGTTTTTTGTCGGCGGGGTCGAAATTGCCCGGCGGTGTTGTGATAATCTTCCGCACGTTGGTGCCGTTCTGATCCCAAGACCGGAGCGTGGCCGACGTGTTCGCCCGGTTGTGATTGGCATCCCTGATGACCAGGTCTTCTGGGACCACGAACAAGTTGAGCTGTCTGCACCGCAGTAATAGATTTTTTGAAGCGGCTTGCAGAATTGGGTTCGTCCTGCCAGATTTGCTGCAAGCACGACTGCTTGAGCGAAGCGGTTCGTTCCTGCCTTTCGCCGATCATGCGGACGCCCGTCGTCTGTCCCGCCTGGCGAATTTGAAATTCATCCAATTCATACCGATATTTGCCGAGTTGATTTCGTGAAAGATCCGTATCGCCTTGCTCTTCCGGCTTTGATCCTCGTCGTTGTGCTCCGTATGGCGATTGGGTGGCAGTTGCTGTACGAGGGCCTGTGGAAGATTGACACGCTTAATAGCCCGAAGCCGTGGTCGGCAGTTGGCTATTTGAAGAATTCTCAAGGACCGCTGCGAGGCGTCTTTCGAGACATGACCGGCGACCCGGACGATCTCGGCTGGCTCGACTACGATACGACTTCCGCGAAGTGGGACGACTGGCTGGAGCGATTCTCGTCGCACTATCAGCTTGATGATACGCAGAAGGGCTCGCTGCATCGCATCGTCAATGGCTCGTACGGGACCACCAAAGTCGGCAAGAAAACACGCAAGGTTTATGTCGAGGCTCTTGAGCAGTTGCCGGAAGGCGTTACTGATCTAAAGGCCGCCAGCCGCGTGTCTGATCGAGTCATCTGGTTTGATGCCAATGCCAAACGGATTTACGTCGACGCTGTCGAGCATTTGAAACCGGACGAGCTGGCGAAGCTGAAATCGGTTGTTAAAGCAAAAGAAGAAGACCAGACCGACGTTGAAAAGACCTACCTGAAGGCCGTGCAGAAAGTGTTCGACCGCCAGAAAAAAGGGATGGGTTTCAAAGAGAAACTTCTGGGAGCTTTGAAGGGCGACCCTGATCTGGTGGGCAACGAAGACTGGCAGCGAGTCGGCAAACTTCAGGAATACAAAGAACGACTTGTTCGCTATGAAAACGCTCGAGCAAAAGCGGATCAGGATTTCGAGTGGGATCATCTCGATCATGTCTGGGGCGAACTTCAGACGATGCGAGCTGAACTTTCTGGCCCGATCAAGGCGTTGGATACGGAGCTGCGAGACAAAGCTCAGTCGATTCTGACTCTGAATCAATTGTCGATGGGACCAGTACCTGGTCGATGGAGCAAGTTGGAGTTCGCAGATCAATCGACGATTATCGGCCTGACAGTTTTCGGCATCATGCTGTTGCTGGGGCTGGGGACTCGGATTGCCGCATTGGGCGGAGCGGTGATGCTGTTTAACTTTTATATGGCCATGCCGCCGTGGCCGGGCGTGCCTGCCGCTCCGGGGCCTGAACACAGCTTCGTGATCAATAAAAATCTCATCGAGGTAATCGCACTGCTCGGTATCGCGGCCATGCCGACAGGATCGTGGTTCGGCGTGGATGCATTTCTCGCTCGCTGCTGCGGTGGTTGCTGCAAACGCAAATCGGAAACGGTCGAGCTGACAGAAACCGAAGCTGCTCCAGACGCCGCAGCGTCGGAAGTCGAAGCGTCACCGGAAGGCGACAGTTAATTTACAGGGTGCGTCGAGACGTACCGTGCTTAACCCACCAACACTCTCTGCATAACGAATAACTGAACGACGCGAAAATTCGCTCGCAACACTCAGTTCAAGGAGCATCAAAATGCTGCTGACACCTGAACAGGAAAAAATTGGTAAAGACAACTTCAATGAATCCATTGGGGTTTCGCGACGAGAATTCATGAAGGGAGCGGCCGCTGCCGGTACTGGTCTCGGTGCGTTTTACTTCGGCTATGAAAAGCTCAAGGGCGACCCGGTCAAGGTGGCGTTCATCGGGACGGGGGACGAGGGCAATGTGCTCATTAATGAGCACCCATCAGACTATATGGAAATCGTCGCGATCGCCGATCTTCGGCCTGCCAACCGCGAACGGACTTTCACGGGCAGCCACCCAGTGGCTCGACGTGGTTTGAACGCTGTGCTCGGCCAGGCCAAGGCGTCCGAGGTTAAGGTCTACAACAATCATCGAGACCTGTTGAAAGACAAAGACGAACTCGGTCTGGAAGCGGTTGTCATCGCTGTGCCGCTTAATCAGCACGCTCCAGTCGCCGTTGAGTGTTTGCAAGCCGGGCTGCACGTGCTGTGTGAAAAGTTGATGGCTCAGACTGTCACGGCCTGCAAAGAAATGATCAACGAAGCTGACAAGCGAGACCTGAAGCTGGCCGTCGGTCATCAGCGACATTACAGCGTGTTGTATGACAATGCCGCTCACATGGCTCAGATGGGACTGCTCGGAGACATCAAGTTCATCCGTGCTCAATGGCACCGAAACAACAGTTTTCCGAACAGTGACGCGTGGCAGAAATGGGGCAGCGCGAAGCAAGAAGATAAAGACCTGTTGACGAAGCTTGAAAAGTCTGGCGAGTTGAAAGATCTTGGGTACGAGACCGCTCGTAAGTTGATCGACTGGCGACTCTATAACTCGACCGGCGGTGGACTCATCGCGGAACTTGGCAGCCACCAGATGGATGCGGCAAGTATTTTCCTCGGCAAGGTTCACCCGCTGGCAATCCAAGGGTACGGCGGCAAGAACTTCTTCGGTATGGAAGGTGTTGGCCCGGAGTCAGCGTGGGATGATGATCGCGATATCGACGATCAGATTTTCGTCACGCTTGAGTTCCCCGGAAAGTCTCACCCGACTCATCCACTGAACATCGCCGCGAAGAAGGAAGACGCCAAAACGCAGTCGCACGAACGTGACGTCAGCGTCGTGACGTACTCATCGATGAACACCAACCGATGGGAACCGTACGGCGAGGCTGTCTTTGGAAGCCGCGGCACAGTCGTCATGAAGACGGAAAAAGAAGCTCTGCTTTACAAGGAAGCCAGCAAGGACAGCCCTGGCGGAGTTGAGCAACGGTGCTGGGTGGTCAGCAGCAAGGGCAGCGGACCGGTTCTGGACAGCTATGAAACCGCCGCTCCATCGGCCGCTGCAAATACGGCTCAGCAGGGAATGGGCCCGAAGATCAGCCGCGGTTACCGCGAAGAAATGGAGCACTGGTGCTACTGCATTCGGACCGGCAAGAACGAACTGCGTTGCAACGGCCGAGTTGCGATGGCGGATGCAATTATGGCTCTGACTGGCAACCTGGCGATGGCTCATAAAAAACGCATCGAGTTCAAACCGGAATGGTTCGACCCGACCAGCGACGCTGCTCCGGAAACGGATCCTGACATCGTCGGATGATTCTTTGAGCACGGCCTGATGCGAGTTCGACTTTAGTTCAGAGCTTTGCAACAGGTTGGCACCAATACGAACTTTCGCACCCCGACTGCCGCAAAGTAGCCGGGGTGCTTTTATGGTGGAACGATGGGACGCTGGCCCGATAGCTCACGGTCGACAATGGTGACCGCTCTGATCATGTTCCTCGGATTTCCCCTGCTGTGTCTGCTGGCGTGGTGGTGGGTCCGCGGTTGATCTTCAGCCGGTGCCACCTGATTGACGTTTTGAGATGATTCAGCATAGAGAAACGGAAAGTGATGAGATGACAGACGGTGAAGTTGCGCCGGCTTCGAAAAAGACTCCGCTGGCGATCATCTTTGTAACGGTCTTTATCGATCTGCTTGGGTTTGGCATCGTCTTGCCATTGCTGCCGCGATACGCCGATGCGTTCGGAGCCAGTCGTCTGGAGCTGGGGCTGTTGATGGCATCGTTTTCGGCGATGCAGTTGGTGTTTGCTCCGATCTGGGGGGGGATTTCTGACCGAATTGGTCGTCGTCCGGTGTTGTTGATCGGGCTGGCCGGTTCAACGATTTCGTACGCTGCGTTTGGATATGTAACAACGCTCGGCGCGTCGGGCACGATGCTCGGTCTGGCTGTTCTGCCCTGGCTATTCCTGACTCGAATCGGAGCTGGTATTGCCGGGGCCACTATTCCCACGGCTCAGGCATACATCGCTGACTGCACGTCGCGGGAAAGTCGAACCAAAGGGATGGCCTTAATCGGAGCAGCATTTGGCATCGGGTTTACGTTTGGGCCGTTGATCGGAGCAGCCTTCGTTTCTGATGAAGCAGGCGGTCCTCCGAGCCCGATGGCCGGTTACGTCGCTGCTATCCTTTCCGGTTGTGCCTTTCTGTGGGCGGTGGCGAAGCTGCCTGAGTCACTAAAGAAGGGCGAGTCCGAACGAGCTGGCAAATTTCATCTCAAGCACATCGGTGCAGCGTTCGGCGATGCCGCGATCGGGATGGTTCTGCTGACCATCTTTGTGACGACTTGCGCATTCGCTCAGTTTGAAAGCACGCTGTCTCTGCTGACGGAAGCCCTCGGCGAATCAGACCAGGATAATTTTCTGATCTTCGCCTACGTTGGATTCATCCTGACATTGAGCCAAGGATTCATTGTCCGGCGACTCTCGACCAAAGTGGAACCAAAGCTGCTGGCTCTTGGGGGGACGGCGGTAATGATCGCTGGGCTCTTGCTGATTGGCCTTGCCGGGAAGAATGGATCAGTCTCTCAGCTCTTCATGGTCTTGCCGATTGCGGTTGTCGGATTTTCAGCTGTGACACCGTCCTTGCAGGCGCTGCTTTCGCTGCGGACGGCTACCGATAAGCAGGGCGAGGTTCTGGGCCTCGGGCAGAGCATGTCAGCCTTGGCTCGGATCGCCGGACCGGTGATCGGCATGCGGATGTTCGACGAGACTCACGTCGAATGGCCGTACTGGGCAGGGGCCGCGATGATGGGCGTCGGTCTTGTGCTCGTCGCGTTTCAACGAGGCGGACAGGGCAAGGTTGCTGAGGCTTCAGCGACGCCTGATTCGGCTGAAACGGGCAGCTCGGTCGAGTGAGTTGCGATGCTTCGGCAGCAACTTCGCTTCAGTTGCAACTTCTGATTTGATTCTGAAGCTGGTGGGCAGTGCCCACCCTACGGACCGTCGAGGCGGACGCGTTGCATTGACGACCTACTTCAGCGTGTTCGGCACCCAATGAACCTGGCGAGCCGGTTTTGGAGCCGGGAATGTTGGGATCATCAATGTGGTCGATGCTGGTAGCGGTCCCGGTTCTGGCGATGGAGCGACGGCCTCACCAGGGGCTGCCTCAGTAGCAGGTTCTGCCGCTGGTGCTGGTTGCGGTCCGGCTGGTTTGTCAGTCTCGTAAGGCGGAGTCTGACCATGCTCGTGCTCATGTCCTGGGACGATTGTGCCCTGGAAGATCGGCCCGTTGGCTGACTGGCAGTGTGGACAGTCTCCTGAGCTGCTGAAGGTTTCGGGAAGGATTGTGCCATCGTTGATGATCGTCTCGCCCGGGAGGATCATCGGTTCGGAAGAGTACGAGTCCGTGATGATGGGCTCGTCGTAAACGAACCCGGAATAGCTGTCGCCAAGTCCAATGGTCGAACAGGTGTCGCAGTTCGAGATCGGGCATGGATTCGGACAGGGATTGCAAACGTTGCAGTTAGTGGCTGGCGTTGAGCAGCCACAGTGTGGCTGACCTTTTCCGCGGCAGGCCTGCGAGCGTTTGTCGCAGGAACATTTACCGGGCCGACCAGACGGTAAACAACCCGACGAGCAGTGTTGCGGTGACGGGCAGGCACAGTTTGGTGAATGACTTCCTTGAGCGGGAACGGGTTGGCCGAACGCTGCTCCGTAATTCGTGGTTGCTGACCAGGTCGTGCCATGTCCGTCCTGACAGCATCCGTCGACTCCGCCGTTGACGGGAGGAACGCCAGGTGGTGTCACGGGGGCTTCAGCGTTGCACAGCGGGCAGCTATGCTCGTCATGCTTGTGTTTTTTGCGACCTGACAGGAAAGTCGGGGCTTTCACCGAAGGGCCATAGCAGACTCCGCTGCACGGATCGTAGTGGCTGCTTTGCATGCATGTGGAGCAGCCTGTCGTTACGCTCGCGACAAGAATCAAAGCGATCGTTGTGAGTTTGCCCATGACAAATGCCTTTCCAGGCACGTTGGATTGATGTCGAACAGGGAATTCCATTCAGGCGACAGTTCGGTGCGTACATAGAGCAGCGGCAGAACTGGTCCGTCATTCAGAACATCGTCAGACTGGGCTGGTAAACTTTAACGGTTATTCCGATTACGCATTGTTGCTGAGCAGTTGGCGGATACGTGGTTGCCGAATGGCTTTTTCAGAAAACTGGATGGTGGCGTCGTGTGGACGGAACTTGATACTTGGACAGCTCTTACGGCGGCATTGGCGGCAATGGCCTGTGCCATTCCGGGGACGTTTCTGGTCCTGCGGCGTCAGAGCATGCTGGGAGACGCTCTGAGTCATACCGTGCTGCCGGGAATTGTCGCCGCGTTCCTGGCCGCGTACTGGCTGGGGATCGTGGGGCCGCATTCTGAGGGCGGCTCGACAATGCAGTTCGTACTGCTTGGCGGTGCCGTCGTGGTGGGACTGTTGACCGCATTTCTGACCGAAGCTGTTCAGCGATTCGGACGCGTGGAGAATTCTGCCGCTTTGGGAGTGGTTTACACGTCGCTCTTTGCGCTGGGGTTGCTGATGGTCCGGCTGTACGCGGACGATGTGCATCTCGACGCAGACTGTGTGCTGTTCGGAGCTGTCGAGACAGTGGTGCTCGACACGGTTGGCGATTCTGATGTTCCGACCGCTGCCGTCTTAAACGGGATCGTTCTGATAGCGAATCTGCTGCTGCTGGCGGTCTGTTTCAAAGAGCTGCGGCTGACGACGTTCGACCCGGATCTGGCAACAAGTCTCGGCCTGAATTCAACGTTCGTGCATTACCTGCTGATGGCAATTACGTCGGTGACGCTTGTCGCAGCGTTCCAGTCTGTGGGAGCGATTCTTGTCATCACCGTGCTTGTTGCGCCGCCAGTTGCCGCATTTTTGCTGACCGAGCGGCTGCATGTGATGATTGCCCTGGCGTTGCTGATCGCCGGAGGGAGCGCATTTGCCGGGCACGGTCTGGCGTTGTGGACTCCGGGGGGCCATCTTTGGGAGCCTTGGTTTCACGACGGTTGATGATTCCAGCACCGCCGGAATGACCGCGATTGTCTGCGGGATGGTCTTTGTTTTGGCATTCCTGTTCAGTCCTCGTCGAGGAATCATCGTGCAGACGGTTCGGCAGTCACTGCTGGGATTTCGGATTCTTTGCGAGGATTGTCTCGGAATTCTCTACCGGAGTGAGGAAGCGAATTCTCGGCCAACGGACGGCGACGGGCCTTTCGTGAACGCGTCCGTCCTGGCGACTCTACGCGGGCGGTTGGCGTGCTGGCGACTTTCACGGCAGGGGTTTGTTGCCGGAGCTAACGGAACGTGGGCGTTGACTGATTCTGGTCGTGAACATGCTGAACATCTCGTCCGCTCTCATCGGCTGTGGGAATCGTACATGGCCAGGCATTTCTCCCTGCCGGATGACCATCTCCATGAAGCCGCTCACCGCGTGGAGCATTACCTGGATGTTCCGATGGTCGATCAACTGGAGCAGGAACTCGATCAGCCAGGGCTGGATCCTCACGGCCGATCAATTCCAGGACGATCTGCGAAGGAAGTAAAAGAAGCAGACCATTCTGACGAGGTAAGCGGTCCGTCACCGGAAGGATGAAATGGCGGTCTGAAACAGCCTGCTGCAGCGTTTCGAGCGTTGTCAGATCGGGCTGGTTCATGCCCGAGCTGGCAGCTACATTTCGGAATCGAACGAAGGTCGGGCGTTGGCTCCGGCAAATTGACAATCGATCGGATCAAACAATCTGGAGAAATGGAGATGTCTGTAAGTCGAACGAATTACAAATGGGTGTGGCTGGCCACCGGCCTCGTGGTGGGAATGAGCGTGGCGTCGATCTGGCCACACGAACCGCTGTCCGCAGCGACGGCTGACCGCAACGAAAAGTTCGGATTGATTACGGCTCCAGTGACCGTGGATTCGGAAGCGGTTTTTGTGATCGATTATCTGACTGGACGATTGAGCGGGGCGATGCTGCAGCGTACTCGCAGTGGTACCGCATTCGTCAATTTTTACTACAGAAACCTGGCGGAGGACTTCAAAGTGGGAGCGTCCGGCGAGCCTTATTACGCTATTTCCAGTGGGTTTGCTGAGATCCCAAACTCCGGCGGCAACCAGTGGGGCCGAAGCGCTCTCTACGTTGCTGAGCTGACATCTGGCAAAGTCGGCGCGTATGCGATTCCGTTTCAAATTTCCCAAAGATCGCTTCCGCCGCAGCCTTTAACACCAATCGACGCGTTCCCGTTCCGCGAAGCGACTGTTACTCAGTAATTCTGCTGAAGCGGACCACAGGTTGGCTTTGAAGTAGATGCTGTAGATCGATCTGAAAACTGAAACTCCCGACCAGCAAAGTTCTGATCGGGAGTTTTTTCGTTGCTGGACGAGATGAATTTGCCTTGGGAGAATTTGACCGCCGTGAGGAATATTGAGTGATTGGCTGTTGCGGCCATTTTCAGACCTACTTATAAGTTGAGGCCGATGTGAGACTGAATGGCAAGGTGGTCTTCAGTCTTCAGGTAAAGTGTCGGAACGGTGGTTTGAATTCCCTGGCGGGTGCCACCTTCAGATTCAGGATTCTCCATCGATGAGTCAGAACTGTGTGCTCGAAGCGGAAGTCTGCAGCCTTTACGAAGCTGCCTTCGAAGAGGCCCGGTGCCACCGGTGGATCGAGAGTCAAAAGCGCGGCTACGACCTTGGGAACGAGGGTTTCCTCGAATGGTACGACCGCTACTGGTGGAACTTTCTCCGGTACCGCCATCTTGAGCACTTGCTGGGCGAGTATCGCTGGCTGGAGTTCTCGTCAGACGCCTTCGGAGTGCTTGTTCCCCTGGTTGAGTCTGAAGACGACGTGGCCAACGAGATCATCGATCAGTACCGGCAGGGCTGTGAGAACCTCGACATTCTCAACTGGGCGCTTCGAAACTGTCAGTGCGTTGACGACGTCTGCGATTGCCTCGTGCTGATCAACATGAACGATGCTCGTATTGACCCTCGGTTTAACTGAGTAGCCGCTTTTGCTCAATTCGCGATGTCTACGATTCGCGGATAAAGTGCGATGCAAAGCTCCGGACTTCCTGTCCGTTGAGCACGTGGACCATTCTCAGTCGCTGAATCGTTTCCTGGCTGAATCGCCCCAACGGGACGTGAACCAGCTTCTTGCCGTATCGCTTGGCGAGGCGTCTCCAGCCGGCACCTGGCGGTAGTTCACTGAGCACAGCGATGTGGCGTTCGCGGCTGTGCATGCAAGCTCCGGCGAGCAAACGTTCTTCCAGCGTGTCGGTAAAGTCGAGCCGGACATCGTGCCACACATCCATGATCTCGCGCGGGGGAAACAGGAACATCGCTCCGCCGTATTTGGCGAGCCCGATTCCTGGCCCCACGAGTTCGTTCTGAAATTCGCTGGCGAATAACGAGAGCGTTGACTCGTCGTTGTGCTCGGCCATCCAGGTGATCCGCCAGGGGTAGTCGCGCGGGTCGGCTGGCGAGTCGAAAAACATCAGCACGCAGTCAAGCGTTCCACGAAGTTGAGGCGGAAATACTTTGACATAGAGATCTCCCGTGTGCCAATTGCGAAGCGTTTCCCGGATGTCCAGTCCGTCTTTCATGCTGGCCGAAAACTTCTCCGACTGAGCCATCTCGGCACCCATCATCGACAGTGCCGCATCTTTGACGTGATTGCGAAAGTTCTCGATCGCGACGTCTTCAGGTGGCCAGCTGCATTGCCGATGCGGATTCCATCGCATCTTCCATTGATCCTGATCGATCTGCGGTGGCTTTGTGTTGAGCTCGCACGTTCGCCACTGAACTGGAGGTCCTGGCAACCGCGAAACGACATCCGACATGCCGCCGTCCGGCAGGCGAGCGATGTCGATGCCGAACGAAATCTCTGGTAGCCCCAGCCACGAAGCGTACGGGTAGATTCGTGAGACCTCCGCCAGTTCAACCGCGAAGGAATCTCCAAAGACCTGACGAGCCGCCACGATCAACGTGTAAAGATCCGGAGTCATTCGGCGTTCGACCAGACTCAGGTTACGTACATAGCGGAGGAAGACGCTCATGAGTTTCGGTGTGACGCGGCGGGCAAGCGATCGCATTTCGATCTGATACCGATCCCGAGATGCCAGCAGCAACTGCTTTAAACCGTCAACAGAAAGGTTCTCGTCGCTATCCAGTTCCGCTCGAGCTTGCTCGTAGAGTCCGGTCAAAAACGGTAACTCCCCAAGCATGAACAGCAGCGAATTCGGAGCGACTGAGCATAGTTGAGCGTCCTCGACTTCAGCATCTTCTTCATCAGTTGTCAGGCTCTGCGAGTAGGCTTCTTTGACCCACGGCCAGTCAGACAGAGCGCAGACAAACAGGATTTTCTCGTACCGGGTTTCGAGTTCCTTCAGCCGTGCAACCATCGTTCGGATTCGATCCGTCGGCAGACCCTCTGGCGGTTTCGGGATTCCAAGCAATGCCGCTGCGGAGAAACGCTCGATGGATACACGTTTCAGTGCGTACGGATCCGGAAGGACGATGGAGTGGCTTTCGAAGTGGTCCGTTTCGAGATCGATAAATGCTCGAGGAGTTCGCTCCTGAATGGCGACACGCAACGCAGCGATCACTGGCTGGCACGGATCGACAGGAACGTAACTAACACGCCGTTTTGCGTCGGTGTCCTCGTCATTCTGGTCGCTGTCCGGAGTCCAGTCGTTCGTTGAAAACGAAGGTCGTTCTTCCTGAATGACCGCCGTCACGTTGGGAAGATGATCGATTGCCAGTTCGACTGGCGTCTGGAAAGACGGCGGCAGCGGTACAGCCAGGCAGTCAAACTCGTGTGCAAGCTGAATTCGACGTACTTCGACCGCGAAGTCGCCGCTGCCATGCAGGACCGGCGCCACACTGATTCGAGGACTGAGTTGCAGAGACTCGTCGAGCATTCGAAAGGCCAATCCTGAAAACCGTAGCTAAGGAGAGTGCTGGATTATGCTCTCAAGGAGTTCAAGAGAATTTCAATACGGGACGTCGTCATCGTCATCATCAAGATCGTCCAGCGGCGAGCGGCCGTCGAATCCGGAATCGTCGTCATCATCCTCTTCGCCAAACTCCCGCCGCATTTCTTCCGTCATTCCGCCCGGCATGTCCGGGTGAAGCGGGTCGCCTGGTGAGAAGAAGAAATCTCCGAGCCCCATAGGAACTGCATTGCCGCCAAGAGACTGATTTCTGTTTTCCGCCAATGATGACAGATCCAAAGCATCTTCACCGAGGCAACGCAGTATCGCCTCCCGCCAGTGTTCGTCATTGCTGAGCGGATGGTCGGTCGACTGGGCCAGCCGTTTTAAGGCGTACCGCAAAACGTTGATTCCGTCTCTTGTGGAGAAGTCGAGTTTCAATCCGTGCGCCTGCTGAAGGAAGTCGACCGTCAATCCGAGCATCTCGTCATCAGCGAAGGGGATGTGATATTTCAGAATCGCCAGTTCATCGTTTCTGTCAGGCGGCTCCAATGCCAGAGTCGGTTGCAGACGGCTCATGATGTAGTCGGGGATTTCGAAGGTCGACTCGTCATCGTTCATCGTAACTGCACAGCGAAAATCAGCGTGTGCCTTGATCGTGATGCCGGCAACGATGGATTCGACATAGCGTCGATGATCGAGAAGTGGTGCCAGGCTGGCCCACGACTTTTCGTTCATCCGGTTGCCTTCGTCGAGGATGCAGACTCCACCTCGCAGCATTGCCGTTACCAGCGGCGAAGCGTGGTACTTGATCCGCCCGTTTTCGCCCAGTACCGGAGTAACCAGCAGATCTTCCGGCCGTGTGTCGGCTGTGCACTGGTAAATGTAGAGCTCTTGCTTTCTGGCGTGGGCCGCAGCGATGGCAAGTGTCGTCTTACCGATGCCCGGCGTACCGACGATGCGCGGTGCAAGCGCGAGATCTTTGTCGTCAACCACAATCCAGCACGCGAGTAGTTGCCGCAATGACTCGCTCTGACCAATCCAGTTTCCTTCGGATTCATCCGGTTTGCTCAAGTGAAGCGACACTCCGTCGATTTCGACCTGGTCGATCATTGCTGTCGTTACTTTCTCGATTAGGCATTGATTAAACGGTTAATTAGCGGATTTCAGCAATCGTGACCGGTCACGAAATGGCGGTGGTCGCTGCTCAGCAACACAATCTAACTGCGAAGTCCTGCTGGGCGTAGAGCCATAGTCAGGCAAACGCGTGATATCAAATAATGCCGGACAGCTCGATTTGTTGAATGAATCAGCAACCAGGACCGGTTGTGTGACGGCATTCGTCATTTTCCGGTGCTTAGTCGAGGCGGAATAGGCAGTTAGTCCAGACGTCACTGCAGCGTGAATCACGCAGATCGAGAGATGTTCATACGCAAAATATTACGCATGCGGTCAAATTTATCGCGAAGTAGATGCGGCTGGTATGGCTCGACGAAATGACTCGCAGTTTTTGAGGAGAAACTCCTGTCAAACGAATTTTCGTTAATTAAGAATTTTTGGCGAACCGATGTTGAAGTCACGCGATCGCGTGATATCTTACCACGCTTCATCACACGTTCGCGTGAGATTGTTGCGCTGCTTGCCGGCTCCAAACACATGAGTCGCGAGTTTTGAGTTAAATTTAGTGGGTTCTGGTGTTCAGAATCTTTAGTTTTTGTTGTTTCGCATTCGGGAGAGCATGTTATGCCAAAGCGAACCAAAAAGGGATTTACGTTGATTGAGTTGTTGGTCGTGATTGCGATTATCGCAATCCTGATCGCTCTGCTTTTGCCAGCCGTTCAGCAGGCTCGTGAAGCTGCCCGTCGTTCACAGTGTAAGAACAATCTGAAGCAGATTGGTCTTGCTATGATGAATTACCACGACGTCCACAGAGCGTTCTCTCCAGGTGTCACAGTTGCAGCCGGAAGTGATGCGATTACTGCGCCGACAGCTTCGCCAGCTAAGCTTCCATTCGGAACGTCTAACTTCCTGGGATGGACTTACCACATTCTTCCATTCTTTGATCAGGCTCCATTGTTCAAGAAATACAATTCCAAAGTCGACTTCAGGGACAACACCGCGCCGAATCTGAACGGTACGCTTTCGTCGACGATTTTGTCGGCAGCGCGTTGTCCTTCCGATTCGGGTCCCGATCAGGATACGGGGGGCGGTGTTGAAGATATGGGAACCGCCAACTACGTGGCTAACTATGGTGTTGGTATGCCTGACGACAATGTAAATCCACGGTCGGTTCAGGGGATCTATGGTGCCAACACGAGAACTCGAATCCGTGACGTGAAAGATGGAATGTCGAACGTGATTCTGGCTGCCGAACGACGTAACCCATCAATTTGCCAGGGTTGGGCTGTTGGTGGTGGTCCTGCGAATGCGGTTGGTGCTCTCGGTGGTTGTACTTTCTGGGCCGCTGCAAACGGAGCTGTCGGTACGAGCGCACAATTTGAGCCAGCGAATGGCCAGACGCCGGTTCCAACAGCAGCAGGCGATCAGGCGCTGTACCAGATTCTCGGTACGACACACAGCGGTGTTACTGGCACACTTCCATTGGTTGGAAGCTTCACACCAAATGTTGCATGGGCCACTGGTGGTGTGCTCGGTACCATCAAACCCAATAAGACGTTTGAAAATGGATTCACAATGTCTGGCGATTACCAGAATGCGACGACTGTTGGATTCAGCAGTTGGCACACGGGTGGTCTGCAGGCAGTTCTGGGTGACGGTACTGTTCGTTTCCTGAGTGAGAACATTGACTCAACCATCTACGAAAACCTTTCACGTAAATCTGACGGAAAGACTTTGGGTGAGTTCTAAGAATTGCTGCTGATCTGATCAGCTCGTCAATTTAAGAAGCCCCTTGATTACTTCGGTAATCGAGGGGCTTTCTTTTTGTATTCAGGGGCCAATTTCAGTCGAAGTAGATAGCGAAACGCTACAGGCGCCCGCTGCGGAAGATTCCGTAGACCAGCCATGCTCCGAGCAGGCTTGACAGCAGGTATATCGGAACGCTCAGCCACCACGAGTGAAGTTCGGTTCGCAGGACGAGGGCTGAAGCGACGATAAGTGCTGCCAGGATTAACCCGATGACGACACGGTTGCTGGACCGGTCGACTTCGGTGATCAGCTTTTCGATGTGCTTGTGTTCGAGTTGAACTCGCAGGTCGTCATTGGCAAGCTTTTCCAGGGTTTGCCCGAGTGAGATGGGCATCTTGTGAGCTGCTGTGGCCAGAGCTTTGACGTCGCCAATAATGTCGCCAGCGATGCGGGATGGGCTGTATCGATGCCGGACGGCAGATTGGACGAATGGTTGCAGGACGCTGGCAAGATTGAATTTCGGGTCGAGTGTGTGGCCGACACCCTCCAAAGTAACCAGCGCTCTGATCAGAAGCATCAGGTCGCCGGGACATCGAATTCCGTGACTGACCAGGATGGTGACGAAGTCTCCCAGCAGATGTCCGATGTCGAGCCTGCTTAGTTCGACGCCGTAGTAAGTGTCGATGAAGTCTCGGATTTCAGCTCGAAGCAGCGGGCGGTCAATCTCCGTAAAGGGTTGCCCGATTTCCTCGACCACACGCACGGCGACTTCGGGGTCGCGGCGAACGATCGCTACGAGAAGGTCGATTAACGAATCGCGAGTCTTCTCGTCCAGGTGTCCGACCATTCCGTAGTCCAGCAGGCACAAAGCACCATCGGAGAGCACTCGAATGTTTCCAGGGTGGGGATCACCGTGAAAGATGCCGAGTTCGAACGCCTGTTTCAGAAAAATTCGCGCTCCGTTGGCGGCTAGAGTTGAGCAGTCGATTCCAAGCTGCGCGAGTTTTTCGGGATCGTCAAGACGCTCGCCGTCGACAAAGTCCATTGCCAGAACTGTGTCACTGCTTAGTTCGCGAAACACGGCAGGCACTGTCAGTGTCGCGTCGTGCCGGAAGAGTCTTTGAAATTCTTCGAGCGTTCGCGCTTCGCGGGTCAGATTCAGCTCGCGCCGAATCGTTCGGGAAAAGTGTCCGACGAGGCCGATTGGGTCAAATACCTGAGCTTCCGGAATGTACCGCTCGATCAACACGGCGAATTCGTGCATCAGCGAAATGTCGCGTTCAATTTCCGCTGTGATGCCGGGGCGAAGAATCTTTATCGCCAGCTCGTGTCCATCCAGATGTCTTGCACGGTGAACTTGAGCGAGCGACCCTGCCGCAAGTGGCTCCGTTGTGAATTCAGCGAAAGCGTTTGCAACTGGAAGGCCAATAGCGGACTCGACTCGAGTGCGAGCGATTTCTGAAGAGAAGGGGGGGACGTTTTCGCGGAGTTGCTTCAGCTCGGTGAGGACGTCCTCAGGTACAAGGTCAGGGCGAGTGCTGACCACCTGGCCGAACTTGATGAAGGTTGGTCCGAGTTCTTCGAGAGCGAGCCGGATTCTCTGTGCACGCGACAGCGGCTGCTGCGGGCCTCGCTTTTTGAAAAGGACGCGGCGGCTCCAGCGGAAGTAACCACCCAGGTGCAGACGCTCGACGAATTCTCCGAATCCGTGGTTAAGCAGAACGCTGACAATTTGCCGCATTCGACCGAGGTTTCGGATAAATCGAAGCGGTCGTAGTTCCACGGGATTCTCGTGAACTGATTGAGGCGGTGTTTAGTGAATCGTCAAAGTACGGAGAAGTAGTTTTCCGTCGCAAAGTCGAAGGCTTCCGGAGTCATCTTACGCGGCATGCGATGATAGGTGCAGTAGTTTCGGACCTGAAGCAGCAGATCGCGAGGGTGGCATGATCGGAACTTGCGGTCGCATGAGTGGAAGTGTGTGTCGATCAGGTATTGCACGGCCTTCTCTTCGTATTCGAATCCCATAATCGGAGCGAGGATATTCATGATCGCTTTGAATTCTTCCTCCGACGGATCCGGAACTTGAATTTTGTAAGGGATGCGTCGAAGGAATGCGCCGTCCACAAGATCCTTGGGTTCTAGGTTTGTCGAGAAGACGATGAGTTGGTCAAACGGAACCTGAATCTTCTTACCGCTGGGCAGGTTCAGGAAGTCGTATCGCTTTTCGAGTGGCACAATCCAGCGGTTGAGAAGTTCGTCGACGGGCATTCTTTGTCGCCCGAAGTCGTCGATAACCAGCGTTCCGCAGTTACTTTTGAGTTGAACTGGCGACTCGCAGATTCGTGTTGCCGGGTTCTGGCTGACCTCAAGGTCGGCCATCGTTAATTCACCACCGACGACTACGGTTGGTCTTTCGATCTGCACCCAGCGGCGGTCGACGTCAGAGAGATCGATGAGGCTGTCGGAAACTGGAGCATCGATCGTCTTGTGTATTCCGGGGTCGAACAGCCGAACTATTTCGCCGTCGATCCCCAAAGCTCGCGGAATCCAGATTGTCGAGCTGAAGCAGGCAGTGATTCGTTCTGCGATGCTGGTCTTGCCGTTGCCGGGCTCACCGAAGAGGAACATGCCTCGTCCTGAGTTGATGGCTGGCCCCAGACGATCGAGCATCGCCGGATTGATGATCAGGTCGGAAAATGCTCGCTTCAGGTCCGTGTCGGTGACTTCCTGGCCAGCGATGCTCTGAGCGGCCATCGCGCTCAGGTAATCGGCAAGGCAAACCGGGGCCGCGCCAAAGTACGTCGAATCATGCGAGTATTCAGCCGCTCGTGTTCGACCTTTATCGCTGAGCACATAGTCGTAGTCGCCTGCTTCTGCGGCTCCTTTCAGAGCGACAAGCTGTTCATCGCGGAGGTGCCGGATGATGTCTTCAATAATCGAAAGTGGCAGGCAAAGGTGGGACGAAATCCTGCGTCCCGACGCCGAACCCCGCGCGCTTAACAACTTAAGGACAAGCTTCTCGACTTCCTCGCTGGTTAGCCCGGTGGCCGCGATGGAACGCGGCTCGTTCGGAAAGAAATCGGTTGCCCGATCAGGAACGAGTTCGTTGACTCTGGTGAGCAGCGCTTCGATTTGTTCGCTGGTCTCGACTTCGCAGGATGCTCCATTCCCTGTGCGTGTGAGAAGCCCGGCAGGGATGCCAACACCAGAAATCTCTGGAGTGCCACCTGCCTCGTTTACTGAATTCTCACAGGCAGCTTCAACGCCTGCTGAGGTGTCGGGCGGATTGTCGGCTGCAAGATTCGACATTCTGCTGACTGTTTCGCCGAGTGTGGTCGTGCTGCGGACGACGTTCAACGGAGGTCCGCACAATGCGAACCCGCCGTATTGAAACAGTAGCCTGGAAACGGGATGGGCGCCGGAACCGGAGGCGTTCCCCTGACGGCACGTCATCTCGCGGGTTGGTTTTGTCTGGAATTTCGGCGTTTGACAGGCTTCTTTCAGCGACCCGCCGCATCGTTAATCCAGCCGCGAAGCATATCGCGGAGCATCGCCAATTCACGAAAGAGTACGTCTCGATCAGCGTTAGCATGCTCAAGGCACCACGGGCCACGGAATCCGGCTGCTGACCCAATGTCGAAGCATTTTTTCAGATCATAAAGACCATGTTCGCCAGTTTTACTGAGAGTCTTTGCCTTGAAATCGCACGTCACCGCTTGTGGGAACGAAGCTGCCAAACCCGCATATCGTGTTTTGTTGTCGGCCCAGTTGCCGGTATCAGGGCACGCTGCGACATTTCGATCAATGGCGGCGATCAGCTTCACGACGGACTGCGGATCGCTTTCCATCCAGGCGTAGTTTTCGACCAGCATCCGGACATTCTTCCCGGCTCCGTAGTCTGCCAGTTCACGATAAGAATCGACGTGGATTTTCATGTCCGGAGTCGGTTTGAGCGGCAGTGGCCGAGCCCAGGGAATTCCCAGATGAGATGCTGCATCGATCGATTTCTTGTAGACAGTCAGTGCCTTGTTTCGGACGTCTCGGTCGGAGCTGTTCATGTCGAGCCCCTTCTGGTTCATCTTCAAGTTGATCATGACGCAGCCAGCTTTGTCGACAGCTTTCCGGACTGTGTCCAGCCACGCCGGAGAAGTTTCTCCAAGAGACGATGTGTTCAGATCGATGACTCGCATGTCGAGATCGTCGCGCATGATTCGGGGGAGGTCGATCAATGAGAACTGCTTATCGCCTGGACGGGCAACCAGGTGGCGGGAAAACGACGATGTTGTGATACCGAGCTCGTCTCTCAGTGAACCGAGGCGATCAATAGATTTCTTAAGCGGAGGTTTTGCAAAAGTTCGTGCCGATGAACATGCAACCGCCGCAGTTGCCAGGAAGGTTCGACGGGCTATGGGAGAGCTTTCTGCCGTTACGGAATTCGTTTGTTTGTGCATCGGATCGGCTCCTTACGTAAGCGGGGACTGTCTTGGCGACGGTTTTCGTTGCCAGTCGCGTCAAAAAAAATCAAAACTGGTCAAACGGGATTTCAACAGTTTGGGCGGTCGGAACGTACGGGAGAACAATCGCGAGCTGTCACTTGGAAAATCTATCCATGATATCGAGGTCCTGCTAATTTCAGCGACTCCGATGGCCCGAAACTGGCAGTGTTTCGAGACGCCGGTGGGGACTCTTGCGATACGTCCAAAGAAGGTTTTGGTGGAGTTCGATAGGCCTCCATCGGTCGCAGACTGACCGGTTGGCTTTCGACGTTGCAGATATTCGAAGTTGAAAATGGAGAATTTGATGAGAACTTTGAGAAGTCAAACACATTGGATGATCGCGCTTTTCGGAGGCTTCTGTCTTGTGGCTGCTGCCGTGACGGTTGCTCAGCGGCCAGGGCTACCGACGCCGGTTTCTGCTACGAATGTTCATGAGTTGTCGACAGCCTTTCGCGGTGTGGCCGACAAAGCACTTCCGTGCGTGGTGACGATCGAGACACGTCAGAAAGCTAGAAAGATCGAAGTCGGCGAGGGCAACGGGGCAGACCAACTGGAACGATTGTTCGAAGCGGATCCTCGATTTCGTGAGTTCTTTCGGCAGATGCCGCGGCAACGGCAGGCTCCTGAACGAACCGGCATGGGGTCGGGATTCATTGTTGAGTCATCAGGCATCATCGTCACGAACAACCATGTGGTTGCCGATGCGGATGAGATCATCGTCAGGTTGCACGATGGTCGAGAATTCAAAGGAAGCAGTGTTCGGACAGACCCCAGAACGGATCTGGCGATTCTTCGAATCGATGCTGGAGAGCCGCTGCAGGCTCTTCGGTTTGGCGATAGCGATGGAATCGGCGTCGGTGATTGGGTTGTCGCCGTTGGAAACCCTTTCGGTCACGAGCTGACGGTGACCTCAGGAATTATTTCGGCAAAGGGCCGAGGCCCAGGAATTGCCGAACGAGAAGATTTTCTGCAGACCGATGCCGCGATCAACCCTGGGAACAGCGGTGGTCCTTTGCTCGACCTCGACGGGAACGTGATCGGTGTAAATACGGCGATCTCGTCACGCAGCGGTGGATTTGATGGGATCGGCTTCGCTGTGCCGGGACGCATGGCCTGGTGGGTCGTTCAACAATTGATCGAGCATGACGAAGTGAAACGAGCTTTCATCGGCATCACGATTCAGCCGGTAACTAACGATCTGGCTTCACACCTTGGTTTGAAGGTGGGTGAAGGTGCCATCGTGACGCAGGTGTTCCCGAAGTCTCCAGGAAGCACAGCCAAACTTGAGGCTGGTGACGTGGTCCTTTCTCTGGACGGCAAGCCTGTCAGCGGGCCTCGCAGTCTTCAGGGAATCGTCGAGCGACTGGACGTCGACAAGACTTACTCGGTGGAAATCCTGCGTGATGGCAAAAAGACAAAGCTACCAATCGTGCTTAAGCAGATGCCAAACGAGTACACGATGGCGAATGTCGGACGCCAGCAACGTGAAGAGCCCGAAGAAGAGGGCAATGACAGCAACGATGTCGTTGATGTCGGCGACTATGGATTCAAGGTTCGCGAGCTGACTGCTGAAATTGCTGAGCAGCTCGGTCTTGATTCTGACGAAGGCGTTGTCGTCAGTTCGGTCGATAGTGACGGCACGGCCGCACGCGTCCTTTCGGTTGGCGATGTCATTTTAAAAGTCAGTAATCGCAGAATTGACAGCGTTGCTGACTTCAACAAAGGGCTGGCCGATGCGAACCCTGAAAAGGGCCTGTTTCTGTTCATCAAGTCGGGCAACGCAACTCGTTTTGCGGTTGTTCGACGACAGAACTAAGCAACGCTCTTTCCAAAAGCAGACACTGGGAAATCGGCGACCAACAGCCTGGCTTCAATGTGGAGCCAGGCTGATTGTTTGCGCTTTGCGACATGTTGCCATTAGCGCGCGACACGTTTTCTGAATGCAACATTCCGGCGAATTCGAGGCAGTCTATCCGGCACGACCTGCATGACGTGCGGATCTGACAAGTGGCTGCGATCACGATCGAACCTTGAATGAAATTCTGAGTCCTCGGTGTGCGCTTCTTCCTGAGTCCCTTCGCAAAGCGGTAATACTCGGGCATCGACTGACAGGCTCTCATCGATGAGTCTCAGTTTTGTTGTCGCGTGCAAGAGGATTTGCAACATGGACCCGAGATCACTGATTGGCCCCACATTTCTCGTCACGGCTCTGATTGTGGCGACGCTTGGTACGTTGTTTCTTCTAGAGCCCGACGACGCGGCCGAGCTAACACCCGAAGAGGTGTACTCGATGACTGCTTCCGAGTTCAAAGCGGAACTCGCCAGTCGTGTGGGTCGGCAGATGAATCGCCGACTTATTTACTTCGGGGTCATCGCCGTCTTGATCTGTATTGTTCCGATGGGACGTACGACTCGAATTACGCGTTGGTTTATCCTTGCTGCTATCGGGATGGGCGCGAAATTTTTCACGGGCCAGCAGGCGGGGGCAATGTACAGCCTGACGAAAATGTGCTTTCTCGGGGCAGTGATAATCGTTGGAATGATTATCCTTAAGTTTTACAGCAAGGCAGTGGACAACGGAAAACGTCCGGCGATGGAGCGATGGGCTCCCCGAAGAACCGAGCCACGCCTGAACGCGGATCCCGAAACGCTCGCCAAGCTAGACAGGCTTCGAGACGTGTCGCTGCTGCCGCCACCCCGTGCTTCTTAAGCCAGTCACGGGGGACGAGTCTGTCAGTCCTCGATGGGACGAAGCTCGACGAGCCAGCTACGGACAGTCTTCTTGCCCTTCTTCTCGGAGTAAGTCCCCATCCAGACGTCGGCAGTCTTAGCCTTCTTCCAGATGATCATGATGCCGTTCAGTGATTCTTTGTCGTCGAAGTCGAGTCGCAGTTTCCCACGCGTCAGCTTCCGATACTGACCGAGCCTTTTCACCTGAGGTTTCGAAGGTAGTTTCAGATCGGGAAGGCCGTCGCCTGTTCGAATTGATTCGACGACTTTCTTGACGTCACCAGGTTTCGGCAGTGCCAATCTTCGACTGATATCGAAAATCGCTTTGCCCTCGGTGCGAAATTTTCCCTCCAGTTTGGGAATCTTCTCCCCCTCTTTCGGCTTGCTCTTCAATTTGCCTTTGTATTCCCAGATCGTGCCTTCAATTTGGTCATCCTGACCGCGGGGAAGGTTCTGCTGTGTGTTTCCTTTGCCGAGCAAATCAGCCAGGGGATTCTGCGCGGCGGCTGGCTGCCACGGTGTCAGAATGGAAAGTGCAGCAATGGTGAGCAGTTTGACTCGCATCGTTATCTCCGATCTGTGAGCAGTGAGTCGCGATTTTAATGCGAACTCGCAAGCAACGCGTGCTGCCAAACTAACAGAGACAACGATTCGTTGCCACGCGGCGTATCACGCCGTCATCGACAGGACGCGTTTGGATCGTCAATAATCTCTCATTGATTCAGACGACGCCGTTGTCTGGAGACGCCGGAGACTTAGCTTGAGAGAAGTGACACGTGGAACCCAACTGGCCACCAGAACCGAAATTCGTCCCCATCCCTCAGGATTTTCATTCGCTGGAAAGCGATGGTCTGTTCGAGAAGTGCTTGAAATGCGAAGTTGAACTGCTCACCTCTGGGAGCCCATACCTGATCGAACGAGTCTTTGTGCAGCAGGAGCCGATCGTCGAGTACGCCATGTGCGAAGGGTGCGTCCTTGAGTCGCAGGGTGAGCTCTCTGCCGAGTCGCGACAGGCAGTGACAGACTACATGCTTTCAAACATCGACGTTGGGCAGCGACTGGGACGGCTGTCGGAATGGGCTGAGGCTGGCGGAGACAACGCCGCGGAACTTATGGACCGCTGTCTGGTCTCAGGGACCCCCGCTACGGAAAGCCGCGAGAAACAGATCGCCGCCTGGTGCCTCGGCGATCAGATGAGAGTGGATCATGTGTTTCCACTCATGATCTCTGGTGTCGCGATTGAAGAATTGAACGGAGTACTTTCCGAGAAAACGAAAGGCTGGATCGACGACTTCGTTGGTGACAACTTTGGAATGCCGCCCGAGTTCTGTAACAATCCCGATTTTCGACCTGTACTCATCTGAGCAAACTTCCTGATACTTTCAGAAGTAGAAGTTCTATTTCGGGATTTGCCGCCATCTGATTCTGCACATTGCGAGCGATGAATGAAGCATGCCATCGCCATATTCATGCTGCTCTTGTTGAAGCCTTTGGTGCTTGACGGAGCCGAGCTGAAGTTGCGAGTTCAATATCGTCGGCCATCCGCTGCAGCATTGATTAACGACGGTCGGATACTTTGCGTGGCAAACCGTCGCAGCGGCACCTTGAGTCTCGTTGACACTGAGCATCGCAGCGTTTCTGAAAAGCACATCGGACAACAGCTTTCAGACGTTGAGGTCGTACCAGGCAGCGATCGGATGCTCGTGACCGACTTTGCAGGCGGCACGGTTGTCGTGGTCAGTCACTCTGAAAACGGATTGCAGATTTCTGATCGAGTCGAGGTGGCGGCATGGCCAGAGTCGGTCGTGGTGAACCGGAGTGGGAAGATTGCGTGTGTGGCTTCTTTGTGGTCGCGGCGAGTGAGCATTCTCACGCAACGTAAGTCTGTGAATGGAGGCTCGAAGCGTTTTGAAATGCTGCATCAGATCGATCTGCCATTCGCACCCAAAGCTGCGGCATTTGTCGGGACAGACCACGTCGTTGTGGCGGATTGCTTTGGCGGACGACTGGCCGTCGTTGACTGCGAAACTGGTGTGATTTCTTCCGAATATGAACTGCCAGTTCACAATATTCGAGACATCGCCGTTGGACTCGACGGACGGTTGTACCTGACCTGTCAGCGTCTCAATCCGAAAGCGTACGCTGATTATGAGGATATTCATTGGGGCATCCTGATTGAGAACGAAGTACTCGCGGTTCGCCCCGAAGCACTCATCGCCCCACGCGGCAAGAGAGTGTTGAGTCCCGAGCGGATCAGCCTCGGAGGCCCAGGTGAAGGGGCAGGGGACCCGGCGTCCATCGTGGTGACTTCGAATCAGTTTGTCGTATCGCTGGCTGGGACTGATGAAGTTGCAATCGTAGACCGAGTCGGCGTCCGACAAAGTCGCGTTCCAGTTGGGCGACGACCGGTATCCGTCATCCGTGATTCAGAAGCCAACTTGGCGTACGTGGTGAATTCTCTGTCAGACTCTGTGTCAATTGTTGATCTGATGGACAATCGGCTTGTGGACACCATCAGCCTCGGGCCAAGTCCATCACCCGGTCCGGTTGAACGAGGTGAAGTTGCATTTTTCAGCGCGAAGCTATCGCATGAGCACTGGATGAGTTGCCACAGTTGCCACACCGACGGGCATACCAATAACGGTCTGGCTGACACGCTCGGAGACGGTGACTTTGGCGATGCAAAGCGAGTGCCGACGCTCCGAGGCGTCTGGGCGACAGGTCCCTGGGCGTGGAACGGGTCGCAGCCGCTGCTGCACGGGCAGATTCAAAAGTCACTTCGTTCGACAATGCGAACTTCAGAATCGACTGCTGATCTCATCACGGATCTGACGGCGTATGTCACCAAGCTCGAACGACCGCCATCAGTTGCGGTCGCTCGTGGTGAAGGGCCACATCCGACAGTCGAGTACAAAGGCCGAGAAGTCTTCGAATCGGCTGGTTGCTCGAAATGCCACAACGGGTTCACCAGTTACACAACCGATGACACTTTCGACGTTGGTCTCAGCGACGCACACGGAAGCTCACTGTTTAACCCACCGTCTCTAAGCGGGATCAGCCAACGCGACCGCCTTTTGCATGACGGGCGTGCACGATCCATCGAGGATGTGCTCATTCGCTTTGACCATCCGTCACCAGAAAGCCTGTCAGCATCGGAACGCAAAACTCTAATTGAGTTTCTGCTCGCGCTGTGACCACGGATTGTCGCTGGATTCGAGCGCGCAAAGAAAAACCGCCGCAGGGATGTGTCCTGCGGCGGAGATTCTGATCGTAAGCTCAACCGAATTAGTAGCGATAGTGCTCAGGCTTGTAAGGGCCTTCGACGGGAACGCCAATGTAGGCGGCCTGTTCTGCTGAAAGTGTGGTCAGCTTTACGCCGAGCTTTTCCAGGTGGAGTCGGGCAACTTCTTCGTCGAGCCGTTTTGGCAGCATGTGGACGCCGAGGGTGAAGTGTCCCTCTTCGAATCCGAGTGACGAAGGATTCCACAGAGCCATCTGAGCAACGGTCTGATTCGTGAAACTGTTGCTCATCACGAACGACGGATGACCGGTCGCACAGCCGAGGTTCACCAGTCGACCTTCAGCGAGGACGATGATTGCCTTGCCACAAGGGTAGACGTATTTATCGACCGGGCCGCCTTCCATGTCGTCCGTTTTGATCATCACTTTTTCGATGTCAGATCGGCTGTTGAGGTAGGCAATGTTGATCTCGTCATCGAAGTGGCCAATGTTGCAGACAATGGCGTTGTTCTTCATTTCGTCGAGATGCTCTCCACGAATGATGTCTGTGTTGCCGGTCGTCGTGACAAAGATGTCTCCCTGATTGGCGACTTCTTCGAGTGTTGTGACCTGGAAGCCTTCCATTGCCGCCTGGAGGGCGTTGATCGGGTCGATTTCCGTGATGATGACTCGGGAGCCGAGTCCTTTCATCGCAGCAGCACATCCCTTACCGACGTCTCCGTAACCGCAAACGACGACCACTTTGCCGGCAACCATGATGTCGGTGGCTCGTTTGATCCCGTCAGCAAGTGATTCGCGGCAGCCGTACAGGTTGTCGAATTTGCTCTTGGTGACCGAGTCGTTGACGTTGATCGCTGGGATCGGAAGCTTGCCCTCAGCGGCAAGCTGGACGAGCCGCAGCACTCCTGTTGTCGTTTCTTCTGAGATTCCCTTAATTCCGTCAGCCAGTTCAGGGAACTTGTTCAGGATCATCGCGGTCAGGTCACCGCCATCGTCCAGAATCATGTTCAGCGGCTGCCCGTCGGGCCAGAAGATGGTCTGCTCGATGCACCAGTCAAATTCTTCGTTGGTTTCGCCCTTCCAGGCGAAGACGGCAACGTCCGTTGCGGCGATGGCTGCGGCGGCGTGATCCTGCGTCGAGAAAATGTTGCAGCTTGACCAGCGGACTTCAGCGCCGAGAGCGGTCAGAGTTTCGATCAGCACGGCCGTCTGAATCGTCATGTGCAGGCAGCCAGCGATGCGTGCTCCGGCGAGCGGTTGGCTGTCACCGTATTTCTCACGGAGAGACATCAGGCCGGGCATTTCTTTCTCGGCCAGTTCGATTTCTTTACGGCCGAATGCGGCGAGGTTGATGTCTTTGACTTTGTACGCAAGAGCTTCAGCGGGAGCGGTCGACATGGTCGTTTCCTTTAAGAGGTCTGTTCCATCCGTGAGCGATTGACTTGTGTCAGCCGGAAATTTCCGCAGGTCGCAGAAGCCGCCGGCGATGATCAGCGAAAGAGCCAGTCTGGCTACGCGCGCCAGCCTCGTTCGTCGATCTGGATTGTAGGGCTTTCCCTCGGATTGTCGCGTAAATCTGCAGGAAAACCGGGACGATAGGAAACAATTAACAGCCGGGCAAGCAGGGCGAGCGAACGGCGACGACCGGATCGATGCCGTCGCGAGTAGTCAGGCGAGCGGAGAGCCAGTGCTCGTTGAAATTGCGATCCCGCAGGCCTACCATCGGCCCCTTATCGGCGACCAAATTGCCTGATGCGTTGAGTCAGGCTTAGTCCAATACCTCGGCGAACGCAGGAGTTGCACCATGAGCGAAGCTATTGAGAGCGTCCTTCAGGAAGACCGTAAGTTTCCGCCCTCACCGGAGTTCTCGGCCGAGGCTCATATCAGCTCGGAAGAGCAGTACCAGGAGATGTGGAATCGGGCGAAGGACGATCCCAGCGGTTTCTGGGGCGACCTGGCTCGTGAGAACATCGACTGGTTTACGGAGTTCGACAAAACGCTCGAAGGCGACATGCCGGATACCAAATGGTTCGTCGGCGGCAAAACGAACGTCTGCTACAACTGCGTCGATCGCCACCTGACGACCTGGCGGAAGAACAAAGCCGCGATCATCTGGGAAGGCGAGCCTGGCGATCAGCGAGTGCTCACTTACCAGGATCTGCACCGTGAAGTTTCGAAATTCGCCAACTGTATGAAGAAGCTCGGCGTCGAAACTGGCGACCGAGTGACGCTGTACATGCCGATGATTCCGGAACTCGCCATCGCGATGCTGGCCTGTGCGAGAATCGGCGCGACTCACTCGATCATTTTCGGAGGCTTCAGTGCCGACGCGGTTGCCGATAGAAATAACGACGCTCAGGCGAAGCTTGTCGTCACCGCGGACGGAGGCTGGCGTCGCGGCAAAGAATTACCCCTTAAAGTTGCAGTCGACGAGAGTCTCGAAAAGTCACCGTCTGTTGAGAAAGTCGTCGTCGTCAACCGAACCGGTGGCGACGTCACGATGGTGCCGGATCGGGACTACTGGTGGCACGATCTGATGGAAGATGCTTCGTCCGAATGCGAAGCAGAAGAACTCGACTCAGAGCACCCGTTGTTCATTCTTTATACGTCGGGTTCAACCGGGAAGCCGAAAGGCGTGCTGCACACCACGGCCGGATACCTTCTCGGCACGACGATGACGTCTCGCTGGGTCTTTGATTTGAAAGATGAAGACACCTACTGGTGCACGGCCGACATTGGCTGGATCACCGGCCACAGCTACATCGTCTATGGCCCTCTGTCGAACGGGGCGACGACGGTCATGTACGAAGGCGGTCCGAACTGGCCGGACGAAGGCCGCTTCTGGTCGATGGTCGAGAAGTACAAGGTCAACATTTTCTATACGGCTCCGACGGCGATTCGAGCCTTCATCAAATGGGGCGACGAGTGGCCGAATAAGTATGATCTTTCGAGCCTTCGC
Organism: uncultured Planctomycetaceae bacterium; assembly: GCA_943787265.1. Taxonomy (GTDB): domain Bacteria; phylum Planctomycetota; class Planctomycetia; order Planctomycetales; family Planctomycetaceae; genus JABMPE01. Next base: position 79,152 of record CALSLT010000030.1, on the reverse strand, counting down.
CTGTTGGGGACAGTCGGTGAGCCGATCAATCCGGAAGCGTGGATGTGGTATCACAAAGTTATCGGCGGCGAGCAATGTCCCATTGTCGACACCTGGTGGCAGACGGAAACTGGCGGAATCATGCTCAGTCCGCTGCCCGGTGTGACAGCTACAAAGCCCGGTAGCTGCACCAAGCCACTACCAGGCGTAGTGCCGGACATCCAAACGGAAACCGGCGAAAGTCTCGGTGACAACCAGGGCGGATTGCTGGTGATGACGCAACCGTGGCCGCACATGCTGCGAACGTTGTACGGCGATCATCAGAGATTCCTGGACGTTTACTTCAGCAAGATCGAAGGACGCTACTTTGCCGGTGACGGAGCACGCCGCGACGACGATGGTTATTACTGGGTGATGGGCCGTGTTGATGATGTGCTCAATGTGTCGGGGCACCGGCTGAGCACAATGGAAGTTGAATCGGCTTTGGTCGCTCACGAAGGTGTCGCGGAAGCGGCAGTCGTCGGGTTCCCTCACGACTTGAAGGGCGAGGGCATTTGCTGCTTCGTCACGCTGAAGACTTCTGCCGGTGATGAAGAGCTGAGGAAAGAGCTGATCGCTCACGTGCGAAAACAGATCGGAGCGATCGCGACTCCCGACCAAATCCGCTTTACGGACGCACTGCCCAAAACTCGCAGCGGCAAGATCATGCGGCGTCTTCTGAGAGACATCGCGGCGGGACGGGAATCTGCTGGCGACACGACTACTTTGGAAGATCAGAGTATTCTCACCAAGCTTCGAGAGTCGGATGATTAAGGCGAATCCGTTTTCAGGCTTCATGATCGATCAAGTTGGATTTTGAAGACATTGACAGCCCGGTCGTTCCGCGATCGGGCTGTTGTTTTTTCTTGCGAGGCAACGAGCAAAGATTGCGTGAGGTAATTCTGTGGCTGAGTCGCTGAATATTCTGATGGTGGCTGCTGAGAATGACGCATTGGCAGGCGGTAAAGTTGGCGGAGTCGGTGACGTTGTTCGAGACGTACCGTACGCGCTGGCTGACCTGCCCGAATACGAGGGAGCGGTTTCTGTCGTTTGTCCGTCGTACGGCTTCCTTCATGAAAATCCGAAGGCCAGTCTAGGCACGGTTAACTTCACATTTGGTAGTGAGCAACTGACTGCGGAACTGTTCGAAGTCGAAGGCAAGCGGCCGCACTCCGGAGTTCGACAACTGGTTTTGCACCACCCAGCTTTCGAAACAATTGATTCAGCGTCCGGACGAAAGCTGATTTACGTCGACGACGGAGCCGAGCATCCTTTTGCCAGCGATGCGACAAAGTTTGCGTGTTTCAATGCGGCTGTCGCACAGGCAGTCCTGCAGGGCAGCTTCGGGGAAGTTGACATCGTCCACCTGCATGACTGGCATGCCGGATTCTACCTGATGTTGCGAGAGTTCGATCCGTCACTCAGCGAGCTCCGCAGCAAACGCACCGTTTTCACGATTCACAATCTTGCTCTGCAGGGAATCCGCCCGCTGGATGGGTATGCCTCATCGCTGAAGGCATGGTTTCCGGAACTCAACTATGACCTTCCGACCGTTCAGGATCCGGAATACCACGACTGCATGAACCCAATGGCCGTCGGAGTCCGTCTGGCAGACAAGGTGCATGTCGTCTCGCCGGGGTACGTGCCCGAAGTCTGCCAACCAAGTCGGCCTCAAAGGAACGATCCGCTGTGCGTCTTCTTCGGCGGCGAAGGCTTGGAACGCGACCTGCAGAATGCGAGAGAGCAGGGCAGGCTGGTCGGAATTCTCAACGGTTGCGAATACGCCGAGACGCCGCAGACATTGCCGTCACGCGACGAAGATTCCTGGCGAAACCTGTTGAGCGGATTGGTTGCCGAACTAGCGGATTGGTATCAACGATCGCAGACGTTTCCCAACTGGCTGGCGTTGAAGCGGCTCAAGCAGTGGCAGGAAGACGGACGCCCCCGGCCCTCAGTCGTCATGACGAGTGTCACGCGCGTTGTGGATCAGAAAGTCCGCCTGATGCAGACACCGAATGATGCGCCGCCGCTGGATCGCATCCTCACTGACGCCAGCGACGACGTGGTTTATTTGCTGGCAGGCAACGGTGACCGAGGTTATGAAAAATTTCTACACAACCTCGCGCGCAAACATGCCAACTTCGTCTTCCTGAACGGCTACAGCCATCACGGCGCCGAGTTGCTTTACCAGGCGGGTGACCTGTTCCTCATGCCGAGTGCCTTCGAGCCTTGCGGCATTTCACAAATGCTAGCTATGCGCGACGGACAGCCGTGCGTCGTGCATTCCATCGGTGGCCTCAAGGACACGGTCCAGGATGGCGAAACCGGCTTCGGATTCTCGGGCCATTCACCAGAAGAACTCGGCGATGGATTCGTCGAAACAACCCGCCGGGCGATTGACCAGAAACGCAACTCCGAATCCGACTTCGACAGAATCCGCAACGCTGCGTTCGCCAAGAGATTCCTGTGGTCCGACTCCGTCCGATGCTATTTGTCAGACCTCTATCGTTAGCCTCTTTTCTTTTGTGGATGGAAATGCGCGGTTGGAGTTGGACGAGTGGGAGCCACGAAAGGAAAGAATTCATGGCGGGCGTTCTCGACTACAACTACGGCTATCAGTTTTCTTCCACTCTGAACACGCGCGGATTGCACTGGGCCGCGATGCGTCCTCTGCAGCGATCTTTCATTGTTGAGAGCAGTGTCGACGGGCAGTTCTTTGCGGGAAAGTTAAGCCATCCGCAGGTTGTGTGCAGGATGCTGTCTGTCCTTTCTCGCGTGGTCCGGACCCACTTCTTTGAGCCAATGCCGCCCAATCGTGATCCGGTAGTGACGAGCAGCCCGACGACGCTTCGCTGGGAGGGTTTCAGCGGCTGCTGTGGGGTCTATAGCCGCATTGATCTTGATGGGAACGCTTTCGAGTCGTGCGTGCCGGGCTTCGGGACGACCAATGTTGATTTCAACCCGGAGATGCTTTCGCATCTAACACGTGTGGGACCAAGTGATTCCCTCGAATTCCAAATTTCAGTCGATGCCGTTTCCGTTCGTCGCGACGATGAGACGGTGACAGAACGCAAGGTCGCGCTTCCGCATCGATGGATTAAAGGGTTTGGCGAGGTGCAGGCTTACCAGTCGCGGCTGAAAGCCGAACAGGAGTTCTCGGCGAGGCTGCTGTCGCGTTTCCTGCAGACGCTGCCCCGACAGAGCAGTGGACAACGTTATCTGATCGTGCAGAAAACCGGCCTGCGACAGTCGACTCGCGAACAGCCGGGCTCAATTCTGGTTGGGGGAATCGATCGGTTGAAGGTGTTGACTCCGCTGCTTCCAGATGCGACGAACGTTCGGGTCTGGGGCGATCGCGGCAGCGGCACGACGGGCTGGCAGATTGATCTGCCAGCCGGACGATTCTGGCTCGTGCTGAGCCCCGAGCTGTATCGTGGATTTTCCGGCGAAGGGCAGATTCTCACGTCGCTGGCCGACGGTCGCGGGAAGGACATTGTTGACGATGTGCAGAATCTGATCACCAATCAGGCGACGATTGATCCTGCGGAGATTGCTGCACAACTTGGTGCTGCGGTGGCCGACGTTCAACATGCGCTGATGGCGCTCTCGGTTCAGGGGCTTGCCGGGTTCGACGCAGACTCGGGTTTGTACTTTCACAGGGAATTGCCGTTTGCCCTCGATACTGTCGAGTCCAGTCAACCCCGACTTAAAGGTGCCAGAAAGCTTGTAGCAACTGGCGATGTCAAAGTCGTGGCAACGCACGATGATCACACCCAGGACGTTGAGGTTCATTCATACGGCACTTTGTATTTTGTAAAGCTGCGACCTGCTGGCGATCGGTGTAACTGCCCGTGGTTCGGGCGTTACCAGGGGGAGCGAGGGCCGTGCAAACACGTTCTGGCAGCAAGAATCTTTGTTGATGAGCAGAAGGGCCAAGACTAATGGCGTTTGAAGAGCTGAAGTTAGCGATCATGTCAGGCAGAAATGACGCTGTCGTGGCAGAGTTATCTGGTTGGTCGGAAGCTGAACGGAAGGCTGCGATTCCATTTCTCTATCAACTGATTGGGCAGTTGCATCAGCCGCCCGGAATTCACCAGGATCACAACCGAAACAGGGCCGCTGAGCTCGCGCTGTTCGGTGTCGTCGGGCGAAAGGACATTAACGTCGAAGGCATTTATCACTCCGATGAAGCTGTGGCTGAGATCTTGCTGAACCGTCGTCCGGCGTGGCTCAGTAAACTCATAGAAAAGCACTTCGATGAGTTTTCGGCACCTGCATGGTGCTCATTTTTTGACGCGGGATTGATCAGGTGGGATGACGATAACGACCGGCTTGTCAACTACATGATGTGGCATCTTTGTCGGCTGCATGCCGAGACGGCTGAGCGGCTGTTTGAGCGAGTGCCTCAACTACGCGAGTATCACTACCGTGCTCCGCATCACGCACACGTTCGAGTCTGGATACCGTTCATCGAGCAACTTGTGGAAGCTGGCGAACTCGACCGACTTCGATTTCTTCGTGCATGTCTTACTGGTTTGGATGTTGGATTCAAACGCGATCACCAACAGGACGTCATCGGTCTAATTGTATGTGTAAATCCAACGGACGATGAATGGGGCGAAGTACTTCCAGAGCTGCTCTCTTTGCTCCAACATTCGTCGGTCACCGTCCTTGGGGTCGTTGTTGACCGAATCACAGCAATGTTCGAGAACGAAACGATCGACCTGGCAACAGCACTGCCCGCACTCGCCGCGCTATTTCACGTCAAGCAGAAGAAGTATGCGGCGATAGGTCTCAAGATGGCATCCCAGACTGTAGCCATCAGTGAACATCGACGAGCCTCGGTCGTGCTGGCAGCGCATGGTCTTCAGCACCCGGCAGCCGACATTCAGAAGAAGGCCCTGAAGATCCTGGCTGACCACCTTAACGAAGACGATGTCGAAATCATCGAGCAGTTGAAAGGTGATGCCGATGCCGTCGCTGCCACGCTCAAACCGAATCTACATGAGCTTCTGAACTCGTTTGGTGTTCCCGCAGAAGGCAGCGGCGCGTCCGATACGATCGAGGTAGTAATACCGTCTTGTTTTGATTTTGCAGAGATCGAGCAGAAGGTTGCAGTTCTGCCAGAGGCTCTGCGCAAGACGGTACATTTGGACGAAGTTTTATCCGCGGCGCGGGACGATCGAATCGACGCATGCTGTGTGTGGCCCATCATGTCGCAGCGAGTGCTGGCCAATTCTCAACCGATCCAGCAAATTCAGTCGCTGGATGAACTTATCGATGTCGTGACGGCCGCGATCGAGAGGCTTGATGCACCCGACGAATGGAATCGCATTCTGGATGGTCTGACGCGTTTCGCCGCTGAACGTCCTGGCGACTTCAAGCGGAAGACGGCTGCGTTGAAGAAACGTCTCAACCGAGAAGAACCACCACAACGCGGAATTATGGCTCCTCGCATGCTGTATGGAGCTGCCGGGCTTCTCAAAGCGTGGATCGATCGCGGGCGGCTTGACCTGGTCACGGACTTTCCGCGAAGTGACACATTAACACGACTTTACGAATTTATCGCGGAGTGCCTTGGTAAACGTTCGCCTCGTCAGTTGCTCAGCACCCCGACTCACACTGGCGGCTGGATCGATCCTGTTATCTGGGTTGACCGACTCTGGGAGTGGGCGGTATCAGACGACGAGATCAACAATGCCGACTTCGTGCTGAGTGCTCTGCGACTTGCCCCAGACAATCGGCTGGCGTGTCTCGGACGGCTTGAAGGGTTGAAGCAGCCGTGGCACGATCTTGCGGTCAGCCTTCTTGAGAGAGACGCAAAACTCGCTGGCGACACAGAGTTTCCCTGGCCGGAAGGCCGAATTGCCTACGACTGGTATCCGTTTGCCGCTGCGTCCGAGTTTCCGTTTGCCATCCGGGAAGCCGTGCCGAGTGATTTCAGTCTGCAACCGCTGGTGAACCCTGCCAACATGTACTCGATGCAGGTGACGCCGAATTCTCCCACCTGGCACTATCCGTGGCTGGCGACTCTGTGGCCGTCGAGTCTGCTTTGGTACTGGCAACGAGCGATCGAGTCATTCGTGGAGCGGATGGAGTACCGCACGAAATCCGACGAACCGCACGACCAGTACCTACAACCACTATTCGAGCCGTACCGCCCTTTGACAACACTGTCCGCTCGAGTGATATGGCTGGCCACGTTCAGTCAGGGCAGCTCAAAGATGGCTGCTGTCGATGTGTGGATCGAACTGGTTTCCACTGGACGCGCTGACATCGAGCTACTGTCAACGACGCTCCAGGAAGTTGTAGCATCAATCACAATTCCTGGAAAACGCATCATGATCGCGATGGCAGAAGTTGCCGCGGCTGGACCGTTGCATGCATGGACGGCTGCGGAAATCATCCAAAGATATCTTACTGGCCTGGAAACGCTCCCTCGTGAAACGGCTGCGTTTCTGGAGCAACTTCTCGAATGGCTCACGCAACTAGGCCTGCCCGTTTCGGAATCTTTCTCGACCACACTTTCAGAGATCGGGAGTGGCAAGGCAAAACGGATCGCGAAGCAGCTACTGGTGCTTCAGAGAACGGAATCAGATCTGCGGAGCAACGCTCTGTCGCTGTTACTCGAAGCTCGTGTTTCTCAAGCCGAAGCTAGTCATATCGATGGAGAAATATCGTAGAGAAAGAAGATTCTACGTCTGGTGATGAGCGTGGTTTGTCTGGAACCAACGCTGTAACCTGCAAACTTGGCAGGTGTCGTGGTTAAATCTGTCTGTTGAGAGTGTTGATCGGTTACGCGAAGCCATCGCGTGCCGGTACTAGCGCGAAGAATTGGGGACGGCAGATGTTGACGAAAGTTGTACTGACGCTTGTTTCTGTGGTTGTAGTGCAAGGCAGTTACTCCCGCGCTCAAGAGTTGAGCTGTCTTACTGAAAAGGCACGGGCAGATTCAAAACTTTACGCTCATCTTCAGCTGGAAGCGTACGCTGCGCTCGATCGGCGGGCGAAAACCTATGAGAAGCTGAAGACACCAGAACAGATCGAGGATTATCAGAAGCGGCTACGTCGTTTTATGACGATGCAGTTTGGCGGGGTTTCCTGACCGGTCGCCTTTGAATGCGCAGACAGTGAAGACGATTCAGGCGGATGACTACTGTATCGAAAATGCGATTTTTGACAGTCAGCCGCAGCATCGGATCACGGCGAACCTCTACCTGCCGAATGTGGAAGGGCCAGTCCCGGCGATTGCACAGCTTCGAGTGGGCACAGTCGAACCGGCAAGACGGCCGACTACAATCAGCGTTTCGGCATCATGATGGCGAAGCACAGTATGGCTGCACTTTGTTTTGATCGGATTGGTCAGGGCGAGCCAAAGCACAATGGCACAACGATAGCGACCATGTTCAATTTGTGGTTCGCTCTTGAGGGGCCCTCGGAAGCCTTGGGCAGGGACGATGCTAACGTGGCCTTTCAATTGTCCAGGTGTAGAAGGACGCGCTCACGAGGGGATGGGCGAACAATGTAACGACTTGGAAAAAGTTCGAGGTCTCGTAGACAAATCCTACGCCGACTGGATCGTAGTAATGAGGACCGCGTTCATCATTTCACCAGCTGAGGTCTCACCATGCCAACGGTTACTCGCGGATTGACAATTGTTTTGATACTCGCCGCCAGCATGCGGCTTGTGATTGCCGGCGGGCCAGTGCAGTCGTTGCCGAAGGATGGCTGCTGGGTGAAGTTCTACCTCGAACACGAAACATCCGGACCTGATGGCGTCAGCGGCGAGTACACCGGAAGTTGGCTCATAAGTTCGGTCGGCACGAAAACCGTTGATGGAGAAAAATGCCGGTGGATCGAAATCGAAGAGCACCTCGATCAGGACGATGACGGCAAGCCGTTGACGCGGTGGTTCAAATACCTTGTCCCCGAAAAGGACTTGAAGCCCGGCGGCGCTCCCTTGGAGAACTTGATTGAGTACTGGCACAGACATACGGCTCAAATAAGGAACGCGACGAAAAGTGAAAACCGCCCGGCAATGATGCCGATGTTCTTTCGTCGCACGCCGAAGGAGGCGACAACCATCGCGAAACCCAATCGGGTGTCATGGCAGCAGGGAGAATTCATCATCAAGCAGGCCGAAGAGCAGACGCAGACAATCAGCACTCAGGAATACGCGCTGATTATCCGTGACGTCGTCTGGAAAAAATCCAAGATCCCCTTCGGCACTGCCGCCGTAACCTCAAGCGTCCGCCTCGATCGCGACGGGTTCCCGTCCTACACCTACGTCCGCCGCCTGTGGCTGAGCGATCACGGGACGAGTGCGAAGTCGAAGATACCAGAGGCAAAGTAGGAAGCTTCGCTCTTCGGAATGGGAGGTTGGCGAGCTGGCACTGCCAGCTTTCCTTGCGTGTGCGCGGGTAAAGGTCGGGCTCAGCGTTGGGCGTATCGATCTACTCGCGCAGTTGTGACCGCTGCAGAGAAACTGCAGTCGTTACGACGGAGGGGCGGGTTTGCGCAATCTCTTCGCCGGTTTGCGATCACTGTGTCAAAGCTGGCCTAATCCAATGTCGATAACGTGAAGCGGTCCAGAGTTTTATTTCGGCTCGGGCCCGTGACTACGCAATTGGGGAGAATTGTTTTGAGGTCTGCAATCTGATTGTCAGTGACCTTTGTGCCCTCCAGATGAAGGTAACTCAGTAGTGGCAGTTCTTTGAGAGGGGCCAGCCCCGCGTCGCTGACTGCCGTATCTCGAATGGCCAGCCAGCGCACGTGCTTCATCGAGCCAATTAATGCCATGCCTTCGTCAGTGACTCGCGTACCATCCAGGCCGATGTTTGTCAGTTTGGAGAGGCCTTTGAGATGCCGGAGCTGGTCGTCGTCAAATTTCGGCGGGACGTTGATGAGCTCCAGTTCTACGAAATTTCTGACAGGAGTGAAATCAGTGATCGATGTATTAACCGTTCCGAGATACTTGAGTTTTACCAGTTCGCTAATTGTCTCCAGACCGGCGTCAGTGATGCTTGGGACGTTGCCAAAGTCGATCAATTCCAGTGAGTGGAGATGACTGATTCGCTTCAGCGTCCCATCTGTCAGCTTCGCACAGCGGCGAAGGTCAAGCCTCTTGAGGGACGTCATCTCTTTGACGTGATCGAAACCCTCATCCGTCAACAACGTGCAGCGCCAGAATCCAAGCTCTTCGAGGTTCGTCATGAGTTTCAGGTGCTGCATGCCGGCTGCCGTGATGGCCGCATCTTGAAACAGCAGTTGAGTCAACTCGGTTAGCCCAGAGAGGTGCTGCACTCCCGCGTCGCCGATCCCCGCAGGTAATTTGAGCTTCCGAAGATTCTTCAAGTCTGCAAAGTGCATCAGGTCCACGTTCCGCATATGAATGCAGTGCCGAGCATCAATCTCTTCAAGTGACGTTAAATCCGAAATCCGCTTGATGACCGTCGCATCGAATCGACGCCCCAGCGTCATGCGGATGGGCGTGTCCCCTCGAAACTCGATTGTTCCGCCGTCGCCTGTGACTACTGGCTTTCGGTCTTCAGGTTCGTCGCTTTTGGAGCGCTCATTTCCACGTGGAATTGGAAGCCAGACGGATGTTCCATCACGTTTCGATAGGGCCCAGGAGTCGCCGGTTCTGGTGTCCAGCAGAACGACACCTGCGTCTGTCGTTTGGATCTGATAACGACCTGGCGAAGTTGTTGCTGACGCTGGTTCGGCCGTCTTTGCGTCTCCGCGCCGCGGTGTAGCCCCCGTTGATCGTTGTGAGCCAGTTTCAGTCGCGGGACTCGCCTCACGGTCCTGAGCTGTTGCGACGTTCTGTCCCTGCACTCCACCGATTCCAGCAAGCAGCAAAGGAATGGCGATCGCAATAAGGCCGACCACCCAGGCCGGTTCACGCTCAGCCTTTACATTCAGTCCAAGTACATTCTGAACTCGATTCAACATGTTCATTCTCCGATCTCCCATGAATGCCGGTGACAGATGCAGCGTCCCGCGTACCTGTAGTTTTCCAATTTGTTCCAGCGCGATCGCATAGTCGCCGCGATCACCAGTGATCTCTGCGGCCAGTACATCGCAGCACATCTCGCGTTCGAGGCGAATTCGATTCGACAACCACCACACAGCCGGATGGTAAAAGAGCAGCGTTTCGACAATTCTCTGGAGCAGATTGACCCACACGTCGTACCGGCGAATATGAGCCAGTTCGTGGGCGATCACTGCTTCCAGCACATCCATCGGGAACGCAGTCAGCCATGAGGCCGGCAACAGAACCATCGGTCTCCAGAATCCAACGACCGCCGCTTCACGAATGTGTGTCGAAGAAAAAACTCGGGCAGACGTCAGGCCAAGTCGTCGAGCAATTGTCTGTGACCTGTGCACTAACTCAGATGCAATCTCCATTCGCCCCCAGCGCAGCCAAATGACATTGCCCAGTCCCGCTATGAGACGAACACCCGAAAACAGTACACCGGTCATCCAGAGCAGCAGCACAGTTGGCTGAGAAGCGTCCAACGTCTGCTGGAAGAACGTGAACCTCGGGCTGTTTCCTGTCACGTCGCGATCTGGACTGGTCTCGGTGGCTTCCACCGAGCGAGACTCCTGCGAGTCCGCCAGTTGAGTTGTCCCAGAGTGTGCGGTTGAATTGCCTTGAGGTGGCGGAGGCGTGGTAGCGACGAGTCTCGTACCTTCATCGTGAGGCACAGCAGAGTCGTAGACCACGGTAAACGTTGCTAAAGGACACAACGCCATGACACTGAGTGCCAACAACGACATCGCGTATCGAAGTCGGTTTGTTCGAGCGGCGATCGTGGGAAGCAATGTCCAATAGATGATCGCAACCAGCAGGCCCTGCCACAGAAAATGCAACAGTGTCAGAGTCAGAGCATTCGCGACCGATGAAGAAAGGTCTTCAAGCATCTTGCTTCTCCTTCTTCTGCCAGGCCTCAATCGCCTTTCGGATTTCAGCTAACTCTTCCGCGGACGGCTGTGACTGCTCCAGAAGCTGGGTGATCAGTGAGGTCGTTGATCCTTCAAATGCCCGTCCAAGCAGGTCTTTCACAACACTCCCAAGAGTCTTCTCACGAGACTTACTGGATCGATACACATGCGCGCGGCCCTGCATTTCCCGGACGACAAGCGACTTCTCAAACATGACGTTCAGCATGCTGAGAATTGAGGTGTAGGCTCTGGGGCGAGTCTTGTTGAGGATGTCAACAACCTCCCGCACGGTTGCCGGTTCGTGTGCCCACAGAACCTTAAGAATCTCCAGCTCAACTTCAGTAGGAGTTTCCTGCCGATGTCGTGGCATGCGTGTCGCCTCAGGTTTCGATGAGAGAGCTGTTGTCGGATTGTGAGTCTACTAATTCTTTAGTTGTTGTCAACTGGTAAATTAGTAGTCACGCTGCGTCGGCGAGGCCACGACAGCAGCAGAGCTTGATCTGGGGATGCTGTGTTGGTGATCGCAACCGACGCGGCGAATCTGCATCAACATAGGTGTGGCGTACCAGTTGCAGTGAAAGAAGTCGCCGCTGGAGTGCGAGCTGAACCGTTGCAGCCTGCAATGATCGAGTGAATTGTGGTTTAATCTGCACATTGAATTTGGTGATCGGTCGCTCGGTGCGGTCGATTGCCGGCATCGACCTGAAGAAACGGGGATGGCAGATGTTGACGAGACTTGGGCTGACGTTGCTTGTCGTCGCGGTGGTGCTGCGTGGCAATTTGCGTGCGGAAGTTTTGAACTGTCTCACTGATGCCGAGCGGGCCGAATCGAAGTTGTACGCTCAACTTCAGCAGGAAGCGTATGAGGCATTGGATCGAAGAGCCGAAGCTTACGAGAAGCTGAAGACACCGGAGCAGATTAAGGCTTACCAGAAGCGGCTGTGGAAGTTTATGTACCAACACCTGGGCGGTTTTCCTGACAAGACTCCGCTCAACGCAAAGACGGTCGGAACCATCAAAGCCGACGGGTATGTGATCGAGAAAGTGATTTTCGACAGCCAGCCGCAGCATCGGATCACGGCGAACCTCTACCTGCCGAATGTCGAGGGGCCTGTCCCAGCGATTGCCGTATCCAGTGGTCATAGTCGAACCGGCAAGACGGCTGACTATAACCAACGATTCGGCATCATGATGGCGCAGCACGGTATGGCTGCGCTTTGTTTTGATCCGATTGGTCAGGGCGAGCGGTCTCAGATTCTGACAGCCGAAGGCGAGCCTCAGCACAACGGCACGACGACCGAACATTTTCTGATCGGTGTCGGTTCAACGCTGGTCGGCCGCAACACGGCTCGATATCGAGTCTGGGATGCCATGCGTGCGATTGATTATCTCATCAGTCGTCCGGAAGTTGACGCGACGAATATCGGCTTCACGGGTTGTTCAGGCGGCGGGACTCTGACCAGTTACGTGATGGCTCTCGACGATCGCGTCGCTTGTGCGGCGCCGGCGTGTTACCTGACAACTTTCAGGCGACTGATCGAAACGATCGGACCGCAGGATGCCGAGCAGAATATCTTCGGTCAGGTTGCCTTTGGACTCGATCATCCAGACTACGTGTTGATGCGAGCTCCGCGCCCGACATTGTTTAGCTCAACCACGAATGATTTTTTCGACATCGACGGTTCCTGGGACAACTATCGTCAGGCGAAACGCATCTATACTCGTCTTGGTTATCCGGAACGTGTCGATCTGGTTGAAGTCGAAGGTAAGCACGGCGTTCATCCTCAGAATCTGGCGACGATCGCGCACTGGTTTCAACGCTGGCTGCTGAAACGCGATGAAGCCGTCGCGGCCGTTGAGCTGCCGACTCTCCCTCCCGGTGATCTGCTCTGCACAAAATCCGGGCAGGTGCTGACTGAGTTTTCCGATGAGCTTTCTGTTGTCGATCTGAACGCGGCCTTTGAATCGAAGCTGTCGCTGACTCGACGCTCGCGATGGCGCGGGATGGATAATCCAAGACTCGATGCCTTGGTCAGAGAGACCATTGGAGTTCGACCGAAATCGGAACTGAAGCCACCGAAATTCAAAGACGTCAGCCGGATCGAGCGTGACAACTACCACATCGACAAGCTGATTCTTCGCACTGACTCAGGCATTCCTCTGCCGGGACTGACTTTTCATCCGCCGTCTCCGGTTGATGATGCTTACCTTTATCTTCACGAAGACGGAAAGCTGGGCGATTCGGAAGCTGACGGACCCATTGAGGATTTGATTTCGAACGGTTACGCCGTTGTCACCGTCGATCTGCGAGGGCAGGGCGAAACGGGAACTGGAAAACGCGACGCGACGTTGACTGACTGGAAGACTTACTACCTGAATTACCTGCTTGGGAAGTCGCTTGTCGGCTTGCGAGTAGAAGACGCACTGGCCGCAGCCGACTTCGTCGCCTTTTATCAGAAGAAAAGGGACTCGCCTCGGAAGGTCCATCTGGTCGGAGTTGGTCATGCCGGCATCGTGGCCTTGCACGCTGCGGCGTTGAATCCGGAACTCTTTGCGTCCGTCACTCTGAAGCAAACACCTGAAAGCTGGGCGTCTGTTGTCAGACTGAAGTCACCAGCCGGGCATCTCGACAGTACTGTCCACGGGGTACTCGGAGCTTACGATCTGCCGGATCTGCTTCGTCTTGCAGGAAGAGACAAAGTCCGGTTTGAGGATTAATGATGAGCCGTACTGTCCCTTCTCAAAACTTGAAGTCGTGCCGCCTGATTCGATGGCGATGGCTCGTTGTTTCGTGTGTTGTGCTTGTTGGCGGTTGGCTGCCAAATTCGTCTGAGGCCGAAGATGTAGCCGAGAACGGATTGGAACTGGAGAAGCAGTTTCAGGCGGATGTTGCTCCGTTTCTCGAGACGTTCTGCCTCGATTGCCACGGCAGTGATGATCCGGCGGCGAAGCTTGATTTAAGCGTCTATACGTCGGTCGAAAAAGTCGCGAAGGAGCACCAGACGTGGGCGATCGTTCTGGATCGATTGCAGGCTGGGGAAATGCCGCCGAAGGACTCGGAGCCGCAGCCGACGCCGCAGCAGCGAGAAGCCATCACTAAGTGGATTAACGCTGCTCGGGACTTTGAGGCTGCGCGGAATGCTGGTGATCCTGGGCCGGTTCTCGCGCGGCGGCTTAGCAATGCGGAATACGATTACACGATTCGTGATCTCACTGGTGTCGACATTCGGCCAACGAAGACGTTTCCCGTCGATCCGGCTAACACAGCAGGTTTTGACAACACCGGTGAGTCACTGACGATGTCGCCAGCGCTGCTGAAGAAGTATCTCGATGCGGCGCGGAACGTGGTTGAACATCTTGTATTGAAGCCGGACGGAATCGCGTTTGCGCCTCACCCGGCAGTGACGAATACCGATCGTGACAAATATTGTGTGAAACGCATCGTGCAGTTTTATCAGCGGCAGCCGACCGAACTGGCCGCTTATTTTCAGGCGGCTTGGCGAGTTCGGCAGGCCGAGTCCAGGCTCCCCGGCCACGCATCAGTGAAGCCGACGTTGAATGACGTGGCTTCAGAAAGTGGAATCAGTGGTAAATATCTGGAAACTGTTTGGGGTATTTTGACGGATGGTGATCACGACGTCGGGCCCGTTTTGACATTGCGCGAAATGTGGAATGCTCTGCCAACGGATTCGAATCAGCAGGAAGCCGTCGCGGCCGGCTGTCGCGAGATGAGCGACTTTGTCGTACGAATTCGTGCAAAGCTTAGCCCACCGTTTGACAACCTTTATATCGAAGGGAATCACAAGGGCTCGCAGCCGTTTGTTTTGTGGAAGAACCGTCAGCACGCAAGTCATCGCCGAAAACTGAATCGTTTGGCACTTCATGAAAGCGTGGCATCGGCAGAGAAAGTGAATTCGTCTGACGCCAGTGCTGTGGACGCCGACCTGGTTCTTCCGGCCGACTCCGAAACGCGAGCACTTTACGAGGTGGCGTTCGAACGGTTCTGTTCGGTCTTCCCTGACGCGTTCTACATTTCCGAACGTGGTCGAGACTACGTGAAGGAATCGGCAAAACAGGATGGCGAGAAAGGCAGACTGCTAAGTGCCGGCTTCCATAGCATGATGGGCTACTTCCGCGACGATCGGCCGCTGTACGACATGATTCTGAACAAAGCGGGTCAGGCGGAGATCGACGCTCTGTGGCGGGAGCTGGATTTCGTCGCCTCAGCTCCGACGCGACAGTACGTTGGGTTTCTGTGGTTTGAACGGACGGATTCCCGGTACATGAGGGATCCGCAGTTCGACTTTGCTCGCGCGGAGAATAAGGCCGCGGCGTCAGAGGAATTGATTTCAAAGCTGGCCAGGCTGTACCTGGAAAAGGCACGTGCGAGCGGCGGAACTGAAGTGCCTCTGCAGGCGATTCAGCATTTCTTTCGGGAGATCAACGAACAGATTCGTTGGGTGGAACAGGCTCGGCTGCAGGCTGAGCCCACTCACGTCGCGGCAGTGCTGGATTTTGCCGAGCGTGCCTTTCGACGCGAATTGACCAACACAGAACGTATTGATCTGTCCCGTTTCTACCGATCGCTTCGCGACGCCGACGGGCTGAGTCATGAGGAGGCAATTCAGGACACGATTGTTTCGATCCTGATGTCGCCGTTGTTTTGCTACCGGGTCGACTTGATTGGTCATGGCGATGGTCAGCGACCGTTGACTGATGACGAACTCGCCAGTCGATTGAGCTATTTTCTTTGGTCATCCACGCCCGATAAGGAACTGCTTTCAGTCGCTGGTGAGAAACGCCTCACGCAAACAGACGAGCTGATTCGTCAAACGCGTCGGATGTTGAAGGGCGCTCGAATTCGTGGACTGGCGACTGAGTTTGCTGGCAACTGGCTCGACATTCGGCGTTTTGAGGAGCACAACGCTGTCGATCGCGATCGATTTCCGGCGTTCACCGATGAGTTGCGACAGGCCATGTTCGAAGAGCCGATCCAGTTCTTCATCGACGCAGTACGGAACGATCGGTCGGTGTTGAGCTTTCTCGATGCTGATCACACATTTGTGAATACTGACCTCGCCCGGCATTACGGGATACCAGATGACGTCGCCCGGGATGGCAGCTGGGCACGCGTTGATCGGGCCGACGAGTACGGTCGAGGCGGCCTGTTACCCATGTCTGTGTTCCTGACGAAAAATGCCCCCGGCTTACGTACCAGTCCGGTCAAACGCGGCTACTGGGTTGTTCGGCGTTTGCTCGGCGAACTAATTCCGCCTCCGCCACCGAACGTGCCAGAGTTGCCCGATGACGAGTCGAAACTCGGAGAGCTTACCCTTCGAGAGGCTCTTGCAAAGCATCGCGACCATGCAAGCTGCGCTGGCTGCCACGAACGGTTCGACTCGATCGGTCTGGCGTTTGAAGGGTTTGGGCCGGTCGGCGAACGGCGAGACATCGACCTTGGCGGGCGACCAATCGACGCGACAGCTCACTTTCCGGATGGCGAAGCAAGAAACGGCGTGGGAGATTTGCGAGATTATTTGCTGACTCACCGACGTGATGAGTTTGTCGATAACCTGATTCGGAAACTGGTATCTTACGCTCTCGGACGAAGCCTTATTCTGCCGGACGAGTTGCTGATCCGGGACCTTCACAGCAAGCTCAGGAATGATGACTACCGCCTGGGAAGTCTTATTGAAAACATCGTGACCAGTCCGCAGTTTCTGAACAAACGCGGTTCAAGCCACCTTGATAGAGAATGAAATATGACTGCTTCATTCAATACCGAACGTCGTCAACTCTCGCGTCGCACGCTGCTCCAGGGAGCCGGTGTAGCGATGGCGCTGCCGTGGCTCGAGTCGATTCCCGCGTGGGGATTTGAGCCGTCGAATGAGTCAGAAACGAATCCGTTTCCGAAGCGTTTCGGCACGCTCTTCATGGCGTGCGGAGTTCATCCGGATCACTGGTGGGCGAAAGGGGCCGGGGCGGAGATGGAGCTGGGCAAGAGTCTCGCTCCCCTCGAGCCGCTGAAAGAAAAAGTGAACGTGATTTCGGGGTTGTTTAATAAGAACTCCACCGGTGTCGGCATTCATCCTGGGCAGACGGGAAATATTCTCTCGGGAGCTTCGCTTCAGAAGGGAGCCGAGCTGCGCGGGGGGATCAGCGTTGACCAGGTTCTGGCTAATCATCTTGGTCAGGAAACGGCTCAGCCGAGCATGGTTCTTGGTTGCGAGCAGCCGATTACCGGGTACCACGAGACGAACTTCTCGATGGCGTACAGCTCGCACATTTCCTGGCAGAACGCGACATCGCCGGTTCCGATGGAAGTCTACCCGTCGTTGGCGTTCGACAGTCTGTTCGACAACCGAGGTACACGGCGAAACAAAAGCGTGCTCGACCGGGTGAAAGAGCACGCGGCAAGTCTCAGCCGACAGGCCAGTGCCGGGGACCGATCCAAACTGGACGAGTACCTCACCAGTGTCCGTGAAGTCGAAAAACGGATTGAACGACTGCGCGAACACCAGAACAAAGCACTGGAACGGGCGAAGCATCGTGGCGAGTCTGTTGTCGGGATGGCTCGGCCGGATAATGGCCTGCCGGAAGACATTCGCGACCACATGCGCCTGATGTGTGACATCATTGCCCTGGCGTTTCAAACGGACAAAACGCGCATCGCGACACTCTTGCTTTGCCGGGATATCTCGGGGCTGTTCTATCCGTTCCTTGACGTCCGGAACGCTCACCATTCAGCGTCTCATTACGAACGTACGGACGAGTGGGAACGCGTTTCACAATACTATTGCAGCCAGCTCGCTTACCTGGCTGGTCGTCTCGACGCGATGCCGGAAGGCGACGGCACAGTGCTGGACAATTCGTGCTTGATCTTCGTGAATAATATGTGGTCGGGCAGCAAGCATGACTCGACCAAAGTCCCGCTGGTTACCGCCGGCGGTCTGGGAGGAACTCTGCAGACGGGACGAGTTCTCGACTATCTAACGGCTGGCGACGACAGACGAAAACTATGCAGTCTTTACCTGTCCATCATGCAGCGAATGGGCCTTCCTGCCAGCGAGTTTGGCGACGCTGATTCGACGCTTGAAAATCTATAGCCCACGCTTGGGGAGTGCTCGGCTGCCGTGTTGACGCCAAGCTTCGATTGGTTCGGTTCAGATGGCACAGGTTGTGTCGCGGACTTCTGAGTTGCTGCTACGATCCTCGCCAGCTTGATCAGTACGTTAAATGCTTTTTCAGGAATTTCGAAATGCAGCGGTCTCGATGGTTTCCGGTAATTGTTGTCCTTCTGGTTGTTGTCGGAGGGCTTTGTGGATGCGGGAAATCGGGACTTCCGCCTCAGTCGGAATGGGTCAAGGTGACGAGTGACGACGGGCGAGTGGCCGCACTTTTTCCAGGACAACCAAAGCTTCAAACGGAAACCGTTGACTCACCGATAGGCAAGCTCGAAATCAAACTAACGATTTATGAATCTGGCAGTAATGCGTTTCTGACAAATCATATGACCTATCCGCTTGACCCGTCTCAGTACGACGTGGCAGCGGGACTTGCCGGAGCCGCTAAAGGGGCTGCTCAAAACGTCAAAGGAACTATCCTCGACGACGACGACATCGAGGCGTTTGGGTTTCCCGGTAAGTCGGTGTTGATCAGTGCTCCGCGGGGGGCGTTTGTTCGCGGTCGAATCTTTATCGATCCAGCAGGTCCGACGCTGTTCCAGGCACAGGTTGTCGGGACACGAGCAGCCATTGATGGGCCGGATACGGCAGCGTTTCTGGACTCGTTCTCGATCAAGTAGTGTGCAACGTCAGGCTGTTGATGATGGAAGACTGCGGTAAATACCGCCGCGATCTACTTCCCACCGATTGAGATGACTTGCGACTCAGTCCGAATGATCAGAGCACCGTTGGTGACGGCTGGAGTCGCTCGGCTGGGCGCGCCTAGTGAGTTTCGGGCGAGCAGCTCGTAGTCATCGGATGCGGCGATGACGACAACTTCTCCGTCAAGATCGACACAGTAGAGCTTTCCGTCGATGCAGATTGGTGAACTGTAGAAATTGCCTCCGACTCGTTTCTGCCAGACGACCTTGCCCGAGTCACGCTTGACACACGTGGCGATCCCTCCGTCGCTCCATAGAAACATCCACTCTTTGTAGACAAGCGGCGTTGGTACGTGCGGAGCCTGGCGGACGACGCGATACGCTTCCTCGACGGTCACTTCATTTTTGGCAAGCTGCGGCCTGACGACGACAACCTGGCGTTCGCCTCCGACGCCTCCGCTGCTGGCTACGACGAGATCGCCGGCGATGACTGGTGAGCCCAACGCTCGTTGGGAAGCTCGTCCAAAGACGTCAATGTGCCAGTTCTGGCTTCCGGTTTTCGGGTCGACGCCGACGATGCCCTCATAGCAGTGAGAAAAGATTACTTCGGCAGGCCGGTCTTTCGGAGTGTTAACGCAGGGGGTCCCGTAGCAGGCACGTTTGCCTTCACGGGGAACCTTCCACTTCTCTTTCCCGGTCATCCGATCGACGGCGACCAGAAAGCTGTCGTCTTTGTGGTCGTGCGCGACGAACACAGAATTCTGATAAACGATCGGCGAAGTCGCGCCACCCTGTCCGTGAAGATACGGCCCGAGATCGTATTCCCAGACTTTGTTGCCCGCATGGTCGTACGCCATGAGCGGTGATGACACTTTCGAATGCCAAAGCACGTAGACGTGATCGGCGTCGGCTGTCGGAGTACCCGATGCAAAGCTGTTGTTCTTTTGCTGTTTGTAAGGCTCGAATGAGATGTCCTTTCGCCAGACTTCCTTCCCGTCAGAAACGTTCAGGCATTGAAGCGTCCTCGTTTTCGCTTTGTCGTCGGCACTCGTCACAAACAACAGATTTCCCCATGCGATGGGGGAAGAATGCCCAACACCGCGGAGATCGACGGCCCAGTTGTAGTCCTTCTTCGTCCATTCGACGGGAACGGTGGTCGCGTCGCTGACTCCTGCCCCGTTCGGGCCGCGAAAACGATTCCACTCGTCGGCGACTGCTGGTTCAGCGACAGAAAGGGCAATGGAGCACGCAGCGGCAATCGTCAAGAGAATCGTTCGGCTTGTCCGAAGCATGTTTGTTCCTGTCCAGGAAAACGGGTTGAGAATCGCTGGCCGTGAGATGACCACGAGTTTTGCAGTTTTCAGTGATTATTGCGACGCACCGCCGTTGGGCAATCAGGGAGTCGACGGTCAATTCCTCGTCAAAGTCAAGTTGGTTGCGAAACCCTGTTGTGTACAGTTTTACCTGCAGACATGATGGTGGTTTACTCAGTTTGTTGTGTTGTGACTCGTTGCTCGTTTGGTGACGGTTCGAATTTCGCCGAGCCGTTATGAAAGGCACTGTCGAATGTCCAGTCGAATTATTCTGTTGCTGTTGCCGTCCCTGCTGCTTGTACAGGGTGATGGAGAAAGCAACGCTCCGGCTGGCACTCCCGCGATTGTTTTTGATTCGATTGGCGGCAGCGGTGGCGGCTTGGTTGTAAACGCGACTGATGGCTGGGAGTTCTCTGTGGAGAAAACGCTGGCCATCACTTCTCTTGGAGTTTGGGATTACAAGCTTGACGGGTTTGCGACCGAGATCCCGGTTGGCATTTGGAATGCAGAAGGAAAACTTCTGGTTTCCCAGACCGTTCCCAAGGGCAAGGCTGCGGCTGAAATCGATGGTTTTCGGTATGTCGATATTGCCCCGATTGTGCTTCAGCCAGGGAGTGGATACGTGATCGGAGCAGCCTACACGCCTCAAACGAAAGAGAACATCGGTGGCGGGAACTCAAATGGGAAGTTCTTCAGTGACGGCGCGATTCGTTGGGTGAGACGGCGCCGGGTGATTAGAAAGGAAGGACTTTCGTTTCCTGAGCCTCAGTCGGGGCGAGGAAGTATTGAGGCGATGCCCGGCGGATTTGGCCCGAATTTTACAATTGCTGAGCCGACAAACCCTCGCATTTACTATCGAACTCACAAAGTCGACGATGGCCGAAGGTATGTCATGGTCAAGCTGCCAGAGAACCACAACGGTTCTCACAGAGTTACTGTCAGAAGTCGTGGCGTGAGAGATTGAAGAAAGGTGGCGTATCCTGCTGAGGGAATTGACTCTTCAGCCGCCCACAATGGGCACAAGGATACGCCATGAGAAACGCTACGAGAGATGTTGATCAAATTCCAGCCAGGGATTCAGAGGACGGGATTCCCTCGCCGGAGGTGTTGAAGTTTCGAGCGAATTTCGAGAGCCGCAGTCCTTTGGATGAGTTGCTTCGCGAGGGAGCCAGACGGATGCTGCAGGCGGCGATTGATGCCGAAGTCGATGATTTTCTGGCAGAGCATTCTGGTCGCCGAGATGAGCAGGGCCGTCGCCTGGTTGTTCGCAATGGATCACTGCCCGAGCGGGAAATTTTAACGGGAGCTGGCACGCTTCCGGTGCGTCAGCCGCGAGTTCGTGACAGATCTCCCGAGGCGGCCGATCGAGTCCGTTTTTCGCCGCAGGTGCTGCCCCCGTATCTGAAAAGAACGAACTCGATCGAAGAGCTGATTCCGTGGCTGTACCTGAAAGGAATTTCCACCGGCGATTTTTCTGAAGCCCTGCAGGCACTTGTTGGAGAGCGAGCCAAAGGACTCAGTGCTAACGTCGTTGTCAGACTCAAAGAACAATGGTCCGACGAATACGAAGAGTGGTCCAAACGCGATTTGTCTCAGCAGCAGTACGTCTATGTGTGGGCCGACGGTATCCACGTCAACGTCCGACTGGAAGACGATGCCAATAAAAAACAGTGCATTCTCGTGCTGATCGGTGCCACCGCAGATGGTCGCAAAGAGTTGATCGCGATCCTCGACGGATACCGCGAAAGCGAACAAAGCTGGAGCGAACTGCTGCTCGGCCTGAAGCATCGCGGGCTGGCGATGACTCCGAAAGTGGCAGTCGCCGATGGAGCACTCGGCTTCTGGGCCGCCGCCCGAAAGGTTTTTCCTGAGATGCGTGAGCAACGCTGCTGGGTTCACAAAACAGCCAACGTGCTCAACAACCTGCCGAAGAGTGTGCAGCCCAAAGCGAAATCAGACCTGCACGACATCTGGCAGGCCGAAACTCGTGAAGCGGCCAACAACGCCTTCGATCACTTCGTGGAAAAATACAAAGCGAAGTATCCGAAATCCTGCGAATCACTCAGCAAAGATCGCGAGGTACTGCTGACCTTCTACGACTTCCCCGCCGAGCACTGGGCTCACCTGGGAACGACCAATCCAATTGAATCGACCTTCGCCACCATCCGTCTGAGACACCGCCGAACCAAAGGCAGCGGCACACGCCGAACCAGTCTGGCCATGATGTTCAAGCTGGCCGAATCCGCCTCAAAGAAATGGAGAAGACTCAGAGGCTACGAACAAATCACACTCGTCATCCAGGGACAACTTTTGTCGACGGAACCCTGCAGGAAAACGCCGCCTGACTCAGCCTCAGGCCACGACAATTGACAATAGTTCGTTCTCACAGCCGCGACCTCGTAATTTCTGTCAGCCTCTTTGCTCGAAAGAACGGCGAACTGACGCAGATTCTGATGAATGGCGAACCATTGGGTACTGGACCGGATGCTTTGAAGACAGTCGCGAGTTCGGCTCGGAAGCTGGCCGATGGTGTGAAGAAGATGGCTGGCGTTGGACCTGATATCCGTGTCGCGGCGCCGTCGTGGGTTCGCTACTCAGACCTGGCGAAAGTCGTTGACGCTTGCAGTGGAAGAGTGAACTCATCTGTCCGTCGCACATCGGCATTGAGGATTGAGCTGTCGACCTATCGTGACACGGGGCTGCCTCTTTCGAATGGTGACGTGGCGGGCCGATTTATCGAGAAGGGAGACTGTGTCGAAGATACATGGACCGGTTTGTTGTGGCAGAAGGACGGATCAACATCTGGTAAGAAAAACTATCAGCAGGCAGCGGACTATGCCGCCAGTCTGAAGCTGAACGGCCTGAGCGGTTGGCGAGTGCCGACGATTGAAGAGCTTGCGTCTGTCTTTCCTGCTGATGATACGCCATTCGCCAATTCGGGCTACACGCTGGAGCAATGCTGTGCTCCGCCTCACGAATATAATTCGTACTGGACTTCGGAACTGGATGGCCGCAAGGAAGATTACGCCTACGTCTATCACTGGTATGCCAAAGGTGGAGCAAACAATGGTTATGCCAGTCGAAATTTTGTACGGGTTCGTTGTGTGAGAGATGTGGGTGGTGAACCGGGAAATGTCACGTCCGATGCTTCCACGGTTCAGCCGACAGCTCAGTCCAAGGTCGTGGCGAGAATTCACGTTGAAACCGTCAGGCCAAAACGGCCGCAGGACAAACCCACGCTAAGGCCGCCGACTTTGAGGATCAGGGATCCGAAGGCTCGGCAGTTAGTCGATTTTGTTAGGAGCAAGATGATTGGCCGGACGATTGTTGGGCGGGTTGTTACGGGCTTTGACAATGACCGGATGGAATCAGTGTTCGAGCGGAAGACGACATTCGGACGGTTGCTCGAATCGCAAAACGGATTCGGGTTCGATGAAGTGGTTGAAATTCGAGAGGCGATTCGCTCGAAAAGTAAGGCCGGGGGGAAGCCGGCACCTGCGCGACAGTACGATCGACGCGTCATTCTGCGGCATCAGTATTCCGTTCGAAGAAGTACGAACGAGATTGTCGGATACGCTCGGGAAGTTTCTGACAACGAAGGTCAGCTCTCAACAGCGGCTGTTGTAAAAAGGGGCGTAGTCAAACTCAGTAATGGCGAGCTAATCATTCGCATGTCGACTGTCGGCTATGATGATCACGTGACAGCCAAAGGTTTCGGGCCAGGAGCAGTTAAGGAACAATCGAAATACTCGGTTCACGGTGGACTCCTGCAGCGATCGCAAGCCAACGAATTCTTCTCCGTGACGGCGGACACACTTGATCGCAAATCAAACCGTCGCGAGACAGAGCTGATTGTCGCAACGGAAGAGAAGTAAGTTTCCAAATGGCTTGATCAGGACCGGTCGCCGGTTTGGGGAGCTGCACAACGATGTCGCGGCGTTACTTTAACGGCTGGGGCGGCGAGGCTTTGGTCGCTGGCTACGAAAGGTGCAAGTCGAGCCGTGCTGTAGCCCGATTGCGCTGATTGATCTCGGCTGCTACAATCGCATGGAGACATCCAGCCCGCAAAGCCGATCGACGTGCTTGATCCATGGAAGGTGCGTCAGTAAATGCCCGGCCCGAGTGACCGAAAAGATTCTTCGTCTGAACCTGTGCTCAATGATTCGGCAATTCGGCCATACCGATGGTTTCCCGGCTGGACAATGCTGGGGATTTCCGGCGCCGCTCAATATATGTCGGCGCCGGGCCAGTCGTATTCGGTAGCTGCGTTCAAGGATCCGATGCGGACCGGACTTGGCGTTTCCGAGACCGACTATTCCCTGGCCTACGCGTGCGCGACGGTCGTTAGCGCCTGTCTGCTGCCATACGTTGGGCGTCTGGTCGATCGACACGGTGCTCGGGTCATGCTTCCGATTATCGCGACCGGGCTTGGCTGCGGTTGCTGGATGATGTCGCACGTCGACTCGTTGCCGACGTTGTATTTGGGATTCGGGATCGTGCGAAGCCTGGGGCAGGGGGCTCTGTCATTAGTTTCCGTGTGGATCGTTGGCGAGTGGTTCGAACGTCGGCGAGGCATCGCAACGGCAATGGCGGGACTGGGAGGAGGCCTTTCCGTGATGTCCATTCCGCTGATCAACAACTGGCTGATTGAAAATTACGGCTGGCAGACCGCGTGGCAGGGACTTGCCTGGGGCGTCTGGTTGATGCTGATTCTGCCTGGCATCTTCATTTTGAGGGACCGTCCGGAAGACCTCGGCCTGCATCCCGACGGTTTGGACCCGAATGCGGATTCACGCCGACCTGCTGATAAGGCTGATCCGGACTCATCCTTGTCGACCTCCGAGAAGTCGAAAGATGAGGCAGGGGGCGAGTCGAGTTCGGCCACGGGGCCGGCGATCACATCACTGGAAGATTCCTGGACGGTCCACGAGGTTTTGCGGAACGCGACTTTCTGGAAGTTGCTGTGCGTGCCGGCGACGTCTGGACTTGTTGGGACTGGCCTGGTGTTTCATCAGGTTGAGCTTCTGAAACGGCACGGCCTCGACCGTACGGAAGCTCTTTTGATGATGACGCTGCAGGCTGGCTTCGCCACGTTGTTGCAGTTTCCGACGGGGTGGTTGACTGATCGTGTTCCGAGCCGATTTATTCTCGCGGCGGCAATGATGTTCCTGGCGACGGCGACTTTGCTGGTCATGAATATGCCGTTCACCTGGATGGCCGGCGTTTATGCGTTGCTGCTCGGACTGCACGGGAGCGTGATGCGCAGCACGGCAACCGTCGTCTGGATCAACTACTACGGCCGTGCTCATCAGGGAGCCGTCCGTGGAGTTGCCTGGTCAGCGATGATCCTTGCCGCGGCGATCGGACCATTGCCACTGGCGATTTCCAGCGACTACTACGGCGCGTACGAACCCGCACTCATGGCATTTCTCGCTCTGCCAATGTTCGCAGCCGCGGCAGTCTGGACCGCTCATCCACCACAGCGTGCTGAGTGATTCCGGATTTGCGACGTCGCTACTTGACGTCGGTCACGTTGTCCGATTCGGAGTCCTCAAGATCGCGTGCGAGGCTGGACGGTGTGACAGTTCGAGTGAACGATCGGATTTCAGGGCACGTCAACAGGTCGCGAGTGATCGAGCTGTCGACGAGTTCGGAAACTGCCGTGATATCTCCATCTCGCAGTTGGAGAAACAGTTCGGCGTATCGTTTATCTTCTAACGCGGTTGTTACCGCGGGCAAATGCTCAAGTCTCGCGAAACCGTGAAGCTCTGCGACGCGTTTCAAATTTTCCGGCTCCGCGTTGAGAATCGTAACAAGAGCGTTCATTTCCTGACTGTACTCACGCAGTCGCGGTACGTTTCCCAGGACGACGCTGTCGGACACCTCAGCGAGTGTTCTGCAGGTTTCGCCGAGTTTCATGACCCAGTACGGAGTTTTTTCGTTCTTCTCGGCCTCGATACCAGATTGTGTCGCGATGGAATAGGCGAATGGCAGAGTGCTGGTTAGCGATGCGAAGCCGAGACAGGCGGTAGCCGAGCACAGTAGACCTAACACTGCTCCGGCGACGTGGTTGCACCACCAATGCCAGCGACGAAGTGCATTTTGAGGGTGAGTCGGCAGACGCCGCGCCAGTCGACGTCTACCGACTCGTAAAAGCAAAGTTCCGCCAATGTAGGTGGTCACCGCTGCAATGAGCCCGGTGACGATCGTCCCTGTGGGAGATTGCCGTTGGAGCCAGATGACCAGCAGGAACGTGCCCAGTGCCAGGAGCGGTGGCAACCAACCCGCGATCGTTGCAAAAAAACCACGGCAGTAACCTCGCCATGTCATATACATGGCGAAAAACGTGGCCAGAAGTAGGACGATCTCAGTCAACGGCTGATGTCCTCAACGTGAAGCCATGAATGTTGCATCGCACGTCCGTTATACAGGGTCGTCGTGCTGCGATAGCTGCGGATCGCTCCAAGTGATCGTAGTACTGCATCTGAATGCATTTTGATCAGTGTGATTGTTTGGGCGTTGCCTCTTCGGTTTTTCTGCTGAGCCAACATGAATGCTGAGTCGCCCATGTTCCGGAAGAAATTCCATAGCTCGGTGAATTCGATGGTCATCACTGCTCCGGCAGCAGTGTCGGTGCCAGTGACTTGGCAGTCTGGCATTGGTTGTTCGTCGACAAGCTGTTCGGCAAGAGATGCCGAAGATGAAAGCACTAATAGCCGATCCTTGATCAGAGCTGACGGAAGGATGTCGCGACCGAGGTCAATCGGCAATGGATAGAAGTAGTGCGTGCCTCCTGCTATCTCCGCAGTCTGAGGTGCAGGGATCGTCACAGAAGGTGGCATCGATCCAGGATAGGCAGCGTTGATGTCGGCGATCAATTTTCTCGACGCTTCAGCGTAGTCCGTTATCGCGATCTCGAACTGTTCGGCGTCGTTCAGTTCGATGACTGTGCCAAGTCGTGGAATGAAGAGTGGTGGCTGCAGAACTTCACCGCCCGGCAGGACTGCCAGTTCACCACGACCATCCATGACGAAAATCGACTGTGTCCCATCAACGGCCGGAACGAGGTGGTCTCGAGTTGCTGCGTCGATCGAAGTCAAGAACGGCATGGCGATGCTTATGCCTTGCTCGTACTTCGGTCGGTCCTCGGGAGGGATCGCGGGCACGCCATAGTCTTCAAAATACCCGAATGCAACTTGGATCCATTTCACAGCCTGCTCGTAGCCGTCCGGATTCTTTGCCGCGCGGGCTGCGGAAGCGACGATCGGTTGCGGGCCACGGTGAGCCAACACGGACAAGGGCAGTGAACCGTCCAACGAAGCCGGAAATGGGGCACCGAATTTGAAGGACTCCGTGCCTTGGTTATCAAAACTGAACGCCAGCGTTTCATGCTGTTCCGGAATGGGAAACTCACCAGCAAGAAGTTTGACATCCTTACGTAATCGTTCCGCCAGGTCGGTCGGGACGGTGAAGTAGGGGATTGACTCGAGCAGGTACTCAACCAAATTTTGGACATCTTCCGGGGTGATCGGTTCGGCTGACATGCTCTTCGCCGTGTAGCTGAGAGTTGCCAGGCCTTCTTTGAAGTTTGCTCGTGCCGGTGCGAAACTTTCTGACTTTGCCAGCGACGAGTCTGTGCCCCATCGTTCAAGCAGGCTCGTGTCAGATCCCAATGAGATCATGAGATAATCATCGAGCACCCCAATGGCCACATTGACTCGCTGACCACGAACAAAATCTGTCAGTCGCTCGATCACTTCGGCGGGCTGCTCAGTCGTCTGTAAAGCAGAAGTCATCTGGGCAATCACACTATCGGGCAATTGCTGACCGGACGTGTCGAGAACGTAGAACTGGCCTTCACTGATCGTTTTCTTCTCGATGACGCCGACTGGTCCTGTATTAATCTGAGGAAGCCATTCGTCAATGAACTGCGTTGCCGCTTCGACATTGGTTAAGCGGAATCCGATCAGAAAAGATGGCAGCTTCAATCGGTCTTCGTTCTCCAGGACGGTCTCGATCATGTCTCCGAATGCCGATTCCAGGTTGTTGGTTGGGCTACCAGTGGCGCCAGCGATTTGTGACTGCATTCGAGCTAGTTGCATCTCGCCGTACAGGTCTCCCAATGCGCCGGCGGTCTCGGCAAGATCGGGACCTGCACATACAAAGACTTCGGTCGAGAGCGCGTCTCTAAGGACCGGCAAGCCCTGCATCGCCACCGGATGGGTGGTTGCGGTCTGCATGAGGCTGGTGAAGAAGGGGTGTCCCTGACCTTGCAGCCAGGCTTGCTGCACGGTCGGCAGAGACATCAGATTCTGAACCGCATTGCTCTGCCAGATTCGAGTCCAGCGTTCTGCGAGGTTCAAAGATGCTGAGTAGGCCGAGACATCGTCTGGTACTTGGGCTGCAGCGCCGAAGCCGTCGGAAATCTCGGTCGTCAGTTCTGGATCGACTGCTGCTTCACCTACGACCAGCGAAGTTGGGTCGTGATCCGGGGCCTGTTCCTTACCCGACTTGAAAACGACAGTGCCGACTACAAGTGCTGCCGCAACGACGGCAATGCCAATGGCTAATCCCTTATTCATGCCCGCATCCCTTATCCATATTTGTGATGATTTGGCCACTCGTGCCAAGTCGTGATGCTTACTGCGATGAGGTCGCTCGTCAAGGATGTCAAAACATTTGTTTTTCTGGAGAATGAGGTCGTCATACGAACCAGAAGCATCTCGTGCGATGGTGTAAAGTCTGAGAAGCCACACCGTCTTTGAAAACCAACCTTTGATCCGCGTACAGATTAGGCTGGTTGTTAATTAGTTTGGTGGATACTTCCGAGTGTTCGTGAGGGGCGAATGAGAGCAGCCAACTGACGTCTGGTTGGCTATTCTGTGTTCAACAGAGATATGACTAATTGCCGATGGATTATCGGAAGGTGATTTGCGGTCGAGTTCCGCTCTCAGAAGACTCAGTCAAGGTGTCAGAAATGGCTAAACGACAAAGAGTTCATGCAAAGATTTCGCGACGGACTTCGGTCCAGGCGGGGGCCATCGGCCTTCTCGGACTGGGGATGAATCATCTGGACGGGCTACGGAACGCTCAGGCTTCTGAGCAGCCCGCTGGCCACGGGACTGCGAAGTCCTGTATCTACATCTTTCTTTCCGGAGGTCTTGCTCAGCAGGACAGCTTCGATATGAAACCGGATTCGCCCGACACGATTCGAGGCGAGTTCAACCCGATCCCCACTGCAACGCCCGGTATTGAAATTTGCGAGCACCTGCCGATGCTCGCGCAGCGCAGTGACTCGTGGTCGCTGGTTCGATCGCTCACGCACCCGACGAACGGTCACACGCTCGGGCACTATTACATGCTGACCGGACGCTCGATTGCGCCGGTGTTTAAGGGTGACCGTAAACCTCGGCCCACAGACTGGCCGTCTATTTCGTCTGTTGTCGGCGACGCAGTGCCGGCGCGGAACAACCTGCCGCCTTCGGTGATGCTGCCTGAGCGGTTGGTGCATTGGTCGGGCGGAACGATTCCCGGAGCGTATGGCGGGATGATGGGCGGGAATCGCGATCCGTTTATCATCGAGGCAACGCACTATGGCGATCCGTTCTGGCGAGGTGCGTATCCGGAATACACGTTCCATCAGCTTCCTCGAAAGAATCCAACGTCAGACCAACCGAAGCTGTTTCAGGCTCCGAGTTTGAAGTTACCGGCCGAGTTGAATTCAAGTCGGTTCGATCGTCGACTGAATTTACTTGGCTCGATTGATCGTCAACAGTTGGAGTTGGAGCGTTCGGCGGAAGGTACTCGGTACGACATTCATCGTGAATCGGCGATTTCGTTGTTGGCGAGTCAGCGAATTCGCAAAGCGATCGAAGTCACAAAAGCTGACGTCAAAACTCAGGAACGTTATGGCCGCAACAGTTTTGGCTGGTCGCTACTGATGGCGTATCGGATGGTTCAGTCCGGTGTGAACATGGTTCAGGTCAATCTTGGCAATAACGAAGCGTGGGACACTCACGGCGACGCATTCTGGAGGCTTCGCGAGAGACTGCTTCCACCGACAGATCGAGCACTCTCTGCATTACTGGACGACTTGAAGCAAAGCGGGCTGCTCGACACGACGATGGTTGTGATGGGCGGCGAGTTCGGTCGGACGCCAAAAATCTCGCACCTTGCCGAGCACTACGACGCTCCGGGAAGAGACCATTGGGGAGCGGTGCAGACGCTTTTCTTCGCTGGCGGAGGTGTCAATGGCGGCGACGTTATTGGGGCGTCAGACAAAGACGCAGCGTATCCGGCATCTAATCCACAGAAGCCAGAGAACATGGCGGCATCGATCTACAACGCCTTAGGCGTCCCCGCTACGGCGACCTGGGCTGATGATCTGGGACGGCCTCACCACATTTATCACGGCGAGCCAATTGCCGGACTTGTATAACGGCCGAAGCCTTTGAGCGCGTTAACGGCTCAGGACGGTTCGCTTTGCGAGGTCGTACTTCGTGCTGGGCGAAAGCGTCATGTACTTGTCCACGTCGGCTGTGGACGATGTCCACAAATTTGGATCGTAAATCAGTACGACGCCGTCCTTCTTGCCGATGACTTCGAATTTGTTTTGTCGAACCACGATGGCGGTCGCTTCGTCGATACCGATGCCGAGCAAAGCCTCGCGATTGATGCCGCCGTTCATCTTGCCCCTGGGGTCAGTGAGAACTTCTATCAGGCCGCTTTGACGTTTTCGTGGAATGACGTGCTGGTCGATGGCGGAGTTTGTGATGAATCCGAATCCGCGTTGATGATCACCGATCAGAATACGGCTGGACTTAGTGTCGCCTCGGACAAGGAATGAGCCTTGGATGGACGCACCGGCGGAACTGCCACCAATTACTCCCCCACGTTTCAGAACATTGCGAATTTCGGTTTCGGCGAGCGTTCCCAGGTAGGCATCGGCAATTCTCCATTGGCGTCCGCCGGTGAACCACAATGCGTCGGCTTCTCGAATCGGTTTTGCGAAGGCGGCGGTGTCCGCCACGTTCCGATCGTGTGAATGAACGACGGTCACGTTCGGCATTCCGAGCTCTTCGCGAGCGTACGTGGCGGAGCGATGTCCGGCGTAGTCGTAATCAGGTTTGCTGGAGGCGGCCGTAGGAATGATGGCCAGCTTTACGTCTTTACCGCCCGCAATTTTCACGAACTGGCGAAACATTGCGTTGTCGCGGTCGCCCCCGCCAACGATTACCAGCACGCCATTCTTAGGGCCAGTTGTGACGTCAGCAGCAGTTGCGTGAAACGTCGCAATCAGGCCAACAGTAAGAAACAGTGCCGCCCAGAAAATGGTCTGACGCATGCTCAATCTCCGATCAGTTTTGGTGATCGAGAGGTCCTGTTCTTAGCTGAATTGTCTGCTTTAGCCTTGGGCTTTTTTACCCTTGGCTGCTTGGTCTGAATAGGTTTGAACTTTGGGAGCGTTGCTTTATGCGCGTTCCAGTTTGGCTGAGTAGCCGCCTTGACTGCCGAGATCGTCAGATTGTCGATTTCTACCGCTCCGTGTTTGGGGCCAGCGATTCCGAAACCGTTTCCGCCACTGGTCGGGTCTTTAGCAAACGAGTCTCGCTGACCGTAGAGCGTCGGTCCGTCGGCGATTTGAATGAGGAATTCATCATTCTTCATTTCGGCCAGAGCGTGGTACCACTTACCAGACTTCCAGACAAAGTCTTTGGCCTCTGCGAGCTTCATCGTTTCGCCATCTGACAGCAGCGTTGCTCCGTCCTTGCTGAATCGAATTCGGCAGACGTGATGTCCGAATTCGATAAATGGGACGATCGCGGTTTCATCGCCTCCGACGAACCGAAACGAGAATTTGGCAACAAACTCGGCAGGGGTTACGGGAATGCTGAGGCGAGGCTCGTAGCCAAAGTGGTCTTTCCGGTTTGCCTGAAACTCTGGCGAAGATTCTCGGCCCTGAAGGACGCCATCTTCGATGGTCCAGCGAGTTCCCTGTCGCGATTGCCAGACGCCCTTCTTAAGGGGCTTTGCTACAGAAAAATCATCCTGCAGGACGATTTTTCCAGGAACCGCCATGTGTGGTTTCAAAGTCGATGGCGACTGAGCGTTTACTGCCGAAGAGACTGCGAAAAGAATGAGAAACGTAGAAGTGATCAATCGTGTCATCGGAAGTTGAACCCTGATGCGTGTTCTTGAGGCGGGAGTTTGTGAAATCAACTGAGTGTTGATTGAGTCATTTCAGCAGGGCTGGATCGAGCACGACATGCTTCACGCTTTGACGCTTGAACGTGTAGGTGATGTGAATCTTTCCGTCCGCCGCCTGAATGACGGCTGGGTAGGAGAACTCACTCTTGTCTTTTTCCAGCGTGACGACCGGCTTCCACGATTTACCGTCGTTTGAAATTGCAACGTTCAACATCGCGCGGCCCGATGGGAAAGGGCCTCGGCGAACTGTGTGGTTGTAAACAATCAAGTGCCGACCGTCGGCAAGTGTCACTGCGTCCGTGCCTGCGTTTGGATTCGGCAGCTCGGTCGCAGTGACAGGTCCCCAGGTCTTGCCCCCGTCTTTCGACCAGCTTTCGGCAACGACGCTTTCCTGGCTGCGGCAAAGAATCTGCAACTGCCCGTCGGCGTGCGTCAGGATGCTCGGCTGAATGGCATTGAATTTTGAGGCATCGTGGATTGGGCCGATCACCTCCCACGTTTCGCCGAGATCGCGAGTGACTTCAAAGTGGACTTTCCAGCCTTCGTTCTCTGTGCTGGTTGGACAGAGAATGGAGCCATCCTTCATTTGCAGTGGTTTGTTTTTTACGGGGCCGAGCAGGTTTTGATTAGCTTTCGGAAGTGCGTTGTTGGTGCCGAGTCGACGTGTTTTGGACCAGGTTTTACCGTCGTCCTTAGACGTCATCAGGGCTCCCCACCAAAGCCGTGGGTTAACTCCGACCTTGTAGAACAGCATGAGCGGTCCGTCAGTCGACTTGAAAAGTACGGGATTCCAGCAGGCATAATCCTGATCCTCGCCTTCCGACCCGTCGGCCACCTCGACGGGTTTCGACCAGCATCCATCGACTTGTCGTGAGACCCAGATTCCGACGTCAGTGGCACTTTCACGAGTGCCGCCAAACCAGGCGGCGACAAGCCCGGTCGAAGTTTCAACGATCGTCGAGGCATGACACTGCGGTGTCTGCCGTCCTTCGAGTTGGTAGATCAACCTGGCAGATACAACGGAGCCTGTGCCTGGTTTTGCAGGTGCGGGAAACTTTTCAGCGGCGTTGGCCTGCGCAGCGACGAGAAGGCTCAGAGTCGTGACGTGAACGAAGATGCCAGCGGCGGAGTATTTCATGGTTGGATCCTTAGCAGCGCGATAAATGCAAGTGTTTTACTGGTGTGACAGTCGAGGGGCTGAATAACCTTGTTTTCGAATTCTAGATAGCAGTGCCTGAAGCTCGGCGACTCGTTCCGGTTGTTTTCCGGCGAGATCGTTTCGTTGGCCGATGTCGTTCTTAAGATTGTAGAGCTCAACGGGCGACTTGTTGTCCGCAGCGTATTTGTGACGTGTCTCCCATGCTTTGTTGCGACCAGACATGTAACCGTCCTTGTGGTTGATCAACAGCCAGTCGCCGCTTCGAATCGCGTACTGATTCTCACGAGTGTTGTGAACGTGCGTGGTTCGCACCTGGTTGATCTGTCCTCGCAAAATCGGCAGCAGGTTGTGTGAATCTTCTGCTGCGTCGTCGGGCAGGTCCGCCCCGATGGCTGATGCTAGAGTCGCCATGATGTCGATCTGACTGACGAGCGCATCGGATACTCGCCCGGCCTTTGTAATGCCGGGCCACTTAACGAGGTAGGGAACGTGGTGGCCACCTTCGTAGATGTCCCGCTTCAGGCCACGTAGTGGATGAGCGGACCAGTGCCCGAACTTTTTATCCCTCGCATAAGCGTATTTTTCCGGGCCGTTGTCTGCTGTGAAAATGACGACGGTATTTTCTGCCTGGCCACTTTCTTCGAGCGCTTTCAATAATCGACCGCAGGCGTCATCAGTTTCAACGACGAGGTCGCCATACGGACCTGCTTGGGATTTACCGTCGAACTCATCGTTTGGAATGATCGGCGCGTGCGGCGCTGGAAATGCGAAGTAGAGGAAGAAAGGCGATTGCTCAGTCGCTTGCGACTTGATGTACTCGATGCCGCGCTGCGTCGTTGTGGGGATATTCTGGTACGGATCCCAATCAGAGATCATCGGGCCGGGACGACATTCCCAGTTGCCTTCCTTGATCGGTTTCCATTTTGAGGAATCCATAACGGTGTCGGGAGCCCGCGGAACCCGATCGTCTTCGATCCAGCAATATGGCGGAAAGTTGATGACCGTATCACCGAAGTAGTGATCAAAGCCATGCGCGAGTGGCCCATCGGGAATTGGCTTTGACCAATTGAACGCTTCTGGTCCCCATGTCGTCTTGCGGCCTGTGCCTTGCGGTTTTGC
This sequence comes from uncultured Planctomycetaceae bacterium, assembly GCA_943787265.1. Taxonomy (GTDB): domain Bacteria; phylum Planctomycetota; class Planctomycetia; order Planctomycetales; family Planctomycetaceae; genus JABMPE01. The sequence continues at coordinate 44,564 of CALSLT010000030.1, read as the reverse complement.
CCCTTTTTTCTTGATCGCATCCCAGTCCCAACCAAGATGCCATTTGCCAATTGCATTTGTGTGGTAGCCCTTTGCCTTGAGCATCTCCGGCAGGGTTAGCCGTTCCGGCTTGAAGACTGAGCCACCGAGTGCGTTCACGATGCCGTGAAAGTCACGCCAGTGGTGGCGTCCAGTTAGCAGAGCATATCGACTTGGAGTACAGATTCCGGACGACGAGTGTCCGTCAGTAAAACGCATCCCTTCGGCGGCAAGCCGGTCAAGATTGGGAGTTGGTATTTTCGATTTCGAGTGGTAACAGCCAAGGTCGCCGAATCCGAGATCGTCTGCGTAAAGAATCAGGATGTTTGGAAGTGAGGCGTCAGCTTCGACAGCAGGCCTGGCTGCTCGCACACTGCCGCCGGAAGAAATCAGCAATGAGAAAACAAGAAGCAATAGAGCTTGAGGACGCTTGAGACATGGACCAGCTGTGCTGCGAATCATCGTAAGCCGTTTCTGGATGTGGGCGAGAATCGTGATCTCACGGAGAGACTTCTCCGTAAGGATGCGGATGTAAGATGGCATCTGGCGGCGTGCTTCTGCAACGGTGCCGCATTAAGTCCTGCATCTATCTCCACAGGCTTGCTTCGCGTGGGACATTTCGGCGATGCCTGAGCGACAAGAAGAAGGCAGAATACGCACAAAAAGTGGCGTCGGAGCAGCGTTTTATTCATCGTCAGGCGAAAGTTCAGATGCCGAATCATGCGGCAGCAGGAGGCGTGCCTCGCAGAGCAGTGGCGACTGTCGGATCGACAGATCGCAGGTGCAAATCCTGCTGCGGGAAGGCGATTTCGATCTGTGCCTCTCGAAAAGCCCGATCGATGTTTGTGTGCAGTGCATCGATGACCGACAGGCGGTTGTCGAGGTCTGGCAGGTAGGAGCGGACGACGAAGTTAAGAGTGTTGTCGCCGAATCCTTCAAAGGTCACGTTGGGGCCGGGGTTGCTCATTGTCAGCGGATGCTCGCGACAGACCTGGAGCAGCAATTGTTTTGCTTTGTCTACGTCGGAGCCGTACGCGATTCCAACGTTTATCACCACACGGTTTGTCTTGTCGGACAGCGTCCAGTTCAGCATCCGGCCTGTGATGAATTCCTTGTTCGGAATCACATACTCCTTGCGGTCCCAATTGGTAATGGTCGTTGCTCGGATCCGGATCCGCGACACGACGCCGGAGATGTCATCAACGGTGACCACATCGCCGATCCTGATGGGACGTTCGAAGAGCAGAATCAGACCGGCCACGAAGTTTGCGAAGATTTCCTGCAATCCGAACGCCAGTCCGAATGTCAACGCCGTCGCCAGCCATTGCACCTTCGACCAGCCTACCGAGATAGCATTAAAGCTGAGGACTACTCCCAACAGGATAATGAGGTAACTGGTCAAGGTGGTGATTGCGTAGCGGACAGATTGATCGAGCGGCAGCCGCTGCAGAATCCACATTTCCATCAGTCCGGGAATGTTGCGAGCGCAGGCGAACGTGAGGATCGCTAGTAGGAGTGCGAGGCCAATATCTCGTGGAGTGACGTAACGCACGACCGTGATGATTTCCTGGCTGGCCGCTTCGGTTGTCGTGGCTGTCGTCGGCGGGCTAATGCTCATGCCAGGCATCGTGGTGCTGGCAAAACCAACATCATCAGCGGAAACGTCGACCGTGGTTGCCCAGAGATGCCATTGATCGAGAATCCGCAACGCCGGCAACGCGTCGACCCAAATGAGCCATGTTCCGACGAGTGATGTCGTGACGACAGCAATGCTTAACAGGCGGCGACTTTGTTCGGTGCTTGATTCGACATCGGCTCTGAGTTCTTCCGCCGGGACGATGGCGGTTGGAGTTGCGGACGAAGTTTCTGTTGATGCGACACTCGATTTGTGCGGAGTCGACGATTTCGTATCGGCTGTGTTGGGTTTTTCGGTTGTGGAACCAGTGGCGTCTTCAGCCGCTTTGATTGCCACCGCCGCTTGTTCGGCTGCCTGCTTTTGTGCCCGTGCTTCGATGCGTCTTTGTTTCGCATGTTCGATGCTCATCTTGCGGCGTTGAACGATCAGCAGTCGCTGCAGGAGTGCTCGGACGAGTTGCAGACCTAGCACAAGCACAATGGTCGCGAACAGACGCCATGAAAGCTGTTGAGCGGTGTAGTAGAAGCCGGCGATCGTCAATCCCGCGAGACTCAACGGAGCCAGAACGCTGCCCCAGTACCACAGCCATTTTGTGCGGACGAGCCATCCGTTCGGGTGGCTGATGAGCAATTCGCACAACACACCGGTGTCAGGACGCAGTACGCGGCGGAGAAACATTGTCAGGACAAGAGCGGCGGCGACGAAGCCAGCTCGCTCGAGGATATCCAGACCATGCTCGGTATCGCTCATGTAAAGAGTGGTTGTGACAAAAACGAGCGGCAGGCCGAATAGTCCCAGGCCGGGCAGAGTGCTGCGGAAAAGGCGAATGGCTGAGTCGGCCCAGTCGAAGTGGTGATCGGCAAGTCCGCCCACACGACAGATTCGGCGGAGCAGTTCAAGCGGCATGAATCCCCATGCCGTGGCGAAGAGGCCGGCTCCAACTGCTCGCGAAAATTCTGAGCTGCCTGAGACCAGCAGGAGCCGATAGCCCACGAACCACATGAGGCCAGGCCAGGTGATCGCCATCAGAATTGTGGCCCACGTGGCGTGCCATGTCGGTTCAAACGAAGTGCAGTTTCCACGGCGAGCAAGCGCGCCAGCTTCGTGCAATTCGCGTCGAAACTTGGAACGAAACAGGATCAGTACGGAAAACGCGATGATCGCAAATCCGTAGAGCAGTAGATTGGTGCCTGCGTCTCCGAGAATCTTGTCAACGACGGATTTCCAACGAGACGGTTCGAAGAATGTCTTGTCAGACGTGTCGAGTTCCAACTTCGAATAGAGCGGTTTGTTACTTCGCACCCAAAGGACGCGTTCGTCGATGTAGGTCAGGTAACGTTGCGTTTCGGCGATCAGAACTTGTTCGGTCTGGTCGAGCTCGAAGAGTGTATCGAGGTAAGAGTTGGAGCTTCTGATCAGTTGATCGAGATACTCGGCTCGCCGGTCGAACACATCTCTGGCGGCCTCTTCCAGTTTTTGTAGCTCGGCGTCTGAAGTTCCAGCCGCTGCATCCATGAGAATCTTCTGCACAAACGGTTCGCGATTCGCGAGTTGTGCGCGCTGCTCGTCTGCTTCGAACAGCCCGTACTGCGCTTCTTCAATCTGCTCACGCCGGTTTCGAACGTTTGCCTTACGTTTAAGAAGGTTAGGTAAGTCGCCTCGTTGCCTTCGAAGGAGTCCGCCGATGGCGTCGGTCAGGCCAATGTTTTCAACTTTCTGCTGGATTGCCGCGAACTGCTTCTGGACAGTGTCGAGTCTGACCTTTGTGGCATCGAGCTTTTCGCGGGTCTCTTCGATAGGTGTTGCCAGGTTGACGGCCTGTTCGGCAAGTTGTTGATTGAGATCGGCATCGGCCTTAAGCAGCGGTTCGGCAGCGATCGCTTCATCACGGGCACGTTCCGCCGCATCCTTGTTTTCCTGTGCCCGCCGTCCAGCGATTTCTTCATCAATCAGTTTCAACTCGGCTTCTGCGAGCGAAACTTCCTGAGTTCGAACATCCCGTTCCAGCCTGACAAAGTCGGCCGCGTCTTCAGCATCATATTTGGCCAGTTCGTTCTGCAGTGCTGGATGTTCCGCATCGATCAGCAGTCGTCGCGCTCTTAGTTCTGTCAGCCGGGCCTGGGTCAACAGTGCTGGTTCATCAGGAGGGGCAGGGGTGACGAGTTGTTTCTCGATATCTGCAGCACGTTGAGCCGCCGACAAGAGCAGTGCTCGGATTTCCTTTCGGCGAGTCGCGCGCGCGACTGGCTCCGCCTCGATCTGTACCAGTGAGTTCTTAAATTCTGTTAGCTGAACATCTCGGATGGATCGTTCCTGGTCGAGCTCAGCTAACGTGGCGAGTTCCGGAAGCTTTGGTTTGAGTGCCTGCAAAGTTGTCAGGCCCTGTTTCAACTGAGCAACGCGTTGCTGAACGCCGTCAGTGTCTGCTTTGAACTGAGCCGCGGTTGCGGCGAGGTCCGAGATCCGCGTCAGTCCGTCAGAAGCGACTTTCAGATGATCGTCGGCTTTTTTCTTCAGTTCGTCGCTGAGGTCGGCCGAGTCAGCCACCTCTTTTCGGCGACTTTCAACAATGTCAGGTGTGATTTGCTCGGCCAGAGGAGCGGGCTGAAGCAGGACTGCATGTTTGACGATTTGGGCATGGGTCTGCCCGGAGAACGCAGACAGCATAACCGCGATTATGAAGCGGCAGAGCCACCTGTATGGTGGGGCGGCGACTTGCGTGGTGAGTGCTTTGCTAGATTGTGTCTGCATTGCAGAACGCATCCATTCGTTGTTGTCGTCATCGTGACAGCGCGCACCGGCTCCGCCGGACTTGACTCTTTTTCGGCATTCTTCCCTGTTCCGGATGAATCTTTGACGGATCTTCCAATCAGGAAGACTCGGAAATGCGCGGCAGCCAGCCGCTAATTGTCCGTTACTGGCCTGGATTCAGGTCTGTGAAATGCTAGCCTGACGCAGTTCTCACAGTGATGCTCGACCGTGAGAGGTTAATAATTTCCTGGTCGGGTCTCACATTTTGTTTAAGCACGGTTGGCCCGGCCGTGTCGCTGCTGGGGCGCGGTAAGCTCATCGTTGAACGCACTTGATTTTCGGACATCGGAGTAGTTCATGAAGACTGGATTGAATCAACGCTATTTGTTGCTCGGCCTCTTTGTTTTGGTGTGTCTGTCGTTCGGGACTGTCGCTTCGGCCGAACCGCCAGTTTTGGCGTACAAGGCTCCAGCGTCGCGGGTCTACTACAACGTCAAAATCACGGTCGATACTCCGAGCGAAATCGACACGTATGCTGGGCAGATCAGCTATGAAGGTCGCGCGTCGAAGTCAGATGATGTCGCTCTGAAATTTCAGGGCGGGTTGAAGAAATCAGCGAAGGCAAAGAGTCGTTCAACTGGCGGTGGCCCACGGCGTGGCTTCCGTGGGCCTCGACGACCAGGTGGTGGAGGTCCTCCGAGGCCAGGGTTTCCGTTCAATTCCTCTCGCGGGACGACGGCGCTGCAGCAGACAACTTCCAACATCAGTTTGACTCCGATGGGGGAAATTTTGTCACTGACTGGTGAGTCTCAGATTCCCGTCCCACTCGGTCATTTGTCTCTGCTGGTTTTCGATGCTTTGCCGGGAGCAACGAAGGATTCATGGTCCGCAGAAAACGGAGTCGTGCTTGGGCAGAAAGATGATTCCGATCGCGGATTTCCGCGACGACCGTTCGACCCTCGATCAAAACCGAGTCGAACATCGTCCGGCTCGGAATCGGCAACTTATACGGTGAAGTCTCAAGACGGCAGCCGCGTAACGATCGAGAAGAAGTACAAGCTGGATTCGCCGAACTCGGAAACTCCGTTCACGTTTGCTGGCGACGGGACGGTCGTCTTTGATGCAGAAGTGGGCATGTTTGCGTCGGCCGCTCTGAAGTACGACCTGAAGCTCTCATCGAAAAATGTCGAAGTAACGATTCCCGTCACGGTCGAGTATCAGATGTTGACTGCTGAGGAAGTGGCTGAGCAAGCTCGGAAGAAACAAGAGATCGCTGCTGCGGCAATGGAAAAAGGGATGTCGACCGCTCGGGCAGCGTTCAAAAACCATTCTGAGGAGCAGATTGCGGCTATCTATAAAAAGGGCGGACTTGTTCCGCCGACAGGCCGCATCATCACTCCGGAGATGGAAGTCCCTGTTGGGTTGATCGCTCAGAACAAATGGCCGACGCAATATAAGTGGTCGGCAACTCGCATCGCTCAAATTCTGGCGAACAACATGATCAAGATTCAGTCGCTCGAATCAAAGCGGTACTACATCAGAAATCGCAACACGCTGAGCCTCGCACCAGACTTTGTCGAACAACCCGGAGTGGATGAAGCTGTGCTCCAGAAATTTCAAAAGCAATTGGCTGATGATTTGAAAGAGTAGGAATGGCGGGGTGACGCTTTGCGAGTCCTGGTTGCAATTCAAAGATTGGGAAAGGCGAGCGATCCGATTGCGAGAAGAACGAGAATGTGGAAGGCGACAATCGCGCTGACTCGTCCCTTTGTGGTCGCGTCCCAGATTGTCGGATTGTAGTCGGAAGTGTCGCGTGCGAGATTGCGGCATCGCAGTATTGCCCACGGGTAGGCAAGCATGCCCCCTAACGTCCAGCCGACGCAGACAAGTTGGACATAACGGCTGTCGAAGAGTGCTGTGTTGCTGGAGTCTGCCGCGAAAGTGACGAAGCCGACCGACTGTAGGACGACGAAGGCTGTTATGACGTTTGATGAAGCCCAGAGTTTTTCGGTGTAGTTCATGTCGCAGTCTTCAAATACTGGTTGAGTGTTGGTTATTGCTGGCTTTGCGGAGACTACTCTTCTAGTTCTGGTCAGCAAGTGATCTCTCACTGCAACTGAGGCAGCCGGGCAGGGGTGGCGTGAGTTGCTGCCGGCACGGAGCAATCAGGTGTAGCGTTTGTCTGTTCGGTGATGTCGAATTCGGCGATGAGTTCCTGTCGGCGTTGTTCGGCTTGCTGGTCGAGCAGGCCGAGGGCGGTCAGGGCTTTGTCCTGAGTCGTGACCAGTCCGATGATCAGATATTGGATCAGGGCCATGCCGTAGCAAATCCAGCCGGGTAGTCCTGGGGCGATGGCGGCAAGGATTGCAAACACCGGCGACGACTTATTCAGGTGCAGGCAGATGTGCCCTTTGAGGAACGGCCAGCTCTTGGTTTTGATTTGTGGCCACCACTTTTGCGTTCGGTCGAAGTCGTGCTTTGGCGGCCGGTTGTGCATCAGGGCGAAGAGTTCCTGGTCGGGCATCATCTGAATCACGCCGATGGCGAGCATGACTCGAAAGCCGAGCAGGATCCAACCGTAGTCGTTGTTGCTGACTTCGAGCATCGACACCGAATTGACAGCGACTGCCGGGGACGAGTCGGTTGCCGACTGAGTGTTCGTTCCGAATTGGTCTGTGGTGGCGTTCGGGAGCGAAGGATCGAGCGGGGCTGATTGGGTGAACCGTGAGTGGATCACCGGTTCGACCCACGGGAAGAGCGCGGTCTCCATGTTCTGCGTGGCGAGCAGAAGGATGAGCGCACCGCGGAACCACTGTTCGAGGTCCTTCTCGAGTTCGTTGTCGAGAGTGCCGAAGCGAAGGACTCGCTTGATAAACCAGCGGAATAATGGGACCGCTACCGAGCCCACGATCAACCTCGTGATCGGTCGCACGATGGGCTTCAGGAGCGAAACGTCCATCAACAGACGAAACAGACTCCACACGGATATTCTCCGGAAGACTGAAGTGGCAATGTCGAACGGCTCCGGCCGTTCAGGTGCCCTCAGTCAACGTAGAGAAATTCGTTTGAGTTCAGCAGAACGTGGCACAAATCTGTGAGAGCCTTGAGATCGATCCCGCTGACTGACTGCGAGGCGTCCACCACCGCACTCAAGTGGTTTTCTGCCTTCGACTTGTCTCGACCAGGGTATTCCTGAGAGTCGAATTCCCAAAGTCCGGAAAGCTCTCGGCCTGCTCCGTCATTGATCCACAATTCGTTGTCTTTGAGCCTGTCTCGTGAGACTCGGACGTTATCGATCAGGCCGTCCCAGCGACTTCGGCGACTGCCGTCACGATCGCCAATGACCAGCTTCAAATCAGAGCTGAAGTCCCCGATCACTTTGTGCGGGACGGACGCTGTCTGCAGTTTCGCATCTGAGGCGGATAGATCCTTCATAAAGAACTTGACTCCCGAGTCGCCAGACTCGTCAACGTCGACGGTGACCGCAACGTAGTACGGCCGGTTGAGCTCAGGACGAAGATTCGATGCGATCACTTCGTAAGTCGGTTGGTCTGTGCCGTTTCGTCTTGGCCGGCCACCGACGAGTTGCAGAATCAGGTTCCGGGGTTTGTACGCAGACTTGGTACTGGTGACTCCGAAGTTCCAACCTCTATGAGTGGTAGAGCCATTCCAGTGTGAAACAATCGTGCGGACGTTTGCGTCGGCGTAAAGGGAGCTAAGTTGGATCACCGCTTCGATCGTGAAGTCTTCGTCGGGGAGCCCCTTTGCAGTTTCCGTTTTGAAAGTCGTCGCTGCATTTTCACCGTCGATGTTTGCGGCCGGGCTGGACGTCGTGGCAAACGTCTTAGTGATTGTTGGCCGTGCCACGGGTTCCTGACTCAGGCTATCCAGATAGCGGTATGCAGAGTCGAGTTCTGCATGCGCCGGTTTTCTGCCGAACGCGAACTGCCATGCCGATTGAATTGCCGCCTGGCGGACGTCCGATCCTGGGCTGAGGTTTTTGGCGATGGACTTGTCGACTCGTTTCGCGAAGGCACCGGCGCGGTCGAGCATCCATTTTCCGTTAATCATCAGCAGCGATTGTGTGGGAGTCGTCGTGACGTCACGGTCGGCCGTGCTGTTGAATCCGTCGGCGGCGTCGAATGCTTTGAGCATTGGGTCGGGAGAGTTGCGGATGATCTTTGTGTATACCGATCTTCGCGGAGAGGTTGTCGCGACGGCGGGGCCGCCTGTTTTTCCATCTAGCTCTCCGGAAGCTGACAGGACGGCGTCACGAATTTGTTCGGCAGCTAGTCGCCGAATGTCCCATCGCCAACGCAACCGATTGCGAGGATCAATTAATGCGATTCTGTCTGCTTCGGGATGAGCTGCTGCTTGACGATACGTTGCAGAGTTGAGGATCAGTCGGTGCAGAGTTTTGAAGCTTTGTCCGTTTTCGACGAAGTAGTTGGTCAGCCAGTCGAGAAGTTCCGGATGGCTGGGCGGTTCTCCGAGATGTCCAAAGTCACTGGATGTTTCAACGATGCCTTTACCGAAATGGTACTGCCAGATTCGGTTAACAATGACGCGTGTGGAGAGCGGGTTCTCCGGAGAGGTCAGCCATCGTGCAAGAGCCGCACGGCGCCCGGTTGATTTTGGGGCAAGCTTTGGCCGGACGACGTCTGCTGGAGTCGGATCCAGGACCGTCAGAATTCCAGGCAGGATGTCCTGCTTCTTGCGGTCGTCAGGGATGGCCGTTGGTGTTGGCTTCGATCCAGCATCGACCACGGTAAACGAGACGGGCAGGGGGGATGGCTTTAAGTCGTCAAACGCTTTTAGCTTTTCGGTGAGTGTGTCGACTTTATGCTGATCCTCTTCCCCTAACTTCATACGGTCGTATTCAAAGTCGATCTGGCGCTGAACGAGGTTCATGATCTGCCGCTCGTGGGTTCCCCATTCTGCCTCGGGGCGCTTGGCGATTTCACGAACGTCGGGTGGGAACTTTTCGACTGCCGACTTCCGCTTGCTGGCCATGTACGGAGCCTTAATGACGGCGATCTGGTCTCGCAATTTCTGAGTCTTGGCTTCCCATTCGGATTTCTGTTCGTTGAATTTGGATTTCTGATCGAGCGTCGCGAGCGGGATGTCGTCACGCGGTTCGATCGACGAGAAGAAGGCCTGCAGGCGGAAATAGTCTTTGCGCAGGATTGGGTCGAACTTGTGGTCATGGCACTTGGCACAGCCGACGCTCATCCCGAGAAATGCTTCGCCCGTGATGTCGGTCAGCTCGTCGATGATCGCTCGCCAGTGGCCGCGAACGTCTCGTTGGTTGTACTCGTAGAGGTAAAGTCGCCAGTAAGCAGTCGCGACGACGGCATCCGGGTTGTGAGGATCGAGTTCGTCGCCAGCGATCTGCTCACGCACAAACTGGTCGAACGGCTTGTCGTTGTTAAACGACTGGATTACCCAGTCACGGTATCGCCACATGGTCGGCCGGTAACCGTCCGCTCGGTAGCCGTCGGATTCTGAGTAGCGGACAAGGTCGAGCCAGTGTCGGCCCCAGCGTTCACCGTACTGAGGGCTGTCGAGCAGCCGGTCGATCACTTTCTGCCAGGCATCGGGAGACTGATCGTTGACAAAAGTCTCGACCTCGTCGTTGCTCGGTGGCAGGCCGATCATGTCGGCATAGACTCGGCGGATCAGCGTGCGACGGTCGGCTTCAGGGGCCGGCGAAAGTTTAGAAGTCTGCAGCTTGCGACTAACGAAGTGGTCAACTTCATTGCGAGACCAACCTTCCGACCCCGTGTCAGGAACGGTCGGGTTGGTGATCGGCTGAAACGCCCACCAGTCACGATCTTCGTCGGTGATTTTGGGAGTCGCCGGAGCGTCGTCACGTAAAACGGCGTCGTGTTCTGGCCAGAAAGCTCCGTCAGCAATCCACTTTGTCAGCAAAGCGATCTCCGCGGCCGGCAACTTGCCACTGGGCGGCATCTCGAAGGATTCCCAGCGGATGGCTTCGACCAGAAGGCTTTCTTCAGGCTTGCCTGCAACCAGAGCCTCGCCGGATTCTCCGCCCTTGAGCAACGTGCTTAGAGCATCGACACGCAGTCCGCCATTTTGCTTTTCCTTGCCGTGGCACTTGAAGCACCGAGCCGACAGCAGAGGTCGGATCTTAGTTTCGAAGTACTTAGTTTTGGCGGCGGTGTCTGCTTCGGGGAGAGACTTTTCGGCGACCGCTGACTGCTGCGACGCAGTCAGAATGATGGTTAGCAAGTAAACGCCAATCGCGGGTGATGCGGAGCGGCGAATCATTTGTCGGAGAAAAGCGGTCATGGTTTACCTGTGGTTTGGGTAAACCGGCTGCGATGTTGGGGAAGGCGGCTTCGCAACCGGACGCGAGTTCTGGCAGGGGCGAGAAGTATAAACTGCCTGCCGGTATTCGTGCAGCGTGGCTTGCGCAAAGAGGTCGGGGCCGCATTTTTCTTCGTATGCCGGGCAGAGTGCGCAGGACGATTGCGTGCGAGTTCCCAGTTTTCAGGACAGCGGTTTGTTGGGGGGACCGATTGCTAGTTATCGGTCGAGGAGGTGCTACTCGAGTCGCGTCAGGCCATTGCGGATGGCGTATTTGGTCAGCTCGGCGACGGTGTAGAGGTCGAGCTTCTTCATGAGCTGACGGCGGTGAGTCTCGACAGTTTTCACGCTGATGTGAAGCTGCGTGGCGATATCGCGAGTGGAGATGCCTTCCGTGACCAACTGCAGAACTTCGCGTTCGCGAGCGGTCAGGCTGACCTCGTTTTCGACCGGGGCACCGTCTGTCTTCAGGAAACCCTCGACGACGACGCCCGCGACGCCGGGGCTCAGGTACATTTGCCCGTTGGAAACTGCGCGGACAGCCTGAGCCAGTTCGTCGAACGCAGAATCCTTCAAAATGTAGCCAGCCGCACCGGCCTTAAGCACTCCCTGGACGAATAACCGGTCAGCGTGCATCGACAAAGCAATCACCCGAGTGTCGCCAGCCAGATCTTCGATCTGACGTGTTGCGTCGATGCCGTTGAGCTGTGGCATGCTGATATCCATCAGCACGATGTCGGGCGATGAGTCCTCGACCATTTTGACGATCGCTCGACCGTCGCTGGCTTCGCCAATGACCTCGATGTCGGATTCGCCTGAGAGGAGTGCGCGCAGGCCCTCCCGCATCAGTTTGTGATCGTCAGCGATCAACAGGCGAATGGACATTCACAGGACTACTGTTAGAGGGGCAGGACCAGCTTGATCCGATGTTTTTGGCGAGACGTTGGGCTGTCGGCAATCTCCAACGAGCAGAAACGGCCTAATGAAACTGGTGTCAGTCAGGTGGCTGGCCGCCGCGAAGTGGCTCAGATACCTCTATTATGTTGCTCGAATCGGCAATGGTGGCGGAAATGCGTCAAGAATCAGCCAGATACTCCGTGGATGGAGGCGTTTTGTGGAGTTTCCGTTCGGGTTAGTCAATTTGGTTACTTCGCAATTGTTCATAATCGCCGGACGCTATGCCTGGAGCTAATACTGGTTCGATCGCCCAAAGTCAGTGGTTGCAGTTTGGTGGCCTCATTAATCTGACCCCTAGATCTTCTGATCATGGGGCTGTGACATTTCGGAGCGATGTGTCATGGGGCCAATGGATTCCATTTTGTGTGTAAGGATGCAGATTCGATGCCAGCTTGTGATGTCATTGTGCTTGGTGGCGGGATTGTTGGATTGTCGACGGCGTGGCGGCTTCGTCAGCGGCACCCAGACTTGAAGATTCGGCTGATCGAAAAGGAATCGCGGCTGGCGTTTCACCAGACGGGCCGCAACTCGGGCGTCCTTCACTCGGGCATCTATTACAAGCCGGGGTCGCTGCGAGCGGTCAACTGCCGCGAAGGCAAGAAGGCGATGGAAGCCTTCTGCGAAGAGCACGGAATTACCTACGAGCGTTGCGGCAAAGTGATTGTCGCTGTCGACGAGTCCGAGTTTCCGAACCTTGACCGAATCTACGAACGCGGGCAGGCAAATGGCGTGGAGTGCCAGCCGATTGACTCTGACCACCTCCGAGAGCTGGAGCCTCACACTGCCGGAATTAAGGCGCTGCATGTTCCTGAGGCGGGCATCGTGGACTATGTCGGCGTTTGCGAAAAACTCGGTGAGTTGCTGGGAGCATCTGGCACTGAAATACAGCTTGAAACTCGTGTGACGGGCATGAGGCATCAGTCGGGCAGCACGGTGGTTGAGACCACCGGTGGGGCGTTCGAGTCAAAATTCGTCGTGAACTGCACCGGCCTGTACAGCGACCGCGTCACGAAGATGAGCGGTCAAACTCCTGAAGCCAAGACCGTGCCGTTTCGAGGCGAGTATTTCGATTTGAAACCAGACGCTCAGCACCTGTGCCGAACGCTGATCTACCCGGTGCCTGATCCGAGGTTTCCATTCCTGGGAGTTCACTTCACGCGAATGGCCCTTGGAGGCGTCGAGTGCGGTCCGAATGCCGTGCTGGCGTTCGCGCGGGAAGGCTACACAAAAATGGATATCAATCTGCGAGATCTGATCGAGTCACTGACGTATCCTGGCTTTATTCGAATGGCGGCTAAGAATTGGAAGACCGGCTGTGGCGAAATGTGGCGATCATTCAGCAAGGCTGCGTTTGTGAAGGCTCTGCAACGGTTGATTCCCGAGATTCGCAGTGAACATCTGGAGTATGCTCCGGCCGGTGTGCGTGCGCAGGCACTGGGCCGTGACGGGAAACTTCTGGACGATTTTCTGATTCAGGAGTCGGATCGAGTGGTCAATGTGTGCAATGCTCCGTCTCCGGCTGCAACGGCTGCGTTGAATATTGGGAATTTAATCGTTGATCGTTTAGCGGTCAGGTTTGACTGACAGGTCAGGTTGCACTTCTTCGTTGGAGTTAGTTGAACCGGTCGTGTCGGGAGAACCTGCCAATTCGGATCGGACCTTGAGCATTCCACGTGCTGTGCGCCCGAGGTAGTTGGAAACTGGTTGGAATGTCGAAAAAATCCTTCTCCACGTTCCCCTACGGCGGGTAGACTCAGGAGCCTTCTTTGCGGTTCTTAACACTGGCGTCCGAATTTCCGGTCCGGTGGCTCGCAGAGGGCAACAGATTACGACTCGGGTTTCGAACCCGTAACACACGATTACAAACGAGCAGGATGTCGCGCGATTTCGTTCGGCATCAGCGGATTTCGCGAAATTCGGAGAACATCAGTATGCCGTCCCGCACCACAATCATGGGGCTATCTGTCACCCTGGCACTTTGTGTCGCACAAGTCGCCGGCGCCGAAGAGGCTCCTCAGGCGAAAGTGCTTCACTACAGCGGCGGATCGGGCGATGCCGTCCAAGCCGTTCTGCTGGAAGCTCCGAAGTCGGCCGACACCTTGACCGTCCGAGACCATATTGTTCTCGTCGATACGTCGGCAAGTCAGAACGGTGGTCACCGAGTTCAAGCGCTCGCGACTCTCGATTCTTTCCTCGCCAACCTGGCAGACGGCAGTCGCTTTCGACTGTTCGCGGTCGACGTGGCTCCAGAAGAGCTGACTCAGGGACTTACAGCTTCGAAGGGAGCATCGGCTGATCGTGCCCGAGCACGTCTTGCTCGCCGAGCACCGCTCGGAGCAACAGACCTCGGTCGAGCACTGCAGACTGCCCTCGATGTTTCGAAATCAGCGAAGAAAGCCTCGGTTACTTACATTGGTGACGGAGTCAGCGGTCTTCGACTGATTCCGGCTGATCGCCTGCAGACTCTCGTTGACGGCTTCCGAGCAAGCGAAGTCGCAGTGAACAGCTACGCGATCGGACCTCGTCGCGATCTTCAGTTGCTCGGAGTTCTGGCGAACTGGACTGGCGGAAACGTTGTTCTCGACGATGGTGCCACTGATGCACGAGTCCTTGGCCAGAAACTGGCTCAGACGGCTGAACAGACAGTGGTTTACCTTTCAGACATCACTGCCGAATCGGGCGAAACTAAACTGCTACCAGCGACAGTTCTTCCTTTGCGAGGCGACCGTGCAACGGTTTACCTCACACGCGGAACTGCTCCGACATCCTTCACAGCAAAAGCGGTCAATGGCGACGTTCACTGGTCAGTAGCCGCTTCGACATCGGATGCCGACAACGCATTTCTGGCGACTCTCGCACAACGCGTTGAGCATTCACCGATTGATTCGCCGTTCGCAGGCGAGAGGATGTTGACGGCTGCGAAGGACGCATTCGCCAGACGCATTGATCAACTGTCTGCACTTGGAGATGCAGCCCTTCTTGACCGCGATCTGAAACAAGCGGCTGAGTTCGGCAAGGCGATTCACAACCTCGATCCGACAAACGAGCAGGCATCGCGCCTCGTAAAATCGGCAGCAAAGTTCCAGACGGTCAGTCAGGTGTCGCAGCCGGCCGATCCCAGCGCTCCGTCTGCTGACCCGACGACTCAACAGCAAGTTGGAAGTTTGATTACGGAACTTGAGGTTATTGGCCAAATCAAGACACAGCAGTTCCAGTCGATCGTGTCTCGAACTATTCAGGAAGCACGTCGCGTGGCTGAAGAGGACCCGGATGCGGCTCTCAGCACACTTAAACGAGCAATCGGAGCAGTCAGGGCTGCTGAAGATATCGATCCTGACCAGCGAATCGCTCTGGCCAAAAGGCTTCAGGGAGTTCTCGCCGATGTGAAAGGCCAGAAGGAAGTTGCGGAATTGCGGTCAATCCGTGCTCAGGAACGAGTCGCGGCGATTCAGGCACAACGTCGATTGATCGATGACATTGCAATTGTTGACGATCGACTCGAACGGCTGATTGACAATGTTCGCTCGCTGCTCGAAGTCGCGTCACACGGTGAGCCGGACAAGTATCTTGAAGCCGAAGCTGTTTCGGAAGAGGCAGTCAGACTACAGCCTGGAAAGAGCGTCGCCACGGCAGCTCAGGTCGTGTCAGAAGCCAGCGGCCAGCTTTACACGGCATTCTATCTGCGTTCACTGCGAGCCGACCGGTTTCTGGAAACTCTGGAACAGGTCGAACGGTCGCATGTTCCATTCCCGGATGAACCGCCAATTCGATGGCCACGACCGGAAGTCTGGAAGGCACTTACCGAACGACGAAAGCAGTACGCTTCAGTCGACCTCCACAAAGCAACGACGGCAGAACGTCGTATTACTGCCGCCTTGGACGATCAGACGACGATCAACTTTGCGGACACTCCTCTGACCGACGTCGTTGAGTATCTGCAGCGTCAACACGACATCCCGATTATCCTGGACGTCGTTGCGATCGAGGAAGCTGGACTGCTGGTTGACGAGCCGATCAATCTGGTTCTTGCTGGCGTGACGCTTCAAAGTGCTCTGAAGATCATGCTTTCAGAATTCGAACTGACATACGTGATCGAAGACGAAGTGATGAAGATTACGACGATCGAAGTCGCCAACGAAAAGCTGTCAACGCGTGTGTATCCGGTCGGTGACCTTGTGGTTGACCTCGATGCTCTTTCACTTGGTGGTGGTGCCAGTGGTGCGTTTGGTGGCGGTCAGGGTGGCGGCCAACAGGGCGGGCAGCAGGGCGGTCAACAAGGTGGCGGATTCGGTGGTGGTGGCGGTGGCCAATTCACTGTCGCTCCTCCAAAGCTGCCTAAAGGAATGACCAAGCAAAAGACAGACAAGGCCGCTCCGGTCCAGCAACCTGCTGATCCGGAACTGCGTGGAATTCTTGATGGAATTCTCAACGAATCTGCCAGCGACGAATCAGCATCCACAGAGCAGATTTCGTTCGAAGGTTATGCTCAGGTGAAAGCTCCTGCGTTTCGCTTTGACAACAAGTCGATCGAAGAACTGAAAAAAAAACGATAGGTTCGAGTAAGGCTACGGGGACTGCGAAGGTTCAGCAGACTGCTGGACGTGAACTCAAGACTTCGACAACCAACTCGACCGATCAGAAGAAAAGAGGGGTGAACACCGTTGGTGTTCGCCCCTCTTCTGCTGCGCGGCCTGGGTCTAAAACAACGAAGACAGGTTCGCAGCCGATCGCTGCCGGTCGAACAGTCGAGACCAAGGCGAGAAAAGCTGGTACGGAGCCACCCGGCGAGGCCTGGTATCGCCGTTTTCAGCAGACGACATATCCACCGAAAGATGTGATTCGCGCCGTCGGAAAGCTTCACGCAGCAGAGAGGCACGACGAAAACGTCGCGTTGATGACGGCTGCCATTACGTTGGGGCAGTCTCAGCCTTGGATGTACGACGTACTTCCCTTGTCGATGAAGCTGGCTGGTCGGCCGCAGCACGAAATCGAACGGGCTTTGACATCGCGAATCGACTTTACAACGACCAACATCGAATCGCTGCTTCATTCCGCCGCGAGAATGAGTGCTTTGGATGGCAAAGAGTTGGCGTTGGAACTCTACCAGCAAGCGGCGTGGCTCGATCCAACGCACCCAATTCCATACGCGATGGCAATGAACCTCGCTCGGAAAGCGAAGGATGTGGATGCGACGGAGTGGGCATGCACTGGAATTCTCACGCACGTCTGGACGAAAGATTTTCAGAAACGCCACGATGCTGCCAGAGACGCGGCGGCCGACACCGTGCAGGAATTGTTCAAGGCGGGAAAAATGGACCGTCTGAAGACATTCAAAGCGGCAATGACTCAAGCGGAACGCCGCGACCTTCTTATCAAGGTCGAATGGTCAGGGAATGGCGATCTGGACTTGAGAATTAAGGAGCCATTGGGAACGACTTGCTCGGTCGGGCAGACGAAGACGGCCTCAGGCGGACTCCACATCCATGACGGCTTCGGGCCTCGCCGGGAAAATTGCTACGAAAAATACATTTGCGTCGAGGCTGCATCCGGGAAATACGAATTGCAGATTGAGCACGTCGACGGAAACATTGTCAGCAAACGTTGTGTGGTGACAATTGTCAGCCATGTTGGCTCACCTTCGAAGCGAGTTTTTCGAGACGTTCTAACGTTGGACGGGGCGGGCAGCGGACTGGTCGCGACCTTGTCGTTCAAGTTGGAGAATGGGCGCCGCAAGGAACTTGGACCGAAGCCACAAAAACAGCCGGCTGCTCAAGGCGTGACTCGACTGACACGGCAGCAGATTATTGCCCGCGTGCGTCAAGGGCAGCCGCCGGCCAGAGGTCAGGTTGCTGGACAAGGCGGAGCGGGGCAGGGGGCGACAACGGGCGCCGGATTTCGGCTTCCGGCTGGAGCCTTCACAGCGGGCGTTGGTTTCACGCCGGTCATCGGCGTCATCAACGAGGGCGTTTCGTTGACGGCCAACGCTGTCGTTTCGGCGGATCGACGATTTGTGAGGATTTCAGTCGCTCCGTTCTTTAACACGCTGCGAGACATTCAGACGTTCAGTTTTCAGGGCGGAGGAACGGCTCCACAAGGTGGCGGTGCCGTTCCGCAGGCCGGGGGCGGCGGTCAGTAGGGCTGATTTCCTGATTCAGGGCCGCCGCAAATCTAGAAACTGAGCCGCGAACGACCGTTTTTCGACCGACGAACTGGTCGGGAGATTACCGTCTCAATACGATTCGCGCCGGTTCTCTGTGAGCGGTCGCGTGACGGCTCGACGGCAATCCGCATACCTGCGAAAAGTGTACGATTTTCTTATGGCTACGCCCCGAGTCTGCGTTTTACGAGCCCCCGGCACGAACTGCGATCCTGAAACGGCACATGCCTTTGAGATGTGCGGCGCGAAGGCCGAGCGAGTCCACTTGTTGCGGGTCCTGGAAGACCCCGGCGTGCTGGCCGGATTTCAGGCACTTTGTATCCCAGGTGGATTCAGCTACGGAGACGACATCGGCGCCGGTGTCATCTTCTCAAGTCACCTTCGCGGTCGACTGTCTGAAGCCCTTCAGGAGTTCCTGACCGCCGACAAGCTTGTGCTTGGAATCTGCAACGGGTTTCAGACACTGCTGAAATCAGGAATTCTGCCCGACGGTGCGGCGGGAATTACGACCGACTCCGACGCCGAGCGAGACACGACACTCACCTGGAACGACAACGGTCGCTACACCTCGTTGTGGGTGAATCTGGCAAACCTGAGCAGCAACAACGTTTTCCTGCGAGGCATCGATCAGATTGAAATGCCGCTCGCTCACGCCGAAGGCCGGCTGGTTGTCCGCGATCCGGCAATTCTCGAAACATGGCGTCAGAACGGGCAGGCTGCACTTTGCTATTGTTCTCCGCAGGACGTTTCGGGCGGCGAGTCGACGGGTAGCGACAATGCCGAACGCTGGTTAACCGCCGAACTGGAGTACCCGGTAAATCCAAACGGCTCGTTCGCCAACATTGCTGGCCTGGGCGACGCGACTGGTCGAGTTCTCGGACTGATGCCACATCCGGAAAGATTCATCCACGCGACACAGCATCCGGAGTGGACTCGTCGGAAACTGAGAGGTGATGGAGACGGGCTCAAGCTCTTCCGGAATGCGGTCGAGTATTTCGGGTAAGACGTGCCCTCGATCTTCAGTGCCCGTGACGGAATTAAAAACGCTGAGAATTCTCGACAACCTTTCGCCGCAATTCGTGTCTTCCGTGGTCAAATCGCTTCGGCGTGCTTCTTCCCCAAAACAACGTTTCATAAGCGAACCTTTCCCATGACTGACCGAAGAATTCTCGTGACGGCTGCGTTGCCGTACGCGAACGGGCAGATTCACATCGGCCACCTGGTCGAATACATCCAGACTGATATCTGGGTGCGTTTCCAGAAGCTGCGTGGCAACCGAACAGTCTTCTTCTGTGCCGACGATACGCACGGCACGGCAATCATGATCCGTGCTCGCGAAGAAGGGCGGACGGAGGAAGAAGTCATTGCCGAAATGAGCGAAGCTCATCAGCGAGACTTTGCCGCATTCGGCATCGAGTTCGACAATTACGGCTCCACCAACAGCCCTGAGAATCGCGAGCTGTGCAATGGAATATGGAAGTCGATTCGAGAGGCAGGGTTGGTCAAGGAGGAGGACAGACGCGATCTTTACGATCCGGAGGCCAATCTTTTTCTGCCCGACCGGTTTGTGCGTGGAACATGTCCGAATTGCCATGCCGTGAATCAGCCAGGTGACAACTGTAGTAAATGCGGGAGTACATATTCACCACCAGAATTGATTGATCCACGCAGCGTCATTTCAGGGGCCGTTCCTGAAGCAAAGATGATGCCGCATGCATTGATTGAGCTTGAGCGGCTTCACGACTTCCTGGAAGAATGGTCGCAATCTGGAAAGCATCTTCAGCCGGAAGTTGCCAACAATCTGCGAGGGCAGTTTTTGGGCGATCCTGATTCGGAAGATGGAGCCAAAGAACTTCGTGACTGGGACGTCTCACGCCCGATGCCCTACTTCGGTTTTGAGATTCCAGATTTCAAAGGCAACGGATGGTATGTCTGGTTTGACGCTCCGATCGGATACATGGCCTCGACAAAGCAGTGGTGTGATCGGACGGGCGAAAACTTCGATGACTGGTGGAAGAGCGACGACGCCGAAATTCATCATTTCATCGGCAAAGACATCACGTATTTCCACACGCTGTTCTGGCCAGGGATGCTCAAGACGGCTGGTTTCAGTCTGCCCGAGAAAGTCCACATTCACGGGTTCCTGAGAGTCGACGGCGAGAAGATGTCCAAGTCGCAGGGCACCTTCATCATGGCTTCGACGTATCTGAACCATCTTGAGCCCGACTACCTGCGATACTTCTACGCATCGAAACTCGGGCCAGGTCTGGGAGATATCGACCTGAACTTGGAAGAGTTCGTTAATCGTGTGAACTCGCATCTGGTTGGCAATATTGTGAATCTGGCGTCGCGATCAGCGAAGTTTGTCAGCGGCGGGACGTTGTGCGAAGAGTATCCCGACGATGGTGGGCTGTTTACCGCCGCGGTGGCCAAGGCGGATCAGATCGCAGAGTTCTATGAGCAATGTGACTTCGCGTCCGCAACGCTGGAAATTCTGCAGCTTGCTGACGAAGCCAATCGGTTTATCAACGATCGGGCTCCCTGGAAGCTGAAAAAGGATCCGGAGAAGGCCGAAGAAGTCCGCCAGATTTGCTCGATTGTTTTGAATCTGTTTCGGCAACTTGCCGTGTTTCTGCAACCTGTTCTGCCGAAGTTGGCTGAACAGGCCGGAGAACTGTTGAATGCTCCGATTTCAAATTGGGATGACGCCAAAACTCCGCTGACTGGAACGCCGGTCAGCGAGTTCAAACACATGATGCAACGAATTACGAAAGCACAGGTAGACACAATGGTTGATGAAAGCGTAGTTGAAGAGCCAGCAGACGAAGGTTCTGCCGACAACGAGTCGCCGTGGAATGACGGTCCGGAAGCACTCGAAGCCGAGCCGATGACGGAAGAATGCACGATCGACGACTTCGTGAAGGTCGACTTGCGAGTTGCTCGGGTTATCGAGGCGAAGGACGTTCCGGAAGCCAACAAGCTGCTGAATCTGACACTCAGCCTGGGTGGCGGAGAGACGCGAAACGTTTTTGCAGGGATCAAGGCGGCGTACAAACCCGAAGACCTGGTCGGTCGTTTGGTTGTGTGTGTCGCGAACCTGAAGCCGCGCCAGATGAAGTTCGGCCTGAGCGAAGGCATGGTCTGTGCATCCGGGCCGGGCAAGGCGGACGTCTTCCTGCTCGACGTTGATGACGGAGCGGTTCCAGGCCAGCGTGTTCATTGAGCTCGCAATCGGCTTAAGAGAACGTAAGGTGTGAAAAGCAACGCGCCGGCACACCATCGCACAGATTTTCGAACACTAATCGACGCTGATATTCACTAATCAAGGATTAGTGATTATTAGTGGCGATTAGTGTTCTTTCAGTTTCAGACAAGGATGGGGCGATGCCGTACTCCAAGGGCGATCCAGTTCCGTGGTTCAACGCCGATACTCATACGACTCCGCAGTTTCAGTTTAATGCGGCGGCGGGCCGCTACGTCGTCCTGAGTTTTCTGGGCTCGACTTCGCGGGGAGCATCGGAGCAGGTTGTTCGGGATGTCGAACAGCGTCGCACAGAGTTCAGCGACGAACGAGTCTGCTTCTTTGGCGTGAGCATCGATCCGGCAGATTTCGACAACGCGAGAGTTCGCGAATTTGTTCCGGGGGTTCGTTATTTCAAAGACTTTCAGCATTTCGTCAGTGAAGGCTACGGTGCTATTTCGAAGGGGCTTGCGGGAACGCAGGCGGTGTTGCAGTACCGACCTTTTACGCTGGTTCTGGATCAACGGCTCAGAACGATTGCCAGCATCCCCATAGACGATTCCGGTGTCGGGCACGTAGACAAAGTACTGGATGTTGTTCGACCGCTGCCGGACTTTCCCGGACATTCCGATGCGGAAATACAGGCTCCGGTATTAATCGTGCCGAATATCTTCGAACCGGACTTCTGCAAAGAGCTGATCGCGATTTATGAAGGTCAGGGCGGAGAAGACTCCGGATTCATGAGGGATCAGGCAGGCAAGACGGTTGGCATTTACGATTACGGAACCAAGCGTCGCCGAGACCAGGTCATTGACGACGAAGCCGTCCGCAAGAAGTGCATGTTTAAGATTCACGACCGGCTGGCTCCGGAGATGCGTCGAGCCTACCAGTTCAATGCGACTCGCATGGAACGTTACATCGTGGCCTGTTACGAAGGTGAGCACGGTGGTCACTTCAGGGCTCATCGTGACAACACCACGAAGGCGACGGCTCACCGACGGTTCGCCGTTTCACTTAACTTGAATGATGAGTACGACGGTGGCTGTGTCTGGTTTCCGGAGTTTGGCAAAAAACTCTTCAAGCCACCGGCTGGTGGAGCGTGCGTCTTTTCCTGCTCTCTGCTTCACGAAGCGACGCCCGTGACGAACGGCCAGCGATACGTTTTTCTGCCGTTTCTGTATGATGATGAGGCTGCCAAAGTTCGTGAGGCGAATCAGCAGTTTCTCGGCGGCGACGTAAACGCTCCTCCGCCAAAATGAAACACCGTACTTCCTGAAAGGGGATTGTTAGTGAGATATTTGACTTTGATGCTCTGTCTGTGTGCCTTGTCCGTCGCCCTGACTCGAAAGGCGGAAGCAGCAGATAAGAAAACTGAACCGGGTTTTGTTTCTATCTTCGATGGGAAAACGCTGGATGGTTGGGAGGGGAACCTGAAAATGTTCCGCGTCGCTGACGGTGCAATCGTCGCCGGAACTCAGGAGAAACGAATCCCTAACAACGAGTTTCTTTGTACGAAGAAGAGGTATGGGGATTTCGAACTGCGGCTTCAGGCTAAGCTTGAAGGGAAAGGGACGAACGCCGGAATTCAGTTCCGGTCAGAACGGATCCCGAACCATCACGAAGTGATCGGTTTCCAGGCAGACATCGGCGTCATGAAAGGCAGCGAGCTGATCTGGGGAGCTCTTTATGACGAATCACGTCGTCGTAAGTTTCTGGTCGTTGGTGATCAGGTAAAGCTGAAGAAAGCCGTTCGGACGGACGGGTGGAACGACTTCGTGATCCGCTGCGAAGGACCGAAGATTCAGATCAGCGTAAACGGCTATCTTGCCGTCGACTATGTCGAAAAAGACGCAGACATTGCCGACTCGGGGATCATCGGCGTGCAGATTCACAGTGGCGAGCCAGCTGAAGCGTCCTATCGTAGAATCAGAATTAAAGAGTTGAAGTCCGCTTCGAAGAAGTAGAACCGTCAATGCAGGGTGCGTCTCGACGCACCATTATTCAAGGTTCAAGAGGACAGTGGTGCGTCTCGACTCACCCTACGAAAAAAGGCTCGGAACCAACACGACGTTAGTTCCGAGCCTTTTCGTTTTGCTTCGACTGTCTCAGGCGAGTTCGTCTTTTCGACCGATGCCGTCGTGGATGGCTGATTCGGTGATGACCTTGTCCATGAAAATGTCGTGCGACTGCATCGGGATTTCCGGGAACATCTGGCAATCAAAGGCCAGGGCGACCAGTGGGCAGTCCGGGCGAGCGTGTTCGAGCAGCTTGTCGTAGTAGCCTTTGCCGTGGCCGGTGCGGCCTCCGCGTTCGTCGAAGCCGACGCCTGGCACCATGATCAGATCGATGCCTTCTGGCTGAACGACTTTCTCGGGCAGGTGACGCAGTTCAGCTTTCGGCTCAAGAATGCGGTACATGCCTTCGGAGAGTTCGTCGACGCTTTCCATGTGGAAAAGCTCAAGTTCACCGTCTTCGTTGCACCAGGGAACGATGATTTTTTTGCCGGTGGCTAATGCCGCCGGAAAAGCGTGTCGGGTACGGACTTCGGCACGCACATCAACATAAAACAGGACGGTTCCAGCACGTTCAAACTCAGGCATGGACATGAACTTAGCGACGATCGTTTCGCTGATTTCGTCCTTGTTTTCCTGGTTTCGTCGGTTTTCGTGAGCCTGCTTCCGAATTTGCGTCTTCAGCTCGGCAAGGTCCGTTGTTTGTGTGGATCCTGGTTCGGTCGACGAGGTCATCCCTGATGCTCCCTGAGGATTGATGTTCGGTCAGGCCGAGACAATACCAGGGTCAGAGTACGTTTTCAAATCGTCCAGAATGCTTGACAAAGTTGCGGTGTCGGGTCTTGCCATACCAGCCGAAATTCCGCTTGAGCCGTTGACTTCGAGTTCTATTCCAGACTCTCAAAGTATCGTCGAAGACGATCTTCGTACGCGCGAGGTGCTCGCCGCTGACTACCGGCGATGATTGCGTTTCTCAGTTCGGTGGGCAGTTTGGCGAACCAGGCGGCTTGTCGTAGCTGTCGCGATTCGATCTGCCGAGTTCGATCGGTCGAATTCGGAGTCCGGCCGTCTTTGGACGGCGTCGCAGTGTCGACAACGTTGAGTGGATCGTCTTTTGTCGGCTGGTTCTCGGTTTCCAAACCGACGTCAGATGCTCCTCCACCCTCGGCGTTTTGTGACGCCTGTCCATTCTGCGGTGGTTGCCCCTTGGCTGGTGGCTGACCAGCAGGTGGTTCGGCAGTAGCAGGTTGGCCTGCTTCGGTTGCCGCTGCCTGAGCGGCTGCGCTGTCCTGGTCCTGGGCTGCGTCTGCGAGGGCCGCTTCCATCATCTCAGACAGTTGGGCCAGCAGTTCGGGATCCGCCATCAACCGGGCTGTCGCTTCAGGTGAATCTGGAACGAACCCCGTGCCTAGCTCGGCAGACTGTGGTGGACCTTGCTGAGAGTTGCCGGCTTGTTGGCCATTTGGTTGCCCTGGCTGAGGTTGACCGGCCGGGTTTTCTCCAGCCTGCGGAGTTCCAGTCTGGTCTGACGCAGCGGCTGGATCGCCACTTTCTGCTGGTTCATCGCCGAGAGCTGAAGGATCTTCCGCAGTTGGCGAGTTGGCATCTGCGGATGCCGGAGGTTGCTGAGTCGAAGGATCAACGGCCGCGAGCTCTGGCGACTGATCAGTGGGAGAAGCCGGAGGTTGTTGTGCGGGCTTAAGTAGTTCTGAGGCGAGATCGAGAGCTTCTCGAATCGGCAGATTGGCGACTTCTTCCTGACCGGAAAGTTCCACGGCACCTTCCCCGGTCAACTGCTGGGACTCCGAAAACTGTTTCATCGCCTGGGCCAACTTCTGGGCGGCACTTTTGTCTTCGGCGGTCATGTCTGAAGAGCCGTTTTCTGACGCCGGGTCTTGCTCGCCAGGCTTCGCTGGATCGAGATTAGGCTCGGGGGCTGCTTGATTCTTAGATTCTTTGAGAGCATTTCGGGCGTCGGCGAGTTGCTCGACAGAATCCTGCTGTGAGTTAGCGAGTTCAGCCAATGCTTGAGCCAAAGCCTGCTCGCGTTCGAGTTGTTGAGCCTTTGCGGCCAAGTCGGCGGCGGCTCTTTCCAGATTTTCAGCGATGGCCTTGTCGGCGGTTACGGCGTCGAATTCCTGAGGTGGAGTTCCGGGTGAGTTTGCCTCTGGTGCATCGTCACTGCCAGTCTCCGGTGTTGCAGCGGCCAAGTCTTCGGCGGCTTTCCCTGCTTCAGCGGCTGCCTGTTGAGCATCGCGGATCGCCGCCGCGGCGCTGGCATCAACCAACGCAGACTTTTCTGCAGCAGTGTCGGCTTTGTCAGTGACATTGCCCAATTCCATCGCCTGTTGTCCAGCCAGATCTTTTGCCGCTGCGTCCAGCGTGTCGGCTGCTGCGATCAGCGCGTCGGTGGTTGTCTTCTGCGAATTCTTCGCCATCTCAGGCAGATTCTCGGCCAACTCTTTCGCGGCTTGTTTTGCTGCATCGGCTGCTTCGTCCAGAGCACCTGCTGCTTCGCCTGCGTCGTCCTTTGCGAGCTCCTCGGCAGCCTTGGCCTTAGCGGCAACCTCGTTTTGAGCTTTCGGATCAGGGGCTCCGGTTGGTTCTGCGGCGGCTGCCTGATCGGCTTCGGCCACCGCGGTCTCGAGTGCTTCGGCGAGTGCGTCGCGGGCCTGCTTTCGAGCTGCGTCGGCTGCTTCCGAGTTTCCGTCAAGTGCCTGGCGGGCGGCTTCGGCTCCGGCTTGTTGGGCCTGCTCAAGAGCGGCTGTCAGAGGGTCGGGTTTGTTTTCTGCCTGAGCCGCTTTGCCCTGAGGGCGATCCTTTGCCTCCTGCGCGAGTTTTTGTGCCAGGTCCGATACGCTGAGCTGTTTGGTGGCTGCTTCCAGTGGAGTGGCTGCAGCACCGGACTCAACATCCTGCGCGGCCTTGTCGGCGGAATCCTGAGTTGCCTGTGCCTCGTCAATGCGTCGTGCCAGGTTCATGGCTTCGGCTGCTTCGGGGCGACCTTCTGCTCGCTGTTGCTCAATAAACGCGTCTGCGACTTTGCTGCGAGCTTCTGCCAGTCTTTGAATTCTGTCCGCGACAGACTTCTCAGTTTCCTGGATGGTGTCATCGACCGCCGCCTGGGCGTCGTTCACTTTGCTTAACTGTTCAGCCGAGAGCTGGGCGAGTTGCTCGGCAGTTTTTGCGATTTCATTCCGCAACTCCTGAGCGGCGGATGCAAGGCCGTTGGCAGCTTCTTCGGCGTTTCGAGAAGCATCCTTCGCAGCGTCCGCTGCTTTTCTGCTGGCGTCGGTTGCCGATTTTTTAGCGGCAGCCATCGCAGCTTTGTCGTCCTGGTCAGTTGCCTGTTCTGCAGCAGCATTGGCGGCTTCGATTTGCTCGGCAGCGTCAGCGATCTGGTCGAGCGGTGCTGTTGCCGCGTCTGCTTTCTCGCCGGCTTCCTTGAGGGCCTGTGAAACTTCGGGAGATGTTTCTTTGACACCTTCGGCGATTCGTTCGGCGACTTCCTTCACTGTCTGCTGTTCTTCTGTCAGTTCTTCTGCGGCGTCCGCGTCAACTGGTTTGCCGGCAGCTATGTCTTCGGTTGTCTCGGCGATCTTTCGCTCAGCGGCGGCGGCTCGTTCAAGGGCTTCTGCGGCCCGGGCCAATTCTCCAATTTTGACGGCTGCTTCCATGCGCTGAGCTTCGGCCAGGGATTCCTGAGTGCTGGCTAATGCTCGTTCGACGGCGTCCGATGCGTTCTTCGTGGCGTCTTCGGCGGCCGCGAGTTTCTCGTCACTGTCAGCAGCTTGAGCTTTGGCTGCGTCTTCAGCTGCGTCGGCGGCTTTGGCTACGGCTTCCTCAGCAGCAGCAACCGTCGCTGAGAGTTCTTCCGGAAGTTCGCGTTTCTCGGTGGCGTTGGCAGCCTCTTTCAACGCAACTTCGACAGTTTTCTCCTGCTGAGCTGCTTTGGCAGGATCGGTCGTGGCGTTGTCTTCCGCCTGCTGCTGTTGCTGCATGGCCTGTTCAAGTTCAGCCTTTGTCGCTTCCAGATCCTTGACCGTTTGTGCGAGTTCAGTCGCTGTTCTGTCGGTGAGCTGAGCCTGCATGTCCTGTTGAAGCTTGTCCTGCAAAGCGGCGAGGTGACCTTCTACGAGTCGCTGTGCGTTGACGGCTTGTTCGGGTTCCTCAGAGAAAATCTGTTCGGAGGCTTTGGCCGCGGCTTCGATGGCTTCCTGGACATGTTCAGCCGCTTGAGGATTGTCAGCCACGACTTCTGCCAGCTCTTCGAGTTCAGCCTTAATCTCGTCCTGCTCGGTCGTGAGGTCGCTCGACTCGTCAGTGTTGGACAGGTCAGCCTTTTGTACTTTTGCACGAATCTCACTTTGCTTGTTGGCGAGCTCTTCGATTCTTTCAAAGATCGATTCTGAGTCTGAGCTGATCAGTCCCTGGGTATGCAACACTTCGTCGAGTAGCCGTTTCAGACCGGCGACAACCTGAGCCTGCTCAACGGCCGACGCAGCGAACCTTGTTGCGGCGAGTTCGGAGCCGGCGCGGTCGAGGTGCAGCCCGACTTCTTCTTTCTTCAGAATGACCAGCCCTTTGGTCGCTCCCTGGCCGATTGCCCCGTCCCACGAACTGACGTCTGCCAGTGTTTCGACGAGATGCAGGAACAGTTCTTTGATGTCCTGCTGATCTTCGATCGTTCGGACGGCGAGTTGTTCGCGGCGAGTTTGCGATTCTTCCGGAAGTCCCTTGGTGACGGTCATGGTTGCCGTTTCGAGTTTGACCAAACGTTTGATCTGTTCGGCAATTTCAGCATTACGAAGACGTCTCAGAAGGTTGTGCCGTTCGACGGCCAGGCGAACGACGATCTGCCGGATTGTGCTGCGAGCGGCAACGAACTTTGCTTCGCGGTCGGCGGGTTTGTCGAGTCGTTGCGCGTCGAGCAGAATTTCAACGACGTCGGCCATTTCAGTTTCGACCAGCTCGCCGATGCTGCCGCGCATGGTGGTGATTTCTTTGTAGATCGGCAGGTCAGTCAGCCCGTTGTCTTCAAGCTGGTGAATCTGCAGATCGACGGCAGTGGAGACGAGTTTCTGAGCCATCGCCCGCGCACGTTGCTGGTCGATTTGCTTGCGTCGCAGAGCGAGCTTGTCAACGGCGGTTGCGGACTCGGGAATTACCGACAATGTCAGCATGAAAACCGCGAGGCCAATGATTCGGATTCGCTTTGATCGTTTCGCTGAGTCGCTGGTCGAACGAGAAAGTGTATGCGTCATTTGGAATCTCCAATGCCCAGCTCCCGCCGAATGATGGCGTCGAGCTGTCGGGCGGATTCTTCATCGGTTTCCAACAATCCGGAAAGGATGCCTTGCCGGTCGGTAAGTTGGAGTTGGATCGGTTCGCTGTAGCTGACCGCCGGTTCTGCGTCGCCTCGATAGTCATAGGCGGCGAAGGTGACTTTCAGCTCGTCGCCTTTTACCAGTTTCATCGCAGACAGGTCGAGAGGATAGGTGCCGCGGATGGACGTCTGGCGAGACTTACCCTTGGGGGATGCTGCAACTTCGACTTCGGACTCGGAAACCTCGCCGTCTGCACGGGCAATCTGAATGCGGGCAACGACTCGCGACAGGCCGAAGTCATCAGACGCCGACCAGATGATCGGAGGCTGTGCGGTGGCGACGACATTCCGCGTTCGCGCCGAAATGGCGAGCCTTGGCGGCTGATCTGTTCGTAGACGGATCGTCCCGTGAATCGGAGTTTCGAGCTGAAGCCCTTCCTGATCGGTCGCTTGAATCTGGTAACGAAGCGTTTCAGAGACAACCGCAAATTCAGTATTGGCAACGTCAAGTGTCCACTGACGTTTTTCAGCGTCTTGTGGTGTGAGTCGGTAGACGCTTTCGCCGATCGTGAGCTCAACCGTTTCCAGAGCCTTGTTCAGGCTGCGAATTGTGAGGTCAACTCGCGAGCCTTCAATGACGGAAAGGGCTCTTTTAGATTCAGAACGTTCGGCCGGAGCCGTCACCGCGCGAACATATTCGGGAGGCGTCACCGACAGCTCGGGGGCGATGACCGGCAGCGGTGTTGCATGCACGGTGATTTTGGGTGAGCGAGCATCGCCGACGAATGCCTGGATCGTGACGGAATCCATCAGCCGCGGCAGCTCGCCGATCAACTTCATGGGACTGCCTAGTTTGACAACAGTTCGTTTTGCTGCGTCGGTCTTGTCGAGAGTATCGCCTTCGTAAACCAGTTCCAGTCGAACGTCGGTCGTTACGCTTGAGTCCAGACTTTCGAGATGAACTCTGGATGTCGATGGTTCTGGATACTCTCCGGCAAAACGAATCTCAAAAGTCAGCGGGTGACCAAAGGGGCTTTGGAATTCGGTTGCTGGCCGACCGTTCCTGTCAACGGCCACCTTGCCGTTGACTAGCACGTGAACGATTTGAGTTGCCGTTGGGTATTGCGAGTTACCCACCAACATCCGGTTGAGATAAGCGTAGAAGTAGCCGGGGAATAATCCACTGGCGAGAGTCGGCAGTGCGACGACAATTGCCAGGATGATCATGCGGCGTTTGAAGTCGTGGATGGAGAGGCCTTCAAACACCTTCAGTTGCGGCGTCAATTCGGCAGTCTGTGTGATGACTGCCGACTCAAGCTGTGCCGAGCCCCAGTGTGAGGCTTCTGGTTGTTCGAACTGGAGTGCGGAAACGAGATCGTTGTCGAGCCCGTGCCGTTGCTCCACGTTCAGTGCAAGTTCGATAAGGTCGTCGGTCTGCCCGAACCAGGGCTTAACGAATTTTCGAATTGACCACACCAGAACTGCGATCATCAAGGTCAGAAGGATGCATCGCTGAGCGGTCGACATATCGAGCGCCCAGTCGGCAAGAAAACCTCCGACGAAAATCAGCAACGCCGATTGAAGCAGGAGCGAGAGCCCGCTGATTCCGCGAATCATTTGCCGCGTGTTGCGAAGGCGAGTTAGTTCCGAACGAAGTCGGCCGAGCTGTGTGCTCATTGAGTGATGTCCGGGGCAGGGCGGGAAAGTGATCTTCAGAACCGGCTGATTAAAGCAACGCTGCAAAAAAGCTAATAGTTCGCAATCAGCGAAAACCAGCAACCACTTGCAGGTGTTACGGGAGTGCTGATGTCGATTCTGTTTTTGTCGCGTCAGTCAGCAGTCCGACGATTTTAGATTGGCGAGGAAGTTCACGCGGAGCGGCGGGGCGATCGAGTTTGGCGATTGGACGATCACCCAACGGGTAGGTCACTGGAATGGCCAGTTTCACGCTATCTTTGTGCATGACGGGTTTGCGTTCCCAACCGACCATGTTGAAACTGAATCCGTGGACATGCCAGCGTCCGCGATATCGGAAGACTCGGAAGTCAAACATGACCGGACCGTTCGCTCCGTTCGCGATGCCGTACAGAAAGTAGGACTGCGACGACACTCGGTAGTATCCAACGATGTCGTACGAGTCGAATTCAAGTCGAAGTCGGCCGACCTGAAGAAAGAGTTTCAACCAGCTCTCACGAAACTTTTCCTGAGCCCCGGCGTTTCGGAATGCGGGGTTCAGCTCTGTCTTCAGCGAGTTGAACGAGTCTTCGACGCGGTTGTTGCCGATCAGTTCGACGGCCCGCGCGAGTTCAGGAACGTAGTTCTGCAGTTCCGGAATCGGAAAAACCGGCGCGACGTTCTGTTGGGCGTTGCCAGGCTGTGCAAAGACGTTTGACGACGTCGCAGCAGCCAGCAGAACGGCGATCATAGTCGTGGCAATTCTCATGAAAGACTCCAACAGGTTTCGCATCTGTGGATCGCTGCGTTATTGCAGCCGTTTATTCTGGCTGACGTGACGAATGATTGAAAGCTGGGCAGTGCCGATGTCGAATGGCAGGCTATTTGTCGCGATGCCTCGCAGAGCCCGCTAAACTGGCTCGCTTCCTGTCGCGCGCTGTTCGCTTTGCTGTGGCCACTCAACGACTGAAGTCAGTCGATTCAGGGGACTTGGATGCAGATTTCAGTCGTCAGAAAACGAATCACGTGGCTGCTCAACGCTGCAGTCGTATTGTTGGTGGTCGTTCTGGTGTCGGTGTGTCTCGGGCTGATTCTTTCCGGGGCCGGAGATACCAGCGGCAGCGAGGCTGTTCGAGGTCTGACTTATGTTGCTCTGAGCGTTTTCGTGATCGACGTCCTGGCGCTGCTGGGGCATTTGACGTTGGCCGTGTTGATCCTGCTGGAGCGTGCTGATTCGGGTGAGCGGCCCACCGGTGGAATGACTGATTCTGATTCGAAGAGCTCTTCCTGATGCCTATCAAGTTTCGCTGTCAGCATTGTCGTCAGTTTCTGGGTATCTCCCGCGCGAAAGCGGGCGAGGTCTTTGACTGCCCGACGTGTGGCTGGACTCTGCGAGTGCCAGATCTTGACGGCACGATAAAGCCGTTGCCTGGGCCCGGACTCGACATGGGCGACAGCAAGCTGGCTCAGGCTCTCGACGAACTGGCGTCGATCGAGAATCCCGTGTCGAATGACCCGAGCCGAAGCGGCGCCATGAGCGCAGGCGGAACTGGTGTCGAAGGGCGAGTCATTGATGGTCGGAAAGACGAAGACAACGACGATGGAATGAAGCGGATTGTCGGCAACCCCTGGGAATCTGACGGGAAGAAATCTGAGAGTGCACCAGTCGCCGGCGGTGGAATTCGAACGATGGCTGAGCCGATCGATCTGCCACCGTTGCCCGCTCCTAAGCCCATCGATATGGAGCCACGGTTTCGAGCTAAAAAGCCGATTACGCCTGATGATCCCAAAGATGAGTCTGTCGACGAAGGCGATTCCGCGACTGGTGCCCGTCCGTGGCGGAGCACCGCGCAGGCGGGCAATTCGTGGAAGCGGCTACTGGCTGCGGCCGAGTTTGGCGTGACTGAGGGCGACTCTACCGATGAGCCGGTCAAGGAAGCGGATCCCGTTGCAGATGCCGCCTTGCTGAACTCTGCTGGGATGCCAAACGCTCCGGAGTTGTCGGGCACAAACGGTGCGAGAGTATTGGTTCTCTCAGGATGGTTGATCTGGGCAGGAGTTGGAATCATCGCGGCGGTGTTCGCTGTTGGGTTCTGGATCGGAAGAGCCACGACGCTGCCGGCCGTGGCGGTTTCGTCCGACTCGTCGCCTCATGCGGATTTAGAGACAGACATTGAAGCGACTGCTGTCGCTGAGGATGCCCCTGTCGAAGAGGCAGACGCTGGACGGCAGGTCGCATTCCGCGGCCGACTTACCTATCGAACGGAGAATGGCGAACGCAAAGCCGACCGAGGTGCACGCATCATCGTGTTGCCGGTTGAACGAAAAGGCACGGCGAAACTTTCGGTCACAGGACTTCGATCAGGCGACCAGGCAGAGGATCAACAGTTTGCAGAGACCGGAATTCGAACGCTCGGTGGCGACGTGGCCACAACTACGGACACCGGGGAGTTCGAAATCAAACTGCCGGGATCCGGTCAGTTCTACATTCTTGCTCTGTCGAACTCACTATCGCGCGACGAAGAAGCGGACGTGTCCGATGTCGAAGAGGCTCTCGCCAGCTACTTCGAACGCCCGACCCAACTACTAGGTCGATTCATGCAACACTTCGAAGAAGTCCGCTACTCCGGCGACGGAGTGACACCCTGGGATTTCTCGTTTGGTCAGCCGTAGCTTCGACTAAGCAAGGTCGCGACCGGCAGCCGAACCCACTTAGGTCTTGTGATGCCGACTCTCTGTCAGCAGCGAGAGGTAAGTCGCGGAGCGGGCTGCGAAATCAACCAGAACTGTCGGTTTAACTTTCTGAGTCTGCGGCTGGTGCATCGTCGCTGACTGTTGCTGTTGTGACGGCGGCTGGTTTTGCTGGTGCTTCAGGTTTCGGTTTGTAGAGCATGACCAGGGCGGCTCCGACGGCGGCAAGGATCAGGCCGAGGAAGAAGGGGAACTCGGGCAATTTCTTTACCGGGTGGAAGATCGTCATGGTGACGATCGTGTTGATGATCGGTGCTCCGGCGAAAACGAGCGGCGCGACGTAGAGTGCTCCGCCAGGGCCGGCTTTTGTGGCGGCGAAGATGACACACAGAGCTCCGGCGGCACCGGCAATTCCAGCCGCGACACCCCAGGACATTGGGATGATATTGAAATTAGGGACGTGCCCTTTCGTCGTCGGGTCGTAGTTGAAAATGAAGATCAGCGCGACCGGAATCAAAACCGCGGTCAGAAAATAAGCGACTCCGACAAACAGGAAGGCCCGCAGGCTGCTGTGAAGTTGTTCGGCCGCTCGATGGACGATGGGAACGTAAACACCCCACGAAACGACAGCTCCGGCGATGAATGCAAGCACGACGGGATTCAGACGACCCATAAGACAGCTCCAACGTTGGTCAATTTTGAAGGGACAGAAGTTTGGCAGGCAGCATCGAAATGCCGGGAAAGTGAGGACTTCGAACAGTGTAGTGAGCCGTTCGCGGTCCCGCACGCGTTCTGCGATCTCTGATCAGAGTTTGACAAGCCTCGAAATACGAGAACGTAATGGATACCTATGAACACATTCCTGGAGTTGTACTCTCAGCCGAAGCGTCGATTTGCCCTGATTTCGGGAATTCTGGACTCCCTGGCCAGAGAACATCTTAACTTCTCGAACTGGCTCGATATGCTGCCCCTCAGCCGGTACTGGTGAATGTTCTTCGGATGAATCCTTGCCGGTTTCCCACCTTGAGATTCCCACCTCGCGACCAGGAAGGCCGCGTTTCCACAGACTGGCGGTGATTTGCCGTGCGTCTGTCCTGCCCGACATTGCTGCATTTAACGGATGGTGCAGCGAATCGTCAGCGCTCTGATGGAACGGCCACATTGAGCGTGTTTTGATTTTGACGAATGCCGTCAGTTTCTGTGTGATACTCCGCTTCATTCACAAGCGCATACGTAATCACCAGTAACGGTGGCAGATTTTGCTCGGACGTCCTTGTCGCAAATTCGCAGGGCACTGACTGAGCTTGCATTCTGTTTTGAAATGATTGAGGAGACCTGTTCCGTGGTAAGTGAAGTCCTACCAAAGAAGAATGAGATTCCGCGACTGTTGCCAGCCGCGATGCTTCCTCCATACACATACATTCCGGCCACCAACACACCGCACCCGATCCGGCATCCCGAAGGCCATAGTCATGGTCGCAAAGGTCGGACACCGGCAGCTCTCGACCCGGATGCGTGGCACGAGAACCGAAACTTCCTTCTGGCGATCGACCTGTTTAACTGCGGGTACTATTGGGAAGCTCACGAAGAGTGGGAACGTCTCTGGCGAGCATCTAATCCCGAGTCGATCGTTGGTCGATTTCTGAAAGGACTCGTCAAGTTGTCCGCCGCTGGCGTGAAAGTCCGTGAGAAGAGCATCCACGGAGTGCGTCGTCATGCCGCGTCCGCCGGTGAAGTCTTCGCTGACGTCGCTGCCGAGTCCGGCCTCGACGTTTACGCCGGACTTCGTCTGACGCATCTTCAGTTCGCCGCAGACCGAGCCGCTCAACTGCCGTACCAGGACAAGCTCAAAGCAGGCGACCCGGTCAAGGTCTTCCCGTTCGTCATCGAGCCGGAACAAATGCCGCTCGGTTAACGGTCAGTTCCCCGATTACACATCAAAGTAAAACAGCCCGGTGTCCCATGTGGATGCCGGGCTGTTTCTGTTTTTATGGCTTGTTGTCTGGAACTTGTACGAAATACCTTTTCGAGGCAGTCTGACCCAGTGAAACTCTTGAGAGCAGAATTCTGTGACTGCCTTGCTCCGAGAGTTCTGCCTCGCAATGCCCTTTTAAAAACGAACCATCGCGTGAGGTTTCCCACCTCTCGCAGTGCCTTAAAAACTCAATTGAAGATTCAGGATTGTCGTATGCCCCATCGATTTATGCGTCTGGTTGGTCGGCCGGTCTTTGCTCTTTTCGGCGCGGCGCTGATTTGCAGTGTGATATCGCAAGTCGCTCTGTCCGAGTCGAGCTTTTCCGGGAAAGAGTCGAAGTGGCATGGCTTCGTTCGGAACGATTTTAAGGTCGATGGGCGAGGATGCATTGTCGTGTCGCCGGAGAAGGCTGCCGACGGGAATCCGTGGGTCTGGCGGGCGAGGTTCTTCGGGCATGAGCCGCAGGCCGATGTTGAGATGCTGAAACGCGGATACCACATTGCTTACTGCGACGTTGGAAACCTGTTTGGGAATCCTCAGGCCGTCAAACATTGGGATGCGTTTTACGAGTTGCTGACGACGAAGCATGGGTTTGCGAAGAAGGTCGCTCTGGAAGGAATGAGTCGTGGCGGGCTGATCATTTACAACTGGGCAGCCGCCAACCCCAAAAAGGTCGCTTGTCTTTACGGCGATGCGCCGGTGTGCGACTTCAAGAGTTGGCCAGGCGGCAAGGGCAAAGGAAAGGGCGGTGGTGGAGCGTGGCAGGCATGCCTGAAGGCGTACGGCCTGACCGACGAACAGGCGTTGAAGTACAAAGGCAACCCGGTCGATCAGTTGAAGCGGCTTGCCGACGCAGAGATTCCGATTCTTCACGTTGTGGGTGCCGCAGATGTTGTTGTACCTGTCGAAGAGAATTCGGCGATCATCGAGGCTCGCTACAAGGCTCTCGGTGGGAGCATTCAAGTCATCGCGAAGCCGGGTGTCGGACATCACCCGCATGCACTGAAAGATCCGACTCCGATTGTTGAGTTCTTCACGAAACACACGGCAGCCAGATAGTTCGGGACTTGGCAGAGGCCCAGACGCAACGTTTCGAACGTTAAAGAACGTCGTCGATCCTTGGCAGACAGGCTCGCATTGCACCGACCGGTTTGACAGGTTGTGGCTGCATGGCAGCTCGGCCGGGTGCAACCGTGAAATGCCTCCCGAAAGGCGTGTTTGCGTCAAACTGCCGTCCGACGAGCTGACCGAAGGCGAGCTAGGTTGGTCGGGACACTTCTCGGTCGGAACCAGCTATGCGTCGCCAGCACAGACAACGTTCACACAATTGCGGTCAGCGTGGATTCACGTTGGTCGAGCTGGTGGTCGTCGTTCTGGTCCTGGGAATTATTGGATCAGTTGCGGCTCCGCGCATGGCATCGTGGACTGACGATGCGCGAATCGAAACGACTGTCACCAGCGTTCAGGCTGCTCAACGCGCGGCTCAGTACTTCCATGCGAAAAACGGATACTGGCCCGATGACGTCAACAATGGTCAGATGCCGCCGGAGCTGGAACCATACCTCCGCTCAAACGTCTTTGAGAACGATGTCCCGATTGGCGGAGTTTACGACTGGAACAATGGCTATGGAGCCACGGCAGCGATGTCCATTCGCGACAATAACTATGATGCGGATGTCTGGCTGGCGATCGACCAGAAGTACGACGACGGAAACCTGGCGACAGGTTCGATCCGCAAGCACGGCAGCCGCCATCTGAATTTCATTCTTGAAGACTGACGATCAACTTGGCGAGAAACGATCGATCGGAGTTTCGTGGCGTTGTGGGTGCGAAGTCTGCAACGCTCGGATTTGCTTTTCCGTTTGAGCGATGCCTTCGGGAGTGTCGTGGACCCGGAGTTCGAAGCTCGTTTCGTAGGACTCGCCCGGAGCGAGCGTGATGACGCGGCCGCGTTCTCGCTCGAACGTTTTCAGGTTAGGCAGGTTTGTGCCGGGCTCCAGACCGGTTACATAACCGTCGGCTTCTGCCTGGGTGTTCTTCCAAAGGGTGAAGCACGGAAGCTGTTTCGTCGAGAAGCTCATGCTGAGGCCTCGGTCGCCTTCGGCGTTTTTCAGCAGCACCTGAGTTTGTTCTTTCCAGTCGCTGATCAGTTCGAAGAAGAAGGCTTCTTCGGGAAGACCGGCGACCGGACCCCCGTACTGGTCGAACGAGTCCAGACCTTTCGCGGAATGTGCGTCTCGCGGAGCGACTTCGGCGACCGGCGCGACAAACTTCGAGCCTTCGCCGAGGAACGGTCGGCCAATGTTTGTGTGATAGAGCATCTGCAGCTCGGCCGGCTGCCCTCCAATATTTGTGACGACATCCTTCACGGTGATGCCGTTTGAGCCGGCTTCGGTCGACACGGTGGACGTAAGCCGCAGAGCCGGGGCAAACATCATCGTTTCCTCGACGACTCCGGTGACGCTGAGCGTTCCTGGCCCCTCGTCCGAAATCTCAACAGACACGTGATGTGCCGGAATGTTGGCGACTTTGCCGTGAAGAGTGAGTTCAGATTCAGTGGCGTTTCCATTTTCGTCGACAACGCGATCGATGCCTGGTGGGCCGTTGAACGAAAGACCGCAACGGCACATCAGCTCATTGAAGCCTCCGAGCCAACCTAGCCCGCCGCGAGCTTCAAGATTCACCAGGCTGGGGTGAACTGGCCGAGCGACTGGCGAATTCCAACCGATCGGGATTCCGTGATATGAACCTTGCCATAATCCCATGCCCCGCGTCGGCAGAATCGACATCGACAGTTCGCCATTGTTCAGATCGACAACGTCGACACCGTCCGACGGCCCGCCGCTGAGCGTCCGTTTAGAGATCGACCAGTCAGCGGCTCCGGAAAGTGCGACGCCGGATGACGCATCCACGCGGCCGGTCTTCAGAACTTCGCCGGAGTCCGTATCTGTCAGAATAATTCGTTGAACGGGCATTTCAGAACTCCGTCGAAGAAGCCGATAATTAGTTCTCGTTCCGGTACACGTTCCGGATCGTCTGCGGGCAATGCAGCCGCTTTATCATCACGCCGCCGCTGAGTCAAAAGGTCGGCACCGGTGACCTTCCTGAACCTCTTGCCAGGCACCGGGCCGTTGGAGTCGACGTTTGACGCAAAGTAT
This sequence comes from uncultured Planctomycetaceae bacterium, assembly GCA_943787265.1. Lineage (GTDB taxonomy): Bacteria > Planctomycetota > Planctomycetia > Planctomycetales > Planctomycetaceae > JABMPE01. The sequence continues at coordinate 6,638 of CALSLT010000030.1, read as the reverse complement.
TGATGTGGCTAGCATTTGCCGCGATTCGTCTGCCGCCGTGGCGGACGGTGAATTCAGAAGTCGCTTTCGTGGATGACCACAACGCTTCTGCTCTTCTTCGACGAGTTTCGTTGCCGAACCTTTGATTCAGAGGTTCGCGAGATTCGTTGGCTGGTACCAGAGACTTTCACTTGGGTTCCGGCTCCGTTTTCTGGACATCGTTTGTCCACAATCGGTGGATAAGAGTGGGACGGAAGCCTCGTCGGTTTCTCTCCCGGACGAAGTGTGAACACGCGACGAAATCGTTGCGGCCGGATAACGGCAAAGGATGATTTGATGCTGAAGATTAACGTTAAGGAGATGCTTGAAGCTGGTGTTCATTTCGGACACCGCACGAGTCGATGGAATCCAAAGATGCGTCCCTACATTTATGGTCGCCGCAACCTGATTCACATCATTGATATTAAAGAGACAGTCCGCGGGCTCATGCGAGCACAGCAGTACCTGAAAAAGGTCGCCTCGCAGGGAAGCCTGATCGTTTTTGTCGGCACGAAGCGACAGGCGGCTGAGCCGGTTATGGAAGCCGCAGCAGCAAGCGGAATGCCATACGTCTCAGAACGCTGGCTCGGCGGAATGTTGACCAACTTCCGAACCATTCGCGGCCGATTGAAGCGGCTGGAAGAGCTGGAAAACCTCGAAACAAGCGGAGAACTGGCCGGATACTCCAAAAAGCGACAGTCGACGCTGCGTCGCGAGTTCAAGAAGGTCAAACGAAACCTCGAAGGCATTCGGAACATGAACCGAATTCCTGAAGCGGTTGTTGTGATTGATCCGAAGGCTGAAAAGAACTGCATCCACGAGTGCAAACTCATGGGCGTGAAAGTCGTCGCTCTGATCGATACAGATTCTGATCCGGATTCTGTCGACCTGCCGATTCCAGGCAACGATGACAGCATTCGATCAATCCGTCTTATCCTGGAACAGCTCGTCGCCGGCATCAACGAAGGTCGTGGCACATTGCCGCAGGCCGACAAAGCGGAAGCCGTTGAAGAAGAACCAAAGGCCGTTCCAAGCCTGTAATTGCTCAATAGATTTGGCCGCAACTCGGCGAAGATTGTCGCCGAGTTGCTGGCTTCTGAACTCCGATGGACTTCTTTGTGTCTGATGGCGACTGCGAGGTCGCCGAGAGTTCAAGTTGCTCATACCCGTGCTGCCGTACCGGAAGGGATTCTGCTCGGAGCGGCACTCTCCACCTTTCAACCGATAACCAGCAAAAGGAAATTCGACATGGCTGCAGTAACAGCCGCCGCCGTTAAGGCGCTGCGTGAAAAAACAACACTCCCGATGATGGACTGCAAAAAGGCACTCGTTGCCGCTGATGGCGACGAAGAAAAAGCCATTGAGATCCTCCGAGAGCAGTTTAAAAAGATTCAGCTCAAACGAGCAGATAATGAGACAACTGAAGGACTCATCCAAACGGCCATCAAGGAAGACGGCAGTGAAGGAGCGATGGTCGAAGTTCAGTGCGAATCGGCTCCGGTTGCGTCCAGCGAAGAATTCCAGGCCTTTGCTCGCCAGTGTGCAGATCAATTGTTGAACGGCCCAGGTGCTGCAACAGCAGAAGAACTGCTCAGCCAGCCTGCTCCAGAAGTTGACGGCAAGACATTGCAGGACGTCTGGGAAGAGATGACGAACCAGATTCGTGAGAAAATCGTCGTTGGACGACTCGCTCGCGTTGCTGGACCGGTTAACGGCTACGTTCACCACGATGGTAAAAACGGAGCTCTGTTCCAGGCTGAAGGTGAAACTTCTAATCCGGCACTGTTGCGTGACGTCGCGATGCACATCACTGCGTTGAGCCCGGCATTCTGTACCACTGACAACCTGTCTCAAGCAGATGTCGATGCCGAACGAGCGAGGCTGACCGAAGAAGCAAAAGCTTCTGGCAAGCCGGACAACATCGTCGACAAAATCGTCGATGGTCGAATGAAGAATTACTACGTTGATCAAGGCGTGCTGACTTACCAGGCGTTCGCCAAAGACGACTCAAAAACGGTCAGCCAGGCACTTGCCGAATCTGGCTACAAAGCAGTTGGCTTCACACGTTGGGCACTGGGTAACTAGTGCCCTGCGGTGATGCCTGAACGGTGTCGCTGGCCAAGCTCAATCGAATTCGAGGGGCAGGAGATCTGATCTTCTGCCCCTCGTTTCGTAGGGTCACTGGCCTTCGTCGATCATCTCGCTAACCTTCGCACAAGCGGCGCGAACGACGGCGTCGAGAACGGATTCTTACACCGGAGATGAACGATGTCTGAGTCGGAAAGCCCTTCTTCCGAGAGTTCAGGAGCGACCTACAAGCGAGTGCTGCTCAAACTTAGCGGCAACAGTTTCTGTCGTAGCGGCGAATCCGGCATCACGATGGCCGAGGTCTCCAGCGTCTCTCAACAAATTCGTCGCATCCACGATACCGGCGTGGAAGTCGCCATTGTCTGCGGTGGCGGAAACATTCTTCGCGGTCGCGATTTTGCGGCATTCAGTGCAACGATCAACCCGCCGACCGCTCACTACATGGGCATGCTGGCAACGTGTATTAATGGGCTCGCTCTGCAGGACGCTCTGGAAAACGCGGGCGTGCCAACGCGATTGCAGACGGCCATCCGAATGGAAGGTGTTGCGGAGCCGTTCATCCGCCGTCGCTGTGTCAGGCATCTCGAGAAAGGCCGCGTTGTTATTCTGGCCGCCGGAACCGGCAGCCCGTTCGTGACAACAGATACCGCAGCCGCACTTCGGGCTCGAGAAATTGAAGCGGACGTCGTTCTCAAGGCAACGCGTGTCGACGGTATTTACTCGGACGATCCCGAGAAGAATCCACACGCGGTCAAGTACTCCGATATTTCGTTCCAGGAAGTGCTGAAGCAGGATTTGAAGGTCATGGACGCTCAAGCCATGCACCACTGCATGGAGCAGAACATCCCGATCGTCGTCTTCAACTATCAGAAGGAAGGCAATCTGGAACGCGTCGTTGCTGGCGAGAAAATCGGCACACGCGTTGGTTAACGATCAGCCTTGTTCTCACGTTGCGGAGCCGACCATTTACGCTTCGCGGCGTTGAACCTTGCCGTGCCGGCAGCAACAATTCAGCCGCGGTTAGTCAAACACTCTCACAATCCAACATCTTTCGAAATCGAAAACGTGCAAGGAATACATCATGGACGCTGACGAAATTCTTCTCGACGCCGAAGAGCGAATGGAAAAAGCAGTCACCGTATTCACCGAACAGTTGACGGGCCTTCGTACTGGCCGAGCAACGCCAGGTCTGGTTGACTCGATCCGCATCGACTACTACGGATCGCAGACTCCGTTGAAGCAGGTTGCGAATATCACGGTACCTGAGCCACAGCAGATTCTCATCCGCCCATTCGACGCCGGGACGATGAACGAAATCGTCAAGGCGATTCAGTCCAGCGACGTTGGTTTGGCTCCAATGTCCGACGGGCGAGTCATCCGACTGAACGTTCCGCCGCTTTCACGAGAACGTCGGCAACAGCTCGTTTCAAGGACGAAAGAGTTCGCAGAAGACTCACGAGTCTCCGTTCGCAATATTCGTCGTGACGCTAACAAACACGCCGACAGCGCTGAGAAGGACAAGTCAATGTCCGAAGATCAGCGAGACACGACCAAGGATGAAGTTCAGACGTTGACGAAGAAGTTTGAAGGCATGATCAACTCTGCCGCGGCGGACAAAGAAAAGCAGATCATGGACGAGTAAGGTCGCCGGACCGATTAGCAAAAAAGAAGCGGCGCGAGCAGCATGCCCAGGGGCTGCTGCTCGCGATGTTTTATCAGGCCGCCGTTGCGATCAGTTACTCGCGTCAACGTTCGCAAGAATCTCCGTTGTTAGTTCAAACGGCATGCCGGACGTAAAGATTCTGTCTACCAGTGGGTCTGCATCTGACAGATTGTTGACGCCTTCTCCGCCGTCAAGTACGTCGGAACTTCCGTTGCCGCTCATGCCGTCGTCGCCGTCCTGACCAAGCAATGTGTCAGCAGCGGCACCGCCAGAGATTGCGTCGTCGCCATCGCCGCCTAGGATGGTGTCGTTACCAGCCATCCCGTTGATCTGGTCATTTCCGTTGCCGCCAACGATTCCGTCGTTACCGCTGCCGGCATCGATGGTGTCTTCGCCGTCGCCACCGTCGATGGTGTCGTTTCCTGCCGCTCCGAAGATTGAATCGTTGCCGTGATCTCCGCGGAGTTTGTCGTGACCGCTGTGGCCTCGCAGCGTGTCTTGATTTCGGCCGCCGTCGAGCGTGTCGTGACCGGCTCCGCCGAGCAGGATGTCTTTGCCGACCCCGCCGAGCAGGATGTCGTTCCCACTCTTACCATCGAGAATGTCGTCGCCAAGTCCGCCCTCTATCGAGTCGTTGCCGGCAGCACCGTTGAGGATGTCGCTGTCTTCATTACCTTCGAGCGTGTCGTCACCATCACCGCCGTTGAGCGTGTCATTGCCGAAGTTGCCTTGCAGGATGTCGAGCCCGCCGTCGCCGTTGAGTGCGTCCTGGCCGTCGCCACCGATAAGTGTGTCGTCACCATCTCCACCGCTCAGTGAGTCATCACCTGCGCTGCCGCGGAGAGTTTCGTTTCCGGCGGAACCGGTCAGAGTGTCGTTGCCATTGCCACCGTCCAGTTGAAGGTTGGCAACGCCGAGCATGGCTCCGGCAGCACTGATGATATCGTCGCCATTCTGCCCGTTGGCCGTGATCAGGATCGATCCAACATTGTTGATATCGGCAATTGTGATTACGTCGGCACCGTTGGCTCCATTAATCACAAGTTCTTCCAGTCCGTTAGCGAAGTCCTGCATCGCGTTCGGAAGGTTGAGGGTGGAGCCACCGCCGGTCACTGTCAGCGTGCTTCCTGATTGTCCGACCGAAATTGTGTCGACGCTGGATGTGCCTCGAACTTCGACCTGATCGCGGCCGTCAGTGCCGTCGATCACGTCGGCGCCATCCTGCTTCCAGACAATTGAGTCGTCGCCTATTCCACCATTAATGACATCGTCGCCGCCCTGGCCGAAGATCGTGTCCTGACCGTCTTCGCCAAAGATCGTGTCGTTGTCATTGCCGCCGTAGACGATGTCGTCGCCCATGCCTGCAGCGATAAAGTCAGCTCCGGCTGAGCCGGTAATCGTGTCGTTGCCAGATAATGTTCCGGCGAGGTCGTCTCCGTAAATGAAGTCGGAGCTTGTCCCGCCGTCGATGAAGTCATTTCCTTCGCCGCCGGTAATCGTGTCACGACCGCCCTGGCCAAGCAGCCGGTCGTTTCCATCGCCACCATCGACGGAGTCCGCACCGCTGCCCGCATAGACGGTGTCATCTCCGCCGGACTGCCGTGATACTTGTCGGCGTCGCCGTTGCCGATCAGGAGGTCATTGTTGTCTGTGCCGCTAAGCGAATCCGGTCCCGCACCACCGATCAAAGTGACACTCGCGGTGGGAGGAATGAGCGTTCCACCACCGGGGGCGGCAGCAGGCGTGTTGGCTTCGAAGTTGTAAACGAACAGCTCGTACTGCCCGACTTCCAGCCCCGTGGAAGACTCAACCTGAATGTAGTACGTGCCGTCCGCTGGGATGATCAGGTCGATCAGAATTGAATCTGTCGATTCGAACTCGTTGTCGTTGATCGCGGTGCCGGCGTAATAAGGAATTGCGGTGCCCGATGCGTCAACCACAGAAATCATCGTGTCGAATGCCTGAGTGAACCGTGGCAGCGGACTCGACGCCAGGACGCTCGACATCAATTCCATATTCAGGACCTGGCCCGCTGTCGCATCGAACGAGTAAACGTCCACTTCGCCAGCACCTTGTACTGCACCTGTCACGACCGTGGCTTCAACGTCAAACTCGAGTCCAACCAGGCTTCCGGTCATCTCCGTGTTGGGGACGACCAGGTTGGAAAGAGTGATCGGTTGCGAGGTCAGTGGCGTGTCGTGAGTGCCAAACTGTTCTCCCAGAACCTGCCCCTGAAAACTGAAGAACGCCAGTTTGACCGCCGACCTTGCACCGAAATATTGCCCAGAGATCGCGTCTTGTAGACTCTCGCCGGTCGCAGCGGGGGAGCCCATTATGTGACGATTGGTCTCGTTTGCTGCGACAGGGCCAGGGTATGGTGGAGTGTAAGCGGCCCGGCCTGGTTGGAAGCCGATGCCCGATCCAATCGGACCAAAGGCATCGCGATGGCGTAGCCCCATCAGATGTCCCAGCTCATGCGCGACAATCTTTGCGGTCAGTTCGACGAAGTTGGAACTCGTTGCTGGGGGATCTCCGAAACCACCGAGGAGATTGTTGACGTCGACTGTCGCGTTCAGACCGAGGTTCAAGTTCCGGAAGTCAATCTCTTGAGCCAGGCCGCCAGTCGGAGGCTGGTTGATAAAGATCGTCGAAAACAGTCCAAATATGGGGCGTGTCTGAGTGAACTGAACTGTGAATTCAGAGTAGACATCTTCCAGTCGCATTTGAATCGCGTCGCGCTCGGATCTGCGGGTAGAAGTGATCGAAGAAGAAGTCCGTTCCTGAATCGAAATCGAGGAACACCAGTCTGCTGGATTCCGTCGCCGTCGTCCTCAATGACTGGCCGAGCCGAACGCGTCAAGGACAACTG